>CAVQFB010000003.1:0-529676 GCA_963711675.1 uncultured Acidobacteriota bacterium | reverse complement strand
CGACGGTGCCGGGCAACCGCGTTACGAAATCATTCAGGGCGTCGCTTGGGACTTTCTGGAATGGACGCCGCAATGGCGGATGCTCGCTGAACAAGCGGATGCGATCTGTTTCGGATCACTGGCGCAAAGATCGACACAGTCCCGCGAGACGATACGCGCCTTCCTCCAGGCGTCACGGCCGGAGACGGCGAAGATTTTTGATGTAAACCTGCGGCAATCGTTCTATAGCGCGGAGGTTCTCGCTTCAGCCTTCACCATCGCCGATATCGCAAAGCTCAATCACGAAGAGTTGCCTCACGTGATGCGGTTGCTCGGGCTGGCGTATGACGGCGACGTCTCGTCGGCGCAACGGCTGCGCGAGACACAGCGGCTGAAGCTGGTCTGCGTCACGCGTGGTGAGCACGGAAGCGTGTTGGCGGACGTCACCGAAACTCACGCTCATCCCGGATTTGAGATTGAAGTGGCCGACACTATTGGAGCAGGAGACGCCTTCACGGCCGGCCTGGTGAACTGCTACCTGCGCAAGACGCCGCTGGCGGAAATGAACGAGATGGCAAACCGGGCGGGCGCCTGGGTAGCCAGCAATGTTGGGGCGACTCCGGAACCGGGCCACGCGGGAATAGAAGAGGCGTTAGCGGAAATCGGCTAGGCACGCCTTCGGTTGCTAATGCTGTGGGGTTTTTGTTGGCCAGACTCCGAAGACGTCTTACTTCTTTTGTTCTGATGCCTGCGGTGATTCATCCGCCAACTTGTTTATCTCCTTCGCAGGCAAAGCGTGCAGTAATGACAGGAAGACGCCGTTGGTCCAGCCGAAGCCGACGACGTTGATTTTGTATCCCGACGCCAGATTCGCTTCCGTCGTGCCGTTCACGACGTTGTACTTCTCCACGATATAGCCTTGCTTCTTGAAGTTGGTGAGGACGGTGGTCAGGAATTTGTAGGAGAGGCGGTCGGCATCGGCGTTGAAACCGTAACGGCGCAGGCCTTCGATTGCGGGAAGCTGATTGGGAGCCCATCCCCAGGGAAAGTCCCACTGCACGCCCGTCTCATGACGACTCATGACGAGTCCTCCGGGCTGTTCAAACACCGCAAGATTTTTTGCGAGGGCACTGCCCTGCTGGGTAGTAGCAAGGCCCGCCCATAGCGGAAAGTACGTGGTGACGTACTCATACGCGGAACGCTTCTGAGTCATGAAGTCATAGTCGAAGAACATGCCGCGCTCGGCGTCCCACAGATATTTGTTCATTGCGACTTTGCGCTCGTCAGCACGCTTGCGCCAGCTTTGGGCATCACTCTTCTTGCCGAGAGTCTCGGCCATCTCGGCCAGGTCCATCTCGGTCTTGTAGAGCAGGCTGTTCAGACAAACCGGCGCGTAATGGTGGGTTTGAGCTCCGTAAGGGCCAAAACGAAATGATATGTCGTAACCCGACTCACGCATGCTGCGGTCGCCCTTGTAGAAATCCCGGCTTAACGAAAGGTTCTTCACGGGATCGCAGTGGGAACCGGAAGTCGCGTGTTGGTCGCTCTCGCACAGTTGGAGCGTGAATGTGAAACCGGACGCGTCAGGATTGGTCTCGCCTGCCTTCATTGTCACTACGTCATCGTCCGCCGTTTCGGGATGACTCAGGAAATAGGCCATCACCTGGCGATAGTGGCCGCTCTCGTCCTGCAAGGCTTCCTGCGGAGGTCCGTCGCCGAAATCGTAATAGCGCGAGAGACCGGTAGTTCCCGCGAGGTGTGGTTCCCGAATCCATAACTGGTAGTCGCGGCTCACGTGATCGTAAGCGCTTTGTAGCCAGCGCGCGATCAGTTCGGCCGCCCGTTCCTCCCGCTTTGAGCACCGCCATCACCATCGAACTGAGGAACGGCGGCTGCGAGCGAGTCAGGTAATACGTTCGGTTCGCGTTCAGGAATGCACCATAATGGTCGATTTCAAAAAAGAAATTGTCGACCATGTCACGGGCGAGATCGACTCGTCCATCCTCGATGAGTCCGCGGATAATGAAGTAGCTGTCCCATCCGTACATTTCGTTGAATCGCCCGCCCGGCACGACGTACGGCTTCTCCAGATAAAGAAGACCTGGCCGTTTGATCGAGCTGACGTCGACTTGTCCCAACTTCTGAATCACGATGGGTAGATGCTCAACGTCGACCTTGCAATCTTGCTGCAACTTCTCGACCGCAGGAGGAACGGCGAAATCGGCGGGTAAGTAAAGCACAGATTGATCCGGTAACTTCGGATCGACCACGCTGTCGCAGCGCGTCATCGAGCGAGTGAGCACATTCCAGCCCGATGAAATGTAACTCAGGATCGGTTTCAGTGCGGGATTTGGGGTGTCAGCGGGCGCATTGGCAGCGACCAGCGGTGTCCCTTCGAATGCCAATAAAAAAATGATTGCGAGCAGAAGGAGACGGAGCGGCCGGTTTCTAGGGGCTGTCAAAAGCATGTCTCTCAATAAGGAATCAGCAAGGGGACAGTCGTACGAGTATACGGGACCGGGCGCGCTATTGACAGGCTTAAAGTGCCTTGTTTGTCCAAATAACGGCTTTAGAATGTATATGTTGCAGACGACTACCGCTGGCTCGCGGAGGTTGACTACCTTGGTTTCATTTCGCACTTTCACAGACGTTTAATTTGTCATTCATCTCCATGCAAAGCGGCTGCGGTAACGATTCAGAATGCCAACTTTACGGCCGGACGGGGAAGCATCACCACCCGGCGTGCTGGCGGACGCCGCTGAGTTCTCTGGCCTGCCGCCTCTGGCGGGCAAGCTTCTTCCCCTGCGCCAGATCGACGAACTCTATCTGAGGGCACGCGAACGAGGAGACGGTTACCTGCTGGAAAATCTGCTGCTCGAGATGCAGATCGACCTGAAGATCGCGGCGGCGGACGTGAGCCGAATACCAGCAACCGGCCCAACCGTAGTGGTTGCCAATCATCCTTTTGGCGTCCTCGATGGCGCGGTCTTGGACGTCGTGCTTTCTCGAGTGCGCCCCGACGTCAAGATAATGACTAACTTCCTGCTCGCTGGTTTGCCGGAACTGGAGAGTCATTGCATTTTTGTGGATCCGTTTAGAACTCCGAAATCGGCGGATCGCAACCGCCGCGCGCTCAAAGACGCGCACACCTGGCTAAAACAAGGAGGCATGCTGGCGGTATTTCCCGCCGGAGAAGTGTCACATTGGCGTTTGCCGGAAGCCGCCATCGTTGATCCGCAGTGGAATGATGTCGCAACACGTTTGGCTCGCGCTACCGGAGCCGCAGCCCTGCCTGTCTATTTCTGCGGACGCAATAGCGTTGGTTTTCAGCTGCTCGGCCTGATTCACCCCCGGTTGCGGACGGCATTTCTGCTGCAGGAGTTTCTGCAAAAACAAGGCAAGAAGGTCGAGATTCGCATTGGGAGCGCGATTTCGGCGGAGTTGTTCGCAGCCATGTCAAATTCCCGCGAGGCGACAAACTATCTTCGCTGGCGAACTTATCTTTTGGCACACCGCGGCAAGGCCGACGCACAGCTACAAGCAAAAGTCCAGGCAGTTCTCCCTCAGAAGGCGAAGCAGCCGATCGATAAAGCAGCGCCTCAGCATGCGTTAAGTTCCGAAATAGAAGCTCTGCCTGGTGAACGCTGCGTGGTGCAGAATGGCGATTTCTGCGTATTTGCCCTGCGAGCCGATGAGGCGCCAAGCGCCCTTCGCGAAATCGGACGTCTGCGGGAAGTGACTTTCCGCGAAGTCGGCGAGGGCACGGGCAAGAAAACAGACCTCGACAACTTTGATAAGTACTATTGGCACCTCATCCTCTGGAATCGCGCGAAACACGAAATCGTAGGCGCGTATCGAGCCGGCAACAGCGAGCAGATCATCTCCCGCTTTGGTGTGAAAGGCCTCTACACCAGCACGCTCTTCAAGTACGACGCACAGCTATTTCAGAAAATAGGTCCGGCGCTGGAACTTGGACGCTCATTCGTGCGCGTCGAGTATCAGCGGCAATACGCGCCACTCCTATTGCTATGGAAAGGCATCGCTCGCTTCGTGGCGGCGAACCCGGAAACCCCGTTGTTGTTTGGCGCAGTCAGCATCAGCAATAATTACAACCGTGCGTCGCGGGAGCTGATCGTCCGCTATTTTGAATCCAAGAGAACGGACAACCAACTGGCGCGACTGATTCACCCCCGAAAACCGTTCCGTCCGCCAATGCTGCGGACGTGGGACTGGCAAGCCATGTGTAACGCGCTGCGGGACCTGAACCAGCTGGCGGAGCCAATCTCGGACATGGAAGTAGACGGCAAAGGCCTGCCGATTTTGCTGAAGCAGTACGCAAAAGTGGGTGGCGAGCTTGTAGGGTTCAACGTCGACCGACACTTTTCGAATGTGCTGGACGGACTGGTGGTAGTCGATCTGCGCCAAACGGAGCCATCGGTTCTCGAGCGGTATATGGGGCGCGATGGTCTGGCAAAGTTCTATCGACATCACGGGATCGATAGCGGCCACTCGCACGGGGCCGAGTCGCACGTTCTTCAAACGAACAACATTTCCTCTTAGCTAGTCAGACGCAGCCAGTGCAGGCGCGGGATCAATCCGTGCAATCAGCCCGCTCGGCTGCTCGTCCGCAACGTGCAGGCCGCATTCTGTCTTCTCCAAGCCCGACCAGCGTCCCGCTCTCTGATCTTCACCCGGCTCGATCGCACGGGTGCAATGAGTGCAGCCGATGCTGGGATAGTTGCGATCATGAAGCGGGTTGTAGGGAACATTGTGCTCGCGGATGTACCGCCATACTTGATCGGATGTCCAATCCACAAGCGGGTTAACCTTGACCAGGTGAAACTTTGAGTCCCATTCGATTTTGCGGGCGGTGGCTCGCGCGGCAGTCTGGTCGCGGCGGATGCTGGTTACCCAGGCGTTGAGCTGAGACAGCTTTCTCCGCAAGGGCTCTACTTTTCTGAGGTTGCAGCAGCGGTCAGGATCGCGGGCCCATAGCGCCGGCCCGTGGAGCCTTTCCTGGTCTTCCGGCGTCAGCGCGGACTTGATTCTCTCCACCTCAATGCCATAACGCTTCTCGATTCGCTGGATAAGGGCATAGGTTGCGGGAAACAAGAAGTCTGTATCCAGGGTGAACACGCGAAAGTCCGCCTGCACCCGCGCCGTGATGTCGATAAGCACGACTCCTTCGGCTCCAAAACCGGATGCCATTTCGACGTGCTTCCCGAAGTTCGTGAACGCCCAGCGCAGGACATCCTCCGGACTCCATTGCTCGGCCAAATGATGAATTCTCTCTACTTCTTCTCTCATACCCTGGGGTCCTCGTTCGTGGATGCAAGTGGAGTGGATCGATCAAGCTCTGTCTGGATAAAGGGAAATGACCCGGCGGCCAAACCAGCACCCCAGGCAGCGAGTTCACGAAAACGGCGCCCGGCGTGACGAAGTACGTCACCGACAACCAAGAGAGTTGGCGCGGGAAGTCTGGGCGAGAGGTGCAGATCAGCCAAATTCGTAGCGTGAACTTGCTGCTCCGGTGTGGTCGCGCGGGAAATGATTGAGCAAGGGGTGCCGTGGGAAAGCCCAGCACTCTTGAGCTTGGCAGCCAGCGCTGCATATTCATGGCCGGGCATGTAGATCACGAGAGTGGCGCGTGTCTTGACGACTGCACGCCAATCGGTTGGATCGGATTCGGTTGCGCGATGTCCGGTCAGGAAAATGATTGCCGGTGAAGTGCCGCGGTGGCTCAAGGGAATCTGCGCATCAGCAGCCGCGCCGAGAGCGGCGGTAATGCCGGGCACAATCTCGAAATCGATGTTCGCCCTCTCCAGAGCTTCTATCTCCTCTCCGGCCCGCCCGAAGATGAGAGGATCGCCACCCTTGAGCCGCACGACTTGCATGCCGGACGCGGCCAGACTGACCATCAGGAAATTGATTTCGTCCTGGGTAATCTTCTTTGTGCCGCAGCGCTTGCCCACGTTGTAGAGCTGCACATGGGAAGGAATCAGCTGAAGAATCTGCTCTCCCACCAGTTCGTCATGCAGCACCACGTCGGCATTGCGCAGAAGGCGAGCAGCCTTCAGCGTGAGAAGTTCAGGATCTCCGGGGCCTGCGCCAACCAGAAAGACTTTCCCTTTCATGACTTGTGTTCCTTTCCGTTTTGCGCAGACTTGCCGTTACCGTTGCCGTTGCCATTGGTACTGACCAGCGCTTCGAATGCTTCCCTGCTCGCCAGCGAATGCAGAAGATCTTTCTTGCGCTCCGGCTCGAGATCGCTCGCCAGCACAAGGCGCCTGGTCTCACCGAGTTCCCTCACCCAGCTGGCATAACCGGGACCGAATTGCCGCTCCAGTTGTTGCCGGAGTTTTTGGGCCAGTGACGGACTCTGACCCGAAGTTGAAATCGCGATTTGCAGATCGCCCCGGTGAACCACCGCGGGATAGAAAAAGTCGCACTGCTCGGGCACATCCACCACGTTGCAGAGAATTCCCCGCTGCTGGGCCTCGCGAAAAACTTGCTGGTTCACTTGTCGCGAAGCTGTCGCGACCACAACGACGAATACTCCTTCCAGATCGGCTGGCGTGAAAGCCCTCTCTTCCAGCGTGATCTCCCCAGTTCGAGCCCATCCGCGAACGGCTTCACTCGCCTGAAGGGCAACCACTCGAATATTTGCTCCGGTGTCCAACAGGCCGCGAATCTTGGGCTCACCCACCGAGCCCGCGCCCACCACCAGGACGCGGCGTCCTTCGAGTTTCACGAACATGGGGAAAAGCGCTTTCATGGCGTTATCCCTCGACTCCAAGCGGCACGCGCTCTGTGGGCAGGTCGCGCGCGACAGCTTCGGTCAGCCCTCCGGCCAGAAATTCGCGCAATTCCGCGTCGCTGTGACGGGCAAAGAACTGGCGCAGATTTTCGTCAGGCTCGCGGGCGGCGAGGTAGCGGCGCAGCAGGCGCTCGATCGCATCAGGAACTTCGGCGGCAAGGCAGCGATAGCCCACTGGACGCGCGATGGACTGATGCAGGCCTACCGCACCGCCCAGGCAGAAGTAATAGGCGTCCTGAAAATGCTCGCCGAGCTTCAGTTTTTTGCCTTCGATTCCGATGTCGGCGATCCAGTGCTGGCCGCAGCTGTTGGGGCAGCCAGTGACGTGCAGCTTAAGGTGCTGCCCAAATCCCGGAAGCCTTTCATCCAGTTCCTCGACCAGCCAGCGAGAGAAACTCTTGGTCTCGGTGATCGCGAGTTTGCAGAACTCGCTGCCACTGCACGCAACGATCCCGCGGAAGAAGGGAGAACCACCGACACGCAGGCCGATATCATCCAACTCTCTTGCGAGATGTGCGGCATTCGCTTCCGGCACGTTCACGACGATCAGGTTCTGCATGTTGGTGGTGCGAAGTTCGCCACCCGCAAACCGCTCCGCCAGGCTCGCGGCTGCGCACATCTGCTCGCCACTGATGCGGCCGCGCAATACAGCCGCGCCTACGTAGACCAGGCCCGGCCGCCGTTGAGCATGGATTCCGATATGGTCGCGATAGACATCGTCGGGAGGATTTTCTTCGGGCGAGGGATCGAGGCGGAAACCGATGCGGCGTTCCAGCTCTTTCTGGAAGTCGCTGATAGTCCACCCGTCACGCAGGAAAAGAAATTTCAGGCGCGCACGCTCGCGGTGCTCACGAAGCTGGCTGGAATCGCGGAAAAGTTCCGCGATGCCTTTGACCACCGGAAGTACCTGGTCTGTGCGCAGAAATACGGGCAGACGACTGGCCAAGTAAGGCTGAGTCGAAAGACCGCCACCAACTCGCAGCGAGTAGCCGATTTCATCCTTCCCATGCAGCGTGCGAGTGATGGCCGTGAGCCCGACATCGTTGATCTCTGGGTAAGCGCACCAGACACGGCATCCGGTGACGGAAATCTTGAACTTACGGGGCAGGTTGTAGAACTCGGCATTTCCCGCCAGAAAGCGCGAGATCTCGAGCGCGAGCGGCGAAGCGTCAACGATTTCATCGGCATCCACGCCTGCTACAGGGCAGCCGGTAACGTTTCGGGTGACGTCGCCGCACGCACCCAGGCTGCCGAGGCCAACGCTACTCCAGCGTCTCCAGAATTTCGGGAAGATCTTCAATCGTCACCCAGTGAAGCTGGATGTTCTGACGCACGGTGAGGTCGGCAATATTGCGTGCGTAGCGTTGCGTGATGTCGGCAATCGTTCGAAGCTGGTGGGAGGTCAGCAGGCCGTTGGGAATTCGAATGCGCAACATGAAGTACGGCAGCGCACGGCCTTCGCCATTTTTGCCGCCGACGACGCCTGCGCCGTCTCCCTGGGTGTACACGCCCCACCAGCGGAAGTACGTGCCAAGCCATTCGGGAGGAATCGAAGCGAATCCTCCCCGCGCGAAGCGGCGAATTTCGTCGAGCCCCTGCCAGGGATTCTTCTCCCGCTTCAGGCGCTCTACTCTCTGTGCTTTGGTCTCGGTTATTGGCATAAAAAGAAAAACCCACCGCCAGCTTTCTACTGGCGATGGGCTATAAGTGCTGATACTTAGAAAACTGTTAGGTCAGCAACCTCCCGGCGCCAGAAGACACGAATGCGCAACAACAAGTACAACAACACATGCATCCGCAATTCTTCTGGTACTGACCAAACATGATGAGTCGCATTCTAGGTTGTCCTCAAAGCCTTGTCAAAGCTGGCGTCCAGCGAAGTTTTCGATGGGCCCAATTCATAAAAGCGATGACGGCAATCGCCGTGTTTGCTTGGATTCGCGGGCCTTACTTCGGTTCCAAAATATTTGTACGACAACGCCATGGTTACCGAAGTTTTGGTCAACATAACAGGTGCGCGAGGGTTCTCGTGAAGCCGTTTGGGCGAGTAACGGGGAACCTATCCGCCGTTTGGCGACAATGTTTTGCATGGAAATCACTGAATTTGGCACAAGAAAAAGGGTATCCAGCTAGGCAAGGGCTTCGTCTGGTCCTCAGTAGTAGGGATGTTCGCAGGAAGTTATAGTTGACTCAGTGCTTGGTGGGCGTGCGCGCATAACCGCAACATTGCCGGTTTATTGGTGTTTTGGAATGTTAGGTCCGCGTGGGCGGACCCCGCAGTGCGGAGAAAGTTAAGCCAATGAAAAATCAAAGCTTCCAGCTGTCCGGATTCTTCGCTGTCATTATTTCTGCTGTTATCGTCAGTCTCGTGTTTCCGGCAAAGGGCGCCGCCCAGGAGCAGGATCAAGATCCTCCCAGCCGGGTGGCTCGCATGAACTACGCCCAAGGCTCGGTTTCTTTCCAGCCGGGCGGAGAGGGCGATTGGCTGACGGCGGTTCCTAACCGGCCGCTGACGAGCGGCGACAATCTCTGGGCGGATCGAGGATCGCGCGCCGAGCTGCACGTTGGATCTACGGCGCTGCGCCTTGGCTCGGAGTCTAGCCTGACATTCCTCAATCTGGACGATCGGGTGCTGCAGGTGCGGCTCGCGCAGGGGTCGTTGATCATGGTTGTGCGACACATCGACGACGGCGACACCTTCGAGGTGGACACGCCCAATCTTTCGTTCACCCTTTTGCGTACCGGCGAATATCGGATTGATGTTGACCCGCAGGGCAATCAGACCATAACTACGGTGTGGCGCGGCCGCGGCGAGGCTACCGGAGGCGGGAACTCCTATGCCGTGGTCGCCGGGCAGCAGGCCCGTTTCAGCGGCAATGAGCAGCTTAACTATGACATCGAACAAATACCGGGTCCCGACGACTTCGCGAACTGGGCGTTCGAGAGAGACCGCCACGAAGAACACTCAGAATCCGCCAACTACATTTCGCCCGAGGTCACCGGCTGCGAGGATTTGGACGACTACGGACACTGGCGATACGTGGCGGGATACGGAAATGTGTGGGCGCCGGCCGCGGTGCCCGTGGGATGGGCGCCCTACCGCTACGGCCATTGGGCATGGGTTGCGCCCTGGGGCTGGACGTGGGTGGAAGATGAACCCTGGGGTTTCGCGCCCTTTCACTACGGACGCTGGGCGTACGCTCCGGCCGGATGGTTCTGGGTTCCGGGCCCGGTCGTAGTTCGCCCGGTCTATGCTCCCGCACTTGTAGCATTCGTGGGCGGACCCGGGTTCGGGTTGGCGTTGGTCGCCGGCGGAGGTCCGGGAGTCGGCTGGTTTCCGCTTGCTCCGGGAGAAGTGTACGTTCCCCCTTATCGTGGGTCGCGGACCTACATAAATAATGTGAACATCACGAACACCAACGTGAACATCACGAAAGTGACGAATGTCTACAACACCACGGTCATCAACAACAATACGACGGTCAACCGCGTTACCTACGTGAACCAGCGTGTGCCGAACGCCGTGACGGCCGTGTCGCGTGAAACATTCGTGAATGCGCGCCCCGTCGCCAGAAACCTGGCCCAGGTAAACGCGAAAGAGGTTGCGGAAGCGCCGGTCGTCCACGAAGCGCCGGTACAACCCGTGAGGACAAGCGTTCTGGGCTCAGGCACACCCACGAGATTCACGCCGCCCGCGACAGTTGCCAGCCGGCAGGTGTTGGCAAGAACAGTGCCGGCGCCACCTCGGCCCGCCTTTACGGCGCCTCCGACTGTGCCTCACAACCAGAATCAAACTTTCAAGCCTGAGACCACCAGCGCGGTGAATGAGCCCAAGAATGTGCACACGACTGAACCGAACCTTGCCGAGAGAAACGTCCCTCGGCCGCCGACGTCGGTACAGCCAGCGGAGCACACCATGAGTTCTTACAACAACGAGGGGTCGACGAAGAGTTCACAGAACTGGTCGCATCCATTGGCGAAGCCGGCGCCGACTGTGCAGGAGAAATCTCCGCAGCAAGCGCAGATGGAAGAACAGAAGTACCACAACTGGCAGCAGCAATATCATCCGGTGCCGCGGCCCGCTGCGCCTCCACATAATACAGAGCGATCGGCACAGCCGCATAAGTAAAGAAGCCGAAAGTTCGCCCATTGAGGCGCAGGATTTCCGAGACCGGCACAAGCTCCGACTGATTCAGGTTAGTCGCTGACTCCGCTGCCGGTCTTGCTCTGTTTTAGCCCGCTTCTCTCCCCGTACGGCTGACCATCCAACGCTCATAGCTCAAGTGTTTTCGCGGTGTTTTGTCCGTAGTACACTCGCCTCGCCGTCGGCAAACAAAATCTGAACGATGTCTTGGGTGGAGGCTTCGATGGTTCGGTCGGTAGCAATGTTGCTGGCCTTGTTGCAGGCTTTGGTCGCGTTATCTCTCGCACAAAGCGCGGTGGCTCCGGATGTGCCGGAACCTGGCTCGGTTGAGGCCATCGCCGCAGCGACTGGTGACAGGCGCTTTCTCTCACCCTGGGTCTCTTATCTGCCTGCGTCGTCGGCCGTGCCGTCACCCGTCAAGTTTCTGGGACGAATTGCCGGGGCGCCCGGTGAACTGGTTGGAACCGAGAAGGCCTATGCCTACTGTCGCGCTCTGGCAGCCGCTTCTCCACGCGTGCGAGTATTCACGATCGGACACAGCGAAGAAGGCCGGGAGATACTGATGCTTGCGATCGCGGACGAAGCCGGCGTTCGCGATCTTGATCGGCTGAAGGCCGCGACTGCAGCGCTTGCCGATCCACGTAAAACCGACCCGGCTGCGGCCGAAAAGTTTGTCGCGAGTGCGCGGCCCATCTACTACTTCAACGCTGCTCTCCACTCTGACGAGACCGGCTCGACCGAGGCCATGCTCGAGTTGGCCTACCGGCTGGCCGTTTCCGAGCAGCCGATCGTTCGGCGAATTCGCGAGCAACTCGTGGTCCTGATCAACCCAATTTCCAATCCCGATGGTCGCGACAAGATGGTCGACTGGTTCTACCGCTACCTGAAGGGCAAGACGGATCGCGCCGCGCTTCCACGCCAGTCGCCGCCGTACTGGTCGAAGTACGCCTTTGTCGACATCAACCGCGACACGCACCAGCAGACCCATGAGACGACCAAGGCGGTCCACCGCATGTTCTATGAGTGGCACCCGACTGTCGTTCACGACCTGCACGAAGGCAGTCCGTTCATGATGACCTGGAATGGCACCGGCCCCTACAACCCGAATATTGATCCCATCACGTACACCGAGTTTCTGGAGTTGAGCTTTCACGAAGTCGAGACGATGACAGCGTTCGGCATGCCCGGCGTTTCGACGTGGAATTTCGGCGAGGCGTTTGCGCATCTGTATCTCGATTCGGTCGCGATGAATCACAACAGCATCGGGCGTGGCTATGAGACATGGGGGAACGGCACGGCAGAGACGCTGCGCCGCGAGGTGAATCCCGACGAGACGACGATGGAGTGGTACCGGCCACTGCCGCCCATGAGGGAAGTAACCTGGTCAGCGCGCGATAACCTGAATTACCAGGAGACAGGAGCGCTCGCGGTGCTCGACTACAGCGCGCAGAATGCAAAGCAACTGCTCCGCAACTTCTACAAGAAGGGATGGGATTCCTGGCAGAAAGGTCTGAACGAACCGCCGTACGCGTTTCTGATCCCCGAAGATCAGGGAGACCGGATGCGCGTGGCACAGATGGTGAGCCGCCTGATGGGGCAACACATTGAGGTGGGGTGTGCGCAGGCTCCGATCCATCTCAAGGAAGGAAATTTTCCGGCGGGCACGTACGTGGTGAAGCTCGATCAGCCTTATCGAAATTACGCTGTCGATCTCCTGACGCCGCAGCACTACCCCAAGGACAGCAACGAGCCCTACGACGATGTCTCATGGGAACTGCCCGCTCACTATCACCTGGAAGCAATCCCGACGGCCGACGTCTCGATCCGAAGCGCGCCGGTCATGCTTCTGACGGAGGCGCCGCATCCCGCGGGCCGCGCCGCGTTAGATGGCCCGGTCTTTCTGCTGAGGGACACCGGGCAGGAAGGTTTCCTGGCGGCACGTTATCGGCTGGCGGGCTTCCATATTGAGGTGGCCGAGCAGCCATTCAGCGTGGGCGGAACGGAATTCCCGGCCGGGTCGTGGATTTTGCCGGCACAGGACGGCTTGGCGAAGGCAGTTCATGCAGCCGCGGAAGAGTTGGGCCTAGACTTCACGACCGTGGCTTCTTTGCCGGATGTCTCACGTCACCCAGAGAAAGCTGCCCGTATTGGATTGTGGGTGCCCTGGGCAGACACCGATTCGATCGGTTGGATTCGCTATTCACTCGATCAGCGCAAGGTTCCGTATACATATCTGCGTGACGAAGATATTCGTGCGGGATCTCTACGCGACCATGTTGACATAATCATCTACGGCCATGTGGACCTCGAACTCGCGGAGCAGATTCAGGGCCTGCCGAAAATCTGGGGCCCCATGCCTTTCAAGAAGACTCCGCAGACTCCGAGCTTTGGCACGCCCGCCGAGTCGGACGACATTACCGGCGGCATTGGGTGGGAAGGTCTCGCCCAGATTCAGCATTTCATCGAGGATGGCGGGTTGCTCGGGACGCTGGGAAGTGGGTCGATGCTGCCATTGGAAGGTGGCATGGTGCGGGGCGTCCGGCGGTCTTCGGGCGGCGTGCCACGCAGCACACAGGGCGGTGGTGCAGCGTCAGCCGCAGCGGCACAGAGCGCGGGCACCCGCACACCCGGAGCACATGTGCGCGTCACCTTCGATCAACCTAATTCCCCGCTGGCGTACGGCTATCCAGCACGCACTTATGTCTTCCGCCAGAATTTCCCACTGTACGATATCCCACGGCACTGGCTGCGCATGGCGTATTGCACGACGTGTCTCGACGGGCCAGAAGATCGCAGCCATATTGTTCTCGAGTGGGGCGACAAAGACGGGGCGCCCTTCGTAGTGAGCGGTCAGGCCTGGGGCGAGGAGAGATTGATCGGCCGGCCGGCCATTCTCGATATGCCGGTCGGCAAGGGTCACGTTGTGACTTTCAACTTCAACCCCATGCACCGCGACTTGAACCGCGGCGATCAGCGCATGCTGTGGAACGCGATCATCAACTGGGAGGCGATTTTGGATGGGCAGACCGGGAGCAAGCACGGCGACCGGGCAAAGTGAGCAAACGTTTGCTAAGCAGATCGGATCCCCGGTCCCGACACGGCGCCGCGGTGAACATTCGCAGAGCCTCCGTTTGACAATACGCATCTGCAAGCAGGCCAGTTTTCAACATTGACAATCGGGTAAGAACTCTTTTATCGTCGCGGACGGTTCTGCGTAAACGCTTACACATGCGTCCGACTCGTATGATCAAACTTCGATCGTGAAGCGTTTGCAATCTATCGGGAGGGTCCGCCATGTTCTCTGATTCCCGGCGAGAGTTCTTGCGTCAGGCTTCCACGGCGGGGGCAGCATGGTCCGCCAGCCTCTTGTTTGGCCCCTTCGCGTCGGCGCAAACGCCAGCACTCAACTCCAACGATCCCGCTCGTATTTACATCGACACGCGGAGAACCACGGCTCCTCTCGACCGAAATCTGTTCGGGTCGTTCCTTGAACATCTCGGACGCGCCATCTATGGCGGCATTTATGATCCCGGCTCGAAACTCTCGGACGCGAACGGATTCCGCAAGGATGTCGCCGATGAAGTGCGCAAGCTGGGAGTTCCCATCATTCGCTATCCGGGAGGAAATTTTGTCTCCGGCTACAACTGGCTGGATGGGGTAGGACCGAAGCAGGATCGTCCGCAGGTGCTCGACAAGGCATGGAATTCGCTCAACACCAACCAGTTCGGAACGAATGAGTTCATGGCGTGGTGCCGCGTGGCTGGAGCGACACCATTGATGGGCCTGAATCTTGGAACGGGCACGGCGGAAGAAGCCGCCGCTCTCGTCGAGTACTGCAACGTGGACAAGGGCACGCGGTGGAGCGATCTGCGGCGCAAGCATGGCATCGCAGAGCCTCATCGCGTCCAGAACTGGTGCCTCGGCAACGAGATGGATGGCCCATGGCAGATCGGCCACATGACCGCCGCGCAATATGGCCTCAAAGCCGCGGATGCGGCGCGACAGATGCGCTATGTCGACCCGTCGCTTAAGTTGGTGGCTTGCGGATCGAGCGGGCCGTTCATGCCGACCTATCTGGATTGGGATCGGGAAGTACTCGAGCAATGCTATGAGTATGTTGACGGACTCTCGCTGCATCGCTACTTCGGCAATAATGCCGAGCATACGGGCGGCGACAGCGCTAAGTATCTGGCGATGAATCTGAGCATGGATAAGCAAATCGCCGAGACCGTAGCCGTCTGCGATATGGTGCGCGGACGCAAGCGGTCACCGAAGAAGCTCTGGCTGTCGTTTGATGAATGGAATGTCTGGTATCGCGCCAACAGCGGCGATGCGGTCAACGGGCACGAACAGGAGGCTCCTCATCTGCTGGAAGAAATCTACAACCTGGAAGATGCCCTGCTGGTCGGCGGCCTGATCAACACGCTACTGCGGAATGCGGATCGCGTGAAGATCGCCTGCCTTGCGCAGTTGATCAACGTAATTGCGCCGATCATGACTAACGCCACGGGCATGTTCCGCCAGACGATCTACTATCCCTACAGTTGGGCTCTGCAATATGCCCGCGGGTCGGTGTTGAATCTGCTGGTCGAATCGCCTACCTACGATGTGCCGGGAATGGAGCAGGTGCCATATCTTGATGTGGCCGCAACGATGGCCACGGACGATGGGAATACAACGCTCTTTATTCTTAATCGCGACCTCGCGAAGGCGCACACGGTCGAGATCAACTGGGAGGACAGAGCGCCCTCGCGCGTTTTGACTTCATCGATACTGACCGGGTCCGACCTGAAAGCCGCAAACGGGTTTGATGCCCCGGAACGCGTGGTTCCACAGGCCTTCGATAAGCCTTCGATTGCTGGCGGGCGCATGAAGTTCGAAGTCCCTGCGCGCTCGTACACGGTGATTCAGCTGCAGTGATACGTATTCTGGCTTAGGCAAGTTTGCGCTCAGCAGAAACTAAGCGGCCGGGATGCCGCGTTCATTTTCTCGGCAGGTACTACGTCGGTCGTAACCTGGAAACTCGTCAGCTGTGCTTTTCCAAATGATGTCGTGATGGCGACGTCAGTAGCGTCGCGTCCAACCGCCATTAGCACTCGCCCGATGCGGGGCCGATTGTGCCGGGCATCGAAGGTCCACCAGCGGTCGCCAAGATAAGCCTCAAACCACGCACTGAAATCCATGGGATCCGCAGAGGCGGGAAAGTCGATGTCGCCCAGATAGCCGGTCGCGTAGCGTGCCGGAATGTTTAGGGCCCGGCAGAAAGTGATGGCGAGGTGCTGGAAATCGCGGCACACGCCTACCCGCTCCGTGTAGACACCGAGCGCCGTTCGGGTCGGATTTGCGAACGGATACCCGAATGTCACCTTGCTCTTCACCCAATCACAGATCGCCTGCACGCGTCCCCATCCGTGGGGCGCGTTCGCGAAGAGTTCCACCGCTGTGTTCGAGAGCAAGTCCACCTCGCAGTAACGGCTGCTGAGTAAATACTTCAAGGTGTCTTCGGGCAGTTGCCCGACAGGATTCTCGATCGCGCTCCAGTTTTGCGGGTCCGGTTCGCCGGTGTCTTCAATCAGCGTCGAATTGAACAAGCGCAGCTTGCCGGCCGGAGCGGTGAATCGCCCGCACAGATTTCCAAGGCTGTCTTCGTAGTAGGTGACTTGCAGGCTGGGATCAGTATGCACCTCGTCCGCTTCGCGCAGGTCCTTCTTTCGGGAAGGATGCACGTTGAGCAAAGTCACGAACGGGACTTCGAGCGGCAGATCGAATTGAAGGTCGTAACCGAGCCGGATCAGCATGGTTTCCTGTCAGCTTACGACGACTAGCGTCGTTTCGCCAAAATGTTCAGCGGTTTATCGCTCAAGAAAATTCGCACAGCCTTTCTCCGCACATCACGGCATCGCGCGTCTGCCCCGGTGTATTATGCATTACATCCTAATACTTGCATCGAGGAAGCTGTGACTTATTGTCTTGGCATCGTCACCAACGAAGGACTGGTACTGGCGTCAGATTCCCGAACGAATGCTGGTTTCGATCAGGTGAATGTCTGCCGCAAGATGTTCCGCTTCGTTCAACCTGGTGAGCGGGTTTTTGTCATCCTGACCAGCGGCGGTCTGTCGATCAGCCAATCCGTCATCACGCTATTGCGCCAGGAATTCGACGCCGGAGAGGGGCTCGCCAAGGCGAGCTCTCTCTACCAAGCGGCGCGGATGGTGGGGGACTGCGTACGGCGCGTCTCCGACCTGGACCGTGCCTCGCTGGAGCGCGATTCCTTCAGCTTCAACGTGCACTTGCTGCTCGGAGGCCAGGTTCGCGGTGAGGCCCCCAACATCTATCTGATCTACCCTCAGGGTAACCCTTTGGCGGCCACCGATGATTCGCTTTACCTGCAACTGGGCGAATGCAAGTACGGACGGCCGATTCTCGACCGAGGTATACAGGCTTCAACGACTTTGGAGGTCGCGGCGAAGTACGCCCTTCTTTCTCTGGACGCTGCCATGCGGTCCAATGTAACCGTCGGGCCCCCTTTTGACCTGCTGCTCTATAAGAAAGACAGCCTGGAGTTGACTCGCCACCGCCGGCTGCGGGCCGGTGACAAGGACCTCACCTTGATCCATTCCAGCTGGGAACAGTCCTTGCGGCGCGCCGTCGAGCAGCTCCCGGATATTGATTTTCAGCACTCCAACGGGGACCTGGGCTGAGGTATTCGGAAATCGTCGGGCATATAAGCCAGCATATTCGACGTCTTTTCGCCGCCAACGGTTGTTTCCGGACCGCGATCTTTTCGCCTAAAGTTTAGGCGAGATTCCTCGACCCCGGGGCTCACTTTTCGAATGCGGCTAATCGATTTTTTCGCAGAAATAGTCGCTTGACAGTGTATCGGGGGGGCGCATCCAATAGCGTTGCCTATGGCACTACCCAGAATTACGTTTACTGACCTGGAGGCTCCCACCCGCCATGGCCCTGCCGCGTTCAGCGGCTACGAGATCGACCGCGCCTACGACGAGATGTTCAAGTCCGCGGAACATCCCCGGAAACAGTATCGGGAGCTCTACACGCATTTGCTCAATCTCAGGCCGGATGAGCTGCGCCGCAGCAAGACCGAGGCCGATCAGTCCTTCTTTAACCAGGGCATCACCTTCACCGTCTACGGCAACGATAAGGGCACGGAACGCATTTTCCCGCACGACTTGCTGCCCAGAATCATCACGGCGGCCGAATGGGAAGTGATTGAGCGGGGGCTGACTCAGCGCATCACTGCCCTCAACCTGTTCCTCAAAGACGTTTATCAGGACGGCAAGATCGTTGCCGACGGCGTAGTACCCGGTAACGTTGTATACACCTGCAAGCACTACCGCCGGGAAATGCGTGGCATACGAGTGCCACGGGACGCCTACGTCACGGTGGTGGGCACCGATCTTATCCGGACGCCGGATGGGAAGTTCGTGGTGCTGGAGGACAACCTTCGCGTTCCCAGCGGCGTGTCGTACATGCTGACCAGCCGCCGCGTGATGAAGCAGATATTCCCCGCGCTCTTCCGGAAATGTCATGTGCGGCCGATCGAACACTACGGCCAGGCGCTGCTTTCGACGCTGCGATCACTCGCGCCCGAAGGCCGCCTCGATCCCACCATCGTTTTGCTCACACCGGGAGCGTACAACTCCGCTTACTTTGAGCATGCTTATCTCGCGCGGCAGATGGGCATTGAACTCGTGGAGGGCCGCGATCTGGTGGTTCACGACAACGTCGTGTACATGCGAACCACATTCGGCCTGCAGCGCGTCGACGTGATCTATCGCAGGATCGATGACGACTTCCTCGATCCACTGGTCTTCCGCGCCGGTTCCGCCCTTGGGGCCGTTGGCCTTTTCAACGCATATCGTGCCGGGAATGTGGTTTTTGCGAACGCACTCGGAACGGGCGTGGCTGACGATAAGGCAATCTATGCATACGTCCCCAAAATCATTCGCTACTATCTTGACCAGGATCCTATCCTCGATAACGTCGAGACTCTGTTGATGTCGCATCCGCTGCAGCGAGCGCACGTCTGCGACAACCTTGATAAGTATGTGGTGAAAGCGGTGGGCGAATCGGGCGGGTATGGCATGCTGATCGGGCCGCATAGTACCGAACAGCAGCGGGTAGATTTCCGCGAGAGAATCCTTGCCGAGCCGCGCAATTACATCGCGCAGCCGACCATTAATCTTTCGACTGCGCCATGCTTCGTCGACGGGCGGATTGAACCGCGGCACGTGGACCTGCGTCCTTACGTGCTCTACGGCGAGAACACTACGATTGTTCCCGGAGGGCTCACGCGCGTTGCCCTGCGCAAGGGATCACTCGTGGTCAACTCTTCGCAGGGAGGCGGATCCAAAGATACCTGGGTGCTGCAGAACTAGCACAGCAATCTTATGCTCTCACGCGTTGCAGACAGTCTTTATTGGATGAGCCGCTATTTCGAACGGGCGGACAACGCTGCACGTGTGCTGGAAGCAAGCTACAGCCTGATTCTGAATCCCGCCAAATTTTCAACCGATGAACGATGGTATCGCGCCGTAACTTTTCTGGCGCCCGCGGCCGCATCGGACCGAATCGATGCGCAGAGTGCACTGTTTCATCTCGCCGCCCAGCCTCGGAGTGCTTCATCCATCGTCAGCTGCATCAGTGCTGCGCGCGATAATGCACGGCAAGTGCGCGAGGAAATCAGCTCCGAGATGTGGGAGCACCTGAACCGCCTGTTCCACGATGTAAGCAATTCCAACATTGAGATCAATGACGATGCCGCCGCGATGCGCCTGGTGCAGACGGTTCGCGAGGGATCGTACCGGTTCCACGGCATAACTGACACCACGATGAATCACGGAGAGGGCTGGCATTTTATCCAGCTCGGCAAGTACATCGAGAGAGCGTGCGACCTTTGTCTTCTCCTGGACGCTTATTTCTCCTGCGACAGTCCCGCCGACGATCTTGATTGGGTGGGACTCTTGACCAGCTGCGCCGCTTTCGAAGCTTACTGCAAAGCGTTCACTGCTGACCTGAGGCCCGAGCGCATTGCGGAGTTCATCCTGCTGCAGCCTGATTTTCCATATTCTGTGCGCTACTCACTCGACCGCATGCACCAGGCATTGACCCTGGTCACCGATCTTTCGTTCAGCCGCAAGACGGGAAAGATCGACCGGCTGATCGGGCGGCTGCGATCTGCGGTGGCCTACGTTCAGATCGGAGAAGTGATGCGGGGAGACCTGCACCGGTATCTCACCGACATCATGGACCAGTGCCGTGAACTGCATGCGGCAGTACATGAGGTCTACATCGAGTATCCCATTGAGGTCGCTTTCGAGGGCTAATGTTCTACGCCATCCGACACTTCACTCGCTATCGCTACAGCCGGCCGGTCTGGCAAAGCATGATGGAAGTGCGCATGCACCCTCGCAGCGAGAATAATCAGCGCTGCTTTACTTTCCAGCTGTCGGTCAACCCGCGGGCGCGTATCTTCTCCTACACGGACCACCGCGCCAACGTGATTCACCACTTCGATCTGCCCTCTCCGCATCGGCAACTCACGATCATTTCGGACGCCCTGGTAAATGTGGAAGCTCCAAAAGACCTGCCCGAAACGATGGAGTTCGCGGCCTGGAATGAACTGGAGCGATTCATTGAGAAGGAAGACTACTGGGATACCCTGGCGCCCAGCCATTTCGCGCGCAGTTCCCACGAAGTCGAAAAGCTTGCGGAAGTAATGGGTGTCTCCAAGCCGGAAGGGCGAAGCCCTCTCGCGCTGTTGCAGGACATTGCGGCAGGGATCTACCGCGGCTTCAGTTACGTGAAACAGAGCACCCACGTCAACTCTCCCATCGAGCATGCGCTCGAAGCCCGGCAGGGTGTCTGCCAGGATTTTGCGCACATCATGATCGCACTGGTGCGGAATGTCGGGATTCCCTGCCGGTACGTGAGCGGCTATCTGTATCACGACCACTACCACATCGACCGGTCGACCGAAGGTGCGACACACGCCTGGGTCGAGGCGCTGCTGCCGGCCTTGGGCTGGGTCGGGTTTGATCCCACGAACAACATCATGGCTGGAGAGCGCCACATTCGCACCGCGATTGGACGAGACTATGCTGACGTTCCTCCGACACTCGGTACGATGAAAGGCAAGGCTGACACGGAACTTCAAGTGCGGGTTCGCGTGACACCGTCCAAAGCCGTGTTGCCCCCGGATGAGGAATTTGCCGCCGACGAGGAATGGTCGCAGTTCCTCGAGGAAGACCGCCAGTCGCAGTTGTTGTATGCCGATCAACAACAGCAGCAACAGCAGTAGAGTTGTTCATTCCTGGTAGCTAGCCCACCTCGTTTGTTCCCGTATGTCGCCGCAATTGAGCCACCACGCCTAGACTTCAATTAAGCCGGGCAGCGGATGTATCATTTCAGGAAGCGCCCTCAAATTCTTACTCGGTTCACCGTCTGGAGTATCGCCATGGCTACCATTCGCCTCGCTATCAATGGACGACCTTATACGGTCGACGCAGATCCTCAGAGCAGCCTTCTTACGGTCCTGCGCGAGCATCTCGATCTGACTGGAACCAAGTACGGCTGCGGAGAAGGCCAGTGTGGCGCATGCACGGTCTTGATCGATGGAAAGGCGCAGCGATCTTGCCTGACCCGCGCCGGATCGGTAGCGCAGAAACAAATCACCACCATTGAGGGACTGGCAACCGGCAACGGGCTCCATCCTGTGCAGGAGGCATTTCTCGAAGTAGGCGCGATGCAATGCGCGTATTGCACTTCGGGAATGATCATGTCTGCGGTGGCTCTGCTCAATCGCAACCATCATCCTACGCAAAGCGAGATCGTCGATTTCATGGACGGCAATGTCTGCCGCTGTGGAACCTACTCCCGCATCATCAGCGCCATTCAGAGAGCTGCGAAGGCTTCCATCGGGCCGGCAGCGGCGAAAGGAGCCGGGCAATGAGCGAGACAGATCGCATCGAGATTTCCCTGGAGCCCGAGCGCTACGAGCTTTCGTCTGCGCCTCTCTACCATTTTGATCTGGACCGGCGCGAGTTTTTCAAGATCCTCGGCGGCGGCATTCTGGTCGTGTCGGTTCTGAAGCCAGGAGCCTTGGCGCAGGAATCGGGCGGAGCGCGCCGGGGGCGCGGCGACTCTCTGCCCAAGGAGATCAGTGCCTGGCTGCACATTGGCGAGAACGGCAAAGTGACGGTATATACCGGGAAGGTCGAGGTCGGCCAGAATGTCCGCACCTCGCTGAGCCAGGGCGTGGCCGAAGAACTTCGTCTCCCGATCGAAAAGATCGAAATGGTGATGGGCGACACGCAGCTCACGCCTTTCGATATGGGCACCTTTGGAAGCCGGACCACTCCCACCATGAACCTGCAACTTCGCAAGGTGGCTTCTGCTGCCCGAGACATGCTCGTCGACCTTGCAGCCTCCCAGTGGAAAGTCGATCGCCAGCGTTTGGTTACCGCTGACGGTAGGGTGACAGATCCGCAGAGCAAGCAATCTGTCGAATACGCCGCGCTGGTGAAGGGACAGAAGCTTACCCAGAGTATTCCTGCCGAGGATCCGCTCCTTCCCGCGACCAGTTGGACGGTGATGGGTCAATCCACAGCGAAAGTGGATGGGCAAGACTTTGTGACCGGCAAGCATCGCTATCCGTATGACCAGAAGTTGCCGGACATGTTGTACGGCAAGGTTCTGCGTCCTCCGTCCTTTGGAGCGACGCTGCTTTCGCTGGACTCGAAGAAGGCGGAAGAGATGAGCGCCGTGGTGGTCCACGATGGCAACTTTGTTGGCGTTGCTGCGCCGACTTCCGCTCTCGCTGAAGCCGCGCTGGCTGCGATCCACGCGGAATGGAAGTCCGAGCCGCAGCCTTCCGGCAAAGATCTGTTCAACTATCTCAAGCAGAATCCCACGGAAGGTACAGATCCCACCGGTGACGGCGACCGTTACGACAGCGGCAACGTAGACGAGGCCATGGCTTCTGCCGCGCTACGTTTGAAGCAGACCTACACCGTTTCCTACATCGCGCACGTTCCGCTCGAGCCGCGCGCCGCGCTCGCGAAATGGGACGGCGACAAGCTTACAGTCTGGACCGGGACCCAGCGCCCCTTTGGTGTGCGCGGTGAACTGGCGGAGGCTTTTCGTATTCCCGAAGATCACGTGCGTGTGCTGATGCCGGATACCGGCTCCGCATACGGCGGCAAACACACAGGAGAGACCGCCGTGGAGGCAGCACGACTGGCCCGCGCGGCCAAGCGCCCTGTCAAAGTGATGTGGACCCGCGAAGAGGAATTTACCTGGGCATACTTTCGTCCTGCGGGCGTGATCGATGTCGTTAGCGGCGTTCGATCGGACGGCACGATCACGGCATGGGAATTCCACAACTACAATTCCGGGTCGGCCGGGATCCGCACTTATTACGACATTCCAAACCAGCGTATCGTCTTCCACCCGGTGCGTTCTCCCTTGCGACAGGGATCGTACCGCGCACTCGCCGCCACGGCGAACCATTTTGCGCGCGAATCCCACATGGACGAGTTAGCCCACGCGCTAAAGATGGATCCACTTGAGTTCCGGATGAAGAACCTCAAGAATGACCGGCTGCGTGCCGTGTTCCAGGCTGCAGCAGATAGGTTCGGCTGGGGCAAGCCAAAAACCTTGCCCGGCCAGGGATTTGGGGTGGGCGGGGGCTACGAAAAGCTGGGAAATATTGCGACCTTCGTGGAGGTCAACGTCGATCGCAAGTCGGGCGAGGTGAGAGTGGTGCGCGTGGTCTCGGCTTTCGAGTGCGGCGCCATCGTGAACCCGGACAACTTGCGCAATCAGATCGAGGGATCCAACGTTCAGGGCCTGGGCGGCGCGCTTTTCGAAGCTATCCAGTTTGAGAACGGCAAGATTCTCAACGGCACGATGTCGGAGTATCGCATCCCGCGGTTCAGCGATCTTCCTGTCGTCGAGACCGTCCTGCTCGACCGCAAAGACATTCCTTCTGTGGGCGCTGGCGAGTGTCCAATGATTGGTCTTGCTCCGGCGATCGCCAATGCCATCTTTGACGCGACTGGAGTGCGCCTGCGGTCGCTGCCCCTGGTTCCCGATGGCTTGAAAGTCGGCTGAGATTTCTACTTCTCGGCGACGCGGAACGTCATTCCAACCGTGAAGCCCACTGGATATCCAGGCGTGGCATGAACTCGCGCAACCCCGTCCGGCGGTTCACCCGGAAGTCGAGAGACAAAATAGTTTTGCGTTTCCCAGTAGCGCTTGTCGTTCAGGTTGTCGATTGCGAAGTTGAAGTCGACGCCGTGATGGATTCTCTTGGAAATGCTGAGGTCCACGACATCGAGCCGTGATGCCAGAGGCGGAAGCGCAACCGGGTTTCCAGCGATGGTGACGTGCTGGTCGAGAATGTAGTGGCCGATATGGCGATACCGCAAGGAACCATTGAAACCGCGCCAGTCGGTCAGCGTCAGTCCCGAGTTCGCGACCGAGTGAGGAGCGCTATCCACGTAATCGCGCGGGAAAGTTCCGCGATAAAACGCATTTCCGACGCGAGTGAAGCCACCGTTCACAATGAGGCGACGCGTAAGTTGGACCGAGGTTTTCGCTTCCCATCCGTAGGACCGGCTTGGCCCCTTCAGCTCGAAGCTTCCATCATCCGGGATGTAGACCTGCTCGTTGGAACGATCGATCAGGAAGACGTCGGTGCTCAGCGAAACTTGCCTCAAAACGTGTGAAGTACCCAACTGATAAAAATCAGTGGTCGCCACCTTCGGAGCTTGTGGCTGCTGGACGACGCCGCGCGCATCCTGACTGGAGATTCCACGCCCGTAGCTGGCAAAGAGGGTGAGCGGCAGGCGCGCGGATGGTGTATAGGAAAGATTCGCCTTCGGCTGAACAGGCGCCGCGGCCTGAATCCCCGAATGAGCGGGATCGAGGTGATCGTCCACATCGAATCGGAAGTAGTCGAAGCGCAGTCCCGCGTCGAAGTGAAGTTTCTGCCCAAGCAGATCTACTCCCTGCTGAACATAGCCCGAAACGTTGGTCACGTGTGCGTGCGCGCTCGTCGTCACGCCCAGCACATCGCGCTCTTTGGCGTGCAGCAGGCCTACGTCGATCTGGTTGTCGTGCAGGTTAGAGCCGAGCGTGAGAAGCGCGGAGTGGCCAAACAGCTTGTAGGGGTGCAGGTACTGGGCGTTTACTCCCTGTTGGAGGCGGGAGTCGTGTTGCTGAATCTCGTCGCCGTTGACCGGATCGTTCAGGAAGAATGTGAAGTTCGAATACAGATCGAACAGCGAGCGGCCAAGAAAGCCGTCGACCTTGAAAATGTCGCCATTGGCCAGTTCGCGTCTGTAGTAGCCGGCGAAAGTGCCGAGGCGCACGCGGCCTCCATCAAAAGGATCGACGAATCCGAAGCGATTCAGCTGGCCGGCGTCTACCAGATCAAGCGGAATTTGGCCGGACGAATAGAAATCGTTGGTACCGAAGTTCAGTTTGAAGCCGAGCGATTCCTTCTCATTCAGGTGAAAGGTGTAGTTGCCGGTCACGTTGTTGCGGCCATAGCGCCCGGGATTGATGAACGGGCCGTCCGTGTGAGAACCCTCATACGCGATAAACGCATCGCCATTCCGCAGGGCTGGGCTGTAAGCGATGAAATCGCGATAGGCGCCGAACGATCCACCCTGCATGCGCACGGTCAGAAGATTCGGCAGGCTCTCTTTCAGCCGGATGTGGACAACACCTAGCCCCGAAAAGTCGCCGTACTCTGCGCTGAACGGCCCGTTGAGGATGTCGACATCATCTACCAGCTCCGGCGTCAGAGTCTTCAACGCACCCAGGTAGCCTTGGCCGTGTCCCTGAGTGGACTGGTTTTGCTGGACGTCGTCGACCAGAACCTTCAGACCGCCGTTGACTCCGCCGTGGTCAAGATTGAAACCGATAGCGGCGAATCTCAAGCGACTTCCCTCCGCCTTCGTGCTGGCCGGTGTTGATCCCGGCAGCGAGCGTGTCGAAGATCTGATCGTCGCGCGAGAACAACGTGCTCTTGTAGACGTTATCGTTGCGCTGGTCGATGATCGGATTCAGCGCGGTGGCGGAAATAACCAGGCTCTCGTGAACGGGCGGAATCGAGTAGCCGACGTGAAGCTCCAAAGCTTCGGAAGGGTCCGTAGCGCCCAGGTGCTTCGGTTCAAAAGACAAATACTTCCCGACTATGTTCAGAGTGAGCGGCTCTTTGGGGGCTGTAAGTTGAAATTCCCCCTTGGCGTCGGTTAGCGCTTGAGTCTGACCCGATGCCCACTTAAGCTCCACGGTAACTCCCGGAACAATCTCATTCTTCCCGGTCAAGACCACGCCGGAAACTGCCCTGGAGGGACCTATCTGTGAGCGACCTGGGAGTGCCACCAGGAAGAGGACAAGAAGGCACAGATAGTCCGCTCGCCTGAACCACCTTGTAGATCCTGTCAGGGAGTTCATTGCGAAACCTGTCCTGCCTTCGCGCGAGAAATCTGCGCCAGCGTCGCCCGGGCTTGTTCCGAACCGGTAGCGTTTAGCTCGGCAGACTCGATCAGATAATGTTCGGCTGCCGAGCGATCCCCCAGGGACAAGGCAATTTCGCCGGCGTGCCGCAAGAAGCGGGCGTTCTTGACTCCGGCGGCCAATGCAGTTTCGATCTGCCGCCGGGCTTCGGGATCCTGGCCATTCATGTGCAGCGCCCAAGCATAGCAGTCTAGCGTGAAAACGTCATGACGGCGGGCGTATTCGCGCTGGGCGACTTCCAACGCTTTGGCTGGCTGGCCAGCATGATCAGCGTAGTACAGAATCAATTCGTGATTAGAATTGTCGGCGATGCCGGTTTCAGCAAGAGACTTCTTCTCGAATTCCTGAAACGCGCTGGCGGCCTCGGCCTTCTGACCCGCAAGCTCGAGTGCCTCCGCCAGATCGTAGAGATTTTCAGCGTGGGGTGCGGCTGTGTAACGCTTGCGGAGAAGTTCCACCGCTTCGTCGTAGCGCTTTTGCTGGATTCGCACTTTGGCAAGATTGCTCAGGGCGTAGTGGTAATCGGGAAACAACGTCAGTGCCCGATTCAGAAGTTTTTCCGCTTCAGAGATTCTGCCGATGGACAGATTCAGATGAGCCATCTGGGTAGTGATCCAGGCGGCGTCCTCGACTTCGGTCGGCTGCGTTGACTGCAGCGCCATATTCATCAGGTCGAGAGAGCCGTCCACATCGCCGAACAACTCGCGCAGATAAGCGGCGCGAGTAAGCCCCGGCAGGTTGCCCGGACGCAGGTCGAGCATCATCTGCGCGGCGTGCTCCGCTTCGTCATAGTTGCCGAGCTCGACATTTGCGTCGGTCAGGAAGCCGTAGACCATCACGTCGTCTGGCACCTTCTTGTTGAGCTTGATTGCTTGCCCGCGAGCGATGGCGAATTCATGCCGACCGAGCGACAACCAGACCTGAATTCTCTCTCCGTCAAAGTTTTCCGCCGAGATCTCGAAAGACTTTTTCAGAGTCTCTTCGGCCTGCGCGTAGAACTTGACATCCGAGGTCTCGCGAGCCCGCCTCGACTGGGCAAGAGCGAGCGCGTTATACGCTTCGAAGTTCCTGGGATTCTTTTCAATGAGCCGATTTGCCGCGGCCATGCTCTGCTCTGCAGGGGAGAGTTTGGGCGCTACGGGCGTCGGTGCGTCCTGCGCGAATGAGATTGTTGCAACTAAGAACACTGTTACTAAGTTAGCCGATATTCTCATAAGTATCCTCGCTCTTCTATAGGAAAGGTTGTGGCCGCCCGAGTGAGCGGCCACAGGTTGGAGTTACTTAACCGGACAGATACCCTTGGGTTGACCAGTGCAGCCGAACTGGCCAGGACCGGTGTGGTGGCTGTTGCGGCCGCTGTTCGCGGGAAGGACATACGGGAACGTGGCTCCGTAGCCGTTTTCGTTGAGGTTGACTCCGTCGCCGATCGCAGTGCCGTACTTCGTTGGATCGACGAGAATGCCGGCAACGGCACGGCTGGCGATATCGACTACGTCGTCGATAGGACGCCGGCCGTTCGGGAATCCAGCATCGTCACCAACCAGGAAACCGAGACGCTTCTGCTGGCCAACCGGTGTCGGTGGAATGCCGGTGTTCAGGCGAAGCAGGTCCGCGACCGGACCAGCATCGTTTGGACCGCATCCCGGGCAAATCGACGGCTCGTACTGAACAAGCAAGAGCAGATCCTTGCGAGGCGCCGGTGGAACGGGAATGTTCAGAATGGAGGAGTAGAGCTTCGCCAACAGCGGATCGAGGACGAAGTTCGCGAACTGCTTGTCCTGGTCTGGATCGGAGACGCTGAACAGATCCTTCGAGCCGGTTCCGATGATCAGCTCGTTAATGAGCGAGTTGCCCTCACGGTTGACCTGCCGCCACTGACCTTCGCCGTTGATCTTGCCGTTGGTGCGGCGAATCTCGACGCGTTGCCGCGAAGTGGTTCCATAGGTTCCGATGACAGCCCGCTTGTCGGTAGGAGGATAGATCTTTCCGCCCTCCGTCAGCATCGTGATCGGCACTTCCAGAACGATGGAGTTGACGTTGTAGCCGGCTACCGCATCCGGCGCGTAGTTGTGAGTGTCGTCAGCGTCCACGCTGGGCTTCAGGATTCCTCCCACGCCCATGCGGAAGTTGAGCGAATCGAAAGCAGCGCCGAGATCGATATAAAAAGGATCATCGACGGTACCGGCGAACACGCGCACACCATCACCCAGTTCGTAGATCCCCTGGTTAAAGAGGTGTTTGTAGTTCGGCATGGTGAGTGGGCCGACGTTGGAGGGCACGGCGATCAGCTTCTGCCCGCCAGTGAGGTCGGTCGCGACGCCATGCTTGAGCATCGTTACCGTATAGGTTTGGCGCAGACTGAAACCCTCTGAACCCTTGCCATCAAGAGAAGTAATCGGCGGAATCCCGCCAATGCCCCCTACGAATCCGGTGAACACACCAGGTTGACGAATTTCGGTGTTGAAACGGAATTGGAAAGTGATGTCTTCTTTTCCGTCGCGGTCGTTGTCGATCTTCATTTCATAGAGAACATTGGGATCGAAGGGAAAGTAGTTGGGTCCGTTGGAAGGCTCGAGGAACCCGTCGACGTTGAGGATCATGGTGACGCGGTCGGGATGATCGTAACTGACGAAGGCGTACCAATCAGTTACGTCCGCGCTGTGGTCGAGCGCTGAGATGGGCGCCTCGCGATGGCTGGATGCAAACATGCTGGCGGGAACCAGCATCAGCAGCACCACTGCGAAGGCCGCGAGTATATTCAGTCTCTTCATCGGATTTCCTTTGGGATTTGAGTTTGGTCGACTTCACCCATCGCGAGATCCGCCCTGCTGCGCGGCGCCGCGCCTCAGCGGTTACGATTGGATCCGTCTACGATTACCAGTACGCCGCGCCTCGTATTACGGATGTGTGGAAGGCGACTTTTCACCTTGCATTCACGAACGAAAACAATTCGCCGGAGACATAAATCCAATCGACGATTTGCTTCGTACATGAGGAATCGGGGTGAGAGCGCGAAGTGCAGGTGTCCCACGCAGCGATTCAATTCTTAAAGATGAGGTGTGAAAAAGGAGTTCCAGCTCAGGAAAGCGCGATCACGCTGGAGGCTGCTTCAGCGTAGCGCCTGCTTTCAAAAAGATATGCCGAATCCAGCGGAAAAGAGCTGCTGACGGAGCGGCCAGCGGCGACGGTGGTCAATCTGTTTTCTACTCGTCTTCTGGTCTCCTGCAAACCGTACCTCGCAGACGAGTGCGTTCACCGTATACGCTCACCGTCCAACCCGGTCAGAAAACATGTCCTAACTGGAAGAACCACTTCTTGTGCCCCGTGTCTCCCACACTTCCCCCGACAAAGAGTGGCCCGACGACTGTTTCCGCCAGGACGCCGGCGGCAACGTCGTTAGGAAATCCGCTTTCGTTGCCGAAGTCATACATCTTTCCGAATTCGTAGGAACCGGTCGCATACATGGCCTTTCCCATGAATGGCGGCAGGGTTAGCAGACTGTGCCGGTAACCCGTGCGGAAGTAGTAATACTGATTGCCGTTGAGCTCGTTGGTGCCGTACGCACTTAAGCGCAGCGGACCTCCAAGAAAGAATTGCGGCACGCCAATATGGGTAGAACCGAAGCTGGTGCCGCCCTCAGCGGCGGCAAATATCGTCGCAGATTGCGTAACAGGTACGAACACATCGGCTCTGGATCGCATCAGGGGAAACGCGGAAGTAGCGCCTGGGTTGGCATCGAACCACTGTAACGAGCCTTCAGCGCTGTAGCCGCGGTGGGGGGAAATCGGGTCGTCACGGTGGTCCGTCATAAAATGAAGTTGTGTGTCGCCGAAGTGTCCGGAATAAGAGAAGAACTCAGGAGTGCCGAGCCGAACATTGGCGCTGTAATAGCCCACATCGTAACCCAGTCGAATTTCTGTGAACCGGCTGAATCCATATCCCACATCTGTCCCCAGGTCCGCGCGGCCGATCCGGTAGTCGACCAACGGATTGCTCTTGAAGAAGATCTTGAAAGCTGAATCCGTCGCGCTCCCGTGAGGAGCGACGAACCACTTGCTGGTCGCATTCCAGGGCCGGTAGAGCTCGGTGCTCACACCATACGTGTTTCCGAATTGGAGGTCCGTTCGCCACTCCGAACGGTATCCAGCCACGTCCATATATGTGAGCCGAGCTAGTTGAGTGAAAGTGACATCGTTACTTTCCGAGCCATCTACGGAGAAGCCAAGCTGCAGGGTGGGTGGAGCGTAGTTCATCTCGTGCACGGTGACCACCAATCCGTCCTGTCCATCGCGGCGTGCCAGCCGGTAGTCAGCCGAGTCGTACTTGCCCATTCCCGTAAGGCGCGTCAGCAAGTGGTCCAAGGTCTTGGCATCGATCGGCTTTCCACCCAGCGAGCTTAGGAACTCTTCCAGATGTCGCGCCGATCGCGGATCCGTGCCCTCCACGCGCACAAACTGCGGCACAGGCACCGAGCGCTTTATGCGATCCTGTCGGTTTCGCAGATATTCCTGCCATGCTGCGTCGTCCAGTGAGTAGGGGGTAAGAATTCGTTGCTTCTCGGCCGCCGCCTTTCCTCCAAGTCCGATAATCGTCTCCGCCTTGGCATAATCCAGAGAGCTGTAGGCACGCAAATCGACCGTTACCACCAGGTCCGCGTTACCTAATCCGCGAATCTCGTTTTCACGGACGAGTACATCAACCGACCGGCCCAGTACGCTAAGCAGTGACTGGATCTCTTCCGCCTGAGCGGGGGAAGTCTCCAGATGCACGGCAATCACGACGTCCGCGCCCATCTTCCGCACTACATTCGTCGGCAGGTTACTCACGAGGCCTCCGTCGACATAAATCTTGTTGCCGTCTCTAACCGGGGAGAAGACTCCTGGGATCGACATCGTCGAGCGCAGCGCCTCCTGCAGAGAGCCATTGGCAAATACCGCTTCCTTTCCCGAAACTAATTCTGTGGCCACACAGCGGAAAGGAATGGGCAAATCATCGAACGACTCCAGTCTCGAATAGGGCAGCGTCTCACGGTCAATCAGCAAACTTATATCCCGCCCTGCGTTCAGAGCAGAGGGAGCGGAGAGGCCATGTTTAAGACCGAGTACGATCGAGTTCTGGAACGCTCGTAAGTCCTCCTTCCGGCGATACGATAGATCGGGATACGGAGTTTGCCCGCCGATAATAATGTCCCAGTTTTGCGCCTTTACTAACTCTTCGAGTTGCTTCGGACTCTTCCCGGTTGCGTACAGCCCTGCTACCAATCCGCCCATGCTGGTTCCCGCGATGTAGTCGATGGGGATGTGATGATCTTCGAACCATTGCAGAACGCCGACGTGCGCGAGTCCGAGCGCACCACCTCCTTCCAGCGCAACCCCGATCCGTGGCCGTGATCTGGAGGAAGAGGAATCCGCACCGGCTATGCTTGCCCGCGCGGGTTCGTCCGAAGGTCTTTCCTGAGCGACAGCGGGGGCGAAGTAAGAAAGGAAGAGAAGGAGGATTATCGTTCGGAGCATTTCAATTCTCCCAGGTTCTGCCGTGGATGGCTGATACCCGAAGACAGCAGTTTAGCGCTACCGGGACAAATGTTCGGGTGAAGATGCGTTGCATGAATCAGTTCTGCGGGTACCGCAGAAATTTTTTCTCCAGACGATCCGTGGCCTGGCGATGTCGCAGGTGGGTTTACAGTCTCTCAGGGGCGGTCTAACACGGCTCGTCGCAGGTGTATGCGCGATCAGGATTCCGCGCCCTACTCCATTCGCAGCCGAAGCGACTCGGCCAGCGTTTGAGCGCGAGCTATCCATGCCTTCGCGAACTCATCTCCCGAAGCGGCCTTCGGTTGAGCCTCCGCTATGGCCGTTCTCAGAGGCCCAAAGCACAAATTCTGCACCTCCGACAGGTTCACCGGGAAAGGAAGCTGCCCCGCAAAACGGACCGCATCTTCGACCGCATCCAGTTTCTCCACAGAATAGGGATCAGGCGCGAAATTCCGCGCTAACCCTTCCAGCTGTTTGCGGACAATGAACTCGTGTGCGGCGCCGTCCAGGGCAACCTTCACCTCCTTGGCGGTTTCGATAAGCTTCCGGGTGTGCTCGCGATCTTCTGCCCTCAAGGTCTGTTGCAGCTCGCTGTTCAGAGCGGATTCGGCGAGCATGCGGAACAGTTTCGGCTGCTCCACGTGCAGATCTCCCAGAAATCGCATGAGCGGTTCGTGTTCTTCATACTGCCGCCGGACCACGGCCTCTGCCTGCGTCAATGTGGACTGCAAAATGATCTTCAGAATCTTGCGCTGGTCGTCGCGAAAGAGAGACTTCAGCGAATAAAGATTGTGCTCGAAGCTGGTGTCGAGTTGGCGCAGAACCTCGGACGCGTCACCCCGGTGGAAGGCTTCGGAGAGCGTTGCGTTTGCTTGGGCGAACGCCGCTTGATCAGAAAACTCGCGGACCGCGCCATTCACGTTATGATCTCCGAAGTGCAGAACTCCGAAGCCCAGCGTGGCATTTTCCTCGGTGATGCGGGAAGTGAACCTGGCACGCCCCGTCATCAGCTTCAGCTTGCCCGCCTCTGCCATCGAAAAATCTTCCCGATCGACCGTGTAGCTGTAGATCTGAGCGTGATCGCCGTAAGGCTCGAAGATGGAGCGGATCGCGTAGTGCGCGGCCAGCTTGGGAAGATCGACTACCGCTGGTTTCACGAACTTCTGGTAAATCGCAGCGCCATTCTTGTATTCGGGAAGATTGCTGGGGGCCTCAGCCAGCCGTGACAGGAATTGCGGCTCCAGGTCGGGAATCTTGCACACATCGGCCGCTAACTGCAGAGCCCGTCCCGCGTAATGAAGCACCTGCACCGTCTCGATGCCCGAGAGCTCATCGAAGAACCAACCGCAGCTCGTGTACATCAGCATCGCGTGGCGTTGCATTTCAAGCAATTTCAGAGCCGCGACACGCTCCTGTGCCTGCAGGTCGTGGCTTGCATGTTTCGTAAAATAGCGTTGAATGCTCTCCGCGGATCGATCGAGAATCACCTCGATGTAGTCGTTGCGCGCTGACCATGGATCCTTAAAAAGCGCTCTGGTTCCATCCTCAAAGCAAGGCGCGAGAGTGTCCCGCAGCCAATCCAGTGCTGCCCGCAACGGCGCACGCCACGACTGGCTCCAGTAGCCGTGACCACCCGAATTGCAGCCGCAGTTACTTCGCCAGCGTTCCACACCGTGAACGCAACTCCAGGAGCTGTTCTCAAAAATCTCAACCTGGTGAGTGGGCGGATGCTTCTCCAGAAATTGTCCGTAGTTGGTGATTTCGGCCAGCTTTGCGCTTTCGATGTGATCCAGCGCATAGGAGAGAGCCATTTCACCAAAATGATGGTGATGACCGTAACTCTCTCCATCGGTCGCGATGTGCAGCAATTGAGGCCAATCCCGCGCGTCTGAGAATCCGCTCACCAGGCGGTTCGCAAAATGCTCCCCATTGTTCAGCAAGCCTTCAAAGGCAACGGCTCGCGCGATGGGACCGTCGTAAAAGAAAAGGCTCATTCTGCGCCGTGACGGCAGGCGGATCAGATAGGCCCGCGTGGGATCGATGCGGTCGCCGCTTACGTCTTTCCAGATTCGCGCGCCGATCTTGCGGACCCGGCTGGCTTGCCGTGGCGCCAGGATCGTGTACTTGATGCCCAGCTCGGCAAGGATATCGAGGGTCTCCAGGTCTACGGCGGTTTCGGGAAGCCACATGGCTTCCGGCATCCGACCGAACCGGTGCTGGAAGTCGCGCAAACCCCAGATCGCCTGCGTCCGCTTGTCGCGGGCGTTCGCCAGAGGCATGATCATGTGGTTGTAGGCCTGCGCAATGGCCGGACCGTGCCCGCCAAAACGAACCCGGCTCTTGGTATCTGCCTCGACGATCGACTGGTAAACGCGCGGGGCTTTTTCTTCCAGCCACGACAGCAGAGTGGGTCCAAAATTGAAACTGATCTCCTCGTAGTTATTCACGATGCGCGCAATTCGATTTTCGGCATCCAGGATTCGGGAAAACGCGTTCGGCGCGTAGCACTCGGCTGTAATTCGCTCATTCCAGTCGTGATAAGGATAGGCAGAATCCTGCAGCTCGACGTATTCCAGCGACGGGTTCTCCCGCGGTGGCTGATAGAAATGCCCGTGAACACACACGTATCTCATGAGTTCTCCCTGCCCGGAAGACATGAAGAGTGGGGAGCGAGGCTAGACATTGGCAACTTCATTGGTCGGAAGCATCTATCTTAGATGATTGAGGGCGGTTTTCCGATTGCAGATCACGAGGCCATCCTTCCAGCCAGACTCCGCGCCGCACCGGCCGACGTACTTCCGCACCGGCTACGCCTTCTCCCTGCTCAAAGTCCATACGTTGCTGAGAGAATCTACAGGCCTGACCTTATAGACTTCTCTCGTGCGGCCTTCTATCGTCAGGCTGTGAAAGTTATGGGGCTCGTGTGAGCCCAGAATGGAGTTCTAAATGAATCAAACAAGACGACGCGTTTCCGGGCACGTCCTGACTTTGGGAATGATGCTCCTTCTGATGGTTGGCATCTGCTGGTCTGCGGACGAAGGGAAAGAGCAGTCCGATATCGCGAAGCGGATCGATGCATCCGCAAAGGTTCTGGATGAAATCATGGGGACTCCGGATAAGGCGATCCCCGACAAAGTGATGAGCGACGCCAAGTGCGTGGCGGTGATTCCGTCGATGATAAAGATTGCCATCGGAATCGGTGGCAACCACGGGAAAGGCGTGGCAACCTGCCGAACCGACAAAGGATGGAGCGCTCCCGCCCCGATCACAATCACGGGAGGTAGCTGGGGCTTGCAGCTTGGCGGCCAGGCAATCGACGTGGTGATGGTGGTGACCAACGATCAGGGTATGCAGCACCTGCTCTCCAGCAAGTTCAAACTGGGTGCGGATGCCTCAGCAGCCGCCGGGCCAGTGGGGCGGAACGCCGGCGCTGATACGGATTGGAAGATGAAAGCGGAAGTCCTGACCTATTCCCGAGCGCGCGGTGTTTTCGCCGGTATTGATCTCAACGGAGCCGCGATTACTCAGGACAAAGACGAGACCCGCATCCTGTTTGGCGACTTCGTGCCCTTCGCCGACATATTGAACGGAAAGGTCGAAGGCTCCGGAGTCGAGCGAACCTTTCCTGGCGGCAGTTAGAAAATATGCCGCTCAATCCAAGGAAGCCAATACTGCCAAGAAATAGCGTCAAGCGATTGCGGACATGGCCGCGGACTCTGCGGCCACGCCTTCCCTCGTGTGCGTTATTAATTCAACTTCGCGGTCCAGTTGAGGACCACAGACATTGGTGTCATGGCGGTTTTCAGCTGGGTGTTGATGAGGAATTTCTGCCCGTCCTGGCTGACGTCGTAAGAGAATCGCTCAGAAGTTGCGAGCATTTCCCGAGGGTTGGCCTGGAAAAGTGCCATCGGGCTACCAGCATCGAAATTAGTCCCAGTTTTCACCGGAACAGCCATGACCTTGCCATCGGGGGAAAGGTAGAACAGTTCCTTGCCGTCGCCTCGCCACTTGGGCTGATCCCCACCCGCGTTCGAGACTTGCCACTTTCCACGTGCCTCGGGAAAAGAGGTTACATAAATCTCCCATCGTCCACTTTCGTTGGAAGAGTACGCCACCCACTTGCCATCCGGTGAAAACCGTCCGTTCTTCACACTGGAAATTGCTTTGAGAAACTGAGCGGTTCTGAGCTCCGGGATCGTCACAAACCACATATCGGGGCCGCGGTCGTAAAGCACATACTTGCCATCGTGCGACCAGTCCGTGGGAAACCTGTCCGGACCGTCCTGCGGGATGGGCTTTTCCTCTTGTGCTCCGTTGGTATCCTTTAAGTACAAGTCAAACTTGAGGTCACGATTCGACGCAAAAACCGTTCGACTTCCGTCCGGACTCCAGATCGGCACTGAGTCAATCGAGGGATCGAACGTCAACCGCTTCGCACTCTGGGTTTCGAGATCGTAGGTCCAGATGTCCGTATTCTGGCTGGTAGGATCGGTTGTATCGGATGCCACGGCCCGGCCGTCTGGCGCAAGCGTTATGTTGCCGTAAATGCCAGGTTTCATGGCGATTCCAACCTGCTGCCCTCTGCGATCAAACCACAGGAGTTGGGAAGCGCCCGAATCTGCAGTTTTTTGGGCAACTAACAAAGCGGCATTCGAAGCGGCAAATACGCCTTCAGAAATGCGTGGCCAGAATTGAATATCCGTCAGGAGGGGAACAGGTTCTCCGGTCAGCTCGAATCGTTTTAGGTCGAAATGTTGGCCGAAGAGGGTCTGATCCCGGTAAAAGAGCAGATATCCCGGGGCGGCGTATGCCGCGTTGCCCTTCGCTCTGACCACAAGCCGCTTCTCATTCGAATTCAGCGAACCCACATAGATCGAATAGAGGTTTCTTCGACCGGAAAGATTGATCGCGGAATACAAGAAATGGATTCCGTCCGGGAGGAAAGCAGGCCAGCGGTTGCTGTCTTCGTTCAGACTCTTGTCCGGAACTGTGATCTGAGCCGGCGTTCCGCCCGAGGCTGAAATTCGGTAGAGGCCGACCCCGAGCAGTCCGCTCGGGGTAAAAAGGATGACGCCATCTTTGTTCCAGGTACCACCGCGGCCCGTTGACGCATCGCACAATGCCTGCACCGGCCCACCCGCCAGATTCAACTTCTTCAGCTTCCCATCTGCGAAGAATCCCAGCGACCGTCCGTCTGGAGACCAGAATGGGAAGCTGGCACCTTCCGTGTTGGCAAGGCTCGCCGCATCCTGCGCTCCCGGTTCATAGATCCATAGGACGTTATTTCGGTCAGATTCCCGGTGACCAACAATGGCTACCGTGTGGCCATTGGGAGCGACAGCCACATCTCGCGCCGAGAACGGGAGTGGTGCAGAAAAATAGGTCGTCTGCTCTGTGCCTTTCGATCCGCGCCACCAGACAACCAGGGCGACCAGGATCAGGGCGAGTCCGCCCGCGATCAGCCAGGCCAGTAGCTCGCGCTTGCTTCCCTTTGTTTCAGTGGACCGGGGAGCCGCTGTGCCACTCTGAGCAATCCACTTCAACTGCAGGGCAACGTCATGCGCTGTCTGAAAGCGGTCCGCAGGATTTTTGGCGAGGCAAGCGGTAACGGTGTGCTCGAACACTGGCGGAGTGAGTGGCTGGGCCACAGAAATTGGCGCCGGGTCCTTTTCGAGAATTGCGCTGGCAACACTGATCTGGCTCTTGCCCTCGAACGGTCTCGCGCCGGTCACCATTTCGTAAAGAACCGCGCCCAGCGCAAACAAATCCGATCTCGCGTCCGCCTCCTTGCCCTCAATCTGCTCCGGCGACATGTACTGGATCGTGCCGATCATCGACCCGGCGGTCGTGAGCGGCGAGACGGGACTCGCCCCGCTCATTGTCCTGGCTGCCGACAAAAGAGGTGCGTTCGAGGTTCCGGTGGGAACGCCTGCAGCCGCGGACTTCGCGAGCCCGAAGTCCATCAGTTTCGCGCCACCTTTCGCGAGCATGATGTTTCCCGGCTTCAGGTCGCGGTGCACAATTCCCTGCGCGTGCGCCACAGCAAGCGCTTCAGTGACGGCAATCCCAATCTTCAGAGTTTCGTTTAGCGGCAAAGCACCTTTACGCAGCCGCTCGGCCAGAGTTTCGCCTTCGAGAAACTCCATCACCAGGTAATCGGTGCCGTCCTGCGATCCGATGTCGTAGAGCTGGCAGATGTTTGGATGGTTCAGGGAAGAAATCGCCCGAGCCTCGCGCTCCATGCGCTGCTTCAGTTCCGGCGAAGAAGAAAGATGGGCAGCCAGAACCTTAATGGCGATGACTCGATCCAGGCGAGTGTCCCGCGCCCGGTACACTTCGCCCATGCCACCGGCGCCGAGGGGCGATTGAATCTCGTAGGGGCCCAGCTTTGTGCCAGAGGTAAGCGCCATGAATGGGCGCAATTATAAGGTATTGTCAAAGGCTCGCCCGCAAATCTGCGAAACCAAACCCGTTGATCAGACATCGGTATACTGGGCGTCAAACTCTGGGTCGCGGAGTCCGATCCTGCGCACGAAACCTCATTCGATAGAAGATCAGTGGATCTCTTGGTGTTGCGGATTTCGCTCTGCTCATGTTTGTGGAGAAAGCCTATATCTGCTAAAGGAGAATGACTTATGCCTACGATCACGACCAAAGACGGCACGCAGATTTACTACAAGGACTGGGGCACGGGACAACCCGTCGTTTTCAGTCATGGCTGGCCGCTAAGCGCGGACGCCTTCGAAGACCAGATGCTTTTTCTGGCATCTCGCGGGTACCGTTGTATCGCCCATGACCGCCGGGGTCACGGCCGGTCCGGCCAACCCTGGGAGGGCAATGATATGGACACCTACGCCGACGACCTTGCGACGCTCACGGAAAAGCTCGACCTGAAGGATGCAATTCACGTCGGCCATTCGACGGGCGGCGGTGAAGTCGCTCGCTACATTGGTCGGCACGGCACGGAGCGTGTCGCCATGGCTGTGCTCATCGGCGCGGTGCCGCCTCTAATGGTAAAAACGCCGGCCAATCCCGCAGGCCAGCCGATTGAGGCGTTCGACCAGCTCCGTGCGGCCGTTCTCGCTGATCGGTCACAATTCTTCCGGGATCTCAGCGCCCCGTTTTACGGCTTCAACCGGCCCGGCGCCAAGGTCTCGCAGGGATTGCGGGATTCGTTCTGGCTGCAGGGGATGTTGTGCGGTCACAAAGCGGCCTTCGATTGCATCAAGGCTTTCTCCGAGACCGACTTTACCGAAGATCTCAAGAAGTTCGATGTGCCCACCCTCATTCTGCACGGTGACGACGACCAGATTGTGCCGATCGGCGCCGCAGCCCTTCTCTCGTCCAAGCTGGTGAAGGGAGCCACGCTCAAAATCTATCCGGGCGCTCCGCACGGAATGTGCTCGACTTTGAAAGACGAGATCAATGCAGAACTGATTGGCTTCTTTCAGCAAAGCAAACAAGCGGCCGCGTAAAAACCGCCCCGGTGTGATGCCTATCCGCATTCGCCATTGGCTCGAGCATGAAGTTGGTTACCAGAAGGGGCTTGACGGTTGCGGGCGGTGTCGGAGGCCGCGGTAGTTCTGGCCAGGGTGGCTAGGTCACCCATGCGTACGATATATCTGTCGGTGCCGATGCCATGCACCTGCTAGCCGCAGGCTGATTGGGTTTCGACCTTCAATCACCACAGGAACGCCACCAGATGCTGAGCCGTTATTGCCAGGACTGGCCGGTTGGAACGACACGTTCGGCATTCTGGCGAACCACACGTTCCGCGCTCCATGGCAACCCATCACGATTTTCGTTTCGAGCTACTCGTTCTTCTGGCTTGACAAAGTTCATATATTGTATACAGTATCCGGCTCAACCCTTCGTTTGACAAAGGACAGTGGACATTTGGTTCGGGAGGCGAGTCATGGCTAACGCTCACGTGTGTTCTTCCTGGTTGCACCGCAGTTTCCGTTTGATCTGTCTTACCCTATTGACAGTCGGTTCGGTCGGCATTTCCCTTGCCCAGGTGTCTACCACGGGCAAGATCACAGGAATCGTGAGCGACGCTTCCGGCGCTGCGGTGACCGGCGCGACGGTCTCGGTAAGAGGCAGCAGCCTAATGGTTCCCCGCAGCACCCACCCACAAACCGACGGCAGCTACCTCTTTGATTTGCTTCCGCCGGGCACGTACATGGTTACCGTCCAGGCCAATGGATTCCAAACCTTGGAGCAGAACAACGTGGTCATCATCGCGGGCTTCACCGCCACGGTAAACGCCAAGCTTCAGGTGGGACAAGTCCAGCAGACTATGACCGTCGAAGGGGAGCCGGTGATCGACGTCCAGACCGTACAGACTTCCACCACGTTCGACCAGCAATTGCTGCAGGACATTCCTGCGGGACGCGACCCGTGGTCCACCGTCGCCCAGATGCCCGGTGTTACCCTGACAACCTTTGACGTCGGCGGCAACCAGAGCATGCAGCAGTCCACCATGCAGGTGCATGGCAGCACGCCGGGCGAACAGATTTTCAGCTTTAACGGTCTCGATTTAAATTGGCCCGGTGCAAACGGTGGCTACACCCAGTTCTACACGGACCATGACTCGTTCGAAGAGTTCCAGGTCGTCGCCGATAATGCTCCCGCTTCCGTTTCTATCAGCGGCGTCTACATGAACATGGTGACGAAGTCGGGGTCGAACACTCTTCACGGTCAGGCCGCGATTTATTACGAGACCGCAGGGACGCAGGCGACGCCGATCCTGCCCAAGTTCGACGGTAGTCCCGTAAACTCAGGCTCGCCCATTGTGATGGCACGCGACACGACGGTCGGTTTGGGCGGTCCCGTGATCAAAGACAAGTGGTGGTTGTTCGGATCCTACCGCCGTTACGACATCCGGGAGAGCATTCTCACCGTGCGCGACCAGGCCGGCAATCCTGCACCCGACATCAACCACCAGACCAACACCGCACTTCGCAGCGACTGGCAACTCAATCAGAAAAACAAACTCAGCTTCATCTGGCTCTACAACGAGCAGAACCGCTTCTTCCGCCGTGACACTGCTTTTCAGTTCGTGACCCCGCAAGCCAGCTGGCTGCAGATCGAGCCTGCATACATCTTGCAGGCTCTTTGGACCAGCCAAATCACAAACAATTTCCTGATCGATGTTCGCACCGGCTACAACAAGGAAGTATTTCCCCTCGGCTATCAGCACACCGTACAACCTGGTGACTTCAACCGTCAGGATGTGACCCTCTCGACCGAAACCGGTGCGGCTCCCTTTGCTTTCTCCAATCCGGCGTGGGTCTTCAAGACTTCTGTGGGAGCGTCCTGGTACAAGGGCTCTTTGGCCGGAAGCCACAACTTCAAGTTCGGTGCTGAGTTTGGCGACAGCTACAACCCTTACGTTTACCAGATCAATCAAGGCATCAACGCCCAATATTCCAACGGGCAGGCTCTCGACGTCATTGCCTACGACACGCCTTTCACCGAGAAGACCTACTTCCGCGACACCAGTGCTTATTTTCAGGACGCCTGGACAGTGAAAAAACGCCTCACCCTGAACCTGGGCCTGCGTTACGATCGCTTTACCAGTTACTATCCGAGGCAGACGACCAGCCCCAATCTCACGTTCCCAGATTTGTTTCCACCAACCACATACCCGGCTTCGGGCAATCTCATCGATTGGAACAACATTTCCCCACGTATAGGCCTCGCTCTCGACGTGACCGGAAACGGCACGTCAGTGCTACGCTTCAGCTACGGCCGTTTCTACAAAATGGAAGGCACAGGACTGGTGGAACAGGTGAACCCCGTCGGTTTTGCCGGGCAGATTTACAAATGGGTGGATACCAACGGCGATGGCATTCCTCAGCCGAGCGAGTGGAAGAATCCTGCAAACTTACTTGGCTCATTTGGCGGCACCAGCACCCACATCGATCCTCATATGAGTCGCCCCTACTCGAATGAAATCAGCGTTTCATACGAGAAGCAGATTTGGCGCGACCTGCGTGTAAGTGCTTCTTATTATTACCGCACGAAGAAGAACCTGGTCGGTCTCAAGAATCTGGCTGCCGTGCCCTCTGACTACTCTGCCATCACGACCCTTAACGGCCAGCCCATTGTGAATCCGGTGACGGGCCAGCCCATGACTCTATACAACCTCAACCCCGCATTGGTGGGACAATCTAACATTCTGCTGACAAATATTCCGCAGCTTGACGACAACGCTTATCACGGTGTTGAATTCGATGCCGTCAAGCACATGTCGAACCACTGGCAGTTGCTGGCCGGATTTACCATCCAACGGCAGAAGGGCGTCTACTGTTGTAACGGCAATTCCGACGACGCTCTGTCCTCCACCGACAATGTCAATGATCCGAATCTGAACATCAACCGCAGCAACAATTACCTCAACAACGACGCCACCTACGTCTTTAAGGTGGACAGCACTTACGAACTCCCCTGGAAAATCGGATCCAGCGTCAACTTCCAGCACTACACAGGGTTCCCGTTCCAGCCTCAGGGAGTCTTCACCGGGCTCAATCAGAACTCCGAGACGGTCATCCTTCAACCGGCCGGCATTCAGCGCCTGCCCAGCGTGAACCTTCTCAACCTTCGCTTCTCGCGCGAGTTCGTGGTCAGCGACCGCTGGCACTTGCAGCCGCTCGTCGACCTGTTCAACCTGACCAACGGCCAAACCGTAGTCTCTGAGGTTCAGACCGTTGGCCCCAACTACAAGTTCCCGACCAACACCATTAACCCATTCCTGGCGAGGTTTGGTCTCCGCTTCAATTTCTAGTTGTGGCCAGACTTCGGCAATATGAGTTTTACTCGGCGGGTGGACACCAACAACTCCATCCGCCGAATCGTATGTTTGATGCAGTCTCAATCCTGCTCCCCTGGGGCGAAATGTTCAGATTGAAACTATTTGTTGCATCATGTCTGCTCGCCGCAATTTTTGTTCACCTGCGCGCATTGCAGCGCAACAAGCCCCAGCGGAAAACATCCATCACCATTGACCAGTTGATCGATATCAAGCACCCCTCGAGCCCGGTCTGGTCGCCCGACGGCCGCCACGTCGCCTTCGTCTGGGACAGAGCCGGCGTCAGTAACGTTTACGTTTCCAACCTCGATGGCCATGCCCAGCCTACCGGCGTCACGTCCTATTCTGAAGGCGGTCTGCGCGGCGTCTTCTTCAGTCATGACGGCCAGTCCATCTACTTTGCGCGCAAAGGTGATTTGTGGCAGGTCTCCGCGACCGGCGGCGAGCCGCGTCCAGCCTTGAGCAAGCCGTTTGACTCGGGCGATGGCGATTTCGCTCCTTCTCCAGATCGCACTCGTGTGGCACTCGTCCACAAGAACGGTGCGGGGCATGGGAGTGATCTCCTGGTCCGCTCGCTCAGCGACGGGAGGGTGGCAAAGATTGCCCACGACGAAGTGAATATCGACAGCCCTGCCTGGTCTCCCGATGGGTCTCAGATCTGTTACATCGGTGGCGCCAAGTTGATTCCCCATGATTCTTCACCCTCGTACTCGGGTCAGAAGCTCATCTACGCCAACCCCGAATACGTTCCTGGCGTGCTGTTCGCGGTTTCTTCCGCGGGCGGCAAGGCTGTGCCCATCGGCACGCAGGGCGATTACGACGCATTTTCATGGGTTGACTCAAACCGGATTGTGTTTGCCCGCCAATCGAATCAGTACAAAACGCGCACCATCTACGTCGCCGACATCGTTGACGGCAAGCCGAAAGCAATCCACGAAGACACCGAAGAGAAATTCTGGAGCCTCCCCGACTGGGAGACCGGAACCGAGCCGCAGCCCTCCCCCGATGGCCGTTGGATCGCCTTCCTCTCCGATCAGGATGGATGGGACCACCTTTATGTGATCCCGTCGGCTGGAGGAGCCGCCGTGCAGATCACCAAGGGACACTTCGAAGCCTGGCGTCCCGCCTGGTCGCATGACAGTACCCGCATCGCCTTCGATGCGAATGAACCGGATCATCCAGGAGATCGCCGTCTCGGCATCGCGACCATCGGCACCGATCCCGCGCATGCGACGGTCACCTACGTCACTGACGCGCACGGTACCAACATCGAACCTTTGTGGTCACACGACGACAAGCGCCTCGTCTACCAGCACACCGACACCGCGCAACTCCGCCGACCTCTTCGTCATCGATGCGGCCGCGGGTGCAAAGCCTGTGCGGCTGGGTGATTCCATGCCCGCGGGCATCGATCGATCGGCGTTCGTTGAGCCGCAATTCGTGCACTACCCCGGACCCGACGGCCAGTCCGTCCCTGCCTGGTTGTTCGTCCCGAAGAATCTGGATCGCACCAAGAAACATCCGGCGATCGTCTGGATCCACGGCGATGGCATCAACCAGAACTATGACGGCTGGCACGTACAGCGGAATTACGCGGTTTACTACAGCATGCATCAATACCTGCTGCAGCAGGGCTACGTCGTCATTGCGCCCGACTATCGAGGCAGCATCGGCTATGGCAGGGACTGGCGCAACGGCGTCTACATGGACGTCGGCGGCAACGACGCCAAAGATGCATGGATGGCCGGCAATTACCTGAAGACCCTTCCTTACGTCGACAGCAACCGCATGGGCGTATGGGGCCTCAGTTATGGCGGATTCTTCACGCTGATCGCGATGACCGACCAGCCCACACTATTCCGCACTGGCATTGATGTCGCCGGAGTCGTCGACTACGAGATGTATTACAACGATCCTTACCACGGCGATTGGACCGAGAGCCGTATCGGTACGCCACAGCAGAATCCCAAGGTCTACGCGAACGCCTCGCCCATCTCACATATCGATCGTCTCGCGCGACCGCTTCTCGTATTGCACGGAACAGCGGACGTGAACGTGCCATTCATCGAATCGGTCTGGCTTATCGACGAAGCTCTGAAGAAGCACAAGGGCGATCTACTTACGTTCATGATGTATCCCGGCGAATTCCACTACTTCACCCGGGAACACGTCCTGCTCGATGCCTGGCATCGCGTCGACGATTACTTCGCGATGTATTTGCACCCCGAAGGCCGTTCTACCCATTGACGCGGTGGCCACTCACGATTTTCAGAATGGGGATTCCATGAAAAAAGGTCGTCGAGAATTCGCGATCAAGAGTGCGCTCGGATTGCTAGGAGCCGGATTTGTGGCGCGCTTCGAAAAAGTCGCCGCCGCCCAGACATCTTGCGCGCACCTAACCATGACTCGGTTCGCCCAGGCGCAGGCAACGGGAGCCAGCGAAAGCCAATTAGTAAAGCCTCAGCCGGGCGAGGAAGGACCGCCGGCACCCACCACCGACGATCGACTGGCGCTCGACTGGAACAAACGTACCGTCCAGCGCTTCAAGGCTCACCTCGCTGAGCGTGGTATCCACGCTTTCCTGGTGAGAAATCCGCTGAACACGATCTATTTGACCGGCTACTGGCACACGACCACTGAGCGCCCCGAAGCCACCTTTATGAATCATGATGACGCCGATCCATGGTTCTTCTACCCGGCTCTCGATCGCGATCTGGTGCACACCTGGTGGTTCGGCAGCGGGAAGACTTATTTCGATTTTCTTCATGCTGATGGAGCATTCCCTAACGAAGGCAAGGTTGTTCAGGGCAAAACCGTCGATCTGTTTCGCTTCATGCTCGAAGGAATCAAAGAGCATGGCATTCAGGGCAGCAAGATCGCCATTGACGGCGAGCTCTATCCCTCGGAAAGCGCCAAGGCTCACGATGTTTTGCCCGGCGTCGAGTGGGTGAACGTGAATCAGGATCTCCTCGACATGCGCATCGTCAAGACTCCCGAGGAGCTTGCACTGTGGCGGCGCGCCTATGTCTACTTCGACCACGCTCACGCCTTTGCGCGCGACTACATTCTTACCCACGGCACCGACATCACCGATTACGAAGTGAAGGTCGCAAGCGAGCTCTGGATCAACCACCAGCTTTACTCTGACCTTAAACTGGCGAGCGGCGTGCCTCATCACGGAGTGAAGAGCGGCGTCGAGCTTGGGGTGCGCGTCGGCCCCGTGAATGCCTACCCACATCCCAATCAGCCTTACTTCAACCGCATCGGCTACAACATGCCGCTGCAAGTCGCTGGTGACGCAACCATCGGCGGCTACGGCGGTGAGAACTATCGCATGTATATCATCGCCAGCAAGTCCGGTGAGTTCGATCCCCATATGCGGAAGCTCTGGGAAGTCAGCCAACGCTGTTGCGACATGCAGGTGGAACTACAGGAGGAAGGTGAAACCTGTTCCAGCGTTGCGTACCCGATCCACAAGTATCAGGTTGAACAGGGTGTGCAGAAATACATCTATCATCGTCCCGCTCACGGAAGCGGCGTCGAGGGACACCAGCCTCCTTATCTTGCTCTCGGCGACTACACCGTTCTCCGCAAGAACATGTGCTTCTCCGAAGAACCCGGCCTGTTCGATCCAGAGACTGGCGTAGGTTTTAACTGGAGCGACACTGTCGTCACGGGAACGAAGTCCGGCTACCGCATGAGCCGCGTGCCCTATTCGAAGGAGTGGTGCTGGATTAAACTCTAACCTGCAGTGCGAGCACGAGTGGGGTAGGGGAAGGAGTCGGCGATGGATTACCCTGGCGGAGACGCATCATCCGGTTTTTCAAATCCTGCTTTGTGACCTCCGATGGCGTTGTCCACTTAATGCAGTCCAAGCATTGCTCTCGTCACGACCTCAAAGGAGCGAATCGCATCAGGACTGAGTGGGGTACCGTCCTTCTGGATAGGGGATCTGCCGATGCAACTAGCCGGACTGCTAGGCTTCTATTTTCAAGGGATTAGAAGAACTGGCGGAGAGAGTGGGATTCGAACCCACGTTAGAGTTTCCCCTAAACACGCTTTCCAAGCGTGCGCCTTCAGCCACTCGGCCATCTCTCCGGCACGAAAACGGCGGCATTTCAGAGGCTCTGGAAAGTCCTCGGGAAGCGGCCAGCTGACCATCGGCGAGTCAGACTCTCGCGGTCAGGCACTGCTGCATCAAACGCGGATACACTCGATTTTAGTGTGGCCAAGTGCGAAGCGCAACCTTGCTGCTGCACAGCTAGTGGCGGAAAGTCAGCCAGCACCGTTGCACAACCGGCACCTTCGTCTCATTTCACAATAATGGCACACCGTGTGGACTGAGCCCTACATTCATTCTCGTGCCCGTCCGCGCGTAGCCGGACACGGTCCGTCACCCATCCGCTAATCGCCTTCCTCTTCTCCCTCGTGTAAGTGCTGGGCCAGATAGTTCTCGTAGGTCATCTCCTCGATAGCATGCAGCTGGGCTTCCAGCCAGTCGATGTGATGTTCTTCGTCGATGAGAATCTTTTCCAGCAGTTCGCGCGAACCGTTGTCTCCAGCCTGAACACAGGTCTGGACGCCGGCGTTGAGGCGCTTCACCGCTTCATATTCGAGATTCAGATCGTTCTTCAGCTGGTCCTTCACAGTTTGACCGATGTTGATCTTGAAGTAGTCGGTCATGTTGGGAGAACCGTCGAGCAGCAGGATACGCTCCATGCACTTCTCGGCATGCTGCATCTCTTCGATCGACTCGGCGCGAGTATGTTTGGCCAGCCGCTCATAGCCCCAGTTTTCGCACATTTCGGCATGCAGGAAATATTGGTTGATGGCGGTGAGTTCAGCTTTCAAAACTTCGTTGAGCACTGCAATAACCTTCGGGTTGCCTTTCACTGGTTGCCTCGTTCTGGGCAGCTACAAACCGAGAATCCGGCCCGCTGCTAAGCGATCGCGGGACGGTAAACGGGAGCCACCTTGAAGTCTGCTCCTGAGAGACCCGAGTTATTGCATCGCGATCTTCACGGTTGCATGTGACTCAGGTTAAAAGGAGTGCGCAAGAAATATAGCCTTGATACATGGTGAGAAGCAAAAAAATCTTCGAGGAGAGTTCTTAGGAGAGTTTCTCAGGCGTGACCGGCGAAGGCAGCGGGGCTTCTGCGGCTGGGCGCAGCAGGTGCGGGTTCGGCAGCCTTTCCGCCGTTCTCGAGAACACGATGATGCAAACAATAGAGCGCCAGTTCCAGGCGATCCGCCACGCCCAGCTTGTCGTAAACCTTGCGTAGATAGTTCTTCACGACCTGTTCGGTGGTCCCGACGCGCAAGGCAATTTCTTTGTTCTTCATGCCCTGGGTGACGCAGGACACGATAAGCGTCTCCTTGGGCGTGAGCTGAACTTTGGCGCGAGTGGCGGTGGGACGGCCTCCCTGCGAGCGGTAAGCTTCAAGCACCCAGCTCACAGCCTGGCGATCGAGCCAAGGCTCGCCTTTTGCTACCGTACGCAGGCAGTCCACCAGCATCTCCGGATCGATCTCGCGGGAAACGATGCCGTGCGCGCCGCGGCGGAACAACTCCAACGTCAGTTCCTCGTTGGGTTCGGGAATCACAACCACCAGCCTGCACCCGTTGTTCTGGCGCAGAAGATCGGACACAGCCTCACCCGGATTGGGCGCGAGACTGGCTTCGAAGATCAGGATGTCAGCGGAAAATTTCTTGGCGGCAGCCAGGGTTTGCGTCAGCGTTTCGGCCTGGCCAACTACGCGGATGTCATCTTCCAGGGCAAAAATCTTCCTCAGGCCGGCGCGGAAAATCGCCTGCGTGTCGGCCAGGATGATGCGCAGGGACTGGCCGTTGCCGCCCCCATCCTGCGGCTGGTCGACGTTTGCTTCCACACTAAGCGGAGTGCTCGCCATCAGTTTCCTTGCGCCCTCAACGGCGCTCAAAACGATATTCGTCAATCACCACGCCCACACCGTGTCGGCCGTCTTCGTCGAAGCTGCGGACTACACGGCCGCGGCAATCGAGCTGGACGTCGACATCGGCGCCTACAACATCTGCGGGGAGAGAAATTGTGAAGTCCACCATCGAGCCTACGGGCATATCCGCGTCCACCTGGAACAACACGCCGTTCGCAGAGATGTTCTCGGTTTCCGCAGGGCGGTCGCCTGCCTTCGACTTGACTGAAACCGGCAGCCGAAGCGGGAAGCGCGGTGCGCTCTGCATGTCCGCATAATGCTTGTTCGCGGGCCTGGCGGGCGCGGTCGATTCCTTGTCTGTTTCGTGCGACAAGGATTCGGACAAACCTTCCTTCTGCGCCTCCGGACCGTCTGCAGGCTGGCCGTAGTGAGACATTCGAACGCAGCTTACACCCCGGAATCTCGCGAGAAAAGTTACCGAAGTCATGGAACTAGGGCGTACAACTCGCTGGGGGTCAAAGGCTTACGAGGCATTGGAGAGGGGTTAAAGAAGACGGGTAAGTGGGAGGCAGACGCGGCCTAGAACCGGGTTACTTCGGTGAAATTGAAGTCTTTTACCTTCATGGCTGGCACAACCATGTCGAAGGACTCTTCGCCGCTGGCACGGACAGGCATTCCCATCTCGTCTACGTTCGAAAGCATGTGCAGCAGGCTTTCGTTGAAGCGGAAGTTGCGCACGCCGTGACGAACCTTTCCGCCTTCGATCAGGAAGGTGCCGTCGCGAGTCATGCCGGTAAGAATCTTCTCGTAGGGATCGACTTCGCGGATATACCAGAGGCGAGTCACCAGTACTCCGTGTTCGGTCGACGCAATCATTTCGTCAACTGACTTCGGACTTGCCGGCGTGCCAAAGACGATGTTCATGGGTGCTTCACCGATTTCGTTGGGGATGGGGAAGCCGTGTCCTGTGGGTTCGATGACACCGACCTTATCTTTGTGTTCAGACTGCTTCATCTTCTCCGCAGTGGCACGCGCGTAGACCAGGCGCTTGACCACCCCATTTTCCACCAGCTGAATCTTCTGGCGGCGCAGGCCTTCGCCGTCGAAAGGAGAGTTGGACTGCAGAGGATGCGCGACGTCGTCCCAGATATTGATGTTCTCGCCGAACAGTTTCTCGCCGACGCGGTCGGTGAGAAAGGATCGTTGATCGATGATGGAGAGGCCGCCAAAATCGAAGAACATGAAGCCGACGATATCGAGCACGGCAGCAGGCTCAAGGATTACAGTGTACTTCCCTGGCGGAATCTCTTTCGGCGAGGCCGAGTGAAAAGCCTTGCTGGCCGCGATTTCCGCGAGAGCGACGGGATCGAGGTTGACGACGTCAGGTGAATTCGATTTTTGCCAGCCGGACGAATCTGCCCCCAACATGGTGATGGAGATTTCGGCTGAGGTTTGCGTGTGCCAGGCGCTCAGTCCTCGCGAGTTGAAGATGCTTTCGATCGATTCGGAACTGGAGAAGATTCCGGCGGCGGTGAGTTTGTGTTTCTGCGCGGCAGAAACAATTTTCGCAACCCCGGTTGCGCGGTCTTCGGGCGTGAGGGCAGCGGTCTGAGCGAAGTGCCGTGAGGGAATGGGTTGGCGGACAAGAGTGTCCGCCCCACATGAGTCGGGCATGGGGAGAAGGTCGGCGTCGGGATGTTGAACCTTGGCCATGCTCTCCGATGAGTGCACGACTCGCTTCAGGCTCTCATCGTCGAGTTTGTTGGTGCTGGCTCGGGCCGTGCGCCCGCCAAAGTTCGTGCGCACGGAAACGCCGTAATTCTCTTCCGCTACGTTCTGGTGAATCGTGTTATTGGCAAAGCGAGTGAGAGCTGAGCGGCCGCCGTAGAAGATGGCTTCCACTTCGTCGGCAGTGGAGTGCTTCTTGATCTTCGCGAAGATGTCGGCGGCTTGGTCTTTGTCTAGCATGTGGTTTCAATAAGGAAGCGAGCCAAACGCGCGATTGTTTGCGTCGCAAAAACCGCGACGCATCGCGCGGCTCGCCCAGGTCCCTCGCTACGCAAAAGAACCCTTGCTCGGGATGACAACAACAAAACGACAAATTTTGCTACGTTCCTCTATATGCGCTCCCAACCTTAATATTTCGGAAGCGCGCCGGCGATGCGCCGTGGCCGGTCCCCATAACCTGCTGCGGCTGTCCCTTTCCGCAGTTAGGCGTTCCCCACAAAGTCCATTCATCGCGCGAGCAGATCGCATCGAGCGAATTCCAGAATTCTGTTGTTATCCCCGAGTACGAGGGATTCTTCAGCATGCGCACGCGCTTGCCATTCTTGATCTCCCAGCCAATCTCAGTGCCAAACTGGAAGTTGTAGCGCTTGTCGTCGATCGACCACGATTTATTCGTTTGCATGAAAATGGCGTGGTCGGTATCGGCGATAAGTTGATCGAACGTGAGCGGCTTCTCTCCCGGAAGAATACTGATGTTGGTCATGCGAATCATCGGCAGCCGGTTCCAGCCCTCCGCACGCAACGTACCGCCCGAGCGGTTCTCGCCGATGGTGTGGGCGGTTTCGCGCGACGAGAGGTATCCCGTGAACTGACCATTGCTGATGATCGGCGTACATTGGGCCGGCACACCTTCATCGTCGAAAGCGAACGTACCGAGCCCCGGACCGTGCTCCTGGCGGGCATCCGCAACGACGTTCACGAGATCGCTGCCGTAACGCAAATTGCGGAGCTTGTCGAGCGTGAGGAATGACGTTCCCGCGAAATTGGCTTCCATGCCCAAAACCCGATCCAGTTCGATGGGATGCCCGACCGACTCGTGGATCTGAAGGCCGAGTTGCGAGCTGTCGAGGATGATGGTCATCACACCTTCTGGGCATTGGTCGGCCTTGTGCAGGGCCACCGATTCTTCGGCGATGCGGCGGGCGTTTTCGACCAGCTTCAGTTCGTGGATGAGCTCGTAACCCTTGTTCTGCCACTGGCCGCCGTAAGAATTGGGGTACGAGCGCTTCATGATCTCCGACCCAGCGAAGGCGTAGGCTGCGTAGCCAGCGCCGGTGGAATATTTCGTCTGGTGGATGTTCGCTCCTTCGGACGAAAGAAGCCACTGCTCTTCACGATGGAAGTTCAGGTTCGCCTCGGCAAGCGTGACACCCGGAACGGCGCGCAGTTCCGCGTCGATCTTCATCAGGAGATCGAGATTCCGCTCGACGGAGACGGAAAAGGGATCGATCTGGAAGGGCGTAGTCCATTCGGCCGTGACGGCTTTTTCCGGAGCCAGCCGGACGTCGCTCTGCTTGACGCGAGCCGAGGCCTTGGCAATCGCAAAGGCATGCGCAGCGGTGGCCTCGACCGAGCCGCGACTGAGGTCATCGGATGCGGCAAATCCCCAGGCGCCATCGGCGATGACTCGAATTCCGATGCCTAGCGACTCGGAATCCGATGCGCTGCCAATTTTGCCGTTCTTGGTGGCCAGGGCGCGGCTGCGCGAATCGACCACCCGCGCATCGGCGTAACTGGCCCCAAGGTGATTCGCTCTGTCGAGCGCCCAGTTGGCGATGTGATTCATGGGGATACTTAGAATCTACCACGGAGCCAGAGGCACGGAGGGTGCCAATAGTTGGCTGTGATGTGCCTGGACTCAGCGGCTAAAGCCGATCGCCTCTTCTCAGCAATGGCGGCATCGCTGAAGCGATGCCCTGATACGAAGTTGCCCTGACGCTGCATCACTTCCACAAGAGTTCAGCAATCCCACGCCGCTGTTTCGAATTGTCTGCAATCTGAGCATGCCTGTATCTCCGTTTCTCCGTGGTTAGATGTCCTGCCGTCCTGCCGCACAGCCTCCTGTGCTCTACATCACTGAAGGCGCGCTCGTGCGGGAATCCAATGAGAACTGCATAGGCGTTTGCTGCGACGACGTAGAACACTGCCTGCGAGGAGAAACGCATGAGCACTATGGTATTGGACAAAAAAGCCGACCTGGCTGGCCCCGGCATCGGCGATTACAACGAGCTTGAGAAGATTCTGCCCAGCGATTACCACTCTCTTCTGAACCCGAAAGAAACCCAACAGGCAATCTTTCAGGTGAAGCGCTATATCGAAGACAACCTTTGCCAGGAACTCAACCTGATGATGGTGGAAGTACCGCTCATCGTCGACGTGGAAAGCGGCGTCAACGATATGCTGGATCGCGACGGATCGCGCACTCCCATCCAGTTCCACATTTCCAACGACCGCAACCTGCATCCCATTGATGCCCAGGTCGTGCAGGCCGCAACCAAGTGGAAGAGGGTGGCCCTTCACCAGCTGGGTTGCAAGCTGGGCGAGGGTTTGTGCACCGACATGCGCGCCGTGCGCAAGGATTACTTCCTCGACCACGACCACTCGGCCTATGTTGACCAGTGGGACTGGGAGCGCGTCATCATTGCCGAGCAGCGCAACCTCGATTTCCTGAAAGCGATCGTGACCAAAATCTGGAAGGTCATCGTGGGGGCGGAGAAGTTTGCGCTGGATCTCTTTCCCAAGCTGAGGAATCCACGGTACCCATCGCTGCCGGAGAAGCTGACTTTCCTGCATGCGGAAGAGATCCTGGAAATGTATCCGGACCTGCCGCGCAAGCAGCGGGAGACGGAGATCCTGCAGAAGTATCCGGCGATCTTCATCATCGGGATCGGCTGGCCGCTGGCGGATGGATATCCGCACGAGATGCGCGCCGCCGACTACGACGACTGGGTGACCGACACCAGCGCCGAAACCCGCAAAGATACGCACGGGCTAAACGGCGACATTCTGGTTTGGAATCCGGTGACCCGGCGGCGTCACGAGCTGACGTCGATGGGCATTCGCGTGACGGCGGAAACATTGAAGAAGCAACTGGAGATGTCGAACCAGCTTGACTTCATGAAGCTGCCGTATCACCAGGCAATTCTGAACCACCAGATTCCGCTTTCGATTGGCGGCGGCATCGGGCAATCGCGAACGTTGATGCTTCTGCTCAGGAAAGCACACCTGGGCGAAGTCAGCGTGACGGTGTGGCCGAAGGTCCTGAAAGAGATGTGCTCGAGGAAGAATATCTTCGTGCTGGAGTAGCTCTCTATCGGGCAGTGGCGGGACACGGTTGCAAGGACTTTGGCGACGGCCGGCTTAAGAGCCGGCCCGAGCTATCTTTTTCTTTACGAATTGCCGCTCAGCTTGCTGGACCGCGGAGACCAGGGCTCCGGCGCCCTTGTCCAGGCTGAGGGATGCCTTTTCAAAGTAGGCTGCGGCTCCCGCTTCGATCAGTTTTTCTTCATTTTTTTGCGACAGGCTGGTGAGCACAATCACCGGAATGGACGCGGTGACGGTATTTGCCTTCAATCTCTTGAGCACCTCGGGCCCGCTCAGCTTGGGAAGCATCATATCCAGGAGAATGAGGTCAGGCTGACTCTCGTTCGCGACCCGCAGCGCGTCCTCGCCGTCTTCGGCGGTAAACACCTCATAGCCGGCCCTGGTTAGCTCCTTGGCATTGGCCAACCGCATGAACTTGCTGTCGTCCACCAAAAGAACCTTCATCGACGCCCCCCGGCGATGACCTGACACTAGCTACGTATCGCGACTCATCGGCACATTACCACCGGAACATTAGTATTGGCTAAGAGATTTCTATACCCTGGACCGTCGATCCAGAAGAACCGAGTGTCAGCCGTACCCGGAATGACAATGAGCATTAGAAGTCACGGGAGGGAGGCAGACCGACGACAAAGGCGCCAGAACTGGGAAATCTGCTGTCGGATCCGTAGCCCTTGTTTACGAGTCAGTTCTATACTCATACGGTCCTGACCCGGCGCCAAATTCGCAAGACGGAGAGTGAAGTGACTCAGAGTCAAGGCCCCGAGCACAAGGAATTAATCCGCGAGGAATGGACCGCCGCCGCGCCTTTCTGGAGAAAGTGGAATCAGCAGCTCGCCACCCAGTCACGCGCGGCTACTGACCTGGTCGTGAATGGCGCCGAACTGCTGCCGGGCATGCACGTGTTGGACCTGGCGAGTGGCACGGGCGAACCGGCGCTTAGCGTGGCCGAGGTAGTGGGATCTGGAGGTCGCGTGGTTGCCACGGATCTCGTTCCCGGCATGCTGGAAGCTATCCGTGAAAACGCGAGGGCACAGGGCTTGACCCAAATGGAGTTTCAGGCTGCTGACGCAGAACAACTGCCCTTTGCGAATGGGGAGTTCGATCGCGTGACCTGCCGCTTCGGAATCATGTTCTTTCCGGAAGTTCAGCAGGCCCTGCGGGAGATTCGCCGGGTGCTGAAGCCAGGAGGCCGCGTATCGTTTGCGACCTGGGGGTCGCTGGCGGAGAACCCGCTATTCTCCACCGCCCTGGGACCATTTCTGAAGCGCCTCAATGTGCCTCCCCCGCCGCCGGACGCACCCCACGTCTTCAGATTCGCGGACGAGACTAAACTCGCAAGCACTTTGGCGACGGCAGGATTCGCCGGCGTTAAGACCTCTAAGACGCAAGTCGCCTGGCCTTGGCCCGGACCGCCCGAAGAAGCGTGGGAATCGATGAAGGAACTGGCGGCTCCTTTCCGCAAGTTGATAGCCGCCGTGCCGCCCGATCAGATGGAAACAACGGCTGGCGAAGTGATGGCCGACATACGCCGCTTCTATGACGGCAGGAGCGTCAACTTTCCCGCGACCGTGGTCACGGTCACGGGTACCGCCTGAGGCAGTTGCACGTTCCGATCGACAAGAAAGAGACACGCCCCCGGCCCGTCTCTCAGGAATGAAAAAGGAGCGGACAGGAGTGCCCGCTCCACATATCTTCTAATTCTTCACGCGGACAAGAGTGTCCGCCCCACACAACTACGTTCCTTCCGACCAGCCCGCCAGATATTCCTCTTGCTCTGCCGTCAGGCGGTCGATCTTGATCCCCATGGACTCGAGCTTCAGGCGCGCGACGCGCTTGTCGAGTTCCTGCGGTACGGTGTAGACCGTCTTCTCCAGCTTGGAGTAGTTCTTCACCATGTATTCGCAGGAAAGAGCCTGATCCGCGAAGCTCATATCCATCACGGATGGCGGGTGGCCTTCGGCCGCGGCGAGGTTGATGAGGCGGCCTTCGCCGAGCAGGTTGATCTTGCGGCCGTCTTTCATCGAGTATTCCTCGACGAAAGCGCGGGTAGTGCGCTTCGAGGAAGCCATCTTCTCCAGGCTTGGGATATCGATTTCCACGTTGAAGTGGCCGGAGTTCGAAATAATCGCTCCGTCCTTCATGACTTCGAAGTGTTCTTTCGATAGCACGTTCTTGTTGCCGGTCACCGTGCAGAAGACGTCGCCCAAGCGCGCGGCTTCGTGCATGGACATGACGCGGAAGCCGTCCATCACAGCCTCCAGCGCTTTTGTCGGATCAATCTCCGTGACGATGACTTCGGCGCCGGCGCCGCGAGCGCGGCTGGCCAGTCCGCGGCCGCACCAGCCATAGCCGGCAACCACGAACTTGGACCCCGCCAGCAGGAAGTTAGTCGCGCGGATGATGCCGTCGATGGTGGACTGTCCGGTACCGTAGCGGTTGTCAAACAGGTGCTTGGTGTCCGCATCGTTCACGGCAACGATGGGATAACGCAGCACGCCTTCCTTGGCCATGGCGCGCAGGCGAATCACACCCGTGGTGGTTTCCTCGGTACCGCCGATCACGTGCTCAAGAACGTCCTTGCGCTTGGTGTGGAGCACGCTCACCAGATCCGCGCCGTCGTCCATGGTGATCTGCGGACGGTGGTCGATGGCCGCCAGGATATGGCTGTAATAGGTGTCGTTGTCCTCGCCTTTGATGGCGAAAACTGAAATGCCGTGATCGCGCACCAGGCTGGCGGCAACGTCGTCCTGGGTCGAGAGCGGATTCGAACCGCAGAGCACAACGTCCGCTCCGCCGTCGCGAAGGCAGATGGCCAGGTTCGCCGTCTCAGCGGTCACGTGCAGACAGGCCGAAATGCGAATGCCTTTCAGCGGCTGATTCTTGATGAATTCCTTCCGAATGATCTGAAGCACCTTCATCGACTGGTTCGCCCAGTCAATGCGCTTCTTTCCCATATCGGCCAGTTCCATGTTCTTTACGTCGCAGTGCACTTGCGTCGGTGTTGTCGACATACTTCTCCTGTGGCGCTGATTGCAAAAAGTTTGAGACCAATTTCGTTACGCGGACTTATTTTCGGCCTGCGTGCGCGGGCTCACGAACGCCGGCGTCGCTGGCCAGACGGGCGGCCTTGTCCGTGGCCTCCCAGGTGAAGTCCTTGTCATTGCGGCCGAAGTGGCCATAAGCGGCGGTCTTGCGATAAATCGGGCGCCGCAGGTTCAGGGACTCGATGATGCCCTTGGGAGTCAGCTTGAAATTCGCGCGAATCAGGTCGGACAGAACCGCATTGTCCACCTTGCCGGTTCCGAAAGTGTCGACCAGAACGCTGACCGGTTCCGCCACGCCGATGGCGTATGCGAGCTGAACTTCACACTTGTGAGCCAGGCCCGCGGCGACGATATTCTTCGCAATGTAGCGAGCCATGTAAGCGGCCGAACGATCGACCTTCGTCGGATCCTTGCCGCTGAATGCGCCGCCACCGTGACGGCCCATGCCGCCGTAGGTGTCGACGATGATCTTGCGCCCGGTCAGACCGGTGTCACCCATGGGGCCGCCGATGACAAAGCGTCCCGTAGGATTGATGTGGTAGTGAGTATCGGCATCGAGAAGATTGGCGGGGATTACGGCTTGAATCACGTGCTTAAGGATGTCAGCCCGTAGTTGATCGTTCCCTACCGTTTCAGAATGCTGCGTGGAGATGACCACGGCGTCAACCCGTTGCGGCTTGCCGTTGGAGTCATATTCGACCGTGACCTGGGATTTTCCGTCGGGACGAAGGTAAGGGCAAGTGCCGTTCTTGCGAACTTCAGAGAGTCGCTGAGTGAGCTTGTGTGCCAGAGAGATAGGAATCGGCATCAGCTCCGGCGTCTCATTCACGGCGAAGCCGAACATCATGCCCTGGTCGCCGGCGCCGCCCGTATCGACCCCCATCGCGATGTCGCCAGACTGCTTGTTGATGCTGGAGATCACGGCGCAGGTGTTGGAGTCGAAGCCATAAAGGGCGTTGTCATAGCCGATGGACTGCACCACGCCACGCACCAGCGACTGGAAATCGACGTACGCTTTGGTGGTGATTTCACCGGCGATAACGACAAGTCCAGTGGCAGTCAACGTTTCACAGGCGACGCGGCTGGCCGGATCTTCCGCCAGGCAAGCATCAAGAATAGCGTCGGAAATCTGGTCGGCAATCTTATCCGGATGGCCCTCGGTCACGGACTCAGAGGTAAACAGGTATCGGTTCTTAGAGGACAAATTTGTTTCTCCTTAACGCAGCCTGGACGGTATGTCGGGAGGGATTGAAGAATCAGCCACAATGACCGTCAGACGAATGAAATGTGGGCTTCGGAACTTCTAAAAAGTTACCAGAGAAGGGTGCGCGGCGCAATGGCGTTGGGACCGGGTGGGTTACTGCGATATTGGACTGAGACGGGTCGGGGTTAAACGGTACCAATTTGGGATTGAGGCGTATTTTCTGGTACTTAGCCAGGCGGTTTCATTGCCGGAGGCTGGATGCCCTGGGGACCGAAGGTCAAGGTTTTAACTTGGCCTTCCTCGCCTTGTCGCGCCAGTTTGTTGCCGTTGAAGGAGACTTCCAGGTCCCCAATACTGCCCGCTTTGATGACGATTTCTTTCCGAGCCGGAAAGGACTTTTCGCCGCCGGCTTCCAGCGTATTGTCAAAAACCTTGTTCCCATCGGCGGTGACGAGCAGCCACGAATCATTGTTAGCATGGATCGATAAAAGGAAGGTTCCTGCAGCGGGTGCAGCGGCGCTACCACCACTACCCGCAGCCGAAGGTTCCGGCATCCTTGAGGGTGCCGACATCGGAGCGTTGCTGGACGACGAAGCGAGGTGCAGTGCGACTGGCTCCCGTTCACGCCTGAAGTAGCCCCACAGCCCAAAGACCAATGCCACGACAAACAAAACAGCCGCCAAGATGCCCCACGGAATCGGGACGGGGCGGTCCTCTTCCCTTTTTGCGACCACATCGCTAAAGACCGGGAGCGGGTGGGACTCAGCGGCAGCTTCGATCTTCTTTAGGGTTCTTGCCGGCGGAGCAGCTTGCTTTGCAGCGGGAGCGGCGCTCTCCTCCGGCTTGACGGGGGGCTTGCCGGGTTGAGGCACATGGGCCAAGGGATCCGGTGGCGGCAACTGGCCGGCTGCCTGAAGGTAGTCGGCGACTGCCTGATTTTCGTCGAGCCCAAGATGTCGCGCATAGGCGCGGACGAAACCTTTGTTGAAGATTCCGCCCGGGAGCTGGTCGAATTTCTCTTCCTCAAGAGCCTGGAGCAGGCGAGTGCCAATCTTGGTAGAGAGCGAAACATCGTCAAGACTGATACGTTGTTTCTCGCGCTCCTGCTTCAAGCGTGCGCCAAACGATGCCACTGTGAAGCTCCTTCAGACTTTCCTTCTACGGACGACTCTCCTTTAGGCAAGGCAAGCCGGCTCAAAGCGCATGTTGCACCGGATTCACAGACAACAAATATATGTTAGCCCCTGAATCTTCGGGAGCCGTGAAAAATTGCAGCCGCGAACCAAGCGAAACAGGGGGAATACCCTGCAATAAACGGAAGACTAACCCGCGAAAAGCCGTGCCCGTACGTGGCTTTGTGGGTACTGGGGTTACGAAGGTTTCGTTGCCGCCCTTTCAACCCGGCGCATATAATTTGAGCACATTTTCCCCGCCGCAATACCGAGGATTTGGCATGCCTGAGGCCACCGAAGCCGACCGCAAACGGCAAAGTCAAGAGCTGACGATCTTCCACGATGTGGCCAAGGCCCTGACCTCGTCCCTCGATCTCGACTCCATTCTGCAAACCATCATGGAGAAGATGGCGGAGTATTTCCGTCCCGACACCTGGTCCCTGCTGATGGTGGACGAGGCCAAGAACGAACTGTACTTCGCCATCGCGGTAGGCGACGCCGCTGAGGCACTCAAAGACGTTCGGCTGAAAGTCGGAGAAGGCATCGCCGGGTGGGTGGCAAAAAACGGTGAACAGCTGATCGTGCCGGACGTGTGCGCCGATCCGCGATTTGCCAAGCGCATTGACGAGATGACCCGGTGGGAGACTCAGTCCATCATCTGTGTGCCGCTGCGCTCCAAGCACCGCGTCCTGGGCGTGATCCAGCTCGTGAACGTCCGCATGGAGAATTTCACCGATCAGGAAACTTTCTTCTTGCAGTCCTTGTGTGACTACGCGGCCATTGCAATCGAGAACGCGCGGGCGGTCGAAAAAATTCAGGAGCTCACGATCACCGACGATTGCACGGGACTGTTCAACGCCCGGCATCTTTACAAAGTTCTTGAAACCGAGGTCTACCGCTCTTCGCGCTTCAATTACGAATTCACCGTGGTGTTTATCGATCTGGACCATTTCAAGCAAGTGAACGACACGCACGGACACCTGGTGGGCAGCAAGCTGCTGGCTGAGATCGGGTACCTGATCAAGGCGCAGTTACGGTTAATTGATTACGCGTTCCGTTACGGCGGCGACGAATTCGTTGTGCTGCTTCCGCAAACCGGTAAAGACTCAGCCCTCACCGTGGCCAAGCGCTTGCGCGACGCGCTGCGCGTGAGCATGTTCTGCCGCGAAGAAGGACTGAACCTGAATGTCCGTGCCAGCATGGGCGTGGCGACCTATCCTCATGACGCCAAGACCCCGCACGACATCATCCGCCAGGCCGACGAGATGATGTACATGGTGAAGAACAGCACCCGGGACAACATCGGAATTGCGCAGCGCGGAGTGATGAAGTAGGTCGGTAGCTAGTACCCGGTACCTAGTGTCTAGTATCTAGTTCTTCGTTCTTGGTCCAGCTTGAACTCTTCCCCCTCAGGAAATCTGCAGATTCTTGCTCTTGAGCTAGGTACCAGGCACTAGCCACTGGGTACTGGTCACTGCGTTTTATCCCGCTTCTGCAGGTCTACAGGTTTTTCTGGCTTGGGCTTCAGTTCTGACGCGTCGGGCGTCCATGCGCCGGCGTTGGCAGGAGCGTTGGGATTGACGCCGAAATCCCAAACGTAAAGATTCATCCCTTCTTTTCCCATCATTTCGACGACCGCATATTCCCCCGGTTTGAGTTCGTCCTTGGGAGTCACTTTGATCCAGCCACCGGAGATTTCCTGCGCCGTCGTCTGCACCAGGGTCTGTTCCTGGCTTACCTTACCGTACACGGCGATTTTGATATCGCCCACGATGCGCTTGTCCCCTTTTACCTGCATGCGAACGATCTTGAAGCGGTCGAAAGGCATCTGCGGTTGTTGTGGCTGTTGAGGCTTCTGGGGACTCGCTTCGGAATCTTCTTGCTGCGCGGCATTTACATAAATGGTGGGCAGGGCGACGTGCGACTGCACTTTGGCGTGTTGACCCGACACTTCGATGGTCTGCTTTGCACTCGCGATGGGATTGATCGTCGCGCGAAAGATGTTGCCCTTCGTGTTTCTGTTGATTTCGCCGCCAGTCTGCTGCAGCTCGGCAAGTTGCGCCTGGCTTTGAAAGTTATCCAGCAGGAACACTCCGCCGTCTTCAGGCAAGCGTAAGCCGGGAGCGACCTGTGGCGTCTTCAGTTCTTCGGCTTTGCGCTCGGCTTCGAGTTCCTTATCGAGCGCGGCAGCTTCGGGGCTGGGAACACCGGCAGCCCGGTCTTTCTCGAACTTCTCGGTGGCGGGCCAGTCCACCAGTTCTTTCGGAAGTTCCTCCCACTCGTCGCGTTCCGAGCTGTGGTAACGAACGCGGTCGCCCTTGACCTCGTACTTGGAAACGAGCTGATAACTGCCATCTTTGAGGATGAGCCGGTGGGCGAGTTGCTGCGCGTTCGCAAACGCAGTTATCGAGAAAAGAAAAGCCAAGATTAAGCCCAATAGCAGTGACACCCGCGACTCATGGCATGACGACATAATTGGGTATCTCATTGGATGCGCGCTGATCGGGCTAACTCCGCGTTAATCTATTCCCCATAATGATGGATTTTCGCCTGCTTTTCCACTGTTCCCTTCCCGAATAATCTCTGGCATAATTGATCGTGCACCCCAGCCTGCACGAATCCAAGACAAAAATCAGAGCGAGGAACAGATGTCGGCAAAGTACATCTTCGTAACGGGCGGTGTTGTGTCTTCACTGGGCAAGGGATTGGCCGCGGCCTCCATTGGCTGCCTGCTGGAGAGCCGCGGTTTGAAAGTTAACCTGATGAAGTTCGACCCCTACCTCAACGTCGACCCGGGCACGATGTCGCCTTTCCAGCACGGCGAAGTCTTCGTGACCGACGACGGCGCCGAAACCGACCTCGATCTTGGACACTACGAGCGCTTCACCCACGCCAAACTTTCTCGCGACAACAACTGGACCACGGGCCGGATTTACGAGCAGATCATCGCCAAGGAGCGCCGCGGAGACTACCTCGGGAAGACAGTGCAGGTAATTCCGCACGTCACCAACGAAATCAAAGCCGCGATGAAGAAGGTCGCGCAGGATGTGGATGTCGCGATCGTCGAGATCGGCGGCACGGTCGGCGACATCGAGTCCTTGCCTTTCATGGAAGCAATCCGGCAGATGCGGCAGGAACTGGGCCGCGAGCACACTGTGTTCGTGCACGTCACGCTGGTACCGTTCATCGCCGCCGCTCAGGAATTGAAGACCAAGCCGACACAGCACTCCGTGAAAGAACTGCTAAGCATCGGAATTCAGCCGGATATTCTGTTGTGCCGCACCGATCGTTTCCTGGCCAAAGAGATCAAATCGAAGATCGCCCTTTTCTGTAACGTGGAAGAAGAGGCGGTGATCACGGCGAAAGACGTCGCCTCCATTTACGAAGTGCCGCTGGTGTTCGCGCGGGAGGGCGTAGATGCCTTGGCGTTGAGGTATCTCCACTTGCAGGCGGCAGAACCGAAGCTGGCCGAGTGGGAGGAGATCGTCCACCGGGTTTACAACCCGAAGGCCGAGGTCACAATCGGGATTGTCGGCAAGTATGTGGAGTATGAGGATTCGTACAAGTCCCTGAAGGAAGCGCTGGTACACGGCGCGCTGGCGCACAACCTGAAACTTAGCGTGAACTGGATCGAAGCCGAAGGCCTGGAGGCGGACGACGCCAGCTGCGAAGCTCAGCTTGAGAACTACGACGGCATCCTGGTCCCGGGTGGATTCGGTAAACGCGGCATTGCCGGGATGTTGAATGGAATTCGATACGCGCGCGAAAAGAAGGTCCCCTACTTCGGAATTTGTCTGGGCATGCAGACGGCATGCATTGAATTCGCGCGCAATGTTTGCGGCCTGGAAGACGCGAATTCGAGCGAGTTTGATCCCGCGACTCCGCACCGGGTGATCTACAAGCTCCGCGAGTTGCGCGGAGTCGAAGAGTTAGGCGGCACGATGCGGCTGGGTGCGTGGCCGTGCAAAATTGAGCCTGGAACACTCGCGCACAAAATCTATGGAAAAGCCGAGATCAGCGAGCGCCACCGGCATCGTTACGAGTTCAATCGCGAATACGAGGGGCCTCTGACCGCTGCGGGACTCCGCATTTCGGGATCGACGCCCGACGGGACCTATGTGGAGATCGTGGAACTTCCAGACCATCCGCATTTCATCGGATGCCAGTTCCATCCCGAGTTCAAATCGAAACCGCTCGAGCCGCATCCCTTGTTCAAGTCGTTTGTAGGAGCGGCCTACGAGCACGGCTTGAAACGCCGGTCAGAGAAGGCGGCAGCCGAGGTTGAGATGTTTCACCGGCCGGAAAACGTAGGGAGACGCTAGGGCGACTCGCCGTTTGTATGCGATCGTGCTCGCCGCGGTAAATGACAACGCACAGCTTCATCGTCGAAGGCGTGAACATCGGCTCGGGGAATCTCTTTCTCATTGCCGGCCCTTGCGTCATTGAGAGCGAAGAGCACGCCCTGTTCATGGCCGAAGTGATCAAGGGCGTGACAAGATCGCTGAACGTGCCCTTCATTTTTAAAGCTTCCTATGACAAGGCTAATCGGACTTCGGTGAAGAGCTTTCGCGGGCCGGGGCTCGTGGAAGGTTTGCGAATTCTTAAGAAGGTAAAGGAGGAAGTGCACGTCCCCGTCCTGACAGATGTGCACGAGACAGGGGATGTGGCCAAGGTCGCGGAAGTGGCCGACGTCCTTCAGATCCCGGCGTTTCTCTGCCGGCAAACCGACCTGGTGATGGCGGCGGCGCTCAGTGAACGCCCGGTGAACATCAAGAAGGGGCAATTCGTTTCGCCGTGGGACATGAAGCACGCACTCGACAAGTGTCACGCCGCCGGCAATGACCGGGTGTTTATCACGGAACGGGGTTCGAGTTTCGGCTACAACAACCTGGTCGTCGACATGCGATCGCTCTCTATCATGCGAAAGTTTGCACCCGTCGTCTTCGATGCCACGCACTCGGTGCAACTCCCTTCCTCGACGCATGGAGATGACGATCAGCCGGCGGCAAGCGGAGGGCAACCCGAGTTCATCCCCGTGCTTGCTCGGGCCGCGGTGGCAGCGGGCGTAGACGGCATCTTCATGGAAGTCCACGACAATCCCAAGGAAGCGAAGTCCGACGGCGCGAACGCGCTGGAATCGACCAAGCTTCGCGGCGTGTTGAAGGAACTGTTGGCGGTTCAGGCGGGTATAGCGGCATCGCATACCACGCCCTAGAACCGCAGGGTTAAGAGTGCATGTGCCCTGTAGCCAGGGGCGACTCTCTTCCCTTCTGAATCTGTTACCATCCCATGCTCATCACATCGTGCACGTCCTTCTATGACAGTTTTTGCCACGATTGCCGGTGTCGTTGTCATCCTTGCCGTCCTGCTGGACGCGTTTGAAACCATCGTCCTGCCGCGTCGAGTACAACGGTCTTTCCGGCTGACCTCGTGGTTTTACCGAAACACGTGGATTCCGTGGACGAAGTTGTCGCGCCTCATCCCCTCCCCGAATCGGCGCGAAGCCTATCTCAGCTACTTTGGGCCGCTGTCGTTGCTTTTCCTGCTCGTCTTCTGGGCATTGGGCTTGATCTTCGGCTTCGCTCTACTGCAGTTCGGCATCGGCGAGCACGTTCGGCTGGGGAACGAACCGATCACCTTTGGCATCCTGCTTTACCACAGCGGCGAAACCTTCTTCACCCTCGGCTACGGAGATATTGTGCCCAGTTCCGGCCCGGCGAGGGCGCTGGCAGTCGCCGAAGCGGGCATGGGATTCGCTTTCCTCGGCGTCGTGATCGGATATCTTCCGGTGGTCTATTCCGCGTTCAACACCCGCGAACTTGAAATCTCGATGCTCGATTCGCGCGCGGGCTCGCCGCCCACGGCGGTGGAGATGCTCATCCGGCTGGGCTGTTGTCCCGACCAGAGAATGCTCGATCAGATCTTTCGCGATTGGGAGCGGTGGTCGGCAGAGCTGCTCGCGAATCACCTCTCCTATCCGGTGCTCAGCTTTTTCCGCTCCCAGCACAGCAATCAGTCGTGGGTGGGAGCCCTTACGGTGATGCTGGATGTAACCTCTCTCGTTCTAACGGGAATCGAGAACATTCGCACTGAGCAAGCAAAGCTGACCTTCGCGATGGCGCGGCACGCAGCGGTCGATCTGGCGCAGGTGGTCAATGCCCGGTACGACGCGCAGGCCGCAAGTCGACTTGCCGACGCGGAATTGAAAACGTTGCGCGAGAACCTGGCGGCGAGTGGTTTGCAGTTGCGCACCAGTGTGGAGGCTGATGAGAAGCTGGCGAAGTTAAGATCACTATACGAACCCTACGTGGAAGGAATCGCACGCAATCTGTTCATCGCCCTTCCACCCTGGCTCCACTCGGAGAAGAAGCGGGACAACTGGCAGGGTGGCCCATGGGACAAGATCATTCAGGCCAAAGGGCTCGGCGGGCGCGTGTCGGTGGTCGACGAACACTTCTGATTTGTAGTTATTGTCATCCTGGGCTAGCGTAACTCCGCCAGATTTTGCCATCGTCCTCTTTCTTGCTAACATCCTCGCGTTCTTCTTTCGACATGAAGCATACCGGTGAAAACGTCGTACGCATTGAGGCCGAAGCGTTGCGCGCGCTGGCGGACCGGATCGCAGGACCGATGGCCAAGGCTTTCGATCGCGCTCTGGATCTGATGTTCGAATGCCGGGGGCGAGTGGTAGTAACCGGCATGGGGAAAAGCGGCATCATTGCACGCAAGATTGCGGCAACGTTGAGTTCGATTGGAACGCCTGCGCTGTATCTGCACCCGGTTGAGGCAGTACACGGCGACCTGGGCATGGTGGTGAAAGGCGACGTTGTGGTGGCGCTATCGGCCAGCGGCGAGACAGAAGAAATCCTCCGGCTGCTCGCGACCATCAAGCGTTTGCAAGTCCCGCTGATCAGCATGACCTGCGACGAGATTTACTCCGATGCGGGTGTGGCGCGGGCGCCCTCGGCCGCGGCCGCCGATTCTGCCCGTCCTTCCAAGCCTTCGACCCTCGCCGCCGCCGCCGACGTTGCTCTCGACTGCTCGGTGGATAAAGAGGCCTGCTCATTAGGGCTGGCGCCGACGGCGTCGACCACTACGATGCTGGCATTGGGCGACGCGCTTGCGGTGGCATTGTCAGAAAGGCGAGGCTTTAAAGAAGAAGACTTCGCCAATCTTCACCCCGGCGGCAAGCTGGGCAAGCGTCTCGCGCGGGTGGAAGACATGATGCACAGCGGCGATGCCGTGCCGAAGGTTGCCCCGAAGACGAAGATGCCCGACGTGATCTACGAGATGTCACGGAAGAAGCTGGGTGTGACTGCCGTCGTCGAAGGTGAAAAGCTGGTGGGAATCATCAGTGACGGCGACTTGCGAAGAATGCTGGAGAAGCGCGGGAAAGACGTGCTCGATCTAACCGCCGGCGAGTGCATGATGCGCGATCCGAAGACCATCGCCCGGCGCGAATTTGCTGCGACCGCACTGGCTATCATGGAAGAAAAGAAGATCACATCGCTGGTTGTGATAGACGGCGACCGTCGGCTCGAAGGCATTGTGCACCTCCACGATTTGTGGGGCACGGAACTGATGTAGAAAATCTGGTAATTGAGTAGAACCGGTCTCATAAATGATTCCCCCGGTTCGGGCTTGCGCCCTCAGGGGCTAAAGCCCGGTCTGTGGGAGGCGTTCTGGGCGGCACGGCTGAAGCCGTGCCCTCCCCAAAACCATTTATGAGACAAGTTCTAGGCTGGTGATTGGGTAATTGTGATTGAGTGATTTTGATTGCCGACGGACACATCCGTTCAGCAAGCAAGCTTGCGGAGTAAAATTACTTAATTGCCCGATTTTGAAATTACTCAATCGAGAATCCCCATGTATCACTACAATCCCAATACCGCGCTCGAAGAACTCAGTGAAGACGCGACGCTGCCTAACCCGGTGCATGTCCGCGACATGATGCTGCGCAAGCAGCTCTCACCATACAAGTCGTTGGAGTTGAACCGCCTGTTCACCGAGTATCAGAAATTCTTCGGTGAGACCCAGAAGTTGGGGAAAGAGATTTTGAAGCAGCTGGCAGGGTAGATCTTCCCGTCTGGCGTGGGAGCGGACGCCCCCGTCCGCCCTGGCAGGTCACACGATCACTGCTGCAAGTTCTTTGCTCGCTGCATTTAACCCAGGCGCGTAATGCCGGGGAACGAGTCGAAGCCGGAATCGAAACTCAAGATATTCTCAATGCCATGTCGTTCCATCACTGAGAGATGCACTGCGTCGCGCGCGGAAAGCCGTCGATAACTCAGAACGATCTCTTTGGCACGCTCCATCACTGCGCGATCAATTGGCAAGACTTCATCGGCTACACCCAACAGCGCATTAAACGCGAGTTGAATGTACTCTTTGCGGTCTATTGCCGCATAGCGGTGAAGAATCTCCTGCAAGACCTCTGCATCCGTCACCAGTCGCTGACGTGCGCTTGTAAACTTCTCCAGCAAGCGTTGCGCATCGGTTTTGTGAGGGTGAGGCGCACCCACCAGATACATCGGGATATTCGAATCGACGAGGATCACGGCTTTGGACCACTTCCATAGCCGGCTTCGATTTCGGCCAGCATAGTACCGATATCGGCAGTCGGGCCATTATGTTTCACGGCCTCCCGGATCGCTGCCAGTTTCTTCTCCGCGCTGCCCACCGGTTCGCGCCTGCAGGCAAACTCCAACGCCTGCCGCACCCACTCCGCGATGGTCATATGACGCGATCGCGCGGCACGCTGAATCTCTCGATAATCCGGATCTTGTACGATCACTTGCAGCCGCTTAGCCATTAGATGAGTCTATCTGACTCATGTATATGAGTCAATATTGAAAAGTTTGCTGGCACGGGTCGGCTTATTTCCATCACGACAGGCGTCGCCCACCACTCCGACTTCGTGCAGCGTAAGCGCGACGCCATCATTTACAATATTGAATTCCCGTGCGGATTGAACGACTGCCTGTCGCTTGCGACTCGCTACTCGCCACTTGGGACTCGACACAAACCTATATGCATCGCTGGTCTGAACTTTTCATACCCACACTGCGCGAGGCCCCGGCCGACGCCGAGGTCGCCAGCCACAAGTTCCTGGTCCGGGCGGGATACGTCCGTCAACTGGCGGCCGGAATTTACTCCTATCTATTCATGGGCCAACGATCTTTCAACAAGATCATGGGGATCGTCCGCCAGGAGATGGACAAGATCGGGCAGGAGTTCTATCTGCCCGCGCTGCACCCCCGGGAGCTCTGGGAGGAAAGCGGCCGCTGGTCAGTGATGGGTGAGAACCTTTTTCGCCTGAAAGACCGCAAGGGCGCCGAACTCTGCCTGGGCATGACCGAAGAAGAAGTGATGACCTCGATTGCTCGAAAGGAACTGCGCAGCTACAAGCAGTTGCCCCAGATCTGGTACCAGATACAGGGCAAATTCCGCGATGAGCCCCGGCCGAAGGCGGGCCTGCTGCGGGTGCGGCAGTTCATCATGAAGGATTCGTACTCCTTCGACATCGACGCCGCCGGTCTCGACGTTTCCTACAAGAAGCATTACGACGCCTACTGCCGGATTTTCGACCGCTGCGGGCTGAAATACATGGTGGTAGAAGCGCACTCGGGCGCGATGGGCGGATCGCAATCGCACGAGTTCATGGTGCGCACGCCGGCGGGCGAAGACCAGATCGTGAGCTGCGAGAAGTGCAGCTACGCGGCGAACATGGAGAAAGCCACCTCGAAGCTCGAATCCGTAAAGGATCTGGCGCCGGAGGGAGATGGCAAGCCGCTCGAGGTCCACACCCCGGGCATGAAGACGATTGACGACGTTGCGAAGTTCCTGGGAGTATCGCCCAAGAACAAGATCAAGACTCTCGCCCTGATGGCCCGCGAAGAGGACAAGAAAACCGGCAAGACACGACAGCGCGAAGTGGTAGTGCTCATGCGCGGCGACCATCAGTTGAACGAGGCCAAGCTCTCCACTGCGCTGGCGGGCAAAGAGACGCGGCCCATGGAAGAGCAGGAGATCAAGAGTCTGTTCCGCTCGCCGGCTGGCTTCTTGGGGCCGGTCGGCATTGTTTGGGCAAACGATGTAAGGAGCGCGGACGGTCCGATTCTGCTGGTGGACGAAGCCTTGAAAGGCCGCACCAACCTGATCGCCGGCGCCAACAAAGAGGACTACCATCTGAAAAACCTCACTCCCGGCAAGGATTTTCAGCCAACGGCATATGCCGACCTGCGCGCTGTCAGCGCTGGTGAAGCCTGCCCGAATTGTGGCGGGACGCTTCGCATCGATACAGCGGTCGAGATCGGCCACATTTTCAAGCTGGGCTACAAGTACTCGGAATCCATGGGCGCGCGTGTGCTCGACCGGAATGGCAAGGAAGTGGCGCCGATCATGGGGAGCTACGGCATCGGCATCGAGCGAATCCTGACGGCAGCGATCGAGCAAAACAACGACGAGAATGGCTTCTGGCTGGCGCCCCAGGTCGCGCCCTTCGAAATCGTGGTCACGCCAACCAACGTCTCTGACGACAAGCTAAGCCACACGGCCACCGATATCGCCCATCGCCTTGAGGCTGCCGGGTATGACGTGTTGCTGGACGACAGGGACGAACGGCCAGGGGTGAAGTTCAAGGATGCCGATCTGGTGGGCATACCCTTTCGGGTAACCGTGGGAAAGAAGGTTACCGAAGGCACTGTGGAGGTCGTTCAACGCTCGACGCGGCAAACTCAGGATGCTAGCATCGGCGCAATAACGGAATATTTCCAGAGTCTATTGAGGCCGGCACGCTGAGGATTTCGTTTTCGGCGAAGTCGGCCGGAGGCGGAGTTCTTTCATGGGTACTATCAAGCTGGTTGCGGGCTTCGGTCTGATTGCAGCGGTGCTTTACGGTGCGTGGATGCTGATCCCACCGTATTTTGCCAACTACCAGTTCGAGGATCAGATCAAGAATACCGCCGTGGGCGGCACCTACAGCACGAAATCAGACGATGAACTGCGCGATATCGTCCTCAAGGACGCCAAGGATTTGGACATCCCAGTAACCAAGAACCAGATTCGAGTCACCCGTATCGGCAGCAATGCCACTGGCTTAGCCATTGATGTTGACTACTCGGTGCATGTAGATCTGCCCGGGTTTCCCGTGGACCTGCACTTCCACCCCTCCACGCAGAACAAGAGCATCATGTAACAACCCTCCGGCCACTCTGAGCACTCTTACGTGATTTAGAATGGAGCAATGAAGGTTGTACAGTTGGCCATCTCTGGGTGGATATTGCTGTAGCCCCGGAGTGACTTGCTCGGAGAACCTCGGCTCTGGAGAATTAGTATCGCGCCCATCGTCTGGGTAGAGACGCAACTGGCAACGTCCTGCCCGCGGACTGCTCCGCTCAACTTGTGGCTATCAAACTAAGAATCCCGAAGGGTAACGGGGAGAAAGGCGGCTCGAAGTTCCTGCCGCGCGATCCTCTGGTGCGAGCTGCGCTCGCGTTGTTCTTGATCGTCTCGATCGCGCTCGTCGGTTTCTTTTCCTATTTCTACGTCAAGTACGACCGCATCATCGAGAAGCGGTTTCGCGGTCCCGTCTTCAGCAGTTCGGCAAAGATCTATGCCATACCCAGGATCGTCAAGGTTGGCGAGAAGATTACGCCGCGTGAAATCGCTGCTCAGCTACAGCGCGCCGGTTACTCGGAACGGAACAGCGCGTCTCCTCTGGGAACCTTTGAACTGAAGGAACGCTCCATCGAGGTCAAGCCCGGGCCAGAGTCTTACCACAGCCCCGAGCCGGCTACTATCCGCGTGCAGGACGGGCAAGTCGAAAGCATCAGCAGCAAGGCGGGCGAACTGGAGGCCTATGAGCTCGAGCCTCAGCTGATCACCTCGCTCTTCGATGCCGAGCAACGCTCCAAGCGCCAGCTGGTGAAATACGACGACATTCCCAAGATGATGGTGGACGCCGTGCTTTCCATCGAAGACCGGCGGTTTTTCCAGCATGGCGGAGTGAACTTCGTTCGCCTGGCCGAGGCAGCATGGGTCGACGTAACCCACCAGCGCCACGAGCAGGGCGGCTCGACCATCACCATGCAGCTCTCACGCGCGTTCTTTTTGAGTCCGGAGAAGACGTTCAAGCGCAAGCTGGTGGAGATGCTGATTGCGATCGAACTGGAGCGTAAGTTCACCAAGCAACAGATTTTTGAGTTTTATGGCAATCGGGTGGATTTGGGCCAGCGGGGATCGTTCACGATCAGCGGGTTTGCGGAGGCATCGCGCGCGTATTTCAACAAGGATCTGCAGGACATCACACTGCCCGAAGCCGCTATGCTGGCAGGCCTGATTCAAGCGCCCAGCTATCTCTCTCCCTACCGCCACCCCGAGCGCGCGTTGGAGCGCCGAAACACCGTGCTCGACGCTATGGTCGAGACCCACGCCATCACCCGCGAACAGGCAGACAAGGCCAAGGCCACGCCCTTGAAGCTCGCCCCTCCGAATGTCGAGGCGAGTGACGCTCCATACTTTGTCGACCTGGTGCGCGACACCGTGATTTCCAAGATCAACGAGCGCGAGATGAATGACCAGTCCTACCGCATCTACACCACGCTCGATCCCGATCTCCAGAAGGCAGCAGCGCAGGCAGTCGAAACCGGCATCAAGCTGGTGGACGAGCAAGTGCTCAAGATGCGCACCAAGCGCGTGAAGGTGGGCAAGGGAAAGTACGAGACCACGATCAAGCCCGGGCCAGAGGCACAAGTGGCACTCGTTGCTATGGACCCGCACACCGGACAGATCCTCGCGCTGGTGGGCGGAAGAAACTATGGAACCAGCCAGCTTGACCACGCAGTAGCAAAACGGCCGACGGGTTCCATCTTCAAACCGTTCGTCTATGCAGCCGCGATGAACACGGCGCTCGATGGCACGAGCAGCGTGATCACTCCGGCGTCCACGGTCCCGGATCAGCCCTCAACCTTCGTCTACGGTGACCAGATTTACGAGCCGCGCAACTATAAAGAGGAATACCACGGTGATGTGACGCTTCGGTATGCGCTCGCACTCTCCCTCAACAACGCGACGGTAAAGCTGGCCGAAGAAGTTGGATATGACAAGGTCGCGGATTTGGCCAAGTCCGCCGGGATTTTATCTGTCAAGGCTACGCCGGCGATGGCACTGGGCGCTTACGATGCGACACCGATTGAGATGGCTAGTGCGTACACCGTGTTTGCGAATAATGGCGAGTGGTTGTCGCCAGTACTGATCGATTCCGTGCGCAACGCGAGAGGCGATGTGGTAATGGACTTCGCGCCCGAGAAAAGACAGGTCCTCGATCCACGAATCACTGCCGTCATGACCAACATGCTCGAGGGAGTACTGAACTTCGGCACCGCGTTTCCTGTCCGCGCGCGGGGCTTCAACGCACCCGCGGCGGGAAAGACAGGCAGTTCGCACGACGGCTGGTTCGCCGGATACACCAGCAACCTGCTCTGCATTGTGTGGGTGGGCTACGACGATTACAGCGACTTGCGACTCAGCGGGGCCCAGACTGCGGCTCCGATCTGGGCAGAGTTCATGAAGAAGGCCATCACCCTGCCGGAGTACGCCGACGTTAAGCCCTTTACCCAACCCTCCGGTGTGGTCGACGTGCAACTCGACAAGCTCACGAACCGGCTCGCAACTCCAGCTTGTCCAGACACTTACACTGCGGCGTTCATCGCCGGTACCGAACCGCGCGATACCTGTGACCAAAAGACCGGAGTCGCTGGCTTCTTCTCGCGCATCTTTGGCTCGAACTCTCATGACGTCCTCCCGCCCCCCCAAAATGGCACCCCAGCCGGCACGGTCGCTGCGACCGACGAAACGAATCCGGACGGCACCAAAAAGAAAAAAGGTCTGTTTGGCAAGATTGTGGGTATCTTTAAAGACGACAAAACGGCGGCTCCGCCGTCCAAACCTCCAGCCGACGGTGGCAGCAACCCACAACCGTGACTCGTAAGGCGAGTCGAAACGGATGGACCGCCGGACTTCGGAGGTGACCGTGCGTCTCACCTTGGTTTGTATTCTGGTCGGACTCTTCCTGCTTACGCCCCTGGCCGCTCCTTCATTGCTGGGTCAGTCCGCAGAGCAGATTCAGGTTGGTCCGCCTCCCCAACATCGCGCAGAGCCTCCAGACCCCCAGGCCTCGGCTGCCGACCTGGAGAAGCGTGGCGACGAATATCGAGCCTCGAAGTACTACCTGGACGCGCTCGACTACTACCTTGCCGCGCTGCACAAAAAGCCGAACGACTCTCTGCTGCTGAACAAACTAGGTATCGCCGAACTACAGGTGCAGCATTTTAAGGAGGCCAAGAAATACTTTGAGCGGTCCGTCAAAGCTAACCCCGCACATGCGGATGCCTGGAATAACCTGGGAGTAGTTTTCTACGAGGAAAAGAAGTACGGAAAAGCCATCAAGCAGTACGAAAAGGCAATCCTGTTACGGAGCGATTTCGCATCCTACTTCAGCAATCTGGGCGCGGCATACTTTTCCGAGAAGAAGTTTGACAAGGCCGTGGTTGCCTACAACCAGGCGTTTCAACTTGACCCCGATGTCTTTGAGCGAACGTCGCACTCCGGGGTTTCTGCGCAACTTCCTTCACCTGAGGATCGAGCCCACTACGACTATGTAATGGCCAAGCTCTACGCCAAGGCGGGCCTGTCTGACCGTTCCTTGCAATATCTGAGACGCGCAATGGAAGAGGGATATAAGGGCATCGCCGATGTTTACAAAGATGGCGAGTTCGTGGAGCTGCGAAAAGATCCAAGATTTGCAACTCTGATGTCGGCGAAAGTGCTGGCCATTCCTGATTGAGATTTCGTGATCCCAGGCTTTACGAATCTTTACAAGAATATACAGAGTTCAAAGAAACATTCCGAGCACGGCGGGTTAATATGAGCCAATACTCCTGAAAACAACAGGGTGAGTAAGGAGAAACGGTAAACCCACCGGCTGCCGACCCGAGCACGCCCCAAGCAAGCAGCCGGTGGGTTTTAAATTTCAGGCTGATCTCCCACTAACTTCCCGCCGAGTCGTTCACTTCTTTCTGGGGCTGCGCTCACAGATGTATTCGCTTACCACTCTGTCCCACTTCCCCTGGGCCTTCAGGATGTATTCGACCGCGTCGCGGGCGGCGCCGTCACCACCGCCATGGGCGGTAACGTAGTGCGCTTCAACCTTCACTTCCTTCCTCGCGTTGGCGACGGCGACGGCAAAGCCGCAGTTGCGCATGACCGGCAGGTCAATGACGTCGTCGCCAACAAAAGCGGCTTCGGCGGAGCTGAGATTCTCTTGTCGCAGGATTTCTTCGAACACTGTGAGCTTGTCCTGAATGCCCTGGTGAATGTGGTCCATCTTGAGATCGCGGGCGCGCAACGCAACTGTTTCCGAAATGCGCTTGGTGATCACACCGGTTTTGATGCCGGCTAGACGTGCAAGCGAGATCGCAGTTCCGTCATGAGCGTGAAAGCCCTTGGCCTCGATGAGGGACTCGCTGTGGAAACCGAAGCCGCCGGTGCCGCCATGCTCAGCGGACTTTTCCAGGATGCTTGGCTGCGTACCGGCCGGGGCGGGGAAAATCCATATCTTGCCGTCAGTGAGGACGCCGTCAACGTCGAACAGGAGGAGTTTGATTTTCTTGGCGCGGGCGGTGGGGGAGATTTTTTTGGGCATCCGCGGGATTCTAGCATTCGCCGCGCGGGTCGTCGTGACCGCTCGCGCTACATGCTTAAAGGCTCAGTCGCGACTTTGTACGGCCGTCCATCGACTCGCAGGTTTGTAGGCGAACATTTTACGAAAACCAAGCTCTCGGACTAAAATATGCTGCATGTCCTCCCTGCCGTCCACTCCCGTGTTGGTGCCTGATTCGCTCTTATGGGCCCACCCGCTTGTACGGGAGTGGTTCGTCTCTCGCTTTGGCACACCCACCGAGCCGCAGGAGCAAGGATGGCCTCACATCCTTGCCGGCCGTACCACCCTCATTTCCGCGCCCACCGGCTCCGGAAAAACACTCGCCGCCTTTCTCGCCTGCATCGACAAGCTGGTTCGCAAGGCGCTGGCGGGAGATCTTCAGGACCGAACCGAGGTTCTTTACGTTTCGCCGCTCAAAGCCCTGGGCAACGACATCCAAAAAAATCTGGAAGTCCCGCTCGGCGAGATTCTGCAGATGGCGGGCGAGCGCGGCCTGCTTATGCCCGAGATTCGCACGGCGGTCCGCACCGGTGACACGCTGACGCACGAGCGGCGGGCCATGCTGAAGCGGCCTCCGCATATTCTGGTCACAACGCCGGAGTCGCTTTACATCCTGCTCACCGCCGAGAAGAGCCGCGCTATTCTGCGTGACGTCGAGACGCTGATCGTCGACGAAATTCACGCTGTCGCCGACGACAAGCGCGGCGCTCACCTGACGCTGTCGCTCGAGCGCTTGCAGGTCCTGTGCCACCGCGCTCCCGTTCGTATTGGACTCTCTGCCACACAAAAGCCGATCGAGCAGGTCGCGCACTTCCTCACTGGAAGCGGACGTCCGGATCCGGTGATTGTGAATATCGGGCACAAGCGCAAGCTCGATCTCGCCGTCGAAGTGCCCTCCAGCCCCCTTGGTCCGATCACGACCAACGAGATGTGGGAAGAGGTCTACGACCGCATCGCCGAGTTGGTGCGGCAGCACCGCTCGACCCTGGTCTTTGTGAATACGAGGCGTCTGGCGGAACGCGTAGCGCACCATCTGGCCGAGAGACTGGGAGAAGATGCGGTCGCGGCGCATCACGGCAGCCTCTCGCGCAAGTTGCGACTGAATGCCGAGCGCAAGCTGAAGAACGGCGAGGTTCAGGTACTCGTTGCCACAGCATCCCTCGAACTGGGAATTGATATTGGCACCGTCGACCTGGTTTGCCAGATCAGTTCGCCGCGGGCGATTGCGGTCGCTTTGCAGCGAGTGGGCCGTTCCGGCCACTGGCGGGGCGCGGTTCCGAAAGGACGCCTGTTCGCGACCACGCGCGACGATCTGTTCGAATGCGCCGCGCTGGTGCAGGCCATTCGTCACGGCGACCTGGACATGCTTATGATTCCAGAATCGCCGCTGGACGTGCTGGCGCAGCAGATTGTCGCTTCCTGTGCAGCCGAGGAATGGAGCGAAGACGATCTTTACAAGCTGATACGACGCGCCTACCCGTACCGCAACCTGCCGCTGGAAACCTACAACCGAATTCTCGAGATGCTGTCGGAAGGCATTGCAGCGAAGCGCGGAAGATACGGCGCCTACCTGCATCGTGACCGCGTGAACGGCAAGCTACGCGCCCGGCGAGGCAGCCGCCTGGCTGCGATCACCAGTGGGGGAGCGATCCCCGACACTGCACTTTATACGGTCGTGGCAGAACCCGAAGGCGCGATCGTCGGCACCGTCGATGAGGATTTTGCCGTCGAGAGCAACCGGGGCGACGTCATCCTGCTCGGCAACACCTCCTGGATGATTCGCCGCATTGAAGGAAAAAGTGGCCGCGTATTGGTCGAAGACGCTCACGGCGCGCCCCCAAGTGTTCCCTTCTGGCTGGGAGAAGCGCCCGCACGTACGACTGAGCTTTCGACGACCATTGGTGATCTGCGCAAGACGATCAGCGACATGTTGCCCAATGTTTCGCCCATTGGCTTCTCTCCCACGCAGCCGCTGGTGGCGGAAACGGTCTCCTGGATGAAGGGGGAGTGCGGACTGGACGACTCCGCTGCCGAGCAGGCCATCGAGTACATCCTGCAAGGAAGAGCCGTGCTGGGCGATGTGCCGACGCAGAGCACCATTATTGCGGAACGCTTCTTCGACGAGGGCGGCGGGATGCAACTGGTGATCCACGCTCCATTTGGCGGCCGCATCAACAAGGCCTGGGGACTTGCCCTGCGGAAGCGCTTCTGCCGCGGTTTCAACTTCGAGTTGCAAGCAGCAGCCACCGACAATGGCCTGAACATTGCCCTCGCCGAGCAGCACAGTTTTCCCCTGGCTGACGTCTTCCATTTCCTGCAACTCGAAACCGTGCAGGAAATCCTCGAACAAGCGGCGCTTGCTTCTCCGATCTTCGGCACCCGCTGGCGCTGGGACGCCATGCGCTCGCTCGCCCTTCTGCGCTTCCAGGGAGGCAGCAAAGTCCCTTTGCCCATCCAGCGCATTCGCTCAGATGACTTACTGGCCTCGGTTTTCCCCGATGTCGCGGCGTGCCAGGAAAACATCGAGGGTGACATCAAGATTCCCGACCATCCCCTGATCGACGAAGTAATGAAGGATGTGCTCACCGAGGCGATGGATCTGGACGGTCTGAAGCGGCTGCTGGATGGAATAGCAACCGGTCGGATTCGCTGTCTCGCAGTTGATACGCCGGTGCCGTCGCAGTTTTCGCATGAAATCCTGAATGCGAATCCGTATGCCTATCTCGACGATGCCCCGCTCGAAGAACGGCGTGCCCGTGCCGTGGAAATGCGCCGTGTGCTGCCGGAGTCCGTGCTTGAGGAAGTCGGGAAACTGGATCCCGCGGCGATCGCGCAGGTTCGCGAAGAGGCGAGGCCCGATGTTCGCGATGCCGATGAGTTGCACGATGTTCTGCATACACTGATTGCCTTGCCTGAAGGAAAGATCGCAGCGTCGGAGGACTGGGCAGGATTCTTTGCCCGCCTGATGGATCAGAACCGGGCGACGCGCGCAACTTCAGACGGCAATTCCTATTGGGTGACCGCGGAGCGGGCAAAGACCTTCTCCCTACTTTTTCCGAACGCGCACTTTGAGCAAAGTCTTCCGGAAATTGATTCAGTCTCTTCGTCGAACGACGATGCCCTGCTGGCGATGGTCACAGGCTGGATGATGCATTCCGGACCAACCACGGCCTCGGCACTAGGCGCACTGCTTGGAGTTCCGCCTGCGGAAGTAGACAAGGCCCTCCTGAGAATGGAAGCCAGCGGATCGATTTTGCGGGGAAATTTCACAGGTTCCGCAAGCCCGCGGGCGGGGGCGCCCGCGCCACACTTGTCCCTGCCAGCCCCGGCTGCGGCAGGACAATCCAACGCTGGCGGACCCGAGACTGAATGGTGCGACCGCCGCCTGCTGGCACGCATTCATCGCCTGACGGTCGCTACTCTGCGCAAACAGATCGAGCCGGTTACAGCCGCCCAGTTCATGCGCTGGCTGTTGCGTTGGCAGCACCTAGCGCCCGGAAGCCAGGTACTCGGTGAGCGTGGCACGCTGGAGGTCCTCAGACAATTACAAGGCTTCGAGGTGGCAGCTAATGCTTGGGAACGGCATGTTCTGGCCAGGCGTGTGGCCGACTACGACTCGAAGGTGCTCGACCAGCTTTGTCTGACAGGCGCGGTGGGGTGGGGGCGGCTGTCGCCGCATCCGGCGACGTTGGAGGACTCGGCGGCGGGCAAGCGGCGCGTGATCCCAACCAGCGTTGCGCCCATTACTTTCTTCGTGCGCGAGGACGCCGACTGGATGACGCCACGCCACCCCGGTCCGGAACAATCCGAGGCCCGCGGATTGAGCGAAGGCGCGAAGCAAGTGCTGGATTTCCTGCGGCAGCGCGGAGCTTCGTTTTTCGCCGACATTGTGCGCGGCACCGGCAAACTGAAAGCTGAGATTGAGACCGCACTCTGGGAGTTGGTGGCTGGCGGGCTGGTAACTGCGGACGGCTTCGACAACCTGCGCTCCCTGATCGATCCGAAACGGCGAGCAGGACAAGGCAGCGGACGAACTTCCCGTCCGCGGCACAGTTCCGGGCGCTGGTCGCTCCTCTACACCGATCAGCAGTCTGACCGGTCCAAGGCCGTCGAAGCCACCTGCTGGATGCTCCTCAAGCGTTACGGCATCGTCTTTCGCGATGTCCTGGCGCGAGAGACCAACCTTCCCAAGTGGCGCGAGTTGCTGATCGGATTCCGCCGCCTTGAGGACCGAGCCGAGGTCCGGGGAGGGCGCTTTGTTAGTGGCTTTCTGGGAGAGCAGTTCGCGCTGCCGGTGGCGGTCGAGTCCCTGAGGGCGACGCGAAAGATGCCCCCGACCGGCGAGACTATCGCTCTCTCCGCTGCCGACCCCCTAAACCTCGTTGGGATTCTCGTTCCGGGTGAGAGGATTCCCGCGATCTCAGGCAAGACCGTTACCTACCGCGACGGCGTGGCAGTTTCTGATGGGCTCGCCGACAGCTCGCGCATCCTGGCCGCTATTGGGTGATAGTTGGCCCCAGCAGCTGAGCCAGAAAGTAGCAATCCTGCTGGCGGTAAAAGAGCAGTCTCGCCGACGATGAACCGTCCTGGCTGGGTGCTTCGATCGAGTGGACGAGAACGCCCAGAGAACGACATCCACTGCGGTTCAATATCACGGTTCCCGGAACGTTGCTGGGACCGATCCTGTACAGGCCGGACTCCAACGTCTTTTCACCCACGAAAAAGTCGAACGGGATGTGAACTTTTGAAGTAAGGCCGCAGACGGCGGCTCCTTCTTCGGCTGAGAACACGCTCACGCTGGCGATGGCAAGAGGCTGGGAATCCCTAAATCTGCTCGGCCGATACATGGATGCACCTTGGGTTTTGGAACTGAAAACAGCAACCGGGAACCCGATGAGGGGGTCCCTCGGGTTCCCGATTGACACTGCCTAGCAGGACTGTTGAAAGCGCTTCCCCCGTCGCTTTTGCCAGGCCAGTCGTCGCTAAGGCCAGTGCACGTTAGACACCAATTAGAAACTGCACTTCGACTGTGTTACGAATTCAGAACAAGCGATTGATTTTTCAATGCCTTGCAAGTTTTTCCCGGACAACTTATAAATGCTGCCCGGGGTTTAAGAACGGGCTGCAGACTATCCGGGCGGATAGTAGGTCTATCCGATCAGATAGTCGCCTCGCCTGCCCACCCTCGAATTCTTGAAGATCGGCTGCATTTGCCATGGACGGGAATCCCAGACTATTGGCGGTCAATGGTCCACTGAAAGAATCAGTGTTCCTGCTCCCGGCACAGGAGGTAACAGTCGGTCGGGACCCGGGCAACCAGCTATGCATCAACGATCCTTCCGTATCACGGCGCCATTGCGTACTGAACCGGAATGAGCATGGCGTAACGGTTCGGGACCTCGAGAGCCGGAACGGCACCCAAGTCAATGGCGTTTCGGTCAAGAAGCAGTTGCTGAAGCACGGAGACCAGGTCGGCGTCGGCGACTCCATCTTTCTCCTGTTGCTGGAGGAGGAGGCCGGCGATCAGAGTGTGGGCCGGGTCGAATTCGAGGACAACCAACCCACCCACGCGACCGCGCAGTTGCGCCCGCAGGACGTTCTCTATCTCCAGCCGGACAAGATTCTCAGTGAACTGCCGACTACCTCCCGGCTGGCACGGAACCTGAACGCTCTGCTCAAGATCAGCCGGGTGGTGCATTCCATACGCGAACTGGAAGAACTTCAGGGGCAGGTGCTGAATCTGATCTTCGAAGTCGCCCCGGCGGAACGGGGAGCAATCCTCCTGGGAGGAAAGGACGCGGAGCGCTTCAGTTCGACATTCGCCCGCAACCGGGTGACGGACGACCCGCGGCCAGTCCGGGTGAGCCGCACCGTGGCGCGGCAGGTGCTCGAACAGGCAGTCGCAATCCTCGGCAGCGACGTCCCCAGCAGTGGCGGGTTCCGTGAAGTGGAGAGCTTGATTGTCGCGCAAGTCCGGTCCTTCCTTTGCGTGCCCATGACCATCTTCCAGAGCGTGATCGGATGCATTTACCTGGACACGACCAATCCGGAGCGGCGTTTCGACGAAGATCACCTTCAGCTCGTCACTGCGATCGCAGGCATTTCCGCCGTCGCACTGGAGAATGCACGGCGGCTGCAGTGGCTGGAACAGGAGAACCAGCGGCTCGTCACCGAAATCAATCTCGAACATAGCTTGATCGGCGATAGCGCCAAGATGAAGGACGTGTACCAGTTCCTCGCGCGCGTGTCGCCTACCGATTCCACGGTTTTGCTGAGTGGTGAGAGCGGAACGGGCAAAGAACTGGCCGCAAGAGCCGTCCACCGCAACAGTTCGCGCGCCGCTAAGCCATTTGTCGCGATCAATTGTGCGGCGATACCTGAGACTCTGTTGGAGACGGAATTGTTCGGCCATGAGAAGGGAGCCTTTACCGGGGCGGTTGCCCTGAAAAAAGGGCGGCTGGAAGTGGCGGACGGGGGCACGGTGTTTCTCGATGAGATTGGCGAGATCACGCCCGCATTGCAGGTGAAACTGTTGCGCGTCCTGCAGGAACGTGAGTTCGAGCGTGTCGGCGGAACCCGGCCTATCGGAGTCGACATTCGGTTGATCGCAGCCAGCAACCGGAACCTTGAAGAGTGCGTAAAGAATGGGACATTTCGCCAGGACCTGTTCTACCGGCTTAACGTCGTACGCGTTAAAATGCCGCCGTTGCGCGATCGCAAAGAGGATATTCCGATGCTGGCGCGTTATTTCGTCGAGAAACATTCGGCCAAGTGCAAGGTCAAGCCGAAGGCGTTGTCAAGCGAAGCGCTCTCGTGCCTGATGAACTACGACTGGCCGGGGAATGTGCGCGAGTTGGAAAACGCCATTGAGCGCGCGCTCGTGCTCGGTTACTCGGACATGATCATGCCGGAAGATCTACCGGAGTCTCTGCTTGAAACCGAAGCGGCTCCGAGCGGAGCTTCGGCGCAATATCACACGGCTGTAAAGGACTTGAAAAAACAGCTGATCACCAAGGCCCTGGAAGACGCTAAGGGAAACTATACCGAGGCGGCCCGTCTGCTGGGAGTGCACCCGAACTACCTGCACCGGCTCATTCGAAATCTGGATCTCAAGGACTCGCTGCGGCCTCCGCCGCTCAACAACAAAGCTTCCGGGCATTGAAGAGACTCTGCTTTGGATCGCGTGCCGGTGGGATGCTGATCGAACGGCGCCCGGCTCTCACGGCAACGGGAGGGCGCGGCTTCAGAGGCAACGCAGGGGCTTGGCTCCGACAGCAACGGGAGGGCACGGCTTCAGCCGTGCCGTTGAAGGCACCTAAAGCCTCCGGCTTTAGCCGCTGAGGGCGACTCTGTCTAAGGTCCGCCTCAACGGGGTGGAAATTCTCGCTCAGCTCCCCGGAAAACGAATAGAGAAAAGCGTGGCGGGATTCAGATAGACCCCTTGCCATCGTGCGGCAACGTGTAGATGCGCACCCGTGGCGCGGCCCGTGGCGCCGCTCAGTCCCAGTACCTGACCGCGCTTCACAACGTCACCTTCTTTGACCTTGAACTCCGAGAGGTGAAGATACAAAGTCATCAGTCCCTGGCCGTGATCCAGGACGACGCAGTTGCCCTCAAAGAAAAGTGGCCGGGCGAGAATGACGGTGCCTGCGTTGACGGCGCTCACTGGCGTTCCCTGCGATACGTGATAGTCCAGACCCTGGTGGACGCTCTGGACCTTCCCGTTAAATTTTCGCTGCGTGCCAAACTGATCGGAAACCGGCGCCTCGACCGGTGGGAGAAAACGCCCAGCCCACTCGCGTTCGGGGGAAGTCTGCTGAAATATGTCCTTCTTCAGCGCCTCCTCCTTGTGGATTGCCTCGACCTGCTGCGGATTCGGTTCGGTGAACTCTTTGGCTACCGTTAATGCCACAGTTCGATACTTGGCGCGGGCCACGTGAATCTTTCGCTGGTAAGAGACCGTATTCCCTTTCGTTGTCTCACCCGTAATCAGCAGGGGATAGTTGCCGGCTGCCGTCTTCAGGCTGGCGCCCGCAAAGGCGCACCAGGTTTTGGCCGTCGAATCATAGTAGAAAGTAAGGTCGTGTCCCAGCCATGTGCCACGGAGCGCGGTGAGTTTAGTCGGCGGCTTCACCTGGAACAGAACCGGCGCGCCATTCACAATCGAAGCAGGTTGCGAACGCAGAGACCACGAGGCCATTTTTGAGGACGCGGCCGGTTCACCCGCAAGTCCCGTCGACGGCAGCAGAAGTATCGAGGCCGTGAGGGTCAACACGACTTGGATGATGGACTTTCAGACGGACATCCCTCTCGCGACTCTAGCACCCGTGGCGCAAAGCTGCGTTTTCTAGTTTTGTTCCAGATCATCAGAGCGCCTGGCCCGCGCTGTAGCCTGAGGCCCACGCCCACTGAAAATTAAAGCCCCCAAGATGGCCAGTGACATCGACCACTTCACCCACGAAAAATAGCCCGGGCACCTTGCGGCTCTCCATCGTCTTTGCCCAAAGCTCGTTCGTATCGACTCCGCCGGTTGTCACCTCAGCTTTGGCATAACCTTCTGTGCCCTGCGGAGTGATGGTCCAGTGGTGGATGTGGCGCTCGAGTTCGTCGAGGGAGGAATTCGTCCAATCCACGGGAGGATGCAGGTCAAGCCACCGGTCCGCGAACCGGTGAGGCAAGACTCTGTGCAGAGCGGCTTTTGCGGAAGCGAGATCGCGTCGAGCCGTAGCCGAGCGCAGCTCGCTTGTCACTACTCGATCTGGCGCGAGATCAATCGTGATGGATGAGCGCTCCCTCCAGTACGACGACACTTGCAGGATGGCTGGTCCACTCAAACCGCGGTGCGTAATGAGCAGCTTCTCGCGGAAACTGTGGTGGTCGCTAGACACGGTAACCTCGGCGGAAACCCCCGAGAGATCGCAATAATTCTCGCGATCCGTAGCATCCAGCGTGAACGGCACAAGGCCCGGTCGGCATGGCTGAATCGCCAATCCAAACTGCCGGGCGACTTCGTAGCCAAAAGAGGTCGCACCCATCTTCGGAATGGACAAGCCGCCTGTGGCGATCACAAGTTTGCCAGCATGAAATGCTGCGTCCGCCGTATAAAGAGTAAATTCGCCGTCGTGGCGGACCTCGCTCACTTTGGTGTTGACGAATATCTGCACGCCGGCGTCCCGACATTCCGCTTCCAGCAGCTCAACGATTTCACGCGCGGACCCATCGCAGAAAAGTTGACCGCGTGTTTTCTCGTGGTAAGCAATGCGATGCTTTTCAACCAGTGCTATGAAATCGGAAGGACGATACCGGGCGAGGGCGGATTTGCAGAAATGCGGATTGGCGGAAAGGAAATTTTCCGGTTGGCAGTGCAGGTTGGTGAAATTGCACCGGCCGCCGCCGGAGATGAGAATCTTTTTCCCAATGCGGTCCGCATGCTCTAGCACCGCAACGCGCCGGCCACGTTTACCGGCTTCAATGGCACACATGAGACCGGCAGCCCCAGCGCCCAGGATGATGGCATCGTAGTGGTGAGTCACAAGAGTGGCAAGCTAGTCGGGGTGCGTTTCATCCTTTGACGTGGGGTCGAGCTGAATTCAGCCCCTCCCGCAAGGCCACAATTATTTCACGTCATAAAGGGATTTGGTGGACCTGGTCGGGTTCGAACCGACGACCTCTTCCATGCCATGGAAGCGCGCTCCCAACTGCGCCACAGGCCCACAAGGGGTGGGACACGCTGGAGTTGACTCCAACCGTGCAGTTTAATTCTCACTCACCTGACTTCGATAGTCAAACTGATCGGTAAGACTTCCGACGCCTGCGCGACCCGAATCGCAGTGTGTGACGCGCTGCGCACTGTAAGATTTTGAGAAAGCGGCGAAAATTAGTATGCTGTTCTGAATCTAGTCGTCTTGTCGGGGCCCAATCCCATAATGAGAAATAAGCTGATCCTCTCTCTCGTTGTTGGTTGTCTCTTGCTGTCCGCTTCCGTGGCGGCAGCACAGGCTGTTCCAAACGGGCCAACGAATCAGGGCGGCCAGAGTGCCGCGGCTCCGCCTGTTCCCTACGCTTCGGTGAGTCAGTTGAACGTAGTGCTTTCGGAAATTGAGCAGGCCGCGCAAGCCTCCACTGGGGACCTCGGCAAATTGCGGATCGAGAAGTGGAAGACCGATTCCGGGAACAAACGCCAGGTGCAGGGAGATGTTGATTCGCTCCGCCGAAACTTGCAGGCCGCGTTGCCAGAGCTTGTCAATCAACTGCGAGCGTCGCCGGAAGATCTGACGGCAACCTTCAAGCTATATCGCAATATGGACGCCCTCTACGACGTGTTCAGCTCGGTCGTGGAATCGGCCGGCGCCTTCGGAACCAAGGATGATTTTCAGTCGCTCTCGAACGACCTCAGTTCCCTGGAGAGGTCTCGCCGTTCACTCGCGGAGCGGATGGAGACTCTGACTGCCTCGAAAGAAACCGAACTCACGCGGCTGCGGACGCAGGTGAAAGCCATGGCCGCGGCCCCTCCTCCGCCACCGAAGAAGATCATCGTGGACGACGAGGAACCACCCAAGAAGCCGGCAAAGAAGAAGCCCGCGCCGAAGACGACCAAGCCGACGACTCCGAATACGACTGCTCCCGCTACTCCGGCGACATCGCAGCCTGCGCCGCAGACGCAACCGACGCCAAAGCCGCAGTAGTTGGTCAGAAAAAACCGATTCCTTCGAAGCCGAGTCGTCCGCTGTGGACAATTCCTCCCTTCTCCGATTCTCCATCACCTACGCGCCATCGCCTCGCCTTTTTGTCCTGCGCTGCCTCGATCTCCCGCCTGCGGATATTGTCATGTCCGCTAACCAACTGATTCATCTCAAGTTATGTTGGGAACTCTTATCTGACTGCCGGGGTCTAAGTTAGGTAGTGTGTACAGCTACCCTGGGCCGGAATGAGCGTGGCAGGTCATTTTTAGTGGCGGCTTGCGGCGCCGGAAAACCTATAATGGGGGTAACGCCATGAGGGCCATGGCGGGAGCAACCACGTTGGGTGACCTCGCAAGTGCATTAGGAGTTCGGTCTCAGGAATCGACGATCGTGGCCGAGTTGAAGGCCGGGTCCGAGGATGCCTACGCCTGGCTCATCGGTGAGTTCCATCAGCCGATTTACAGCCTGGTCTATCGCATCGTGAACGACCCTGCTGACGCGGCCGACACAACCCAGGAAGTGTTCCTGAAAGTATTTCGCGGGATGAAACACTTCCACGGCGAGTCCACGCTGAAGACCTGGATCTACCGCATCGCGGTCCATGAAGCATCGAACCGGCGGCGGTGGTGGTTCCGGCATAAGGCTCGTGAGACCTCGATGGAACCGGCGAATCCAGACGCATCTGGAGCGGGCATCGCGTTGGAAGACACGTTTGTGGATGAGCGGGAATCGCCCTTCGACAACGTGGTCCACCAGGAAGTGCGCGCCAGGGTAGGGCAGGAACTGTGCAAGGTGCCTGAGCCCTATCGGACAACTTTAATTCTGCGCGACCTGGAAGAGATGTCGTACGAAGAGATCGCGGAAGTGATGGAAATCTCGCTCGGAACCGTGAAGTCGCGCCTGACGCGGGGACGCGAGGCTCTCAAGCAGCGGTTGGCCGCATACGTTCAGGAAGTGGGACCGGAGCTGGGCTTGCTTGGTCCCGAGGAAGTGGAAGCGGAGGAACGCAGATCGACGCGTTATCCGCGGGGCGGGGAGATTGAGGTGGCATCATGAAATGCGGTGAGGCCAAGTCGTTGTTCTCGCCGTATCTGGACGGCGCAGTCACAGGCACCCAGATGCACGCTATCGGCAGGCATCTTCAGACTTGCGCAGGGTGCCGGCACGAATACCGGCTTGTTCAGCAGACGCAACAGTTGCTGGCTGGATTGAAACGTCAGAAAGCTCCGGCCGATCTGGCCCTCAGGTTGAGAGTAGCCATTTCTCAGGAAGCGGCGCAGGCCAAGCGGCCGCGTCTGCAGGGCGTCATGATTCGCCTGGAAAATGCTCTTGGGGCGTTCATGGTTCCTGCCACGGCAGGTTTGGTCTCGACGGTTGTGATCTTCGGGTTGCTGATGGGATTCCTGGCTCTGCCTGGACAGTTGCAGGCCAGCAATGACGACGTTCCGCTCATGCTGTATACCGCACCGCAACTGGAACAGACAGCATTCGGAACGACCGTGACCTCGATCGGCGGCGAGTCCCTGGTGATCGAAGCCTATATCGATGCCAATGGGCGCATACAAGACTATCGCGTCCTGTCTGATGGGGCTGAGTCAACAGAACGCATGCCTGACGTTAAGAACATGATGTTCATGTTGAGCACCTTCACTACTTTCCGTCCGGCGACCTCCATGGGACGTCCAACACCCGGTCGCGCCGTGCTCTCCTTCTCGAAGATCAGCGTGAAAGGGTAGGACTAGCTCAGCCGGATTCGCGCACTCGACTCAACCTTTCAACCTTTGAGCGTGGATGGAGGGTAGCAGTTTAGCCAAGCGGTTCCGCATCGTGGTAGTCTTCTGAGCACTCCGCGCAGATCCCTCGCCCCGCTGGCGAAAACGCGGCTTCGGGATGACTGTCGTGTAGAACAACAGAAAATTGAGCCACTACCCGCACCGTTCTTCTGTTGACCCCCTGTAAATAAGCACTTAAACTGTGGAGGTATCCACGCATCTGACCACCCTGCAGGAGGTTTTCCTGGGTTCGAGGCCTTTACGTTGGCTTGTTCTAGCCCTCTTCGGTGTGTGCGCACAGGTGTCTTTTTCCCAGAATCCCCAAAAAGTCACTCTGGACGTCAGCGAGACACTGTTCACTGTCCTGACCTCCATGAACGCCTGCGGCTACGATGAAGAAATAAAGACCTCGGACCCGCTGAGGCAACAGATCCGGACCGACGTCGAGAAGAGTGTGGAGACCTCCGAGGAAGCGAAGGAAGCGGTGAATACGATGTGTGTGTTCTATCGCGACCATCAGGATCCGGAGCCATCGCGGAACCTTGCGCAGTACGTGTCACTGGCGCTCTACATGAACGGGCCGCCCGCATTGGCCGCAAAGGTCAAGACCGCAGAATTGCCGCCTGACGCCAATGCCCTGATCGGGTTCATTCCGCTGATGCAGAGGTTTTACGACAAGGCTGGACTGAAAGACATTTGGCAGAAGCATCAGGAAGCGTATTCCCACCTTCCTGAGCGATACCACGAGCCGGTGGCGAAGATGTTATTCGACACCGAAGTCTATTTGAAGATTCCGTCTTCCGGCTATCTAGGCCGTACATTCACGGTTTACCTGGATCCTATGGGAGCACCGAGCCAGACGAATGCACGGAATTACGGCTCCGACTACTACGTCGTGATCTCCCCCGCCGGAACCTCGCTGAAGATGCAGCAGATCCGGCACACCTACCTGCACTACCTGCTCGATCCGCTCGCTCTCAAACACAGTTTGGCGATGAAGCGGCTGGAACCTCTCCTCCAAACCGTCAAGGGTGCACCCATGGAAGAGAGCTTCCGGACGGATATCTCGCTGCTGGTCACGGAGTGCATGGTGCGCGCCATCGAGGCCCGAACTCTGGGGACAAAACAGACGCCGGAAGCCGACAGAGCCAAGGCTGTAAATCAGTCGATGCAGGAAGGGTACATCCTCACGCAGTTTTTCTACGAGGCCTTCGCGCAGTTTGAGAAGGATCCCGCGGGATTGCGCAACGCGTATGGCGAGATCCTGGACAAAATTGACTTGAGGGCCGAAACCAAGCGCGCTGCACAGATTCAGTTTGCGGAGACGGCTTCGCCTGAGCTTCTGCACGTTACTCATCCCAACGAACACCTTCTCCAGAATGCCGAGAAACAGCTCACGGCGGGCGACGTGCAGACTGCCCAGAAACTGGCCCAGCAAGCCCTGGATGAGAACCGCGAGGACCCAGGACGCGCATTGTTCATCCTGGCGCAGACGGCTACCATGAATCGGGATATGCAGGGAGCACGCACTTATTTCGAGCGCGCGCTCACATCCACGCAGGAACCCAAAGTAATCGCGTGGTCGCATATCTACCTCGGGCGGATTTTCGATCTGCAGGAGAACCGGGAGGCCGCCCTGACGCACTATCGTGCAGCATTGACCGCCGGGGGGGCTCTTCCCGAGGCGAAAGCGGCGGCCGAGAAAGGGTTGCAGGAACCCTATGAGCCTCCGACAACTCCCCGGCAGGAATGAGGAGTAAGAAGAATTCTGAGTTTCGCGATTTGAGCTACGACCAAGGAGACAGCATGAAGCGAGCAGCAATTCTGAGCGTGATGTTGGTTATCGCTGCGTTAGGTTTTGCCCAGTCCAATGCTGGGCAGGCGCAGAATCCGCCGGCGCCGGGCGCAGGCGCCCAGGCGGCGCCACCCGCAAAGCGGCCGCCCCAGACCAAGACGCAGGCCGAATATGACGCCTACCAGGCCGCGATTGCCATGAAAGATCCGGCACAGATGGAGACGGCGACAAACGATTTCGCCACCAAGTTTCCCGATAGCGAAGTGCGCAAGTTGCTCTTCCTCGCCAACATGAGGATGTACCAGGCCAGCAATAACCCCGACAAAACCGTCGAAGTGGGCCGCAGGGTACTGGCCGCCGACCCCGACGATCCCGAAGCCCTGATCACGGTCGCCAACGTGCTCGCGGAGCGTACTCGCGACACAGACCTGGACAGGGACCAGCGGCTGGATGAGGCCATGAAGATGGCACAGCACTCCACGGAAACGGTAAACACCGACTCCGACATTCCGGCGGGAACGCCGCAGGACAAGGCCGATGCCTACAAGGCGCTGATGCTTTCCAACGCTTATTCGATTATCGGCACGCTCGACTTCAACAAGGAAAAATATGCCGACGCGGAGACTAACCTGCGCAAATCCATCGACGTGTATCCGCAACAGCCCGATCCGGTGGTGGTGTTGAGGTTGGCGCTTGCGCTGGACAAACAGAACAAGTATCCCGAGGCCTTGAAAGAGATCAACAAGGCCGTGGAATTGACTCAGGAGAACACGTCCGTAGGTGGTTTAGCGCGCCGGGAGCGTGACCGCCTGGTGCAATTGACGGGCGGGAAATAGTCGACTCGCCCTCGACGCTTCGTCGTTCGCAGCTTTGTCACATGTGCGCGCCACGCCATGAAACGAGTGGTTCCGACTACTTGTCGACAATGGCTTCGTCTTAACATGAAGGTACGCGAAATCGCAGCCCTCGAGACCGCGCTTGGGTATCACTTCAAGCGCCCGGAATTGCTCGATCAGGCACTGACTCACACCTCTCAGGCCAGGGAGCGGGAGGCGCTTCAGGCTCCAGAACTTGCGGTCAAGGTTGGCGACAACGAGCAGATGGAGTTTCTGGGGGACGCCATACTGTCCCTGGTCACGACGGAGGAGCTCTTCAAGCGCTTTCCGGATTTTCGTGAGGGACAGTTGTCCAAGCTGCGCGCTCACCTGGTCAGCGAACGGCACTTGATTCAGGTAGCTCAACGTCTGGAGCTTGGACATTACCTGCGGTTGGGACGAGGCGAAGAAAAAAGCGGTGGTCGGAGCAAGACCGCCATGCTGGTCGATGCCCTGGAGGCAGTGCTGGCGGCGATGTATCTGGACGGCGGTATGGACGTAACTCGCGAGTTCATCTTGCACGGCATCATTGGCCCCGAGTTGCAGCACATGAATCTGAATGGCAGCAGGCTGCCGGTCACCGACTTCAAATCTGCTCTGCAGGAGACTCTCCAAGCCATAGGTCATCCGCAGCCAACCTACGTACTGGTGAAAGAAGAAGGGCCCGAGCACAGCAAGACCTTTACGGTGGAGATACGGCTCACCCCTGCGGGCCAGACCAAGGCCGAGTTCGTCGGACGCGCGGTCGGATCGACCAAGAAGAGAGCCGAGCAGGATGCTGCCCGCCAGGTGCTGGAACATCTGGCCTCCCTTCCCGCGGCGATGACGAACAAACAGGCGCGGAAGGGTCTGTCGAATGGGTGCCAGTGACGTAATGGATATTGAAGTACCCGCGCAACCCAAAGCCTCGACAACTGACTGGCCCAGTTCGCTGCAGTCCCTGATGGCAACCGTCGTGATCGCCGTCTTTGTGATCACGTTCGTGGTGCAGGCCTTCCAGATCCCCTCCGAGTCGATGGAGAATACTCTGCTGATCGGCGACTACCTGCTGGTCGACAAGTTCTGCTACGGGGGCGGGGGTTTTTGGGACCATATCGTTCCCTACCGCAAAATTCAACGGGGGGACATCGTAGTTTTCCATTATCCCGTGCAGCCTGCGCAGCATTTTGTGAAGCGGGTGGTGGGTGTGCCCGGCGACCGTGTGCGCCTGATCAACAAGCAGGTCCTGGTGAACGGTGTGGCTCTGAAGGAGCCCTACGTGCGATACAGCTCTCCGGTACGCGACGTCTACCGCGACGACTTCCCCCGGGTCGATATTCCGGCCCCTGGTCTGGAAGCAGCCTGGTGGCTGGAGATGCGAAAGCTGGTGGAAGACAACGCCTTGATTGTGCCGCAGGGATACTATTTCGTCCTGGGAGACAATCGCGACGAAAGCCTGGATAGCCGCTACTGGGGCTTTGTCCCGCGGGAGAACATCATCGGCAGACCGCTATTGATCTACTGGTCGGTGCGCGAAATGGAAGACGAGTTCCCCGTCGCGGCTTCGCCAAGTGATAAACTTTATCACTTCGCCTATGCGGTCACCCATTTCTTCCAGATCACCCGTTGGGACCGCACTTTTCGCCTGGTGAAGTAGAACGGCAAGATTCCTCCCCGAAACGGTAAGAGCACAACAGTGGCCAAGAACGAAGAAAAACCGGAAGAGAAACAACGCGAGACCACGGTGGAATTCCTGGCCTCGTTGGCGGCGGTCCTGGTAACAGGACTGTTCATCATCACCTTCATCCTGCAGGCCTTTGAAATTCCTTCCAGTTCGATGGAAAACACCCTGCTGATTGGCGACCACGTGTTCGTCAACCGTGAGCAGTTTGCGCCACGCACGAAGTGGGTAGGTCCGCTATTTCCATACCGCGACGTGCGGCGCGGCGACATCGTGGTATTTCTTTCGCCCGCGATAACCGGGTCTGTACGTGGTCAAGCGGATCATCGGAGTGCCAGGAGATCAAATTCACCTGCGCGATGGCGTCGTGTATCGCAACGGAGAGAAACTAGACGAACCCTACGTCTTTCATAATGTGGAGAGCTACGACCCTTATCGTGACAACTTTCCCGCTGTTTCGCCCGATGGCTCTGGCGCGGCGCCGACTCCGGAGTGGCAGCGGATGTTGAAATCGTATATTCAGGGCGACGAGCTTGTGGTTCCTGAGGACAGTTACTTCGGGATGGGCGACAATCGAGATGTTAGCTACGACAGCCGTTACTGGGGCTTTATCCCAAGAGAAAACGTGATTGGCCGTCCGATGTTTATCTACTGGTCGTTCGAAACTCCGGCCGACCAGTACCTTCAGAAGGAAGTTGGTGAAAGGCTGAGGTTCCTGGCTCAAATAGTCGTCCATTTTTTCGACGAGACTCGCTGGCGGCGGACGCTTGAGATAGTTCGGTAAGTTTCGTTCAGACGGGAAAAGTCTAGCAACTAAACGGTACGAATATAACGTGGCCAAGAACGAAAAGAAAAACCGGAAGAGAAACAACGCGAGACCACGGTGGAATTTCTGGCCTCGCTGGCGGCGGTGCTGGTGACTGGACTGTTCATCATCACCTTCATCCTGCAGGCCTTTGAAATTCCTTCCAGTTCGATGGAAAACACGCTGCTGATTGGCGACCACGTGTTCGTCAACCGCGAGCAGTTTGCGCCACGCACGAAATGGGTAGGCCCGCTATTTCCGTACCGCGACGTGCGGCGCGGCGACATCGTGGTGTTCCTTTCGCCGGCTGAGGCCGGGCTGTACGTGGTCAAACGTATCGTCGGCGTTCCTGGAGATCGCATTCACCTGCGTGATGGCGCCGTGTATCGCAATGGCGAACGGCTGGACGAGCCCTACGTCATCCACAACGGCGATACCTACAATCCTTATCGCGACAATTTTCCTGCGGTATCGCCCGAAGGCTACAGTGTGACGCCGGAATGGCAGCTGGAGATGAAGTCTCATATCCAGGGAGACGATGTGGTCGTTCCTCCCGACAGCTATTTCGCGATGGGCGACAACCGCGATGTGAGTTACGACAGTCGCTATTGGGGATTTATCCCCAAGCCAAATGTGATTGGGCGGCCCATGTTTATTTACTGGTCGTTCGAGACTCCGCCCAACCAGTACCTGCAGAAAGAAGTCAGCGAACGGCTGAAGTTCCTGGCCCAGGTGGTCATTCATTTCTTTGACGAGACACGCTGGCGCCGGACCCTTAAGGTAGTACGGTGAACTTATTCCGCTCCAGACGCGGACTTGTGATTGCCGGAGCTTTGCTGCTCCTGGCGCTTTTTGTGGTTCGTCCGGGTGCTGGGGGACTGAAGACGCGGATCACCCGATCCATCAGTCTCGCTCTCGCACGACAGGTCGAAATTGGCAGCGTTCACATGAGGATGCTGCCCCAGCCCGGATTCGATCTGGAAAACTTCGTGGTGCACGACGATCCCCAGTTTAGTGCCGAGCCGATGTTGCACGCGCAAGAGGTCACCGCTAACCTTCGATTCAGTTCCCTTCTGCGCGGGCGACTCGAGATCTCAAGCTTGAACCTCACCGAGCCCAGCCTGAACCTGGTCCGCAACGGTGACGGCCATTGGAATCTGGAAAATCTGCTGGCGCGCTCTTCGGCCATTGCGGTCGCGCCCACCGGTAAGGCTAGATCGGAGCGTCGGCCTGGGTTTCCATACATCGAGGCGGACCGGGGCCGGATCAATTTCAAAATTGGCCAGGAAAAAAGACCTTATGCTTTGACCGACGCCAACTTTGCGCTGTGGCAGGACTCGGAAAATGCCTGGGCCATGCGGTTAAAGGCTCAGCCCGTGCGCACGGACTTCAATCTGAGCGATACGGGACTGTTGCGGGTAGATGGCACATGGCAACGTGCCAGCGCCTTGCGCCAAACGCCATTGCAATTCAATCTGCGCTGGGAACGCGCTCAGTTGGGACAGGTCACCAAGCTCCTGACCGGAACCGACAGGGGGTGGCGCGGAGGTGTGGCGACCGCCCTGGTGTTGACTGGCAGCCCCGAAGATCTGACGGTTACGGCCACGGCTGCAGTCCAGGACTTTCACCGTTACGACATCATGCGCAGCGATGCACTCGTGTTGAGCGCGCATTGTGTCGCTCACTATCGCTACAGCGAGCACACGCTGAGCGACATCATTTGCGGTGCGCCGGTGGGGGATGGAACGGTCACCGTGCAAGGAACTGTAACTGGCGTGATTGCTCCCCACGACTACGATCTCACGCTCTCGGCAGAGCAGGTTCCGCTGCAGGCCCTGGTCAAACTGTCGAGCCATATCAAGAAGGATTTGGCCGACGATCTGTTGGCCCAGGGATCGTTGGACGCAAAATTTGCGTTGCGCAATTCACCCGACAATGTGGCCGAACTGGTGGGAAGCGGACACACCAATAGCTTTCAGTTGACTTCAGCCTTGGCAAAGACTGAGATCGTTCTGGGCAGTGTGCCGTTCTCGATTGGACAGGATCATGGAGCGAAAAACAGCAATGGGAAGGTAGTTCGGCCAACGTCGACGCTACCAGGAAACGGCAGCCAGTTCGAGGTTGGACCGTTCCATCTCGCTCTTGGGCGCCCCACGCTCGCTACCGTGCGCGGCCTGTTTTCACGTACAGGCTACAGCGTGACCCTTCAGGGAGACTCGCAGTTAAAGCGACTCTTGCAAGTTGCACGGACGATCGGGCTACCGGTTGCACAGCTCAATGCCGACGGCCAAGCCAAACTCGACCTCCGGATCGCGGGGCAATGGGCGGGCTTTCCTCCGCCGGGCGTGACTGGAACGGCGCAGCTGAGCGAAGTTCGTGGCGAAATGCGCGGGCTGAATGCACCGATAGGAATCACTTCGGCTAGCGTGATTCTCGAGGAACAGGACGTTAAGTTACAGCGCTTTGTAGCGACGCTGGCCGGTTCCCGCTGGACCGGCTCGCTGAGTCTTCCCCGCCATTGCACATCTTTGGCGTCGTGCCCTGTGGTTGCGGATTTGCATACTGAGGAAATCGACATTCGAAAACTGAACGATCTGCTGAATCCGCATCCCCCGGAGCGGCCGTGGTACAAGCTGCTCTCGACGACTACGGCACTTGGACCTTCGATTTTCACCACCCTTCAAGCTTCCGGGAGGATTGCCGCCGGGCGAATTGCGATCAATGGACTCATCGGAAGCGATCTCGCCGCGGGTTTTGAACTGCACAACGGTAAATTGCGGGTCACCGACCTGCGGGCGGACGTCCTCGGCGGAAAGCACAATGGCGAGTGGAAAGCGGATTTCAGCGCGCGGCCTCCGGTTTACAGCGGCGGCGGAACCTTCGAGCAGGTGTCTCTCGACCGCCTCGCGGAAGCGACGGGCGACACTTGGGTCACGGGAACGGGCAACGGAATTTATCACGTGAACACGGCGGGCTACGCGACGTCGGAATTGTTATCGGCGGCGGAAGGAGCCATGCAGTTTGAAATGCGAGATGGCACCTTGCCTCATATCGCTCTGATCTCGGGTAGCGGCGCTATGCATGTGCACCGTTTCAAGGGACGCATGGTTTTGCACGACGGCCAATTGCAGATTGAACCGAGCAAGCTCGAGGCCGCAAGCGGCATCTACCAGGTTAGTGGCACCGCGTCTTTGGGCCGCGCCTTGAATATCCGGATCGTCCGCGACGGAAGCCATGCCTTCAACGTCACGGGAACCGTAAACGAACCTCACGTCGTCGCTGTTTCAGGCCCCGAAACCCAAGCCGCGCTCAAGCCATAGAGGTTGCCGTTGGAGTAGTGTGGCTTCTCCCGTGGAGCCTAAGGCACGTAGCCCGGCCCGCGCAGAACCTTCCCTGGCAGCGCCCCCGTCATCCTGCCCTGGTCGATCACCGGAACTCCATTCACCAGCACGAATTCCATGCCCTGGGATAACTGGTTGGGATTTTCGAAGGTCGCAATGTCACGAATGGTAGCGGGATCGAAAACAACGACATCGGCCCACATTCCCACTTTCAGCACGCCCCGATCCGTTAGCCGCATGCGCTGTGCCGGAAGCGCGGTGAATTTCCTGATGGCATCTTCCAGGGTCAGTTTGTTCTCTTCGCGCACGTACTTGCGCAGAATTCTCGGGAACGTGCCGTATGCCCGGGGATGAGGGCGATCCTGTCCTAGAATGCCTTCCAGCGACGTGCCTGAGGAATCGTTGTCCACCGAAACCCAGGGCTGCTGAAGAGCAAGCGCGACATCCGGTTCCGACATACCGAAGACAACCACTCCTGTCGCCGCGTTGTCTGCAATCAGGAAATCGAAGAGGGCATCCATCGGATCCTTGTTCCACATTTTCGCAATTTCGGAAAGGCGTTTGCCCTGCATCGAGAGCAGCTTGGGATCCTGCACATCGCTGATCAGAATGGCGTCAGGGCCTTCAATTTCCTGCCATTCGTTGTCCCAGTCTTTCGAGGGCGTAAGCATGTCCTTGCGAATGCGCGCCCGCGTAGCAGGATCTTTCAGCCGCTCGATGAGCTTGGCGGCGCCTCCATCGTGCGCCCAGGGTGGAATAAAAGCGGAAGAGTCATTCGACCACGCGGTGTAGGCATAGGTATCGGCGGAGATGTCGATCCCCTGCGCGCGTGCCGCGTTGATCCTGGCCACCACCTCCGGCATGCGGCCGAAATTGCTGCGACCTGCGACCTTGATGTGCCAGATCTCCACGGGAATGTGCGCCTCGCGCGCGATACGCGCGGTTTCGTCGATAGACTCCAATACGGCGTCGCCTTCACTGCGCATGTGGGTGGCGTAGATGCCGCCGAACTTCGCCGCTTCCGCAGACAGCGCAATCAGTTCCTCAGTCTTGGCGTACGGCGCGGGCGCGTATTCGAGCGAAGTGGACACGCCCACGGCGCCGTCGAGCATCCCATCGCGAACCAGATCCTTCATTTGGCCCAGTTGGGCAGCAGTCGGCTGCACATCGGCATCGCCCAGCACCATCCGCCGAACCTGGGTTGCGCCCACGTAGCTGCCCAGGTTGATTCCCATGCCCTGCTTTTCGAGTCGCGCAAAATACTGACGGAGCGTTCGCCAATCCGGAGTGATCTTCAGGTGATCGTACGAAGCTTGATCTGCGTGAATGATTGCGTCATTCAGCGGCGCGATGGAACCGCCTTCGCCGGTGATCTCGCTGGTGATGCCCTGATAGATCTTCGAAGGCAACCGCGGATCGACGAGGATGGTCGTCTCTGACTGTCCCAGCATGTCGATGAAACCGGGAGCGACAATCTGGCCATGGGCGTCGATGGTCCGCTTGCGCGCCGAAGCAGACAGATTGCCGATCGCAAAAATTTTGCCGTCGCGAATGCCGATATCGCCGGAATACCATGGTGACCCCGTGCCATCCATGATGCGACCGTTGATGATGACGATGTCTAAGTCGCGCGCGACGTCCGGCGACGCTACCGAGAAAAAGCAGAACAGACTCGAAAGTAGAAAACCGATGATGCAGCTTCGAGAAAGCAAAGATGGCATATAAGAACTCCGGACCGTTGATTAGTCTTCTCTCTAAATTTCAGGCCGACACTGCCGCGAACTTTTCGCGCACACCCAGCGCTACACCCATGCCAACCCAGATCCCTAGCGCCAGCCACTCGTATCCCGTGAAATGGCCTGGCACAAGCGGCACCACCTTCATCAAGACCATTGCCAAGCCGACAGCGCACCCAATCGCGGCAACAAAACGGTCGCGCGGAGACGGCCTCATCGCGTAGTAAGCCGCGCAGGCCGCCAGCCAGCCCGCAGCAGACGCAACCGATCCAACCTCTGAAACTGGCACCAGGATCGCGTCACCCAGAAACATGCACGCACCCGTCGCTATTCCGACGCACAACACTGCAACCGAAGGTGTCTGGTTCACCGCGTGAATCTCGGCGAGCCGGCCATCAATCAGATGGCGGCGGCCCATGGCAAAGATCAAGCGGCTTGAGACTACAAGATTTCCGTTGAACACCTTGAACAGCGAGAGCAGGGCCGTTGAGAGAACCACGCTGACAATCCATCGGGAGCCAACCGCCCGCTGAAACGCAACCGCTGTCATAAATCTTTCGCCCGTCAATTCCCTCCAGGGTGCGGCATAACCGACGGCGGCGATGACGATGGTATAGAAAAGCACCCCCACCACAATCGCCATCCAGATCGCCGTGAAGTAGCTCCGCGAACGGAACTCCGGGCTGGCTTCTTCGGCTGCCTTGGCGACCGCCTCGAAACCGGTCATGAAATAGGGGACGATTTGCAGCACGAGAAACACAGACAAGAACGGCGTGTGCGTAAACAGCGGCGGAAAATTGCGAGGCGACCCTTTGGCCGCGCCGAAAGCAACGAAAACGATGAACAGCGCTATGGTGCCGAAGGCAGTCCAGTTCTGGAAGGTCGCGCTCGAGCGGATACCGCGATAGTTGAGCAGGGTCAGCAGTCCTGTAAGGCCGAGGCCAATAACCAAGTGCGGGAGATACACGGGACGCCCGGCAATGCGGTAGAGTTCGAGGGAGTCGAGTGCGGGAAAGATATAGCCCGCAATCTTTCCGACGGCCACCGCCTCCCACGGGCAAACAATGAAGTACGCCAGCACCATCATCCAGCCCGTGGCGAAGCTGATCACTTGGGGAAACACTTTGGCCGTGTATGCAATTTCTCCGGCCGCATCGGGCATCGCCGAGACAAGTTTGCCGTAGACGTAGCCGATGGGAAGCAATAAAGCGCCTCCGACGGCGAAGCCAAGCACGCCGCCCAAGGGGCCGCCACGCAGCAGCCAATCGTCCATGACGACCAGCCAGCCCACGCCGACCATGGTGCCCCAGCCGAGGGAGAAGTAGTCGGTGACACGGAGCTTGCGGGCTAGATGGCTCATGGGATGGACGTGGTTTAGTTCCTGGACGCCGCACAATCTTCTCAGAACAGGCAGAGCAGCTCGTACAACAGATTTGCTGCCAGCAACGACGTGATCTCCCCGTTGTCGTAAGGCGGCGAAACCTCGACCAGATCGCATCCCACCAGGCTCACGCCATTCAATGCACGCACCAGATCGAGAACCTGCGCGCTGGAGAGTCCCCCGACTTGAGGCGTGCCGGTGCCGGGCGCAAACGCCGGATCGACCACGTCGATGTCGAGCGTCACATAGGTCGGACGGCGGCCCAGCTTCTTCAGAAATGGCTTCAGCAGGTGACACCGCCGCGGTGAAATTCCTCGGAGGTGATAATTCCAATTCCGTGTTTCTGGGCGAAATCAAAGTCTTTTTCCGAGTAAACCTGCCCCCGAAGACCAACCTGCAACGCATGGCCCTTCTCGATGAGGCCCTCTTCGACGGCATATTTCACCGGCGTGCCATGAGAGTGCGGGCTTCCGAAATAGCCGCTCCACGTGTCGCCGTGCGCGTCGAACTGAATGAAGGCAACCGGCCCGAACTGCTTGTGAATGGCGCGGAGAATGGGCAAGAGGATAGAGTGGTCGCCGCCCACACAAACAGTGCGAGCGCCGGCGCGCACGACGTCGCCTAGCTGTTCACTGATACGCTGATAAGTATCTTCGATCGACAGCGGATTGATGGAGAGATCGCCATAGTCTGCAATCCGCCACTTGGCAAACGGATCGATCTTCAGCACTGGATTCCAAGGGCGAATCATCGCCGACTGCACACGAATGCTCCTGGGACCGAAGCGCGCCCCGGGACGGTAGGTGGTGCCACCGTCGAAAGGAATGCCGATCAAAGCAATGTCGAGTTCCTGCGCGCGTGGTATGTGCGGCAACCTCATGAAGGTAGGCACACCCGAGAAGCGCGGGTAGACGAGAGCGTCAACGGGCGTGGGATGGGGACCAGCCAGCTTCTTGGCTTTGGGGAGTTTCATGGGCGGCGCGAATTATAAAGCATGGTGGCGGGCTTGCCTCGGTCGCGTTTGCCTTGTCTTATCTGCCTCATTGGGTCTGCTTCGCTGCGTTGCGCAGCAATGCGCAAGCGCCCGTATGCTATGGTTTAACTCTTTCTGTGAGTTGAGAGGCAACCATGCCCCGATACGAATATCGCGTGCTTAACCCGATGCCGCCAGCAGAAAAAACGTTCAACGACTGGATCGCGAGCCTTGATCATGAGTTCGCCAACCGCGACCCTGAACACCGGAGCCTGGTCGTGCGGGACGCCCTTCACCAGCTTTATTTGGGACGTCCTTACGCCGGCCCGGACCCGTCCACGGCGCTCGCCCAGCAGGCACTGGTGCACTCTTTCGACCCGCGAAATGCCACGCTCGAGCCGGAATACTACGGCGACGTGGACGCTGCGAAATATGCCGAGCGCAAGCCCCTGATCTGGTTCTGGATGATGTATGACCGCTCGCCCGTCGGGCTCAATCACTGGCTGGGCTATCGCGTGCGCTACATGCTGGCCAAGCACATTTTCAAATACCTCGGCAACAACGTAAAGATTTTCCATGGCGTCGAAGTCTCCTTCGGCTACAACCTGACCGTCGAAGACAACTGCACCATTCACAAATATGTGCTGCTCGACGATCGGGGGGAAATCATCATTCACGAGGGCACGTCGATTTCCGACTACGCCAATGTGTATTCCCATGCCCACGATCTGAACGATGGCATGATCGTGAACAATCACCGCACGGAAATTGGCCCCAAGGCTCGCATTACCTATCACGCTGCGGTGATGAGTGGGGTGAAGAGTCGGTGAGCACGGAATGGTGGGATCGATGGGCGTCGCGTCGAAGAACGTCGAACCGTTTCACGTGGTCGGCGGCATTCCTGCAAAACCGCTTAAGGTGAAACCGATCGCACCAGAAGAAATTCGCAGGGCGCTGGAGAAGTAGTCGCAGGATTGTAAGGGGCAGCAATCTTACCTGGAATAAAGTTTCTTCATGCACACCGGGCAAACACCATGAGTAAAGTCGGCTTCAGAGCGGTCGCGGATGTAGACCTCGAGATGCTCCCAGTGGCCGTGCTCATCGCGGATTTTCTTGCACGACGCACAAATGGATAACAGGCCGCTCAGCACCTTCACCTTCCTGAGAGCCTCCTGCAGTTCAGCGATCAAACGCTCCCGCTCGGCTTCGGCGCGCTTCCTCTGGCTAACGTCGCGCAAGATCATGCATGTACGGTCGTTTCCCTCGAGATCGCGAAAGACTACCGAAGAAACCTCGATCGGAAATACGGTTCCATCGCAGCGACGGGCAGTGAGTTCGCCGTGAACCTTGCCGGTACGTTTCCGCACCTCAATCAAGCGGGCCAATTCGGGGTCGGAGCGGTCCATCAGACCTTCGCGTCCTGCCGCGATGATCTCTTCGCGCGTCCGCCCAAAGATGACGCAAGCGCTGGGATTGGCGTCCAGAATTCGGCCATCCGGCGAAGTGAGGAGAATCCCGTCCAGGCTGTTCTCAAACAGCAAGCGGTAGCGGGCCTCACTATCGGGCAGATGCTCCTTTGACTGAGGGGGCGAAAGGATTGGCATGAGGGTGGGAGAGGCATGCGGACCGTAGATTTATTCCGCTCGCCCGATTTAGCGGTCATTATCTAACAGGCAGCGAAAAATTGCGAGATTGGAGGGATAGGTATCGCTTTTCATGGCGGCACTGGGACCAGCGCATGCCTCTGCAGTCCGGTTATTTCGAGGAAAACTCGCAAAAGGTACTGGGAGGCGGAAGGATCACTCCGGCAGTCCCATGCGTTTGATCAGGTCTGCGTAGCGCGGGTCGGACCGCAGCGAATCCACGAGCCTGTTGGACTTGATAAATGTAAGAAATGCGGACTTTTCCGCAAAGCCCTTCTCTATCCAGACGAACGCCTCATCTTTGTCGCCCGCCAAAGCGTAGATGGAGCCGACGAACGCAGGATCTTCGTAGCGGCGCTTCGACAATGCTTTCTCCTCATCGGCCCATTTACGCAGTGCTGCCGGCACGCCGGATTGAGCGTAAACTTTGGCAACGTCTTCTTCCATCGCGACGTAGTCCGGGTCATGGGAAAGGGTTGCGCTCGTCTTCCAGGCCTGAAGCCAGGAGTCGTACTTTCCCAAAAAGAAGTATGCATTGCTCATATTCCCGTACGCTGAAGCGAAGTTGGGATCCATCTCCAGGACCCTCTTACCTTGTTCCAGTGCCTGCTCATAGCGGCCCAAAATGGTGTATTGCTGCGCAATGTTGTCGCTGTACTTGAGATTCAGGGGATCGAGGCGTACAGCTGTCTGAAACTCCGTGAGGGCATCCTCCTGCCGACCAAGCGCCGACAAGTAAAGCCCATACAGCTTATGAGTCTTGGCGGAATTCGGATTCAGTTCGAGCGCTCGCTTGTACTCCTTCTCTCCCGTCGTCCAATCCCACAAACTGGCATAGCTGTCGGCAAGGGTGGCATGCGCATCGGCCAGAGTATCGTCAAGCACTAGGGCCTTCTGGGCAGCGGCTCTGGCTTTGGGCATTGCTTCGCTGGCAGGAACCGGCGCATAGTCGACAACCACGTCGTAATAATCGGCCAGCCCAAGGTAAGCGAGCGCATAGTTAGGATCTTTTTCGATGGCCTGGTCGAAGTATTCTTTGGACTTCTCGAGCGATTCTCGTGTTCGCTTCTCCCAGTAATACCGTCCTTTCAGATAGAGCTGGTAAGCCTCGGGATCAGTAGTTCCGCCGGCTTTAGCCACTTGCTTGCCAGCGTCACCGGACAGGCGCTCCCGCAACTTGGACGTGATGGAGCTGGCGATGTCTTGCTGGACGGTCAGTACATCGGACAGCTTGCGGTCGTATTGATCTCCCCACAGGTTGTGATTCGTACGCGCGTCGATGAGTTCGGCGCTGATGATGAGCTGGTCTCCGCGCTGCACGATGCGACCCGTCACCACACCCTCGACCTTCAAGTCATGCGCAACCGTTTGGGGATCGACATCGCGTCCCTTGTAATGAAAGACAGAAGAACGGGACATCACCGCCAGATTTGGAATCTGCGAGAGACTATTGATCAGGCTCTCGGTGATGCCGTCGCTAAGGTATTCGCTGTTGGCATCATTGCTGCCGTTGACGAAAGGCAGCACGGCCACGGAAGAAATTTCCTGCGCATTCCTCCGGCCAACGTAGAGAGAGGCGCCGGTTGCTGCCAGCACCAGCACAAGGGCAATTGCAGCGCCCGCGACCCATCGGCGTCTATTGTTCGCGGGCACGACCGCCGATCCGGAAGACGAAATGGAATGCCCTGTCGCGCTGCCTGACACAGCCGCCGGCACGCTTCCTGCGCTTGCGGGTTGCGCCGTCGCTGCAGAAGTCTGATCGACAGCCACCGCTGGGACAGCCGCCGCACTTCGGCCGGAGTCCGTGTCTCTCTTCAAGCGCTGCAGTTCAGCACGCATCTCGGAAGCATGCTGGTAACGCAGGTCGCGGTCTTTCTCCAGCGCCCGGTTAACGATTCGCTCGAGTTCGTGGGGCAGGTCAGGATTGAGCCGCACCGGAGCAACCGGCGCACGGTTCAGGATGGCATCGAAGATCATCGCCGTGCTGTCCCCGCGAAACGGCAACGCGCCTGTCGCCATCTCATAGAGGACGGCGCCGAACGAGAACAAGTCTGTCCGCGAATCCAGCTCCTTCGCCTTCGCCTGCTCCGGAGACATGTAAGCAACCGTCCCCAAGGCTGCGCCCGGACTCGTCAAAAGTTCCTGCCCTCCAGAACCCGTCTGAGTGTTGAGAGACGTAACCCGGCTCGAGGAACTGGGCGTGGCCCCAACTTTCGCTAGCCCGAAGTCGAGAATCTTGGCGTGCCCGCGTTTGGTCACGAAGATATTAGCGGGCTTGATGTCACGGTGAACGATGCCCTGCGTATGTGCCGCATCCAGTGCATCGGCCACCTCGATCGCGAGGGGAAGGAGCGCCTCCAAATCCAAGGGACGCCCGGCGATGTGGTGCTTCAACGTCACCCCATCCAGGTATTCCATGGCGATGAATGCCTTGCCGTCCTCTTCCCCGATGTCATGAATTGTGCAGATGTTGGGGTGATTCAGCGCTGAAGCCGCCTGCGCCTCGCGTTGAAAACGGCTTAGAGCCTGGGGATCGCGGGCGACCTCGTCGGGCAGGAACTTGAGAGCGACGAAGCGGTGCAGACGCGTGTCTTCGGCCTTATAAACCACGCCCATCCCGCCGCCGCCCAGCTTTTCGAGGATGCGGTAGTGAGAGATGGTTTCGCCGATCATTGAGTTGCGTTATGGTATGCGGGATACCAGGGCAAGTCAATTTAAGGGCAGATTCTAGAAATGTGGGTGCAGCAATCTGAACCGAGGTGGCTTACAGCGCGGCGGTGTAGCCGTACTCGCGATACCGTTCACAACCCAGTATCGCGAGTGCGTCATCCACAGAGGAGATATCGAAGATGCGGTCGAGTTGCGTGCGCTCGAGCAGTTCGCGCACGAGCGGAGAGGGATTCACCAGCTTCATCTGAATGCCGTTGTCTTTCGTCCATCGGCGCAGCAACACGAGCGTCCCCAGCCCACCGCCATCGACCGTCGCCACGTCGGACAGATCGAGGACGACGATGCGAGCGTCGCGCTGCGAGAGCACGGCATTCTTGAGCGCACAAGCTGGCTCACCGCGCACGATACGGCCAGCGCAGTTGACGACGGCTACGTCGCCGGTGTGCTGAACATTGACCTGGAACGTCATACCGACCTCACTTCCTTAATAATGAGGGAACCATCTAACACTTCATTAGACGATTGACTCTTCCGAAAGGTATCCGGGAGTCACGCAATCTTAACAATCGAAGGTGCAGAATCTTGCAAGTGACTGATAATTCGAAGACTCCCCGGCGCGAGAAAGCGGTAGGCAGACCTTACCGTCTGCTAGAATCGAACCCACTGCATGACCCTGCAGACCGTTGATTTCATATTCAAGTTGATTGCCTTCGTGTTCGCGATCAGCGTCCACGAGTCGGCCCACGCCTGGACGGCCAACCGCTGCGGCGATCCCACCGCTCGCATGCTGGGCCGGGTCACGCTGAATCCCATCAAGCACATCGATCCCGTTGGCACCGTACTGATGCCCTTGATTGCCTATATCTCGCACATTCCTATGTTGGGATGGGCCAAACCCACGCCGGTGAATCCGAGGAATTTCAAGAATCCGGTGAAGGATGACATCCTTACGTCGGTGGCCGGCCCCGTCAGCAATTTTCTGATCGCCAGCATTGCCGTGGTACTACTGATCGCGATTTCGCTCAGTTCAGCGTCCGGCCGCGAACTGGTGCACGGCCTTCCCTATGGCCGGCTCATTGACACGTCGCTGACGCCGTTTTGCCTGTTGATCTATGACTTCATGACCATCAACGTCGTGCTCGGCGTCTTCAACCTGATTCCGGTCCCGCCACTCGACGGCAGCCACGTGCTGCGGCACTTTCTGTCACCGCCCGTTCTCAGGGTCTATGACACGGTGGGCTGGCTGGGCTTGATGGCTCTGGTCTACCTGGGAGGCGGTTTGCTGGGCAAACTGATTTTTCCCGTGCTTGGTTTTTTCATTTCAATTTTGCTGAGATTCTGATGGCTTCTGGCTCAAATCGTAAACGCGTACTCAGCGGCATGCGGTCCACGGGAAAATTGCACCTGGGCAATTTCGTGGGCGCGCTCGACAACTGGGTTCGCATGCAGGACCAGTACGAGTGTTTCTTCTTCATCGCTGACTGGCACGCCCTCACGACCGACTACGCCGACACCTCGCGGATCAAGCAAAATTCGCTGGACGTCATGCTGGATTGGCTCGGAGCAGGCCTCGAGCCCGAGCGCTGTACCATGTTCATCCAGTCGCACGTACCGGCGCACGCCGAGCTGCACCTGCTCTTTTCAATGATCACGCCTCTCGGCTGGCTGGAGCGTGTCCCTACCTACAAAGAGCAGAGGGAAAACATCAAGGATAAAGACCTTGGGACTTACGGATTCCTCGGCTATCCTGTGCTGCAGTCGGCGGACATTCTGATCTACCAGGCGGACTTTGTCCCGGTGGGAGAGGACCAGGTTCCGCACGTGGAGTTGACGCGCGAGATCGCGCGGAGATTTAACAGCTTTTACGGAAAGCCCAAGGTGGTCTTTCCCGAGCCCCAGCCGCTTCTGACGGTTTCCCCGAAACTTCCGGGCACCGATGGCCGGAAGATGTCGAAATCCTACGGAAATACGATCATGCTCACCGACCCGGAGCCGGTTGTGCGCCAGAAGCTGAAGACCATGGTCACCGATCCGGCGCGCATCCGGCGAAGCGATAAGGGAAATCCCGATGTCTGCCCGGTGGGCGATTTGCACAAGATTTTCAGCTCCAGAGAAACGATGGCTAAGGTGAACGAAGGCTGTCGATCCGCGGGGATTGGCTGCATCGAATGCAAAGGCTGGGCGGCGGACGCGCTGGTTAACGTTCTTGCACCTATGCAGGAGCGACGCAAAAAATACGAAGACAATCCGCGGCTGGCGTGGGATATTCTGGAGACGGGCACGGAACGGGCTCGCAAGGTCAGCGGCGCGACCATGAACGAGGTGCGCGAAGTAATGGGCATGTCTCTGGAATACGAAGCCCCGCGCGATAAGAACTAGGACTCACTAGAGGAAAGTAGAACGTCCCAACAAAAGAAGAAATGGCTGAACCTTTAAGAATCGATTCCACCAGGCCGGATGCGGCAGAAGGCCAACGTCCCGCCGTGTCAGGACCTCAGCCCGTCCCGGCAAAAACTTCATCCCAGAAAAAAGAAGAAAGCGAGTCCTCGTTCGCGGTCGCGGTCGGCGACGTCTACGAAGGTCCGCTCGACTTGTTGCTCGACCTGATCCGCAAGCAGGATATCGACATTTACGACATTCCGATCGCGAAGATCACGGCGCAGTATCTCGCCTACGTCGAAAAGATTCGCGAAATCGATGTGAACGTGGCCTCCGAATTCATTTACATGGCCGCCGTGCTCATCCATATCAAGTCGAAAATGCTCTTGCCGCGCGATCCGCTGGCGCCTGCGGACGCCGAAGATGATCCGCGGTCGGAGCTGGTGAACCGTCTGCTCGAGCACGAGAAGTTCAAGTCGGCGGCGCAAATGTTGTTGCAGAAGCAGCAGATTGAAGACGCAGTGTTGTCGAATCCTTCGATAAAAGAATTTCTCGAAGCCGAAGGCACCGAGCCTGAAATTGCGGCCGATGTGATCGACCTGGTCAAAACGTTTCAGCAGATTCTGGATCGCGCACGTTCCCGCCCCATTCTGAATGTGGACGAGGACACCGTAACCGTAAGCCAGATGATCGACTACCTGCGGCGACGGCTAAGTCTGGAAGACAAGCCGGTTCGCCTGAAGCGTTTGCTGCGCAACGTGAACTCGCACCCGGCGCTGGTTTGCATGTTCCTGGCCTTGCTGGAATTGGTGCGGCTGCAGGCCATTCAGCTGAGGCAGGACCTTCTGTTTGGCGAGGTCTTGATTCGCAAGCATACTCATTTTGAACAAGTGATGACCGAGCATGCGGCGGTACGGGACGACTGGCGCTAAGCGTCTCGCGAAAAAGCAACTGAGGAGTCGGCAGCGGTTCTATGAGTCTAAAAGCCCAACTCGAAGCGATTATCTACGCGGCGGAAACGCCGGTGACGCTGGATCAGATGATTCAGCTGGTGAAGGAATCGGGCGTCTCGGAAAATGGCGCCACTGGCGATCCGGACATCAAATCACGGGTTCGCGCGGTGCTGGAACAACTCACCGCCGACTACAACTCAGCCGATCGCGGCATCGAGGTTCGCCAGGTCGCGGGTGGGTACCGGATGTCGACGAAGCCTGAGCAGCACGATGTCGTGCGCGCTTTTGCGAAGAGCCTGAAACCGCCGATCCGGTTGTCTTTGCCCGCGCTCGAGACCCTGGCCGTGATCGCTTACAAGCAGCCCGTCACCGTGCCCGAAATCAGTGAAATTCGCGGCGTCGACTCAAGCGGCGTGATCGCTACACTTCTCGATCGCAAACTGATCACTACCGCCGGACGAAAAGCGGTAATCGGGCGCCCTATTCTCTACAAAACCACCAAGGAATTCCTGCTGCGCTTCGGGCTGAAAGATGTGAACGAGCTACCCAGCATGGAGGAGTTCGAGAAGTTGGTGGCGGAGTCGTTCCAGAGCGAATTGCGGCCGGCAGAAGGCTCTCCGAACATTGCTGCGACTCTGGTCGAGTTCCCGGAATCCGCGCGTGTAGACGACGAACCCATCCTCTGCGATCACAGCGGCGCGGCTTAACCGGCGGGACACATTCATTTTTCTCGATTCAGCGCGCTGCTGGGCAGTGGCTCGATTTGGCTGTTCTTCCAAAGGACAGTCATCCCGAAGCCCCGGCGTTTTCTCCGGCGGGGGCGAGGGATCTGGCGTGGAGCGTTTCAAATTTTTGACCCACTACCCGCCCCTGGGGCGCGCATACATCATTCTTCCAGCTCTGTTACCCTGATATCCGGAACCATTCATGCCCGCCGAACGCCTGCAAAAAATCATTGCCGCTGCCGGAATCGCCTCACGACGCAAGGCGGAGGAACTCATCACCTCGGGCCGTGTGCAGGTCAACGGGCAAGCCGTGACCGAGCTTGGATCGAAGGCTGACCCGGAGACCGACCACATCCGCGTAGACGGGAAGCTCCTGCATGGGCGGCAGAGGCATGTCTATCTCCTCCTGAACAAACCCAAGGGATACGTGACCACGGCCAGCGACCCCGAGCACCGCCCCACCGTGATGGATCTCGTGCGCGGCGTAGGCAGCAGGGTCTATCCCGTCGGGAGGCTCGACTACGCAAGTGAGGGCCTGCTCCTTCTCACCAATGACGGCGACCTGGCGCACCAGTTGATGAAGGCAGGGGCCCACATGCCGAAGACCTACGTCGTCAAAGTGGCCGGCAAGCCGCCGGACGAGGCGATTGGCAAGCTGCGCGCGGGACTCGTCATCCGCACCGACGATGGCAAGCGCGTGCGCACCTCCCCGGCCAAGGTCAAGTTGATTCGCGATTCCGAGAACCCGTGGTACGAAATGACTTTGATTGAAGGCAGGAACCGCCAGATCCGCCGGATGTTTGAGGAAGTGGGCCATCATGTGGAGAAGATCCGGCGCGTCCGCTACGGCCCGCTCTCCCTCGACGTCGAACCTGGCAAATTTCGTTCGCTCACCTTGCAGGAGATTGCGCGGCTGAAGTCCGAGGCGCAGCGGGGCACGAGAACGGGTTCGCGTCCGCCCGCCAAGAAAGCCGAGTGAGCTTGCTCAAGCTGGATTCCAATGAAAGCCCTTTCGGGCCATCGCCTCGTGCCGTCGAAGCAATGCGGGCGGCGGTCGCGGAATCACATCTTTACCCGGACAACGACGCCGCCGACTTGCGGCAAAAGCTCGCGGCGAAGCACGGAGTTCCCGCTGAGAACATCGTCGTCGCTGCTGGCCTTGGCGAGTTGCTGGATGTCATTGCGCGCGTGCTGGTCGGACCGGGCTTGAATGCCGTCACCAGCGAGCGGTCGTTCATCGTCTACGGCATCGTCGTGAAAGCGGCAGGCGGGCGATTGATTGAAGTCCCGATGCGCGACAACACGATTGAGCTCGACGCCATCGCGGATGCCGTCGACTCCGGCAGACGCTTCGTATTCTTGGCGAACCCCAACAATCCAACGGGAACGCTGGTCAATGCAGCGGCGGTGGACAAGTTTCTCGATCGCATTCCACCTCACGTCATTGTGATTCTGGACGAGGCGTACTACGACTACGCCGAGTTCTTCGCTAAACAGCGTGGAGTCGAGTTCTCCCATTCTCTGGAATACGTCAGGCAGAACCGGAATGTGCTTGTCCTGCGCACCTTCTCGAAGGCACACGGACTGGCGGGGGTCCGCGTGGGGTATGGAGTGGGTCCAGTTGACCTGGTCGCACGACTGAATACCATGCGGAACATCTATTCGGTCTCCGGCGTGGCGCAGGCAGGCGCCCTCGCCGCGCTCGAAGATGAAGAGCAGGTGCGGCAGGCGGTGGTGAACAATGCTGAGCAGGCGAAGATCGTAATCCGGGAACTATCGGCGGTGGGATATGCCGTCGCACCGACGTGGGGAAACTTCATCTACTGCGACGTCGGAGAAGATGCTGAGTCTCTTGTGAAAAGCCTGCAAAGTGAAGGGGTGATCGTGCGTCCTTTGGGCCCGTGGGGCGCACCGAAGGCGATTCGGGTGACGATCGCAAGGCCCGAGGAGAATCGGCTTTTTCTCCAAGCATTCCACAAGGTGATCGGCACCAAGCGGTGAGAACGTCATGCGAATTATTTCTGGCACTTCGGGCAATAATGGCTGCTGCGGCCCGCGATGACGACACGCTTGATGGGAGTCCTGCATACCAGGCAGGCCTCGCCTTCCCGGCCATAGACGCGGTGCTGCAACTGGAAAAATCCTTCCTCGCCGTCGGCGTCGACATAGTCGGACACGGAAGATCCGCCCAGCTTGATCGCCTCCTTCAGCACTTCCCGCAACGAAGAATAGAGCAGCCGCAGATTCTCCCTGGTCAGCGAGGCGGCTCGCCGTCGCGGGCGTACTCCCGCACGGAACAGCGATTCATCCGCGTAGATGTTGCCGACTCCACTCAGAAGCTTCTGATTCAAGAGCGCGCTCTTGATCGGGGTCTTGCGCCCCCGAAAAAGAGCGACAAAGCTGTCGAGGTCCACTTCAAGAGGTTCGAAGCCGCTGGCCGCAAAGTCGCCGTTGCTCGAAACACTAAGGCGGCCGAAACGACGAGGATCAACGAAGCGCAGTTCCCTGCCCGATGCCAGCTTGACGACGGCGTGCGTGTGCTTCGCTGTCTCCTCAGACGGGGGACAAACGAGCAGACGCCCGGTCATTCCAAGATGAACAATCCACTGAGCCTTGGTGGACGTTGCATCGGCCTGCCGTCGCACCGATTTCTTTGCATGCTTCGCAACCGGAGCCTGGCCTACTTTTTCCAGGTCCAGCACGATGTGCTTGCCCATCCGGCGTACGGCGTTAATGCGCCTGGATTCGAGGGTCGCGACGATCTCTCGCGCGGGCGACTTCAACGGTTCAGGCTTCGAGCCCAGCCAGACGGACTCAATGACGTCACCTCTAACGCGGCGGTCCAGGCCTCGGGCTATGGTTTCGACCTCGGGAAGTTCCGGCATGTGTTCTCTAGTTTATCGTCGTTTGTCGTTTGTCGTTGGCCGTCAGCCTGATGGCGTCCTAGCCTCTCGTCCGGAACTCGCCCACCACTGCACATGAATTGCTCATTCACAGCCCAGCACGGTATGATTTCTCGTACACACCCGTACCGTCGAATTCCCAAGTAGTCCAGGCGCGTCAATACACCGCGGGCAAGGAGTGTGTGCGACCCTGGAGTGCGGCCGGCTGGCCGCGGCAATCAGTTCCTACGGGAGTTTGCTTTGAAAAAGGGCAACACGGCGGTCATCATTGGTGCGCAATGGGGCGACGAGGGCAAGGGCAAAATCGTCGACGTCCTCTCTGAAAATTTCCCGGTCGTTGCCCGCTACGCGGGAGGCCATAACGCCGGCCACACCGTCATCATCAAGGGCAAGAAATTTATCCTGCAACTCGTTCCTTCCGGCGTCTTGCGCCCCGGCTGTCGCGGCGTGATCGGCAACGGCGTGGTGCTGGATCCCATCGCCCTGCTGAAAGAAATCGCCGGCCTGCGCGCTGCAGGCGTGACCATCAATGGCAATCTTTTCGTCAGCAACCGGGCGCAGGTGATCCTGCCCTATCACCGCATGATTGAACTGGCGGCCGAGAATGCTCCCGGCAGAGTAAAGATCGGTACGACCTCTCGCGGCATCGGTCCGGCTTACGAAGACAAGATGGGGCGCCGGGGTTTGCGCGTTGCCGATCTGCTTGACCTCAAGCTGTTGAAGACGCACATCGAAAATGCCTGTCGCGAAAAGAATATGATCGCGCATGCGCTGTTCAACTCCGAACCCCTCGACGCGGACAGCATGTACGAGGAATACGCCCGCGCTTCGGAGCAGATTGCTCCGTTTGTCTGCGACACGGCCCTCTTGCTGAACCAGGCTCTGGCTGCGGGCGAAGCCGTGATGTTCGAGGGAGCGCAGGGCACCATGCTCGATATCGACCATGGAACCTATCCTTTTGTGACCTCGTCGAGCGCAACCTCGGGCGGGGCGGCAACCGGGACTGGCGTTGCACCTAATGCAATCCAGTCGGTGATCGGGGTGACCAAAGCTTATTGCACGCGCGTGGGCGGCGGTCCGTTCCCCACCGAAGCGCTGGACGAACTGGGAGACAAACTTCGTGCCCGTGGCAACGAATTCGGCGCTGTGACGGGACGTCCGCGCCGCTGTGGGTGGCTTGATTTGCCACTTCTGCGTTACGCTGGCATGATTAATGGCATTTCCTGGCTGGTCGTCACCAAACTGGATGTGCTGGACGACCTGGCAGAGATTCCTGTTTGTGTGGCCTACAAAGTGAACGGGAAGAAGACAGCGGAGATACCGGCGCAGTCGAGCGGCTATGAAGAAATCGATTGCGTATACAATAAAATGCCTGGTTGGCGCACCTCCACACAAGGAATCACGAAGATTGAGAAACTGCCCAAGGCAGCACGGGAGTATCTGTCTTTCATTGAGCACGAAACCGGAGCGCGCGTGGGCATGATCTCAACCGGACCGGGCCGCGAGCAGACGATGTTCACCGACGACTTCCTGGCAGCGGTGCGAGGCCGGGTAGCGAAGCCGGCAGGCAAAATCAAGGTTCGGGCGCGAGCACGAGCGTAAAGAGACGCAAAAGACGTAAGAGAAACGACGGAGCGAAAGATGGTTGTGCTGGCAGTGACCTGGATGGCAAAGACAGGGCGTGAAGGCGAGACGGCGGTAATTTTCGGCAAGCTAACAGAAGAATCGCGTAAGGAGCCGGGTTGTCTGATGTACATGGTGCATCGCCACAAGACGGAACCGCGACGTTTCTTCATCTACGAGCAGTACAAGGATGATGGCGCGCTGGAAGCGCACCGCGCCGCGCCTCACTTCATGCAGTATGCCAAGAAAGAATTGCCCAAGATAGCGGAGCGGGTGGAAGGACATCTGTTCGTCCCGCTCGATGAATCGCAGCCGCGCTGAAAGTCGCGGGGACGCCCCACCTTACGTTTTCGGCTTGTCCGCCATCAGCACGCCGCCGGAAGCGTAACTTTCCTTCGACACCTCGTGAAAAGCCACGACGATCGCTTCGCGGCGGGCGCCGGCTTCTTCCACCATGGCATCCGTGATGCGCTGCGCCAGTTTGCGTTTTTGTTCGGTGGTGCGGCCTGCGAGCATTGTGATTTGGACCAGGGGCATAGGCAGTTCTCAGTTTCTGGTTCTCAGTTCTCAGTCGCTAATTGTCAGTTTGCGATCGGGCTCGTTACTGGGTACTAGGTACCGGGTACTTATTTCGCTAATTCGTATCCCGCAAAGAAGAAACTCAATTCGAAGCGGGCAGTGTCCTCGGCATCGGAGCCGTGAATCGCGTTGTATTCGATGCTGGAAGCCCACTTCTTGCGTATCGTGCCCTCTTCCGCGTTCGCGGGATTCGTGGCACCCATCAGCTTCCTCAGGTCCGCTATGGCGTTTTCCTTCTCCAGAGCCAGCACCACGATGGGGCCGCTCGACATGAAGTCCGTCAGCGAATTGTAGAAACCCTTGCTTGCGTGCACGGCGTAGAAGTGCTCCGCCTGGTGCTTGGAGATTTCCAGCATTTTGATACCAAGAATGTGAAATCCATTTTTTTCAAACTGCTCGATGATGTCGCCAACCGCGTGCTTCTTGACTGCGTCCGGCTTGACGATGGTGAGAGTGCGTTGCAGAGTCTTCATTCGGATCTTCTGTCCTTGATATTTTGGAGTAAATAAATGTCTCTCGTCGTTGGACGATGGTCGATCGCTTGTGCTGCGCTTTCAAGCAGCGACGGAAATCGTCTAGGCTCTTACCGCCGCACCCAGAACTGAGACCAAAGTTTCCGCAATCGCAGCCGGAGACTTCGCCACCTTGATGCCGGCGGCCTCCATGGCCTTGATCTTTTCCGACGCGGTCCCTTTGCCGCCGGAGATGATCGCGCCCGCATGACCCATGCGGCGACCCGGGGGCGCAGTCTGACCGGCAATGAACCCGACCACGGGCTTCTTCATGTGATGTTTCACATAGTCCGCCGCGATCTCCTCCGCGTTCCCGCCGATCTCGCCAATCATGATGACCGCTTCCGTCTGTGGATCGCGATTGAACAACTCCAGCGCGTCGAGAAAATTCGTGCCGATTATCGGGTCACCGCCGATGCCGATGGCTGTGGACTGGCCGATCCCGCGCGTCGTGAGCTGGTAGACGGCCTCGTAAGTCAGAGTGCCAGAACGCGAGACGATGCCGATCGATCCCTCTTTGTGAATATGCGCTGGCATGATGCCGATCTTGCATTTGCCCGGAGAAATGATCCCCGGACAGTTCGGGCCAATCAACCGCGACCGCCGGTTCTGCAGAAATTCCCAGGCACGCACCATATCGAGAGTCGGAATCCCTTCCGTGATGCACACGATGAGATCAACTTCCGCATCCGCGGCTTCCATGATCGCGTCGGCGGCGAACGGTGGCGGCACGAAGATCACCGAAGCGTTCGCCCCGGTCTTGTCGACCGCTTCCTGCACAGTGTTGAAGACCGGCCAGCCCTCGTGGGTGGTTCCGCCCTTGCCCGGCGTAACCCCGCCAACGATGTTCGTCCCATAATCCGCCGCGGCTTTCGCGTGGAAGGTCCCTTCGCGTCCCGTGAGGCCCTGCACCAGCAGCCTCGTTTTCTTATCTACCAGAATTGCCATGATTGCTCTTCTTCCCTGCTGACACGGCTTCCCGCGCCGATATCAAACGTCCTCTTTCCAAAGAGGCAGCTCGTAGCCTCTTGCCGGCGAAAATCTACGCCGCACCTGCCGCCGCGACCACCTTCTCAGCGGCGTCTTTCATGGTTTCTGCGACTATGAAGTTCAATCCCGACTGCTTCAGAATCTCCCGCCCAGCTTCCACGTTCGTGCCCTCCAGGCGCAGAACGATGGGCAGTTGGATATGAGTCTTTTGCGCAGCCTCCACCACGCCCTTGGCCAGCGTATCCACACGCAGGATGCCGCCGAAAATGTTGATCAGCACCGCCTTCACATTCTTGTCGCTCAGTAATATCTCGAATGCGTGGGTCACCTGCTCGGCATTGGCTCCACCGCCCACATCAAGAAAATTCGCCGGCATCCCGCCCGCATATTTGATGATGTCCATGGTCGCCATCGCCAGCCCCGCGCCGTTCACCATGCAGCCCACCGTGCCATCCAGCTTGATGTAATTGAGGCTGTATTTTGAGGCTTCCACTTCCAGCGGGTCTTCTTCGGTGACGTCGCGCAGCTCCTTGATGTCGGGATGGCGGAAGAGCGCGTTGTCATCGAAGTTGAGTTTGGCATCAAGCGCGAAGAGGCGGCCGTCAGTCGTCGTGATGAATGGATTGATTTCGAGCAGCGACGCGTCGGTGGCCAGAAACGCTTTGTACAAACCTTGCATGAACTGTACGGCCTGATTGACCAGCTGCGGCTTCAGTCCCAGCCGGAACGCCAGCTTGCGCGCCTGGAACGGCTCGAGGCCCATGCCCGGATCGATGTATTCCTTGAGGATTGCGTCAGGATTCTCGGCAGCAACCTGCTCGATCTCCATGCCCCCCGCCGCAGAGGCCATGAACACGGGCTTCCCCTCAGCGCGATCCACGAGGATGCCGATGTAGAGTTCTTTCTCGATCGGCAGAGTTTCCTCGATCAGGAGCCGCTGAACCGTCTTGCCCTCAGGCCCGGTCTGATGCGTGACCAGAGTCATGCCCAGCATTTTGCCGGCAAGTTCAGAGGCTTCCTCGACCGACTTCGCAATCTTCACGCCTCCGCCCTTGCCCCGGCCACCCGCATGAATTTGGGCCTTAACCACTACACCTGTAGCGCCAGCGTTAAACAGGTTGCGCGCGGCAGCTTCGGCTTGCTCGCGCGTCGTCGCCATTTCGCCGCGCGGCACCGCGACGCCATACTTCCTCAGGATTTCTTTTCCCTGATACTCATGAATTTTCATAATGATTCCAAAATCGGTCGTCGGTTGTTGGCCGCCATTCGCCGAGAGAAATTACCCGGACGACGGACGATACTGAATTATCCCGGGAGGACCTTTTGCTTGCGGCTTTGGACTGAGGCAGCAAACCATTGATTTTATAGAACCGTCACGCATTTGGGCAAACATCAACCGTCACATGTGGAAGTGATGCCTTCTGCGATACGATGGATCGCCATCTCCGATGATCACCGAAGCCCTTCATCTCGTCGCCAACCACCGCCAGTCGCTCAGTCGCGACGATGCCCGCGCGGTCATGACCGAGGTGCTCGCGGGAAAGTGCACCGACGCGCAGATTGGGGCTCTGCTCGTCGCCCTGCACATGAAAGGCGAGACGGTGGAGGAGATTGTCGGCTTCGCTGAGGCGATCCGTGCCGAAGCCGCGCACTTGGACCTCGCGCGCAACTCCACCGTCGACGTCAGCGGCACGGAACGCGACGCTCTGGTCGACACCTGCGGCACAGGCGGCGATGCCAGCGGCACCTTTAACATCTCGACCGCAACGGCCCTGATCGTCGCCGGGGCCGGCGTGAGGGTGGCCAAGCATGGGAATCGCAGCGTCTCCTCGAAGTGCGGGTCGGCGGACGTCATGGAGGCGCTGGGAGTAAACATTGTTCTGTCGGCGGAGCGGCTCGCCGCGTGCCTCGAACAGGTGGGCATCGCATTTCTATTCGCGCCGGCCATGCATTCGGCGATCAAGTATGTTCAGCCGGCCCGTCGGGAACTAAAGCTGAGGACGGTTTTCAACCTTCTGGGACCGCTCACCAATCCGGCGCGGGCCTCGGCGCAAGTGGTAGGGGTCTATTCCGCTGATCTTGTAGACAAGCTGGCCGAGGCGTTGAGCATCCTCGGGCTGAGACGCGCTCTGGTGGTGCACGGCGCCGATGGACTGGATGAGATCACCATTACAGGCCCAACCCGCGTGGCAGAAGTTCGTAGCGGAGCGGTCAGAAGCTACGAGGTCTCGCCGGAAGAATTCGGCTTGAAGCGCGCGCCCATCGAGGCCATCGTTGGAGGAGACGCTGCGGCAAATGCACAGATCATTCGCGACATTCTGGACGGTAAAAAATCGCCATGCCGGGATGTGGTTTTGTTGAATAGCGCAGCGGGCTTGGTCGCAGGCGGTAGAGCGGAGCGTTTGATTGACGCGCTGCCGATGGCCGCGGAATCGATCGATTCAGGAAAAGCGAAGGAGAAACTGGAAGCGCTGGTGGAGTTCACGCGCGCAAACGCTTCGTAGCCCTTCTGCCTTTCTATTTCGTGCCCGCCTCTTTCTTCAGCTTCTCTATCTGCCCCAGGTGATTTGTGCCATGACCCGACATCATCTGAATCATTTCCGCCACCGTCACGTTGCGCTTGTGTTCGGGATGAAAAGCGCCCTTTTCCAGGTCTTCAGGCTTCAGGCGCCGCAAGAGCTGCAGCGTGTGGTGCCGGCTCAATCCATAGAATGCGACCAGTTCTGCCGGCGAAGACTCCATGTAGCCGAGATTGCGAGCCCAGGCATCCTGATCGATTGGCGCGATGACGGGCTTTTCGTCCGCCAGGGCCTGACGTAGCCGGTAAGCATAGATGATCTCAACGTCGGCCAGATGCCCCAGGATTTCGAGAATCGACCACTTGCCCGGCGCAGGCTTGTAGCGGAGCGTTTTGTCAGGAAGTCCGGAAACTGCCGCGGCAATCTCCTTGGGACTCTTCTCGGCTGCTTCAAGATGCTTCTTGAGTTCCGCTTCTGTCATAACTCCTCCAATCCGATTCACCACGGAGACACGGAGCCACCGAGAAACACTGAACGCTTTGAGTCGTGAATTGGCGCCGCCATCCGGTTCGGGTTCCGAATTTGAATCGACATCAGACAACCGACATTTGTTTTCTCTGTGCCTCTGTGTCTCCGTGGTGAAGAGGGCTTATCTTTTCCGCCTCCGTGGTGAAAAATGCCTCATCTCACGTCCACCTTCTGCATCCACTGCGCCACCTGCACACTCCACCCCAGCTCCTTGGTCATTTCATCACGCAGTTGTGACGACGCCGAAGGTTCCCCATGCACCAGGTAAGTGATGTTCGGTTTCCTTGTGAAGGTGCGCAGCCATTGCAGGAGCTCCGGCGGATCGGCGTGGTCGCTGAACTGCTCTAGCGCCGCAATCTGCGCCCGGATGGGCACAATCTGACCATAGATCTTCACCTCCGGCGCTCCGCTCTTGATGGTGAATCCGCGCGTGCCCGGCGCCTGGAATCCAATAAACAGCACGAGATTCTTGGGATCAGGCAACCGCTGCGCCAGGTGATGCTGGATGCGGCCACCCGTTACCATGCCGCTCGAAGAGATGATGATCGACGGATAGTGAGTCTCGTTGATCTTCTTCGATTCCTCCGACGTGGAGGCAAATGTGAAGCCGGACCACTCGAGCGGTGACCCACACTTCTTGATCAGCTCGCGCGTCTCGTCGCTGTACTCCTCCGTGTGCTTAAGGAAAATCTCGACCGCCTTGATCGCCATGGGGCTGTCGCAATAAACCGGGATGCTCGGGATTTGGCTGTTGAGCATCAGTTCTTTCAGCATGAAGATGAATTTTTGGGTTCGTTCCACCGCAAAGACCGGAACGATCACGCTTCCGCCCCGCTGAACGGTCTGCTTGATGAGCGCAGCCAACTGTGGGCGAGGATCGTCGGTCGGATGCACCCGGTTGCCGTAGGTCGACTCCATCACGAGCAGATCGGCGGTCTCTCCCTCGGTGGGACCCGAATGCACTACCTTGCCCGGAGCAACGTTGTTATTTCGCACGCGCCCGATATCTCCCGTAAATAACAGCCGACGGCTGGAACCGTTGGTGTTCAGCGAAATCTCCGCCATGCACGAACCCAGAATGTGAGCGGCCCGCACAAAACGAAATGAAATTTCCGGAGATAGCTGCGTCGTATTACCCACCTCGACAGGCTTGAAATATTGCATGCAGTCCTGTGCCTCCTCGAGCGTGTATAAGGGCAGCGCGGGAGTGTGTTTTGACGCTTTCGTCTTGTTATAGAAGTTCGCGTCTTCTTCCTGCAGGTGGCCGGAGTCAGGAAGAATAATTGAGCAGAGATCGATCGTGGCTTGCGTCGCGTAAATAGGGCCGCGGAAGCCTTCTTTCACCAGGCGGGGAATCCAGCCGCAGTGGTCGAGGTGCGCATGCGTGAGAATGACCGCATCGATTTCGCGCGCGGGAACCGGAGTGTCCTGCCAATTGCGTTCGCGCCATTCTTTTGGTCCCTGGAACAAGCCGCAGTCGATCAGAACCTGAAAGCCGTCGGTGCTGCCACCGTCGCGGGAAGTATTGATCAGGTGCTTGGAACCGGTGACCGTGCCAGCCGCGCCGAGAAACTGGATGTAGGACAAGGCAAACCCTCCGTATTAAACCTACTAAGCCACGCCAGAATTATTGACTGTTGATTTTAGAGGTCGAACCAAAAACCTGCTACAACGCTGCTGATTTGGGTACAAACATCGTACTGGGTCAGTTTGATTAGTGTTGTAGAGCATGTCATCCCGATGCGCCGCGTTTTCTCCAGCGGGGCGAGGGATCTGGCGCGGAGCGGTTCAAATTGAGCCACTACCCAAGACCCTCATTGCTTCGCTGTCGGCGGTTCGACAGTGTATACGTTGTTCGCCATATCCATCTCGGGCACGCTCCCGTCATTTACGACCACTTCCTGAGGAGCGCCCGAAACGTTGAACCGGACGCTGGCCGATGCCTTCCCGCGGACTTCGAGGCGTTGCGTCACCTGGCCCCCACCAAATTTCAAAGTTACTGGCACTTCGGCCCCGGCTGCTCCGAGATTCTCCACTGTCACGGTCACGAGATAGCCCTGCTCGACCTTGGTCGGATACACCGACGCAACGTGGAAGTCCGGCAGCCCGCGATCATGGTAGACCCAGTCGTCGAAGAACCAGTCAAGATCGCGTTTACTTTGAACCTGTATCAGGCGCGGCATGTAAGAGGGGTCGTTATCCTGATCCGAGCGGTAAGCTGCGAATGCCTTCTTCAACGCTTGGTCGCCGACCAGATCGCGCAGCATCCACCAGACGTAGGCCGCTTTGCCGCGGTAGAAAACTGGATCGGTGGTTGAGACCAGTGGCTGTCCTTCCGTCACCTGCGCCGGCGGCATAACGGGTGAACCCGGCTTGGCAGAAGTGGCCTGAGCCAAGTTCGTCTCGGCTTGTTGCACTTGGCCGAGATACGATCCAAGATAATCGAGCGCCGACCGGAGACCATCCCGGTTCTCAATGTAGATAGCCTGTGCGAAGTGCGCTATCCCCTCCAGTATCCACGGGCGCAGCGAGGGAAAGGCAGCGTGAGTCAAGCTATGAACCATGCCGGCCTGAGCGGTCCTGGCGTCGAGGTTGACGAGCGGAGTGAGCCACGTAGTCGCACTCTCAAAAGGCGCGGATGAAGGCTCACTCAACTCGAAGACTTCGACTTTTGACCGTGGAGCGCCGAACCACTCGGTCACGAATGGCGTTGCCAGGTCGCCAGCAAGGCCAAAATTCTCGGCAGCCGACTCATGGCTACCCACGTAGTGAATGTTCACAGCCGGGCGATTCAGTGTCGCGTAATTGCCCAGCAGAAAAAGTGGTTCATTCAAACCAAGCGGCTGAAATGAACACTGAGCCGTTACCGATTGCGCGCGATCCATCGCCTCATGGAGAGTGATCCCTCTGCCGTTGCAGAAGAGAGTCGGAAGCGTTTCCGCGCTGGACGGCACATAGCTGATGCTGACTTTCATCTCCGACTGCGCTTCCCGTATCCTCCACCGCCCCATCTTCTCGAACAGGTCCCTGTCCTCGGACAGGCTGGCCGCCTCCATGGCCACCGGATACCACGCCACGTAGCCGACGCCGCGCACGGCCGTGAACGATGGGCTGATCTGATCCCAGTCAGTGCGCGCCGCTGCTTCTTTTGGGACGCCTATGCGCGTAAGGCGGGTGGTATCCGGCGGGATCACGCCTTCGTAGCCGATTTCCAGTTCGATCTCGACTCTTCGGGTGCTATCTCGCGAGGCAGGGTCACAACCGCTTCTGACAATTCTCCGGTGTGATCGATATCCGACTCGTAAGGATGCGTCACATACTGCAGCGGCTTGCCGCCCGCCTGGATCGAACGCCACGACAGGCTGGACGAGATCTGCATAACCGCATTTTTCTGAGGCTAAAGACGAATCGTTACGGAGCGTGACTTTGCCGCGCACGCCCAGTCGCCTCTGCTCTGGCTCCACGCGAAGGTCAAGATTGTAGCGAGTGAAAGTGAAAGCTTCGCGGTCGAGGGCCAGACAGTTCGCAGCCGTCGCACACAGAAGGCAGAACGCAAAGAGAAACTTCATTTCTTACCCGGCGTGGATGGCTTTGAGTTTCTCTGCCGGACGATCTCGTACAGCACCACCCCCGCCGCCACTGACACGTTGAGCGACGAGACTTTGCCGAGCATCGGGATCGAAACCAGGAAGTCGCACTTCCGCTTCACCAGATCGTGCAGCCCGTGGCCTTCGGCACCCAGCACGACCGCGCAGTCCATTTTGTAATCGAGCGCGTCGTAGGTCTTGGGTCCACGTTCGTCGAGGCCGACGATCCACAGATTCTGGGCCTTCAGATCCTCGACGGTGCGGGCAATGTTGGTCACGCGCGCAATCGGCAGATGCTCGCTGGCCCCCGCAGATGACTTTGCCACGATGGCCGTCACGCCCGCCGCCCGGCGCTCGGGAATCACCACGCCGTCAGCGCCCGCGGCATCCGCAGTGCGAAGAATGGCGCCGAGATTGTGCGGATCTTCCACGCCGTCGAGCACGACGATCAGCGAATGTTGGCCGCGCTTGGCCGCGACCACGTCATCGAGATCGTTGTATTGCTTCGCCGACGTGACCGCCACCACGCCCTGGTGCGCGCCATTCCCGGCCAAGTTCGGTCGAGTTCAGGACGCGGCATGAAACGCACGGCAATTCCGATCTTGCGGCACTCTTCGACGATGCGTTGCAGCCGCAGATCATGCCGCTCCTTGGCGACCCCGACCCACTCGAAGGCGCGTCCACGCGCTTTCAGAGCTTCGCTGACGGCATTGATGCCGTAGATGAAATTCATGCCTGTTCAGTTTATCGCGATTCGTATCAGGGCACCGCTTTGCGGATCGCAGACCGACAACCGTTCCATGTCAGGCCTTGGGGGTTCGATCAGGGCACCGCTTCAGCGGTGCCGTTTGTATTCTGACCGTTCACTTTCCTGTCGGGTCATCCTGAGCGTAGCCGTTCTTCAGGCGGAGCGCAGGATCTTGCGAGCATCTTTACCGCAAACGAAACTGCGGCACAAAACCCGGCCTCAACCGGCCCTGTTAAACTAAAGCGTTCGGAGGTGCTTCTTGGGGGACGTATACATCCTGTCCGCAGTCCGGACGCCCATCGGAAAGTTCGGCGGATCGCTGGCCTCGATGACCGCAGCCGACATGGGCGTCGTTGCGGCCAAGGCCGCGATGGAGCGCGCCGGAGTGCATCCGCAGCAGGTGGAAGAGACCATTTTCGGCAACGCGCGCCAGGCGGGCGGCGGGCCGAACCCTGCCCGGCAGGTTTCCATTCGCAGCGGCGTACCCCAGGAGGTCCCCGCCTACACCGTCAATAAAGCCTGCGCCTCTGGCATGAAGACGATTGCGCTGGCCTACCAGGAAATTGCGGTCGGCAATCTGAGCTGCGTTCTGGCCGGAGGCACCGAATCGATGTCGCGATTGCCCTACTACCTCGACGGCGCTCGCTGGGGATATCGCCTCGGCAATCAGGAACTGGTCGACGGCATGTATCGTGACGGCTTTTTCTGCCCTCTGGCCAAAATGGTGATGGGCGAAACCGCTGAAATTCTGGCCGAGCAGTACAAGATTTCCCGCGAAGAACAAGACGAGTTCGCCTTGTGCTCGCAGACACGCGCTGCAGATGCGATTGCGGCGGGCCGATTCGACGCGGAAATCGCTCCCGTAACGCTCGCAAGCAAGAAGGGCACGCAGATTTTCGCGAAGGACGAGCATCCGTTCATCGGGGCCACGCTCGAGAAGTTGGCGAAACTTGCCCCGGTCTTCTCAAAAACGGGCACGATTACGGCAGGCAATTCCTCAGGAATTACCGACGGCGCGGCGGCCACGGTCTTGGCGAGCGAAGAGTTTGTGCAGGCCAACAACCTGAAGCCGCTGGCGCGTGTGATGGCGGTGATTTCGGCGGGTGTCGATCCGCGCGTCATGGGAATTGGTCCGGTGCCAGCCATGCGCAAGCTGGAGCAGAAGCATCAGTTGCGGCTGGCAGATTTTGATCTTGTGGAACTCAACGAAGCATTTGCGGCGCAGGTGCTGGCCTGCGACCGCGAACTGCATTTCGACCGCGACAAGCTGAACGTAAATGGTGGTGCAATCGCGCTGGGCCATCCCATTGGTTGCACGGGTGCGCGGATCACGGTCACCCTGCTGCACGAGATGCTGCGCCGCAAAGCCAAGCGCGGAGTGGCTACTCTGTGCGTCAGCGGCGGTATGGGCATGGCGCTGGCGATAGAGAACGTGGCGGCCTGAAACCAGTATTTTCGTCGTTGCGCGATGGATCAACAGTTACCGTTTATTTCGCAACTTCTCAAGGTTGCGCCTTCGACGATAAAGCTGCTCGATTGGCGCAAGCTGTGCCTGGCCGCGTATCTGTTCACTAAGAATCTGCCCACCTGCTTTATAGACTCGGTATGCGCGTGCGTAGTCTTTGGACGTGATCACTTTGTAGAACCGGCCGTCGATGAATTCTATCGCGCAGTTGTTCTCGATCGCAATGCCGATGCCTCCAGTCCCGCGGATCATGTCCCGGAAGTCTCTTCTCCGCGGTACTCCCCGCGTCATGCCGTTGTAATGCGGGCAGTGGATCCCCTTTATGAGTCCAAGGCCTTTCACATTGATGTAATTCCAGTTCCGTGGATCGTAGAAGGACATCGAATCGGAGTGTCCGGAATCGAACCAGCAGATGGAACCTGCACTGACGCCGGAAAGCACAGTCCCATTCTCATAGGCCGATTTCAGCAGCTTATCCACACCCAAACGCCGCCACACCCGCATCATCAGCAGCGTGTTTCCGCCGCCCACATAGATGATGTCCGCCCAACGGATCTTTGTCTCGATCGTCTTTCTGGAAGGCCGCTCAGTCACAAGGAAGAGTACGTCAGTCTTGCATTTGAGGAATCCGCCAAAATATTCCTGGACGTGCCTCCAATAGCGCTCTGAATCAGAACTTGCTGTGGGCAGAAAGAGGAGCCTGGCATGCTCCCGGTTTGTGAGACGAATTATCTCGCGGTCAATCGCGGCGGTTCCCTTTGTCCGTATCTCTCCTCCACCGATTGCAATGATCGCCTTTCGCATGGCAGTCATCTTAGTCAAAAAATCAGGTCACCGGCGCGAACATAACTTGAGCGGGTGCCTCAAACTTCCCGGATCCCCGCAAACAAATCCGTCTCCTGCTCCGCCGGCCCAGGACTCGTGCTGGCAGCCAGATGAAACATCTCCTTGCGCGCTCCCCGGCTGATCCGATCTTCGAAGAGCGGTAACAGCGGCGCCTGGGTTTTGTGCGCGCGGAAGGCCTCCAGCTTGGTCTCAAGATAGTTCCCTATCTCGATGACCGTGGTTTGCGGCGAGAGCGAAACCGGTTCCCGGTCGTCGAGCATGAAGTCCGACGTGGAGTAATAGAGCTTCTGCACGCGGTGCACTTTGAGCCCGTCATCGAACTGGTCCGGGTAACGGTTGCTGCGTCCAGCCCAGTGAAACGCCAGCGTGGCGAACACCGCCGCCATGGAATGATCCATATGAGCGGTAAGCCCTCCCTCAGGCCCGAAGGTGAGGAGAACTTGCGGCTTGAATTCGCGAATCTGAAGCGTCAGATCGCAAACGATTTTGTAGAGATCCTGCTGATGGAGATGCCCGTCGGGATAGTCGAGAATGATCCCACGAGTGACCTGAAGAATGTCGCATGACGCCGCGAATTCCTTGCGCCGGATGGCGGCCAGCTCGTGATCGCTTCGGGCGTCGCCGCGGTTTCTCGCCGCTTGACCAGGCGTGAGGCACACCACGCACGTTTCAACGTCGCGGTCACGATACAGACGTAGGGAACCGCCAAAGTTGGCGGCTTCATCATCAGGATGAGCGATAACGCACATCAGGCGTCGCATCGGGCGATTGTATCGTGGGAAGTGGTTGTGTCTGCGCTGAAGAAAACGCGGAACCTTGGGATGACGTCTAAAAAGAGGATTACCGCCATGCTACCGGCGGCACGGGGAGAATTCCCTGACAAGCCGATGAAGAAAATCAGCAGACAAGGGGTCCCATTCGAGTCGCTCAGGATGACAAGTCAGTGCTGCTACGGACTATTTGATCTGCAACAGACACCGGCCCAGTCAAACGGCCTCTTTTTGTAGTTTGGCTTCATCGAAAAGCTCCTCGTCGAGCGAGCTTTCTATCGCATCAGGATTCGCAACTTCCCCGGCCTCTTCCAGCATGAAGCCGAGAACCTCCTGCGGAATCGGCGCATTCCACACTGGCGCGAAAGACTGGCGATGCAGCGGACACGGCCCGTACTCTCGCAGCGCGGCAACATGGCGTGGCGTGCCGTAGCCTTTGTTAGAGGCGAGTCCATAGGCAGGAAAAACCGGGTCCCATTCCGCGATCAGCCGGTCACGCGCAACCTTCGCGATGATCGACGCTGCAGCAATCGAAGCTGAGCGCGCATCGCCGTGGATGATTGGCTCCTGCCGCTGCTCGCAATCCAGACGAACTGCGTCGACCAGCAGGTAATCCGGCACCGGCATGAGTTGCGAAACAGCTTCCCGCATGGCCACGCGCGACGCCTGGTAGATGTTGATCTGGTCGATGCGGCCCGCGTCCACCGCTGCGATCGCGCAGGCGATGGCATGTTCTCGAATGCGCTCCGCCAGAACTTCACGACGATCTGCTGGAAGCAATTTGGAGTCCCGTAATCCGCGAATGCGGTAAGCGGGATCGAGAATCACCGCAGCGGCGACCACTGGGCCAAAAAGAGAACCGCGCCCGACTTCGTCCACACCGGCAACAAGTTGCGCACCGCTCTCCCACGCTTTTTGTTCAAAGCGCAGAGTACAACGCAGTCGCTTCAGCATGCGCAACTTCGCAGCCGCGGGGGACAGCGCTTTGGAAGCGGATTGGGTTTTGGCAGACACTAACCGTGACTGCAGTCATGTTCGTCGAGCAGGTTGTGGAAAGGCAAGCGCTAAACGGCCCAATAGTAGAACTTCAAGTTTGTTTCTCTCCTCGACTGTCATCCTGAGCGCAGCAGGTTCTTCGCGAGCGAAAGATCACCGCTCGCTCAGGATGACCTACGTGTAGACCGCCTGTGAACCATCCCAGATGCTCCCTCACATCGGACCCGCCCAGACCCCACCCGTTATCCCCCGGAGGTAACCCTTACCTTGGGTACAGGCGGGCCATTGTTGGACCTCGAATACCTTGGTAACTTGGCACTTCAAGCGCAGACATGAGGCCCAGGTGAAGAGCAAGCACCCATCGGAAAATCGTCCTAACCAGCACGTCAAGAAGGTCCACGTCGCGCTTCCCATCCGGGTGACTTACCGCGAAAACAGCGGTAATTCCGTGGTTCTCGAAACCGCCTGTACATACGACATTCATCCCCGCGGCGCGCGTCTGAGCGGTACCCGCAACTTCAGCGTGGGGGATACCGTTACGGTAGAGCGCGGGCGGAGCAAGACTCTATGCAAAGTAGTCTGGTCGGGTGACGTCGACTCCGAATTGCGCGGACAGTTCTCCGTCGAGAGCCTGGAAGACGAGAGAATGATGTGGGACGAAGAGCTCCGCAAGTGTGCTGAGCTCTACGATCAAGTCACGGCACAGCCTCGCCCTCTGCGGCAATTGGGCTCGCGCAAGCACGCCGACAAGCGCCGCGGTCCCCGGTTTGTGCTACACGGAGACGCCGGCCTGGTGCAAATGGCCACGAACTCGTGGGTGGACGGAAGCCTCAGGGAAATTTCAGAGTTCGGATGCCTGGTCGCCTCGAAGCGTACCCTGGCACACGGCACAGAATTGAAGCTGGTGTTGAACACGGGATATTGCGACCTGACGCTTAAGGGTCTGGTGAAACACACCGGGCGCAACCCGGGCGTAGGAATCGAGTTTCGCGAGATACGAAAGGGAGACGGCCCCCTTCTGCGCTACCTGCTGCGGCACCTGTCGGAGAAACAGGCGACTCCGGAAGAAGCGCCCAAAGTCGAGCTGGTCGATCTGCCCTTCTAGTCTGGGCCCCTCAAACTCCGTTTTTGTATCAGGGCATGCCTTCAGGCATGCCGCAATCGGGCCAAACAACCTGGCGCCGTTAGGCTCTGTGGGCCACGCGCTGGGGCGCTACTCCACGTCGCGAAGACGTGCCGCCTTGCCGCGCAGGCTGCGCAGATAGTAAAGCTTTGCGCGCCGCACCTTGCTGTGACCGCAGCAGTTCCACCTTGTCTACGACCTTCGAACTGATAGGGAATATGCGCTCGACACCCTGGCCGAAGCTGATCTTGCGCACTGTGAAGCTGGCTTGCGGACCGCGCGTGCGGGAGATCACCACGCCCTCAAAGGCCTGCAACCGTTCCTTGTCGCCTTCCTTGATCTTGACGTGGACGCGAACGGTGTCGCCGGGGCCAAACTTGGGCACATCCGTGCGTTGAGATTTGGCCAGCAGTTTTTCGATGATCAGATTCGTCATGATGATTTCCTTTACTGGATTTCTTTGCCCGTAATCCGGGCGAGCAATTCTTTGTCTTCGTCCGACAGTGCCACGCTTTGCAGCAGGTCCGGCCGGTTGCGCACGCGTCTTTTCGAGCGCCGTGCGCCGGCGCCAGCGGCGAATCTCGTCGTGATTCCCCGATAGCAGCACGTCCGGCACGCTCATGCCGCGAAAATCCGCAGGGCGCGTGTAATGCGGATAATCCAGCAGTCCGCCCGAAACGCAAGTCGAACTTGGCGCGTCGCCCGGCTGGCGTTCCAGGTCGGCACTGAACGATTCCTGCCGCGTGGAAGCTTCATTTCCCACCGCACCCGGAATCAGCCGAGTCACCGTATCCACAATGACCGCTGCTCCCAGTTCCCCGCCGCTCAGAACGTAGTCGCCGATCGAATACTCGCGGTCCGCAATGAAGTCGCTCACGCGCTCATCCACGCCTTCATAACGTCCGCAAATCAGAACGATCCGCTCGAGCCCCGCCAGTTCCGCCGCGACGCCCTGCTCGAACCGGCGGCCCTGCGCGGAAAGCAATATGACTGACTGCCTCGCCGCACCTGCCAGCCGCCGCTCCCGGGCATTTAAGCCGAGCGCTTCCAGACATTCAAAGATCGGTTCCGGCTTCAGGACCATGCCTTCGCCGCCGCCAAATGGGCGGTCATCCACAGTACGGTGCCGATCGTGAGCAAACGCCCGCAGATCGTGGATGCTGATCTCCACCAGGCCCGCTTCCCGTGCCCGGCGGACGATGCCGTAATCGAGCGGTCCGCGAAAAAAATCAGGAAAGATCGTGAGAATGTCGATCTTCATCGAGGACCAAAATCAAACCGAGCCACAGCGGGCACAGAGAACAGAGGGGAAATTACCCTTTTCGTTTGTTCTGCCCGGCACCTTGCTCGCGCTTTTCTTCCGCTGACAGGGGCGCGTTCACATCGAGCATCCCATCCGGAAGCAGCATGTGAACTTCCTTCTTGCCCTGATCCACCTTCGCCAGGTAAGCCTCGGCGAAGGGGATGTCATACAATTTCGATCCCGCCTGAACGATCAGCAGCGGCGCTTCCCCGGCCCCAAACTGAACATCCATAATCTTGCCGACTTGACGGTCTCTGTCAAAAACCGTGCAGCCCACCAGATCGCTGATATACGTCCAGCCCGCTTCCAGCCCTGCTCTCTCACCCCGCGGAACCTGCAGTTCGCAGCCGGAAAGCGTTTCGGCGTCATTCATCGAATCGACGCCGGCAAACTTCAAAACCAAACGGCCTTTGTGGGGCCAGAATTCCTCGACTCGCAACTCGCGATGCGTGCCATCGCCGGCCAATGCGAACACCCGCATCCCTGCGACAAATCTGTCCGGGACATTGGTGTGCAGTTCGGCAGCGACTTCGCCGTGGCGTCCTTGCGTCTTGATGACGCGGGCGAGGGTGATGAACTCGTCGCCGATCGCGAATCCCCTATTCCAGGATTTCGAGCTCCACGTGCCGGTTGGCCTTCATGCCGACCGCGCCCACAAGGTTGCGCATAGCGCGCGCCGTGCGTCCTGACTTGCCGATCACCTTGCCCATATCTTCGGGTGCGACCTCCAGCTCAAGCACCGTGGTGCCACCCTCTTCCAGCTGGGTGACTATCACAGCGTCCGGCGCGTCGACCAGAGCTTTAGCGACCTGCTCGATCATCGCCCGCACGTCACCAGCGTTCTCACTCATATCGAACTCCCAGTTTGCGGGATGAGTTGCTTTTCAGGCGCACCGGGAATGATCAGGCGGCTGTTCCGGCGCTCGCCGGAGCCGGCTTGGAGAACAGTTTGTTCACACGTTCCGACATCTGGGCGCCCTTCGAGACCCAGTAGTCGATGCGGTCGCGCTTCAGATCGAGCGCGGGAGTCTTACCGCGGGGGTTGTAGGTCCCCACGACTTCCACAGGGCGGCCATTACGGGCGCGCTCCTTCTCGATGACCACTACGCGATAATGAGGCTGTTTGCGCGCACCTGTGCGCGCTAGTCGAATCGTTAACACAGATTTGCTTTATCCTTTCCGGAAACGTCCGGCGGGGTTATGACAAACTCTTATTATGCCGTAGCTTGCAGTGAATAGCAAGGAGCGCCGTGACGCGGTAGTGGGTCACTTTGGGTGTTCGTTTAGCAGTTGTCATCCCGAAGCCCCGCGCTTTCTCCAGCGGGGCGAGGGACCTGGCGTGCGGCTCCACCGCCACCCGGGACCAAGGTGCACGCCAACCCAAGGAACACCAAGGAGCCTTAAACGCATGACGATCACCTTCCGCCCAGCCAGACTAACCGACCTGAACTCATTAGTGGCGATGATGGCCGACCTGCAAAAGGACGATCCCTGGTCGGTTCCATTTGAAGAGAATCGGGCGCGGGATGCCGTGCGCGGGCTGATTGCCGATCCGTCGCTGGGGCGCGTCTGGCTGATTTACGATGCTGATAACCCGATCGGCTACATCGTCCTGACTTTCGACTACAGCCTGGAATACGCCGGCAAGTGCGCTTGGGTGGACGAGGTCTTCGTGCGGAAGGCGTACCGGGGAAAGGGAATCGGGAGCCAGACGCTGGAGTTCTTCGCGGAGGAGGCAAAGAAGCTGGGCGCTCGAACAATTCATTTGGAGGTCAACCACGGCAATCCCGCGATCGAGCTCTACCGGCGGGCAGGGTTCGAAGACCATAACCGATACTTGATGACGAAATGGGTGGAGTAGGGTGGTTGACTCGGCCTGACGGTCTTACGCACGCAGAATTTCGAGGATTTCAGCCGGCTCTGGCCGCTCCGTGTAGTCTTCGTCGGCCGACGCATAAACCACCGTACCGTCGCGATCGAGGATGTAGGTGGCAGGAATGGGTAGTTCCCAGCTATCGTCGCCGTTGGTGAATGGCAGGTTTACGAAGGTGCGGCGGAAAAGCTCCTGCTGATATTCGGGGACGCGGTAGACAAGCCCGAACTGGCGGGCAAGATAATTGCCAGCGTCACTCAACAGTGGGAAGCGCAACTTGTGCTGGTCGGCCATGAAGTAAGACTGCTTGACAGTTTGCGGCGAGACGGCCACCAGCGTTGCCCCGGCCTGTTCGATCTGCGGCAGGATCAGGTTCATCGCCTCCAGTTGCCCCACGCAAAAGGGACACCATCGTCCGCGAAAGAAGCAGAGAATTAGGCGACCTTTGGCCAGAAGACTGGCAGAGGAAACCGGCCTGTCATTGTGATCCCGGAGTTCGAATGCAGGGGCCTTGGCGCCAACCGGCAGAATCCGTGTAGCCAGTCCGCTGGCTTTCAGTTCGGCGACGGCGCGGGCATGAATCTCCTGTGTTGCTGGCGGAACATATTGCGCGATCCGTTCCTTGCGCTCGGCAAGAATCTCGCGGAGAGGACGCACGTCCGTGGTAGGAGCCGATTCTTCAAGCGATCGCCATTTCATAACGCGGCCCTTAGCTTCTGGCTCTTGGCTCTTAGCTTCTGGCTCTCAGCCGGCGGCCATCGGCTTTCAGCAAATTCCTTCTGCTCTTTTGGTCTGCAACTGAGAACTGGGTACCAGCTACTGGCTACTCGGTAGTCGCAAACTCACATTCCCGGCATTTTCATACTAGCCATGCGCCGCATGAAACTGCCCTTGCCCATCTGCTTGAACATCTTTCGCATTTGCGCGTATTGGCGAAGCAGGTTGTTCACTTCTTGGACGGTCGTCCCTGACCCGCGGGCGATGCGCTTGCGGCGGCTACCGTTGATCACCTCGTGATGCAGGCGCTCGTGTTGCGTCATCGAATTGATGATGGCTTCAACGCGGTTGATCTGCTTCTCGTCGACTTTGTCCGCGGCGGCTTGCAGGCCGGAAAACGGTCCGATGCGCGGCAGCATGCCCATCAGGCTCTGGATCGATCCCATCTTTTTTACCTGCCGCAGCTGGTCGCGAAAATCCTCCAAGGAGAAGCCGCCGCCCGCCAGCGCTTTGCTGGCGATCTCCTGTGCCCGCTTCTTGTCGACATGCTGCTCAGCCTTCTCGATGAGCGACATAATGTCGCCCATGCCCAAAATGCGCGACACGATTCGGTCCGGATGGAAGGGCTCGAGCGCGTCATATTTTTCGCCGATGCCGATGAACTTGATGGGCTGGCCCGTCACCTGACGAATCGAGAGCGCCGCGCCGCCGCGGGCGTCACCGTCCATTTTCGTCAGCACCACACCCGTCAGCGAAAGCTTGTTGTGGAACTCGGCGGCGGAATTGACCGCGTCCTGGCCGGTCATCGAGTCCGCGACGAACAGAATCTCCTGAGGATTGAGCATCTTCTTCAGGGACTGCATTTCGTCCATGAGCTGCTCGTCGATGTGAAGACGGCCGGCCGTATCCACGATCAGCACATCGCAGCCGCTGATGACCGCTTCGCGGCGGGCTTCTTTGGCCAGCCGCTCAACCGTGGCCGTATTGCTCTCGGTGACTTCGCCTTCGTAGATATTGGCCTTGATCGCCTGCGCGACCACTTTCAGCTGCTCGCGCGCCGCGGGACGGTAAACGTCGACCGACACCAGCAGCGGGCGATGGCCGCCGTTCTTCAGCCAGTTCGCAAGCTTGCCCGAAGTTGTGGTCTTGCCGGAACCCTGGAGGCCGGCCATCAGAACCACCGTCGGTGGCTGGGAGGCGAACTTCAGTTTGGCGGTATCGGTGCCGAGGGTAGCGACCAGTTCGTCGCGCACGATCTTGATGACTTGCTCGCCCGGAGAAAGCGCGGTCATGACCTGCTGACCGACGGCCTTGGCCTGGATCTGGTCAATCAGCTGTTTGACGACCTTAAAGTTGACGTCGGCTTCGAGCAGTGCGAGCCGGATCTGGCGCAGGGCCTCGGCGATGTTCTCCTCGGTAAGGACGGCCTGCCCGCGGAGGGATTTGAATGCGCGCTGGAGCTTCTCAGAAAGATTCTCGAACATACGTGAGTGGATATTCTAGCAGCGGAGGCAGTACCCGGTACCGTGTACCTGGTACCGAGTACCAGGACGCGAGTGTCGAGGCGCGAGAAAACGGATGGGAGACTCCACGGAAAATCGCTATGAACTGGCTATTTCAGGTTCACCCAATCCCCATCACCGGGAATCGCGACCTGCTGAATCACCCGCGCCGACTCCAACTGGAACGCTAGATCCGAGCGGGTGAGCAGGCAATGATTGATGGCCTCCATGTGGCAAGCGACGATCTGCGAATTGAGCGCCGTACGGCATACGCTGATCACGCAGTCCGCCGTCATGGTGATGGGATCGCCCTGCAGAAACCGGGCCGCTCCGGTATTCACCACCGTCACCTTGGGCTGGAAGTCACGTATCGTTTCGGCGACCTCACGGCACCATACGGTATCTCCCGCGAGGTACAGGCTCCCCTCGCCTTGACCTTCGAGCACGAAGCCCGAAGCCGGGGCCATCTTCTTCCCGATCTCGCCGGTGCCGTGCTGGCAAGGCGTCCGCGTAATCGTCACGCCGCTCCACGTGGCAGACTCGCCCACCGCCTGCACCTGCGTGAACCCTTGCCCGCGGAACTTCGATTCATCTTCCGGTTGTCCAAACAGCGGTAGCTTCTTGGGCACGAGCCTGGCTGCCGTCGCATCCCAGTGATCACTGTGGGTATGAGTGACCAACACGGCCTGCACATCCTTGATGACTTCCTCAGCCGGAACGGGGAGCGGAACTAGCGGGTTCTTCTGCGGATTCGGAGAATTCTCGATGGCAGGACGCACTCCCGCATCGTCGAGCATCGGGTCGACGAGAAACGTATGCCCGCAATACTCCACAATGAGCGTGGCATGACGGATGAGACGGATCCGCATCGGCCTATTATCTCCCGAAACTACACAGTTTGGCCGCGTTCACTTTGCTTTTCCGCCATGGGTCAGGCGGCGAGGATCTCATCAAACTGAACGATCGGTTCCACGTTTGTGTAGTTCGGAATGTCCGCCATGATCTCGGCGCCATGTTGTGCGAACAAGGTCTGAAACTCTTCGACGGAATCGATGGGAATGGTCGCAGCGCAGACGAATGGTACGGGTGCCCCGGTTACAGATGAAAGCCCCCGTCGAACTCCGAGCTTCCTCGCCAGCAATCTGGCAACGAGAGGAATGTGTTGGTTCATGTAGTAATCGAAGTCGAACTTTGCGCCTTCCTTCTGCGGATAGACGACTGTGACACATTTCATAGATTCACTCTCCTCGAGTTATTTCACGGAATCCGAATTCACTGCTTCCCGAACACTTCCGTCGCTGCAATCACCGTATTGCAATGAATCGTCACCGTGTCGTCGATCTTCCTGGCATAACCACCGGCGAACGTCACCATGACCGGAATGCCCCGCGCCTGGGCGACACGAAACACCAGTTCATCACGCCGCTTTAACCCTTCAATCGTCAGCGAGAGTCCGCCCAACTGATCTTCCCGGTAAGGGTCTGCACCGGCGATATAGCAAATCAACTCCGGCTCGAACTGGCGCAGCCCCGAGCTGAGCGCGTTATCGAGCCAGGCTAGGTAGTCGTCATCGCCGATTTCGTCGGGCAAATCGACATCTATCGAAGACGGAGGCTTCCACGCGGGGTAGTTGTTCTCCTGATGCAGCGAGATGGTGAAGACATCGCCCGCATGCGCGTTGCGGATTTTGGCTGGGCGCGACGAATTGAGCACGGGCGCGGAGGATGAGGGTAGCGGGTCACTCGGAATGCGTACGCCCGCAAAGATGGCGGCGGTGCCGTTGCCTTGGTGGACATCGCAATCCACGGTCATGGCAGTGCGAATCTTGTCGTCGCGCTGCATCCGGCGGATGGCGATCGCGACATCGTGAATCATGCAGAAGCCCTCGCCGTGGTCAGGGAAGGCGTGGTGAAAGCCACCGCCGATGCTGAAGCCGACCTTCTCATTGAGAGCGAAATCGGCGGCCTGGATCGACCCACCGGCCGCTAGCCAGAAAGCGCGCACCAGCTCCGGCGAATAGGGGACTTCCAGCTGCAGCTCTTCGCGCGCGGACAGCGTCCCGGTTCGAAGTTTCTGTACGTATTGCGGTGTGTGCACTAGAAGAACGTCCTGGTCGCTGGCCGGACGCGGAGAGACAAAGTCAGCCGGCTCGGCGATTCCGGTTTCGATCAGACGGTCGTGCACGCGTTTGTACTTTTCCGCCGGAAAAACATGGGCGCCTATGGGCAGGTAGTAGTCGTCGCTGTAGACGAGCTTGAAAGGCAGCATGGAGAATCGTCGTCGGTCGCGGGTCCTCGGTCGTTGGTTCCGCGAAACCGATTATGATACGCGCAGCAAGAACCACTTGGCACACAAGTGGAAAGATGGCACTATAACTCGCCACCTCGGGATCGGCTGTCAGTTTGAGGAGGTTTTTATGGCGCGTCGCTGGTTTCTTTCCCGCCTTGCTGCGTTACCACTCCTAGCCTTGGGTGCCGCCAACGCCCAGGTCGCACCCCAGGCCACATCCAAGAAACTCAAGATCATGATGAAAAGCGCCTGGGGATCCGACGATCCCACCAAGGCTGCTTTTCCCTTCTCCCACGGACTGGCGCTCTCGGAGGCTGGACACGAAGTCCAGATTTACCTTCTGGGCGAGGCCGTGAATCTGATGCGTAAGGTAGTCGCGGACGCAACCACCCCTGTGGGCTGGCCAAGAGTTGGCGATACCCTCGACAAAGTGGCCGCCCGCCATATCACCATTTACGCCTGCGGCGCCTGTTCGCGTGCCCGTGGCGTTACCGAAGCGGACCTCGCCAACTACGGCGCCAAGTTCGGCAACCCGACGGTCTTCGTATCGCTGGTGGAGTGGTCAGACAAGGTGATTACGGAATAACGGAGGGTGCGGGTTCAGCCTGCCGCTAACGAATTCACTGAGGCTTACTTTCTCTTCACGTTCTGCTGCGGCGCTGGCGCCACCAGTGGCCGCCGCAGGGGCACGATCGCGCCCTTCGACGGATCGGCGGTGGCCGCCGTGGCCCGCAAGAGCACTTCTTCCTGGATGTACTTCACGAAATCCTGTATCTGGCGCTGCATCTCTTCCATGCGCTCGCGCATTTGCAGGATGATGGCAATCCCGGAAATGTTGACGCCAAGATCCCGCGCGAGAGACAGAATGAACTCAAGGCGCAGCAGGTCTTCATCAGTGTAAAGCCGGGTGTTGCCCTCGGTGCGTGACGGTTTGAGCAGCCCTTCCCTCTCGTACAGGCGCAGCGTCTGAGGGTGAATGCCATACATCTCGGCCACTGCCGAGATCATGTAGGCGCCCTTGGATTTTCTTTTCGTCACACAGTTCCCATCCCCAGCCAATGTACAACAAGGAACGATCTCCGAGAAGCAGCCGTTCAGATGCGGCGTCGGTCCGTATACTCCTGCCGTCCCACTTTGGCAGCTTCTTTCACGAAACTAGCCAGCACGGAGTCGATTTCCGAGAGCTCTGAGAGCCGAATGCGGTGTATGTAGTCGCTGGGAGGATAAAACTCAATCTTGTAGAGGCGTGGGTGTTCCCGGCGACGCTTCAGCCAGAGGCCCAGTTCCAGCCGGTTCTTTCTGACTTGCAGGGCAACGAAACGACCGCGGTTCTGGAAGACGATCCGCGTTTTCTGCGCGTATACCTTCACCGGGCCAAATTGCCGCACCAGGCGCTTGAGCTCCCGATAGAGTTTGCGGGTAATCGGGGTCTTTCCCGCGAAAATGATCTTCGATCCGGTAGCGGCCGCAGGAATGCCACAATTTGCGAGTCACAAAGCGGTGACCGCAGCGCGGACAGGTCCAGAGCGGCTTCTTCTTCTTTTTCGCAGCCATGCGAGTCCAGCCAGCAACCCCAGACGCATGTTACGCCAGGAAGACGCGCCAAAAAGACCCTCAAAAAACTAAGAGACGCAACACCCTGCGTCTCCGCGAAAAAATCAGATCAGCCCGTCTACCCGGCCTTACACCGCTCCCTGCGTCTCCTCCCCGGCCTGGGTCCAGCCGTCGGGCTTCAGAGCATGGTTGAAGGCGTAGGCAACAACGCCAGCCAGGATCAGGATCGTCCCAAAGGCAAAGGAACTCATCCCGAAGATCTGCTCGTGCTCGCTGCGCACCACGGAGAAGCCAAGCAGAAGCATCGGCGTGACGCCAAGCATCATGGCGCCGACCAACCCTCCCGGCACGCGGAACGGCCGCTTCAGTTCAGGCTCGCGGAGCCGCAACGCCACCAAGGCAGCGAATTCCAGCCCAAGGCTCGCGCCGTACAAAAGGATGTCGATGGTGACCAACCGCTCAAATCCCAGACCAAGGCAGCAGGCCCACCCCATCGCGCAAACCACGATCGCAACCCAGGGCGCCCGCGTACGAGGATGCAATTTTCCGAAAACGCTCGGCAGCATCCCGTCCTGCGCCATCGCCAGCGGCAAGCGGGAGTAGCTCATCACCAGCGCGTTGAACATGCCGAAAGCGCTGATCATGCCGCCCAGGACCAGCCCGATCCTCAGGAACGGACCACCGATCAGGCTTGCGATCTCCGCCCACGAACCGGTTTCCCAGGCGCTCGGAGCAAGGCCGGTCATCCACATCGCCGCGATCGGAACCACGTAGCTAAAGGAAACGATCACCACAGCCGCGATCATCGCGCGGGGATAGGTCCGCTGCGGACGCTCGACTTCGGCGGCAATGGTTGAGGCGTTATCCCATCCCATGTAATTCCACATGGCAATGAGGAGGCCGCCGATAATATCGACGTTGGAAGTCGTAGGCGTAGTTACGGCGTGAACCAGCGACCCGATCTTGAACGGCGACAGAAGCACGATCAACACGAACGGCATCGACAAGGCGAAGAATAGCCAGAGCGACGTGGTCGAAACCACTTTGACCCCGGCGATATTCAACAGCACGCAAACCACGACCACCGCCAGGCCGACCATCACACCACGATGCCCTTCATTGAACCAGGGAAACACGCGGGTAAGATACGCCACAAACAAGGTCGGGTAGATCGCCATATCGAAGATGGACGCAACCAGCGACAGCCAGGCTTCCTGAAATCCCCAGAAATTCCCCATGCCCCGGCGCACCCAGGCGTAGTAGCCGCCTTCCTTGGGCAGCGCGCTCGAAAGTTCGCCGATCATGAAAGCGGTGGGCAGGCTCCACAGAAGCGGAGTGAGCAGCAGAATCAGGATCGCGCGTCCGTAACCGGCACCATGCACGATGTCCTCTGTTCCATAGGTTCCGCCGGACACCATAAAGAAGGTAGCGGCGACCAGCGGCCACAGAGTTAGACGTACAGAATTTTTCTTGCCGGGGGGAACTGCGAAGATTTGCGGCTGGGGTTGGGTGGTTGCGCTAGCGGTTGCCAATTTCGATGGCTGCCTCCTCAAGCGACTCACTCTCGCCACCGCGTCTCCCTTAGTTGCGCGGCTCCCGGTGAACTGCGATTCCGGGCATCTCGGCGAAGTTGGTTCGCAGTCATGAGATTACGGCAATTTTCCACAGATGCAAGAATTTTTTGAGCACTACGCGTAATTTTTTGTCGAAGCAGACGGTACCGAAGTAATTCGAAAACTTTTCTCCCGCCGGAGGGATCCCTTGCCGGGCGCGGGAACCACAGCCGCATTCTTGATCGGCCAAAGTGGCGGATGTGGTCGAGTGTACGGCGTCAGTCAACGCGCAGGATCGTCCGACTCCCCAGCCAGCGCTTCTACGACAACTTCAGCGCCCAGGTTTCGGAGACCAGATCATCGCGGCCCCAGCTTTGGTGACGCCTCTCCCCGACAAGCTGAAATCCGGCCTTTTCGTAGATCCGTCTGGCCGCTAGCAGCTCGCTTTGTGTCCACAGCATTATCTTTTTGTATCCGGCCTGGCGGGCGAACCGAATGCATTCCTCGACCAGCCGCCTACCGAGGCCCAGCCCTCGGGCGGACGGCTCCACCAGCAGGAGGCGGAGCTTGGCGACCGTCTTCGACTGCTTTACCAGGAAGACGGAACCTACGATCTCGCCCGCCCTCTCGGCGATCCAGCAGCGTTCGCGTTTGGGGTCGTAGTGCTCGATGAACTTGGCCACGATTTCCGCCACCAAACCTCAAACCGCTCGTCGTAGTGGTACTCCTGCCAATAAAGCGCCCCGTGACGGTGGACCACCCACCCCATGTCGCCGGGTTCGTGCGGGCGGAGAACGTAAGGCTTCCTTTGCTCAGGAGGCGGCGATAGCAGAGTCTCGATCGTGCCCATGGACTTGACCAGGGCCGCCTGCGAGGAAGCCGGAAGCTCGGCGAGCAGCTTGCCGACTTCTTCACTCGACCGTTCCTCGAGAGGCGCGAAGACCTTGCTTCCCTTGGCGGTCAGGGTCAGAAGGCTCTGCCGAGCGTCGGTCGTGGACGTCTCCCTGGCGATCAGCCCGGTCTTTTCAAAACCGCGGAGCATGCGGCTGAGATAGCCGGGGTCTAACCCAAGTTCGCGGCAGAGCTGGACGGCGGTCAGGTCCCGGCGATGTGCAAGTTCGTAAAGTACCCGGACCTCGGTGAGAGAAAACGGGCTCTTGTAGACGCTGTCCTGCAGGACGCCGATCTTCCCCGTGTAAAACCGGTTGAAGCGACGAACGGCCTGGATATGACTCGCCAGCTCAGCCATGGGAGCCTCCCGTTAGTAGGTGACATTGTCAATAAATTGGTTGACTATGTCAATTAATTGAAGGGGCGATGGTTTGCGGGAAACGTCGTGATCGGTGGCTCTGGCCTTGTGACCGGAGACTGGGAACCGAGAACCAGGAACTGAGAACTGCTAGCTGATGGCTGAGAGCTAAAAGCCAGGAGCTAAAAGCTAATAGCTGACTTTCTTATACCTTGCTCCACAACTCGGCGCGGGGATCCTCGGGATTGAGCTTGGCGAGTTCGCGAAGGAGTTCCTTCGTTTTCTCGTCGCGCGGCATAGGAACCGTGACTTTCACCTCGACGATCTCGTCACCGCGCGCGCCCTCCTTCGTCGCCGAGGGCACACCCTTCTCCCGCAAGCGCAACTTCTGGCCGGATTGGGTTCCCGGCGGAATCTTGAGCAGGGTTCGACCGTCAATCGTCGGAACTTCGATCTTCGCTCCCAGGGCCGCCTCCGTGGCAGTGATAGGCACGGTCAGGTGGATGTCGTCCGCCTCGCGCTCGAAGATCGGATGGTCGCCGGCACGCATGATCACGTACAGATCGCCCGGCGCTCCGCCGCGCAATCCGGCGTTCCCTTTCCCGGGAATACGGATACGCTGGCCGTCGCGGGTGCCGGCCTTGATCCGGACCTCCAGCGGTTCGGTCCGCTCGACGCTGCCTTCGCCGTGACACACCGGGCAGGTCGAGATGTTCTTGCCGGTTCCGTGGCAGCGCGGGCACGGCACGTTGAACTTCATCCGGCCGCCCGTCTGCTCGATCGTGCCTTTTCCTTTGCACTGCGGGCAGACGCCCGGGGCCTCCACGTAGCCGTGGCCCGAGCAGTTCGTGCAGGCGTCGCGCCGCGTGATATTCAGCCGCATTACGCCGCCACGAATCGCGGTCCAGAAGGGAACGTTGACCTGGTATTCCAGGTCGTTCCCAGGTTCTGGGCCTTCATCCGCCGCCTCCGTGCGGCCGCGAAACATGTTCCCGAAAATGTCGCGGAAGCTGCCGCCCGCGCCTGAGCTTTTCTTCGCCTGTGCGGCGCCGCCCTCGAACATATCCGAGAAGTCGAAACCGCCGAAATCGAAATGTACGCCTTGGCCACCCGGTTGAGATGACGTCCCACCACCGCTACCGGGGAAACCGCCCGGCGGATAACCACCCGGCCCACCCCCTGCGCGGGCGTAGGCCTCCGCCGTGGCCGCATCGATGTTGTCGGAGTAGAAGCCGACCTGGTCGTAGATTTTTCGCTTTTTAGGATCGCTCAGGACTTCGTTGGCCTCGGAGAGAGCCTTGAACTTCTCTTCCGCGGCCTTGTCACCGGGGTTTACGTCGGGATGGTACTTGCGGGCAAGCTTGCGAAAGGCTTTGCGGATGTCGTCGGCCGAGGCCGACTTCTTGACGCCGAGGATGTCGTAGTAGTCTTTCTTAGTCGTGGTGGCCATGGTTAGAGTGGCTTTTAGCTTTTAGCTTTTGGCTTTTTGACTCTCGTCTCTCAGCACTCCTCTACAAGGCTGTCATCCCTTTAGAGCTGTCATCCTGAGCGCAGCAGACTGATTCGCTTGCGAATCGGTCTGCGAAGTCGAAGGACCCCATACCCGCATGCGCTACGATAGGCCCTTCAAGGAATTCTCACGGAGATTTGATCGACTGAGCGGCGAATGCCATCTCGGATCCCCACTTCTCTGCCAGATCCTGCCATCGCGGGTTCGTCGACTCGATCAGCGCAACCTTCTTCGCCCGAATCCAACCTTTCAGTTGCTTCTCCCGGTCAATTGCCTTCAGAACATCATCAAAGCCTTCGTAGTAAACCAGACGATTGCAACCATACTGGCCAGCAAATCCTTGAAGTTCACCGCTCTTGTGCTCCAGGACGCGTCGGAACAGATTGTTCGTCATGCCGATGTAAAGTGTTCCGCTGCTGCTGGCGACGATGTAGACCCAGTACTCGCGGTCCATCGTGAGAACTCCTCTCAAGGCCTATCGTAGCGCACGCGGATATGGGCTCCTTCGACTCCGCGACCGCTCTGCAGAGCGGTCGGCTGCGCTCAGGATGACACCGCGACGAAGGTGCAATGTTGACGCAGAAAATGCCGCCCTCAATTCGGCGCGCTTGAACTTTGTTCCAAAGGTGACCGCCCTCCCAGAACCCGCGCATCCACGTACACTGGGACACGGCGGGCCCCCGTCTCCGTTGGCGCGAACAGACACCAGCGGCGCTCCTCTTCCACAAAAGTTAGGAAATAAGACACTCCATTGATATCAAACTGCAAGGTAATTCTCCTCGGGTCCGGCTCCAAAATCGCGAAGCAGCCCCTGCGCGATGCTCACCCAATCCGCGCTTCCTGCGATAAGCCCACTCGCTCTGAAAATCAGGGGCGCCCTCGGCGCCCCTCACAGATCAAAAACTGAAAACGAGAATCCTTCGCTTCGCTCAGGATGACGGCTGCGGACTCCCGCTTCGCTCACGCCCGCAAAACACCGTCACTTCTTGTCCTCCACGTCAACGTACTCGGCGTCGATGACGCCTTCATCTTTCTTAGATGCATGTCCGTCGCCGTCGGAGGACGGACCGGCACCCGGAGCAGCACCGCCTGGGGCTGCGCCCGGAGGCGTTTGTGCCTGGGCTGCCTTGTACATCTGCTCAGCCAGTTTGTGCGAGGCCTGAGTCAGCTGTTCCTTGGCCTTGTCCATAGCAGCCTTGTCGCCACCTTCCAACGCCTTCTTCGCGTCGGCAATGGCATTCTCAACGTCGCCACGCTCGGAGCCCGAGATCTTGTCACCCTGCTCGCGCAGCATCTTCTCAACGCTATAGACCATCGAGTCGAGCTGGTTCTTGGCCTCGATCTCCTCCCGCTTGGCCTTGTCCTCGGCCGAGTGCGAATCGGCTTCCTTCGCCATGCGCTCGACTTCGTCCTTCGACAGGCCGGAAGACGAAGTGATCGTGATCTTCTGGTCCTTCTGCGTGGCCGTATCCTTCGCGGTCACGTTCAGGATGCCGTTGGCATCGATGTCGAACGTAACTTCGATCTGTGGCACGCCACGCGGAGCCGGCGGTAAACCGGTCAGGTGGAACTTGCCCAGAGTACGGTTCTGAGCCGCCATCGGACGTTCGCCCTGCAGAACGTGCACCTCCACCGACGTCTGGCTGTCCGCCGCCGTGGAGAAAGTCTCCGTCTTGCGGGTCGGGATCGTTGTGTTGCGCGGAATCATCGGAGTCGCCACTCCGCCCAGCGTTTCGATCGCCAGCGTCAGCGGAGTCACGTCCAGCAGGAGCAGGTCTTTCACCTCGCCCTTGAGCACGCCGCCCTGAATCGCCGCACCGACCGCGACCACTTCGTCCGGATTCACGCCTTTGTGGGGCTCCTTGCCGAACAACTCCTTCACCAGCGCCTGAATGCGCGGCATACGAGTCTGGCCGCCGACCAGCACGACTTCGTTGATCTTGCTGGCATCCACGCCCGCGTCCTTCATGCACTGTTTGCAAGGGCCCACTGACTTCTGGATGATGTCTTCGATCATCCCTTCCAGCTTCGCGCGGGTCAGCTTCTTTACCAGGTGCTTCGGACCGCTGGCATCGGCAGTGATGAAAGGCAGATTGATCTCGTGCTCCATGGTCGTGGAGAGTTCGATCTTCGCCCGCTCGGCTGCGTCGCGCAGGCGTTGCAGAGCCATCTCATTGCCCTTGCCACGCAGGTCAAGACCTTCGTCCTTCTTGAATTCGTCGATCAACCAGTCGACGATGCGCTGGTCGATGTTGTCACCGCCCAGGTGCGTGTCGCCGTTCGTGGCCTTCACTTCGATGACGCCTTCGCCCACTTCAAGAATGGAAATATCGAAGGTGCCGCCGCCGAAATCGTAGACGGCGATCGTCTCGTCTTTACCTTTGTCGAGCCCGTAAGCCAGCGCGGCTGCCGTGGGCTCGTTGATGATGCGCTTTACCTCGAGGCCAGCGATCTTGCCGGCATCCTTGGTCGCCTGGCGCTGCGCGTCATTGAAATACGCTGGCACCGTGATGACGGCTTCGGTCACCTTCTCGCCCAGATAGTCTTCCGCCGCCTTCTTCAGCTTTTGAAGAATCATGGCCGAAACCTCGGGCGGGGTGTACTTCTTGCCCTGCGCGATGACGGCCACGTGGTCCCCGTCACGCTCCACCTTGTAGGGCACCATCTTCATTTCTTCGTTGACTTCGTCGTACCTGCGCCCCATGAACCGTTTGATGGAATAGACGGTATTCTCGGGGTTGGTAATAGCCTGCCGTTTGGCGACCTGGCCGACCAGCCGCTCGCCGGTCTTAGTGAAGCCGACCACCGAGGGCGTGGTACGCCCACCTTCTTCATTAGGAATAACCTTAGGCTCGCCACCCTCCATGACCGCCACACAGGAGTTGGTGGTACCGAGGTCGATTCCGATTACTTTGCTCATAACGCTTCCTCCTGAACCTTATAAGTGCTTGATAAAAATAAGCTTGTCTAAGATTTTCGGCCTATCAATTGGCTCATGATAGGACTTGAGTGCATCGTTGTCAACCTTTTAGATGCGGCAGTAAGGAGATGGATGCGGAGAACCAATAAATCCCAGGATTCGACGGAGCGGAGGCGACTCCGAGGAAAGGGGTTAGGGATGCCGTACCTTAAGCTTGCTATGTTGTAGCCCGAGACTGCCGTCCGGTAGCATAATGAAAAGATAGGCTGTCATGGTACTTGACTGGTCAAAATGCGCAGCGGTAGAAACTGTGCCAAACAGAGTCAGCGGCGCGTGGGTCTTCCGCGGGACACGAATACCGGTGGTCGCCGTCTTCGAAAACCTGGAAGATGGGTTCACAATTGACGAAATCGTGCAGATGTTCGACGGACTTTCGCGCGAACACGTGCGAGCGGTCCTAGACTTTGCGGCGCAGAGTCTAGAAAGTCCAGCACCCGCCCACTAAATGCTCATCCTGCTTGATCAGGGCACGCCCGTCGGCATTCGGAATTTTCTCCAAGGCCATGACGTGAGAACTGCGCACCAGCAAGGACGGAGCACGCTTTCGAACGGTGAACTGCTGCGTGCAGCCGAGGAAAGCGGATTCAATGTTCTGATCACGACGGATAAGAATCTTGTTTACCAGCAGAATTTGAGCAGCCGCAAAGATTGCGCTCGTGGTTCTCGGAAAAGCAGGTGGAACCTTATTCGGGCGGCCCTTCCGCAGATCGCTCGCGCGGTAAACGCAGCAAAGGCTGGGAGCTACTCTCTGGTCGAAATATCAAACCTGTAGCTTGCGGCGAGAAGCGTTCAGTCGTACTTCTCAAACTTTATCGCCTTCCGGTCCCACCCCATCCCCTTCAGCAGCTCGCGGTTCGCTTTGATCATCTTGTCCAGCCCGCAGATGTACGCCTGCATCCCGATGTGGCTCCCGACCACGCCCGGCACGTGTTCCTGCACGTAGCCGCGCAGGCCCTCCCAGCCATCCGCCGGGCGGCTTAGTGTCGGCAAATAGCGGAAGTTGGCATGGTCGCCAGCCATGCGTTTGAACTCGGCGTCGTAGTAAATGTCCTTTTCCGTGCGATTGCCAAAAACCAGCCACAACTGATGACCCTCGTGGCGGGAATAGTCGGCAAGCAGCCAGTGCAGGATCGAGCGAAATGGAGCAATCCCTGTCCCGGTCGCGATGAAGACCGTGTCACGCATCGGAGGACGCAGGGTGAAATCCCCAAAGGGCCCCTGGGCGCGAATCTCGTCCCCCGGAATCATGTCGCAGAGGAAATTCGACATGAAGCCGTCCTGCACACGGTTCAGGCAAAGGGCAAAGGTATTGTCTTCACGCGGAGGCGACGCAATCGAGTAAGCCCGGGTAATCTCCTCCCCGTCGGCCTGACTCGCCTTGAAGGAAAGCCACTGGCCCGGGACGAAGCCGAACCTGGCGGCGCCGGTGACTTCAAATTCCAGGTGTTTGGTCAATTCTGACAACACCGTGGATCGGACGAGGCGTGCTTTCAGATCTTTGAACTGGGACATCACTCTATAAGATGATCGAACAGGCCGTGAAGAATCGGCGCGGTTGAGGGAGGCACTGTGCGCCATGTCCTTGCGGAAGCGGGAAAACTCCAAGGACAATAACCGCGAGGTGTGCCATGTCTGAGCGAGTCTGTCCTTGGTGGCTTGGCTATCTGCTCGCAAGTCCGCTGCGACGGCTGCTGGAGAATCCCCATGATTTGCTGGCTCCATATGTTTATGAAGGGATGACGGTGCTGGAAGCCGGACCGGGCATGGGCTTTTTCACGGTCGAACTGGCGCGCCTGGTAGGTCCTTCGGGAAAGGTCATCGCAGTGGATCTACAGCAGAGAATGATCGCAGGCCTCGAGCGGCGTGTTCGAAAAGTCGGATTGACGGACAGGGTGGACGCCCGCACCGTGGCCGCCGATTCTCTGGGCTTAACGGACTTAACCGGAAAGATTGATTTCGTTCTGGCGTACGCTGTGCTTCACGAGATGCCCAGCAGCAGCCATTTCTTCGCCGAAGCGTCCGTGGCGTTGAAGTCAGGCCGGCGAATGCTGCTCGCGGAACCGGCGGGACATGTGAAGCCGCCAAAATTCGAAGCCGAATTGGCCGATGCGGTCGCGGCTGGGTTCAGAGTGGTGGAACGTCCGCACCTTCGAAGAAGCCACGCGGCCCTGTTGCAGAAGAGCTGAGTACAAACTTACTCCCGCCGAACTGGCAGTGATTGGAATTACCCAATTTGCTGTCTGGACAATTGCCATCGGGGGACCATTCCGCTCTGCTATCCTTGCCCGGTTATTTTATTCTGCGACTTCGCTTCCGTGGAGGTCCCCTCATGCGCTCCGCTCTGCGCGCTCTGCTTCTCGTTGCTGTATCCCTCTCATCCTATGAATTCGCCTTCGCACAGTGCCAGGTCGTCCGGGCCGAATGGGGTGCCGGGCACCGCCGCCAGGACGTGACCGCGCGCGTCAACTCGATGGCTCAGGGCGGCCAGCTCAATTTCAAGGTGAACACTACGAACCTGGGCAGCGACCCCGCGGTCGGGATGAAGAAGGACCTACGGGTCACCTGCCGCGATTGGCGGGGAAAGAACAATACCTACCACTACCGCGAAGGCGATTTTGTGAACTTGCGAGTCGTGGGCAATGATTATTACCCTGGCGGGGGCTGGAACCGCCCCAACCCCGGTTATCGCGATTTGAGGGTCATGAACGCTACCTGGGGACGAGGCCGCCAGTCGGCCAATGTCACGGACCGCCTGAACTCAATGGTTAGTGGCGGGCGGCTCTACTTCAAGGTAAACACCACGAATCTCGGCGGCGATCCCGCTCCCGGCCTGATCAAAGAACTGCACATTTACTACATCTTTCAGGGACGTCACTGGCAGCGCAAATGGCGGGAAGGAGACACGGTCGCCCTGCCGTGATTTGGTTTTGTCATCTCGGAGAAGCTAGCTGTGAGCACTCGCCGCAGCTTGAACTTGAGCAAAGTTCGCACCTCGCAAACCCGCTCCAAAAGCCTTGTCATCCTGAGCGTCGCAGACGGATTCGCTTGCGAATCGGTCTGCGAAGTCGAAGGAGCCCATGCCTGCATGCGTCACCCGCGGCTCTTCAGGGAATTCTCAAGACGACCATGTTCAGTAGACGCCGTGTGCGACGTCACCAGCAATTCCCCCCGCTACTCCACCGTCACCGACTTCGCCAGGTTTCTCGGCTGATCCACATCGCAGCCTCGCCGTACCGCAATGTGATACGCCAGCAATTGCAGCGGCACGATTTCCAGAATCGGGGATAGCTCTTCCGGCGCCTGCGGCACGTAGATCACGTGGTCGGCGCCGTCGTGAATCTCTTCGTCCCCTTCCGTCGCGACCGCGATCACTTTGCCGGAGCGTGCCTTCACTTCCTTCAGGTTCGACAGCGTCTTCTCGTAGCGCACCACGCTCAGCGGATTTTTCGGATCGCGCGTCGCAATGATCACCACGGGAAGATTCTCGTCGATCAGCGCGTTCGGGCCATGCTTCATCTCGCCCGCAGGGTATCCTTCGGCGTGGATGTAAGAGATTTCCTTCAGCTTGAGAGCGCCCTCGAGCGCGATCGGGTAATGAATGCCGCGACCGAGGAACAGAAAGTCTTGTGCTCGAACGTACGTCTTGGCCAGTTCCTCGCAGAGTTCGTCGTGCGTGAGTATGTGCTCAAGTTTGCCCGGCAGGTGCGTAAGTTCCTGGACCGCGTCTTTGGCTTGGTCGGCGGTCATGGTGCCGCGCACCTGTGCGAGATAGAGCGAGAACAAATAGAGCGCGGTCAACTGGCCGGTAAAGGCCTTGGTCGATGCGACGCCGATTTCCGGACCCGCGTGGGTATAGATGGTCCCCGCCGCTTCGCGCGTAATCATCGATCCCACGACGTTGCAGATGGCGAGCGTCTTCGAGCCTCGAGCTTTTGCCTCACGCTGAGCGGCAATGGTGTCCGCGGTCTCGCCGGATTGGGAAATCACCAGCGTGATCGTGTCTTTTTCGACGATGGGATCGCGATACCGCCACTCGCTGGCGTAATCGACCTCCACCGGCACTCGCGCGAGACTCTCGATCATGAACTTCCCCGCCTGTCCGGCGTGCCAACTGGTTCCGCAGGCGGTGATATTGATCTTCTTCGCCGCCTTGAATTCCGCCTCCGTGATTTCCATCTCGTCGAGAAACACGTGGCCCGTGTCTTGCGAAACTCGCCCCAGAGTCGTGTCCCGTACCGCGCGCGGCTGCTCGTAGATTTCTTTGAGCATGAAGTGCTTGAAGCCGCCCTTTTCCGCCATGATCGGGTCCCAGGTCACGTGTTGCACCTGGCGACTGACGGGTTTTCCATCGAAGTCCGTAAGCTGCACGCCATCCTGGGTAATCACGGCAAGGTCGCCGTCCCCCAGAAAGAAGAGGTCCCGCGTGTGATAAAGAATGGCCGGAACGTCTGACGCCACGAAGTATTCGTCTTTGCCGAGACCGATTACAGCCGGCGGGCCATTGCGGGCGGCAATGATCTTGTTCGGCTCGTCGATGGCGATCACCGCGAGGGCGAATACGCCGGTTAGTTCTTTGACCGCCTTGCGAACGGCTTCCTCGAGCGACGGCCGGTGGCCATTGCCCGTCTTGAGGAAATACTTCTCGACCAGGTGGGCCATGACTTCGGTATCCGTCTCGGTCGTGAACTTGTGGCCTTCCTCGATGAGCTTGCGTTTGAGCGAAAGATAGTTTTCGATGATGCCGTTGTGCACAACGACGATCTTGCCGGTGCAGTCGCGATGCGGATGGGCGTTCTCTTCCGTGGGACGGCCGTGCGTAGCCCAGCGGGTATGTCCAATCCCGTAGGTGCCATCCAGCGGCTTCAACCGGATGGCCTCTTCCAGATTGCGCAGTTTGCCCTCGGCGCGACGGATCTGGAGGCCGTCGCCGTTGCCGGCCACAGCGATTCCTGCGGAATCATAGCCGCGATACTCCAGACGCCTTAAGCCATCAATAATGACGGGAACGACACGCTTCTTGCCAACATAGCCTACGATTCCGCACATGGCTGAAAATGCTCCTTGTCTTCGGTGGGGAAGCCGACAGACTCAATCAGTATGGATGAGCCTTGCCTGACGCAAGGCAATTTGCGTTACCACGGAACCGGGGGAGTTAATCCTCGAGGGAAAATCGAAACTCTTCAATTACGGGATTGGTGAGGACCTCGCGCGCCATGCGGCCTACCTCATCTTCCGCTTCGGCACGGCTCAAGCTGCCGTCCAGAGTAATCTCAAAATACTTACCCTGGCGAACATCTCCCAGACCCGCATAGCCCATCTTTTTCAAGGCCCCTTGGATGGTCTTACCTTGGGGGTCTAAAACGCTCTTTTTCAGAGAGACGTATACGTAGGCTTTCATGGAACCTTGATTATACGATACCACCAGACCACATTATTAGAGACAGATTAGCCAGAAAACCAGAATCGATAGTCACATTTAGGTGTCAAGTGACCTGATTTGGTGGCATAATGTGCCGCATTGAGGGGGAATTCAGCCACCAAGGAGGCAGGTCGACAGCGCAACTCGGTTCGACTCACGCCGGCGGAAGCTTGATCTGCTCGGAAGTCAAGCTCCTAAGGCCGCGAGTTTAGCGTCCAGATCAGCGAGCGCCGTTTCCAGCATCGCGCGGCGGCGGGGGTCTGCACTCATCTCAAGTTGCTGCAAGACCTGCTTACGGGAAAGCATCAGGTTTTCCTTTCGATGGAGCTGAGCCACTTCATTACGGCTGAGCCTTGCTTGGGGATGCGGCACGCTGCCCGCTGCCTCTTCTATCTGTGCTTCCACGGACTTGCTTTCCCAGCCTCTCGCCACGTCGAAATTATATCGCGACCCCGCCGAGGCTTCGCGGCCCTAGGGCCCAATCAACACCTCGTTCACAGTCTGCAGGACCATGAGTCGTCTGTACGGACTAGGGCTATGCTCGCGTTTTCCGTATTCCGTAACTTTAAGAGGGAGAGCTTTGTACCCGGCACCGCTGCGATGATGCGCCATTCAACAGCGTGATTGCCAAAAGCAAATTTCCCCCAGATTTGGATGTCTATGCATTCCGCGCCTGAAGGTCACTTCGAAACGCAAGCCGATCTCCACCGCTACAAGACGTTGTTAAAGATGGCGGAGCTTCTAACTCATCACGGCAGCCTCCTTGAGTTGTTCCGTGAATTAGCAGACCGCTTAGAGAGCGCTTTCACGTTTGATCTCGCCAATTTCTGCCTCCACGACGACGGCCACAACATCATGCAGCGCCATTATTGGGAGAGAGGGACCCTCCGGCCGGCTCCGGAACCCGCTGATGTCGAAGCCTCGGCGTGCGGCTGGGTATGGAAGAACCAGGAAGTGCTGGCTATTGGCGATGTCGATCAGGAATCACGCTTTCCGCAAACCATGTCCGCGGTCAAGGACCGAGGCATTCACTCTTATTGTCTTCTTCCTTTAACCACCTTCGAGCGGCGGCTGGGCGCTCTTGGCATCGGCCGCACACAGGCCGATGGGTGTGGCGAAGATGATCTCCGGTTCCTGAGGCGAGTCGCTGAGCTGACCGCGCTGGCGGTAGAAAACGTTCTCACCCGCCAGGCTCTGCATGAGGAAAAGGACCGCTTGCAGACCTTGGTCGAGGTAAACCGGACTCTGGTTTCAAACCTGGACATGCAGAAGCTGTTCGGTGTGATTGCCGACAGCATCAGCCGCGTGGTGCCTCATCAATTCGCCAGCGTGGCACTGTACGATCAAGAGCGGCAAGGCGCTGAGGCGTGGCTACTGACCTCCCCCAACGCCGATTCGCCGGCAAACCGATCAGACCTGCTTGATACCGAGATGATCCCCCTGGAAGGCAATGCCGTCTCGCGGGAAATCCGCACCTTCGGACGAGCGGCATTGGGCCATTTCGGTTCAGTCTTTGCCAATCGCGTGGTGGACGCTGGAATCAACACGGTTTGTACCATTCCCCTGAAGACCTCTACCGGGCTCTTAGGCACCCTCAATGTGGGCAGCACCCAGGAGAACGCCTTTTCGCCACAGGACCAGGCGTTGTTACAGCAGGTGGCAGCTCAAGTCGCTATTGCCCTCGACAATGCCCGGGCCTATCGCGAAATCGCAGAACTCCGGGACAAGTTGACTCACGAGAAGGTGTATCTGGAGCACGAGATCCGCACAGCGCTCAACTTCGAGGAAATCGTCGGCGAAAGCACCGCCCTCCGCAAAGTCTTGAACCAGGCCAGGACAGTGGCCGCCAGCAACGCAACCGTTCTGATTCTCGGCGATACCGGCACCGGTAAAGAGTTGATCGCCCGTGCCGTCCATCGCATGAGCCAGCGCAAAGACAACAGCTTCATCAAAATGAATTGTGCGGCCATCCCCACCGGACTGCTGGAGAGCGAGTTGTTCGGGCACGAAAAAGGCTCGTTTACGGGAGCCGTCACGCAGAAAGTCGGGCGCCTCGAACTCGCCGACGGCGGCACCTTGTTCCTCGACGAGGTGGGAGACATTCCCTTGGAGTTGCAGCCCAAGCTTCTGCGCGTTCTGCAGGATCAGGAATTCGAGCGGCTAGGTGGCAACAGGACGATTCGCGTGAACATTCGCCTTCTGGCAGCCACCAACCAGGACCTGGCGCAGGCTGTAGTAGACAAGGAATTTCGCAGCGACCTGTATTACCGGCTAAGAGTCTTCCCCATTCACATGCCCACGCTGCACGAAAGAGTCGAAGACATACCGCAGTTGGCGCGCTACTTTGTGCGTAAGTTCGCCGCGCGAATGGATAAGCGAATCGAGACCATTCCGGCCGAAACCATGGCCGCTTTCCTACGTTGGGAGTGGCCGGGCAACGTGCGCGAGTTGGAGAACTTCATCGAAAGATCCGTGATTCTTACCGAGGGTTCAGTGCTTCGGGCTCCCCTCTCCGAACTGATGCTGGACACGAAAGTCGAGACCGTGGTTGACACCACTCTCGAACGAGCGGAACGCGAACACATCGTCCGCGTATTGCGCGAGACCCGCGGGCTCGTATCCGGGATCAACGGAGCCGCTGCGAAACTGGGATTGAAGCGAACTACCCTGCAATCCAAGATGCAGAAGCTGGGAATCTCGCGGCGCGACTACGCGCGATGACGAGTTTCTCTTCAGGCGGCGCTCGCCGAACTACAGTCAAGCCGCCGCGCCATCGGCAACCTTGAAGTAGTTAGTTCGTACCCCCTCCCGATTCAAATCAGGCGCAAACACTTACCTTTCACGTTCTTAGTTCGGACTCCGTCGTCTGGAAGTCCGAATGCCTTGTAATCCGCTGACGTTGGCCGCGCTCTCCCGCAGTCATCATCGGTCTGAAGTGGTGCCCAGAACAAAATACCCAGGTCCTCCAGAACAGGAAGGTGGTTCTTGCTTCTCCGCAGGGAAGGAATTCGCAGTTTGGACCCCGGTCGGCATGATCCCGGGACGGGGCAGCCTCCGCTGGCCAAACCACCGGCAAGCAAGTGGGCTGAGACAGAAATCGAGCGATGGTGGGGTCTCGGCGGTACGCCATCGCGGGCAGAACAAGCTGTACTGCAACTTAAGCATGCATCCGACGATCGCGACCTTGCAGTCGCTGGGCATGTGGACCCGCTCTTTCTTTTTGGATGTGCCCTCCGATGGAAGACGCAAGCCGATATCGATGCAGGCTGGGAACTGGTGCGGGCGGCCAGATCGACCAACCAGAAAACTCGGGCACTCGCCCACGAACTCTTAGAGGGTGCGCAGGAACCGTCGAACACGGGTGAAGGCGGGGCAGGAGAAGGCAGGGCGGTGGATTTTCGGGGGTTCCACAACCCGGAGATCGCATCGCCCGCCTCTCGATCCGCAAATCGTTACGTTCGGTTGGAGGCTTCGATGCACACTCCCTATGGGATCGAAATTGTGGATGACTGCCGGAACTGCAAGTTGGCCAGGGACGGGTGCTTCTGCGACCTATCTCCTGAGATTCTGGGTCGATTCAATGCCATCGGGCATCCCAGCATCTTTCCCGGTGGCGCGCTCTTGTTCGTGGAAGGGCAGATGCCACGCGGCGCCTACATTCTGTGCGGAGGGAAGGTAAAGCTCTCCACCACGTCGCGTGACGGCAAGGTTCTGATATTGCGGATCGCCGGACCCGGTGAAGTGCTAGGACTCAGCGCCGTTGTCTCAAGCACCAGTTATGAGTTGACAGCCCAGACGGCGATGCCGTGTCAGGTAAAGTTCGTCGAAAAGGATCAGCTGATTCGTTTCCTGGCCGAGAATGGCGAGGCCGGATTACGCTCCGCCCAGGCCCTCAGCCGGGAATTCCAGTCCGCTTATCAGGACATCCACGACCTGGTGTTGGCGCGTTCGTCGGCGGGCAAGCTGGCCCGCCTGCTACTCTCCTGGACGCCTTTGTCGGAAAACGGTGCGCGGGAGATCCGAATCCGTTCCGGCTTGACCCACGAAGAGATGGCTCAGATGATCGGTTCGTCGCGAGAGACGGTGACTCGCCTTCTGAGTGATCTCAAGAAGAAGCAGTTGATTCGCTTGGAAGGCTCAACCTTGGTCATCCGCAACCGCATAGCGCTGGAGGCAATCGCCTCATAATCCCCGTCGCGCGGACGGCCGGGACGTCCCTGGCCGTTCGCCGTTTTCTGTCTCAGTCCTTTAGTTCTTATAAACCGAACAATTCGCGCAGGCGGCGAGTCTGTGCCCTGCTGACGGGTATCTCGGTTTGCTTCTTGTCGTCCATACGCAGCTGGTAGGAACTCTTGAACCAGGGAACGACTTCCTTGATGCGATTGATGTTCACGAGAAAGGAGCGGTGGGCCCGCCAGAATAGATTGGGGTCGAGACTATCGAGAAGCTCTTCCAGCGTGCGGCAATTGGACTGGCCCTCCATGCCGCTGGCTCCCGTCGTCGCAACTGTGATCACGCCGTCTTCAATTGACGCGTAACAGATGTCCTTCTGATCGACCAGAAAAAGCCGGCCCGCAGCCTTGAGCAGGATCTTGGACGCCTGCGTTTTTTGAGCTCCCAGCATTCTGACCAGCTCTTCCAGCTTGCCTGCAGACGAGCCTGCGCTTTCAATCTTCGTCCGCGCCTTTTGCAGGGACTGCGCCACCCGTTTCTTGTCGAAGGGCTTCAGCAGGTAGTCGACGGCATTCACCTCGAAGGCCTTGACCGCATACTGGTCAAATGCGGTCGCAAAAACGATCGTGGGGAGCGGAACCTTCTTGTCGAGCAACTTCTTGATGACACCGAAACCGTCGAGGCCCGGCATCTGAACGTCCAGAAAGACCAGATCCGGATTATGTTCGCGGATGAGGTTGACCGCCTCGACCCCATTCTTGCCCTGGGCTACGACCTCTACATCACCATCGTCCTTAAGCAGGTAAGCGAGCTCGTCGCGCGCCAACTGTTCATCATCGACGATCACTGCGGATAACGACATTGCTGCTCCATGAGCTAACCCGACACTTGAAAGTATAGCGACCGCCTTCGCAGGGGGTCAATCAATGAAACCGCCGCCATTGGGACAGTTTGTGATCGTTCTATAAGTTTGTCATCCCGAAGCCCCGCGTTTTCTCCAGCGGAGCGAGGGATCTGGCGCGGGGTCTGGCAAACTGACCCGGAAACCGGCGCACCATCGCTCTCGCTCCCGTCTTACATGAGCATGTTCGAGCAAACGCCTCTGCTATCATTCCCAGCGTGCCGAGTCATGCGCAGCGTGGAAAGTTCATTACCTTCGAAGGTCTGGACGGAAGCGGCAAGAGCACGCAACTCGAAAAACTCGCCAAGGTACTGCGAGCGAATGGCTTTCAGGTTGTAGTTACACGGGAACCTGGCGGAACTCCGGTCGGCGAGAAGGTTCGCCACGTTTTGCTCGATACGTCCACCGCAGGATTGTCTTCTCTCGCCGAACTGGCCCTGATGTTTGCCTCGCGAGCGCAGCATATTCAGGAAGTCATTCAGCCGGCACTGGCGGCTGGGCGAATCGTCCTCTGCGACCGCTTCACAGATTCGACGGAAGCCTACCAGGGGGCAGGTAGAAAGCTGGGCAGCCCGCCGGTGCTCGCGTTGCACCGTATTCTTTGCGGCGATCTGCAGCCTGATCTCACGATCTTGATGGACTCCGACGTGGCAGCGAGTGTGGACCGGGCACGTCGCAGGAATCTGGCAAAAGCTTCCGCCCGCAAGCGCGTCCATGCTGATGAGAATCGCTTCGAGCAGGAAAACCGCGCCTTCTTTGGCCGTGTTCGCAGCGGCTACCTGGCGATCGCCGAACGCGAGCCGCAACGGGTGGCTCTTGTCAACGCGAGAGGCACTCCGGCCAGAACTCACGCCTTGATTTTGGAAGTGGTGCGGCGCAAGCTGAAGCTGTCGCCGAAGGCTACATAGGAACCCTCATGGGCTTTTCTGATTTTCATGGCAATTCGGAGACGGTCAGTCGCCTGCGCGATATGCTGGCGCGCCAGCGCCTGCCGCAAGCAGTGATTCTGGCGGGTCCAACCGGTTCAGGCAAATACACGCTCGCTCTGATGATGGCGAAAGCCATCAATTGCCTCGCGCCCACAATCACGAATGGCCTGCCCGACTTCTGTGGCAAATGCTCGAACTGTGTTCGCATTGCGCAATCCGAAGATCTTGAGGCGCGCTTCGCCGAAGCCGTTGAGGCTCGCGAGAACCTGCGCGAAACCGATAAGAAAGAGACTCGTCTGTTTGTTCAGACACACCCCGATGTCCTCATCATTCCTCCCGACCCGCCCCAGATGATGATCAAAGTCGATCAGGTGCGAAGGGTCATTGAAACCGTCTACTACCGTCCTTCTGAAGCGAAGGAGCGCGTCTACATCTTTACCGATTCCGCCTTCATGAAAGAGGCGGCGAACTCTCTACTGAAAGTCCTGGAAGAACCTCCGGAGTACGCGACCATCTTCCTGCTCACCGAGAATCCTGGCGAGTTGCTGGCAACAATCCGATCTCGTTCCATGACGTTTACTCTGGGCGCAATTTCGGTAGAGGAGATTGAGAGTTATCTCGCGAAGCATCGGCCGAATTGGAGCGCGAAAGAGAGATCTTTGGTTGCACGTCTCAGCGAAGGTGCCGTGGGCCGAGCGCAGGGCTTCGATCTGGCGAAATATACCGCCGCTCGCAACCACGCGCTGATCATCTTGTCTTCCGCATTGCGCAGCGGGGATCACAGCGAGCTTTTCAAAACGACAGAAACTTACCGGCCCGGCGCCGAAGGCCGGGAAAAAACGGAACAGCTTCTCCGGACTCTGTACTCCCTGCTTCAGGACCTCATGTTCCTCAACTCGGGCACAGCCAATCTCGTCCGCAACACAGATATTCAGGGCGAGCTGAAAAAACTCTCCGAGGCCGCCGATTTTGCCTGGATCGCCAACGCCAGCGACCGGATCGGCGACGTGGAACGCGGCATGAGACGCAACCTGCTCCGTTCGCTGTCGCTCGACGCCTTCGCAACCGCGCTCGAAGGGTAAGGGACGGAGGCAATTAGCGGATATTCCTCAAAGTCACCCACTCCTACCCAGCAGGATCGGGTGGTGTCCTAATTTAGGACGCTTTGAGCGCCCAGGAACTTTGTTCTCCTTGTGTCATCCCGAGCGAAGCTAATTCGTTCGCTCACGAACGAATATGCGAAGCCGAGGGACCCCATACTGCCCGCACTCACCCCAGACCCGGCAAGGAGTTCTCTCAACCGCTCCTACAAAGGCCTTAGTGGTACGAACTCCATTACACGCCGTCGAAGAAGATCGACAGACATGGGGTCTTTCGACTGCACGGCAGAAGGCGCCGGCGCCTTCTACCGCTCCGCTCAAGATGACAGTCCTAGTAATGATCTGCGCAGATTAGGACACTACCCAGCATTGTCTTGTGCTGAACCCTGTGGTACGGTAGTGGAAAGTTCACCCCTCTGTAACCACAATCACCGCAGCTTCAGTGTTGTGGCATCCTGCGCAGAAACTTGCGCACTGGTGGTGCAGTCATGAAAGACACGGTTGATTCAATGCCAGCCGAAAGACCAGCCGATCAGGACGAATTCGCCAATCGTAAACTGATCCGGCCTGCCCTGAGCCGTAACGACCACAACCACACCAACCACACCAATCACGTGAACCACGGACCATCTTCCATGGAACGCCGTGAGCGCTCGGAGCGGCCCGGCGGCGGCCCGGGCAAGAAGATACCTCCTCCCGAGACCACCAACGCGGAGAACTTCTATTACCAGAAGCAGATGCAGTCGAAGACGCCGATGGTCGTCGTGTTGCGCGACGGCGAAGAGATTCACGGCCAGATCGAATGGTATGACAAGGACTGCATCAAGCTGACGCGCAACGGCCAGCCCAACCTGATGATCTACAAGCCATCGATCAAGTACATGTACAAGGAAAGTGAGACGTAGCTTTCAGCTCTTGGCCGCTAGCTATTGGCTCTTAGCTTTTAGCTCCTATACTGATCGCGTTCAGCTCTAATACGTCCGTCCCAATACTTGTCTTTTCTTGCACGCAACTTCCTGAAATAGTTTCGCGTTCTTTGTTGAAACACTGCGCGCCAGATCCCTCGCGCCGCTGGAGAAAAACGCGGGGGCTTCGGGATGACGGTCTAGAATTGAGCCGGCAACTCAAAGTGGAGCTGACAGCTAAGAGCTAAAGGCTAAGAGCTAATAGCCAAAAGCTGCTTTCCTTACAACTTCGGCAGCACGATTCCCTTCTGCGCCTGGTACTTTCCTTTGCGATCGGCGTAGCTGACTTCGCAGATTTCGTCCGACTGGAAGAAAAGAATCTGGCAAAGCCCTTCATTGGCGTAGATTCGGGCGGGCAACGGCGTGGTGTTCGAGATTTCAAGCGTCACAAAGCCTTCCCACTCCGGCTCAAACGGCGTGACGTTGACGATGATGCCGCAACGGGCATAGGTGGACTTTCCAACACAGATGGTTAGCACGGAGCGCGGAATCTTGAAGTACTCGACCGAGCGCGCCAGAGCGAATGAGTTCGGTGGGACAATGGCACAGTCCGAGCGCACGGTCACAAACGACCGTTCGTCGAAATTCTTGGGATCGACAACGGTGCAATTCACGTTCGTGAAAATCTTGAACTCGTCGGCGACGCGCAGGTCATAGCCATACGACGACAGGCCGTAAGAAATTACGCCTTCTCTAACCTGCTTCTCGGAAAAAGGGTTGATCATGTCGTGATCCAGCGCCATCCGGCGGATCCAACGGTCACTCTTCAGCATGGTTCTCCTTAAGAAATCGGACAATCTTGCAATCTGGTAATTTCGGAAATCGGCGAGAGCCCAAGATACCAAATCACACAATTGCACGTTGGCGTTTTCGGCTGGCTGAAACTGCAAGCTGGTGGATGACTGGTAAAGCCATCTTACGGGAGAGAATGCACCGTTGACAATCTACCTTATCTCCCTTAGCATCAATCACTTGGTGTAGGACTCGTCTGAACGGGAGCCGCTCGTGATCAAGCTCGACATTATCAACGAAGTCGTCAACAAAACCGGAATCACCAAGACGAAAGCCGAACTGGCGGTCGAAACCGTTTTCGAAAGCATGAAGAAATCCCTCGCCAAGGGCGATCGCATCGAGTTGCGCGGCTTCGGCGTGTTCAACGTCCGCCCGCGCAAGACCGGCATCGGTCGCAACCCGCGCACCGGCGCGGAAGTATCCATTCCGCCAGGTAAGGCCGTGCGCTTCAAGCCCGGCAAGGAACTGCAGTCGATCGACTAGTTGCGCGTGCCGGCCGCGCAGGCAGACGATCCCATTGGCCCAGGCACGGCCGGAATCACTGATGTCGGATCCCACAACCCCACTCACCTCTATTCCCGAGTACCGTCCTCCGGTACAAGTCTGGGTCGCACGTCCTCCACAGCAGCGCTATTGGCTGCATGCACTGCTGCTCCTGCTCACCATTTTTACGACCCTCGTGGTCGGTGCGCGCATGCAGGACAACTTCGCGCACAACCAGTCCGTGTTCTCCTGGGGCGAGGAAGGTCTTTCTTTTTTTCCCGTCACCTGGGTTTTCGCCCAGCCCTCCCGCCTGCTGCTGGGTATACCCTTCTCCGCCACGCTGATGCTCATCCTGCTGGCTCATGAGATGGGCCACTATCTCTACTGCAAGCGCTACGGAGTCTTTGCCACGCTTCCCTTTTTCATCCCGGCGCCAACTCTGATCGGAACTCTCGGCGCCTTCATTCGCATTCGCGCGCCGATCCGTTCGCGCACAGCGCTATTTGATATCGGGATCGCTGGTCCCATCGCCGGCTTCGTAGTTGCGGTCGCAGTTCTGTTCGTCTCGCTGGGGCTGTCGAAACCGCTGGCGCCCCCTTTGTCGAGCTCAGAGATACAGCTTGGCTATCCATTAGTCTTCGAGATCGCACATCGAATGCTGGCAGCCGCAGTTCCACACGCTGGCGTGAATCTCCCACTGAGCAGAATTAATCTTCACCCCACAGCGGTAGCGGCCTGGGTGGGAATGTTCGCTACGTCGCTCAATCTGCTGCCGGGCGGGCAACTCGACGGCGGACACATCATCTTTTCCATCGCGCCCCGGGCCCATCGGATCATTTCGCGGCTGACCATCCTGGTCCTGATCCCGATGGCGGTCTACCTCTGGGCGGGCTGGCTGGTGTGGGCGATCCTGCTGGAACTCAGCAGCATGCGTCATCCCCAGGTGGCGGATTGGCCACACGTTTCCGGCACGCGTTCCTGGCTGGCCGTGCTTGCGCTGGTAATGCTCGTTCTCACGCTGACTCCGGCACCATTCGCTCATAGCTCCCTGCGCCAAGTCGTGAGAGATTTTCGGGCGGGACGTTAGAGCAGAGCCTCGCCCTAGTACTTCGAGATCGAAGCCCCCTCCTACATCAGCCATAGCGCGTCCACATCCACGACAATCTGGGTTCTCGGAATCTTCTGCTGCGCGGCATAGCTCAGCATCGCGCGGAGTAGAGTATTCAGCTTTTCCCGGCTGGGTGACTTCAAAACAAAATGATAGCGGTAGTCCCGCTTCAGCCGCAGAATCGGCGCCGCCGCCGGCCCCAGCACTCGAATGCCCTCGTGCCGCGTGCTCTCAAACCACTTGCCCAGCTCACCCGACCAGCGCAGAGCCTCGTCCAGTTTCTCGCTGCGTACCAGGACATTGGCGAGCGCGCTATACGGCGGATAGTGCATCCAGCTCCGGAAGCGCAGTTCCTTTTCGTAGAAGCCGAGAAAGTCGTGCTGCGCGGCGTATTGCACCGCGTAGTGATCGGGAAAATAAGTCTGCAAGACGACACGTGCCCGGCGTCTCACCGCGTCCGGCGCGTCCGGCAACCTGAGTGAGTAACTGGAAAGTGCGCTCAGCCGCGCGAAAATCCGGCATACCCAGCGCCATGTCCGCGCCGACCACGCCCACCAGCGTCACGCCATGAATGTCGTGGCCCTTGGCGATCATCTGCGTGCCCACCAGCAGGTCGATTTCGCCCGCGTTCATACCCGCCAGCATGCGCTCGAAATCTTCGCGGCCGCGCACGGTGTCGCGATCGAGGCGTCGCGATGCGCGCCTGCGGAAACATGCCGTGCAGTAACTCTTCCAGCTTCTCCGATCCCGTCCCCAGGAAATAGACGTACTCACTCCCGCAATGAACGCAGTTCCGCGGCACCGGCGCGGTGTAGCCGCAGTAATGACATTCCATCTTTCGCTCGCGCTTGTGATGCGTCAGCGCGATGGCGCAGTTCCTGCACTCGAGCGACTTGCCGCAAGTGCGGCACAGCGCCACCGGAGAATATCCGCGGCGGTTCAGCAGCACCATGACCTGTTCTTGGCGATCGAGGCGCTCCTGAATCTCCTCCGACAGCTTGCGCGAGATCACCTGCTCATGGCCCGTTTCCTGAAACTCCTGCCGCATGTCGATGATCTCGACCTCCGGCAGCGGCCGCTCTTCCACACGGTCGCGCAGCTCGACCAGCGCGTACTTGTTCTTCTTCGCATTGAAATACGACTCGAGCGAAGGCGTCGCCGACCCCAGCACGACCACCGCATTCGTCATCTTCGCCCGCATGACCGCCACATCGCGCGCGTGATAACGCGGCGTCTCCTCCTGCTTGTAGGAGGAATCCTGCTCTTCATCCACGATGATCAGCGCCAGATCGGCGACCGGAGCGAATACTGCCGAGCGCGTGCCGACGACCATCCGCGCCTCCCCACGGCTGATGCGATGCCATTGCTCGGCCCGCTCCTGATCGGACAGAGCGGAATGCAGAATGGCGACCTCATCGCCAAAGACCTGATGTAGATCCGCGGCAACCGCCGGCGTGAGACCGATTTCCGGCACCAGCAAAATTGCAGACCGCCCTGCATCGAGCACCGCCCGCATCCCCGCAAGATAGATAGCCGTCTTGCCGGAGCCAGTCACTCCGTGCAGCAGCAGGCCGGCAAATTTCTTCCTCTCCACTCCTTCGCGGATCTTGGTCAGGGCTTCCCGCTGCGCCGGATTGAACTCAAAATCGAAAATGGACGTTCGCGGCTTCACTCCCGACATCGTGAATTCCGCCGGCTCTTCGACAATCTCGACCAGTCCGCGCTTCACCAGCGTGCTTAGCGTCGTACGCGGCACGTCGAGCGACTGCAGAGTCTCGATCGATACTTTCCCGCCCGCGGCCGCCAGACGTATCGACGAGAGTCTGCTGGTTTTCGTTGAGCTTTCCTTCCACACTCTTCAGTACGGCGTGCCTCACCGTGCGAGTCGCGTCACGGGCGCCGGAAAAATCTTCCCGCGCGATCCATCTCTTTCGCACCATCCCCGCCAGAATCGCTTTGCTGGCTCCCGTACCTGATCGCAGGCCTTCCGCGCGAACCATATCGCGATCGGTCAGATATTCGAGCACGCGAAATTCAATGAGCTGTTCGTCGGGCGTTCTCTGCGATCGCGCCGACGACCCAGACATCCCCGCCAGATGCAAGGCCATCTGCCCCGCATCAAGAATGCGGTATCCGATGGACTTCTTGAACTCCGCGCCCAGCGGCAGCATGGTCCGAAACACTTCGCCGACCGGAGCGAGATAGTAATCCGCAATCCAGCGGCCTAGCCGCAGTAGCTCTTCGTTCAGAACCGGGGCGGAATCGATTACCTGTAGAACGTTTTTGGTTTTGACTGAAGGTTCGCGATCATGCAGTTCGACGACTATGCCTGACATGCGCCGCTGCCGGAAGGGCACCAGCACGCGCCCGCCCACGACTGGCTCCATGCCGAGGGGAATGGCGTAGGTAAACGCCATGTCCAGGGGCACAGCGAGGGCAACGTCAGCGAAGAGTGGCATGGGTAGGAATCAGTGTAAATGCCCTACCGAAAACTTCGTGACTCGGCGCCCTCGCGCACTAGGAAAGTGCGAATACCAACATAAGCGGCAGACGCCAAGGCGACGACTCCCACTATCGCCCATGTGTCCCAAGCAAGACTTGCTTGAAGGGGGACCGAATATTCACCTTTGAAAATTCGGCGGAAGGGACCTGGAGCTGTGAAATAGAGATAGAGAGGTAGACAGAGCAAAGAGGCTACAAGAACGATTGCAGCCGCTATCCGCGGATGGAAGAATGTTAGCATTAGCGCCAGAATAAGAAGAATGGCACCAACCTCGCTCGAAAGCAGTAAAGGACCGGTAAGCCATCCGCCGCTAAATTCAGTTGCTTCTAGAGGATATTCGTACGTCCATACGAGTATTGCACACAGCAGACACGTCGCAGCTTGCAGCAACTGTAGAGGGCTGATTTTCTTCAATGTAGTGCCGTGAGCGCCCACGGTCTCGTACTCGGTACCCGCTACTCGGCCTAGGCCTCCGGACTCTTCTTCGGCGCCTTCAGCCCCAACTCCTTCATCACCATCTGCAGATCCTTCCACGCCTCGCCTTTCTGTCGCGGATCGCGCAACAGGAACGCCGGGTGATAGGTCACCGCCAGCTTCGCGCTCGTCCAGCTGGGATCGTTGCTGCGCGCGCCAGCCGGCCGAAAGTCGTACCAGCGTCCGCGCAGGTTCGACATCGAATCGTTGATGGCTAGCAGAGTCTTCGCCGCCACGGCGCCCAGCGCCACAATCACCTTCGGCTTGATAACCGCAATCTGCCGCATCAGGAACGGCGAGCAGGTCTCGCACTCGTCACGCTCTGGAGTGCGGTTGTTCGGCGGGCGGCACTTGATGATGTTGGCGATATAGACGTCTTGGCGGCTCAGCCCCATCGCCTTGATCATGTTCGTCAGAAGCTGTCCGGCGCGGCCCACGAAGGGTTCGCCCTGCTGATCTTCGTCGGCTCCCGGCGCCTCGCCGATAAACATCAGCTCCGCTTTGGGATTGCCCACTCCAAACACGATCTGCTTGCGCCCCTGCTTGTGCAGCACGCAGCGCGTGCAGTCGCCAAGGTCCTCGCGAATAATCTTCAAGGCTTTGGCCGGGTCAGCAATTTTGAACTCTGGCCGTGCAGACACCACCTCGAACAAATTTTCTTCTGTCGTATCGACCACTGCCGCTGCGGCTCTTCGGGGCATGTCCTCTCGCTGTTCTGGCTGGATAATTTGGGGTTGGCGTTGCTGAGACTCCGGCTGCGATTCTACTAAGACGGGCAAACCTTGAACGCCGTTCTCCGCCGCAGGCTCACGCCGATAAAAATCGTAGATCCCGAGCTCGTTGTAGAAACGGACTCGGTCCGCTAGCGCTCGCTTGAGTTGGGGATCGAGGACAGGCGTCATTTCACAGATGGCTTCTCAGAGACTGACTGGAAAGTTACCACAAAAGCGGGTTCACTAGCTGCTGCAGCTAGTGGTGCAATTCAGATTCCGTCCATCTACTTCTCGTTGTCATCCTGAGCGCAGCCGTTCTTCAGGCATAGCGAAAGCCTGCCCTGAGCGAATCCGAGCCTGTGCGAGGGGAGTCGAACGGGGATCTTGCGTGCATCTCCACCGCCAGTGAATGGAGAAAATAAGAATCAGGAGGACTTGAGTGCGGGATGGCGCTTTCGCAATTTCCCCACCTGGTCGAGCACGCGCTGCGCAACCTCCCACTTGGTGGTCTCGGGAACTTCGATCACCTCATCGTGAGTGATGATCGTCACCGCGTTGCGGTCGGAGTCGAAGCCGACACCTTCCTGCGAAACGTCATTGACCACGATGGCGTCGAGTTTCTTTGCGCCGAGCTTCTTGCGTGCGTTCTCGAGAACATTCTGCGTTTCTGCCGCGAAGCCAATGATGAGCTGTGATTCCTTGGCGCGGCCAATCTCGGCAAGAATATCCGCCGTCGGCTCGAGTTCCAAAGACATCGGCCCTGTGCGTTTGATCTTCTGCACCGAAGCCGCCTTTGGCCGGTAGTCCGAAACCGCCGCAGTTTTGATCACAATCGAAGATTGTGGCAGCAGCTTCAAAACTGCTGTCCGCATCTCTTCGGCCGACTCCACCTGCGTCAGTTCCGCCGCCCCCGGAGGAGTAACACTCGTCGGACCGCTCACCAGCAGCACCCGCGCCCCGCGGCGCAGAGCCGCTTCCGCCAGCGCATACCCCATGCGTCCGCTGGAGCGATTCGTGATGTAGCGCACCGGATCGATTTTCTCCCGCGTCGGTCCCGCCGTGATCAACACCGTCTCACCGGCCAAATCCTGTGAAGCTCCTAACGCCTCCATCACTGCCGCAACGATCGCTTCGTTCTCCGCCAGACGGCCCGGACCAGTCATCCCGCAAGCCAGATACCCACTTCCCGGCTCGACAATCCGCACTCCACGCTTACGCAACGTCTCGACGTTCGCTTGGGTCGCCTCGTGGTTCCACATGTTGACATTCATTGCGGGAGCGACCACTACCGGCGCGGTCGTCGCGAGATAAAGCGTGGTCAGGAAGTCAGTAGCGATGCCTTGCGCAAACTTGCCAATCACGTCCGCCGTCGCAGGCGCGACCAAAAGCGCATCAATCGCCTGCGCAACTGCAATGTGCTCTACGGCCGAGTCGATGTTGGGTTGTTCATTTTCGGCGGCGAACAGGTCGGTGATCACTTTTTCGCCGGAGAGCGCCGCAAACGTCAGCGGCCGAATGAATTCCTGCGCGGCGCGGGTCATGATGACCTGCACGCGAACGCCCCGGTCCTGCAGCAGGCGAACAATTTCTGCGGACTTGTAAGCTGCGATCCCGCCGCTGACGCCAAGAGCAATTTTCATCTGGATTCAACCGGCTGACCATCCATGGGAAACTGCCACCGGAGGGAGCCGGAAAGTTCTAAGAGCCTTCGGGCACAGCTTTATCGAGCATCTCGCTCGCCACTTCGGCGGCCGACTTCGGAGTTTCAGGAATAATCCACTTCACCTTGCCGGCCCGGATTTCGTCTTGCGCAATCCGGCACGGCTTTCTCGAAATTGTATCGATCACCGGAGGGGCGCCGCCCTGCAACTGGCGCGCTCGCCGGGCAGCCACCAGAATGTACCGATAGTTGCTGTCGAACCCTTCGATCAACTTCATAGTTATTCTCCCCCGCCGCTAGTGTCCACCCTGGGCTGTTGAGGTCATGAACGAAGCCAGAATCGGCTGAACTTTCTCCCGCACGTTCCGCAGCCGGCATCGCTCGGCAGTCTCGACCATTTTCTTATCCGCCAAGGAGGATGCCTCCTGTCCCGCGCCCCGCAAGCGTTCCGTAAGCACGATCGCCTTCAGCTCGTCCGTGGATTGCTCCAAGCGGTCATTTACCAGAATATAGTCGTATTTATCGTAATTCTCAATCTCACGGCTGGCTGTGAGCAGCCGGCGGCGGATCACTTCTTCCGAATCGAGACCCCGGCTGCGCAGCCGCCACTCCAGTTTCTCGCGGTCGGGAGGAAGAACGAAAATGCTCACCGCCTTGGGAATCTTCCGCTTGACCTGAGCCGCACCTTGCACGTCGATGTCGAGAAGGAGATCGTGGCCGCTGGCTTCCGCCTCGCGCAAAAATTTCTTGGCTGTGCCATAACAGTTGCCGAATACCTCGGCATGCTCCAGCAGTTCATCCTGCTTCACCATCTCATCGAATGCGGCCCTCTGCACGAAGTAGTACTCACGCCCGTTCTGCTCGCTGCCGCGCGGCTGCCGCGTCGTATAGGAGATGGAGAAGTCGAGGCCCGGAACAATTTTTCGCAGCTCGTTGACCAGCGTCGATTTGCCCGAACCGGAAGGTGCAGAAATGATATAGACAATGCTCATTCGATGTTTTGTACCTGCTCGCGCAGTTTTTCGATCTCCGACTTCATTGCCAAACCCATTTCCGTGATCTTGAGCGCCTCGCCGGCCAGTCCGGAGGTCTTCGACAGCAGAGTGTTGGCCTCGCGATTCAATTCCTGCAGCAGAAAATCCAGCTTCTTGCCGACTTCGCCGCCTTGCTCCAGCAGTCCCAGGAAGTGTTCTACGTGCGCATCCAGGCGGACGATCTCCTCCTGAATATCGCTCCGGTCGGCCATAAGAGCGGCCTCTTGCAGAATCCGCTCCTTGTCGGCTTTTGCGCCGATGAGCTCCTGCATTCGCGCCTGAAGTTTTTCCACGTATGCCTGGATCACCGCCCGCCGGTGACCCTCAACACCATGGCTGGCCTTACGCAAGCCCGTCATACGCTCCCGAAGCTCCTTCTCAATGCCCCGGCCCTCTTCATCGCGCATTTGATTTAGGCGGTCGAGCAACTCTTCCACCTTGGCGAGAACCGCAGTCTCCAGTTCCCCATCTGCCAGCGCCTCAGCCGCATCCATGGCGCCCGGCAGCCGGAGGATTGCGTTCAAGTCCGGCTCAGCGGCAAGCCCAAATTCCGCCGCCGCCCCGCGAAACGCCTGGATGTAGCCACCCACCAGTTTTCGGTTCAGCTCGAACTCGGCGGCGCCTCCGCGGTCCACACTTAAGGTAAGCTCCACATGCCCGCGAGCGATCTTGTCTTTCAGCAGACGGCGGAGCTTCATCTCCAGCGAATCGCTGGCCGAAGGCATGCGAAAGTGCATATCCAGAAAGCGATGGTTTACCGACTTCAGCGACAGGGTAAAGCTGGCTTTCTCGTTCAGCTGTCCCTTCGCTTGCGCGAAGCCGGTCATGGAGCGAATCGGCATAGTGTGTGTCTTACGAATTCACCGGTGTGACTTTGGGCGTCTCCACTTCCACAAACTGCAGATCATACAACCGCCGATAAGTGCCCAGCCGGGCCATCAACTCCTCGTGTGCCCCAACGTCGCTGATCGTGCCGTTTTCCAGTACGACGATTCTATCCGCGCGCCGTACGGTCGAAAGGCGGTGCGCAATCACCAGCACCGTGCGGCCCGTCATCAGGTTTTGCAAAGCGGATTGCACCAGAGATTCCGATTCGCTGTCCAGAGCCGACGTCGCTTCGTCCAGAATGAGGATCGGCGCATTTTTCAGGAGCGCCCGAGCGATAGCGATTCTCTGCCGCTCCCCGCCGGAGAGCCGCACTCCGCGTTCGCCGATCACGGTCTCATACCCCGCTGGCAGGTCCCTGATGAAATCGTGGGCCAGAGCCGCATGTGCCGCCTCCTCTACTGTTCTTTGGGAGACGTGCGGCTGTCCATAGGCAATATTGTTCCGCACCGTGTCGTTGAAGAGAAGTGTGTCCTGGGTCACGATTCCGATCTGCGAGCGTAGTGAAGCCAGAGTCACATCGCGTACGTCCTCTCCATCCACCCGTAGGTGTCCGGCGGTCACGTCGAAGAAGCGCGGAATCAGGTGGACGAGAGTGCTCTTGCCGGCGCCGCTCGAGCCGACGATCGCCAGCACCTCACCCTTTCTCACCTCCAGGCAGATGTCGCGCAGGATGTCGCGAGCGCCGCCGCCGTTCTCATAAGAAAACGACACGTTCTCCAGGCGAATGCTGTCTTTGAACGCGGGCAGGAGTTTCGCGCCGGGCTTCTCGCGAACGTCCTCATCGCTGTCCATGAAACGAAAAATCTCTGAAGACGCGCCCAGCGCCTGCTGGAAATTGTTGTTGAACAGGGCAAATTTCCGAACCGGGTCGTATAGCTTGAAGACCGCAACAATGAAGGCCAGAAACGTTCCCGCAGTAAAGACATGGTGGTTGATCCGGTCGCGCCCGAGCAGCAGGAGAAGCGCAATAGCCACCGCCCCGAAAATATCCATCAGGGGAGAACTGATAGCAGCGGCGGCAACGGAGCGAAGATTTGCCCGGAACAGGCGTCGCGCCGCCGTGCGAAAGCGAGCCACCTCCCACGACTCCATGCCAAAAGCCTTTACGATGCGGTTGCCGGTGATGGTCTCGTGCAGGATGTTCTGGATGTCGGCGAGTTTGTCCTGACCGCGGCGGGTTGTGGTGCGGACGCGGCGGCCGATCTTGCCCGCCGAAAAGATAATCGCGGGAACGAACAGAATCAGGACCAGCGCCAGTTTGCCCCCGAGCAGCACGACCACGCATGCCGTAAAAAGCAACGTAAACGCCTGTTGCAGAAACTCCGCCAGCACACTCGACATGGCAAACTGCACCCGCTCGATGTCGTTGACGATGGTTGAGAGCAACGTCCCCGTCGTGTGTTTCGAGAAAAACGACGCCGACTGGCGCAGGATCGCGTTGTAAAGCTGGTCGCGCAGGTCTGTGATCAGGCCGAAACCGGCATAGTTCACGAGGTAGGTTCCAGCGTAATCGAACACGCCCTTCAACACTGTAGCCGCCACCAAAGCAAACGCGACCACGGTCCAGGGGTTCTGAAAGTGCGAGGGGACGAACTGCTGCAGGTAAATCTCCCGGCCGCTGATCGGAACTTTGAACAGCTGAATCGTTCGCGTGGGAGATCCCGGGTTAAGGACCCGGTCGAAGATTGGGCCGATCAGCAGAACCCGGAAGGCGTCCAGCAGACCCACCGCCGCCATCAGGACGACCGACGACAGCAGTTGCCACCAGTAGGGCGTTACATATCGCAGAAGCCGGGTCAGTTGGCGCATACACCTTCCGCGGAATCGCCGCTATGCCAAAGCGGAAAACGTGCCGCCGAGATGCTATTCGAAATGAGCAAGCGGCTATTCTACTGAATTCCGCCAGCAGCGGGCAGTGTCATTTGACCAGCTAGTGCCGGGCTCGGCCAATAACACCTCGACTGGCCGCTCGCCGGGGCGGCCAAGTCACTTCGGGCTATCGCGGTGTACGACCTTCGCCCGGTATCCCGCCTTGCGCAGGTGCTTGCCCACTTCTTCCGCGATCATCACCGAGCGGTGCTGGCCCCCGGTGCAACCGAAGCTGATGGTGAGATAGCTCTTCCCCTCTTTTATGTAGTGCGGCAGCAGGTACACCAGCAAATCGGATATCCGGCTAATAAACTCGCGCGTTTGCGGAAACGAGCGGATGTATTTCGCCACCCGCGGATGACGCCCGGTAAGCGGCCGGAACTCGGGAACAAAGTGTGGATTGGGAAGGAAGCGTACGTCGAAAACCAGGTCGGCGTCTTCGGGAACACCATGCTTGAAACCGAAGCTGACGCACGACACCAGAATGTTCTTGTCACCGGCACGCTTCTGGAAACGGTCCGTCAGGTAGGAACGCAGCTCGTGGACATTGAACTTCGACGTGTCAATGACCAGGTCGGCGATCGCCCGAATCGCCTTCAGTCGACGACGCTCGGCAGAGAGTGACGATTTTACCGGGCTGTCCTTACCAAGGGGATGCGGCCGGCGCGTCTCGCTGAACCGCCGAACCAGCGAAGCATCGGTGGCCTCCAGGAAGAGAACCTTGGTGGGAATCATCTGCTTGACGGACTTCAGCATCCCCGGCAACTGCTCCAGCTTCGAGCCTTCGCGCACATCGACCACCAGCGCGGTCAGACGAATCTCGGCAGACTGCACTGCGAGTTCCGCAAAGCGCGGAATCAACTCGACCGGCAGGTTGTCTACGCAGTAGTAACCCAGGTCTTCGAATACCTTCAGCGCCGAGGCCTTCCCCGAGCCGCTCATGCCCGTGATGATGACCAGCTCAGCCGCCTCGCTCGCGCCACGGCCGTCATGAGCGGCGCGATGAGGCGCTTCGTGAATCGCGTGCTTCAATTTTTCTTTGATTTTTCTGGGAGCCATCCGCCTCTGATGTTAGCAGTGGCTGTAAACAGCACCAAGTATCAGCGCTGCTCCCTATTAGATGAAGGCGGGCCGCAATTAGAATCGTTACCGAACCTTCACGGAATCGTGGGTCTCAGCCGGTACGTAATTCACGGCTGCCGTACGTTCCAGTTTGTCCCATGCGAAGCGCCTGCCTTCGATCGCTCGTTTGAGGGTCTTGAACAAGACGACCGAGAACAGCTGGCGATAGGCGAAGCGCTGCAGCCATACCTGGCTCAACAGCCACACGTCTTCCTTGGTTTCAGGCGTGCGGCGCTCCAAAGCGAACGCCACGGTCGAGGTCAGAAAATCGATGACCAGGAAGGCAAGAAAGAAGATCAGCAGCTTCTGGAAGCTTGCCGGGTCCGCAGACTCGGGATGGAAGAACTTCTGTTCAAGATAAAGAAGCGTGCCGACGGCAAAGCCCAGATCGATGAACGGCGACACCAGGGGCAGCAGGATCTGGAAAATCAGAATATTCGGCAGCGCCACCCAACCCAGCACGCCTTTGCGCGCGAAAACCGCCCGGTGCTTCCACACGGCTTGCAGAATTCCAAATGACCAGCGGAAACGCTGCCGCATCAGGCCATTGGCATTGGTAGGTGCCTCGGTGTAGGCCAGCGCCAAGTCTTCGTACTCGACGCGATATCCCCGGCGCAACAGCGCCATGGTTAGGTCCGCATCCTCGGCAACCGTGTCGGTGTGGTACGCACCCGCCTCACGCACGGCAGACACGCGCCATGCCCCAATCGCTCCCGGAACGACGCTCACCGCGCCCAGTGTGTTGAGGGCTCGCCTCTCAAAATTCTGGCTGGTTACGTATTCCAGCGCCTGCCAGCGCGTCCAGAGATTGACTCGATTTCCTACCTTCGCATTCCCGGCAACCGCCCCGACCTTCGGGTTCAGAAAATGCGGTACCAGGCGCGAGATGGCGTCGGGCGCAATGACGGTATCGGCGTCGATACCGACGAAAACCTCCTCGTCCTGGAGATGCTCCAACCCGAAGTTGAGAGCGTCCGCCTTGCCCGAGTTTCGCTTGGTCAGGATCAGCACCTGGCCCCGGGCTTCTTCTGCCGCAAAAGCGGTCCGGGCGACCTCAAGCGTTCTGTCCTTCGAACCGTCGTCAATCACGATCACGCGCAGGTACGGGTACTTCGAGCCGAGCACCGACTGCACCGTGCGTTGGATGACCTTCTCTTCGTTGTAAGCGGGAATGAGAACCGCAACCTTTGGTTTGTAGGCTGCCAGCTCGGCCGGTGTGCCATATACGCGCGAGCGCACGCGGTCGTAAACGGCCGAGATGCCGATGAAGAGCAGCCTTCCCGTCATCAGCAGATCGCCGAGGAAGAAGATCCAGGTGATGGCGGTTATGCTGGCATCGAACATCCAGAAGCCCACCGAATTCAGACGCGCCGCCCATCGTTCGTTGGCAGGAATAGGTGGCATCACATCAGCACGAGTCTTATTCAACAGTTCATAAACGGGAACGATCTCGAAGCCTCGCGCGCGGCATCCTTCGATGATCATTCCTAGCGCGCGAACCGTTTCCCGGCGATCACCGCCCCCATCGTGCAGGAGAAGAATGTTCCCGCAACGCTGGTCGTTGGGGGCGCAGGGGGGTAAATGAGCCAGAACGTCAGCCGTTATCTGCTCGGCCGTCCGACGCGGATTGTCGCGCCAGTCGTTGGGGTCAATTTTGTCCCCGATCGTGACGTAGCCCATGCTTTGGGTCAGTTCGAGCGGCCGCACCTGATCTTCGGTATCCGGCTCCTGGTCAACCGAGTATGGCGGCCGGAACAGAATCGTGCGGATACCCAGGCGGCTGGCGAAGAGTCTCTCCGTCAGGTTCAGCTCCAGCTTCATGAACGTCGGAGAAATGTTGCTGATGTCGGGATGCGTAAAGGTGTGATTGCCGACCTCGTGACCTTCGTTGTAGATGCGCTTCGTAATAGCGCCAAATTTATCCGCTTGAATCCCGATCAGGAAGAAAGTCGCCTGCGCATGTTCGCGTTTCAGCACGTCCAGGATTTTGGGGGTCCACTGAGGATCGGGGCCGTCGTCAAAAGTAATCGCCAGTTTGTTGGAGCTTGATCCGTATCTGGCTACGCGGTAGGGCTGCGGCAAGGATTTGAAGCTCTGGTCCGTAATGAGCGTAGTGGCCCTGTCGACCGTGATATCGCGCTGGCCATTGGCTGGGCGTCCCTCGATGCGGAGAATCTCTCCGTGCCCTTCCATATCTACGTCCTGCCCCGGAGGAACATCCTTTAGCTTCTCCGATGCCCCCACTTCCGCGGGAACATCCCACACCCGCCACAGGGATCGGTCTTCGGAACCCAGCCGCCACAGGGCAAACGTCTTGATGCCCAGGGCTTGGGCAGATCGCATCTCGTTCAGCGCGGTTACCGCGTCGAGGAACCAGACATCATGCTGGATTTCGTTTTCATCCAGATAGCTGAAATGGGGATTGAGCGCGTCCCCATCGAAATCGATATCCTCTTCCGAATCGCGTGCCGCCAGCCAGGCGTCCTGCACCGAAACGTTGCTGTCAGTCAGGCCCGCCGGCAGCTTGCCCTTCTTCGGCTTCAAAACCCAGTCGTATCCATAGTTCGCCAGCGCACAGATGAGCTTGTCTTTGGGGATAACCTTCTCCGCATCGCGCAGGTTGTCCACGAACCAGTCTTGCGATGCCACGGGCCCCGGTGTGCCACCGGGATAGTGCTCGTCGTAGTTCATGAGGACGACGCCGTCGACCACCGCCGAGATGGCGGCATAGTCGTAGTCAGAGTTCCGCGCCTGCCCGCTGATGTAGAGCTTCATGCCCTTGGCGTGCAAGTCCTCGGCAAGTTCGCCCAGCAGCGTCACATAGCCTTTTTGGGCACTCTTCGGAAACGACTCGAAGTCGACCATCAACCCGCCATACCTGTCAGTCGCCAGAAAGGTTGCGATTTCGCGGCGAAAGCGGTCATGGCCTTCTTTGCTGTTCAGAAACTCGGCAATCTTGGGATCGAAGTCCACGCCATTAAAGTTCTGAACCATCGGGAAGACGTCCATGTCCGTATCTTCTGACCTCAGGAACGGCATAACTTTGTCGTCCACCGGACGAACGTTCCCTCCCTGGATCACATCGAAGGGCTTGTTCGTTTGCTCATCTACCGCTTGCAAGTGGCCGTCCGGGCTCAGAATCTCGAGCCAGGCAGGGAAAAGCAGGTCGATCTGGTGTGCGTATTCGCGCAGGGACGAGAAACTGGCGGCGTCGTACGGCACATAGTAGGCTGCGCGGATACCTTCCTCGGCATTCAGCTTGACCAGGGATGGCGCCAGGTTTGACTTGCGATGGGAACGGTGCGCCGCCAGGCGCCGACGTTCCTTGGCCTTTTCTTTTTCTTTCTCCTTTAGGGCGTGATACGGACGTTTTTGCTGCGGAAGCAGTAGGTCGGGAAGGCTCTCGCTCTTGACGGCGCTGCGAATGAAAAACACGATCAACAGCGTGATGGTCACGCCCAGCACGTCAAACAGTCGCCTGAGGCGCTTCCAGCGGGCACGTCGCGGATCGTAGAAGATGGGCTTGGACATTATCTCTTAGCCTATCATCGTAAGATGCGCGCGGCGGGGGGTCAAACGCGGTTTACACCTTGAACGCCGCCTCTAGAGCCGCGGCGAAGCCAAACGCTCATAGGAAGAGCCTGGGAAAAACGCTATAGTCAGGTGTGCGCGACCTCGTGCGCCAACATTTCCGCTTCTTTCTGATCGCCACCCTCGCAGGCGTAGCGTTGCGACTTGCCTTTGTCCTGTGGCTCCCGTCGATCACGGATGATTCCAGGCTCTACGCCGATATCGCCAAAAACTGGCTTCAGCACGGCATCTATGGCCTTACCGAAAACGGAATCGTGGTTCCCACGTTGACACGGTTGCCCGGGTATCCCGCTTTCCTTGCTCTCGTTTTCGCAATTTTCGGGTTGGACAATTTTCGAGCGGTCCTGCTCCTGCAATTAGTCGTCGACATTGGAACATGCTGGTTGGTCGCCGATCTGGCCAGGCGCGCCTTGTCTCCCCGTGCCGCCAAAGCGGCGTTTCTGCTGGCCGCGGTCTGCCCATTTCTGGCGAACTATGCCGGCGCCGCCCTCACCGAAACGCTGGAGATATTCTTCACCGCTTTGGCCTTCGACCTTGCCGTCGCCGGGTTAGAGAAGCTCGATGGAAACAGCACATGGTTGTGGGTAGGTTGCGGCGCGGCAGTGGCGGCTGCGATTCTTCTCCGCCCGGATGGAGCCATGCTTCTTGGGGCGATCGGCCTATATGTAGCCTTTGTCTGGCTGCGGAGCGTTCGCGCTGGCAAACCAGCCCTAACCTTGTTCAGCCGCACCCTCCTATTCACCCTGGTCGCAGTTGCTCCTCTCGTTCCGTGGACGATCCGTAATTTCCGTACGCTCCATCGGTTTCAGCCTTTGGCGCCTCGCTACGCGAACGAGGACGAGGAACTGGTTTCTCGTGGATTGAATCGCTGGGTCAAAACCTGGATGGTGGACTATGTCTCGGTCGAGGAAATCTACTGGAACATTCCGGGCGAGGCCGTCGATCCGGCCAAAGTGCCGTCCAGAGCTTTCGACTCGGCACAGCAACGAGAGCAAACCTACGACTTGCTGAACCAATACAACCAGCTGCTCCGCGTGACGCCGGAGCTCGATGCCCAGTTCGCGACTCTGGCTGAGGAGCGAATTCGCGCTGGCCGATTGCGCTACTACCTATGGCTTCCGGCATTGAGGATTGCCGACATGTGGATGCGGCCGCGAACCGAACTGCTGCCATCCGATCCGCGCTGGTGGGAGTTTAACGACGATCCAAAGTGGTCGGCCGCGTCCGTAGCGTTCGGGCTGATAGGCCTTGGATACCTGGCTGTCGCCTTCGCTGGCCTCGCTCGCTGGCGCCAGATTTCGTTCGTCGGTCTATTGCTTACCTATGTCGTCCTTCGCTCTCTCTTTCTTGGCTCCCTCGAGAATCCGGAGCCTCGCTACACTCTGGAATGCTACCCCGTAGTTTTCGTGCTTGCCGCCGCATGGTGGAGCAATTCCTCTCTTCGAGTGCCTTCAGGATCCAGCAGGCAGCCACTCGGCTAAGCGGCTGTCTCCATGGTTGACCACATATAGAACGAGCTCGACCCGCGTCGAGATTCCCAGCTTGTCAAAGATGCGAAAAAGGTATTTCTTCACAGTGTGCTCGCTCAGTCTGAGTTCCTTTGCGACGTCGCGATTACTCAAACCCTCCGCCACGAGCGCCACCACCTGCTCCTCTCGTGGAGTCAGAAGCTGGTCCCCCCGGGCGTTTACCACTCGCAAAGATGGCACCTGGGTTATCACGTCGATCAGAAACTGAAGCTGTTCCGTATTGACCCAAATTTCGCCATGGCCCACGCGCAGGATACACCGGCAAAGCGCCCGGAATGGCGCCCTCGTAAAGCAGAAAATGCCCTTGGCCCCCGAACGGAAAGCGTCCACCACGAGTTGACGATCGTAGGACTCCACTAACAGAACTTTGGGGATCTCCGGATACGCGATGTGGACGCGCCGGACCATCGCCGTGGGCTGCGCCTCGTGCTGGTCGAGGGCTAACAGGATCACATGCGCGGGCAACGACGCTGCCAGTGTGGTCAGGATCGCGTCGGCGTCAAGAATGCACGCCGATACATGGAACTCACGACGCCGGTGCAAGGCGTCGACCAGGAGTTGCGATTGCATCCGGTTCGAATCGGCCACCAAGACATGTTGCTTGTTGCGCGGAGACGACGGCATCAGTGGCGACCTCTTAAAGGGCTGAAACGATTTAAAGGGCTGAAACGATCCCCGGATTCTATTCACAGGTGACTCATGAAGCATGTCCGGCAATCACCCAATTTCGTGATGGCTTAGCGCTTCGGGTTTTTGAGCCGCTGGACGAAGGAACCCGGTGCCGAAATGTTGCCGACCCTCGGCGAGATGTCGGCGCAACGTGATGCAACTCCAGGGGTCTTTTCACAGTTAACGTCTTGGTTGAACAGATTCAACGTAAATCGATACCGCTCCGGCCTCCGGGTCAGTCTACTTTCGTGGCGCCCACGCTAGTACCCGACGCAGCCGCCGGATTCAATCGTTGGCCTCCACGTTTTCCATGACCTGATTGGCAACTCGAAGGCCGTTTCACGTCCATCGGCGCGGATGATGACCAGATTTCCACAGCTACTGTCACCACAGCCTACTTTTGTTGACAACACTTCCCATGACTTGTTGACCGGGATTCTTCCATCTAAGTTTCGACCGTGCACGAAGGAATAAGAGCAATCGACGGAACTCGTAGTCAGCAGTGGGACCTCCGTCGGGACCAGCCGCAAAAAGCATCGAGGTGCTCTTGTTCCATTTCGTGGCTTATAGCTGCCGGAATCTTCCTGCAGCTGATGTCAGTGGTGGCCGTAACCCAGGAACAAAAGCCGGACATGGACGTTGGACGCGTGCCTGAACTCCAGACGCCATCGCGCGCTTGGGGGATACCGGCGAAGCATTCCCAGCCGAGCGAGAACTGGGGAGGCTTGGGGACACCTGGAACGGAAACCACGCAACCTGGTGGGGCGGACGGAACGGGAAAACCTGCACTCGGAGGGGAGCGCCGCCCGCTCTACCGGCTTCACAAAAGTGATGTGGTGGATATCGTTTTCACCTTTTCATCCGAATTCAACCAGACAGTGAGCGTTCAGCCGGACGGCTTCATCCGTCTCAGAGCAATCGGAAGCATTTATGCCGAAGGACGCACGCTGCCCGAGCTGGAGGACCGGCTTCGGCAGGCCTATGCCGGCTCGCTACACGATCCGGAGGTGACGGTCGAGCTGAAGGATTTCGACAAGCCTTACTTCATCGCCGCGGGCGAGGTGACGCGCCCGGGCAAGTACGAACTTCGCACTGATACTACGATTACGGAAGCGGTAGCGATTGCGGGAGGTTTCTCCCAGCAGGCCCGGCATTCCCAGGTGCTGCTTTTTCGCCGTGTGTCTGACGATTTAGTGGAAGCAAGGGTGGTGGACATCAAGAAAATGCTGAATCATCACACGCTGGGCGAAGATCCGCATCTCAGGCCGGGTGACATGCTGTTTGTGCCGCAAAGCACGGTCTCCAAGATACGCAAATATCTGCCGCTTCCAACTTTGGGCATGTATATGAACTCGGCGCAGTTCTGAATCTCAGAGGTGGAACATTACTTGAGGAGGTGACGAAGGCTCGAGTTGTAACACGTGGGGCCGAGGAGTGTGCGGGAGAACGGTCGTTGCGGCCAATGGGACATTTGTAACCGGGACCGCAGGATGTACGGTCTCAGCCCTTTGGAAGTGAGTTCGCGTCCAGCGCTCTTAGGCCCCGCGCCATTTTTCGAGGTTTTGTCGACGGCCGGTGGTTTTCTACGATGGAACAGTCTCTTCTAAACCGCAGACGGTTTGACACACCCTCCCCCACCCCGCGCGACGTTCTGGCCGTCTTTTTCCGGCAGCGACGCCTGATTCTGTTTTGCTTTTTCGGTATTTTTCTCTCTGTCTTGCTTTATGCCATGCTCTCCCCCAACTACGAAGCCCACATGAAGATTCTGGTTCGCCGGGGACGTGCGGACCCCGTAGTGACCGCCCAGGCCACCGCGCCGGCCGAATTCTCTCGGCAGGAGATCGCCGAGGAAGAGTTGAACTCCGAGGTGGAACTCCTGCGCGATGAGGATTTGCTTCGCAAGGTCGTGCAGACCGTCGGACTCAGTTCCAGCGGCCCGCTCAGCTTCCTTCATCTCGGACGGAACGACGAAGAGGCTCGCATTGCCCGGGCCGTGCAACGCCTCGGCAAACGCCTCCAGGTGGAACCGATACGCAAAACCAATCTGATCGGCGTGCGTTGCCGCTCCACCAATCCCGAGCTCGCGTCCCAGGTGCTGAAAACTCTGGGAGCGTTGTACGTGGAAAAACATACCGAAGTACACCGGCCCTCGGGAGAATTCCGCTTCTTTGAACAGCAGAGTGCTGAGTACAGCCAGCGCCTGCGTGATGCCGAAGCCGGCCTGGTGGATTTCACTCGCGGACAAGGTGTAGTGTCGGCCGCGCTCGAGCGTGACATCGCACTGCAAAAGCTGAGTGAGGCCGAGGCCAGCTACCGGCAGTTGCGCTTGTCGATCGCCGAAACCGAAAGAAGGATTCGGGTGCTGGAAGTGCAAATGCCTTCCCTCCCCCGTCGCGCCACCACCGAGGTGCACACGGCTGATAACCCGCAACTCATGGAAAAAATGAAGTCGAAGCTCCTCGAACTCGAACTACAGCGAACCCAGTTGCTCACCAAGTATGAGCCGTCATACCGCCTGGTCAAGGAAGTGGACCAGCAAATCGCGGAAGCCAGAGATTCCATCGCCACGGAGAGACAGAATCCCATCCGCGAGGAAACTACCGACCGCGATCCCAACTACGAGTGGGCCAGGACCGAGCTTGAGAAGGCGAAGGTTGAATTGAGCGGGCTGCAGGCTCGGGCCGGCGCGGCTGGCGTGCAGCTGACAAATTCACGCCTGCTCGCCCGCCAGCTCGCGGAAGACACCATCACCCAGGACAATCTGATCCGCACCATGAAAACTGCGGAGGAGAACTATCTTCTTTATGTTCGTAAAAGAGAGGAGGCCAGAATCGGCGACGCCCTCGACGAACGAGGCATTCTCAACGTGTTGATCGCCGAGCAGCCCCACGTTCCGGCATTGCCGGCTAGATCGATGGCCACCTATTCGATGATCGGGTTGTTTCTGGCCGCGGCATGCAGCACGGGAATGGCATTCGCTCGCGACTTCCTGGATCCGGCGTTTCGCACGCCCGACGAAGTCGTCGCGTTTCTCGACACCGAGGTCTTGGCTTCGCTCCCCGGCGACGTCGCCTACGAAAAATTCCTACCGGCGGCAGGTGAGTGAGGAACGATGACCAGCCTCACGCTTGACATTCTGCGGCCGTCGACAATCGAAGATGTTGCGGAACCGTATGTCGCCGAAGAGCCGGTCCTTGAGATCCCATCCCCCATCGCTTGGGATCCCGAAACCTTCGCTCGCGAGCAAATCCGTGGCATGGTGCGGCAGTTGTTCTTGCCCAGTGGACCCAGGCCCGTCCGTCAAGTCGTTTTCAGCAGCATAGACCCCACTGCCGATGTTGCCGAGGTCTGCGCACTCGTCGGAAGAGATCTGGCAGCCCAAATGTCCGGCAAGGTTTGCTTCGTGGAGGCGAATCCGCGTTCGCCTGCGCTCCAGCTTCTGCTCGAGAACTCCGACATCGAAAATCGCCCGCGCCTTGTCAATTCGTCTGCAAAGGGCGCCCGACCCATCTCGGGCAATCTCTGGCTTCTGGCCGCGAGAGACTTTCTGGGTAGCAATCAGCGGAAACTCTCCACCACTCATTTGCGGCTTGCCCTGACCGAGATTCGCCGCGATTTCGAATTCGCGATCATTCACGCACCCCTCGCCAGTCTTTACAGTGAACCGGCTCTGCTGGGGCAGTTGTGCGACGGCATCATTCTCGTGCTGGAAGCAAATCGTACTCGACGCGTTGCCGCCCGAAAAGCCATACAGAACCTGCAAAGCATGAACGCCAGGCTGCTGGGAACGGTCTTGAACCAAAGGACATTCCCCATTCCAGAGCGACTCTATCGGAGGTTATGAGGCTATCGGAAGGGACGCTTACTTAGAGTCGAGGGTCAGGAAATCTTACCTATTCGGTGAGAGGGCCATCCCGTTTCGTGATGATGGCGTAGAGGTAGGTTTGATATGTAGCACCGTTTCGGCGTAGATGATGCTCGGCACACTGTGCAAAACAAGTCAAGAAGTCGGCGTGGGAGTGAATCAGCGGAGCCTTGCCTGCGACTCGCGACCGAAGCCGAGGCAATATCACCGTCGTGGTATGCGCTGCAAACGCGCTACCGCTTCGAAAAGAAGGTGGTTGAGCAGTTGCAGCGGAAAGGCGTCGAGTGTTTTCTTCCCCTTCGGCAGGAGCTGCACCGCTGGAGCGACCGCGACCAGGAAATCTACGTACCGCTATTCCCGGGTTATGTATTTGTGCGCATGGAAGATTCAAAAGAGCAGCGTCTGCACGTCCTGCAGACCGCGGGTATCTACTCCTTCGTCGCCACCGGAGGAGATCCCCTCCCCATTCCAGCCAGCCAGATCGAGCACTTGCAGCTTCTCCTGTCTCAGAGAGTGGCGTGCTCCCTCCGCCCCTTCTTGAAGATAGGGCAGCGCGTACGCATTCGAGGCGGCTGTCTCCACGGCCTGGAAGGTATCCTGTCGCAAGATGGCCCGCGCAGTCTGGTCATCTCCATCGAATCGATCCAACGCTCGGTCGCAATTGAGATCGAAGGCTACGAATTAGAACCCGTCTAAGTGCCCATCCCCACCATCCCAAATAAGCCCTGCCTAGTTCCCGTGCCGGTCATCCCGCGCCAGATCCCGGGAGTCTCTCCACGATCCGCGGCTGGCAGGAAGCTCCCGCAATCGGTTCGATTCGAAAACATTGGTATCGAAGCGAGAGTCGCACCTCGAGCGCCCGCTGGTAACAAATGGGACCGCGCTTGCGCCCTCTCGACGACCCTCCTGCCGCAGCCCCTGGTCTCGGATCGGTGGACGCTCTACCGCATGGTCGGCACAGATTTTCTGCTGACCGCAGCACTGTTCGTCGCGGTTCACATCCTGTGGTTCAAGTCGGTTTTTATCCTTCCCCGCGGTACGTCCCACCTGTGGAGCCTGGCCTTAACCGATCATCATCTGTACGTCTGCGCTGGGCACGCTCTCATTTACGGTGTGCTGGTCACGCTTCTCGGCTACACCGAGGGTCTCTACGAGGCCAGCGGGATCTCGGTCCGGCAGAAGGTCCCTGCCCTGCTCAGAGTGGTTTGCTGGGCTACCGCCTTGACCGGCAGCGCCGTGCAGCTGGCACAGCCTGACCACTCTTCCCTCAGTAGATTGATCTGCGTCGGCACGCTCAGCTTTGCCAGTCTGGCGTGCTGGAGAGCGTGGTGGCTTCACACGACCGCGAAAGACGCCAGGATGGGCAAAGGAGTCCGCAATGTGCTGATCGTGGGCCGCGGAAAGCTTGGCCTTCAATTGGCCGAATACTTCGAAAACCATCCCGAGACTGGCTGCGTCGTTAAGGGATTTCTGGATGATCAGTGGCACTCCAGTCCCGACATCCTTGGCCAAATAGAAGATCTGAGCACCGTGGCCCGCGCAGAGTTCATCGATGAGGTGATCCTCACCGATCCTCACGACCGGGAACGCGCCCGCCGCGTCATCCAAACGGCGAGGCTCAATCGCCTCGACTTGCGGATAACAGCCGATCTGTTCGGTTCGTCCCCTCAATCCCTTCGAGTCGAACGCATGGGAGACGTTCCGCTCATTTCTCTTTCGCATGAAGCGCTACCCGTCTTCGGGCTCCTGCTCAAACGGGCACTGGACATCCTCCTTTCGGCAACGGCCCTGTTGCTCCTGGCTCCTGTCCTGGCGATCATCGCAGCCCTCGTGAAGCTCGACTCTCCCGGAGCGGTGATCTATAGCGCGCTGCGCGTGGGCAAGAAAGGCCAGCGATTTCGCTGCCACAAATTCCGCACCATGGCGGCGAACGCAAACGCGCTCAAAGACAGCCTCCGGACTGGCAACCAACGTCGCGGGCCCTGCTTCAAGATCGCCGCCGACCCCCGCATCACTCGCGCGGGGCGTCTCTTAAGGCGCTACAGCCTCGACGAACTGCCTCAGTTGTGGAACGTACTCAAAGGCGACATGAGCCTGGTAGGGCCCCGGCCACATCCGGTGGACGACTTCGAGCGCTATCAACTCGATCATCTCCGCAGGCTCGACGTTACGCCCGGAATCACCGGCTTGTGGCAGGTAACGGCGCGCCAGGACCCTTCCTTCCAGATCAACCTGAAACTCGACCTCGAATACATCGAGCAGTGGAGCCTGTGGCTCGATTTCAGAATTCTGCTCAAAACCTTCGCCACGGTGGTAGCCGGGAGCGGCGTGTGAAGGAGAATAGCCCGCCGACATCGGATTGCTGAATGCATGGGTTCCCCAGCGCAAATTTCGCGCCGATTTTCCCTTTCAGAAGCCGCGTGCTTCGCCGCCACAGTTGCCGCGCGGCCCTTGCATGCGCTTATCACTGCACCTTGCCTGCTCTTCCTGGCGACGCTGACCGTAATGCTCTTTCGCCCGCCCGACCTGCAGTTCTATTCGCTCGATCGCATTGCCTTCCTGCTCCTGGTGTTCGTCGTGATGCTCGGGGCATTCCTCCAGCGGCAAACCTTGCACCTGACGAGTGCCCTCACGTGGCCAATGCTCGCCTTGCTCACATTTGCCGTTTCAGGAGCCTTGACTCAATCGTTCGATCCGCAGACGTGGAGTTTGTTGACGGCGAAATTCGTCGTGCCTTATGCCCTGTTCCATCTGTCGTTCCTCGTCTTCGATTCTCCGGCATCTTTGCGACGGTTTGAGACCTTCTCCCTCATTGTGCTGGCCTACTTGAGCTTCACGGCAATTGCATTTCTGGTCGGCGCCACCGGCTTCATTTTCCCGCGCTACATTCTCGATGAGAGCCTGGGCATCCATATCGATCGCGCGCGCGGACCGTTTCTGCAGGCCGTGGCGAACGGCGTGACGCTGAACATGCTCGGGCTGATTGCGCTCGACGCGTTTCGGCGCGGGCGCTTACGGGGATTTTGGGCCTTTGTTTTGCTGGCGAGTTTGCCGCTCGCCATACTCGCAACCATGACGCGGGCCGTCTGGATTTCGTTTGCTGGATCGGCGATCGTCTTGGCACTCCGCACCCCGAATCGCCCCGTACGGCGCGCGTGTCTCGCCCTCATCATCGCCGGAGCAGTCGGAACCCTGGTCGCCTTGCTATCCGCCGACATGCGGACCTCCCTGCAGGACCGGGCCGAGGAGCGTGGTCCCGTTGAGATCCGCATGGCCGTGTACAAAGCCGGCTGGCAGATGTTCTTGGAACGCCCTTTCTCCGGATGGGGCATCAATCAAATGCCCGCCGAACTGGCCAAGCGCATGAGTGACTACCATCTCCAGGCGTTCTGGGTGCATAACACCTATCTTGAGATTCTGGTGGAGCACGGGATCTTCGGCTTTGCCATCTACGTCTGGGTCATCGTCGGTTTGTTCCGCCTCGGCCGTAAACGACGCTTGTCCGATCAGTTTGCCGGCAACTTCCTCGATGAAGGCTTCCGCACTGTCTGGCCAGTCATCTTGGGCGTCTATCTGGTGAATGCCACGTTTGTCGTCATGAACTACCAATTCGTAAACGGACTTCTCTTCACCATGGCTGGCATGCTTTCGGCCCAGAACCGCAGGGAGCTAGAAATCCGGGCAGATGTCCTCGCACGCTGAACTCGCCACCCTGCTGACGGCCGCTCCCACCGGTCTGGACGAGTGCGAACCGAAGCGAGTTGCTTCTCCTAACCATCACGGCCTCGACCCATTTCTTCGCAAGCACCCAATCCTTCCATCACCACCCGCGCGGGCATCTACCTGGGTTTGCGTTATGGGCTGGGTGTGCTCGTCAGCATCGGCAACATGTTTCTGCTGACCTGGTGGATTGGACCGCACGCTTATGGAATCTTCATCACTGCCATCGGCCTGACAGCTTTTCTTGCCAGCCTCGCGCGCAGCGGAGTAGACACGTATCTGGTGCGCCGCGCTGTTCCCCCCGACGAACGCATGTATGCCGTTGCCAACGCCTTGATCGGCACCCTCTCCCTAACACTAATGCTGGCGGGCGCCGCTGTTGTACCGGTCCTTGCCAAGTGGTACGGCAACCGCGAGTTCCTTCCCGCGTACACAGTCCTGCTCTTCACCATCCCTCTCGTAGGTTTCACCGGACCTCCCACCGCGAAGCTTGAGCGCGATCTGAACTTCCGAGTCGTGGCCCAGATTGAACTAGGGGGGCAAGTGCTGGCCTTGCTGGTCAGTCTCACCCTGGCCTGGCGAGGCTTTGGTGTATGGGCGCCGGTGTTGGGACATCTTTCCTGGCAGATATTTGGCGCATGTGCCGCGTTCGTCGCAGCGAAACTCGTTCCCCGATTTCGATTCAGCTGGCGGTGTGCCCGCGAAATGCTGACGTTTGGTGTGGGCTACACCGCATCTTTACGCACCTGGCAACTTCGGACACTGGTAAATCCGCTGCTTGTCGGCCGCTTTGCGGGCGTGGAGGGTGTAGCATTCGTCGGCCTCGCCATCCGCATCGCCGAAGGCCTTGGCTTCATCCGTATCGCTGCCGCCAGGCTGGCGATCGCGGCCCTCGCCCGGCTGCAAGAGGACCAGGCTCGATTTCGCACGGCATTGCAGAATGCCCTGAAGTTGCAAGTCGTCGTGCTGGGGCCGCTCCTCTGCGCCTTTGCTTTGCTTGGCCCCTTCTTTGTCACGCGCTTCATGGGCATTCGCTGGACGCCGAGCCTGCGCGTTTACCCGTTCATCGCGGCTGGTGTGCTGATCAACTCGGTCTTCAATCTGCAAGCGTCGGCCTTGTTTGTCGTTGGACGACAGTGGCTGGTTTTAAAGTCTTATGCCAGCCACGTCGCGCTCCTGATTCTGGGGACATGGTTCCTCATCCCACACTTTGGGATTGCAGGCTATGGGTGGGCCGACCTCACCGCATGTCTGGGATACTGGTTTCTTCAATCCGGCCCCTTGCCGTCTATCGGGATCTCATATCGTCGGCTGGCTCCGTGGGTTCTGGGATTTGTAGCACCCCTGTTCGCACCCTTCACACACTCCATGTGGAGTCTCGCACTGTGTCTGCCCCTGTGCGCCGTCGTCGTACATGAAGCCTGGAGCGCGGCCCCGTGGCGTCTCTGTGCCCGCGATCGTGAGTACGCCAGATTCACGAGGAAATTCGCCGCAAGAATCGCCCATCTCGCGACGTTTCTGTTCAAGGCCCGCCGGCGAGGATGGCCATACGTCCACGCAGTTTTGCTATATCAAGGGCACAGTCGCGCCTATCGCTTGCGGTTGAATCTCCGCAAAGCCTTCCGCATACCCGAACTGTTCGTGCAACGCCAATCACGGTCGCGTTCCACTTCCGGCCACGCCATGCTAGGGTGGCCCAACGTCCACCCGACGTTCCACTTCGAAGCCACCGACATCCCCAACATCGGCGCTTCCATCCCGGAGCCGATCCGACACCGAACGCTTGCAGAAGCGGACCGCATCCTGTCCCAACATTTTCATTTTCGAGGCCGTGCCGTCACCCTCATCGGCAACATCGATTGGCAGGCGCATCCCGGAGGAAACGTCTCCTGGGAATGGGACCTGAATCGCCATCGCTACTTTGTGACCTTGGGCACAGCGTACTGCTACAGCCATCGTCTCGAATACCTGGACAAGCTGGTCAACCTCTGGGAGCAGTGGATCGCCGCCAATCCCGTTTGCCAAACGCCCGCCTGGCAGCATCCGTTTGAGGTAGCGTCGCGCCTGCGGAATTGGATCTGGGCCTACTTCCTGCTCGAACGCTCCGGGCAGTTTCCCCCGCACCACCTGCGCAGACTGGAAGGAGCAATCCACCAGCACGGTGCCTTCCTCAACTCCAACCTTGAGTACCACTGGCCTAACAATCACCTCTTGCTGGAGGCCGCGACCCTCTACGAGTACACGCTGTTATTTCCACCAGCTGACACGAATCAAGAAATCTCGAGTCTTGCGCGGCGTGTTCTTATCCGCGAAATCACGCAGCAGATCCTCCCCGACGGAGGCCATTCCGAACTCTGTTCCATGTATCACCGGATCGTAGCGGGGGAACTCGCGCAGCTGGCTATTCTGTGCCGCTGTCTCAGACAGCCCTTGCCTCACGAGGTTGAAGATCGAATCGGGAAATCGGTCGCGTTCTGCCGCGCACTCCAGCGCGACGATGGCAGCGCTCCGCTACTCGGCGACTCCGCCGCAGAAGACACGAATCTCCGCTTCGATTTCGCCGCGCCTCGGCGCTCCGAGCTTAACTATTGGGCTAACTCAGAGTCCGCCAGCAGACTCTTTGTCTCCGAACCTGGAACCCCGTTCCCGAACCTTCAGATCTTCCCCGATTCAGGCTATGCATTCCTTCGCTCAGGTACCGGAGATCGAAGCCTCCATCTGACGTTCGATTGCGGACCGTTCAGCCGGTGCCCTTCAGCGAATCACGCGCACGCAGATGCCCTGAGCTTCGACCTCCATGCCGGTGGACGTCCACTCCTCGTCGATCCTGGAGTCTACCTTCCGTGGGATGACGACGGTTCGTGGGCTCGACATTTTCGCAGCACCGCCGCACACAACACCCTTGTGATAGACGGCAGGGACCAATCTGAATTTTGCCGATACGCGGACGTGGGAAAAACAGGCTCGGCCAGGATCGTCGGCTACCAATCTTCCGACGACGAAATCCAAGTCACTGCCGACTGTGTCCCCTGCTGGGCCGACCGGTGCGAGATATGCCACACCCGAACCATCTCAGTCCAGAATGACGGACACATCTTCATTCGCGATTGCGTAAGCGGCTCGGGACATCATCATCTGGAATGGTATTTTCACGTCGCGGCCGACCTCGAAGCCGTCGTAACCTCTCCTGGCGAATTTGTTCTGCGGCTTCGAGCAACCGGAAAAGGCCTGGCTCGCATCCGCGTCCAAGCGACACAGATCCCTGACTTGAAACTCGCTCGCGCCCAGAATGAACCCCGGCAAGGATGGGTGTCACTCAACTCGGCAGAAGTTTTGCCCGCTCACGTCGCAATCTACTCGTCGGATGCAGAACTTCCCGTTTCCCTCAGCTTTGAGATTGAACTCTACCACTGAACTGCCAGCCACCCATTCGTCCACATCGTGCCTGTCGTAGCCTACATCGCCAACCAGTTTCCCTCAGCCGTCGAGCCCTATGTCGTCGAGGAGATCGAAGAACTTCGCCGCCATGGAGTCGAAGTCATCGCAACCAGCGGCAAGCCTGTCGCCTTTGCGGAACTAAGCCCACGCCACCGCGAGCTGGCACAACAGACTATCGTTCTCCACCCGCCGACACTCTGTCTCCTCCTGCCCGCCCTGTGGCTCTGTTTCCACAAGATCGGAACGCTACTCCCGCTGCTGCAAAGAATCTTTTTGCAGGGCTACGAAACTCCCAGGCAACGCCTGCACGCTCTCGCCCACACATGGCTCGGAGCTTGTTATGCGCGGCAACTGGCCCAGCGACGTGTTCAGCACATTCACGCCCATCACGGCTATTTTGCGTCGTGGGTGGCGATGGTGGCCGCACGTCTGCTTGGAGTCGGTTTCAGCCTCACTCTGCACGGGTCCGACCTCCTGCTGCACGGCGCCTTCCTCGACATCAAGCTGCGAGAATGCGCCTGCTGCTTCACAATCTCGGAATTCAATCGCCAGTACCTTCTCTCCCATTACACCAAGATCAACCCCTCGAAGATCATTCTGCGGCGACTCGGAGTCGACATGCCCTGCAGCCCACTATCCCCTCCCGGCCTCCACGCCCGGCACAACATTGCTCTCCTCGCCGTCGGCCGCCTTCATCCGGTCAAGAATCACGCCTTCCTCATCCAGGCCTGCTCTCTTCTCAAACAGCGCGGATTGCCCGTTCGTTGCTCGATCGCCGGCGATGGCCCCGAGCGCGACCGCCTGCAGCGCATGATCTCAGAGCGGCAACTCGAAGCAGACGTCATCCTTCTCGGCCACGTCGAGCGCGATCGGCTTGCCTCTTACTACACCGCCGCTGACATCGTTGTTCTCACCAGCAAAAGCGAGGGAATCCCGCTCGTATTAATGGAAGCAATGGCCGCAGGCGCCGTCGTGCTCGCGCCCGCGATCACCGGAATTCCTGAGCTCGTCATCCCCGGAGAAACCGGCTTCCTTTTCACGCCTGGCTCGCTGGAGGACTTCATTCGCCAAATCCAACAGATTCACGAACTCCTCATTGATCTCCAGCCATTGCGGCACGCCGCCCGGCGACATGTGTCTCAGCAATTCAATCACGCCAGGAATCTGGAAGCCTTTGTGAACGCTCTTCTTCAGCAACTTAAGAATTCACCGGAGTATTCCCCACATGAGAATCCTATATTGCAACAAATATAACTTCCGCTTCAGCGGCACTGAAGTCTACCTGTTCGACCTTATGCAACTGATGCTCGATCACGGACACACGCCAGCCCTGTTTTCCATGGCCAGCGCGGGAAAAGCGCCGTCCGTTCACCAGCAGCATCTCGCCTCCCACGTCGACTTCAAGAGTGAATCAAAGAGCCTGCTCGAAAATGCCCACCTGGCCGCGCACGCCATCTACTCGCGTCAGGCACGGCATCGGCTCCGTTCCATGATTCGCGACTTTCATCCCGATGTCGCGCACGTCCGCAATATCTACCACCATCTCTCACCGTCCGTCCTGTGGGAGTTGAAGTCGCAAGGTGTTCCCGTCCTGTATCACCTGAACGATTTCAAGCTCCTCTGCCCCAGCTATAACTTCGTGTCACACGGGCAAGCTTGCGAACGATGCCGCGAAGGTCAGTTCTGGCGCGTCGTCACCGAGGGCTGTTATCACGGCACGCGGAGCGCGACGGCAGTGCTGGCGGCGGAGGCATATTTTCACAAATGGCTCCGCACCTATCGGAAATGCGTGGATCGCTTTCTTGTACCCAGCGAATTCGTGCGCGCAAAGCTCATCGAGAGCGGTTGGGAAGCCGCGCGCATCGACGTGCTTTCTCACTTCCAGAGAATTTCGTCACAGATTCCAGCCTCGCCCTCGCCCGGAGCGCCGATCCTCTACTTTGGCCGCCTCTCGCCCGAAAAGGGGCTCACGGACCTGCTCCGCGCTATGAGTCGGATCCGGAGAATTCCGCTGCGTATCGCAGGCGATGGCCCGCAGCGGGCTGAACTCGAACAACTCGCGCGATCGCTGGGACTTTCGAACGTCGAATTCCTCGGTCATATCGAAGGGGACCTTCTCGGCCACCACATCCGCGAGGCAATGTTCACCGTGATGCCTTCGCGAGCCTACGAGACCCTGGGCAAGAACATCCTCGAATCCTATGCCATGGCGCGGCCGGTAATCGCTTCGGATCTCGGCTCGCGGCGTGAATTGATCCACGAGGGCAGCACCGGTCTTCTCTTCGCTCCGGGAGATGTGGAACAGCTTGCCGGAAGCATCTCCTTCCTCTACGACCGGCCTGAATTGGCAGCCCGCATGGGAGCCGCCGGTCACGCGTTAGTACGGGAACGTCACGCTCCCGAGGCACATTACGACGCGATTCTTGGCCTCTACGAACGCCTGGCGGCCAACTCACGCTCGAAAACAGCTGCCGGCACGGCCAATCCCAAACCTCGCGTCCGGGTGGCTTTTATCGGAGGCCGGGGTGTCATCTCGAAGTACAGCGGAATCGAAACCTACTACGAGGAAGCCGGACGACGGCTCGCCCAACTGGGACACGAAGTCACGGTCTATTGCCGGAATCACTTCACTCCGCCAGGGGACACACACAACGGAATGCGAATCGTCCGCTTGCCGACTATCTCTTCCAAGCACCTTGAAACGGTTCTGCACACGCTGCTCAGCACCATTCACGTCATCTTCGGCCCCTGCAACTTAGTCCACTACCACACTTTGGGACCGGCGTTGTTTTCCTTCCTCCCAAAATTTTTTCACAAGAAGACAGTCGTCACCGTGCAAGGACTCGACTGGCAGCGGAAGAAGTGGGGACATTTTGCCTCCGGCGTCTTGCGCCTCGGCGAGCAGGCGGCGATTCGTTTTCCCAACGCCACCATGGTTGTCTCGCGGACACTACAGGAATATTTCGACCGCCGCTACAATGCGCACACCTTCTATGTCCCCAACGGCGGAACCGTGCGCGAGAAGCAGCCCATTCACCATCTTCCGCAGTGGAAGCTCGACCCCGCGCACTACATTTTGTTTCTCGGCCGCTTCTCGCCGGAGAAGAATTGCCATCTCCTGATCCATGCCTACGAGCAGATCGACACCGACGTAAAGCTGGTTCTCGCGGGCGGTTCCAGCCACACCACTCAGTACGCGCAGGCACTCGGCACCCACGCATCTGATCGCATCGTGCTGCTCGACTGGCTTTCAGGAGACGCGCTTGATGAACTCCTCACCAACGCGATGCTGTTCGTGCTGCCGTCTGACCTTGAAGGTTTGTCTCTCGCTTTGCTGGACGCGATGGGCGCCGGACTCTGCGTCTTGACCAGCGATATTCCCGAAAACTGTGAACTCGTCGAGGGAGCAGGGTTCACCTTCAAACGCGGCGATGTCGCGGATCTCGAGCGAATGATCCGCCTGTTGCTTGCTGATTCGCGAGTACGGGAGGAAGCAGGGCGAAGTGCGCGAGAGAAGATTCGCGCGCATTACCAGTGGTCACAGATCACAGCTGAAATCGAAAGAGTCTACCTGTCCTTGCTGGGAGAGGCGTCCGCTCCCGCTGTGGCGGGGCCTCTCGATCCAGGCGTGAAAGCAATCCCCACAAACGAGCACGAGCGTGTAGCCCCATGATTCACAAACTGGAACCGGCAATGAAAACATTCCTGACCATACTTTTCGCGTCGCTTGCTCTTTGCCCTCTGGCTGAGGCAGCAACCTACTATGTGAGTTCCCGTTCCGGCAGGGATTCCAACTCAGGCCTCTCTCCGCGATCGGCCTGGAGAACCCTCGATCGCGTCAACCATGCGCAGCTTCGTCCTGGGGACTCAGTGTTGCTGAAGCGCGGCGAAACTTGGCGGGAAACCTTACAACCGCCTTCTTCGGGAATGGAGCGAGAGGTAATTCAGGTCGGCGCGTTTGGATTGGGATCACGGCCAGTGATCAGCGGCAGTGATCGGGTCCCTTCCACCAAGTGGACGCGTTCCGGCCGCTTTCAGTACTTTTCCCTTTCGGGTGGAGCCCCAGCATCGCTGTGGAATCACGACATCCGTTTGGTCCGCGTGGCCAGCCTGGACAAGCTGAATTCACCATCGAAATGGTGGTTTGACCCCGCCGCACAGCGGATCTACATGGAAGCCACTTCCGATGTGCGTGAGATCGAAGTGCAACACAGGGACGTCAACATCGACAATGGCGAGCGCAGCCACATCGTTTATGACAATCTCGATCTGCGCCACGCGCGCGAGGGACTTCGCCTCTATGCCTGGTCATCGACGGTTAGCGACATCACCCTGCAAAACAGCGCCGTAGGCACCGAACCGAGCGCACCGCGAGGCACCATGTCCGCCGGTGTCTATGCGAGCGTGAATACCGGCAATCTTTCCGCCATCACGATTCAGAACAACACCTTCGTCCCCTACCCCACCGGTCTGGAGCACTGGGGCGTCTACTTTGTGCAAGGGGTTTCGGACTTCCATATCCTCAACAACACCTTTGAACCTGCCGGCGAAGATGCCATCACCATCTGGCATTCCTCTCATGGCGTCATTGCCGGTAATTCGGGCGGTGGGAATGGCGAAAACACAGTCGACGTAAAAGACAGCAGCGACATCCTGATCAGCCACAACTATGCCGACAACGATGGCGAATATAACATCGTGGTTCACGGTGTGGATTCCGACCAGCTGACCTACAACGTTACCGTGGAAAAGAACCGATGTCGTCGCGGAGGCCAGGTGGGAGCGCTAACGGCTGGCATTGTCCTCCTTTTTACTCGTGCCTGTGCGGTGCGCGACAACCTGATCGAAGAAGCCTACGGAGCAGGAATTTTCACCCATGACCGAGGATCCGGCGGGAACAACGAACTCTCCCACAATCTCCTGATCGGTAATGGCACCCGTCAGAAGACCGGGGCGATCACGGTCGAAAATGCCTCCCGCCTGGAGGTCCTCTCGAACACCATTTACAACCAGGGTTCCGCTGGCCCCGCATTACGGGTAGAAGGCGGCGCCCTGCCGGTCTCAGTACACATCGAAGGCAATCGATTCGTGGCCGAACGTGGCCGGATGCTCGAACTAACCGACCCTCACGCGGTAATCATCGCGGATCGTAATTTCTATTACGCACAGGGACGCACCGAGTTCTCGTGTGGGAGGAGAGACTGGGGCTTCTCAGACTGGCAAGCCAATATGCGACAGGATCTAAACTCCAAGGTCGCGGACATCCGCTCCTTTTCGCTCTCCACCGTCTCCACTACCCTCCACGGCCGTTAAGGCCGGCGCTCGGCACTAACCCGCTACCCCGCCGGGGACGCCGCTACGGGCAATAGTGGGCCCGATCGGGAACCCTGTTTTCCTTTTTTTCGATTAAAATGACGCTGAGCCGGACCTGCCGTGGATTGTGCGGTCCGCGCACCCAGTCATCCGCTAGAATTCTCCCTGTCCATGGATCAGCCCATTCTCGTCACCGGAGGAGCAGGCTTCATCGGCTCCAATTTCATTCTGCAATGGATGGCGACCGAAACGACCCCTGTCATCAATCTTGACAAGCTGACCTATGCGGGAAATCTCCGCAATCTGGAGAGCGTCTCCGCCGATTCTCGATACCATTTTGTGCGCGGGGACATCCTCGACCGGGAACTGATGAGTAACCTCTTCCGGCGCCATCAACCGCAGGCCATAGTGCACTTTGCTGCGGAAAGTCACGTGGACCGCTCGATTCGCGGACCGGACGATTTCATTCGCACCAACGTTAACGGAACTTTCAGTCTGCTGGAAGAAGCGCGGGCTTACTGGTCCAGCCTCTCACCCAGTCAGTCTGAGCGTTTTCGCTTCTTGCACATCTCCACTGACGAAGTCTACGGATCGCTTGCGCCCGACGATCCTGCTTTTAGCGAGCAGACCGCCTATGCTCCAAACAGTCCTTATTCCGCCTCAAAGGCGGCTGCCGATCATCTGGTGCGCGCATACCATCACACCTACGGACTGCCCACGCTGACTACCAACTGTTCCAATAATTACGGGCCCTATCAGTTTCCGGAAAAGCTGATTCCACTGGTGATCCTGAACGCCCGCCACGGCAAATCGCTGCCGGTTTACGGTGACGGAAAAAATGTGCGCGACTGGCTCTACGTGGGAGATCATTGCGAGGCGGTCCGAACCGTATTAGCCAAAGGACAAGTCGGCGCCACTTACAACGTTGGCGGCTGGAACGAAAAATACAATCTGGAAGTGATAGAAACCATCTGTTCGATTCTCGATGAACTACGGCCCAGCGATGCCGTCGTCCCGCACCGGCAGCTGATCACGTTCGTGAAAGACCGGCCCGGGCATGATCGCCGCTATGCGATCAATGCGCGCAAGATCGAGAGCGACCTGGGCTGGAAGCCCCGAGAGAGTTTTGAGAGCGGCATTCGAAAGACGGTCTGCTGGTACCTCGACAACGAACCATGGATCAGTGAGGTCACAAGCGGTGCGTACCGGCAATGGATTGAGACCCACTATGCGACTTAGCCTACGTCATCGCCCAATCCAAACGCGAGAGGACGCCTGAATGCCGAAACAACCCGCCAAGCGGCACAAGTACAAAGGCATCATCCTCGCAGGCGGTTCCGGAACGCGGCTGTATCCGGTCACGCACGCCACGTGCAAGAGTTTGCTCCCGGTGTACGACAAGCCCATGGTGTATTACCCCCTGAGCACACTCATGCTGGCCGGAATCCGCGACATCCTCGTAATTTCGACTCCTCACGACCTTCCCAAGTTCCAGCAGTTGCTCGGGGATGGCTCACGCTACGGAATTCGGCTGGTGTACGCCGGCCAGCCGCATCCCGGCGGCATCGCCCAGGCATTTCTCATCGGCAAGGATTTCATCGGATCGGACTGTTGTGCGCTCGTGCTGGGCGACAATATCTTCTACGGTCACGACCTGGTCAAGGATCTCAAAGCTGCGACCAAAAACCCTCGCGGCGCGCGGGTCTTTGCCTACCCCGTCCATGATCCGCAACGCTACGGCGTGGTCGAGTTCGATGATTCCGGCAAAGCGCTCAGTCTGGAGGAGAAGCCCAAAAAGCCTAAGTCTCGCTATGCGGTTACGGGCCTTTATTTTTACGATAACCACGTGGTGGAAATTGCTGAGTCGCTCCGCCCCTCCGCTCGCGGAGAGCTCGAAATTACCGACGTCAACAAGGCATATCTTGAACGCGGAGATCTCGAAGTGGTGGTCATGGGCCGCGGCATGGCGTGGCTCGATACCGGAACGCACGAAGCTCTGATGGAAGCTTCACTCTTCATCCAGACCATCGAGAAGCGGCAAGGGTTGAAGGTGGCTTGTCCAGAAGAGATCGCCTTCCGTTCGGGATATATCACTGCGCAACAGTTGGAAACGATCGGCCGCTCCATGAAGAATGGTTATGGCGAATACCTGCTGACGCTCCTTCGCGAAAGGGTCTTCTGAGGTGGCCTTGGCACATGCGGCCGGCGCAGACATGAAGAAAATAGAAACTTCGCTGGCGGGCGTTTTCGTTCTCGAGCCGCGGGTCTTCAGTGACGAACGCGGTTTTTTCCTGGAGAGCTACAACGAGAAGGCCATGGCCGAACTGGGAGTCCAGGAGCGCTTCGTTCAGGACAACCACTCTTTTTCGAGTCGCAACGTGATTCGCGGTCTGCACTACCAGGTCGCTCATGCTCAGGGCAAGTTGGTTCGCGTCGCGGTCGGCGAAATTCTGGATGTGGCCGTCGATCTGCGCAAATCTTCCGCGACCTTCGGAAAATGGGATGCCGTGCGGCTCTCCGGTGACAACAAGCGCACGCTGTGGATTCCGGTTGGCTTCGCTCATGGCTTTCGCGTAGTTTCTGAGAGTGCCCACGTGCTCTACAAGACCACCGATTTTTACTATCCCGAACACGAGCGGACACTTCTCTGGCGTGATCCTGAATTGAAGATCGACTGGCAGCTGAAGGATGACCCAATCGTGTCGGAGAAGGACAAGAAAGGTTCTCTCTTCCGCGCCGCCGAGAAATTTGACTGACCGGAACTTCCCCGATGCGGATCACCATACTTGGAGCGTCCGGTCTGCTGGGCCGCCCTCTCATGCAGCGCTGGACGGGCAACGAAGTCAGCGGATTCTCATCGCGAGATGCCGACATTCGCGACGTCGACCAAATCCATGTGTTACTTGATCGCTCCCGCCCGGATTGGGTTGTGCTCGCCGCAGCGTATACCGATGTCGACGGCTGCGAGAATAACTCTGACCTTGCTTCGGCCGTAAATTTCCGTGGAGCTGTGAATGTGGCGCAAGCCGCCCGCCGCGTCGGAGCGAAGTTATTGTTCGTCAGTACCGATTACGTCTTTGACGGCACAAAACCGTCTGCATACGAAATGAGCGATCCCCGCAATCCTCTCAACGTCTATGGCCGTTCCAAAGCGCAGGCGGAAGTCGGCATTCTCGAAGTTCTTCCCGACGCATGCATCGTACGAACCTCCTGGCTGTTCGGAGTCGGTGGCAAATGTTTCCCCGACACCATCCTCAAAGTCGCGTCGACCCGGCCGCAAATCGAAGTTGTCAACGACCAGCGGGGCTGCCCCACCTACACGCCCGACCTCGCCGACACCATCATTCAGCTAAGTCGACTCAACGCCAAGGGGATTGTTCACGTGACCAATGCAGGCGCGTGCTCGTGGTTTGAGTTCGCCGAGGAAATCGTGCGCTCCGCCGGCCTCGAAACGAGGGTGCTGCCTATCTCGAGCGACAAAATTGCCCGGCCCGCTCGCCGGCCGGCAAATTCCGTTCTTGCGCCAGGCAGTCTCCATGGGCTCGGTCTTCGGATGCCAGCCTGGCAGGACGCTCTGCGTCGCTATCTCGAGGAGAGGAAAACGACTGCTTCGCCAAATTAGACCCTGGTGAACAGCATCATGAGGGTATCTAGCTAATCAATTACCTGGCCTGCGACTCGGCGGCATAATGGCGCTCTTTTGGAGCGCGAGGGGAAATGCAAAATCCGCAAGATTTGACCACGCATCGCAAGCCACGGTTGAGTCAGACAGAAACCATTCCTCAAGAGCGGCGTTCGCAACCCCGGCCGGAAGGCGTTCTGTCAAAGATCGAGGACGCCACCTACGAAGTCCTGCGCAAGCACCAGAAGACGGTGGCGTAGCTGGCCCCTGGAACAAGAATTTAAAGACCAGAGGCGTACATCCCCGCGCCGCCCTAGTCACCATCCCCCTTTCTGCGCTTCGCCCTGCCGACCCGCGTTTCGCCATCCGCATTTCGACTCGCTGACGAGCTCCTCAAAAAAGTCCCGATTCGTATCCGGGCATGCCGTCAGGCATGCCTCAACCGGGCTTTTAACAATGCGCCTTCAGGCGCTGGGGGCCACCAAACCGACTCTTTCGGTAGCCCGTTAAACTACCGTCCGCCGTCCGCTCAACAGGTTAATCACGAGAATCACCAAGGCGGCGATCAATAAGATGTGAATGAAGCCGCCAAAGGTGTACGAGCTGACAAAGCCCAATAACCAGAGGATCAGCAGGATTACAAAGATCGTCCAGAGCATTCATCCCTCCCAATCGTTCGTTTCAAAGCGCTCAACTTCGCATCCGGATTCGTGCTCAAAAAAGCGAAGCTGCTAAAGCAGGTGTCAGAGTAGCCGCAGGTACTTGCATTGTCTGTACCGGGAACACGGTAAGAAGGCTGGTTTGATGCTTGAGAATTTGAGCAGAGCACACCTACGGGAAGATGGAAGGAGCTATCGCCGAAGCGCCCGACTTCTATCGCTCGGAGAGCGCAGTTTGACCGGCCGGGCTATAATCAATATGTGGCGGTTCCAGTCCAGTGGAGGCAAGCGATGCAGGACGAAGCGAAAGCTTCCTTTGCGGTTATCCGATATAACCAGCGGACCTATGCATCGGGTGGAGTGGTCGCGGTAGTGAAAGGCCGCGGTGCAGCCGAGAAATTGGTCGACCACTTTGAAAAAAGTCAGAGTTCCGAAGACCGCCACGCCGGCTGGCGCTACTTCCTCGAAGCCAGTGATCTGAAGCCCGGTATGGACGCCCAGGAAGCCACGAATCTCCGCCAAAGCCGTCTCGACCTTCGGGAGTCAAAGTTTTAGTTCGACGCGATCGATTCCTTCTCCTCCCGAGAGAGTTCCCCTCCCAATCAGAAAAAAGCCCCAGCATCCTGAAATGCTGAGGCCCTTCACACTTTTCTCACAAAGCGCGATCAGCGAGCCATGGCCGGTTCGTGTGCAGCCTTGAACGCTTCAAACCGCTTGTTCACTTCGTCCCAGTTCACAACGTTCCACCATGCCTGCAGATACTCAGGACGGCGGTTGTTGTACTTGAGATAGTAGGCGTGCTCCCAAACATCGTTGCCGAAGATGGGATAGAGACCTTGTGAAATCGGATTGTCCTGGTTGGCGGTGCTGATGACCGTCACTTCGCCACTAGGCTTGCCCGCCAGCCAGACCCATCCGCTGCCGAACTGCTTGGTGCCGGCATCGTTGAACTTGGTTTGAAAATCCTTGAAGCTGCCGAACGTCTTGGTGATGACATCGGCGATCTTTCCACTCGGGTCGCCGCCGCCCTTGGGCTTCATGATCTTCCAGAACATGGTGTGATTCACGTGACCGCCGCCGTTGTTGCGCACTGCTCCGCGGATGTCTTCGGGAATTGCGTTCAAGTCGCGGATCAAGTCTTCCGCGCTCTTGGATTGCAGGTTGGGATATTTCTCGAGCGCCGCGTTCAGGTTCTTGACGTAGGCTGCGTGATGCATGTCGTGATGCAGATGCATCGTCTTTTCGTCAATGAAAGGCTCGAGCGCCGTGTAGTCGTACGGCAAAGGGGGTAGTTCATGCGCCATGATTTTCCTCCACAGGCTTAAAGATGACGGGACTGACGCTACAGATTCAGGGTTAAAGATGCAGTCGGCCGCTCGCGGTTGCACGCATTCGGCCCATCCCCGCAAAAACAGCCTCTAAATTCTACACCGTGCGGCATGTGATGTGCCGAGGATACCGAAATGCAGTGGTGGGGCAGTCTGAGGTCGCGGTTCGTATCAGGGCATCGCTTGAGCGATGCCGCAGAAGATGCCTACCATTTATCCAAAGTCCCAGGCTGCTCGATGTACCCCAAATACCGGCTTTCAGAGAGGCACTTCACACCCCTGCGTGATCTCCCTCACTGACCATTGTTCGCCCCGGGGTGTCTGCTGGTAGCGGGAGAATCTCGCCATGCCGGTCAAGACCATTATCGAGCCATTCCGCATCAAGAGCGTCGAACCGATCCGCTGGACCACGCGCGCCGAGCGCGAAGAACTGCTGCGGGCCGCGCACTACAACCTCTTTTTGTTGCCGGCGGAATACGTTTTGATCGATCTGCTGACCGACTCCGGTACCGGCGCCATGTCCACGCACCAGTGGGCGGCTCTCATGGAGGGCGACGAGAGTTATGCCGGCAGCCGGAGCTTCGAACACTTTCGCCAGTCCATTCAAAGCATCTTCGGCTATCGCCACGTGATCCCCACACACCAGGGCCGGGCCGCCGAGCGCATTCTGTTCAGCGTGATGTGCAGGAAGGGCGACATCGTCCCGAACAACACACACTTCGACACCACGCGCGCCAACATCGAGTTCGTGGGCGCCGAAGCCGTCGACCTGCCGATTCCCGAAAGCCGGCATCCCGACCTGCGCCACCCCTTCAAGGGAAACATGGACGTGGAAGAGCTTGAGACTCTCATCCAGAACGTGGGACGGAAGAGAATTCCGCTCGTGATGCTCACGGTCACGAACAACTCCGGCGGCGGCCAGCCCGTCTCCATGGAGAATGTCCGCCGGGTAAGCGAGGTCTGCCGCCGTTACCAGATTCCGCTTTACTTCGACGCCTGCCGATTTGCCGAAAATGCCTATTTCATCAAGCTGCGGGAGCCGGGATACGCGGCGAAGAGCCCCATCGAGATCGCGCGCGAAATGTTTGCCTACGGCGACGGTTGCACCATGTCAGCCAAGAAAGACGGGATGGCCAACATCGGCGGCTTCCTCTGCACCAACAATGAAGTCCTTGCGCAGCAGGAAAAGAACTTGTTGATCCTCACCGAGGGCTATCCAACTTATGGCGGGCTCGCCGGGCGGGACCTGGAAGCGATCGCCGTCGGCGTGCAGGAGTCGCTCGAAGAAGACTACCTGCGATACCGCATCGCCTCCACCGCCTACCTCGGCAACCATATCGCGGAACAGGGCGTGCCCATTGTTCAGCCGCCGGGTGGTCACGCCATCTATCTCGACGCCCGCGCCTTCCTGCCGCATATTCCTCTGGACCAGTTCCCGGGAGTCGCGCTCGCGGCTGAACTTTACCTGGAAGGCGGAATTCGTTCGGTGGAGATCGGCTCGCTGATGTTCGGCACGGCCGCAAAGATGGACCTCGTGAGATTGGCCATCCCGCGCCGGGTTTACACCCAAAGCCACATCGACTACGTCGTGGAAATCATTCTGGAAGTCTGGAGAAAACGCGAGCAGATCAAGGGGTTCAAGCTCTCTTACGAAGCGCCCTTCCTGCGCCATTTCACGGCAAGGCTGGAACCCATGGAGCAAATCACAGCGCAGACTTCCTAGTCGGACGGCGGACTTACTTCCTTGTTGAAAAACCCTCAGCCCCGCTGGTAGTGAGCTGCCTTGAACTTCTCTAAGTGCCGTCCAATTTGCAAACGGACCACGGTTGGAACTTAGCGGAAATCGTGGGACTGTTAGAGCAGCGAGTCGCAAAGGCAGCAGCGTGAACGAACACGAGCGTCAGTATCGAAAAGGCCAAAAGCAGGTCATTTATTTGTTTATTGCGTGGCTCCCATGCGTCGGAACCGCTTTGTACTGCAATGCGAAATGGCTTCCTCGTACGCTCTGGCCGTTCGCAATCTTTGCGGGTACGTACTTGGCGTTTCTAGTTGTAATCTCGGTCCAGACACTCGTTGCCTATTACAGATGGAAGAATTGAAAACGGCCCACGACCACCACTCGTAGTTGACGCCGTGTTCGCTCTCTACCCGGTGCTAGAATGGAGCCTCTGTGGCTATCCTGGCCAATCCCGAAAATTCCTAAGAGGTGCAATCATGGCAACTGTTGAAGCCCCCATTCGTAACCACGCTCGTTTGCATGACGGCCCATTTGTGAATGAGCCCATGGTCGATTTCAGCAGAGAAGAAAACGCGCGCAAGATGCGCGCAGCCATCGAGAAAGTGCGCGGCCAGTTGGGACGTGAGTACGACCTCATCATCGGCGGCAAGCGCTTCAAGACGAATGACAAGATCAAGTCGGTCAATCCCGCAAAGCCCTCGCAACTTGTGGGCCTGCACCAGAAGGCCGGGAAAGAGCACGTGGAACCTGCGATGAACGCCGCGTTGAAGGCGTTCGAAAGCTGGAGCCGCACCGCCGTCGAAGACCGCGTCTCCCTGCTGTTCCGCGTCGGCGACCTGCTGCGCGAGCGCAAGTTTGAATTCATGGCGTGGCTGGTTTTCGAGGTCAGCAAGAACTGGGCCGAGGCCGACGGCGACATTTCAGAAACGATCGATTTCTGCGAATTCTACGGTCGCGAGGCATTACGTCTTGCGCGGACGGAACCTCCGGTCCAGCTCCCCGGAGAGCACGACCATCTTTTCTATATTCCGCTTGGTGTCGGCGCGGTGATTCCGCCGTGGAACTTCCCGGCCGCCATCATGGCGGGCATGACGCTGGCGTCAATCGTCAGCGGCAATACCGTCATCCTCAAGCCTTCGAGCGATTCACCGACCATTGCCGCCAAGTTCATCGAATTGCTTGAAGAGGCGGGCATGCCCGAAGGCGTGGTGAATTTCTGTCCCGGTGCGGGTGCGAGCTTCGGCAATGCCGTCGTAGCCCATCCCAAGACTCGCTACATCGCCTTCACCGGTTCGCGCGAAGTTGGACTCGACATCAACAAGAGCGCAGCCACTCAGGCTCCCGGTCAGATTTGGATCAAGCGCACGATTCTCGAGATGGGTGGCAAGGACGCAATCATCGTCGACGCCGACGCCGACATCGACTCGGCTGTCGAGGGCGTGGCCGCGGCGGCTTTCGGCTTCCAGGGCCAGAAGTGCTCGGCCTGCTCGCGAGCCATTATCGACGAGCGCATCTACGACAAGTTCCTGGAAATGCTGAAAGCTCGCGTGGAAAAGATCACCGTCGGCGATCCCGCGGAAAACAAGAACATGGGCGCTGTAATCAACGAAGGGTCGCTGAAGACGATTCTCGAATACATCGAGATCGGAAAGCGCGACGGCCGTCTCATCACCGGTGGAGATCGTGCCGGAAACGCCGGTGAGGGATACTTCGTGCAGCCCACTGTGATCGCCGACATCCCTCCCAAGTCGCGCCTTGAGCAGGAAGAAGTGTTTGGCCCCGTACTGGCCGTCATCAAGGCCAAGAACTACGACCACGCGCTCGAAATCGCCAATGACACCGAGTTCGGATTGACTGGCGCCGTCTATACAAAGTCACGCGACAAAATCGACCGCGCCATGCGCGACTTCCACGTCGGCAACCTGTACATCAACCGGAAGTGCACGGGCGCGATCGTGGGCGCGCAGCCGTTCGGCGGCTTCAACATGTCGGGCACGGATTCAAAGTCCGGCGGACCAGACTACCTCTACCTTTTCACGCAGGGGAAATCGGTAGCAGAAAAGTTGTAGGCACGCAGTTTCGAGGACCCGCTTTTCAACTTGGGTTGCTCTTTTGTTAGTCGGTCGAGGTGGCCCGCGCCAGATCCCTCACCAGCTTTGCCCGTCACGCGCGACGCGTGCCGGGTCCCAAAGCAGCCGGTTTCGGGATGACAGTTGATATTGCGGCACGTTGCACAACTCGAAGGGTCGAAGGTCACAGACACGTTGCAATCCGCAAAGGATCATACGGTTCTGTCATCCCGAGTGCAGCGTTTTTCATCGCGGAGCGAGGGATCTGGCGCGGACCACCACCTATGGAGCGTCGCCATTACTGCGTGTACATCATGTCCAATGGCACTCGACGTCATGTGCTATACACAGGCGTCACCGGCGACCTTCTGAAGCGCGTTTTTCAACACAAGAACAAATTGCTGCCCGGATTCACTGCGACCTATAACATTACGCACTTGGTCTACTTTGAAAGTTACTCCTATCCATCTGAGGCCATCGCTCGAGAGAAAGAGATCAAGGGTTGGCGACGAAGCAAAAAGACACACCTCATTGAGGAGAAGAATCCGCACTGGCAGGACTTAGCAAAGCGCTGGTACGACCTCTATAAACCTTCCGACCGCGAATCCGATCCACGCCAGGTCCCTCACTCCGCCTGAAAAACGGCTCCGTTCGGGATGACTTCAAAATTAGGCTTCCGTCATCCCGAGCGCAGCGCTTTTCATCGCGGAGCGAGGGATCCGGCGTGGACTAACTCGGATATTCCCACAGCCCTGGAACCGTTTAAATCACGCGCAACAAAAAAGCCGCCTCCAAAGGCGGCTTTTCTAATTTCAGCAGAACAATCACGCGCTACGACGGAACGCCCGCCCCGGGCCCCGGTTGGGGCTGGCCCGTAGTCGCAGCAGTTGCGGCCGCCGCTTCATTCAAAATCCGGTGATGAATGGTGAACAACGCCAACTCCAGGCGGTCGGAGACACCAATCTTGTCGTACACGTTACGCAGGTAGTTCTTGATCACCTGCTCCGTGGTGCCCAGCTGCGAAGCGATTTCCTTGTTCTTGTAGCCCTGGACGATCAGGGCAACGATGCGCAACTCCTTCGCCGTCAGGCGATCGCGCACCCGCAATCCGACCATATCGTTCTCGGTGAGTTCGCTCGGAACCGCGATGTCCTGCACCCAGTTCTCCCCGCGGGCAACCTTGCGGACGCAGTCGACCAGAGCCGCGCTCGTCACGTTCCGGTAGACCACGCCATTGGAGCCGTTCGCCATGTAGCGCTGCGCGCTCTCGCCGGTATCGGCCAGGATGACTACGCGCGTCTTGTTACGAGCCGCCGACTGTACGATGGCGTTGAAGTCGGAGTGGAATCCGCCGGCAACAATCAGCACCGCGGCGCGAAACTTATCCAGCGCCATAAACATCTGCTCGGCAGTTTGTGCCTGTGCCACGATGCGCATTTCGTCTTCAACCGCCAGCACTTTGGCGATCCCTGCGCGGAAGATTGCCTGATTATCGGCCAGAATCAGCTTGAGCATTTTTGTTCCGCTCCGCCTTCCAATTGCTAAGTGTTGCGCACAAATTCGTACGAATCGATGACGCAAGCCACGCCGCGGGTATCTTTAGCATCCCCGGTATGGGGCTCATCCGTGCGAACCACGCGCCCGTGACATTGAATGACGACGTTCTCCTTGCCGCCGGTGACGTCGGGGGGGAGGGTGATCTGAAATTCGACCGGCGAGCCTATGTCGAGGGCTGCATCGGCGCGAATGTAAACCCCGGCGGCGCTGAGGTTGCCCGTGACCCCGCTGGCTTCGCCGGCGGAATCTTCCTTGTGTATTTTTATCGGCAGTTCCAGCGGAAATCTTTTACCGGTCCGTGCATCGGACACAATAGCTCCTCCATCCTGGCCCTCAGCTGAAAAAGCCAGCGCCATGCAGCATCTCCTTGCGGAGCGTACTCGCCCGCTTAGGGGCGGTTATATCACGTTTGATACTGCCAACAAAAGCCTGATTACTCAATAGATAAGGGTAGGAACTAGGTTCCCCCCTTAAGGGGACAGTTCTCAAGTCTGTCATCCTGAGCGCAGCAAGGTATTTCGCTGGCGAAATGCCGAGTGGAGTCGAAGGACCCCGCGTCCCCCGACCACTCCACGGTCGGTTCAGGGAATTCCGACCACGGTCGGCAGGTTCCCGATTCTGAGGACATCATGAAAACTCCCGCCGGACTCCACCGTGGACCCAAGGTTGCATGAGGTCCTTCGACTGGTCAGGATGAGCAAAATGGTAAGAAATGTTCGTCCCTACGACTCCGCCGGCGCGAAAAAGACCAGCACTGCCAGTTCTTCCACAATGTCGCAGAAACGGTGCTCCTGGCTGGCTTCCACAAAGATGATGCTTCCTTCACTCACCGCGCGATCTTCCGAACCTACACGCATTCTGGCTTTCCCGCGGATCACGTAATACAGCTCATCCTCTTTGTGGGGTTTTTGGGGATCGATGGATCCCGCAGGCAACACATAGAGTCCGGCGCTCAACGCCGCGACCCGCAGGAATTCCACGTAGAGCTTAAGGCTTCCGGCCTGCCGCCGCTGGATGTCTTCCAGTTCAAAAAAGTGCTTCACTGGAATGCTCCCGCAAAGAAAATGGCAGTGTACTGGCGCACCAGATCCTCGCCATGCAATGAACCGTCCGCCTTGTACCACTGGTATATCCAGTTGATCATTCCCAGCAGCGCGAACGCGGCCGCGCGCGGACTCACCGCCCCTTTGGACTGCCGAATCCGCTGGATGTCCGTGATCACGCCTTCCACGAAATGGATGTAGTCCTTCTTGCGGGCGTTGATTCGCTTCCGCAACGACGGCGGCAGCGGGTGATTTTCGTGCAGCATCACCGTAACTTCGCGGTCGCGCGCGCTGATCACCACGTCGATGTGCAGCCGGATCAGCGTTCGCAGCCGCTCCTCCGGGTCCGTTACGCTGCGCGCAGGATTGATCACCCGCTCTTCGGTGATATCCATGGCGTGGTTCATGATGTGGAACAGAATCTCGTCTTTGCTCTGAAAGTGGTGGTACAGGCCGCCTTTGCTCAGCTTCAAGGTTGCCGCAACATCGTTCATCGAGGTTGCGTCATAGCCTTGCTGCTGAAACAGGCGTGCGGCCGTGCGCAGGATTTCCTGGCGGGAATCGGTGACGGCTTCGCGGGTCATCGCTCGACATGGTAACTACTTGCCCGGTGGAATACCAGACGGTCTCCGCCGGTTACGGCGGTTCCGAGCCACACAAAACTCCGTTGACACTCCAGCCAAAGGCTGATACTTTCACTAACACTCCGCTTACGAAAAGCGGTATCAAGCTCATGAACAGCCGGAACAACCTGCGAATTAGCCTCCTTACGGTCCTTACCGTCGGTGTACGAGTGCGACTCGCCATTTCTGGCTGGGGGCAAGGATGAGCTAAAAGCAAGATCAAACGGCTTCTCTAAACCCACCGCCAGACAGACTGGCAGGTGGGTTTCGTATTTTGGGGAGAAAAACGGGGATTTCGAGGTCGAACGCACCATGCGAAACACGCTGAATCACGGGGTAACTGCAGGGGTTGCCCCAGAAAATATGCACTTGACACCGCAAGAGTCAGCGGCTAGCCTTATTGAACCGACCGACCGGTCGGTTTTACCTAAATTCCCGGTCCGGCCGTTTTTTATTAGCGGCAAAACCAGTTCCCGGCACTCATTTTCGAGGAGGATTCTGTGGCTACAGTTTTCTATCAGAACGACGCCAATCCCTCAGCACTAAAGAATAAGACGATCGCCGTCCTCGGCTACGGTAGCCAGGGTCACGCCCAGGCCCAGAACCTGCGCGACAGCGGATACAATGTCATCATCGGTCTCGACCCCGACCGTCCAAGCTGCGCAGCAGGCCAAGGCCGACGGCTTGGCCGTTTTCACTCCGGCCGAAGCTTCCAAGCGCGCCGACTGGATCCAGATCCTCACTCCCGACGAGACCCAGGCCGACGTTTACGCAGAGTTCGATCCGTCCCCATCTCACTGACGGCAAGATCCTTGGCTTCTCGCATGGCTTCAGCATTCACTTCAAGACCATCACCCCGCCCAAAGACGTCGATGTGGTGATGATCGCGCCCAAGAGTCCGGGCCACCTGCTGCGCCGTGTGTACGCGCAAGGCGGCGGCGTGCCGTCGCTGCTCGCCATCCATCAGGATGCCAGTGGCCGGGCGCACGAATACGCGCTCTGCTACGCCTATGGCATCGGCTCAACCCGCGCCGGCGTGCTGCAAACAACTTTTAAAGAAGAAACCGAGAGCGACCTGTTCGGCGAACAGGCTGTCCTGTGCGGCGGTTTGACCTCGCTGATCAAGAAAGGATTCGAAACGCTGGTTGAAGCCGGCTACGCAGCCTGAAATTGCCTATTTCGAGTGCCTGCACGAGATGAAGCTGATCGTCGACCTGATCTATGAAGGCGGACTGCGCCGCATGCGCTATTCGATTTCCAACACCGCCGAATACGGCGATCTGACCCGCGGCGAACAAGGTTGTTGGCGACGAGACGCGCGCCGTCGATGAAAGAGATTCTGGCTCGCATTCAGGACGGAACCTTCGCCAAGGAATGGATCGCAGAGAACAAGAAAGGCGGCAAGAATTTCGCCGCGCTGCGCGAGGAAGAAAAGCAGCATCCGATTGAGAAAGTCGGCGAGCAGTTGCGCGCCATGATGTCGTGGCTGCCGGCTGAGAAGAAGAAAGCGAGCGAACCGGCGGAAGCGCAACTCCCCAAGCGGCCGAAGGCCGTGAATGCGTAAAGGGGCCCAAATCGTTCTGCGATTGCTTGCGCGCGGAAGGCAGTGGACCTGGTTTCGGCTATCCCGGTGGCGCGATCATGCCGTTGTATGACGCGCTGCGATGGCAGCGGCATTCGGCACATCCTCACCCGGCACGAGCAGGGAGCAGTGTTTGCCGCCGAAGGTTACGCGCGCGCTCACCGGAAATGTCGGCGTTGCCATCGCTACCAGCGGTCCCGGGCGCGACCAACCTGGTTACCGGCATCGCCGACGCCAAGATGGATTCAGTTCCGCTGGTCTGCATCACCGGGCAGGTGCGGTCCGCCGCTGATCGGCACTGACGCTTTCCAGGAAACTGACGTTTTCGGCATGACGCTTTCTCTCACCAAGTGGAGCCGCCTGGTCCGCACGATCGAAGAAATTCCTGCACGTGATCGCGGAGGCTTTCTACTGGGCGCGCAGCGGGCGTCCCGGCCCGGTGATGATCGATATTCCCGTCGACCTGCTGAAGGCGAAGCACGGAATTCCGCAGGCCCGGTGAATTCTTACCCGCATCCCAGAGCCGCTGAAGCTAAGCGCTGAGGCGAGCTTTCACCGACACCGCTGATCGCGCTCTCTGCACCAGGCCAAGAGGCCGGTCGCCCTGGTCGGCGCGGAGCCAAAGCTCTCCGGCGCGATCGACGAACTCCGCGCCAACTGCTTGACCTGCTGAACATTCCCTACCTTCGCGACGGTTCACGGCCTGGGCGCAGTCCGGCAGGATTCGCCGTACTACCTCGGCATGGTCGGCATGCACGGCACTCGCGCCGCCAACATGGCGCTTGCACGAAACCGATCTGCTGATGGTCTTCGGCGCGCGGCTCGACGACCGAGTCACCGGCGATCCGACCCGTTTCGCCCCGCATGCCCGCATCGTCGCATTTTGAAATCGATCCCGCGCAGCTTGACCGCGTACGTCCATGCGAACTACCCGTCATCGGCGATCTCGCGGACACGATTCCCGCCATTCCATGCGGAAGTGAACCGCGCGCACCTGCCCGACTGGAGCGCGTGGCGAGCGTGGCATGCGGCGCCGAGAGAGCGGAACCCGATCCGTCGCGGCCTGGCGCATCCGACCAAGCGTTTTCTCGACGAACTTTTTCAGCCGCCTGCCCGCCGACAGCATCGTTCTCGCGGACGTCGGCCAGCACCAGATGTGGGCAGCGCAACGTTACCGCTCCTCTTCACCGCGCGGTTTCATCACCTCCGGCGGACTTGGGAGCCATGGGCTTCGCTCTGCCTGCCGCCGTCGGCGTGCAACTTGCCAAGCCCGGAACGACCGTGCTCTGTGTTTCCGGCGATGGCGGATTTCAGATGAACATTCAGGAACTCGCCACCGTTCATCGTCTCGGCCTGCCGATCAAGATGGTGATCGTCGACAACAAATATCTGGGCATGGTGCGCCAGTGGCAGCAGCTTTTCTACGACCGCAACTATGCCGAGACCGATCTCAGCGACAATCCGGACTTCGTCGAGATCGCCAAGGCCTACAAGATTCACGCCTGGCGGCTGAACGAAGAAGCTTTGACGGAAATCCCGGTGTCAGCGGAGACCTCCGACGCGTTCGATCGTTTCCTGCGCTCGCCCGAGCCGGAGTTGCTGGTGTTCGATTGTCATCCGGAAGCAAACGTCTATCCGATGGTGCCTGCGGGCGCGGCTCTCTCGGAGATGATGCTGGAAGAAGATTAGGAAATTTCTGGCACCGGCCTCGCGACCTGCGCCAAAAGGGGACCAATCATGCACGTATTTCACATTCGCTATCGCAATACGCAAGGCACGCTGATGCGGATTCTGAACGCGGTTTCCCGCCGCGGCATCGATATGCCTTACGTTCAGGCCGAACCTGCCGATCAAGCGCACAAAGCTACGCTTCAGCTCGATGTCAATCACAAACAGATTGGCCAGCTTTGCCGCGACTGGTACGCGATTGTGGATGTAACCGACGTGCGTACGGGTGTCCCGATGGAGCAGATTGGGGATCGCGCGAGCGCATGGTCTGCGGAGACACCGCACCCACCCGCCACGGCCATGGCACCGCATGGAGCCGCGCGGCAGGCATCAGCGTAACGGCAGGAACTCGCTCAACTTGCGGCTTGCGAATCACACTGGTTCTCAAGAATTCTCTATATGAAGTGCTGTTCTTCCCGGCTGCTCCTCAGCATTGTCATCCCGAACGAAGCCGTTCTTCAGGCGGAGTGAGGGACCCGGCGCGGGTCTGATTCGGCATGTAGGGCTCCGTGCTCTTCTTTTCCATGCATCCTTGTCGTAACCTTACTCCCTATGGATCTCAAGCATCGCAGCCGCGGTATCACCGACGGGCGCGACCGCGCACCGTCGCGCGCCATGTTCAAGGCCATTGGCTTCACTGACGCCGATCTCGCCAAGCCCCTCATCGGCGTCGCCAACACCTGGATCGAAACCATGCCCTGCAACTTTCACCTGCGCCGTCTCTCGGCCAAGGTGAAGGAGGGCATTCGCGCCGCCGGTGGCACGCCCATGGAGTTCAACACCATCGCTATCAGCGACGGCGAAACCATGGGCACCGAAGGCATGCGCGCCTCGCTGGTGAGCCGCGAAGTTATCGCCGACTCCATCGAGCTCGTCTGCCGCGGGCAGATGTTCGACGCGGTTGTATGCGTCGTCGGCTGCGACAAAACAATTCCTGCCGCCGCCATGGCTCTCGCTCGCATGAATCTTCCCGGCCTCGTGCTCTATGGCGGCACCATCGCCGCCGGCGTTTACAAGGGCAAAGATGTCACCATCCAGGATGTCTTCGAGGCCGTCGGTGCAAACGCGGCAGGAAAGATGACTGACAGCGATCTGCGCGATCTCGAAAACGTGGCCTGCCCCGGCGCCGGCGCCTGCGGCGGCCAGTACACGGCGAACACCATGTCGACCGTGATGGAGCTGATTGGCCTTTCGCCCATGGGCTTCAACGGCGTTCCCGCCATGGATCGCGCGCAAAGACGACATCGCCTTTCGTTGCGGTGAAGTCGTGCTCAATCTTCTGAAAAACGGCATTCGCCCCAAGGACATCCTGGTTCGCGGCGCGTTTGAAAACGCCATCGCAGGCGTCGCGTGCACCGGCGGCTCCACCAACGCCGTCCTCCACCTGCTCGCCATCGCGCGCGAAGCCGGTGTGCCGCTCCACATCGATGACTTTCAGACTGTCAGCGAGCGCACGCCCCTCCTGGCCGACCTGAAGCCTGCCGGGCGATTCGTTGCTGCCGATGTCGACAAGGCTGGCGGAATTCCCGTTATCGCCAAGCGCCTTCTCGATGGCAAGCTGGTCGACGGCTCACGGCTGACCGTAACCGGAAAGACTTTCGCCGAAGAAGCAAGCGCCGCCAAAGAAACGCCGGGGCAGGAAGTCGTCGCTGCCGCTCGATCGCCCTTTGAAAAAGACTGGCGGGCTGGTCGTTCTCCACGGAAATATCGCGCCTCGATGGCTGCGTGGCCAAAATCAGCGGGCACGAACGCCTGTCGCATCGCGGACCGGCCCGCGTGTTCGAATCCGAAGAGGACGCCATGGCCGCTGTCACCGGCAAGAAAATCAAGGCTGGTGATGTAGTTGTGATCCGCAATGAAGGGCCGAAAGGTGGGCCGGGCATGCGCGAGATGCTGAGCGTAACCGCCGCCATCGTCGGCGAGGGCCTCGGCGAGTCGGTCGCACTCCTCACCGACGGCCGTTTCAGCGGCGCGACGCGCGGCCTGATGCTCGGCCACGTTGCCCCGGAAGCGGCGCTGGGCGGCCCAATTGCTGCCGTGCACGAAGGCGACCTCATCCACATCGACGTGAAACAGCGCAAGCTGGAAGTCGAGCTCAGCGACACCACCTTGCACCAGCGTATGGCCTCATGGAAGCCCGCACCGCCCCGTTATCCCAGTGGCGTGTTCGCGAAATACGCTGCTCTGGTGTCGTCGGCTTCCGAAGGAGCCATTACGCGCCCGCCGAATTCGGCGAAATAATTAATGCGCTTTCGCGCCTGGCGGAATGTTTTCTTCCGCCGGCTCCGGTTGACTCAGATGCTCCGCCTTCCACCGCATCGCGGCCGTGATGCGCGTCCGCCCGCTGGGATGATCGAAGAATATGGTTTCTTCCCATGGCCCTGGGTCGAGCTTGCGATATTCACCCAGCATGAGGTCGACTCTGGCCTCGCCATCCGGCTGGCCAGCCACGTTTAGCCCGAAGATGTCGGCCTCGTACTCCTGCATGCGCGTCCACGAGTTGTTGATGGGAGTGGCCACGAAGAAGAACAACGATCCCAGCAGCACAACCAGTGGTACCACCGCGGTATCCCCAATCCCGCGAATCCCCCACTGCTCGCCCCATCGCGCCAGCGACCAATTCAGTGACCAGTTGAGGAATCCGAAGAAAATCAACGCCTCCAAAGTAAAGAAGAGCATGTCTTTGTAGATGTGGTGCATCACATAGTGGCCCATCTCATGCCCCATGGTGGTTTCGATCTCCGGCAGAGTGCATCGCCTCAACAGGTTGTCATTCAACGTAATGCGCTCCGTGCCCAGGAAGCCGCTCACGTTCGCACTCACGCGCTTCGACTGTCTTGACGCATCCACCTCCCACACGTCGGTCGCGGGAATGCCGTTGGCGCGCGCCATCGAGAGTATGGGCTGCGTCACTCGCTTATCCTGTAGCTTGGTGTACTTGTTGAAGAGCGGGGCAATGTACACGGGACTGATCAGCACCGTGAACATCAGAAACACAATCGACACGACGGACGCCCAAATCCACCACGTGCGCTGCAAACGGCGCACGATCCCGAACAGCGCCACCACCAGCACCCCAAACAAGATGATCCCGATGAGCATGCCTTCCATCTGGTCGCCAAACCACGCGCCAAATGTCTGGTTCATGAGCCCGTACTTGCGCTCCCGAAAGAACCCCTCGTACACCGCCAGAGGAAAAGTAAGGATCGTTGTCAGAATCACGTACTCCGCCCAGTAGATGAAAGTCTGGATCGGCTTGAAGCGCGTTATGCGTTCGGCAAGATCCCGCATTCGAGCAGACGCTCGGGTCGAGAGCAGGAGCGCGGAGATGACTGCCCCCAACAGAAAATCCCAAAGAATGAGCCAGTAGCCGCCTTCAAAGTAAGCGTCGGACCGAGCGCGGTCGGCGGCGGGAACGCTGGCCAGATAGGCGTCTACCGCGGCCTTCACATCGAAGGCAGAAGCGGCGGGGGCGGACGATCCTGTCGTTGCTGGTTGTTGGCCAAGAGCGCGAGCGAGGCGAGCAAGAAGAGACCCAATCCACAAATCAGTGCGAGACGGTGCATTCGACCTCCGTGGCGAGAAGGTTATTCAAAATGGAGGCAGAATCGTGCCCCGCGGCTCCGGATATGTCAAGCTCTGGAGACCTCTGATCTCAGTTCAGTTTGTATCTTGCGCGCTCTTGATCGACGTCATCCTGAGCGTAGCCGTTCTTCAGGCGGAGCGAAGGATCTGGCGTGCATCCCCATCGCCATCAAGAACCAAACTGGGCACTCAAAACCAACAAGACTGCGCGGGAAGCCGATTAAATGAAAGGGCGGTCACAAAACAAAAACGGGCAAAGAGTGTTTCCCTGCCCATTTTTCAGATTCGAAATGTTGACTGGCTACTGCTCAGTTTCTCCGGGCGTTCCACCCCTGGCCAGGTCAGTCTTGATCTCAAATTTCTGATTTGCGATCAGAGTGACCTCTGTTTCGAAGTTCTGATATCCGGGCAGGCTGATCACAAACTTGTGCTTACCGGGGCCCACCAGCATAGCCTTGCCAACTCCGGTAAATTCGCCAACGTGCCCCACCATCACGCCATCGACGAACACAGCCGCCCGCGTCGGATTCACCGCCAGCTTCACTTCAGCGGTCGTGCTCGGCATCCGCACCCGCGTATCCTTCTGCATCGCTACGCGGATCACCTGTCTCTCTTTTGGCTGGAGAACAACTTTCTGGCTGAAGTCGAGGTAGCCCGCCTGTTTCACCGTGATCTGATGTTCGCCGGGTAACAGCAGGATCTTCTTCGACCCCTTCAGCTCATCGACGTAGCCCAGGTACTGGCCATCGACCCAAACGCCCGACGATTTCTCAACGCTCGAGGCGCCCTCCAGTTGTACTTCCCCCAGAATGTCCGTCTGCGCAAACATGATCGTCGCAGACAGGCACGCAACAGCAAGCATTAGAACGAACCGGCACACGCGAAAATGTCTCATACGTCCACCCCAAAACAAAATTGATGTCTCTTGAACAAAGCTACACCTTTATGGGAGACATTTTGCGATGGAAAGGGTTGCTTTCTGTGGTGCGACCCCGAGCACGCCGCTTGCCAAAACCGGCAACGGTTGCGCTTTCTGAGTCTCAGTGCGAGCTCAGATCACCGTACTGCGTGAAGTTTGAGAGCGCCACCTGATCGCTGCCCGGAATATAGAAACCGAACTTCCCCTGGCTAAGGTTGATGCCCGGCTGGTTCCATTTGTCGATGATGAACCAGGCGTCCGCTTCCCTCACCTGGTGGACAATCTCATTCGCAGCGATGCGAATCTGAATCGTCCGCGGAGCTTTCTTGTCGGTCTTGTGCGGAATCTTGATCTCGTCGGTCTTCTGGCCGTCGCGCATCACCGTGCGATAAAAGAAATTCTCATCCATCTGGAAGAGACAATAATTCTTCGCGTCCACATAGTTCACCACCCACTGCAGCCGCTTTCCTCTGAGCAGCATCGCCGTGAAGCTCACCGTCCCGGCCGCGGGCTGGGCGCTGTACAGAACGAAATCGCCACCGCGGTGGACATACCAGCCTTTCTCTGACTTCCAGCTCGCAGGATCGTCCCACTTGGACATTCCGGCGGGAGCGAGCGGCAGATCAATGCTGCGAGTTTCGCCGGCCACCACTTCCACGGTCGCTGTGCGCGTCAGATTGTCGGCAGTGTGCGCGTTCAGGGTGTAGGTTCCCGGTGGCAGATTCAGCGTGCTGTTGCTCGTCAGCTTTAGCGGGTTCTCTCCTGCTTTAGCAATCGTTACCGTCGCGTCAGCAGGCGAGAACGTCACCTTCAAAACACCAGTGACTGCTTCCAATACGGCCTCGGAGGATGTCACCGCGACCGTCGTCCCCACCACGAAGTGCTTCTGTATTCGCCTGGGTTTGAACTTGTCTCTGCGCAACTCCACCACGTGATCACCGGGAGCGACATTCGCCACGCTAAGCGTTCCGTCCGGCTGAACCGTCCCGGCGGAGGTCTGATCGATCAAGACTTCGGTCCCGGGAGCCGCTCCCTGGATCGACAGCGTCGCAAATTTCGGAATCGGCTGCAGGTTGAATACGACTCGGGCTTGCTCGCCCTTCCGGATCTTCACCTTCTGTTCCGGAAGATCCTGGAAGCCAGGCTTGGAAATCCGGACAACGTATTCCTTGGGCTCCAGATTCGGAATGCGCAGCTGACCGCCTTGAGTCGTGCCTTGTTGCGGCTGGCCGTTAATGAAAACCTTGGCTTTGTCCTGCCCCGCGATCACCACCAGCGTGCCAATGTCTTTGCCCGACTCCAGGAAAGCGCTCAGGGTCGAAGCTGGCCCGGCATCAAACGCGACCTTGTACTGCTCGCTGCCGTGGCTCAGCGCCAGTTCGTGCGGACCAGCAGAAACCTGGGGGAACGAAACACCGTTCTCGTTCGCAGCAACCTCCGCCTGCCCATCCAGGCTGATCTTGAACGCGGAGTCGCTGGAATAGACGTTGACGTTGCCGCCCAGATTGCTAACCACCACCGCCAGCACGCCCTTTGCGCCAATAGGCCCTTTCACAACCATGGGCGCGCCGGCATCGGAGGTGAAAGCAAACGACGCGCTGCCCTGCGGTCCCTCGAATTTCACCTTGTGTTCCCCGGGCGTGATCTTGTCGAGCGACCACTGCGCGCCCTCCAGATCCGCTGCGGCCTGATCGTCAAACGAAACTTTGCCGGTGCCAGTGTCAGAAGAAACTCTGACCAGAGGCGGCGCCGATTGCAGCGTGAGTTCCACCGAATTTGGCGATCCCGTTTTAGCCTCGAACGATGTCGTCGCCGGTTGGTATCCGTTCAGCTGCGCATCAATCTGATAGGTCCCCTCAGGGAGCGATACTTGCAGATCCGAGGTACCTCGAACTTCGTTATTGATACGAATCGTCGCACCGGGCGGCGTCGTATGGATCTGCACCTGAAACTGCACCGCTGTAGCGGCCGGCGAGCTTTGGCCGTGGCGGCCCTTGAGTGCGATTCCGACGATGGCCAGCAGCAGCACCAGTCCTGCCGCCGAACCGGCGATCAATTTGCCGGCAGGGGTCTTGACCAAACCGAGTAACTGCTCTCCCGGAGACGGCCCCGATGGCTTTGGTCGCGGGCTCGGCACGGCAGGCGCTGAAACAGCCGCAGGCTGCTTGGGTGGCGCGGGCGGTGGTGGGACAGCCGTGCCCGTCGACTGCTGAACGGATGGCGCGGATGACGGAGATGCAGGAGCAGATGGCGGCGCTTTTGGTGGAATCGCAGCTTCCACCATGGTTGCGTCCAACGCAACGGTAGGCGGGGCAAAAATTGACATCGTCGCATCCGCCGGAACCGCAGCCGAGCCGGGCGCTTTCCCCTGGTCCGCAGATGCTGGAGCCTTCTGCCCGGCGCCGGTCGACTCCACCGGGGCCATGTTCAGCTTCGTCAAAAGAGGATTGGCTACCGACAGGAACTCCGGGTCCTCCGTGTACTTGCTGGCCAGGGTCTGCGCCCGCTCTCCCAATGCCTTCTTGGCTGCCTCGTCCGCAGCAGTATCCACTTCCCGCTCGACCCGCCGTAGCTCTTCGAGATCGCGCCTGCGCGTCTGACGCTTCTGCGTCTGCAGATCACGTTGCAAGGACTCGTGAACCTGGATCAACCTGGGCTCGCGCGGATAAACCGTGAGTCCTTCTTCAATCCGAGTCAGTGCGCCCTGTAGATCGCCCGCAGATTGAAGCTTGCGTGCCTGCGACAAGCCTTCTTTCACCAGCTGCTCACGCTTCTGATCGAGAATCAGGCTCCGAATGGTCTTCGCCATCGGATGGCTGGGATTCAAATCGAGAGCTTCCTGCGAAAGCTGCTCAGCATCCTGCCAGCTGGTCTCGACCACCTGGTGCGCATGTTCCACCAGCGCGTTCGATAACACCGCTCGAGTCAGAGTATTGTTTTCGTCCAGCTCGTAAGCTTGGCGAAGAAGCTTGAGTCCCTCAGGCGCTTGCCCCTGCCCGCACAGATCTTGCCCCTCGGTCATTAGCCGTTGGGCTTCAGTCTTGCGCGCAATGCCTTCGTTAGCCAGCTTCTCCAGTTCGCTGAGCTCGGTGTCATCTGAAAACTCCGCCTTGCCTTTTTCCAGTAAATCCAGGGCGCGCGCGTAGTCGCTGGAGTGCATGCACGCATCAATCTGCTCGATCAGCTTGGTCTTCGACTCGATTCGCGTTTGTTGCTCGCGTCGTTTCTGCAGCCGCTCAATCTCGAACTTCAATCCTGGATACTGGCTGTAGATTGTCCGCAGGATTTCCCAGTCGTTCAGTGCGTCGCCGAAAGCTCCCTGCTCTTCGTGATGATGAGCCCGGGCGACGATCGAATTGACCAGGTCGCGCTTGTCCTGCACCAGCCGCAGCGCGCGCTCGAAGTGCGACTCTCCCGGATGATGTTCTAGCGCTTCTTTTAGGACGTTAACGCGTTTGTCCAGATCGGGCTCAGCTTCAACCTGGCGATCTACGCTCGCGATATACGCCGACAATTCCTGCCGCTGCTGTTCCTCAACGTCATACTTCAGAGCCTGAAAGATGGCATTGGTTGGATATTTCGCAAGATAAGTTTCGCAAATGCCCAGGGCCTTGCTGAAGTTGTGGTCTGCAAGATTCTTCCGAGCTTCGGCATACGCGTTGTTCATCGCGTCGTGCTCGGAGCGAACCTCATTGTAGAAGCTCTGATATGTAGCGCCTCGCTCGGGATTGGAGGAGTCGGGCGCACGCCGGTCGAGTTCGATCACAACCCCCAGCTTGGCCAGGGCGCTGCTTACGTCGCCCTTCTGCCAGGCATCCATCGCGGCACGATGGATTTGCGATTTTTCCTGGCGGAGCTTGTTGTACTCCTGCTCCTGGCGGTCCACTTCGGCGATCAACCGCAGCGCGTTGGTCTCCTTGGGCCGGAGCTGCATCACGTTTTGCAGAGCTTCCCGGGCGTGCGAGTAAGCATGATTGTCGATGTGCTGGCGCGCCAGTTTGTACCAGTTTTCGATCTGCCGCTCGCTGCGCCGGTTCTCGATCTTGCTCTTCAGCGATAACGCTGTCGCATTGTCCGGCTCCATCTGCAGAACTTCCTGCATCTTCTGCAGCGCCAGAGGATCCTCTTCTTCTTCAAACCGCGCCTTTGCGGCATCCAGCAATTGAGCGATGGTTTTCTGGCGCACCGCCAGATCGAGCTGCTGGCGCAAGGAGCCGATGTCATCGTCCAGATGGCCTTCGGCTTCCGAGTTCGCCCAAAATCTCGCCCGCAAACTGATAGTCGCCCTCTTCCAGAGCTTTGGTGGCGCGCTGCAAGCGAGGCCGCGTACGCGAGGGATCGAAGAACTCGATCGGCTCGTTCCGCAACGCCTTGTTGAGCGTGTCCCCCAGATCGCGCGCGGTCGAGTAGCGATGCCACGCCTGCTTCGCCATTCCCTTGTGAACCACCCGGCTGATGGACTGGCTGACGGCCGGGTTGATCTCCGACGCTGGCGGAGGAATCTGGTGCAGGATCGCGTCCACGATCTCGTCCGCCCGGGCGCGCTGGAAAGGTTGCCGTCCGGTGAGCGCTTCGTAGCACACCACGCTCAACGAAAAAATGTCGGAGGCCGCCGACAGCGGCTTCATCTCGATCTGCTCCGGCGACATGTAGAGCAGCGTGCCCTTCTGTCCCATGGTCGAGTGTGTATCCGCCATGTGAGCAACGCCGAAGTCGATGATCTTCACCGAGTCGTCTTCCATCACGAAGATGTTGCTCGGCTTCAGGTCGCGGTGAATCAGGCCGCGCTCGTGCGCCGCCTGCAGGCCGCGGCACGTCTGGGCCATGATCTGCACCGTCCGCTCAACCGTCAGACGATGGCTGGCCTTCCGAATGAAAGTCTCGAGCGTCGTTCCTGGCAAAAGCGGCATCACGAAGTAGGGTTTCTTCTTGCCCTCGTCTTCGAATTCGCCGATGTCGAAAATCTCGACGATATTGGGGTGGCTCATGGAGGCGAGAACATCGCACTCCTTGTAGAAAAGCTGGAGCGCCGCCGCCTCGGGAATGTCGAGCAGGGTCTTCACCGCGACCTCGCGGCGGATGACGCTGTCGTAAGCCCGGTAGACCAGGCCCATGCCGCCTTTGCCGAGGACTTCGCGTACCTCGTAGCGGCCCGCTAATTTTCTGGGTGTGGTGGAGCTATCCATCGAAACCCCATCTCGGGGAGGCATTCATATTAATGGTTTTGGCGGAAAAGTGAAGTCCCGCCTTGAAGGCGAGCCGGCCACCAGATTCTTGGTCCGGGGACGGGGCTTTTCGCAGCCCTATATGCAGAGTTTTGCGATAGAAGGCTAAGATCCTAGCTTCAAGAACGCCTTTCGCAACCTGCCATGCCTTTGCATCAACCGAAGATAAAGCATCTCGTCCGGCTTCGACTTGGCTCGGATAATCCTCACCATGGCTTCCTTCTCTTCCTTCGTCCAAGACGGCAGGTCGGGGACCAGGGCTAGCACGAGCGCGAGATTCTCAAAGCTTTCCCGCTCCCGCGCGGTCCATGACGCAACCCGAACACCCAGAGCACGGGCAACAGACTCAGCCGAAGCCTCGCGAATCCACCCGGCATCTCCGCCAAACCTCTCCGCCATCCGCTGGTTCACACGCAGTCCGATATTACGTGTCGAAAACCTGTCCCACGCTCCCACTTCGCTCCCCGGCAGTTCATAGAACATGTGCCCTTCGGCAAGCCTCCGCAGCGTTCGGATAGAAGTCTTGTATCCAGCCCTGGCGGCAATTTTTCTCTCTTCTTCCTGGGTCAACCGCAGGAGGTCGGCTCGTCCCGGCCGGAAACCGAGCTTGCGATAGAACCAGAACGCCCCCGACTCGAGTGCCTCGTCGTTATTTTGTCCGATCTGGTAGGGATACACAGAAACGCACGTCGTTCCCATCAGACTGCACAAGCACCGCAGCGCCTGCGCGTAGATCCACGCCACTTCGCCGCCGCGAAACGTGTAGAACGTGTTGAAGCCGACTTCCATCCACTCAAACAGCCCGATAGCCTCTACGTAATTGATGGGAACACCGTTCTTCAGCGTGAACCCCGCCACGTAGGCTCGCAGAGGCAAGCGGCGCGACGGCGGCAGATTCCAGAAATACATCTCCACCCCACGGCCGACATCGGCGCGCACGACGGACGCGGGATCGCCGAGCGTGGTGCCGTATAGCTCGCGGTAGCGAACCAGCATCACTTCGCGAATCTTGTCCATGATCGCCTCGCCTCGCCGGCGCGAGAGTAGCGTTAGCGTCGGCAGCCGCCGCGACAATTCCTTCCTCAGCGATACCTGACCACGCGTGAGCAGCGGTTCGTCATGACAAAACGGCCTTGCCGGCCGATCCCAGTTCCGCGTGCGCGTCAGCGGAAGATTCCCCAGCTCCCAATACACCGGCACGCGCAGAGAATCGTAGAGTTCGGCTTTCTCGCGATCAGAAACCGGCAAGTCCTCAAAGCGCCTCACCAGCCATTCGGGACTTGCGGTCTTCCTGCCTTGCGCCGTCTGCAACCAGCGCAGCCAAGGGATGTTGGCTTCGACGAAAGCGTCTTCGTCCAGCAGCGGCATAAACCGCGGCCACGTCGAGCCCATCGCCCGCTCTTCTTCGTAGTTCTCCCAATCCACCGCGATCCTTCCGGGCATTCGTCTCACCAGCCAGCGCATGACGTCGAAGCTGAGTGTGTCCGACATTCGCGTCCCGGCGACGCCGGAGTCTTCGAATGTGTCGAACTCTTCCATGTCCGCGCCAGCCTGCCGAAGTTGCGCCACCGTCTTCCAGAAACTTCGCAGCAGGCTTTGCGTCTTGCGAATAACGGCCGGACTGTGGGGAAAGGCTCTCAGGAATAGAAGAGCTTCGTGAAACCGAATGAGCGAGCGAGGATCGGTGAATCGTTTCGTCCCGACGCGGTCGAGGAGCCTGACCACACGCGCGCCTTCGCCCGGGCCAAAACGATTTCGGGATTCTTCGAGTGCGCTAAGCAGGCGGCCTGCGGCGTCGGCGGGCATGCGGATACCGCATTAGGGTATAGCACACACGAAACTCGAATAGCAGAGAACTTGGGATGACGAACACGGGAGGGCACGACTTCAGTCGTGCCGGTAGCAAGAAATAAATGCGGGGCTTTAGCCCCTCCCACGCTCAAAATCCCGCTAACATTTCACGTTACGCTTTCGCCACCACACTCGCTTCAAAAGGCAATCCCGCTTGCTGCCAGGCGTCGAAACCTCCGGTCACGTTGATGACATTCTTATATCCCGCGCGCTCCAGCAGGCTGCAGGCAATCATGCTGCGATACCCGCTCTTGCAATGCACCGCGACAGGCGATTCTCTCTCAATCGCGGGCAGGGACGCTTGAAACTTGTCCAGCGCCCATAACTGCGCTCCCGCAATATGCCCGGCATCCCACTCAGCCTGGCGGCGCACATCGAGGACACGTACTTCTCTTTCAGCCACACGCGCCCGCAGTTCGTTGACCGTAAGTTGTGGAGTTCGCGCGACCGGTAACCCAGCCGCTCTCCAGCCGTCCAAGCCTCGTGCCAAGTACCCAGTAACATCTTCAATTCCAACTCTCGCCAGCCGCACCCGCGCTTCTTCGACCTGCTCCGGCGTCTCAGCGATCAGAATGGGACGCGACGACAATCCCAGCACCGTTCCCGCCCAGGTCGCAAACTGGCCAGAGAGCGCGATATTGATCGATCCCGGCGACATGCGCCAGAGCAAACTGCTCGCCGGGACGAACGTCCAGCACGGCGACATCCTGCTCGATCGCCGCTTTCACTTCCGCTGGCGCCAGCGCTCGCAACTCCGGCAATTCGTTCAGCGCAGCCGCACCTTCACGATTGATCTCGGCATCCTGCAAGAAGTACTCTGGACGCACCGGCAAGTTCGTCGTCAACTCGCGCACGAACTCATCGCGGCTCTTGATCTGCAACGCATAGTTAGTCAGGCGCTCGGTGCCGATCGTGGAAGACCGGTCGGCCCGCATGTTCCGGCCACAGAGCGAACCTGCTCCGTGCGCCGGATAAACAACCACATCGTCCGCCAGTTTCAGCAGCTTGTTGTGCAGGCTGTCATACAGCAGTCCCGCCAGTTCCTGCGGACTGTGAGTCTTCGAAAGATCCGGCCGCCCCACGTCGCCAATAAACAACGTATCTCCCGTCAGAACTGCCCACGGCCGCGAAGACTTCTCCTCATCGGTCACAACCAGGCACGTCCCCTCGGGAGTATGGCCAGGAGTCTCCAAAACGTTGATCTTCAGCTTGCCCAGCCGAAGCTCAAATCCGTCCTGCAACGCAACATGAGGAAACGCGGCCAGCGCCTTCGCGCCGATGTAAATCTTCGCACCCGTTCGCGCCGCCAGTTCGCTGTGGCCGGAAACAAAATCCGCGTGCAGGTGAGTTTCGAAGATATGGCTGATTTTGAGCTGGTGTTCTTGCGCCGCCTTCAGGTAGATGTCCACATCCCGCTGCGGATCGACCACCACCGCTTCGCCCTCTGACCCCAGCATGTATGAAGCGTGCGCCAGACAACCGAGATAGAACTGTTCAAAGTACATCGTCGTCGCCCCCACGGGTGCCGCTAATCGCTGTCCCGAAGCCCCATACCAGCGCTAATCATAATTCCTGGACTAAGCCCAAGTCTCCAACATTGCACCCGACTCCTCCCGCACCAGCTACTGCGCTTTCCTACGTCAGGTTTAGCGTGTACTACTTCATCGCGCGGTAACGAAAGCAGCTAATCATGTGATCGTTCACCAGGCCCACGGCCTGCATGAAGGCGTAGCAGATCGTCGATCCTACGAACTTGAAGCCGCGCTTTTTTAGTTCTCGGCTCATCGCGTCCGATTCCTTGGTTCGAGCGGGCACTTGCTGCAGCGAACTCCAAGCATTCCTCCGCGGCTTCCCGCCCACGAATCGCCAGATGTACTTGTCAAAGCTCCCGAACTCCTTCTGCACTGCGAGAAACGTCCTGGCGTTCGACACCGCCGACGCAACTTTCAGGCGGTTGCGCACGATTCCTGGATTCTCCAGTAACGTTTCGAGCCGTCGCTCGTCATATCGCGCAATTCGCTCCGGATCGAAGCCGTCGAAGGCCTCGCGATAATTCTCGCGCTTTTGCAGAATCGTGTCCCAGCTCAGACCCGCCTGAGCACCCTCCAGGATAAGGAACTCGAACAGCTTGCGATCGTTGTGGACAGGGACTCCCCACTCCTCGTCGTGATATCGAATGGCAAGGTCGTTGCGCGCCCAGGTGCAACGCACCAGGTCGGAAGACTTTTTCTTTCCACCCATCGCGCCCGTTTTACTCGAGCGACTTCGGGTCGGAAAGATTCTTGGGCGAGTGTTTGTTCAGCAGGGCAACCAGTTCTTTCGCTGAAGGCGGCACTTTCACTTTGCCTTCACGAATGATCTCTTTTGCCGATAGCTCCCTGCCGTAGAGCTTTTTGTTCGCCCGTCCGTCCGATCTCAAGGTTGAGCCCTCGAGCGAAATTCCGGCAAACAGCCCGCGCGACCGCGAATACGAAAGGATCTCGGCTTTCATCACCACGTCGGTGGCGCCTTCTGCACTGCGGCCCTTGGGACCGGCGGCTGCCGAAGCGTCCGCCCCCAGTTTCACTTTGCTGCCCAGCAGTGACTTCGCGCCGCTGGGGTTCATCACAAGCAGGACAAAGTCCGTCGCCTGGCCTCCGAGCTGGAATCCGATGTTGACGCCTTCCAGCGCATAGAGTGCTGGCGGTCCCCATGGTCCGGTGTAGTGTTCCCCGCTGCGGCACACCATCACACCGCGGCCATAACTTCCTCCGATCCCGATCGCGCCCTTCTTCACCGACGGCAGCACGATCACACACTCCGCTCGATCCAGCAGATCCTTGGGAATGTCGTCCGGGATGTCGAGAATCTCTTTCAGCACGTGTCCCGCTTCCTGTACCCGGTCCTCCTCTTTTTCGTTGTCTACTGCAAAGAGGGACAGGGGACACACCACGAGTGCGCAAATGAGAGTGATAACTTTTTTCACAGTTCCTCCGGGGGATGCCGGGCTATCTTAATACGTCGCGGCAGACTTTCGCGACTCCGAATCCTGCCCGCAGTCGTTCCTCTTGGTGGCGGTTGTTATACGGTGCCGTGAACTTTTGTCCAGGAATTTTTCCGCGGTTTTCCGCGACAGACTTCTCGTGAACCCTCGCCCCTCTTTCGCGCCCACCCACCCTCGCTTCCATCTTTTTCTTCTCAAGATCGCACGCCTCTAAACTGCACATCCTGCGCGGTTTTCCGAGGATGACCAAACGTGTGCTCCTTTTGTAACTTGGCATCCCGCGCAGCCTCTCCTAGAGTCGGGAGGTTAGAATACGGCCTCATCCGCCACCTCCTCCGGCACTAAAAGTGCATCCAATCTACTGGGGTGTTGGGCCGTGGTTGTGAAGGGAACGCATGGACGTGGCGAAAATGAAACACTTGGGCGCGAATTTCTCTCTGGTGGCGATCTTGGCAGCTGCAGCTTTTCTGCCCGTAGCGGCGCAGAGGAATGCCAGCGTGAGCCCGGTGTCCAGCTTCGTCGGTAGCCCGGCCATCACTGCCCCGACGCCGGAATCTCCGACCGCCGCTGCTCTTTCCCCTTACGACTCCGATCCGCAGGATTCCGTCCTCACCATCAAGAAGCGGGTGGATGAAGTCAACGTTCTGTTCATTGCGACCGACAAACACGGCAAGTTTGTCCGCAACCTGAATCAGAACGATTTTTCCATCCTGGACGATCACAAGCCGCCGCAATCGATCCTTCAGTTCCATCGTGAGACCGACCTTCCTCTGGAGATGGGCCTGCTCGTCGACGTGAGCGGTTCGGTCCGCGGCCGCTTTGATTTCGAACAGCAGGCGGCCACCGGCTTCCTGCAGCACGTCCTCCGGCGGGGCTTCGACAAGGCATTCATTCTCGGCTTCAACAATCGTACCCAGCTCACGCAGGACTTTACTGATGACATCACCCTGCTCTCGACTGGCGTGCAGCGCCTGCACGACGGCGGCGGTACGGCCCTGTATGACGCCGTATATCACACCTGCCGTGACAAGCTTATGAAGGACAAGCCGGATCATCCCGTCCGCAAGGCCATCATCATTCTGAGCGACGGTGAGGACAATCAGAGCGAATACACCCAGGCGCAAGCCATCGAGATGGCGCAACGCGCGGAAGTGATCGTCTATGCCATCTCAACGGACGATAGTGGCCTGATTCTGCGCGGCGATCGTGTACTTGAGCAGCTGGCCGACGCCACCGGCGGCCGCGCCTTCTTCCCCTACAAGATGAAGGATATTACCCACTCTTTTGCGGCCATCGAAGACGAACTGCGCAGCCAGTACGTGGTCTTGTACAAGCCCGCGGACTTTGATGCCGATGGTCGCTTCCGTACCATCGAAATCACTTCGCTCAAGAAGGACCTTCAGGTCCGCTCCCGCAAGGGCTACTTCGCCCCCCGTCAGTAGCGCTTCTTTCCGTCACTTTCGCCACTCTCTCAAGACAGCGTGACGTCCAGGAAAGAAGCACAGCCATCAACCCTGCTCTGCGAGACGGCGGGACCCCCGAGAAAGACAGCCATGCAGGTTGAAATGCGCCGTTCGTATCAGGGCATGCCTTCAGGCGTGCCGAGACAGGCCGTCATGCAACGCGCCTTCAGGCGCTGCCCGCCTCGAAATCGACGTTTTTCAGGAATTGGATAATCGAGTTTCTGTCGGTCAACTCTGCGGATCGTCAATCGCCAATGCACCGCAAGAAAATTGGCTATGCCCGGAAACCGAACATAGCCAGTGGTAAAGCCCGGCCGCAAGTTGCGGGACGGTTTAGTGGCTGTCGCCGTCGTGATCGACGTCACCAGAGCGGCTCAGGGTTACTTTGTCCTGGGGCTGCTGTGATGCCTGCTGCGCCTGTGGAGCGGGGCGGGTGGCAGGGCTGGAGACCTGGTCAGCTTGGCTGGCCGGGCTGGAACTGGAAACCGGATTGATCAAGGTACAGTACCTCCACTTCATTTATCGGCAAACCACGCAAAACCCTTAGACAGCTTCGCAATCGAAGGTACCTGCCTCGATAGAGGAAAAGTAACCCGGCCGGTACCCCAGAATTCGCGCCCCGGTTTTGGGCGCTAACCAGGGTCGATAACGCCCTCCCCTCCTTCGCGACGGCACACGCCGCGCCGGCACACGCCGGGGACTAGAATGGTCAGCCAGGCTTCAAGCAACATCGCCACACCGCTTTTTCACCGTTCCGCCCACCGTAACCTTTTTGCCGGTCCGCAGTTTACGTAAGTGAGAACGAAAGATGGCCGTCGGTAAACCTGGATCGAAGGGGTCGCGGCAGGAGGCGCAGGAGCGTCTCCTGGTCGAGGCTGCGCAAAAGGATCCCTCCCGTTTTGCCGAACTCTACGAAAACAACTTCGCCCGGGTGTATGCCTTCATCGCACGCCGGGTTCGTGACCGCGCCGTCGCCGAAGACCTCACATCCGACGTTTTCCACAAAGCGTTGGCGAATCTTTCCGGCTTCGATTGGCGTGGTATACCGTTCGCGGCCTGGCTCCTGCGCATCGCCGCCAACGTGGTCAGCGATCAGTGGAAGCGATCGGCAAGAGAAATTGTCAATGACCCTCCTGAAGCGAGCATGGAAGTGAACTACGAGGAAAACGAGCACCGCGCTCGCCTATTTCGCCTGGTCGAGCGGCTTCCCGCCGACCAGCGGCGGGTCATCGGCATGCGCTTCGCGGAGGGAAAGAGCATTCGAGAGATTGCAGCCGAGATCGGACGCACGGAAGGCTCAGTAAAACAGCTTCAATTCCGCGGCCTGGAGACTCTCCGGGCGCGGCTCGCTGAAAACAAGCCGGGTGAGAAAAATGGCTAAGCGCAGCCTGATCGAACAACTCGACGAAGCGGTGCAGGCCCTTCTGGCCCAGCCCGATGCTCCGCTTCCCCAGGTGGACGCGAGCCTCGCTCCCTTGCTGCGCGTCGCCGCCGAACTGCGCGATCTCCCCAGAGAGGATTTCAAAATGCGATTGATGACCGGCCTCCAGGAAAAAGCTACTCCTCCCCAACCGCGTGTCGAGCCTATTCCCAGGGGTTATCGCACCATCACGCCCTACGTCGTGGTGCAACAGGCGGCGGAACTCATCGACTTCGTCAAGAACGCATTTGGCGGTAAAGAAGTCTTCCGCTCCACCGGAACCGCGGGCGGCATTCACTGCGAAATGCAAGTCGGCGACTCCAAAATGATGATCGGTGGCGGCGGCCAGTGGAAGGGCACGCCCATGCCGACCTCACTCCATCTTTATGTGAAGGATGCGGACTCCGTTTACCAGAGCGCTCTCGCCGCAGGCGCCACTTCCGTGCAGGAACCCATCGATCAGTTCTACGGCGACCGCGAAGCCGGCGTGCACGATCTGGGCGGAAACCACTGGTACATCTCAACTCACAAAGCCACTGGCGATGTTCCGCCCGGAATGAATACTTTGACGGTCTTCCTGCATCCGAAGAGTTCGACGGAGATGCTTGCCTTCCTGAAGCGCGCTTTCCAGGTGGAAGACGTCGAATACCACGCGTCTCCGGAGGGCATGGTTCACTACGCCAGCGTGAAGATTGGAACCTCGATCCTCGAGATGGGTGATGCTCACGGCCCGCACCAGCCTATGCCCACCATGTTCTATGTCTACGTGGACGATGTGGACTCCTGGTACGCTCGCGCGCTCGAGGCAGGAGCCAAATCCATGTATGCGCCGGCCGATCAGCCTTACGGCGATCGCAACGCAGGCGTGGAAGATCCGTTCGGCAATCAGTGGTATCTGGCCACGCACGTAAAGGACGTTATGCCTTAAAGGGCTGCAGCGCACCTTCAACCGCCGTGGAAAAATCGCCGTTTGTATCAGGGCATGCCTTCAGGCATGCCGAAACCGAGACGCTTGATAACCGCGCCTTTTGGCGCTGTGGACCACGACTTTGACTTCTTCGCACCTGCAGGAACCGAACACATTCACCGTTACCTCAGACGCGAAGGAATTCGCTCACCGGAGACAACTGTCATCCTCTTCCGTTCCTCTTAACCCAAAACCGAAATCATCAAAGGAGAATCACCATGGCAGTGAAGTACATTCCCGACGGCTATCACACCGCAACTCCCTATCTCATCATCAAAGGCGCCGCCAAGGCTCTCGACTTCTACAAGAAGGCCTTCGGCGCCACCGAACTGATGCGCATGCCAGGCTCCGACGGGAAGATCGGACATGCCGAAATCAGGATTGGCAATTCCCCCATCATGCTCGCCGACGAATTCCCCGACAGGGGCTATAAGAGTCCGCAGTCCATCGGAGGAACACCAGTCAGCATCATGCTCTACGTCGAAAATGTCGACAAAACCGTGGAGCGGGCAGTGTCCGAAGGCGCCAAGATCACGAAGGCGGTGGAGGATCAGTTCTACGGCGATCGCAATGGAACGATTAGTGATCCGTTCGGCCACATATGGACGATCTCCACGCACGTCGAAGACGTTTCTCCAGCCGAGATGCAGCGGCGTATTGAAGCCATGCACGCCCACAGCTGACATCGACAGATTGCGAGTGCCGGGTACCGGTTGCACAGAGCCGCGTACCCGGCACGACCATTTGCTGCTGGGATGCTGCCCGTCCAGTGACTTCTGACTAGGCATTACTGGGCCGCAAATGAAGTCTTCTCACGTTCGATTTCGCAAGTCGCGTCGCACCTTCTTCCTGTTCGCGTTAGCGACTGTTCTTGCTGCGTCAGCTTTCGCGCAGCAACTCGCCCTCCAGAAGAGCAATACCGCCGAAAATCTGCGTGGCGTGAGTGCCGTCTCAGACAAAATTGCCTGGGCGAGCGGCACCCACGGCACTTACTTGCACACAATCGATGGGGGAACCACCTGGCAGGCAGCGCAAATTCCCGGCGCCGAAGACCTCGATTTCCGTGACGTCAAGTCCTTCAGCGCGGACGTAGCGTATCTGCTCAGCATCGGTACGGGCAAACTCTCGCGAATCTACAAGACGACGAACGGCGGAAAGAACTGGGCTCTGCAGTTCACGAACGCGGACCCTCGAGCCTTCTTCGACTGCATGGCGTTCTGGGACCAGGATCACGGCTTGGCGATCAGCGATCCGGTCGGCAAGGAATTTATCTTGATCGCAACCGACGATGGCGGCGCGCATTGGAGCGACGTTTTCCCGAAGAAGATGCCGCCGGCGTTCGAAGGGGAGGGCGCGTTTGCCGCAAGCGGAACCTGTCTGGTCGCTCAGGGCAACAGCAACGTCTGGTTCGCCACAGGCGGTTCGGTGGCCCGCATTTTCCATTCCGCCGACCGTGGCAAGACTTGGACGGCGGCTACAACGCCCATCGTTCACGGCAATGCGTCTTCAGGAATCTTCTCGATCGCTTTCCGCGATGAGAAATACGGACTGGCAGCCGGTGGAGACTACAAGTCACCCGAGATGCCTGGTCCCAACCTCGCGTTCACAGAAGACGGAGGCGCCACTTGGAAGCTCTCGGAGCTCTCGCCTCAGCCGTTCTTCTCCGCAGTCGCCTTCGACCCGACAGATGCTCGGCGGTTGCTGGTCGTGGGACCAACCCGTGCCGCCGAATCCCACGACATTCAAGGCAAGCAATGGCCCAAAGTTTGGGACGTAAATCTCAACGCAATAAACTTCTCGCCCACCGGGAACGCATTCGCGGTCGGGCCGAAGGGCGCGATTGTAAGGATCAGCGGAAAGCCTTGAGCTGCTTCTCGGCGCTGCGAACATACTTGTTTGGGTCCGTCTTGTGTGTCTGCATCATTTCTAGGCTAATAGATGTGGCTCCGTACTAGACTAGTCAGCTCTATGGCAAGGGCTTGGCACAGGCGGGTGGGAATCGCAGTCGTGCTTGCATTAGCTGGCCTGACGTCGTGCCGGTCGGTCATCCTCCACCACTTCGAGCCCAAGTTTCTGACCACGGGCCCCAATGGTCCGGAGACACCCGAGAGCGTTGGGGTAGCATACGAACGGATAAAGATTCCTAGCCTTAACCGCACCTTGGACGGTTACCTTGTCCAGGCAGCGTCGGCATGCCAGCCCAAAGTAGCGCTGTTGATCTTTCACGGGGTCAAGGAAACCATTTCCGAGTGGGTGAAAGCACAGCGCTTTCTCTACGATCACTGTATTTCTTCCGTTGCCTTTGACTACTCGGGCCACGGAGATAGCTCCAGACCTGGCACGGTCAAGAACCTGAATCAGGATGCGCTGGCAGCATACTCGTGGTTTGCTTCGAAGTTTGCCAACGAGACTCGGCTGTGCGTTCTGGGCCACTCCATGGGAAACGGCCCGATGCTGGAAGCTCTCCCGGGCTTTCGACCTGAGCCAGCCTGCGTTGTGGTGGCCAATGCCTTCTCTTCCCTCCGCGACGCTGGAGCGCACAGTGGAACTCCCAGGATCCTTACCTACATGATGCCGGATGTGTGGAACAACGTAAAAAACATTTCTCGCGATCGCGCTCCATTGCTCCTGGTACACAGCGACACGGACTCGGTAAACCCGATCGCGATGGGGACGCGGGTCTTCCAGGCTGCTCACGATCCAAAGCAAATAATCGTTCTACATGGTTTCAAGCACAACGACCTTTACAAGAATCCTAGCGAACAATGGTGGACGCCTGTGCTTCAGTTTCTGCGTGGCGAAAATAGATCGTCTGAGATGTAGCCGCGGAGTTCCTGACCTGTAATGAGAGCCCTCGGTCATGCAAAATGCGGCTGGCACGTTGCCTTGCCGCTTCCCTGTGTGCTACGTTTTCCGCGCTGAGAGACGGAGGCAAACGTGGCACACAATCACGAGCCGCACCATCCGCGTGATATGCATTCGCATTCTCACTCGCATCCCCATTCCCATTTGAAGCCCGAGCCAGCCACGCGCCGCACCTTCCTCTCCTCGCTGATCACCGCGGCCGTGCTCGCCCCGTGGGCCTTCGGTCAGGAACAGAACGCGGCCGAATTGGCGGAACGCTTTCGCCAAATGTCCGAAGAGTATGAGGCAGAGGGACTCGCCGCGCCCTTCCGAGGGATTACGACCAATCACGAGGTCGTTCCAAACTTGTTCCAGATCAGCCCGACTGGGGTCTCAACCGAACCTGTCCGCAACGCCGCCGAAAAATTCATCAGCACCCTGACCAGCGTGCAGCTTGCCCGGACGATGTTCCCCGTCGATGACCCTGAATGGCGCAAATGGATGAACCAGCACTTCTACGCGCGACAGGGAGTGAGCTTCCAGGAGATGACCGACGCCCAGCGGGACGCGGCTTTCGGGCTGATGCGCGCCTCGCTCAGCGGGAAAGGGTTTGAGCTGACGCGCAACATCATGCGCCTGAACGAAACCCTCGCGGAGCTGTCCGGCGACCACGTGTTCCTGGGCGAATGGTTGTACTACATCACGATCATGGGAAGGCCGTCGGCCACCGAACCGTGGGGATGGCAACTCGACGGGCACCATGCCATCGTCAACTACTTCGTGCTCGGCGACCAGGTCGTCATGACTCCCCACTTCTTCGGGTCGGAGCCAGTCAAAGCGCCCTCGGGCAAATACAAAGATCTGACCATCCTGCAGCAGGAGCAAAACGACGGCCTTGACATGCTGCGCGCTCTGCCGGACGCGCAGCGGCAACAGGCGACTCTCAACTTCTCGAAGACCGGCAACAACAATCTGACCGAGGCATTCAAGGACAACGTCGTTCTCGACTATGCCGGCTTGCGCGCGAATGAACTTCCAAGCCCCGTTCGCAACCGCCTGCGCGATCTCGTGCACCTGTATGTCAGCAATATGGACGATGGACACGCTCGCGTGAAAATGGATGAAGTCGACCGGCACATCGATAACACCTGGTTCGCCTGGATCGGTGGCGCAGAAAAGGACAGCGCTTTTTACTACCGCGTGCAAAGCCCGGTGATTCTGATCGAATTCGACCATCAGCGGCCGGCAAACCTGGCCAAGTTTGCAGCCGATCCCAAGAAGCCAACCCAGCAGCACATCCACTGCGTAGTACGCACGCCGAACGGAAACGACTACGGCAAAGATCTGCTGAAACAGCACTACTTGAAGCATCCTCACGTTTCAAGCTGAAGTGTTGTGACTGAGGAGGCAACGGTCCCCACGCATTTGCACCAGTGTCCCCGCTGTGATACCGTCCGGTTGATTCGACTCCGCTCCAAGGGAGACGCGCATGATTCTCGCGGTCCTTGCTGTACTTATCGTGATTCTCGTCGTCCTGGTTGGCATGTACAACAGCCTGGTCCAGCTGCGCGTGCGCACGGACTCGGCATGGTCCGACATTGATGTGCAGCTCAAGCGGCGTCATGATCTCATCCCCAACCTCGTCGAAACCGTGAAGGGCTACGCCGCCCACGAAAAGGGTACCTTCGAGAACATCGCGAAGTTCCGCTCGCAGGCCATGCAAGCCACCACGCCCGCCGACAAGGCCGTCGCGGAGAATCAACTCTCAGGCGCCTTGAAAAGCCTGTTCGCCGTGGCCGAGGCCTATCCGGAGCTGAAAGCCTCGGAGCAGTTCACGCAACTGCAGGGATCGCTCAGCCAGACCGAAGACGCGATCCAGAATTCCCGCCGCTACTACAACGCCGTGGTGCGCGATCTGAATACGCGCATCCAGTCCTTCCCCACAAACATTATCGCGGGCATGTTCGGATTCCAGGCGCGTCAATTCTTTGAAGTTGCAGAAGCGGATCGTGAACCGGTGGCCGTGAAGTTCTAAATGTTTGCTGAGATGCGCCTCCCGGCCAGAATGCGGCCCCACTCTTCAACGCGCCCTTACTTTTCAGCAAGCCGCAGGCCGCGTGTGTACTGCATCGCGGTTCACCTCATCGCAGTCCTCGCCTGCCTTGCCACGTTCGCCCTTCCCGCCTCCGCCAAGAATTGGCGGGTCGCCGACTTTCAGGACTCCATCACCGTCAGCGCTGACGGTTCCGCTCTTGTCCGCGAGCGCATCAGCCTGGCCTTCGTGGGGGAGTGGCACGGCATCCACCGTTTTATTCCCATTGAGTATCCCGGGCCCAACGGTACCAACTACACCCTCTTTATCGATCTCATCAGCATCACCGACGACAGCGGCGCCAAGCTCAAATACGAGACCAGCACCTCGCGTGGCTTTCGGGATTTCAAGATCTATGTCCCCAACGCTGTGGATGCGACTCGCAGCGTCGAGATCGACTACCTGGTCAAGAACGGCACTCGCTTCTTCGACGGCCACGACGAGTTCTACTGGAACGTGACCGGCAACGACTGGCCCGTGCCCATCGACCATGCCTCCGCTTCGGTTCGCTTCCCCGGCGACACCGCCGGCTCGTTGCGCTCCCAGGCTTTCACGGGCGTCTACGGCTCCACCGAAGGCCAGGCGACTTCCAAGGTCGACGGCGCGCGCGTGGATTTCGAAACCGCCAACCCGCTTCCCATGCGCGGCGGTATGACCATCGACGTCTACATTCCCAAAGGTCTTCTGCAGGAACCGAATTCCCTCATCCGATTCGGCTGGTTCGTGGGTTCGAATCCCGTCGTGTTCCTGCCCTTCGCCACCTTCGGCTTCATGTTCGCGCTCTGGTGGTTCAAGGGCCGCGACCCGGATCCCGGAATGTCCGTCGCGCCCATGTACGAGCCGCCCAAAGACGTTTCCCCCGCCGAAGCGGGAACCTTGATCGACGACACCATTCATCCCCGCGACATCACATCCACGCTCGTCGATCTGGCGGTGCGCGGCTACCTGAAGATCGAAGAGACGATCGAGAAGGGCCTGATCTTCCATCACAAGGACTACATCTTTCATCTGCTCAAACCGCGCGACAAGTGGGGACCGGACCTGCAGCCGCATGAACGCGTCATGCTGGAGAATGTCTTTGCCGGAGGCGAGCAGATCCGCCTCTCCGATCTGAAGAACCGCTTCTACACTGCCATTCCAGTGATTCGCGGAGACATCATGGCCCAGCTCAAGAACAAAGGCATGTATCTGCTCGATCCTGAGTCGGCCAACGGATACAGCGTGATGGCGGCTGTCGCGATCGTCGTATTGTTAGGTGTGATGCAGTACCTCGGCTGGGCCAACTTCTTCAGCTCCGCTGTGCTACTCGTCGTCTGCGTTGCGGTTTCAGCGCTCGTATGGTGGCTGTTTGCGCGCGTGATGACCGCGAAGACACTGAAGGGTACACGCACCCGAGTTGCGATCCTCGGCTTTCAGGAATTCATGAACCGCGTAGATGCCGATCGCCTGAAACGCATGCCGCCCGACACGTTCGAGAAATTTCTCCCCTACGCGATGGCCTTTGGCGTGGAACACAACTGGGCGCAGGCCTTCGCCGGCATCATCAAGGATCCACCGCAGTGGTACGCGTCTCCCAACGCTGTGATGTTCAATCCCATCTTTTTCTCCAGCAACATGCACAGCATGGCCACGGACATGCACCAGGTTTTTGTCTCTTCCCCGCGCGCCAGTTCCAGCGGCTCCGGTTGGAGCGGGGGAGGCGGATTCGGTGGAGGGGGTTTCTCTGGCGGAGGTTTCGGCGGTGGCGGTGGCAGCGCGTTCTAGCCGTCAATCTGGATCGGGGGATTCTTTCATCACCCTTCACAAAACCTTGTCATCCTGAGCGAAGCGAAGGACCTGCTTTTTGGACAGCCTCGCGCGGGCGCCCCGCCCCTTTCGCGCTCTTTGCGAAAGGGGATACCAACCCTACCCCGCCGCCGGCTCTTTCGCGGGAATCCAGTACACCTCTTCTTTCAATGCCTCTTTCTGGAAACCCTTGCGCTTGAGGATACCCTTGCTCCGGTCGATCATCTCCGGATGCCCGCACAGATACGCAATCGAGTTTTCCGCGGTCACTCCCCACATGTCGGCATACTTTCGCAGAAGGTCGTCCGCGCGCCCAGTCTCACCCTTCCACTTCTCATCTTCCCACGGACGGCTCACCGTAGCCGCGTACTTGAACCACCGTACCTCTCGCGCAAACGCGTCAAGTTCCTCGTGATATCCGAACTCCCAAGAACGGCTCGCGCCATTTAACAGAAAAAGTTTCTGCTCCCCAGCGAACTTCCCGTCCTTCCAGTCTTTGAAAAGGGTACGGACATAGCTGACAAAAGGCGCAACCCCGGTCACCGTGCTCACGAGCAAATGATTGTTGCGCCCGCTCTTGGTATCCAGCGTAAAGCGGCCCTTCGCCACCTTCCGCATCAGCATTTCGTCGCCGACTTGAAGACCGTAAAGTGGTGGCGTCAGCTCGCCCTCAGGCACCAGTTCGAAGAAGAATTCCACCTCATCTTCGTAAGGCGACGATGCGATCGAATACGGCCGCTCGGATCGCTTCTGCTCTCCCTGCACCCCCAGGGTGGCGTATTGCCCGGGCACGAACTTGAATTCGCCTCCAGGATTGATGCGGATCATCCACAGGTCCTGAGCAAAGTCGACGCGCTTCGTGATTCTCGCGCGATAAAACTTCTCATCGGCAGCTTGCATGGCCCCTCTTGTGGGAACAGACTGCAATTGGATTGCGAAATAGTGTATCGAAGTCAGACAAAAAATCGGCGGGAATTACGGGGGAAAGAACGCAGAAGTACCATTACGAAACGTGATCGGCACGATAAAAAACAGGAATCTGGACGCTGCCCGTCAAGAATTCCTCATGCCCTGCTACAGCGATCCAACCCCTTCCACGCCACGCCGCTAGTTTGCCTCACCCTCGGTTGGGGAGGTTCCGGCCGGATTGGGCATGGGTAGTGACGGTGCTGCCTTCAACTTCTCGAACTCGGCCATCGTCTTCTGCCACGCTTTCTTGTCGCGCTTGGTCGCGATCGGCGCCTTCGGATCGGCGTAAAACTCCAGGATGTCCTGCCTCAGTTCAGGTGCGATCTGCACCATGTCCCTCTGGGCCAACTGGTCGAGCAACTTGGCGTATGTAGCATCGCTCAACTTGTACTCGCCGGCTCGCGTCGGCTTGCCGGTGTCGCAATCCGTGTTTGGCAAATCCAGGCGATGGTTCGCGGTTTCTTTCAGCAGGCTGGTGTAGTTCTCTACCGTCCGATCGACGCTCTTGATGTACATGTCCTCGGTTTGCGTCGTGGGGATTTTGAACGACACCGCTCGGAACGGTCCGACCTTTGGAACCAGTTTCAGAAAAAAAGCCAGCACGCGGGTTCCCGCTCCCGGCTTGCGGTATACGCTACCCCACTCCTTGTTGTATTGCGCGCGAGAGAGATAGTAACGAAATTTCTTCTCGTTGAAATTCGGCGTGTCGCGAACTAGCTCCTTCTTGCGTGACAGCAGCGCCACTCGCGTCATCTCAGGAATGAACTTGCTCACGGCTCGCCGGAAACTTCCAATGGCCAGATCAACGTCGCCGAACACGTCCTCGAGCTTGAGGTTGTAGGTATCGAAGAACGCCCGCTCCAGAACCGGCTTGGAAACCGCAAACCCGATGAAGTCATGATACTGATCGCTGGTATATCGGTTCTTCGCCACCTGCTCCATGTCAAAGCCAAACTCTGTGCGGATGTGCGCCTTGGGATCGTCGGCATACGTCACGTGCTCGCCATATTTCGCGCGCAGCTTGGGGAACTCGATCGCAACCACGTTATTGATCGTCGGATGCCCGCTGTTATCGGACGCGTAGTGCGCCAGCGCACCCAGCGCAAACGCATACTCGTTGATGTCGGAAGAATCCTGAATCAGCGCCTGCACGAAATCGCCGCTGCGTACGTAATGGACGAGATCGCTGAAGTATTTACTGCCAAACGGGTAATAGCCCATGTCCTGGATCATCGATCCGCCATAGGCATAGGCGTGAGCCTTGCGCAGATCCTCTTCGCTGGCCTGGGGGAATCGTTTCAGCAGAAGTGGCTGAATCCGGTCTCGCCATAACAGATCGACGATCTGCTCATGTGTGAGGACTGAATAGCCGGGGCAAACGCCGGCCCAGCTGAGCACGAGGAGAAACACGACTGCAACTCGCCGCCTCCATGCCCAAGAGCAGTTCATCTCGCACTTTGGTTGCGTACGCGAACGAAACAGTTGCTGGAGCCGCTCGGAAAATTGGTGTAAGTGCGAACAGAAGTGCCTCGGAAAAAAGTAATAGTTACTATCCATCTGCAGCATGCAAGTCGACTCACACCGGGCAGCCGCATCCTGTAGAGCCGCGCCAATCCTCAAAAACCACCACGTAAGTAACTTTACCGCCTCGGGCAGTATACCTAGACTTTTATAGATGGAAACTCCTGTCCAGGACCCGCGAGAGACCGATCCGCGTCTTCAGCCGACGCCGGATTACGGCTCTCTCGGACCCACGCCGGACGTCAAAGGACTGGGCGTGCAAACCGGTTCGCCCCAGGTGGATCCATCCAAGCCCGCCGTGAATCTGCAACTTGTGCGTTGGCACTCTGTCGCGGCCATGGGTGTGGGCGTTGTAGGAGCATTGGCTTTCATTGCGGCAGGCAACGCGAATGCTGCGTGGCATCACCTTTCGCTGTACCTGAACCTGCACGGAAAATCCGATCCGGTATCGCCCGCAAACCTGTCCGAGCATGATGTCGAGAAACTGCACTTGCAGTCTTCGCAGAAGCAGGCCGAGATTCTTCTCGAGCGCGCCATCAATCACTATGATGGCGCCAACGAGCAGATCGCCGAGCGAGTCGATCGATGGCGGCTGGCAAGAATCAAACTTACTCCGCAACTGAACTCCCTCATCACTGCGGCTTTCAACTCCAACAACCTTCACGTTCGTGAGTCAGCCATCGAGATCGACCTTGCGGCTATGAACGTCGCCAAAGTCCCGGCCAATGTAGATCACTATTCGATGGAAGCAGAATCAAAGGTTTCGTCCCAGCGCGTATGGGCTCTTTGGATTCTCGGATTGCTCGGTAACCGCGGGATTGAGCAAGACCGCGCCAAGCAGGTTCTTATGGCCCACTTGAACGATGCCGACCCGGACTCGCGCCACTGGGCCGTTGAGGGGCTGGCTCTCATCGCCACCGACGACACCATCCCGCCGCTCATGCGAGTCTTCCACGGCGATGCTTCGCCCATGGTGCGCGAACGCGCCGCCTGTAGCCTTTCACAATCCGGCATGTTCAGCGATTCGCAGCATCGCAGTATGGTGCCGCAGCTGCTGAGCTACGCCGAAGACCCTGCGCTCGACGCCCAGACGCACATCTGGGCCTTCCACGCTCTCCGCGATATCACCGGCCAGAACCTGCCCAACGAAGCCTCCGCCTGGCGCAACTGGTACAGCGCCCAAGGCTGAGGATCGCGACCTAAGGCTCTCTGCTCAAGGGGAACTACGTTCCGCCGTGGCCCGCGCTGCCCAAACCTCGCTCAACGTAAAACGGAAAAGGAACGCGCCTTCCTACTCCATCAATGACCCATCAAGATCGAGTTTAGAATAGCGCTAAACTTAAGGAGGTAAGGAGACGTTGTGGGCAAACTCGGCATTTTCCTCCTGGTGTTTGTGACCATCGCACCCGGCTCCGTCTGTCACGACCCGCGACTCCGAAGCGGAACGGTTTCTGGCGATGTAATCCGGGGCTCCGTTTCCAAGAACCGAAAGCCTGTGAGATTCGCACAGGTTCATCTGTTCTCGACCGGCAAGCTGGTGACCACAAGCACTACGGACAAGAATGGAATGTTGACCATCGGTGGTTTGCTACCACGCAGGTATGAGCTTTCCGTTGCCGGTTGGGGCAGCGTCCCTGTAGAAGTCATCCCTCAACCACCGAAGGGGCAGCAATTTTTTGATTCTCTGATGCTAGACCGCCGAGGCAGCGAAGTCTGTGTTGCGGAAGTGTCCGTTACGAACTAAGTCATCCTAAGGCAAGGGAAAGCCCGATCCGGTTTCGCTTCAAGCGTTCTGATCAGCACAAATCCGAAGACAGGCGGCAACTAGGCTCAGTCCCAGAATTCAGCTAGCATCTATGTCGCACGGAGCGATTCATGCCCTTTTACAGTCTCCGTCACAGTTCGGTACTCGGTACTCGGTACTGTTTTTATTCCGCCATCTTCGCGATGTGGATGTCGTATCCGCTCTTCGGCAGCAGTGACGTCAGCTCGAAGGCCTTGAAACCGTCGCCCGTGATCTCCGTGTGACGGTAAATTCCTGGCTCACTTTCCACGGTTTCATGCCTTCCTTCCATGTCGGCGAGGAAATCCTGTGCCGCCCTGGTGCTGACTTCCGCGCCCTTCGCCTTGCTCACGACGGCTTCCGCTGCATAGGACTGGATCAGCTTCGGCCAGTATTTTTCCAGCAGGCTGGTGCTGGCAAAAAGATCCGCCCAGATGATCTCGCCATTCATCGCCACCACCACGCCCACCGCATTGCGATTCTTCAGTTGCCGGATCACGCTCTCATAGTCGCGGCGCATCGGCTCGGCCACCGCGTCGACCTTCTGTTTCACTTCCTCGTTCTGCATTACACCAGCGTAGGAGGTGGTCCGATTCACCTCCGGAGCTGCGGGCGCAGGCACGATAAGAGCCATCTGTGATTGCGCGCCTCTCACTTCCGACCAGACCTTGTTCTGATCCTTATCGACCATTGCTTTGGCCCGCACTCCGGGCGCGGCCATGCCGCCGACCATCGACGTAAACTTCTCACTTCGTCCCGTCCAGCGGCCCGGTTCGACACAAAAAACGCTCAGATCAATCGGATCGCTCTCCGCCGGCACCAGGCGATCCTTGCCAATCACGCGATCCTGCTTCCCCCCGGTCACGATTTCTCCCGCCAGCAAGATCAGGGGACGCTTCGAGTTATTCACCAGCACCAACTGGTTCACCTGCGCCCCTCCTGGGGCAAAGGAAGAATCGTCGGATCTCCGCCCTGGGCGAACGGCGCCGAATCAGTCCCTGGCACACTCCCCGACTCGGTCACTACTACTTCGCCGGACCGAATCCCCTCATCGAGCGTGATGAAGTTTCGCCGTATCGTGCGAGCGCGCCGTCACCACGGGAAACACTGTCAGGTTTCCGTGCCGGATGGGCTCCAGAACTTTGTAGTCGGATGCGGTAGAAGTCTCGCCGGCGTAAACGTCACCGCGCCCGGCAAAGAGTCCTCCCATCGCCAATAGCAGGGGCACAAACGCAAACCATAGCTTGGATTTCATACCGCTCCTCCGCATCAGGATTGGCGGCGCGCCCGGACGCGGGCCGTGCTTTCTTAAACGCCCGGGCCGCCTTTTTCCCACCCTGATTGCTGTCAGAACGGGCTGTCTTTTCGTTCTTGCGCGGAAAATGCGTAGGCGGGACCCAAACCGGCAAACTGGCAGGGAAGATCAACTCTCGGCCACAGGCGGCTGATTTCAACATCCCATGTCACTGAAAACCAAAGTTCGTCATCGCGGGCACAAGTTCTCCCCCTCCTGCGTCTAATTAATTGGTAGCATCGCAATTGCCCACCCATGAGCGACAGCGCCCAAGCCGCCACGTCGTTACCGCCTGCGCTGGAATCCATCGCCCCGGACCTTTATCAAAGGAGCAAGGCTGAACGCTTCGGATTGACTCAGCAGCAGTTCATCGTGATCGTCTGGGAAGTGGCGCAAAAGTACCTTCCGCCCACCGCGGCCGCATCTGAGGCGACCGAGTTCTACGCCAACCTGCGTGTGGAAGAACTCGCGCTGGCGCGAGCGTGTGCGAGCGGCAACGAACTCGCCTGGGAAACCTTTCCTCATCCGCTATCGCGAGAAGCTCTACGAGATCGCGCTCCATATCGCGCGTGAAGATTCCGCTGCCCGTGAATTGGCGGATTCTCTCTATGCCGATCTTTACGGCCTGAACTCGCGCCAGCCAACGCGCAGTCTCCAAGCTCGCGTCCTATACCGGACGCGGCTCGCTCGAAGGCTGGCTGCGCACCGTGCTGGCTCAGGAGCACGTCAATCGCTATCGCAAGCAAAAACGCTTCGTCAGCATGGAGGAGGAAACCGAGGAAGGCGCGCAGTTCGCGGCCCCGGAACCGCCGCCGGCAATCGCCGCCGATCCTCGGCTCGAGAGTGCAACCGATGATGCGCTCGCCGCCCTCTCCCCCGAAGACCGGTTCGTGCTTTCCGCATATTACCTGGATGGCCGTACCCTGGCCGAAATCGGCCGGATGACCGGTACGCATGAGTCGACCATCAGCCGCAAACTGGTCAAAATTTCCAAGGCTTTGCGCAAACAAATTCTGACAGGACTCTCCCGGCGCGGGATGAGCCGCCGCCAAGCCGAAGAGGCCCTTGAGGTTGACGTGCGTGACCTTCGTGTGGATATTCGCAGCCGTCTCGCGCAAGAAACCAGCCCTCCGCCGTTCCCAGAGAAGAAGGTCCGTACGGAGGCGGGCGATGGCTCCACCGTGACCTAGGCTTTGGAATTGGTATCGAGATTTGGTTTACTTTTTGACAGTAAGCGCCAGAAGTTGAAATTTTGGAAATGGAAGAGCTACCTAATATCGTTCGAGAGCGCCTGAAGGCCACTACGACTGCGGCCGCAGATCATCCCGACGCGGACCTGCTCACCGCTCTTGCCGAGCAGACCCTGGGCGAGCGCGAACGTGTTCGCGTCATGCAGCACCTGGCTGGCTGCGGAGAATGCCGCGAAGTTCTTTCGCTGGCGACGGCGGAGTCCGACTCCGTGCCGGCACCCATCCTCGCTACCACGCCGTCGAAGACATCCTGGTTCAGCTTTTCCTTGTTGCGATGGGGTACCGCTGGAGCTCTGGCAGTGATCGTCGGTGCGGCGGTTATGCTGCGCGATCAATCCAAGCAAGCATCGCCCGTCCCAAAATCCGGGATGGCTCTCCAAAGTGCGGAGAAGCGTACCGAAGATGCTCTTGCCACAAAGCCCCGCCCACAGCCGTAACCAAGGCGCCGGAACTTGCGCAGCCCTCCCCCAACGCCACAGCACTCACTATCGAGGCCAAGAAACTTCCGCAATCCCCCGCGCCAAGCGGCCGACCGCGACGCCCTGTCGCGTTCGAACGATATGATCGCTAGACACCTCACCCCTGCTGCACGGGCCAGAAATCAACTGAGACCTTTCACTTCCAATTCCCCTGCTCCGGTTCCGGCCCGTCTCCTTGCAAGGGAGGGACGTCGCTAAACTCGACCAGAAGCAGTCGGCCGGTGGCTTTGACTATAAGTCTGCCGGCGCACCGCCGCCCGCGGTTCCAAGCCCCGCAGCAGTCGGCGGCTTTGAGGATGCCAACCCCGGCAAAGCCAAAGATGAAGTTCCAACACCAGCCGTCGCCGCCAGAGTTGCGGCGGGGAAGAGTGGCGCTCAAATGGCAGGCGCGCCCGCGGAAAGCGACCGAAGCAACTAGCAATCTCAACCAGACTGTCGGCCAGACCACCGAAACCGTCGAAGTCACCGCCGCCACGCCCACTCTCGCAACCTCAACCTCAAACCAAGCGAGTCTGACTAAAGCTAAAATCAATCGTCCTGGGCCGCGCTGGACGCTCTCTGCCGACGGTTCTCTGCAGCGTTCCTACAACTTCGGCAAGACTTGGGAAAAAATTCCCGTTAATAATGGCACTGCATTCCGTGCTTTCTCCGTCATTGGATCCGACCTTTGGGTGGGCGGAGCAAACGGCGCGCTCTATCACTCCTCGGACTCCGCCCAGCATTGGACTCAAATCACCCCCGCAGCCAACGGCGCCACGCTCACCGCCGACATCGCCACCATCGAGTTCACCGATCCGCAACACGGTAAAATCGGCACCACCACGGGCGAGACCTGGACCACCTCCGACTCCGGCCGAACCTGGCAGAAGCACTAGCCTCCGCGGCTACCAGAGATTCCATCGCGAGATATCCAGTGGCCGCCTAACCGGCCAACAATCGGTATTGGTACAGTTTGGATTCTGACCATTCACTTCTCTATAGGCGTCATCCTGAGCGTAGCCGTTCTTCAGGCGTAGCGAAGGATCTGGCGTGCAGCTCCGGTGCCCTCAGGAATCAAATTGCATCTCTACCCAACAATCTTCTCCCTGTGTTCCTCAGTGTCCCCTGTGGTTAAATCTATAACCTTGCGTGCGCCCGTATCTATTCGTCGTGATCGACAACCGACTTAGGATGACTCTCACATTCAAGAACCTTGTGACGCCCCTGCTCCTCGCTGGAGTTCTGATCGTCACCTCGCTCCCCGCCCTTGCCCAGCAGTCCGGCGAACCCCTTCGCCCCGAGTGGTGCCGCGAGCTGCCTCGCCCTCAGTACAAGAATCTCGAAGACACCAGCTTCAGCAACGGCTGGTTCGAGGTCTACCGCATTCGTCCTGACGTCTACGCCCTCTACGAGCCGCACCAGTTCGAAGAAGTCATCTCCTATCTGATCGTCGGCCAGAAACGCGCCTTGCTCTTTGATACCGGCCTCGGCGTCGGCCGCATCAGGGACGTGGTCTCGCAGATTACCAAGCTTCCCGTCACAGTCCTGAACTCCCACACCCACTTTGACCACACTGGCGGCAACGCCGAGTTCGCCGACATACTGAACCAAGACACGCTCTTCTCCCGCGACAACGCCAAAGGCCAGTCCAACGTCTACTCCCGTGACGCGCTTGCCCCGGCGCGAATCTGCGGCGCGCTCCCGAAAGGCGTGCGTGCAGACACCTACTCCATCCGTCCCTGGCACGTTACGCACCGGATTAAAGACGGCGAGCGGATCGATCTTGGCGGCCGAAACCTCGAAGCCATCTTCACACCCGGCCACACACCAGATTCGCTTTGTCTGCTCGATCGCAACAATGGACTGCTCTTCACAGGCGACACTTTCTATAACGGCCCCATCTATCTCTTCACGCCTGAGACTGATTTCGACGCTTACACTCGCTCCGTCGAGCGCCTCGCCAGCCTCGCACCCACCCTCAAACTCCTCCTGCCCGCTCACAATGTACCCGTCGCTGAGCCCATCTATCTCACCCGCCTTCGCGATGCCGTGAGCCAGGTGCGATCTGGCCACGCACAGCCGGTTGCGTCAGAAGGCCGCCGTGAATTTCGCTTCGAGGGCTTTTCCCTTTTGTTGGCAACGAAGTAGCACCTTCGCGAGCGTTTGCTGCCCGGTGCTGTCGCGTTACTTCGGTGAGACTCGAACTGGTTACTCCAAGCCCGCCACGCGTATTACTGAAGTGACATTTACACCTCTAGGGGGAACACCTAATATCCATCACGTGGTTTGGCAGTTCTGGGGGAGGGCTGCCAAGGCGTCCTGGACTGAAAAGTCTCGGACGCTTTTTAATTTCTGGCCTCACCAGCCGTATCTCCGCCGCCACGTATTCCTCTGCTCCCCTGAGTAGCGCAACGCCCTTTGCCTTCCACATCATCCCGAAGCACCCGTCCCGTCCTGGGACGCCGCGAACCCCGCCTCTGCGACTTCCATAGCTGCGTTGCATCTAAGAAAAGTGCTAGGATAATGGTCCGCTCAACACGGACTGTGCCTACATCGCAGGAGCCGGCTACACAACCTTGGGCCGACCGCGAAATCGACTGGAGGAAAGATGGCTGGCAACGGTATTTTTGAGGTGACCGATTCGAACTTCGATCAGGATGTTCTGAAATCGGATCAACCCGTATTGGTGGACTTCTGGGCAACCTGGTGCGGCCCCTGCCGCGCGATTGCCCCGATCGTCGACGAACTTGCCCAGCAGTATCAGGGCAAGGTGAAAATCGGCAAGATGGACGTGGACCGCAACAGCGCAACGCCCATGCGTTACGGCGTGCGCGGCATCCCCACCTTGCTGGTGTTCAAGGGCGGTCAGGTGAAAGAGCAGATCGTCGGCTACGTGCCCAAAGAGCAGATCCAGAAGGCACTCGACAAGCACATCGGATAACTTACTGCGGAGTGCTCAACGCTCCAGGTGAGGCTGAAACTTCAAAGGCGCCCGGAATGTTTCGGGCGCTTTCTTATTGCTGATCACAGTCTTCCTCACTCGCCGTCGTCCGCACACCTTTGTGTCCCTCACAACTTTGTCATCCTGAGCGCAGGACGAATTTCGCGAAGCGAAGTTCGTGCGCAGTCGAAGGACCTGCTTTTGGACATCCCCTTTTGTCATTCCGCGCCGCCCGCGGAGTGCCCCATCCTTTTCGCGCTTTTTGCGAAAGGGTGGGATACGAAACAGTGTGACCGTTCGCGCCAGCCAGACAGTCGCGCGTCTTCACAAAATTTGTCATCCTGAGCGAAGCGAAGGACCTGCTTTTAAGAGGCCTGCTTTCGGGAATGCCCCTTGTTTAACATCCACTTGTCATTCCGAGCCGCCCGCAGCCGGGCCTTGCGCGGCGAGGACGAGCGAGGAATCTGCATCTCCTTTGGCCGTTCTGCTAATCTCGTGAAGGTAAGACGAGCATGAAGATCCTGATCACCGGCAGCGCCGGACATCTGGGCGAGGCGCTCGCTCGCACCCTGAAAGACTCGGCGCACGACATCGTCGCTCTCGACATCCTTGACTCTCCCTTCACGACCGATGTCGGCTCAATCACCGACCGCTCTTTTGTGCGACGTTGCATGAGCGGTGTGCACACGGTGTTCCACGCGGCCACCCTGCACAAACCTCATGTCGCCACTCATGGCCGGCAGGACTTCGTCGACACCAACATCACCGGCACTCTTAATCTTCTGGAGGAAGCCGTCGCTGCAGGCGTCGAGTCATTCGTCTACACCAGCACCACCAGCGTCTTTGGCGACGCTCTTGTGCCGCCCCCCGGAGCTCCCGCCGCATGGGTCACCGAGGATGTCACGCCCATTCCTAAAAACATTTACGGCGTGACCAAGGCCGCCGCCGAGGATCTTTGCCAGCTCTTCCACCGCAATCAGGGACTCGCGTGCATCATTCTGAGAACCTCGCGCTTCTTCCCCGAAGAAGACGATAACCGGCGCGTCCGCGAAACCTACTCCGACGAGAACGCCAAGGCCAACGAATATCTCTACCGCCGAGCCGATGTCGAGGACATCGTCAGTGCTCATCTGCTGGCCGCCAAACACGCGCCCACCCTCGGCTTTCGCAAATACATCATCAGCGCCACCACCCCGTTCCAGCCCGAAGACTTGGCTGAACTCCGATCCCATGCGCCCCTCGTGGTGCGCCGCCGCGTTCCGCAATATGAAGATGAGTATGCGCGCCGCGGCTGGAAAATGTTCCCGAGTATTGGAAGGGTGTACGTGAACGAACGCGCTAGACGAGAACTGGGCTGGACTCCGGGCTACGACTTCCCCTACATCATCGATCGCCTGAAAGCGGGAGACGATTTCAGAAGTCCACTCGCGCAGGTGATTGGATCAAAGGGATACCACGCCGAAGAATTTGCCGACGGCCCCTACCCGGTCGAGTAAAGCAGGGTGCCCCACTCTTTTCGCGCTTATTGCGACGGGGCGGGATATGAGACTGCATGACCACTCGCGTCAGCGACTGCGATCCCCACCTCCCCCTAACCTTGTCATCCTGAGCGGAGCGAAGGACCTGCTTTCAGCTCGATGCCCCATCCTTTTCGCGCCCTTTGCGAAAGGATCGGATAAATAACTACGTCATAGCTCGCGTCAGCCACCGCGATCCCCACCTCCCCCTTAACCTTGTCATCCTGAGCGAAGTACGAATTTCGCGTAGCGAAGTTCGCGCGCAGCCGCGCCTGCGCGGCGAGGACGAGCGAGGACGAGCGAGGAATCTGCATTTATTGGGGAAACGGCTTCAGAAGAGTCCACGAATGGAAGCGGCCCAAGCCGCGCGAGAATCGCTCAATCCCTAGTACTTCCTCAACACCCCAATCACCCTGCCTCGAATCTCCACCCGCGCCGCCGGCACGATGATCGGCTGCATGTTCACGTTCGAAGGCTGCAGGCGAATATTGTCGCCCTCGCGATAAAACCGCTTCAGCGTCGCCTCCGTCTCATCCACCACTCCTACAACAATGTCACCGTTGTGTGCCGTCTTGGTGTGCTCCACCAGCACGTAATCGCCGTCCAGGATGTGCTCGTCCTGCATGGAATCGCCACGCACCTGCAGAACGTACACTTCCTTCGACCGCACAAAATCCGCGAGCGAAATCGTCTCCGGATTCTGCACCGCCTCGATCGGCATGCCCGCCGCAATCCGCCCTAGCAGCGGTAGCACCACCCCGGTGTTCACCGCCATCGACTGCTTCAGTTTTCCCTTGGGAGGCACCAGGTCAATCGATCGGCTGCGGTTGTAGTCGCGCGTGAGCAGGCCCTTCTTCTCCAGGTTCGTGACGTGCTTGTGCACAGTCGCCAGTGAACTCAGGCCCATGCCTTCGCCGATCTCTTCGAACGAAGGGGAATATCCGTTCTCCGCCACAAACCGCGAAATGAAGTCGTAGAGTTCGCGCTGCCGCTTGGTGATAGCCATGCCCGAATTCTAAGCGAATGAAAGGCGAATAACAAGACCGTAGTGACACGGGCGCGGTTGCTAACCTGAAAACTACTGCTAACAGGCCGCCGTATGTGGGGATACTTACTCTTTACGACAGCGCGGTCGACAGCAAAATGCTCGCGACCTCGTCGGGTCGTTCGACATGGGAGTCGTGGCCAGTCTTCAGCTCGGCGACCTCCAGCCCGAAGCACGAGCTTTCGCTGCAAACGGCGCGAAGAACGGCCTCGCCGGATATTCTTCCGCAACGCTGGCAACGAAGGTGGCTGGGATGCTGGCCTTCCGATTGACCGGAAGACGCAGGGGTTCCTCAAAGCAACGCAGACTAAAATCACACAGTCTTGCGCGCACGAAATCCCGTGCCTCGCCTGGCTTGAGTCCCCAGAGATCAAGTTGTCCCTCCCCGCCCGGTAACCGCCAGCCGTCTCCATGGTCCCGTGCGACGCCGCGAAAGTAGGTCGCCGATCTCGGGCGGAAGCAAGTCCAGTACGCATTGCCCATCTTCCGGAATGAAGGCGTCCAGGAAAACCAATCGCTGTACTTGAGTTGGCTTTGTCTCTACCACCCCGCTGATGATCATGCCTGCGTAACTGTGGCCTACAAGGATCACGCGGTCCGGGGACTTTGACAACTCGACCGAGACGTCCTCTACGTGTTGTTGCAGCGTAATGTCGGGAGACAGACGGTTTTGATCTGTGCCGAGGCCACTGAGGACAGGTGTTATCACCCTGTGGCCGCGCTTTTCCAGCAAGGGGGCCAACCGGTCCCACGTACCATTTGACTGCCATGCGCCGTGCACAAGGACAAATGTCGACATGCGGGGAGTTTAGCAGTTTGAGATGGGTCGCGTTCTGTCTGACTTAGCTGTTGTCCACCTGCGATTACACTCACTCAGCCTTACCTGCATGACGCGATTCCTGCGCCAGAATCTTGCTAGCCTCCTCTAACCTGTCGGTAGTGTCTCAGTTTGAAGAGACACTACCAACCCGCCCCGCACATTGACTTGCCCCCGCATCCCGCCTAACATGGCGCGACTCCATGATCGGCGAAACCGTCTCTCACTACCGCGTCCTCGAGAAGTTGGGTGGCGGCGGCATGGGCGTAGTCTACAAGGCCGAGGACACTTCCCTCGGCCGCTTTGTCGCTCTCAAGTTCCTGCCCGACGACGTCTCACAAGACCCACAAACCCTGGAACGCTTCCGCCGCGAGGCGCGCGCCGCTTCCGCGCTCAATCATCCCAACATCTGCACGATCCACGAGATCGGCGACTACGACGGCAAGCGCTTTATCGCGATGGAGTTTCTCGAGGGCCAAACTCTGAAGCACGTTATCGGAGTTCGACCACTGGAACTGGAAACTCTACTGTCTCTCGCCGTCGAGATCGCTGACGCCCTCGACGCCGCTCACTCGAAGGGAATCGTCCACCGCGACATCAAGCCCGCCAACATCTTCGTCACCGAGCGCGGCCACGCCAAGATTCTCGACTTCGGCCTCGCCAAGGTCACCGCTTCCTCAGCAACCGGTCAGCACGAGGCCACGCAAACGGAAGGCGATCGAAGCGCATCTCACCAGTCCAGGCACCGCAGTCGGCACCGTCGCCTACATGTCGCCCGGAGCAGGTGCGGGCCAAAGACTCTTGACGCGCGCACCGATCTGTTTTCCTTCGGCGCCGTTCTCTACGAGATGGCGACCGGGGCCTTACCCTTCCGCGGCGAAAGCTCGGGCGTGATCTTCCACGAAATTCTCGACCGCGCCCCCACTCCCGCGATCCGCCTGAATCCCAGCCTTCCGCCCAAGCTCGAAGACATCATCAACAAGGCGCTCGAAAAAGATCGCGACCTGCGCTACCAGAGCGCAGCCGAAATGCGCGCGGACCTGAAACGTCTGCAGCGCGACTCCGGCTCCGGACATGTCCAGGCCGCCAGCGGTTCCGGATCGTTTGCGGCGGGATCAAGTTCGAGTCATGTCGCAGTCCCACCTTCGGGCTCGGTGGCCGTCGCAGGTCGCCCCGGCAAAATCTGGCTCATCAAAGGCGCTGATCGCCGCCATAGCTGTTGTGGTGCTCGCAGCCATCGGATTCGGAGCCTACAAATTCCTTACCCGGCCTCGTGGCTTCAACCTGCAGAACATGCAGATAACGAAGCTGACCGAGAACGGGAAGGTCAGCGGACGTTGGGATTTCGCCGGACGGTCGATATGTGGTCTACGTCTTGCGCGATGGCGAGAAGCAGAGCCTGTGGGTGCGGAACGTCGCCACCAAGAGCGACGTTCAGGTGCTCGCACCCGACGTAGTCGAATTTGGCGGAACTACTTTTTCGCCCGACGGCAATTACATCTACTTCGTTCGCTCCGACAAGAACACTGAGAACTATCGTTATCTCTACCAGATGCCTGTGCTGGGCGGCGCGCCTCGCCAGTTAATTCGTGACATCGATGTCCCTGTCGACTTCTCCCCCGATAGCAAACAATTTGTCTTCCAGCGCGGGGTCCCCGATCGCAACGTAATCGAGATTCGGACCGCTCAAGCCGACGGCACCGGTGAGCAACTTCTCGCTACCTTGAACGCTAACTCGGCATTCCAGTTCGGCCCAACCTGGTCCCCAGATGGCCGGACCATTGTTGTCCCGGCTCTTCAGATCACGCCCGATAGCCAATGGGTGCTCTATGCGATCAACGTGAGCGACGGCAAAATACGGCCGCTCGTTTCCATGGGCGAAAAGTTTATCGGGCGAGCCGTGTGGATGCCGGATGGCGACTCGTTGGTGGCGCCGGGCAATGAGGCAGCGTTGACCCGGAGCCAGTTGTGGTCGATCGATTACCCCAGCGGGCAGATGCATCGCTTTACCAACGATCTGTCGGACTACATGCCGGGCCTGGATCTTACCCACGACGGAAAGATGCTGGTCGCGATTCAGCGCAACCGGATCTCAGACGTCTGGACTGCTCCGGCAGGGGATTCGGCCCAATCGCACCAGATCACTTCCGGTGAAACCCCCTTTACGCGGGTCGGCGCCGGCCCCGCGGGTAAAGTGCTCGCAGCCAGCCAGGGCGGGGATGTGTGGTTGATGAATGCCGACGGCAGCCAGCGTTCCGTGCTTGTCCCACAGGCGCGCAATTACCTTTCGCTCTCATCCTGCACCGACCGTTATGTCGTGTTCGACCGTCTCCACGCCGGCAAACTTGAACTCTGGCGTGTCGATCCCGACGGCTCGAACGGCCTGACGCTCGCGCCCGACGCTAACGTGTCCGAGTGCTCGCCGGATGGGAAATGGGTCTTCTACACACAGGACGACAAAAAGATTCATCGCGTATCGATAGATGGTGGCACACCAACCGACGTTCTAGCCGTGCCCGGAGTCGCGGGTGCCGCCACCCTCGCGGTCTCTCCTGATGGCGCCCAACTCGCTTTCGTCTATCAGGAAGGCAGTCCGGTTCCTCTAAACAAGCTGGCTGTGATCGCCACCGGTGGCGGAGCTCCCCACTTCATTGCCCAGACACCGCTCAATGCGCGTGGATTGAGGTGGTCACCCTCGGGTAAAGCGCTGCAATACATCTTGACTCGTAACGGGGCCGGCAATATCTGGGAGCAACCCCTGGCAGGCGGCCCAGCGAAGCAGATCACCAATTTCACCTCTGGATTGATCTTCGACTTCGCATGGTCGCGCGATGGCAAACAATTGCTGGTGGCCAAGGGAACCAACAGCAGCGATGTCATCTTGATCAGCAACTTCAGGTAAGCACGCGACGGTTTACTCTCCCGACGTTACCGCCTTCAGAAATCGATAATAAAAATCCACTCCCGAATAAAACGACTCCATCCCCATACGCTCGTCCTGCCCATGCGCGCGAACGTCATTGCGGTCGATCGCGTCTCCTCCGATTCCGTAGGTCGGCATTCCCGCGGTCATCGTGTACACGCCGTCCGAGGCTCCCGTCGACATCGTCGGTACCACCGGAATTCCCGGCCACATCTGCGCGACTATTTTGTTCAACGGCTGAAATACATCCGGACGCAGCGGCGGCGGCGCAAAACTCTTCCGCTCCGGCGCGCGATCGAACACCTGGTAGTCGTTCCCCACAAACCTCACGGTAATCTTGGGATCGTTAAAGATACCAATCAGCGTCTGCCTTATCTCCTCCGCCGACCGCCCCGGCGCAATGCGGCAATTCACATTCGCCCGCGCCATCTGCGGCAGGGCGTTGTTCGCGTGACCCGCCTCCAACCTGGTCGCTACGCAGGTGGTGCGCATGGTCGAATGATCCAGCGGATCCTGTGACAGCCGTGTCGCTGCCGCCGCATCCGGCGGCGTCTTCAGCAACGCCTTCATATCGGCCGCCCGCTGGCCAGTCTCCACCGTCGACATCTTCTCGAAATAGGCCCGCGTCACGTTGTTCAGCTCAATCGGAAACTCATAATGCTCCAGCCGCCCCAATGCGTCGGTGATGTGGTAAATCGCGTTGTCCGGCTTCGGCAGCGAGCTGTGTCCTCCGGGATTTGTCGCCGTCAGCTGATAGTCCGCATAGAGTTTCTCGGTCGCGTCCACCGACATCATCACGGCCTTGCCTTTATCGGTCATCACGCCGCCGCCATCGTGGTTCAGCACATATTCCGCCTCGATCAACTCGCGATGATTCTTGAGCAGCCAGTCGACCCCGTTCGACTTTCCGCCCTCTTCATCCGCGGTCAGCGCCAGGATGATGTCGCGATCCGGCACATAGCCTTCCTTCTTCATGCGGATCAGCGTCGTCACCATGATGGCGTCGCCATCCTTCATGTCCTGCGTGCCGCGCCCGTAGAAGTAGCCATCTTTCTCCACGAATTGAAACGGATCCGTCGTCCAATCCTCGCGGCGAGCTTCCACCACGTCGAGATGCCCGATCAGCAGCACCGGCTTATGCTTCCCAGAACCATGCAGCCGTGCCACCATATTCTTCTTGCGATCATTCGGCCCAAGGATCTGGATGTCGCTGGCAGCGAATCCCGCATCGCGCAGCCTCTGCGCCATGGCTTCCGAGGCCGTCGATACATTACCCACCGAATCCGTCGTGTTGATCTCAATCAACTGCTTGAAGATGTCGTGGGAAAGTTGCCTGGTCGTGTCGTCGATCTGCGCTTGCGCAGCGAACGAGAGAGAAAGAAAAGTCACAAATGCAAAGACAAGAAACACTGTGCGATGGCTCAACCCTGGGTCTCCTTGGCGAAGTCGATTTCAGTGATACACACTAACAGATGTCGATGCGGCCCCTCCATTTGTCACCCTCTTGTCACCCTCTTGCCAACTCCTATACCGGAGAGTGTAGGATGTGCGCCGGCCCGTCACACCACTTGATCGACGCGCTGTACGGGTCTCTCCTGGCTCATTGCTAAGAGACAGGACCCCCAGCGACAGGAGGCGGACGAACCAAGCGATGTCGAGCATCTCAGGATTCGATTCCACCCAGTTGTTTGCCGAATTTGCGGACCACGTATCGGAGAGCTTTTGCGTCATGTCTCCGGACGGCACCTTGCTCTACGTGAACCATGCCTTTGAGTTGAACACGGGCTACTCTTCCGCCCAGTTGTTGAACCGTCCGGGAATCATCTTCGATCTCGTGCACCCTGACGACGTCACCCGCGTACAAGCCGCGCTCAAACAGTATTTTGTCGAAGGGGTGCCCAACGAACTGGAATTCCGGACGCGCACCAAAGATGGCCGTACCCGCTGGGTTCGCGAGCGAACCCGGTCCACGCGAGATGTGACAGGCAGGATCGAAAAACTGTTCACGATCATTACGGACGAGACCGCGCGCAAAAGTCAGGAAGCGGAACGCGAGCGAATGATCGAGCAGCTTCAGGCTTCTCTTTCCAAAGTCCGATTGCTTTCGGGATTGATTCCCATCTGCGCTCATTGCAAGAAAATCCGCAATGACCAGGGATACTGGGAGCAAGTCGAGAACTACATTCGGGATCACTCGCAGGCGGAATTCAGTCATGGGCTGTGTCCTGACTGCTTGCCGCTGTTCAAGCGCTAGCGCCGGCACTATGCCTCAGCCCGACCAACTACTGCCCTGCCTCAGTTCCGCACATGCTCCGGAAGCCCCGCAGAGCGTTCTCTATCCCTTGCTCCCTGCGGCATTCGAGCGCGGGCGCGAGCTCTGCTGGCGCAGTAGCTCCTCCGCTTTCTCTGCCTCGACAGGCTGCGAGAAGTAGTAGCCTTGTCCCAATTCGCAACCCATCGCCCGGACACGTTCGAGGTGGGTCGCGGTTTCAATCCCCTCCGCGATCACCTTCCGGTTCAGGCTGCCGGCCACCGTGATGATCAACTGCACGATGTCATGATCGACCCTGTCGGTCGTTATGTTGCTGACCAGTGACCGGTCGATCTTCAGTACATCGATCGGGAAACGCCGCAGCCAGCTAACCGATAGCGCCCCTGTCCCAAAATCATCGATGCCGATGCGAACTCCCAGATGCTTCAGTTGTGACATCACATTGGCCGTCAATTTCGGATCGGCCATAGCGATGCTCTCCGTGATCTCCAGCTGCACACTCTCGGCGATAATCCCCGACTCCTGAACTGCGGCCCTCACATCGCTGACCAGATTCTTGTGCGTGAACTGTTTGTCCGACAGATTCAACGTGACGCCCAGCGTCCCCCCTTGCTGGTACCTCGTCTGCCACGCATGCACCTGCTTGCACGCCTGCCATATCACCCACTGCCCAATCGATACCAGCAGCCCCATATCCTCGGCCGCCTCGATGAACTTGAAGGGCGAAACAATGCCTTGCTCCGGATGGTGCCAGCGCACCAGAGCCTCAAATCCGGTGATCCGCTTCGTCTCCAGGTGCATGATCGGCTGGTAGTAGACGCGGAATTGATTGCGATCGAATGCCGTCCGCAGGTCTTTTTCCAGTTTCAGCCGGTCTTCCGCGCGGCTGTGCATCCCCGTGTCGTACAGTTCACAGCGCGAGCCTCCGAGCGCTTTAGCGCGCCGCATGGCCATCTCGGCATCGCGCAGCAGATCCTCTGCTCTGTCCGGCAATGTCATGCTCAATGAGATTCCCACGCTGGTCGTGGTCGCCACGGCATGCCCATCCACCGAAAACGGCTTCGCCACCATCGCCACGATTCGGTTGGCCACGCGCAGGGCATCGCTGGGATCGGTAATCGCCTCCAGCAGGATCGTGAACTCGTCTCCGCCCAGACGCGAGAGCACTGCATCACTGACGGGAAGTTTGCCCCGAGGCCGCGCTACCGTATCGTCATGCCTCAAACAGGAAGCCAGCCGGCGCGCTATCTCCACAATCACCCGATCGCCCGCAGACGCTCCCATCGTCTCGTTGAAAACCTTGAACCCATCCACGTCCACGAATAAAACCGCGTACTGATAATCGGTGTTCCGTCTCGCGCGCGCAAAAGAATGTTCCAGCCGGTCCAGAAACAACCGGCGATTCGGCAGGCCCGTCAGACCATCGTGGAAGGAGTTGTGTTCAAGTTGCTCCTCCGCCAGCTTGCGTTCCGTGATATCGCGATTCACAATGACCAGCTTTTCCACCGCCCCGGTAGCATTCCGGATCGCGCTGGCGTTCGACTCCAGCACCCGCCACTGGCCGTTCTTGTGCTTCATGCGATATTGCAAACTCTTCCCCACACCCGTGTCGCGCGCCTCCCGCGCCGCTTCCAGCACCTTGTAGCGATCGTCCGGGTGAATCTGCTCAAAGGAAGAGGTCCCTTCGAGTTCCTCGCTGGAGTAGCCCAGCACCTTGTGATATGCGGGACTGTTGTAAAGCCGCCGTCCTTTCGCATCTACCACCGCAATCATGTCGGCGGCATTCAGCGCGACGATCCTGAACAGCTCTTCCCGCTTCTCGGAGAGCTTTTGTATCTTGTGCAGGCGCCACTGCTGGTACGCCAGCAGTCCCAGCAGAACGCACAGTACCGCCACAACCCAGGGTTCGATTTCGATGGGTACCCACATCGCCAGGCTGGGCGGCAGAGCGTGCGAGACCGTAGCCTGCCCGGCACCGGGCCACATCGTCCAGCACGCCGACTGTAGAAAGCTGTGGACCATGGGAAGGTTCAAACTCATCGCGCGTGAATTTCGGAGGTCACACCGCAAAACGGCGCTGGACCTCGGTCCCGACGCGAGCGGGCAGACAATCCTCCGGGCAATACATCGGTTGTGGGCGCCTTTTTGACTAGCCATGGCCCGGTGGATTGCAGCACTTTAGTACTTGTACCCCGGCTCTGGGCCAGCCTCCTCAGCCCGCCTCGCTCCGAACCCTCCCCCGGACGCTGTCCGGATTCGGACAATCGGAAGCTAATACGGACGCCCCACTCGGCTCACTCGGTCAAACAATTCCAATGAAACAAGCGATTTGAACCCGCGGAACTGTGGCAACGTAAGTGCCAACAGTGGCCTGAAGGATAGCTCCGCCCATGCTAGATTTTCGCCTCGCCTTTCGCCAACTCCGCAAGTCGCCTGGATTCGGGCTCACTGTCATTCTCACCATCGCGTTGGGAATCGGCGTCAACACCGCCATCTTCACGCTGGTACATGCTGTGCTGCTCAAGTCGCTGCCCGTGGCCGATCCCAAGACGCTTTACCGCGTCGGAGACAAAGACGACTGTTGCATAAATAGCGGTTTCCTCGACGATGATGGCGACTTCGATCTCTTCTCCTATGACCTGTACCGGCATTTCCGCGATACCACGCCAGAGTTTGAGCAACTGGCGGCGATGCAGTCCGGTAGCGACCAGGTGGGTGTGCGAAGGGGTTCGGAGCAGGCGAAATCGCAGCGCGGTGAGTACGTCTCGGGAAACTACTTCTCGACTTTCGGTATTGGCGCATTTGTCGGCCGCATGCTCACGGACGCGGACGATGCGCCGGGAGCTGCTCCCGCCGTAGTGATGAGCTATCAGGCTTGGCGCTCGGATTACGGCAGTGATCCTTCGTTGGTTGGCTCAACCCTCTACATCGAGGGTCAGCCCATGACTCTGGTGGGAATAGCCCCGCCCGGATTCTTCGGTGACCGGATCAGACCTAATCCGCCTGCCATCTGGATTCCGCTGGCAGCCGAGCCCATGCTTCAGCGGGAAAAATCGCTTCTGCATGTGCCGGAGGGAAATTGGCTCTACGCGATCGGGCGTGTGAAACCCGGCGTAAGCCTGGGATCTCTGCAAGCCAGAATGTCGACCAACCTCCGGACATGGCTTGCCGCCCAGGACGCGTACACCCGCAATGGTGGCTCGACAGTGATCCCAAAGCAGCACATCGTGATCGCACCTGGCGGCGTGGGCATTCAGAACCTGCAGCAGCAAGCTGGCAAGGGGCTTTACCTGCTGATGGCCATCTCGGCCCTCGTCCTGCTGGTCGCTTGCGCCAACATAGCCAACCTGCTGTTAGCGAGAGGTGCGACGCGCAAGGCAGAAACCTCAATTCGCATGGCCCTGGGTGCCGCGCGAAAGCGCCTGGTGCGCCAGATGCTGACCGAGAGCGTCATCCTAGGGTGCATCGGGGGACTCGTAGGTTTGGCCGTCGCTTATGCTGGCGCGCGCACCATCCTATCTCTGGCATTTCCTGACTCGCCGCAATTGCCCATCGATGCCAGCCCGTCCCTTCCCGTGCTGGGATTCGCATTCGTGCTTTCCCTCGTGACCGGAATCGTGTTCGGAATTGTGCCCGCCTGGATCACCTCGCACTCCGATCCGGCCGAGGCGCTGCGCGGAATGAACCGTTCCACCCGCGACCACGCCTCTCTGCCGCAGAAGTCGCTGATCGTGTTTCAGGCTGCGCTGTCCCTGGTACTACTCGTCACCGCCGGACTGCTCACCAAGAGCCTGCAAAACCTCGAGCATCAGGATTTTGGCATTCAAACCACAAACCGGTACGTACTCCACCTGTTTCCCGCCAGTGCAGGCTACACTCCCGAGAAGCTGCCCGCCCTCTATCAGAAGCTGGAGCAGGACTTTGGCGCTTTGCCCGGCGTGCAGAGCGTGGGCCTGGCCCTGTACAGCACCTTGGAAGGAAACAATTGGGGGGAAACCGTGCGGGTCGAGGGGAGGCCAGAACCCGGGCCGAACGAGAACGCTGGCGCCTCGTGGGATCGGGTGAGCCCCAGGTTCTTTGAAACTGTCGGGCAGCCCGTGATTCGCGGGCGTGGCCTCACCGACTCCGATACCGCGACTTCGCAGATGGTCGCCGTGGTAAATGAGAGCTTCGTCAAGAAGTTCTTTCCCAAAGAGGATCCCATCGGGCGTCACTTCGGCATCTTTGACCACAAGTATGCTGGCGCCTTCGAAATCGTAGGGATCGTCGCGGATGCCAAGTACTCCTCACCCCAGCAAAAGATACGGCCCATGTATTTTCGGCCACTCACACAACAGTTGAAGGTGACCGACCCCGATTTTGTGATGGCTGAGGGTCGATCCCTTTACATCAATTCCATCACCTTGCACTTCGCTCAGCCACCGCAGAACCTGGATGCGATGCTGCGGCATACGCTGGCCGATGTCGATCCTAACCTGACCATCGCAGACCTGCATTCGCTCGACTACCAGGTAAATGACAACCTCAACCAGGAACGGCTGGTGGCGCGGTTGACCGCACTCTTCGGATTGCTGGCGCTGGTCCTGGCCTCGGTCGGACTCTATGGCATCACGTCGTACGCGGTGGCGCGTCGGACCAGCGAGATTGGGGTACGCATGGCCCTGGGCGCCAACCGCACCAACGTGGTTTTCATGGTGTTGCGAAGCGCATTTACGCAGGTCGGTCTGGGATTGGCGTTGGGAATCCCGGTCGCGCTTTTAGGGGCGCGCTATATGGCCGACCAGCTCTATGAAGTGCGCACCTATGATCCTTCAAGCATCATGATTGCGTTGCTCGTGCTGACGATCTCCGCCGCGCTGGCCGGACTGATTCCGGCGCGTCGGGCCGCCAGTCTCGAACCCATGCAGGCCCTGCGCATCGAGTAGTAGGTATTTCGCGCCCGCCTGCACGATCGCGTCCCTCTCCACAAACTTTGTCATCCCGAGCGAAGCGAAAGCCTGCCCTGAGCGAAGCCGAGCTCCCGCGAGGCGGGTCGAACGGGGACCTGCTTTTGGAATGCCGGTGGGTTCCCCCCTCCGCCTTCTTCGCGAAGTGCCAATTTTATATTGTTCTACAGCACAGTCATCCCGAAGCCCCGCGTTTTCTCCCTGCGGGGCGAGGGATATGGCGCGGGGTGCCTCAACTTGAGCCAGTACCTCAGCCAGCACATTCGCGCTCCTCTCCACAAACTTTGTCATCCTGAGCGAAGCGAAGGACCTGCTTTTTAAGCAAGGCGAGCTCCTGCGAGGCGAGTCAACGGAATCTGCTTTTGGAATGCCGCTGGGTTCCACCCTCCGCGCTCTTCGCAAAGGGTGGGAACGCCGCAACTAAAGAACTACCCCAAGTACATAATGTGCACGTACGTTCCCAGCCTCACGTTGTACGCCAAATACCAGCCCACGTGGTCGGGATCGTCATAGATCACGATGTCGTCGGAATCCCACAGCCAGCCGTTGCAGTAACCCACGTCGTACGGGGCCACCGAGAAGTAGAAGCCGCGGAACCAGAACCGCCCGGGACCGCCTCCCTCCAGGCGCCACACGTGCCGCCGCCCGATTCCACCGCGGAAATGTCCGTGCTCCCACGGATGATCGACGTGGTAGTGCACATCGTCGCGTCCCGTATCGTGGCCCACCCACTCTCCGTTGGGATGGACATGGGGAGCGTCCGGGTGCCCTTCCTGATCGTTGAAGTGCCGGTTCTCCTGCGGCGGGTGACTCTCTTTTACGGGAGGAGGTCCATGTTTGGGGATGTTCTGGTGCTGCGGACCACCCTCATGCCCGCCCTGCCCAGCGTGGCCTTCGTGTTGAGCAAACGCAGGAAGCGAAAATACCAGCCATACCGCAAGCAATCCAATCAGCTTGTTCATTCAGTCGTAGCGTCCTTCGGCGCCAAGTACCACCGTTAGGAGCACGGCCCCAGCCATCTGGTTGCCTCATCCTATACCCGTATGTTGTGGAATAGCAGTTCTCAGTGCCTCCGTGTCCGCGTGGTAAGCACAGTTCTCTCCATCGACCAAACTCCCGTGACCTTTATCACCGACTTCCCTCTCCGGCTAGATCCACGATCAAGGCGGTGGCCCGGGTCATCGTTGAGGTGGAGTGTGTCCGCCAGCTGTCGGCTCCTTGAAAACTGAATACCGATCCTTGAAACTCTGAAACCCTCGAAGCTTTGAAACCTATCTTGGCAAACCTCGCGGTTAACTCTTTATTCACCTATATTTTACCCATAACCCCTTTCCGCTCTAGATTTTGCCGGGAGAATCGCGCCAAGATGAAGATTCCAGAGATTTTGCAAAATCAGGGGGAGGGGGTACCCCCCTCCGAGACGCACAAAATGTTTCAAATCGAGCCACTACCGACCGCCGTGACGGTGAGGTTGGCGAGTGCTGATTTCTGCAAATTTGTCGCATCGGTTCGGTAAGCGACTGCACGCGGAAAAGTGATGTCGTATCAGGGCACGCCTCCTCACTCTTGAAAGAGTGTGGTTCGAACCAGGGCACGCCTTCACCGGCCGCTGAAAGTTGTCCGGTTTGTATCAGGGCACGCCTTCAGGCGTGCCGCACCGCGTTAAACAAGACCGGCGGCTTTAGCCGCTGAGGATTTTGCGAAAAAGAAACCGGCGTGAGCGCGTCGCCAGCGTCGATCGCCGCCCAGGAAAGAATGAAACGATGAATGGTTGCGCGGCGGAGCTATAATTTTGAAATCGGAGGAACCTGTATGCGAGTCACCGGCTTACTTGCGATCTCCTTGTTCTGTCTGATTTCATTTGCCCTGGCTTCGGTGTGTGCCGCCCCCGCAAGCGATCAGGCCTTGCCGACGAATCCGTCTACAGCGACCGCTTCTGGCGCGGCGACAACTCCCGCGGAATCGATTGCGCCATGGCAGTCGTTGATCTCGGTCGATTCGTTCGACAAGCGCTACGGAATCCTGCACAACGGTCCTGACTCCGCCACCGACGCACTCGATAGACCCGCGCAGCGATACTTCGAACACATGAAACAGGAAGAAGACGGCGTCTGCTACAAACTCCGCAGCTACAAGGTAGCGCGAGACGACCGAGATTCCGACTCTACCCACCCGGTGGGCTACTCCACCTGCCAGCGCGCCTCAAAATTCCAGATGCGGAGCGCCGACGAAGTAGTAGAACCTGAGATGAAGTAAGCGCTGAGACCGAGAGGGGCTCTTGTGGTTTAAGCTAATGGCTAATAGCCAAGAGCTAGAAGCTGCGCTATTCACACGTTTCAATAGCCCATCTTTCAGGAATTAGCAGCTTTGCCGAATGCTACAATGCGCGACATGAGGAGAACTCACCATGGCGTGCAGACCTTGCTTCACCTCTCTCTTCGTCCTCATTCTTAGTCTCTCCTTCACCACTCGCAGCTCGTCGCAGACCAAACTTTCCGCCCACTGGGAGGAATTAACCGCGGCTGATTTCCACGCTGGTATCCAGGTGTCGCAAGGCACTTGCCTGCTGCCGTTTGGGATCATCGAGAAGCACGGACCGCATCTCCCGCTCGGAACCGACTTGCTCAACGTCCGCTATGCGGTCGACAAGAGCGTCGAGCAGGAATACGCGGTGATCTTTCCCGCTTATTACTTCGGCCAGATCTTTGAGGCCAAGCATGAACCGGGAACCGTCGCCTACAGCGGTGAATTGCAGCTGCGCCTCTTGCAGGAGACCACCGACGAGATGGCGCGCAACGGCTGCAAGAAGGTCCTCATCGTGAACGGACACGGAGGCAACGAGCACCTGCTGCCGTATTTCGCGCAGTCCCAGCTCGAGAAGCAGCACGATTACGTTGTCTACGTTCTTGGACTGGTTGAGCCGCCGCCTGGAGGTCCGCCGCACAAGAGCACGGTCACGAATTGGCACGCTGGCGAAGGCGAGACGGCAAACACGCTCGTCTCACATCCTGACTTGGTTCACCTCGACCGCGCTGCCAGCGAGTCAGGTGCGGACCAGATGCGCCTGAATCTGCCCGCCAACGTCTATACCGCGATCTGGTGGTATGCGCGATTCCCTAACCATTACTCCGGTGAAGGCGCTGCCGCCACTCGCGAACTCGGCGAGTACGGCATGAAGGCGTGGGTCGACGGCATCGTGACCGCGATACGTTCCGTGAAGGCCGACCAGCAGAGTCTGAAGCTGCAGAATGAGTTCTACGAGAAGAGCAAGCATCCGCTCGACACGCCGCAGTAGACGACATTAACGCGATGGGTTTGCACGCCAGCTAGGAGAAGCGAGGAGCTGCGCGACAGCCGAGTTGGCTACAGCCAGCCTTTGGTTCTGGCTATACGCGCGGCTTCCACCCGATTGCTTGCTCCCAGCTTGCTGATCGCTTCCGAGAGATAGTTTCGCACGGTGCCTTCGGAAAGGTGGAGTTCGGCTGCAATATCGCCGCTCGCCATGCCCTCTCCCGCAAGACGAAGCACCTGCCGCTCCCGGTCGGTAAGCGGATCGGGCTCGCTCCAGGCTTCCGTAGCCAGCTCTGGGTCGATGACGCGCAGGCCACGATGCACGCGACGCACCGCATCGGCCAACTCCTCCGCCGGACGATCCTTCAGGAGATATCCGGACGCACCGGCATCGAGGGCGCGTCGCAGATATCCCGCGCGAGCGAAGGTGGTTACGATGATGACGCGCGTTCCGGTGCGGCGGCGCTTGAGTTCCGCGGCGACTTCGAGGCCGCTCATGTGGGGCATCTCGATGTCGGTGATGAAGACATCGGGCTTTGTTCGTGAGCACAGCGCTCAGCGCCTCGCGGCCATCGCGCGCACGACCGGAAACGGAAATGTCACCCTCGATCTCGAGCAGTGCCGCGAGCGCGCCCAGGACCATACCCTGATCCTCCGCGATTACCACGCGGATGGTCCTGCGGCCATCTTTGGCAGGGGCGATCAACTCTGGCTCGGCTCCGCGATAACAGGTAGCGTGATGGTCAGCCGGGTTCCCTCGCGGGTCTCTCGCAGCAGAGTCCCGCCGAGAGCCTCGATGCGTTCCCGCATGCCGCGCAGGCCGTTGCCCTCCACCAGATGACCGCCACGGCCATCGTCCTGGATCTCAAGACGGCACGTGCCATTGGTCTGCGCCAGCAGCAGCCGGCAATGCCGGGCGTCGGCATGGCGCACAATGTTGGTGACCGCCTCGCGCAAGGCGAGGGCGAGGATGCTCTCCTGCGTTGGCTCAAGCCCTACCGGTGCGGTATCGCAGTCGACCGTCAGACCCGCAGTCTCCAGGGCAGCCCTTGCCTGCTTGAACTCCTCTGGCAGTCCCTTCGCCCGGTACCCCCCGATCGCCAGCCGGACTTCGGCCAGCGCCTGCCGGGCAGTCTGCTCGACATCCCGGATCTCGGCCTTCGCCCGGGTGGGGTCGCGGTCGATAAGCTTTCCCGCCAATTCAGACTTGAGGGTAATGAGGGACAATGTGTGGCCGAGCACGTCATGCAGATCGCGGGCGATGCGCTCGCGTTCGGCAACTTTCGCAAGATGCTCCACTTCTTCCTGCGCCATCCGTAGTTTGGCATTTGCCCGATTTCGTTGGGCAAAGAACATATTGCTGAGCCCGACGGGAATCGCCACCACGTAGGACGTGAGCCAGGTATCGGGAGGAAGATGCAGGAGCCACGCTTGCGCGCCGATCACTACCAGAAGGGCTATCCAGAGCTTGAGCGCAAGCTTGAACGTGTCCGTTATAAAGGGGATGAACGAAGCGGTATAGATGAAGAAGATCGTGGCGCCATGATTGAAAGGCACAAACACGATACCGAGCAGCGCGATCCCGGCGACCGCAGCATACTGCCATTTCTTCTCTACCCAGAAAACCGTGAAGAAAGAGCAAGGAAGGTCGCGAGGGCCAAAATGTCGCACACCAACTCGCGGCGGCTGACGTGATCGAGGATCGGGTGAAACAGGAAGAACACCACGAAGATCAGCCATACGAAAGGCGACCATCCATGATCCCTGTCATGAGGTAGAAGTTTCACGTCAGTTCACGCTGCTCCGCTTTCGGCGATGCGAGCCAGCTTTGTTCCATAGTGTAGACCCGACCCAGCCGTACCACATCAGAATTGCTCCGGGAATCATAAGTCCAAGCCAGTCGAACCTCTTGTAGATCATGACCGCCAGGAAGATCACCAAAGCCAGGGTCAACACCAACGCTTTGGACTTATCGGAGTTCATTGCGTGACCTCGAGCTCGCGCACCCGACCAAATTCTTAGCCGTAGCTCTTGCCTTCGTCGCGCTGGAAACCGATCCGGGCGACGCCCAGGCAAATCAACGTGAAGGCAACCAGAACTTCCCAGTGTGCCCAGGCAGACTCATGCCGACCGGCACCAATGATGCCCAGCGCCAATTGCGAGAGGTGGTAGGGCGGCAAAGCCACGGCTATCTGACGCATTAGCTTGGGCAGGAACATGAACGGAACCCACAGTCCCGAACAAAACGACAGGGGAAGGTAAATCATGTTGATGGTTGCGGGAGCGGAGTTCGGGCCTGCAAAGTAGCCGATCGCCAAGCCCATGGCGCAGAACGGAAGGGAGCCGGCCACGAGCGTGGCAATCAACTTCGCCATGCTCAGCACTGAGAGTTGGACACCCCCGAATGTTATTCCCAACAAGAGAAGCAGACATACCACCGAGGCGCTGAAGATCATGCTCATCGCAACCTTCGCCGCAAAGTAAGCGAAGGGAGGCATTGGGCTGGCGCGCTTTACCTGGAGCCAGCCGAGACCGCGCTCAGCTGCCAGTCCGGCCGCCGTTCCGAATAGTGAGGCGCCCATCACTCCGAATGTGCCGTAGGTCGCAAGCAAGTACGCCGGGATAGTGGCACCCGCAAGGGACGCCTCGTGGCGATTCAGGACGAGACCGAACAGAACGTAGAACATCACGGGGAATCCCATCGTCGACAGCGAATACATGGGGATACGAAGGTTCTTGAGAAATTCGTATTTTATTTCTTTGAAATAAACGGTCACGATCCGACCGAGGGGCAGAGCGTAGACGGTGTTCGAAAGTGTGTTGGTAGCGGTTGCCATTCGATTCCTCCGAAAACTAATTGTGGGGAACGTGGTTGTTGTCGCCGTGCGTCAGCGCGAGGAAGGCTTCTTCCAGACCTGCTCCGGCAACTTCAATGCCTGAGAGCTGCGGATCGAGAGCCAGCAACTCACGCAAAACAGTCTCGGCTTTTGAGGTCTGGATCTCCAGCAGGTCACGGTCCTGCTTGGTGGCGACCACGCCGGGTATGGCCTGAACAAGTTTGAGGTCGAGGTGACTGGAGCAGCGAATGCGCTTTCCCGTAGTGCGTGCCTTGATTTCCGACGGTGTTCCCTGCGCAATGATCTGCCCTTTGTTTATGACGGCTACACGGTCGGCCAGGGCATCGGCTTCCTCGAGGTAGTGAGTTGTAAGGAGGATGGTTTTTCCGTGACGGATCAATTGCCTGGTTTCATCCCACAGAGTACGGCGCGCCTCCACATCCAGTCCGACTGTAGGTTCGTCGAGGAACAGCAGTTCGGGATTTCCACATAGCGCCAGAGCAAAAAGCACGCGCTGTTTCTGGCCGCCAGAAAGATCCCCGAACTTCCTATTTTCGAGACCGGCGAGGCCGCCCAAAGCAATCGTCGTTTCGAAGGGCAGGGGATTTGGATAGTAGCTGGAAAACAGATCGATGTGTTCGCGGACGCGCAATGTTTCTGGCACGCGGGCAACCTGCAGCATCGCGCCGGTGCGGACCCGGTTCAGAGGATTTGTCGGGTCGCCACCCAACACCGTCACTCGGCCTGTCGATGGAGTAGTTAATCCAAGCAGGAGTTTTATGGCGGTGGTCTTGCCGGCACCGTTAGGCCCGAGCAGGGCAAGCAACTCACCGGCTCGAACAGACAGACTCATATCTCGCAGGGCGTGGACCGAGCCGTAGTCCTTGCTTACTCGTTCGAGGCTCGCGACCATACGAGGCGATATGAGTGGCAGTTTTTCAGTGACTTCTTCCCAAGTCGCAATCATGGCGGATCCTGTGTTTCTCCTCTGGCAATGCAACGAAGCGCTCTATCGCACGGACAGTGACATCCTGAAGCCTGCAGCTAACCAGGACCAGTACAGAACATCAGGAAGTCAACATGACAAGTGTCATGCGACTCGAAAGCAGGTTCGGAAACGAACAGGTCGGGAAGCGTGGTCCCTGGAGAGTGAAGATTCGGCGCCGTAAAAGGGAAAGCCCGGCATCCGGGGGGAGGGCGCCGGGCTACCGACCGATGGCTGGATTTGGGTCCGAGCCAGCGGTCGATTCTGTCCAAAACCTCGTACTTAAATTGCGCTCAGTCGCAAGTCGAAACTTGAGGGTGCTTGATCCGCATTCGTGGTGCGCCGCCTACTTTACATGCACGACAAAAATACAGATTGGTTACTGTCTTCTTGTTCCGAAAACGTAACAGCTATCTGGTTGAGTCCTGGGGAGGTCTCCGTACAAGGCGACCCGGGCAAATTGCAAGGTGACATGCAGCCTTTCTAGAGAGGGCGCGCCACGTCAGGGAGGAAGGTTAGAAGAAGGGGTGTAATCAATGAAGCAGGTAAAAAACAGAAGTGCAGCGCAGAAGTGTTGATTGCGATCGTCCACTTCCACGCCACACTTTTTATGATGTGTATGAATCGGTGGGTACTAGTTGGTACGCCGAAGTCTGGTCAAGCTTGCGCGCTCCTGCTCTTCCAGAACGGCATTGAGCTGTTGAACCAAGGCCATCAGTTTTTCAGAATCGTGTTCCTTGCTGGCCGCCTCGCACAGCTCTCTCCAGTCCGCGGTATGAACCTCGCACATAAGACCTCCTTCAGGATGAGAAACGTTTTCTGCAAGAGGTAAAGAATTCTGTGACGCGCGTCCACAACGGCTTGCCTAGAAGTAATGCAGTTGGCTTGCCAAGCGGTAAGTGACTGAAACTGCACAGCCGATGCGACGTGAGCGAGAACTTTTTCGTGGCTGCAGAGTAATTAGTTCACGAAGGCGAATTCTGAGCTTGGCCTTTCTCCAAGCCTGCCGACGAGCATCTTTCAGGACGCGCCGGCCAGACTCCGATACTCGACTCCCCCGTCGTCCGGCAGAAGGACCCACAGCGTGTAAATGCCGAGAGCGGTGCCGAAGGGCGGATGAAAAAGTGCCAGGATTGCGAGAACAATCGCAGTTACACGCGCCCAGGCTTCGAGGCGCATCAGTCCCCAGCCAACCATGACTCCGCCAGCGCCAACGATGAGGAAGCTTCCACCAATGATGAAAATGACGAGCGGGCCTAGGTTGCGAACCAGCGCCTCAGTTCCGGGAATCACCAGGTGGATCGCACTGCCAACTGCCATCATGATGAGGGAAGGAACGAGCCACAGGACACCGACCACGATCCACAGAACCGCGAGCGTGCGCAAATGGCGCTGTAGTCGAGTTTGAGCAACACTGCTGCCGGGCCACGAGATCGCCGCACGACAATGGGGACATACTCGATAGCCAGCTTGAATCTCGCTCCCACACTGGTTACAGAACATGGAGACCTCCGTAAAGACCGTACCAAGCCTCTCGTCTTACGATACGTAGATTCTCTGAAGAAAGTTGCGGGTGGGGAAATGCATGGGGCTGCAGGACTTGAGCCAGGCCATGCGCAGAACGATGACAATCGCAGGCCAACATGTGTGAAATCATCCTGAAAATCGGTGTGTGGACGGACGCTAGTGTCTCTACTGGTACATGACCTTCCTTACCGTTGAGCGTTCCCCTAAATTGCAGGAGAATCGGCATTATCACTGTCTGCTTAGCGGCCACGGAGACCCCTTACTGAATATGCGAAGCGTTCTGGCTTTGGTGTTGCTGGTCGGGGGCTGTGTTCCCTGTGTCTGGGGGAAGGACATCGCTCTGGTGACGAACAAGTCCGCCGCCCTGCCCGCCATTGCCATGGCTGACCTGGTTAAGATTTGCAAAGGCCAGATGAACCGCTGGCCGGATGGAAAGCCGGTAACCCTGGTAACACGCAATCCGGGATCGCCCGAGATGAAGGTTGTCCTGGAGAAGATCTATGAGACAACCGCTGACGGAGTGAACACCGTGATCGCAACCGCCAATCACGGAAGGGTTAATCGGCCGGCCATCGTCGTGGTCAACTCGGATGATGATGTACTCAAGCGCGTGGGTGCGACGCCAGGTGCGGTTGGGTTAGTTGATGTTTATTCCATCACGGGAGACGTCACCGTTCTCAAGATTGGCGGAAAGCTCCCGCTGGAGCCCGGTTATCCCTTACACGGCAACTAGGAAAGAATGGTGTCCATGACCTCTTCGAGGGCGAACCGAAATTCCAGCTTTCAGGTTGTGCCCTTTGTCTCCCGAGTCTTCCTTGGTGATGCATTATGAGCGGAGCAGCGCCGCACGCCAAACGCGAAGCTGGAAACACACGCCGGTTTCAGCGGTACCCGCTTGACGTTAGAGTTGCTATCAACGTATTTCGTGAGGGCAAAATCCTGGACTACTGGGGACGTTCCACCGAGTTGGGCTTGGACGGTCTGGGAGCAACCCTGACCGGCGAGCTTGATCCAGGTGAAGTAGTTTCGATGGAGTTTCCCTTGCCGCTCAGCGCTTATCCTCTAAAGCTACGCGCTCTGGTGCGTTTCCGGCAGGGGTTGCACTACGGCTTCGAGTTCCTGGCGATTACCAGCGAGCAGCGCGAGATGCTGCAGCGTGTCTGCGAGATGCTGGGGTCCGCCAGTGGTCTCGACGGGTAATGCAGAGAACCGACTCTCACCGTCTCTTCCTTCCACAAAGTCAATTACCTCAGTAACTTCCGAGTAACGGCCCAATCAGACTAACATCGCCGATTAAGCTCTGAAACCGATCCGGGAGGATGTCCCAAGATGGGTGATAACGTCACCCAGCCCGCCAAGTCTGTAGATCTGAAGCGCGCCAAGACGCTGCAAGAGGCGTTGCGCCGGAGCTTCCCGCCTGAACTTCATCCGTCTGAACCGCCCAAGACGACGCCACAACCTTCTACGAGTGGCGAACTCACCTCAACGGGGTGGATCGAATTCAATACCGAAGTGCAACGAGCCTATCTCGAGCAGTTGGTAGATTGCGCGCCGGAAGCGATCAGCATTCTGAATGCGCCTTACCGGATCATGCGCGTCAACAGCGAGTTCACTCGGGTCTTTGGCTACACGGAGGAAGAAGCACTGGGCCAGCGCATCGATTCGATTCTGGTTCCCCCCGAGCAGCATGCGGAGACTCGCTGGATCGCGGAGAGACTGGAGAGTGGCCAGAAGGTCACGATTGAAACCAAGCGGCGACGAAAGGACGGAACGCTCGTAGACGTGTTGCTTTCGGCAGCGCCGGTCGTGGTCGCCGGAGCACAGGTTGCAGTGTATGTGCTTTATCGAGACATCTCAGAACAGAAGCGAGCCGAGGCCCTGAGTTCCGCGTTGTACCGGATCGCCGACCGCAGCAACTCCGCGGAAGATCTGCAGCAGTTTTACGCATCCATTCACAACATCGTGGCCGAACTGATGTATGCCCGCAATTTCTATATTGCGGTTTACGACAGCGCCACCCAACTTCTTAGTTTCCCGTATTTCGTGGATGAGGAAGATGAAGCGCCGCAGCCCAAGAAGCTGGGTCACGGGCTGACAGAGTATGTGCTGCGAACTGGTGAGTCGTTGTTGGCAACTCAACAGGTTTTCGACGACATGGTCATGCGCGGCGAAGTGGAACTGATCGGGGCCCCGTCTCTGGATTGGCTTGGAGTTCCGCTTAAGCTGGGAAACAACACCTTCGGCGCCCTCGTGGTGCAAAGCTACACAAAGAGTGAGCGCTTCGGAGAGAGAGACAAAGAGATTCTGACCTTTGTGTCTCAACAGCTGGCGAGCGCCATCGAACATAAACGGAACGAGCAGGCGCTTCGCCGATCGGAGGCGCGCTACCGGTCGCTGGTGCAAAGCGCGGTCTATGGTATTTACCGCTCCAGCATCGCGGGAAAGTTTCTGGATGTGAATCCCGCGTTGATCACGATGCTGGGGTATGGCAGCGCTGACGAGGTCCTGAGCCTGAATCCCAAGGACGACCTCTTCGTATATCCGGAAGAGTACGCGCGCTTGATGCGCGAGTTCCACGCGAAACATCAACTCGACAATCTGGAAGTGAAATGGAGGCACAAAGACCAGCGCACCATCACGGTGCGGCTCAGCGGAAGGGCGGTGACTAGCGCGGACGAGCCGGACGAAGTATTCGAAATCATTGCAGAAGATGTGACCGAGCGGCGGGTGCTGGAGGACCAGTTTCGTCAGGCACAGAAGATGGAAGCGGTTGGGCGGCTGGCAGGCGGTGTCGCCCACGACTTCAACAATCTGCTCATGGTGATCAGTGGATACAACGAGGTAATGCTTGAGCAACTGGAAGCAGGATCGCCACTTCATCAGAAGGCACTGGCCATTCAGCAAGCGGCGGACCGGGCCACGACTCTAACCCGCCAGCTGCTGGCATTCAGCCGCAAGCAACTGCTCGAGCTGAAAGTGGTGGATGTCAATGCGATCGTTTCCGATATCGAAAGGCTGCTGCGGCCGTTGATCGGGGAGAAGATCGAACTCATCACGAAGCTCTCGACGGGGCTGGGCCGTACCCGCGCCGATGCTGGGCAGCTGGAGCAGGTGATCATGAACCTGGTGGTGAACGCGAAAGATGCCATGCCAGACGGCGGCAAGATCACGATTCAAACGGCAAACACTACGCTCGACGATTCCTATCAGCGGGAACATAGCTTCATCCAGCCGGGCCCCTACGTGATGTTGTCCGTCACCGATACCGGACTGGGTATGAACAAGGAAATTCAATCGCGTGTGTTCGAACCCTTCTTTACCACCAAAGAGAAAGGGAAAGGAACGGGGCTCGGCCTCTCGACGGTGTACGGCATCGTGAAGCAGATTGGCGGGTACGTGCTCCTGCAGAGCGAGGTAGGACGAGGAACCACGTTCCGTATCTACCTGCCGCAGGTGAACGATCACGAGGAGTCCACGACCGCGGTGAAGACGGGCGCCGACGCAAGCCGCGGCTCGGAGACGGTTCTTTTGGTGGAAGACGAGGAGTCTGTACGGCAACTGGTTCGGGAGACCCTGGTGGCGCGAGGCTATACGGTCATGGAGGCCCAAAGCGGTGAGGAGGGGTTACAGGTCGCACAAGGGCACAACGGACCGTTGGACGTGGTCATCACCGACGTTGTCATGCCGGGTATCAGCGGGCGCGAACTGGCGAAACGCTTGACGGAGGCTCGCCCGGAAACGCGAGTTCTCTACCTCTCGGGATATGCGGAGGACGCAATCGTACATGAAGGGGTCCTCGAACCAGGCACCGCATTCCTACAGAAGCCTTTCACGCTCCAGACACTGTCACGAAAGGTCCGAGAAGTCTTGCAAACCAGCCGCGGCCAGGTGTGATCCTCCCGGCCAGTTTCCTCTAAAATCTAACACGCCCCTAACCTGTTAAGGTTGAAGGTACGCTAGCGGACTCAGGGCGTTGCAACTTTTTCGCTTTGTAGGCGTCCTATTTTTCAGGGGTAGGTCACGCGCTGTGGGGATCGGCCTCACATCCGTAAGGATGTACATCGCGTACCTCTGGCAGGATATTCACATGTTGATTAAGAAGCGGCCGGATGTTTCGTCATCGGAGATTACACCCCGGCGTTTGTACCTGGATCGTCGCGAGTTTCTGACGGGTGCAGCCACCCTGGGTGCGGCCGCGGTAGCCGGATGTGGTTTGCGTGAACTCTTGTCACCCTCGCTGCTGGCAGAGGCTAACGCGAAGATTGATGGCGTTCGGAAAAGCCAGTTCAGTACAACGGAGACTCAAACGCCATACAAGGATGTTACCAACTACAACAACTATTACGAGTTTTCGACCGACAAGTATGAACCCGCCGGTCTGGCCAAGAATTTCAAGACGCGGCCATGGACGGTCACGATCGATGGCGCAGTCAAGAAGAAGCAGACACTCGACGTAGATAGCATCATCAAGCTGGCAGCGCCGGAAGAGAGAATCTACCGCCACCGTTGCGTGGAGGGCTGGTCGATCGTCGTGCCGTGGATTGGGTTTTCATTGAGTGTCCTGATCAACAAGGCGGAACCGCTCCCTAAAGCCAAGTTTGTGGAGTTCACGACCATCTACGATACAAAACAAATGCCGGGCCAGAAGACCTCCGTTTTGCAATGGCCGTACGTCGAAGGTTTGCGCATGGACGAAGCCATGAATCCGCTGGCGCTGCTGTGTTTCGGCATGTACGGCGAAGTCTTGCCCAACCAGGACGGAGCCCCGTTGCGTATCGTTGTGCCGTGGAAGTATGGATTCAAGAGTGCAAAGGCGATCGTGAAGATCAGCTTCAAGGAAAAACAGCCTCTGAACACCTGGCAACTTTCAGCGCCGAACGAGTACGGGTTCTATTCGAATGTGAATCCGAATGTGGACCATCCGCGATGGAGCCAAGCCAAGGAGCGGCGACTGGGGGAGTTCCTTAAGCGGTCCACCCTCATGTTCAACGGATATGGCGACCAGGTTGCGAGCATGTATAGCGGCATGGATCTTAAGAAAAATTTCTGAGTGGCACGTGAAATCGGTGCGCTGGATCAAAGTCGTGGTCTTCCTCGCGTGCCTGGTACCGCTGGCGCGTTTGGGAATCAAGGCCCTAGACGGCAATCTGGGTGCGAACCCGATTGAGGTCATTACGCACTCCACGGGCGACTGGACACTGGTCTTCCTGCTGGTGACGTTGAGCATCACACCTCTGCGCAAGCTGACTGGCCAACACTGGCTGATTCGCTTTCGTCGAATCTTTGGGCTGTTTGCGTTCTTCTACGTAACACTTCACTTTCTCACCTACATCTGGCTCGACAAGTTCTTCGACTTGCACGAAATGGTGGCCGACATTGCCAAGCGGCGCTTCATCACCGTAGGTTTCACAGGATTCGTGCTTCTGATTCCCCTGGCGATCACTTCGACGGCAGGCTGGATTCGAAGGCTAGGTGGACGGCGCTGGAATCGCCTGCACCAGCTGATTTACGTCAGCGCTACGGCGGGAGTCATCCACTACTGGTGGTTGGTGAAAGCAGACATTCGGAAGCCCGAGGAGTACGCCGCGGTCCTGTCGTTGCTGCTCGGATGCCGATTGTGGATGTGGGGCAAAGCGCGCCGTGCGACCAAAGACCCTCGCATTCCCTCCAACACAGAGCTCTCGCGAGGCTAGCGATCAGGCAGTTATTGTCCGGCCACACGTGTGTGACCTTCCTTCCGAACGTACCCCAATTTCTTCGCCCATGCGCGCAACTTCACCTCAGGTCGTTTTCGCAGTCCTGCCTTTCTAAGCAAAAGCGGACATTCCAGACTGGTTAGCCCTGAAATAAGTGAGGTCAGAGCAGGGAGCGCTGGTTGGGCACCGGTTCGTTTTCGGTGGACAAACGAAACAAAACGATATAAAAAGAAAGCGCAAGCAAAAGCTGCGAAATTGATTCGGGTTGCCGTCGAATCCCACTGTGCTCAACGAAGAACGCCGTCGGTCGATCCTCGAAGCCTTGAACCGGGAGGGGCGGGTCCTAGTAGCAGGCCTCGCGAAAGAATTCCAGACCTCCCAGGTGACAATTCGCAAGGACCTGGAGATTCTGCACGCGCATGGCCTTGTCCACAGGACGCATGGCGGCGCGTTACCGGCGCGCGAGGGCGCGCTGGAAGATCCGACCCTGCGCGAGAAAGAGAAACTGCACCGCAAGGAAAAGTTGCACATCGCGGCGGCAGCCGCACGAACAGTGCAGGAAGGCCAGGTAGTCATTCTGGACTCCGGGACAACGACGACTGCCATTGCACGCGAATTACGAAACTTTCAGAAGCTTACGATTGTGACCAATGCCGTGAATATTGCTGCGGAGCTATCCGGAAGCCAGGTCGAAGTGATTCTGACCGGCGGAACCCTGCGCAAGAATTCGTTTTCGTTAGTGGGGCCGATCGCGGAAGAAACCCTTCATCGCTTGAACGCCGATATTCTGTTTCTAGGCGTAGACGGTTTTGACGTGCATTACGGGCTGAGCACTCCGAATCTGCTGGAAGCAAAGGTAAACCGGGTCATGGTAGAGATCGCCAAACGGACGGTAGCGGTATGCGATTCGAGCAAGTTCGGGCGGCGGAGCCTGTCGCTGATCGTCCCGCCGACAGCACTGCATGAGGTGATCACGGACCGCGGCATTCCCAGGTCAGATCAGCGTGAACTTAAGAAAGCAGGCATCGAGGTGACGATTGTCTAGCGACAAGAGCGACGGCCAAGGTTCTAAAAGCACGTCGACCGCCGGGGCATACGCGCTCTCAGAGATTCTTTCCCAACCCCAGTGCTGGCAGGCATGCCTGAAGCTGCTGGACGGCGGGGCCGTGGGACAAGAAATAGCCGGCACGTTTCCCGACGCCGAAGAGTGGTTGTTCATCGGTTGCGGATCCAGCTACTACGTCGCGCTGGCGGCGGCGGCATACTGGAATCAGGTCACGCGCAGCCGGGCACGCGCGATTCCCGCCTCAGAATTGCTGTTGTTTCCTGATCTCGTATTCGCCAACGGCAAAAAATGTTGCCCGGTGCTGATCTCGCGCTCGGGCCGCACCTCTGAGGTGCTGAAGGCGGCGGAATATCTTCAATCGAAGAGTATCCGGTCGATCGCGATTACCTGTGCGCCGGGGCAGCCCCTGGAAAATCTGGCCACCCGCACCATCTGCCTATCTCCCGCGGATGAGAGAAGCACGGTCATGACGCGATCTTTCACCTCTATGCTACTGGCTATCCAGTACTTGGCGGCCAAGGTCGCAAAGGAAGATAAAGCGGCAGAGGATCTGCGCGGGCTTCCGCAAGCTGCGGAGAAGTTCCTGAACTCGCTTCCCCGACGGGTGCGGGAGTTTGTTGGGGCGCACCAATTCGCGGACTACATCTGCCTGGGGCAGGGCCCGTTCTTTGGACTGGCTTGCGAGTCGGCACTCAAACTTACTGAGATGTCGGTTTCGTACGGACAGAGTTTTCACACTCTCGAATTTCGCCATGGGCCCAAATCAGTCGTTGGCCCTGAGACTTTGTTGCTGTTCCTTCTCTCGGAAACTGGCTATCAGTCGGAGTGTGAGGTCCTAGAGGAGATGAAGCGCCTGGGAGCCACCACGCTGGTTGTCGCAAACAAAGCGGACTCGCGGGCTCACGGTGCGGCTGATTTTCTGGTGGAACTGGGGACAGATTTGCCTGAATTCACCCGGCTGGCGCCTTACGTTTTCACTGGTCAACTCATGGGCCTGTACACCGGTCTGAAGAAGGGACTCGACCCTGACCATCCACGTCACCTGAGCCGGGTCGTAATACTGGATGACGAAGAATCCTCTGAGACGACTGAGCATGCCGCGCTTTGACGTCACAATAGCAGGCGAACTGAATCTGGATCTGATCATGTACGGTCTCCCGGCCGAGCTTCCGCAGGAGCGCGAGCTGCTGGCGGATCGCATGATGCTCACCCTAGGCAGTTCATCGGCGATCGTCGCGCACAATCTCGCCGCGCTGGGAAGCAAAGTCGGTTTCATTTCGAAGATCGGAAAAGATTCCCTAGGCGAGATCGCTCTCGAGAGGATTCTAGCGGTGGGAGTCGACGTCTCGAAGCTTCGACGAGTCGGTGGAAACACGCAGACCGGGCTGACGGTGATTCTGCAGCGAAACGGTTGGCGAAACATACTTACATATGTGGGAACGATCTCTGAACTGAGGTTTGAGGATCTCGACCTCGACTATCTAGCCTCGTCGCGACACTTTCACCTCTCGTCGTTCTTTTTGCAGTCAGGCCTTCGACCGAAAGTGGCCGAACTTTTTCAGCACCTCAAGAGCAAGGGGTTGACGATTTCTCTTGATACCAATGACGACCCCGAGGATCACTGGCAGGGGGAACTGAAAGACGCTCTGCGTTTTGTGGATGTCTTCTTGCCTAACGAGCGAGAAGCCAAGCGAGTGGCAGGAACGGAAGATCTTGAAGTGGCAGTAGCAAGACTGGCGCAAATCGTACCCCTCGTAGTAGTCAAGCTTGGACCGGTAGGTGCGATGGCACAGCGCGGATCGGAGAGAATCACCAGTTCCCCGATCAAGGTTTCCGCCGTGGATCCAGTTGGAGCTGGAGATAGTTTCGACGCGGGTTTTCTCCACGAGTTCGTGAGGGGGGCCGATCTGGCGACATGTCTCGCGAGCGGCAACCTTGCGGGAGCACTTTCGACCACGCGGCCAGGGGGCACAGAGGCATTTCGTGACCACTTGTATCTGGACACCTTCATGCGGCTAAACTCGAACGCCCGGCCCTAACCGCGAAGGAAAATCGAAGCCTCCCACAAGTTTGCTTTGCACTTCTTTACATTTTGTTACACAGGGTATTGTCAAAATCCTGTTTTGCTCTGCTTCGCAGTTCCCGACTTCAACTCTTTGCATCCAACTTGGATGAACGGAACTTTCCATCTCCATCAGTGTTAACGTGGATGAGCTATTCCGCCTCAAATCAGGAAGTCTTTGAAAATTGGCATTCTTAGGAGCGGTGTCATGTCCAGCGTGTCTTCGTCGGTTGGGATCGCCAGTAAGGCAGCCCTTGCTACTGCCCTCATACTGCTTGTGTTTTCCATAGCTTGTGGCAACTCGAGCACAACGAATGTCCCCGTTAAGGGGAATTTCACGAACGCGAGCCTGCAGGGACAATACGCTTACGTCCTGAATGGCAGCTATTTTGGATCGACCGTCACAAACGGCCCTTTTCGTGAAGCCGGCACATTCACGGCAGATGGAAATGGCAACATCACCACCGGGCAAGATGATTTCGTCCAAGGTGGCGCTCCGTTCAGCACTGCCGTGACCGGAACCTACTCCCTTAACAACGACGGCACGGGCTTCATTACCTTGAATCTCTCAGGGGGGAGTATCGTGCTGGCCGCAACCCTGATAACCGACTCTAAGCTTTACCTGATCGAGGCCGACTCGTTTGCCAATGGCGCCGGACTGGCCGAACGGCAAGACGCCACAGCATTTTCGGCAGCCCCGAGCGGCACCTTCACTTTTCGCACTCACTCTTCCAGCGCTTCGGGCGGATCCGTGGGCAGCGTAGGAACGTTGACTGTTACGGCGGGCGCCATTACCGGAACTGAAGACGTCCTTCGCGCCAGCGCGCTTTTGTCTCCAACACTGACTGGGTCTATCAGTACGCCGAATACCAGCGGGCGTGGGACGTTGAGCCTGAGTGACAGCACAGGATCGACTTCGAGCTATATCTACTACGTAGTGAACGCGAGCACCTTCAATCTGCTAGAGAGCGACGCCGGGCCTCTTGGTTCAGGCCGGGCTGAAGGACAGAGCGGGGGACCGTTTACCACTGCCAGCTTGTCCGGCGGGTTCGCTTTCGGCAGCACCGGAGATACGACCGCCAACACCGGCGGGGTAGACACCGTGGGAGCCTTTACCAGCAGCGGCAGTGGGACCATCACCGCGGGATCGTTCGATGCGGTGCAAGACGGAAATCCCACGGTGGATGCGACCTTTACCGGCACCTATACCATGAGTTCGAGTGGACGGGCCGTGCTTGCGTTCAACCAGAGCGGTTCGACGGTGCAACGAATCTTTTGGCTAGTAAGCCCGTCGCGCGCCTTCTTCCTGGTTGATGACCCAAGCAAGGTGGAGGATGGAACGGCAGATCAGCAGACTACGACATCTTTCTCCAATAGCACGGTGAACGGGCAGTATGCCTTCTTCATGGACGGGTTTGACTCAGTCAGTCCACCGCTGGTTGATCGAGTCGGCACTCTGAATGGCGATGGTGGCGGCAACCTGCAGCTGAATTACTTTGTGAACAGGACCGGCACAACCAATGCCCCGGGATTCCTGACGGGTACATATTCCGTCGGTTCGAATGGGCGTGTTGCCGGGTCCGTGAGTGCCCTCTCTACCAACATTGTTCTATATATGTTCTCGAGCAACAATGGGTACTTGTTGCTTGCCGATCCGGGAGCACAGTTGGAGGGTGCTACGGGACTGCAGACGTCTCCGTAGTTCGTTTTGGGAAGCGCATAAGCCGGGCTTACTGGGTCCGGCTTTTTTATTTTAGCCGCTTCCCAACTGCAACGGTCCGAGGCAGCCTTACAAGGGCTTGGCACTCACTTCCAGCAAGAGGTGGTCCTTAAACTCCACCTTCAGCGATGAAGTGCGGCCGCCTGCCACTTTCAGCGTTCCAAGGTCTTTGTTGTCAGGATAGTTGACTACCCGATACGTACCCGCTTTCAGTCCTCGTAGCTCGACTTCGCCCTTCCAGTCGACATTCTCCTTAGGCGCGAAGAAGGCGTAATACATTCTGTTGTCCTTCTCGATGGCGTAGCCTTCGGGAATGTCATATCCGTACGTGTAGAGGTCAAGGAAGGTGCCTTTGGAGAGCATCTTTTCGTTGTAGACGCCGATCCACTTCTTCCAGCGGTCTTCCTTCTCTCGGGTAAGATTGACATTCTTGAACTTGGGACCGGGATCGGGCCACACGAACTTGGTGCCGACAACCGCACCGGTACCGATCGTTGAGGCGAAGTCGTCTCCGTGCTCAAGCCAATTTCCTTTGGCATCTTTGGTCATCGCGGAAAGTTCGACGTGGTCGCCATAGACGGCTGACTCAGGGCCAAGCAGCGCCTTGTACATCTTCACGCGACGGCGAACCTGCACTGCTCCGACGGGATCGGCGGTAACGGCCTGGTCCATGTAAGGCAACCATGCGAGTGACGGAGGAGTGCCGCAGGGGCAACTTTGCGTGACGCTTTGAGGTTTGATATTGCGGGTGGTTTGAAAGATAGTGCGATAAACGTCGGCCATGGCGTTGACCGAGTCCTGCGGGGATTTGTGATGATGGGCCGGGTTGTAACACGCGGGTACGCTGTAGATGTTGTCGAGCTTGCTGCCGTCGAAATCCCAGTCGCGGATGAATTTCTCCGTGAGCTGTTTGTAGTAGGCCTGCACTTCGGGAACGGCAGGACAGAGCGCTGCGAGGTCGCGCGTCATGCGGCCGTGTTTGCCATCTTTGTCGAGAATGAGCCAGTCAGGGTGTTCTTCGGCGACTTTTGATGTGATGTATTTGTGCGACTCCCACTTGCCTTGTCCGTCTTCCACACCCAGAGGAAGCCACCAGAGCTGCACCAGAATTCCCTGTTTGTGGAAGTCAGCGACCATTTTCTTGATGGAGTCCTCAGGAAACGTGTCGGGACGAGGATTCCAGTCACCATAGGTATCGAACCAGCGATCATCGAGCGTGGCCCATTTGATGCCGAGTTCCTTGAGTTTGGGAACGGTGCCGAGCATCTGAGCGGGCGTGACGTTGAATTCGTATCCCCAACCGCACCAGCTCACGTTGTACGCTTCGCCTGAGGGCTTCGGCAGATTCCAACCTTCTTTCTGCAACACGCTTGACCAGATATGGAGCGGCTCGTAGAAATCGCCGGCGTACACCGCAAGGAAGTCGCGTGGCGTGGAGTAGCTTTCGCCGGGTTTGAGAGTCGCGTTCGCGGGAATGACGATGGAGGCATTCACCCGGCCGTCGGGATCGACTTTGACGGGCATGGAAAGCGAGAGGGGCAGGGTCTCGACGTGCCCGATCGCCTCGCCAACGTCTTTAGTCCAGAAGGCGACAACCGGAATGCCTCCGCCATAGCCACCCTTGACCGCCTCACCCATGACGTTGGGCTGGGAAGAGGTACGAGTCAACTTGAAAACGTCATCCTTGCCCCAGTCGTAGGATGATCCTTGATACGCCCACATATCGTAGGGTTGAGTCCTGGGCGCTTTTTTCAAGTCGATTTCGGCCAAGGACGCATTGAGGCGATGTTGCTGCGAGACCGCACTGTCGAGGGCGACGTCGGATGTGCCGGCATTCTTGTACTCAACACTGGTGAGCAGGATGTTGGGAAAGTCGTCATAAGCTTCGACGGCGAGCGTCTTCTGAAGGTCGTTGCCTGACGGTCCCAAAGCGCGCGCAGGAATTTCCACTCGCTTGCCACGGCCAAGTTTGCCGATCGCTTCCAGAACTTGAGCCCGGCCGAAATCGAAAACGAAGTGGACTTCCTTGCCGGCAGAGACGACGTAATCTCCTTCGAACGGCGCTCCTACGCGGGGCTCGTCCAAGGCAAGCTTCTGGCCGTTCTTTAGAAGATGGGCAGCAATGTAGCCGGAGGGTAGGACGTCGAACTCCGAGGTAGCGGTCGTAAGCACAATCGGGCCGCCAGGATTGACATCGGCTTTAATGGCAGAAGGCTGCGAAGGCGGGGCTTTGGGCTGTGTGGCCGGCTTTGAACAGGCGACGGCCGGGAACAACACGGCAAACATGCAGAGCAACAGAAGATTCTTCAACGTCATCTGGAAACTCCAGGAACAAAGACCAACAGATACGAAATCGAAGACATAGCTCACCTCGACGGCGAAGCCTGTCGAAACTGGGAAAACAAGCGCTCCGCGTTCAGGTGATACACCTTCTCCAGCACGCCGTCCGGCAGCTCCATACCATAAATCTTCCAGCGCCCTTGGGACGGATAGCCCCAATAATCAAAATATTCATCCCCGGTTTCGAGCCACCGGAAATGATTGCGATACATGTTTTCGGTGACCTCATTGTCGGTGCCGAACATGATGCGGTCCTGATATTTCAGAAAAAACTCGCGAGCGCGACGTGGTTGACGGCCAAGCTCCGCTTCGCGAGCGCCAAATTCGACCATCACGTTGGGATACCTGTCGAGCACGCTGGAGACGTAATCCAGATTCTCCGGCCAGTTGGCCACGTGGAGCGCGACAAACATAGTGTGGGGATGTTTGGCGAACACACGGTTGCGAGCCTCCAGAACAGATTCCTTGCTGGGAAACTGCGGGCCGTAGAAGCTCCAGTCAGGGTGTTCGATTAATTCTTCGTAGCGCTCGTTGGTGTTGTCAATAGGTCGGAAGAATGCCTCGGGGTCGGTCACGTGGATGGAGACGGGAATGCCGAGCCTCCCGCACTCTTCCCAGACAGGATCGAGACGAGGGTCGTCTACGGTGATGAGTTTGCCGGTCTTGTCACGAACCCCGAGGCCGAGGTCCTTGAGAATCTTGAGGCCGCGAGCCCCCCGCGCAACAGCGTCATCCAGTTGACGAACCATCTCCTGACTGAAGTTTGGGTCGTTGATCTTGTTCCAGTCCATCTGGGTGAAGACTATGAACCGGCCGGGATAGGGCTTGACCATCTCATCGATCACCCTTTGAAGTTTATCGCCCCACATGCCGGTCAGGATCACGATCGTCTTGACGTTCGTGTTGTTCATGACTTCGATGACGCGTGTGGCCGGGACGTGTTCGTCGATTCCCTGGGCGTCGTTGACATGGTTGTGAACATCGATGACGTAGAACTTTGCCCGGTCGACGTTGTGTACTGGAGCGTGCAGCATGGAGGCAGGTTTGAAGTCCTTGAGCAGCAGTGTCTTCTTCTGGTCGGCGTTCTGCGCTGACTTGTAGCCGATCTGGTCAGGGTTGGATGGGAGTTGTTGAGCAGGGCTACGAGCGACTAGCGTTAATAGAAGTGAAGCAACCAGAACAGGGGCTCTTTTCATGATGGTTCCCAAAATGTGCGAAAGAGGGAGGAATTCCTGACCACGAGGTCGTCCGAATACCTGTCACGGGTGTCCGCCATCACGGCCGAATCAGCGAGGTTTCGATTACTTTCCATTTGAGACTTTGATCCGCCTGATGCCTACAATATCACGCAGAAGCGGCAAAGTTTCCCTTGACAACGCTCCAGAACGAAAGTAAAAGTAAGCGATCGTAATATACACCGAAAAGCGAGTTTCCGTCCCCATCCGGGTGGATTTTTCCGGTGGCCGCACAGCAGAACCGACCAGTCCGGCGAATCGACCTAAGGAGTCTCAAAATGAAAAGCGTGCGTGGTTGCCGCATTCTCTTTTTCATATTAGCCCTGATTGGCCTTAGCCTCAGCGGATTCTCCAATATCTCGTGGGCCCAGAAAGACACTGGGAGCATCGTTGGCACGGTCAAAGACCCAAGCGGCGCGCTGGTGGCAGGAGCGCGCGTCACGGTGGCGGATGCAGAACGGGGTATCAGTTTTACTGCGACTACAAACGAGTCAGGCGAATGGGTAGCCAGCACTCTCCGCGTGGGCCGGTACACGGTGACGGTTGAGCGGTCGGGGTTCAAGAAAGCTGTTTCGGAGCCGGTTGACCTGCAGGTGCAGCAGCGGGTGGCCGTAAACATCACTCTGCAGGTGGGGCAGGCTACCCAGACGGTTGAGGTCACAGGGGCAGCGCCACTGCTCGAAACCGAGACTTCCGAGCTTGGCCAGGTCGTAGATTCTCGCCGCGTATCCAATCTGCCTTTGAACGGCCGCAATTTCGCGCAACTGGCGTTGCTCACCGCGGGCACCGCGCCGAGTGAACCGGGAGCACGTGACGAGAACAGCTTCGGCTTCAGCGCCAACGGAGCGCGATCGCTGCAAAACAATTTCCTGCTGGATGGCGTGGACAACAACTCCAACCTGCCGGATCTGCTGAATGAAACTAACTACGTGATTCAGCCGCCGGTTGAGGCGCTGCAGGAGTTCAAGGTTCAGACCAATGCTTACAGTGCCGAGTTTGGACGCGGCAACGGTGCGATTGTGAATGCGGTCATCAAGTCGGGCACGAATTCGCTCCACGGAGACCTTTGGGAATTCCTTCGCAACGACAAGCTCGACGCGCGAAATTTCTTCGACGATCCCAGCAAGCCGACGCCGCCCTACAAGCAGAACCAGTTCGGTTTCACGCTGGGCGGGCCGATTGTGATTCCGCACCTGTATAACGGCCGCAATAAGACGTTTTTCTTTGTCGACTACGAGGGATTACGCGTACGGCAGGCGGATACTCAGTCGGTGTTGTTGCCGAGCCCGGCAGAGCGGCTCGGCGACTTTACGGAATTACTCGATACAAGTTCGCCGTTGACGACCCTTGCGGCGGACGGCGTGACAACGATTCCAGCGCTGGATTGCAACGGGCAGGCGACCTACGCGGGCGAAATCTTCGACGCGCGGCGCACCCAGGTGAACACGACATATCAATCTGGACTGTGTGGAGTTCCTTTCGGCTACACCGGTTCCGGGTTCCCTTCAAACATAATTCCAGCGAAAGCGACCGCAGCTGGCGCCGGGTCTCTCGACCCGTTGGCACTGCGCCTGGCAGCACTGTTCCCCAATCCCAATGTGTTCAATACCGCTGGAATCAACTACCTTGCTAACCCGGTGCGCACGGAAAACAGGGACAACTTCGATGTACGCATCGACCAGAAATACACGGAGAATGATTACGGATTCTTTCGTTTCAGCTACGAAGCGCAGCCCAGTGTCATCCCGGGGACTTTCCCAGGCTACGCGGATGGCGGAGGATTCTTCAGCGGCGACGAGGAAAATTCCTACCGCAGTTTCGCGACCAGCTGGACGCACCTTTTCCGGCCGCAACTGATCAACGAGTTCCGCCTGGGATACAACCGGATCAACTCGCACCGGTTTGAGCTGTTTGCCGACCAGAATGTCTCGGCACAGTTGGGATTTCCCGGAGTTCCCTTCACTTCGATTACAGGTGGTCTGCCCCAACTCACTTTCAGCGATGCACCGACACTGGGTAGCCCCACATTCCTGCCGTCCCGAGAATTGCAGAACACCTATGTGCTCGATGAAAACCTGACCTGGGTCAAGGGCCGGCACACGTGGAAGTTCGGCACTGAAATCCGCCGCGAGGAGTTCACCATATTCCAACCGGCGGCGCCGCGCGGAACTCTGGACTTCGGCAATGGATTCACAGATAACCCAGCCGCCCCATTCACGGGCGGCTCCGGATTTGCGTCGTTCATGACCGGGCTCACCGACGGAGGGAGCATCAACAATCTTCACAATGTCGACTATTTCCGGCCCATTTACTCGTTCTACGCGCAGGATGACTGGAAGATCACATCGACACTCACGTTGAACCTTGGGCTGCGGTATGAGCTGTTCACCACGGTGAAGGAACGGAACAATCAGCAGGGGTCGTTCGATCTGCGCGACCCGAATCATCCCACGGTGATCGTCCCGAAAGGACAGACTTTGCAGCTCACGCCGACGCTGGCTTCGCAAATTGCATTGAGCGCGACCGCGCCGAGAGGACTGATTAACCCGGACACCAATAACTTTGCGCCGCGCGTAGGTTTGGCGTGGCAATTTCAACCTCGCACTGTGTTGCGCGCCGGGTACGGCTTCTTCTACGGAGGACAGGAAAACGGCCCGTATTCCAACCCGAGTCCGGGATTCAATCCGCCTTTCTTCGTGACGCAATCGTTCAATCAGCCTTGCGCCGCTGCTGCGGCGAATCCTTCGCAGATCGACTGTACGATTCCGGGCCTGAGTTTCCTGCAAAATGGCTTCCCGGCAACGGCGTTGACGGATCCCAATACACCGATTCTGTTTTCCATCGATCCGGAGCTGGTGACGCCATATATGCAGCAGTGGCACCTATCGATTCAGCACGAGTTGCCGGGAGATAGCGTGCTGGACATCACCTATGCCGGATCGAAAGGCAACAAGCTTTTTACATTCTTCAACGGAAACCAGGCTACGGCCACTGCTGATCCAACTGCGCCGCTGGCTCCACGGCGGCCGGTGCCGCTCATTGACAGCGGAATCGACTGGTTCCGATCATCCGGCGCCTCGAGCTACAACTCGTTGCAGGCACACTTTGAAAAGCGATTCACGCATGGGATCCAGTTCCAGGCTTCCTACACGTGGGCGCATTCCATCGACAACGCGTCGAACGCGAACCTGGGCCCAACGCAGAACAACAGCGACTTCCGCGATTTTCGTTTCCCCCAGAACGAGTACGGCAATTCAGACTTCGGCGTACGCAACCGGTTTGTGGCGAGCTATATCTGGGAACTGCCTTTTGGTCATGGAAAGCAATACTGGGGCGGCGCAAACGGCGCGCTGAACCAGCTGGTCGGTGGATGGCAGCTCGCCGGCATCACCAGCATCTCTTCAGGCAATTACTTCACCGTGCTCGACGGCAACGGTAATTTTTCGAATTCCGATGGCGGCGCAGGTGGCGCCTCTCAACGGCCGAACCAGATCGGTGATCCCAACGGGCCTCACTGCCAGCCGGGTACTTTCTTTAACACCTGCGCGTTCGCTGATCCGGCGCTGGGATCTTACGGCAACGTAGGGCGCAATACCTTGGCGGGGCCGGGGTATCAGATTTGGGATATGTCGGTGTTCAAGCACTTCCCGATTAGTGAGAGAACTAATGTTGAGTTCCGAGCGGAATTCTTCAACATCGCCAACCACACCAATTTCCTGCTCGCAAAGTCGGGCCCGCAGGAGTCGAACAACAGCAGCGTATTTGGGACGCAGCAGTTCGGAATCCTGACCGCGGCGAGAGCGCCAAGACAGATCCAGCTGGCGCTGAAGTTGAGCTTCTAAGGGAAAGGCTCGGAGACAGAGCGAGGACGGGTGCAAAATCTCTGTGTCCTAGTAGCAGCAATCCCTAAGTGGACGAACCTCATGTACGCGGTTCGCCCTTTGTCGCAAGAGAAACGAAGAGCGCGGGGCGCACACCAGCCTCTCACAATCGTCCCGCGCCCGAAGAAAACAAGCACGGCGCCGCCTGCGATCTCATCACACTTACCGCTTCGCAGCAACGACGACCAACTCACTCTTCCCGACTTGCGCCATAAGCGCCTTCTCGGCTCGGCATTGGAAGCACTGGTGGACTTCCTGGTCTGGTTCAGTCCAAACCTGCGCCAAGAAATACTGATCCCCGTACCTGTTAAACACCAACTTGGTGCTGGACTCGTCGGCGTTAGAAGCGGCAGGGTGAACGTACGCCATGGCTCGCGCCCGAGCGTCGTCCTTCTCGATCACAATGAGGTATGGGTCCCCGGGGTGGTAGACGTGGTAATGCCCGGCTGGAAGATGAACTCCTGCGGCGACGAAGGCGAAGGGGATATCCACCCGGAACAGTGGTTGCTTGATGGGAATCTGAGCTTGCAGCGCAGCCTGTGTCAGCAGAATGATGGCGAGCAGGGCTGCAAAATGAGTGATTCGGGTTTTCATAACAACCTCCTCTTTTCTTGTTTCATCAGCTCACGCCGAACTGCGGCGTCTATGGCTTGACCATGGATTCTTTCCTCCGAAAGAACAATGCAAAGGAGATGGAATTCAGATAGAAACTGGATAAGTACCGGATAACATCAATAAGGCATGAAAGCGGAAGCAGTTGCGGAGTCCAGGATCGCAGTGCCGTTTTGGTAATTCGTACCAGAGGGATTGTGTGCGATCAGGTTCTAAACGCTGACATCGGCGCTAGAATCTCCTCGTAAGCTGTCGCCGGGGGCCACTGCCAAAGGGACACCCCTGTGTCCACGCCTGCCCACACCGTCCGCTTCGGGCCCTTCCAACTGGACCTGCGTGCCGCCGAACTGCATCACAACGGCACCAAGATCAAGCTTCCCGAACAACCCTTCCAGATTTTGGCTGATCTTGTCGAGCATCCCGGCGAGGTCGTCACCCGCGAGGAATTAAGCCAGCGCTTATGGCGCTCGGACACGTTCGTAGATTTCGAGCATGGACTGAACACGGCCGTAAAGACGGCTGCGGGAAATCTGATGGGCGACTCAGCCGAGCAGCCTCAGCTATATCGAAACGCTGCCTCGCCATGGTTACCGCCTCATGGTTCCGGTGGAGAAGCCAACCCCCCTGACCCCACCGATTCCCGCCCTCCTGCAGCGCTGGAAGATCAGGTTAGTTGCCCTAGTCTTGCTGCTACGGCCGCAGCAGCCACAGTCGTCTGGCGGCAGCAACTGCTGGAGATCTTCCGGCCGGTGAAGATTGAGTCGCTGGCGGTGCTGCCATTGGAAAACCTTTCGGGCAACCCTGAAGAAGGCCACTTCGCCGACGACATGACCGGGGCGTTGATGCAGAATTGGGGAAGGTCCGCGAGTTGCGAGTGGCCTCCCTGCAGTCCGTAATGTCATTCCAGGGCACGAACAAACCAGTCAGGCAGATCGCAGCGGAATTGGACGTGGACGCGGTGTTGGAAGGCTCGGTGGTACGCACCGGCGACAAAGTACGAATCACGGTTCAGCTAGTGCAGGCCCGTCCTGAAACCGTACCTGTGGTCGGCAGAGCTTCGAGCGCGATCTCCGCGACGTCGTCGCACTGCGGAACGAGGTTGCGCACCTGATCGCCGGCAAGATACGGACCGGAGGCCCGTTCTGGTGGTCCCGGGCGCGCACCCCGATCAAGCCGCCGCCGGCCTTGAGCATCAAGCACCTTACAACTAGTGGCATGGTAGAACTAGCCGCGATTTCGCCCGACGGCAAGTACTTGGCGTATACGGAGGATGCCGGCTACAAGCAGAGCCTTTGGCTGCAGCAGATGGCCAGCGGCAGCAGAACCGCACTGTTGCCACCCGCGGCGGCACAGTACGGCGCTGTGAGATTCTCCGCGGACGGTAACTACATTTACTACACGCGGAAGAATGTGAAGGAGCCAACGGACCTCTACCAGATTGCTGCGATCGGGGGCGCTCCTCCCCGCAAACTGCTGGCGGATGTCCCGAAAGAGTTCGCGGTGTCCCCGGATGGCAGATCGTTCGCTTACGTGCGCTCGGGTTATCCGCAGAAGGAAACCTTTTTGCTGGTGAAGACTGCCGATGGTTTCCACGAAAAGACCATCAAAACCTGGCCGAAATCGGTTCTGTTGAGAGAGATTTTGGCTTGGTCGCCTGACGGAAAGCTGCTGGCGACGGTGCAGGTTTCAATGACATCCGTCGGCCTGGTCGCAGTGCCGGTTGACGGAGGGCCAGAAGTCAAAATTTTCAGCTCCGAAACCTGGCGGGATATTTATACGCCCCAGTGGCTGCCCGACGGCAGTGGCTTAATTGCACCAGCTTATGACAAGGCTGCTCAACTCTGGGAACTTCCCTACCCGTCCGGGCAACCGCGGCAGATCACTAAGTTTACCACCCGATACAACCAAGCCAGTCTCACGGCGGATGCCCGTGCCCTTGTGGCGGTGGAGGAGGCTGACCTTTCCGGCATCTGGGTAGGGCCAGCCGCGGAGCCAGACCGCGTGCGCCGGGTAACTTCGCCCGGAGCACGCACCGTTGGCTTCGCGGGCCTCGCCTGGACGCCGGATGGAAGGGTGATTTACTGGTCAAACGACCGTGATCAGAGCGACTTCATGCTGATGAGTGCCGATGGAAACAACGCACAACGGCTGCCCCTGGATGGCTTAAAGTGGTTTCCGAATATTTGTCCCGATGGTCATACCCTCTTGTTCGAGGCCCCTGATCCCATCACCGCCCGAGACGACGTCATGCGAGCGGACCTCGATGGCGGCCAGCCGCAAGCGATCAAGGGGGCGAATGCCGGGAGCTTCATTCACTGCACTTCCGATGGGAAATGGGCTGTGTACCGCTTGGATTTCGGAAAATTTAAGGCTTCAAAAAGTACCAATTGAAGGTGGGAACACCCATTGATTTGACCGACCGAACCTGCATCCCCTCGGCCCTTTCTCCCGACGGCCGATGGATTGCCTGTCACTACTTCCCGAGGAAGGCGGCCCGAAGCTCGCCATCATTCCTTTTACTGGCGGCCCTCCTGTCAAAGTGTATGACTTGCCCTCTACCGTGGTTTGCCTTCGCCAACCCGGCCACTGAACAAGGGGTTCCTTACTCCATTCTCGTGGACGCCCGATGGCCACGCGGTGGTTTTCGTGGACAATCGCGACGGCGTCGGCAATCTCTGGGCACAGCCGATCGCTGGTGGAGCGCCGGTGAAGCTCACCCATTTCACCGCCGAAGACGTCCTTTTTTTCGCCTTTTCTCGCGACGGAAAGCAGATCGCCATCGCGCGTGGAACCAGTACGACCGACGCCGTGCTGATCACTAGCTTCCGATAGCGGATCGCACCAGGATTCATGCCCCATCAATAACGCTCGCGGCCTGTTTCTACGCCGTCACTTGCCATACCGTATCCAGCACCGTGCCGTCTACCCACTTCACGATCGCGACCGGATTGTCGCCGAGCTTAGGCTTGGCTGGCTTGCCGCCGCAGATGCGCTCGACTTCCGCCTTGATGTCCTGTATCGGACGAATCGGGAGAGATGATCCCTTGACTGCATCGAGCAGATCCTGGCGCAGGGGATTGATGGCGATGCCGCGCTCGGTTACGACGACGTCAATCAGTTCACCGGGACCGGTGAGCGTGGTGACCTCGTCGACAATCACGGGGATGCGGTCGCGGAACGACGGCAGCGCAAGGATCGTGCAGCCCGAGGCCAGGCAATTTTGCCATCCGCCGATACCGTGAAGAAGACGCCCGTCGGAGTGGGTGACGACGTTGCCGTTGAAATTCACGTCCACCTCGGTGGCGCCGAGCACAACCGCGTCAACCATGGAGGCGAAGTTCCCCTTGCCGTGATAGCTGTAGGAAGTGAATGGCGATGTGGCAACATGGCGCGGATCGCTGGCGATGGACTTCACGCCATCGAGATCGAAGGTCTGGCCGTCGAGAATGTAATCGGTGAGACCGTCCTGAAGAAGCTCGACGAGATACTTGGTGGAGCCCCCGCGCACGAAGCGGGCTTTCACGCCATCTTCCTTCATCATGCGGCGAAGATAGTCTACGAAAGCCAGAGCTATACCGCCCGCGCCCGCCTGAAAAGAAAAACCATTTTTCATGATGCCGGCGTCGCGGAGGAAAGCGCGCCACGAACTCCGCGATACGCAAGCGGTCGGGGGAGCGCGTGATCTGGGTAGTGCCGGAGACGATCTTCGCAGGATCGCCGATAGATTCGACTTCAACGACGTAGTCGACGTTGTTGCCCTGAATCTGCCAGGGAATGCAGGGGAACGGGACGAGATTGTCGGTGACGACGATGACGTTGTCGGCGTAGATGGAGTCGGCGAGCGCAAAGCCGAGAGAGCCGCAAGCAGACTTGCCGTGGGAGCCGTCGGCGTTGCCGAAGGGGTCGGCGGTAGGGGCGGCGATGATGGCAACGTCGATGTGGACTTCGCCATCCTGAATGGCCTGCCAGCGGCCGCCATGAGAACGCAGCACGCCCATGCCGCGCATCTTTCCCTGGGTGCAGTAGTCGCCTAGCGGGCCGTTCATGCTGCCTTCGATGTGGTGGATCACACCCGGACTGCATGAGATCGATGGCAGCTTTCTGCGAAGGAAATGACGCGCTCGGGAACCAGAGCAGATCCTTCACGCCGATGCGGGCGGCGGCTTCGAGCGCCATAAGGGCGACCTTATCGCCGTCACGAAGATGGTGATGATTCGAGATCACCATGCCGTCGCGAAGCCCGCACTTGCGGAGGGCGGTTTCGAGGTCGGGGAGACGCTTGTCGCCGTTCTCGGGATAATCTTTGGCGGAACGGATGGGGGGCGCAGCTTTGCGTCCGCGAGGCTGGTACTTGCCGACGCCGAGGTAGGGGATCTGCGGCTTGCCGTTTGCCATTGAAGGGACGCGGCGTCCAGCAGCGTTTTGCGCGAGTTCGATTTTGTCGGTCATGAATTCAAAAGAATTAATGTTATGCCAGGCCCATCTGTTTCGCCCGCGCGACCAACTTCAGCGCGCGCTGCACCACCGGGGGATCGATCATCTTCGATCCCAGACTGACAACCCCGAGGCCGCGCTGCTGGGCTTCCTCGAACGCAGCCACGATCTTGCCGGCTTTTTCGATCTCGGCCGCCGTTGGGGCAAAAGCGGCGTGAATAAAGGGAATCTGTGAAGGATGAATGCAACCCATGCCTTCGAATCCCATGGCACGTGAGTTTTCGCCCCAGCGGCGGAGGCCATCCATATCACCGACGTCACCAAAAACGGAATCGATAGCCTGAACCCCGGCGGCACGCGCCGCATTCACGATGCGACTGCGAGCGTAAAGCGATTCAGCTCCGGTAGCAGTTTTCGCGACGCCGAGATCGGCGGTGTAGTCTTCGAGACCGATGGTGAGGGCAGCCACATTCGCGCTCGCGATGGCGATGGCCGGAGCGTTTTCGATGCCGAGGGCTGACTCGAGGATCGGCATCAGCCAGATGGGACGATTCACTTCGTGACGCGTTTTGAGTTCGCCGATCATACGATCGACTTCGGCGACCTGGCCCGGCTGCTCGACTTTGGGGATCAGGATGAGATCGGGCGATTCCGGAATAATTTCCACCAGGTCTTCCAGGCCGAGCGGAAGCTGGTTAATGCGCACCATGCGCTCGCATTTTCCGAAGTCGACGGAGCGGAGAGTATTGCGCACGAGAATACGGGCGGCATCCTTCTCCGCAGGATGTACGGAGTCTTCAAGATCTAGGATTATGGCATCAGGTCCGTGAAGACTTGCGTTGATGAAGTATTTGGGCTCCGAGCCCGGAAGATAAAGACGCGAGCGGCGCAGGCGATCACGAGCGGATGGATCCGGGAGAGGAACTTGTTCGGTTAGAGCTCTGCCGGTAGAGGCAACGCCTGCGCGGCGGGCGGCGGTTTCGATACGCGCGGCGATCACGAAAGGCAGCGCGCCTTCATCGTGGATCGTGATTTTGGCGTTCTTGACGCCAAGCGAGTCGAGAACGTCCCGAGCTTGCGTGCGGATCGCCGGACCGTAGTAGAGAGCAACGCGGGATTCGAGCGCGAGATCGAGGCCGCCAGAGTCGCGAGGCTCGACGGCGACGTGGAGGTCGGAACGGATGTCCTTTCCCCAGTGGCCAGCCTCGGCGATTTGCGTGGCAGTCATTTTTCTTGAACCATTAACCGCAGAGGACGCCGAGGACACAGAGAAACATCATTTGCAAAACCCTTTCACGGCAAAAAACTGTAACCACAAAGGACACGAAGAAGAGAAGCATCACTGCAGCTTCGCCAATATCGCGTCCGTCATCTGAATCGTTGATGCCGCGCCCTGCGAGATTGCTTTTGGTCCTCCGCTAAGGCGCATCATGTCGTACGTCCGAACCTTGCCTTCTTTGACGACGGCCGCAACCGCATTCTTGATGCGATCGGCTTTTTGCGTCTCGCCGACGTGCTCGACCATCATAGCGGCAGAAAGAATCATGGCAATGGGATTTACGATGGGCGGATTCAACTCGGCATATTTCGGCGCGGAACCGTGAGTCGGCTCGAAGACGGCAACCTGATCTCCGATGTTGCCGGAAGCCGCGAAGCCGAGGCCGCCCACGAGGCCAGCGAAGGCGTCGGAGAGAATGTCGCCGAAGAGATTTGAGGCGACGATGACATTGTAGTCTTCGGGATTCTTGTTCAGCCACATGAGCTGCGCATCAATGTTGGTGGACCAAAGCGCAATGCCAGGATAGTTCTTCGCCACATCCTTTGCGGTTTCCTCCATCATGCCAGAGGTCTCGCGGACGACGTTGGGCTTCTCACAGATGGTTACGCCCTTGAAACCTTTTTTCTTTGCATACTCGAAAGCAGCGGTCACAATTCGGCGAGCCGCTGGACGGGTAATGATACGCAGACTGACCGCCAAATCAGGGCCGGGAACGTTGGTGAAGGCTTTGAAACGCGGATGGGTGGCGATGGCGGAACGAACGTTGTCGGGCGGATTCGTCCACTCAATGCCGGTGTACATGCCCTCAGTATTCTGTCGGAAGACGGTGGTGTTGATCTGGGGCTCGTCGAAACCGCCCTCGACTCTCTTGCGAATGAAGTTCAACGGATTGCCAATGAAGCCGATACAGGGACGCATGCAGATATCAAGATTGAACTTCTGGCGCATGGTCACGATTGGGCTGTAGTAGACGTAGCCCTTGCCCTTGAGCTTGGGATCAAGTTCTGCTTGAGCTTCTTTGTTCGGCTTCGAGGTGATAGCGCCGAAGAGGCCGAGCTTGTGCCTGGCGAGCAGGTCAATGGTGCGGTCTGGGAGCGCATTGCCCTCGCTGCGCCAGAATTCCCAGCCAATGTCGCCATGAACGTAGTCGGCATCAAAGCCCACAGCCTTGAGAACGCGCAACGATTCCGGCAGAACCTGATTGCCGATGCCATCGCCCGGCATAGATACGACGGTGTATTTAGCCATGAAAGCGTATCTCCTTAACAAAAACCTTTAACCACGGAGGCACAGAGGACGCAGAAAAGTAAATCTCATCTGTACAAAACGTAGGTACGACAGCCCTTTATGCCAATCCCAGACGTCTTGCGACCAGCTTCTCAACTCCTTCGGCGATTACCAGCGACTGTGGAACGCTACCCAGCGGCGGGAATGAAAACTTCTCAGCGCGCCAGGCAATCACGCTGGATCGGAAGTCGATATCGATGGCATCGCCGGGGATGATCGTCTTCTCTTTAGCCACGATTTCTGTTTCGAACTGCTCGTGCAGATGCCTTACCAGCTCTGGTACCTCGATGCAGAGGAATCCATTGTTATAGGCGTTGCGCAGGTAAGTTTGCGAGAAGCTGGCCGCAATCACAAGCGGAATGCCTTTCGCCTTGAGACAAGTTACCGCCTGCTCGCGGCTTGAACCTGTGCCGAAATTGAAACCGCTGACGATGACGTCACCGGCATTCGTACGCGCCGCGAAATGCGGATCGTAATTTTCCATCACGACCTTCGCCATCATCTCTTTGGTCATGTCGTCGCGGTAGGTGTAGTCCTTGCCGTAGATGGCGTCGGTGTTGACATTGTCCTGCGGCATGAAAACGAGACGACCTCTCACGCGATGGGGGAAGCCGGGAAGGATTTCGACCTTCTCCGTGCTCGAGGAGATGTGCGCGAATTCCGTGGTACGCGTGAATTGGAGCATGCCCCTCAAAGCTTGTGCGGTCCGGAAATGTAGCCAGCTACGGCGGAAGCCGCAACCACCTCCGGGCTGGCAAGATAACACTGCGCATCACGAGATCCCATGCGGCCTTTGAAATTGCGATTGGTAGCGGAGATACCGACTTCACCTTTTTCGAGCAAGCCCACACCGAGCCCGATGCAGGGACCGCAGCCGGGAGGCAGCGGATTGGCGCCGGCATCGAGTCAGAACTTGCCAGACGCCACGCCTCTGCGCTTCCTCCTGCACCCACTTGCTGGCGGCGCCCAGATAGAATTTGACGCCAGTCGCGACCTTCTTTCCCTTCAGGACGGCCGCCGCGGCTTCGAGATCCTCGAGGCGCGAATTCACGCAGGAAAGAAGATATGCCTTCTGGATGGCGACTCTTCTTCCTGTCCATCTCCAAGCAGCGATTGCATGGCCTGCACGGTATCTGGGCCAGAAACGTGAGGCGTGATCTGACCGAGATCAAGCGTGATCCGGGCGGCGTAAACAGCGCCGTGATCGGGGCGGGTCGGATTGTTCTCCCAGTTTTCGAGTTCTGTTTCGGAGAAGCGTTCGACCCCGATCGCCTTGAGGCGCTCGTGAACCCCGCTTCAGATAAGTAATGGTGACATCGTCCACGGGGAACCAGCCGACCAGCGGCCCCCATTCCGTGCTCATGTTGGAGATGGTGAAGCGCTCATCCATCGAGAGCGAGGCGACGCCGGGGCCGGAGAACTCGACGGCGGCGTTGAGGACTTCGTCGTGATTGTAAAGGCCGCAGAGAGTAATGATGACGTCTTTCCCCGTGGCGCCTTCGGGAAGCTGGCCGTCCAGAACTACCTGGATGCTGCGGGGAATCTGCCACCAGAATTCACCCGTAGCCCAGACTGCAGCGGCGTCAGTGCGAACGATGGGAGTGCCGATGGCGCCGAGCGCTCCGTACATGTTTGAATGCGAATCAGACGCGACGACGAAAGAACCGGGGATGACATAGCCGCGCTCGACCATGATCTGGTGCCCGATGCCCGAGCCCGCGGGATAGAAATCGACACCATGCTCTTTAGCGAATGCTTCGATCGCGCGATATTTTTTCAGGTTCGCTTCGTCCTGATTCTGGATATCGTGATCGAGAGCAAACACCAGTTGCTGCGGATCGTTAATCCTTTTCGCGCCGATGCCTTTGAACTTGCTCATGACCGCGGAAGTGTTGTCATGCGTCATGACGTGCGATACGGGCGGATGACAGACAAGTCCCCTGTGCGCAAGGGACGCTTTGGCCCTTCCGCGAGATGTTTCTGCGCGATTTTTCAACGATGGTCTGGGCCATATACACCTCGCTGCGGTGTCCTAACTCTTTCGCTTCAGTTCGAATCCTAAATACATCATCTGCCCGATGTGGTGGTGCAGATGGGTGGCACATTGTAAGACCATGTCGAAGCGGTCGCGGGCATCCGCGCCGACAGCCGAATATTCCTTGGACCAGTCTTCGGTGGATTGGCTCGCGGATCGTCCGCAGCACCATGTCGACCGCCTCGTCAAATTTCTCGCAGAACCTCGTCTTTGGCTGGAGGCGTCGTCTCGGCGAATTCTCGCGGGCGGTCGCGAACATAGCCTGTGCCGGCAATCTGCGCGCCAATGTAATAGTTTAGATTGCCCGTGACGTGCAGAAGCAAATGGCCGAAACTGTTTCCAAAGGGAAACGGCTTCGCCCAGAACTGCTCGTTGCTCAAAGGTGCAGCGAATTCGCGGACCACACCAGACAGTTTCGTGTAGCGCGCCACGAGGTCGGTTGCAATCGTTTCCGCAAGATCCGTCATTTCCAATTTCCTGTCCCTCTCACGCTGACGCACCGTTAGCGGCGTTTTTTCGTAGCCTTTTTCGTCGGCTTCTTTGCCGTTTTCTTAACTGGCTTCGACTTCGCAGCCGACTTGGACTTGCCCGCCGCCGGCTTGGACTTCAGTTTTGCGGATTTCGCGGGCGCCGGCCTATCTTTCACGTCTGACTTCATCAGCGCCATCAGCTTGGAAACCGAGTCGGCTTTTTCCAGATTCCAGATCGCGTCCATCAGCTTCTTCTGCGCACCTGGCGTAAGCACGCCTTCCGCCAGTGCGGAAAATTTCTCTTCGATCTCAGCATCGCTCAGCGGATTACGCGGATCGCCCTTGGGATAATCCAGTTGCTTTGAGAAAGACCGGCCATCTGTGGTCGTGATGTTTACGATCACGCGCTGCAAAGCCGGAAACACTTTTTCGATCTCAGGATCCGCCACGACTTCTACTTTTTTCAACTGCGCCCGAATCCTCGGGTCCATGATCTTCTTCATCTCGAACTGCGCCGGCGTCACTTGCCGGTCCGCAAGTGCAGCCGCAATCACGTAAGGCAGTGAATGATCCGCCGTCTCTTTCGATGCGTGGATCGTATTTGCTGGGATCGGAGAGGATGTCGGCAGCGCGAGCCAGAGAGCGTATCTGAATTTTCTCGACCTGGTCGGCGTGGAGATCGTTTGCTTTGACGAGATCGAGCACGGCCGAGATGGGCGCGTGCGTCAGTGCTTCGGTCGGGAAAAACTTCATGCCGCACTGCGTAATTCGCCAGGAATCGCCCAGACCATCGGTCAGGATGTTCAATTTCCACTCAGGGCCGAAACAGTGCGTGAGGCCTTCTTTGCCGTCGATCACGTGCTCGGGACCGGTATAGCCCTTTTCGGCCAGCAGCGCGGCCAATCACGCCACTCTGCGTAGCCATCGGATCCACAGTGTTCTTCATCATCGTGAGCTTGCCGGCGGTCACGGCGCCCATCGTGCAATGCGCGACGGCGGAAATCCCTATCAGCGTGCTGGATCTGCTCCCAGCGAAGGTGAAGGCGCGCCCTGCAACAAAGGGAGAAACGAATGCAGTAAGAGTCGCGTGATGCCAGCCACGCTCGCGAATGCCGGGAAACGCCGCTTCGCAGAAGCGCATCTCAAACTCGTGGCCCAGGACGAGACCGACGATCAACTCGCGGCCATCGCTGTTTTCGCGCTCGCAACACGCCATCGCGGCGGGAAAAATGTCCGAGGGATGCGACGGGTCCTGCTTCCAGTAGATATCGTTGTAATCCATGCAGCGGATCATCAACGCGTTGGCGAGTGACGCAGAAACCGGATCAATGGCCTGACCGGTGCCGATCACGGTCGACACCCGGAACCCGCGATCTCGTCGAGGACTTCAAGCGCGATCTTGACGTCATGCTGCTGGAACCCGCCGAGTGCGCAGCCGACGGAATCGAGCAGGAACCGCTTCGCCTGATAGACCGCATCCTGCGAGAGGTCCTTGTACTCGAGAGATGAGGCCCAGCGCGCCATTTTCGCGGTAACTGTCTCTTTGATGGGGGAGATATCTTTTATGTCGGACAAGCTGTCTCCTTACTTCTGCTTCACTCTGATATTCTTCGGGTTCTTGAACGGCAAGAATGCCATGAAGTCGGCGTGGTGAACGATGTATGCCTCAGTGGTGCGTTTGACCAGGTCGCCCTCGGCGGCATGGGCAGCGATGATGTGGCACACATCATCTGGCACTCCGCATTCGAGAGCCAGCGCCACCCCCGTAAAAGGATGACGCAAGGCTTCCCCGCGCTCACTTTGTCTGCTTTTGCCATCCGGGCCTAGCTCATACTCAAGCAGTTTCCCAACATCCGCGAGAATGGCGCCGGCGATCACTGTGTCCGAATTAATGGGGAGCGCGCGGCCCATGAAATCTGTCATGGCCTTGGCGGAATCTCGCGCGATGTGCACGACACACCGCTTGTGCTCCATAAAAGTAATGGGGCAGTCGGGCACCAGCAGCGTGAACGGAATGGCGTTCAGGTCATCCGGTTTCAGCGGGCTGCGCTCGAGCGCCTTGATCCAGGTCTGCGTGACCTGCTCGCGCAGTTTTGCATCGCTGATCCAAGCGATTTCGGGCCACAACCGTTCGACGGCCTCACGCATGCGCAGGAACCCTCCGTTGCAAACTCATTAGCTTATCGTGCGGGGACAGGAGACGTCGAGTGCGGTCGGACACAGGGATCTGTGACCCTGAGTCTGGCCCGATGGTTCCGAGCATTGCGCTCTTCCCCACCCCGAAGTACGATGGGCGGCCATGAAAACTCCAAGACATCTAGTCGGCCTGCTCACCTTTCTGATCCTCCTTTCGCCGCTCTCCCGGCTGCATGCAGCGCAGCGAAAGGCGACGAACTCGTCCGCCGGCGTGTACCTCACGCAGGAAGGCTACGTCGACGCTAACGGGGTAATGATCTATTACCTCAGCTTCGGGCGGGGCGAGCCGCTCATCATCGTTCACGGCGGCCCAGGAGCGACGCATGACTATTTCCTGCCTTATCTTCTTCCCCTGGCGCGCCACAACCGGCTCATCTTCATTGATGAGCGCGGCTCGGGACGCTCGCAGAAACTAGAGGATCCCTCGGGATACACCGTCGAAAACATGGTGGAAGACGTCGAGATGGTCAGAAAAGCGCTGGGACTGACGAAGATCAGCTTGCTAGGACATTCCTATGGAGGGGTCTTGGCGCAGGCCTACGCTTTGAAGTACCAGAAGAACCTCAGCCACCTAGTTTTGGCCAGCACGTTCTCCAGCACCAAGGCACTGAATCAAGTGTTCGTGCGGATGAAGCAGAACATGGCGCCGGAACTGCGCGAGCGGATCGACAAGATGGAAGCGGAAGGTCTGTTCGGACACGGCAAACCATACGAGCAGAACCGGTACACCAATGAGTACATGATTGCGGCCTGGGGGGAGGGATATTTCCCATACACTTACCAGAGCCGTCCCGACCCGAACTACGATCCCATGGCACAAGGAAACACGGCTTGGGATCTGTATAGAGAAATGTGGGGATCGCACGGCGAATTCGTGGTCGATGGCAACCTGAAATCCGTGGAGTATACCGACCGGCTGATCTCGATCATGACGCCCACGCTGGTTATCGTGGGGGATCACGACGAAAGCGATCCCTCAATGTCGCAAACAATGCATCAAAGGATCAGGGGGTCGAAGTTGGTGATCCTCCCGAAATCTGGACACATGACCTTTGTGGACCAGCCGGAGATGTTCATCAAGGCAGTGGATGACTTTCTGAAGCCGGTTGGCAGGGGCCGGTAGAGTCTGCCGTCAATGTCGGTTGTGAAACGCAACTGAAACTATTGGGCGCTTAGGCAATTTTGAGTTGAATAGGAGTGAGCGTGGGAGTAGCCAATCGGGCGGCAGTTTGGATTCTGATGGCGCTGTCGGGTCTTTTCTTTTCGATCAGGGGATCGGCCCAGGAAACGACGAAAGCGCGGCCCGCGCCGTTGACCATCACCTCTGAATCGCTGCCACCGGCCACGTTGGGTCAGCCGTATCGATTTCGGTTGCAAGCCGCAGGAGGCGCACCCTCTTACTGGTGGGCGATTTCCGGCGGCGACTTGCCCGACGGCGTAACCCTTGATCCACATAGCGGTGACCTGTCGGGCGTGGTCAGCAAGAAAGACAAATACTATTTCACCGTGACTGTGACCGATTCCTCGCATCTGGCTCAAAGCTTCAGCAAGGATTTTTCCTTGCAGGTGGTGATGCCTCTTTTGCTGGACTGGTCGCGGGCTCCGCAGGTGCAGGGCCACCAAATCGATGGCGCAGTGAAGGTATCTAACGCGACGGTCGAGGATTTTGACCTGACCGTAATCATCGTCGCGGTAGACGAAACCGGCAAAGCTTTTGCGCTCGGTTACCAGCATGTCGAACTGAAGAGGGAGGTTGTGAACTTCGAGATTCCCTTCAGTTCTCTGGTGCCGCAAGGAACGTATGTGATCCACGCGGATGCGATCGCTGAAGTGCCGGCAAAGAGTGAGATTTTCCGTCAACAACTGGAGACGCGCTCCGCGCTGCAGATAACCGCGTCCCCGTGAGACGGACCGTTCGCGCCAGTACAGGTACAGAAGTTACATTGAATCATCCCCACCATTTTGCGCAGACTTGAGACTGTGTAAAAATAGGTGCTCGACCACACCGACATTGGTACCTAATTTCTGAGCTGAAATGGAACTACTGCTCAACCTCTTCTGGCTGATGCTGACGCTGCCGGCCTACTGGCTATGGCGGCGTGAGATGGCGTCTGCGCCGAAAGTCGGGCACATCGGATCGCGTCGATGCGTCCTGGTATTGGGTTGCGTTTTGCTGTTGCTATTCCCCGTGGTCTCAGCCACGGATGACCTGCAGGCGATGCAACCCGAGGCCGAGGAGTCCACTTCAGCCACATGCGCATTGAAGGACGCGCTTACGGGCAAGATTTCCTCGTGGCTGAGCAGGGCCTCGACGCCCGTAGCACACACAGTGATATCAATTCCCTTCCTGCCGGCGGACTGCATCTGTGGATTCGTTACAGCGGAATCGCTTGGGCGGCCTTTATCCGAGCCGCCACTCGTGCGTCCCGGCCGTGCGCCCCCTCTTCCCCTTCTCTTCAGCTAGACATTTTCCCGGCAGACAACCTGGCGTGGTTTCCTTTGGTTCCCGAATTGCGTCTGAGATCGGACCACCGCATATACTCGGGTACATGGGAAAGAGCGTTAACAGAACCGTAGAACGTCCGGGAGCAAACGATTTGGGCGCACAGCCGTAATACATATAGGGAGTTTTACTTGAGCTATCGAAAGTTCAAACCGACTTGTTCGAGTCGTGTGGGGCAACCAGGTCTTGTGGAACAGGAGTTCCACCCATGAGCCGCTCGTATCGCTATGCGGCACTATCGATCTTGCTGACGCTGCTTGTCACCTTGGGTTGCTCAAACGATACGAAGGCGGCTTCCACGAAGGCAGAGGTCACGCTTGAGCCTGGAGTGTTCGAGGCCGATCACCCTGAGTTGTTCAGCCTGGTCAAGGCTGAAACCCGCGAGCTGCCGGTCGAGTTGCAGGCGAACGGCACGGTGAATCCGGATGTGTCAAAGACCATTCATGTGACCTCTCTCGGTTCAGGACGCGTGATTGACCTTAAAGTGCGCCTGGGAGACTACGTCAACAAGGGGCAAGTGCTGATGGTCATTTCGAGTCCGGATCTAGGTGCAGCAAACTCCGACTACCAGAAAGCAGAAGCTGACGAGGAGCTTTCGCGCAGAGCGTTGGACAGAGCGCAACAGCTTTACGCTCACGGCGCGTTCGCGGAGAAGGACCTTGAGGCAGCGAAAGATACAGACGACAAAGCCAAGGTAGATCTGCGGACCACTGCCGAAAAGGTGCGGTTGCTCGGTGGCGATCCCGACCATCCCGGCCAGCTGATTCCCTTGCGGGCGCCGGTTTCGGGCACGATCGTGGAGCAGAATGTAGCGGGGTTTGAGGGCATCAAGAGCCTGGACAATACTCCTAACCTTTTTACGATTGCTGACCTCACGGATGTGTGGATCGTTTGTGACGTCTATGAAAACGATCTTGGCGACATCAACGTTGGCGATGCCGCGGAAATCCGATTGAATGCCTTCCCAGATAAAGTCCTTCACGGCAAGATCGGCGACATTTCACGAGTGCTGGATCCAAATACCCGCTCTGCCAAGGTACGCATTGTGCTCGGAAACGCGGACGGATCACTGCGGCCCGGAATGTTTGCCGTTGCAAAGTTCCAATCGCGCAAGACACGGCCGCGGGTCCTGGTGCCGAGCACGGCTATTATGCGGCTGCAAGACAAGGACTGGGTGTTTCGAAAAGAAGGCGCCAACAGATTTCGGAGGGTGGAAGTGCACGCTTTGGGAGCAACTTCTGACAGCATGCAGGAAATTGCTGACGGCGTAAAGCCTGGCGATGAAGTGGTGGCCAAGGCGCTTGAGTTCTCTACGGCCATGGCGGAGCAAGGCAAGTGATCCGCGGCCTCATCGATTTTGCGCTGCGGAATCGGATATTCGTGCTGAGCGTCGCGCTCATCCTTTTCGTCTGGGGAGTCATCTCCTTCCACAACTTGCCGATTGAAGCCTACCCCGATGTAGCCGACACGTACGTCCAAGTTATAACCCAATGGCCGGGCCACGCCGCCGAAGAGGTGGAGCAGCAAATAACTGTACCTCTGGAAGTGCAATTGAACGGTGTGGCACATATGACGCATTTGCGCTCAGCGTCGCTGGCCGGGCTCTCGGTGATCACCATCATCTACGACGATGAAACCACGACTTTCAACGCCAGACAGGAAGTGCTTGATCGCCTGCAGTTAGCCACGCTCCCTACGAATGTGAATGCTGGCATCGGGCCGGACTACAGTCCAACCGGCCAGATCATGTTCTATACGCTGCAGAGCACCAATCCCAAGTACGACACCATGGAGTTGAAGACGCTACAAGACTGGTTCGTACTCAACCAGTTGAAGTCCGTTCCCAACGTAGTGGATGTCAACATTTTCGGCGGGCCTACACGCGAGTACCAGGTGCAGGTCGATCCGGGCAAACTGGTTTCCTACGGCCTGTCTTTGAGCCAGGTGGAGCAGGCGCTCACCAACAACAACATTAACGCTGGAGGGGGCTTCATCGAGCGAGGCGAGCAGGCTCTCAATGTTCGCGCCGTAGGCTTGATGACAACAACTGACGATATTGCGGCCACAGTCGTAAAAGTGCAGAACGGTACGCCGGTTCGGGTGCGTGATCTTGCCGTCGTCGTACAAGCGCCAAAGGTCCGATTGGGGCAACTGGGCAAGACGATCCGTAAAGAAGACGGAACCATCATCAACAATGATGACGTGGTGGAAGGGATTGTCCTGCTCCGAAAAGGCGCGGAAGCCGACGCCACGCTGGACGCGCTCCATCTGAAGATCGCGCAATTGAATAATGGTGTACTCCCGAAGGGGGTCAGGATCGTTCCGCATCTCGACCGCAGCGATCTGGTGCACTACACCACACACACCGTGCTGCGAAACCTGACTGACGGGGTGCTGTTGGTTACCCTGATTTTGTTTCTCTTCCTGGGGAATGTGCGCAGCGCATTGATTGTGACCATCACTATCCCCTTCTCCCTGTTGTTCGCAGCGATCCTGCTGGACCTGAGTCATATCCCCGCGAACCTGCTGTCGTTGGGCGCGCTGGACTTTGGAATGGTAGTGGATGGCTCGGTGGTGATGGTCGAGAACATCCTCCGACACACCGGGTTTGCGGACAAGAAGAAGACTTTTCTGGAAACCATTGCCGCCGCCGCGCACGAAGTGCAGAAACCGGTTTTCTTCGCTCGCATCATCATCATCGTCGCCTATCTTCCAATCTTCACCTTGCAAAGAGTGGAAGGGCGCTTGTTCCGGCCAATGGCATGGACCGTGGCCTTCGCACTGCTCGGCGCCTTGCTATTCGCGCTGCTGATCGCGCCTGTGTTATGCAGCTTTCTCTTCAAGAGCGACATGAAGGAGTGGCGCAATCCGGCACTGCATTGGCTGGAAGAACGGTACAGTCATACGCTCGACTGGTGCTTTGATCACCTGAAGTTCACTCTTGGAATGGGGCTGGCCGCGGCAGGACTGATGCTGTTCATGGCGTTCAGCGGCATTATCGGGTCCGAATTCCTGCCACATCTCGATGAGGGCGCAATCTGGGTACGCGGCACGCTTGCGCCCAGCACCGGGCCAACCGCCGGTATGGCGGTTTCGCAGAAGGCAAGGCTCATGCTGGCCAACTTCCCTGAGGCGAAGCAGGTGGTCAGCCAGGTTGGACGGCCGGATGACGGCAGCGATGCCAGTGGATTCTACAACACCGAATTTTTCGTGGACCTGTTGCCGCGGTCTAAGTGGCGAAGTCAATTCAAGAGGAAAGACGACTTGATCGCTGCGATGGACGAAGAGCTCAACAAGATTCCGGGAGTGGATTGGAACTTCTCTCAGCCAATTTCCGACAACGTCGAAGAAGCCGTGAGCGGCGTAAAGGGTGAGCTGGCCGTCAAGCTCTTCGGCACCGATTTGAAGTCGCTCGAGCAGAAGGCAAATAAAATACAAGACGTGATGAGCAAGATTCCTGGCGTGGCCGACCTGGGCACGTTTCAGGTACGCGGACAGCCAAACGTGAATCTTGTAGTTGACCGCGCGGCAGCCGACCGCTTCGGGATTAATGTGAGCGACGTCCAGGATGCAGTGGAAACCGCGGTAGGCGGCAAAGCGGTGAGTCAAGTCCTGATCAACGAGCAACGTTACGACTTAACCGTTCGTTACCAGGCTCCTTTCCGCAAAACCGTGGAGGATGTGGCCAACATTCGAATTCTGGCGCCATCAGGTGAGCGCGTCTCCCTTGGACAGCTATGCCAGATCAAATTGGAGGACGGAGCCTCAACGATCTACCGCGAGGGCAATTCACGATACATCGCGATCAAGTACAGTGTCCGCGGGCGGGACCTTGGAAGCACGGTGCGGCAGGCAATTGAGGAAGTGCACCAGAAGGTGCAGCTTCCGGAAGGCTATCATCTCGACTGGACCGGAGAATATGAGAGTCAGCAACGGGCTAACCGCCGGCTCTCGATCATCGTGCCTGTCACGATTCTGTTGATGTCATTCATTCTCTATTCAGCGTTCGATTCGTGGAAGTGGGTCGGCTTGATCCTTGCGGTTGTAGGCCTGTCGCCCCTGGGTGGTTTCTTTAGTCTTCTTCTGACAGGAACGCATTTCTCCGTGTCGTCCGGACTGGGATTTCTGGCGCTGGTGGGAGTTTCGGTAGAAATCGGCGTGATCATGGTGGAGTACATCAACCAACTGCGCACGCGCGGCATGAATCCGCGCGAAGCCGCGAAAGAGGGAGCGGCGCTTCGTTTGCGCCCGATCATGATGACCATGCTGGTTGCGACCCTGGGACTGTTGCCCGCCGCCATGTCACACGAAATTGGATCGGACTCGCAGAGACCGTTCGCGATCGTGATCGTGGGGGGCTTAATCGTCGAGTTATTTATCAGCATCGTGCTGTTGCCGGCGATGTACGTGTTCTGGGCGCGTCCTACAGACAAGCTGCCCCCGGCAGAGATTGGCTTTATCGAAGAAGGCGAGCACGTCGACTAGAGCAACTCTCTATCGTTGCGCGTCCGTGCGTAGTCAGAATCAGTCCAGCGCTTTGTGGAAGCGGAATACGCTGAGTGTAAGCAGGGTGGCGCCCAGGGCTGCCATGCTCGCCATTTGCGGCCAGAGAACATCGAAGCCCACGCCTTTCAAATAGACACCGCGCAGGATCACAAGGAAGTAGCGCAGAGGATCGACGTACGTCATCAGTTGCAGCCAATGCGGCATGGTGCTGATGGGAAATCCGAATCCCGAGAAGGTAATCGCCGGCATGATGAAGAAAAATGCCGTCACCATAGCCTGTTGCTGCGTGGAAGAGACTGTCGAGATCAACAGGCCAGCACCTAACATACATAGCAGGAAGAGAACCGCTCCCGCGACGAGCACCAGAAGAGACCCACGGAACGGAACCTGAAACCACAGCGTGCCGACGGTTGCGATGAGCGCCACGTCGATCAGACCAATCAGAAAGAATGGCAAGGTCTTCCCTAGAATGAATTCCCAGGGACGAATGGGCGTCACCATAATCTGCTCGAGCGTCCCAATCTCACGCTCGCGCACCACCGCAAATGCCGTGAGCGTCGTGACCAGCACAAGGGTCAGACTGCCGATAACGCCGGGCACGAAGAACCATCGACTCCTGCGATCAGAGTTATACCAGGGACGTTCCTCGAGCGTGACCTGTGGCACGCGAGCGGCAAGGTTCGGTGACATGCGTTGCATCCGATCGCGCTGGTAGTCCTGAGCGAAGACTTGGGCGATCTGGTTCACATAGCCAACCGCAATAAGCGCCGTATTGGAGTTGGTGCCGTCCACGACAACCTGGAGGGGAGCGGTCTGACCCTTGCGTAGGTTCTCGGCAAACCCCGGATGGATCTGAAGAGCCACGGTAGCTTGTCCACGGTCGATCAGATCGACTATCTCCTGACGATTTGTCAGCTGCTGCTTCACATCAAAATACTGAGTCGCGGAAAAGCGCGAGATCAACTCCCTGCTTTCCTGGGTGTGGTCCAGGTCGAGGACGACGGTGGGTACATGCCGAATTTCAAAGGTAGCAGCATAACCGAAGATCATCATCTGGATGATCGGTGGCCCGAAAAGCACGAAACGTGTCCGCTTGTCGCGGAAAACCTGGATGAATTCCTTGATCAGCATCTGCTTGAGCCGCGACAGCATCCATCCTCCTTAAGCTAACCGCTTGTGAAAGGCGCGGGTCGCCACGAATGCCAGCAACATGGCGAAGATCGCTAACGGCACGAGGTCGCTGACAAGCATGGGAACGGGTGTGCCTTTCAGGAAGATCTTTTTCAACGCTGAAACGTAGTAGCGCGCCGGAAGAATTCGGGTTACCAGCTGAATGAACACCGGCATCTGTTCGATGGCATAAAGGAAGCCGGAGAGAAGAAATGCGGGCAGGAAAGTGGCGAGCAGCGCGATCTGGCTAGCTGCGAGCTGATTCTTAGCGACGACCGAAATGAAGAATCCAAGCGAGAGTACGACGATGAGGAACAATGCAGAGCTGAAGAACAATGTGGTCAGCTGTCCACGAAACGGTATGTGGAACCAGCCAAGAGCGAGGAGCACGCAAAGTCCGACATCGAGCATTCCGATGACAAAGTACGGAATCAGTTTGCCGAGCATGATCTCGAGCGGTGTCACCGGTGTCGAGACCAGCTGTTCCATGCTGCCGCGCTCCCACTCCCGCGCGATGGTTAGCGAAGTTAAGAATGCTCCAATAACCGACATCACCAGGGCGAGTACTCCGGGAATGATGAACGCGCTGCTTTCCAGATCTTCGTTGAACCAGGTGCGCGCTTCCACGCTGATGGGCGCTGCCGGTTCCGGCAGGCCTCGGCGGCGAAGATACTCAAGCTGGACATCGTTGGAATAACTGCTGATTACGGACTGGCTGTAGCCGATTAGAACATTGGCAGTGTTGTCGTCGCTGGCGTCGATGAGTGTTTGCACACTGACTGGAATCCCATTGTGCAGCTTCTGCGAAAAATCCCACGGGATAACGACACCCATTTTCGCGTGGCCATCGTCAATGGCGCGGACCAGCTCAGGGTAATTGTTAACCACCCGCACAACATCGAAGTACTCTGAACTCTGGAACCGCTTCAGAAGATCCTGGCTATCCTGGCTGCCCTCGCGGTCAAAAACGTAAATGGGCAAGTGCTTGAGGTCAAGGCTTACGCCGTAGCCGAAAAGAAGAACCAGAATGATCGGCATGATCAGAACGATGATCAGGCTGCGCGCATCTCGGCGGATCTGAATGATCTCCTTCATCGCCACAGCGGCAAGGCGGACAAGACTCATGGTTACGCTTGCTCCTTGCGTGCTGCGTCGCCAGCAGAAGTCAGCGAGACAAACACGTCCTCCAGACTTGGCCGAATCTTTTCGATGCGCTGCACTTTGATGCCATGCTGCGTGAGATAAGCTCGAACCTGCGGAATGGCCGAGTCAGCGTTCAATACCACCAGATGCAAAGCGCTGCCAAAGACTGCTGCGTCGAGTACTCCCAGCGCGGATTGCAGCGCTTCCACAGCAGGGCCGAGGGGTTCGCACTCAACTAAAAGCAGCTCGCCTTTCATCGATTTCTGTTTGAGTTCCGAGGGCGTTCCGAGCGCAACCATTTTTCCGCGGTAAATCAGTGCCAACCGATTGCAGTACTCAGCTTCTTCCATGTAGTGCGTGGTTACAAAGACGGTGACCCCGTCCGCCGCCATCTGGTGAATGAGGTCCCAAAATTGACGACGTGAGATGGGATCAACCCCGGAGGTGGGTTCATCGAGAAATATGATGGGCGGCCGATGCAGCACGGCACAACCGAGCGCCAGACGCTGCTTCCATCCGCCGGGCAGAGTACTCGTGATCATGCCTTCCTGACCGGTAAGGTTCGCCATCTCAAGTGCCCACTGAATCCGCTCCTCCAAGAGCTGTCTGGAAACGTTGTAAAGGCCGGCAAATAGCCTCAGGTTCTCAATGACCTTGAGATCGTTATACAAAGAAAACTTCTGCGACATGTAACCGATGTTTTGGCGAACCGATTCCGGATAGCGAGCAACGTCGTAGCCAGCAACCTGCGCATGGCCTGAAGTCGGCGTGAGCAAGCCGCATAGCATGCGGATCGTAGTGGACTTCCCCGCCCCGTTCGGTCCGAGGAAACCAAAGATTTCGCCCTTGCGGGTTTCCAGGGTGATGCGATCCACGGCAGTGAAATCGCCAAAGCGCTTGACCAGGTTCTGAACGACTACGGAGCGAGTGTCACCGTTCATGCCGACCTCGTTCCGCCGTGAGAAACCGCGTCCACGAAGAGGTCTTCAATGGTCGGCGTCACCTGATGAATTTCCTCGAAAGGGACGCGCGCGCTTCTCAGCCGATTCTGGAACTCGGGAATGCGCTTGGCTGCATCGTCCGCAACCACGTGAACGCCGTCGCCAGTGAGAACGAAACTGGAGATTCCATCACTTTGCGAAAGGGCTTCGCGCACGGCGCGCGGATCAGCCGACGTGATCGCCAGCACGGCCTTGCCGAGCTTGGCCTTCAAATTGGCAGGCGTATCGCAGAAGAGGAGCTTTCCCTCATGAAGCAGAGCCACTCGATGGCAGCGTTCGGCCTCGTCGAGGTAGGCGGTTGACGTCAAAATTGCTACCCCCTCTGCGACAAGGTTGTAGAGTATCCGCCAGAAATCGCGGCGCGAAACCGGATCGACCCCAGTGGTCGGCTCGTCAAGAAGAATGACCTTCGGCCGGTGGATGAGCGCGCAGACAAGGCCGAGTTTCTGCTTCATCCCGCCCGAAAGGTTGCCCGCCAGGCGCTTGCGGAACTCGCTCATGCCGGCGGCGTCCAGAAGTTGCGATGACCTCTGCCGCCGCTCATCCGTCCGGACACCGAACAGGTCCGCATAAAAGCGAATGTTTTCGTCTACGGTCAGGTCTTCATACAGACCGAATCGCTGCGGCATGTAGCTGAGGTGGTGCTTGGCTCCTTCAGGATCTAGCCCAACATTAAATCCGGCTACGATTGCCTTGCCTTCGTCCGCAGGCATCACGCCCGCGAGCATTCGCAGCGTCGTAGTCTTGCCGGCGCCGTCCGGTCCGACGAGACCAAATATCTCCCCTGCACTTACGTTGAAGCTTAGATGATCGACGGCGCGCACATTCGGAAAACTCTTGGTAAGTTCCGAAACCTCGATCGCAAATGAGGACGACGTGATCATGGTCTCGGGGTTGAGCGGCCAGAAAGCTCAGCCGATTGCTTGGCGGGGGCGAGCTGAATCTCCGCATCCGCAGGCATTCCCGGCTTCAGCTCGTGATTCGGGTTTTCTACATCAATCTTGATGCGATAGACGAGGGTTACGCGCTCCTTGAAGGTCTGCACGCTCTTGGGAGTAAATTCTGCTTTCTCGGAAATGAATGAAATGCGGCCGTGGTATGTTTTTCCGGGGTAGGTATCGGTTCGAATCGTAGCCGGTTGACCCCAGCGAACGCGGCCCAGATCGGTTTCATCTATGTAAGCACGCAACCAGATGTTGTCGAGATCACCCAGCGTAATGACTGGGGTATTCGCCACAACGACCTCACCAAGTTCCGCATTGCGCACAAGGATGACGCCAGCCTTGGGAGCGCGCAGGGTGGTGTAGTCGAGGCTGACGCGTGAAAGCCTGACTTTTTGTTCCGCCTGGATAACGCTCGCACGGTCGATCGCGAGTTGTTCATGCCGCGTCCCTTCTACAGCTTCGTCATATTGCTGCTGCGCGCGGTCTGCGGTCGCCTGGGCCCGTTTTAGATTGGTCTCCGCCTGATCACGATCAACCTGTGAGCCCACTTTGTCGAGATAGAGTGTGTCGGCGCGCTGAAAATCCAGTTTCTTTTGTGCAAGATCAGCCTTCGCATCCAACAGAGTCTGCTCGGCGGCACGCAGTTCCTGTTGCCGGGTTCCCGCCAATCCCAGGTCAAGTTCCCGGCGCTGCACGTGCAAAGCCGCCTCGTCCATGGCGAGTTGCTGGCGGTAGTCGTCGCTGTCGAGCTGAGCAATGAGGGCATCCTTCTCGACCCATTGGCCTTCCTCGATGGGCAAATCGATGATCCGTCCCTGCACCTTGAAACCCACCACACTCTCGTGGGCCTCAATGTTGCCGGAGACTTTCAAGGTGTTGGTTGGCTGTGTCTTCGCGTCCCAGCGTGGCCGAAGGTAGAAGTAGTATCCCGCCGCGGCAGCAGCGAGAACAACGATGAGAAGGGGAACTCGGCGCTTCATAAATGACTCCGCGAATGAACTGGCTGGGCGCTGATGCCCGACCAAAAAATCTCGAAGGTTGTGTCGAGACGCTTTTGCAGCGCCACGGGTGGATTCAGACTCCAGTGCACAAGTGTGCCCAGAACGTTTTGCTGAAATACGCGAACCAGGTCTTCGGCCTTGAGGTCGCGGCGAATCTCTCCGCGCTCCTGCCCACGCTCCACAACCTCGGCCAGTAACCGGCCCCCACGCTTCAGGGTTTCGACAAACATTTCGCGGATGTATTCACTGGAGAACATGGTCACGATGAGACCACGAGCCAACTGCTGTGTGCGGCCCGGCTCTTCCGTAATGCGCCGCATGAAATGATGGAGGATTTCGCGGACTGGTTGCGTACCGGCTATCGCAGCCTCACGCGCCTCGGCCACCTTGCTCAGTTGGATCTCATGCAGCACGCCGAGTACATGTTCCTTGCTGGGAAAGTAGTTGAAGAAGGTGCCTTTCCCGACGTCCGCCGCCTCGGTGATGTCTTCCACGGTCGTATCCAGAAAACCGCGCTCCGCAAATAACTGCATGGCGGCGCGGAAAATCCGCTCGCGTGTCTCCGCCCGCTTCCGTTCGCGACGGCTGGTCTGACCGGCAGTGATGGTGGTGGTTTCTGTTTGCATTTATAGACCAACAGTCATATTTGACTGTAAGTCATTTTATGAAAATGAGAGACCTTCGTCAAGTCGATTGATGGGGGAAATCTGCCGGTGCTATTGGTCGAGGAAGTTTATGCGTTTGACAGTGGAGGTATGAGATCAGGAAAAGCAACCGGGAGGGACTTCCTGGGGGCGGGTAGTAGAAATAAATTAAGAGTCCCGAGGTGATGTTAAGCTCATTCCTCTCAGCCAGTAGCTCGCTTTAGACCCTCGCCGACCTGCTCTCGTCGCTTCCCTTGCGAGGACGCTCCGCGCGATCTTGACTCGGGCTCCGGGCTTACCGCCAACTGGATAAACCAGCCTAACGCCTCGGGACTCTATCTTGCCTTCGACATGATGTTCTCGTTCGCCTCGACCAGCACTTTGCTATAGACCCTTACCTAGCCCTCCTCCAGTTTCCACCTTGCGGTGTCGGAAGTGACTCAGCTCGAGCCCCGGACGCTGCACCAACCGGGAAAACTTAGAACGTGTCAAAGAACGAGGTTGTTTTACTCCTTCTAGTTTTACAGTCAAACAAAAACTCCCCCCTCTATCTCCTTCCCCCTCAACCATGTGCAGCCCTCCCACAACCCCATGACATGTTTTGGTGCACAACACACCTAGTCGACCGCCCGCAGGTAGAGGAATGCCGCGAAGTTCTTGTCCGCTCGCTTTTGCAGAAGGCTTCACGGCTCGCTACGCTGGCGATCCATCTTTGTGGAAATCTCCCTCAAAATAGCCATAGACAAGCAATTCAGACGATTGGAGCGTTCGGCTGAAGAACCACTTTGACAGCACAGGATACAATTTCGGCTTTCCGATCAAGGAGGTTTCGTCATGGGCCTGAAGGCCCGGTTGATTGCGCGCTTGTGTGTGGTTGTCCTAGTAGCCATGCCCTTGATTGCCCAGGATTCTTTCTTCGCCGAACGGAGCACGGGCAAATATCTGGACAGCATTCGGAAGCAGCCATCGCTGTTGCTGGCCTTCCTCCGCGATATGCCCAAGGGTGGTGACTTGCACAATCATTTGGGAGGCGCGATCTACGCCGAGAGCCTGATTAATTTCGCGTCGGACGATGGATTATGCGTCGACCGGACTACCTCACACCTGATTGCTCCGCCGTGCGACGAGTCCTGCGCGAAATATACTTCCAAGCCGGCAACAAGTTGCGCTTACCAGGATCAGGTGCTGTACAACTCAATGGTCGATGCCTGGTCCATGCGCAACTGGAACGTTAGCCAGGATTCCGGGCACGACCATTTCTTCTCAACCTTCGATAAATTCTCTCTGGCCATGACCAACCACATCGGCGAGTCGCTGGCGGAAGTCGCGTCCCGAGCGGCGGCTGACCATCTTCAGTATGTAGAGTTGATGCACACCGCAGATGGGATGGAAGCCGCGCGGTTAGGTGAGAAAACAGGATGGGATGAAGATTTCGCCAAGTTGCGTGGAACGCTGCTTGCCGGTGGAATGAAGGACGTGATCGCCAGCACTCGCACGCAGCTTGATCGGGATGAGGCGAAGATGCGCTCTGTGATGAGGTGCGACACGCCGGCAGCTGAGGCGGGTTGCGGGGTAAAGTTTCGATATCTTTACCAGGTTTTGCGAGGATTGCCGCCGGAATCGGTCTTTCCTCAGATCCTGCTGGGATTCGAGCTGGCAGAGGCGGATGCGAGATTTGTCGGGCTGAACCTGGTGATGCCAGAGGATTGGTACGTCCCCATGCACGACTTCCACCTGCACATGCGCATGCTCGACTACCTGCACGGCGTCTATCCTGGCGTTCACATCAGCCTGCACGCAGACGAACTCGCGATGGGACTGGTGCCACCGGAAGGACTGAGCTTTCACATTCGCGAATCGATCGAACTCGGTCATGCCGAACGGATCGGGCATGGTGTGGCGGTGATGCGCGAGCGTGATCCGCTCGGACTTCTGCGGGAAATGGCTACGCGGAATGTGCTCGTGGAGATCTGCCTGACCTCCAACGACACGATTCTGGGCGTTCGCGACGAAGAGCACCCGTTTCCGGTCTACCGGAAGTATGGCGTACCGGTGGCGCTGGCTACAGATGATGAAGGCGTTTCGCGCTCGGACATGACGCAAGAATGGGTTCGCGCCGCCCGATCGTACGAGCTATCGTATGGCGATCTGAAGGGGATGGCCCGCGCGAGCTTGGATCATAGCTTTTTGCTGGGCACAAGTTTGTGGCAAGACCCGCAGAAGTTTTCGCGGGTTGCGACATGCGCTAACGACAGCCCGATCAGCGAGACACTCTCCAAGAGGTGCCGCGAATTCCTGGACGGCAGCGAGCGGGCAAGGATGCAGTGGAGCCTGGAGCAAGAGTTTGCCAGGTTCGAGAGAAAGTTCATGGAAAACTCGGCAGTCTTGAAACAGTGAAACACCACCATGCCTGAACACGACGAATTCACACGCGCAGAATCGGCCGCCCAGTTCCTGCTTTCGCAGACGAAGCTTCGCCCGAAGATCGCACTGGTACTGGGCTCAGGGCTCGGCGCGCTTGCGGACGGGCTCGCCGAGACCACGCGCATACCCTACTCTCAGATTCCGTCGTTTCCGCGCTCAACCGCCGTCGGACACGCTGGACAGTTGGTCATCGGGAAAGCGGACCATGTCGTGGTTGCGGCCATGCAGGGGAGGGTTCACCTCTACGAAGGCTATTCACCCAAGGAAGTGACCTTCCCGATGCGAGTGTTTGGCCGGATGGGAGTGCGCGCGGCCATCCTCACGAACGCCGCGGGGGGGATCAATCGCGAATACAAGCAGGGCGCGCTCGTGGTGATGAGCGACCATATCAACCTGCAGGGGAACAATCCTCTGGTAGGTCCGAATGAGGAGAGGCTAGGTCCGCGTTTCCCGGACATGACCCGTGCGTACTGGAAGCCCTATCGCGAGATCACGCTAAACGCGGCGCGCCGGCTGGGCATCCCCGTGTATGAAGGAGTCTACGTCGGCCTGCTCGGCCCGAGCTATGAAACTCCGGCCGAGATTCGCTACTTGCGAACGATCGGCGCCGACGTCGTAGGCATGTCAACTGTAGCCGAAAGCATCGTCGCTGCCCACATGGGAATCAGAGTCCTCGCCATTTCCTGCGTGACAAACATGGCGGCCGGAATTCTCGACCAGCCCATCAATCATGAAGAAGTGCTCGAAACCGGAGAACGGGTCCGAGGACAGTTTGAAGCGCTCCTGAAGGCGGTCCTGCCCAAGATCGCGGAAGATATCGAGAAGTAGAGCGGTCGCACAGACATGTTCAGACGATGGCGAGGGCATCGTCCCCAAAGGGGCAAGGGAGTCAAAACGCGGGCGAGGGCGCCCGCGCCACACATCCAGAAGGTCAGCTTTCCTAGAAAATCAGCTTCAGCCCCAACTGCACCACGCGCGGCCCGCCACCACCCAAGCCGGGATTCGTCTGTGCCTGGTCGGGCGTTTGCGTAATCAGGCCTGTGGGACTCGGCGAAACCGTACCATTGGCCTGTATGCCGGGACTTACAAACCAGTTGGGCAGCGCGAAGTTCGGATGGTTGAAGATGTTGAACAACTCTGCCCGAAACTGGAGATTGAGCTTCTCACGAATCTGCGTGCTCTTGGCCAGCGAGAAGTCGACGTTCCAGAAGTGCGGGCCATAGATCGCATTCCGCCCCAGATTTCCAAAACTCCCCGCTGTTCCAGTAGGGGGCGGAGGCTGCGCGAACGCCAGCGGATTGAGGTAACCGATCGTGTCCGGCGCGGACTCCCAGTTCGGGTTGATGGGATTGACCCCTGGCACAAGGTTCGGACGCTGATGGCTGTTGGCAGGCGTAGGAAAGCTCACGCCACTCGTGTCATTTGAGCTCACGATTGGAATCGGCCGTCCGCTCTGTGCGGTGAAGATGCTATTTAGTTGCCATCCTTCGGCGAGTCGTTTCGGTCCAACCAATCGAGGAAGCTGGTAGGTGAACGCCGCAGTGAATCGGTGCCGCGTATCAAAGTTCGATGGACCGTGCTCCGCCTTCAGATTGTTGGAGTCCTGGGGAAGCGCGACGGTGGCGGAGTTGAAGTCGATCCCATCAGAGGCGTCGTCCAGTGACTTCGACCACGTGTATCCTGCAAACCCCGAGAGTCCACGCGAGCCTTTTATCCGCAACGTGCCTTGAAACGCGTGGTAAGTAGAGCCGCTGATGGTGGCGAACTCGTCCATGAAACCATAATTCGGGTTAGGGCGGTTGCCGTTCGCGTCGGCCTGGTTGGCATCCCGCAGACGGACCAACTTCGTCCCCTTACTGCCCACATACCCGAGTTGCAGGCCAATGTTTCTCGCCAGTTCCTGCTCGACGTTGAAGTTCCAGCTCTGCGTGTACGGCGTCGCCAGGTTGCGCGGGGTAAAGAAGATATCGAACGCAGGACTGCCCGCAGTAAAAACCGGCCCCGCCGCGCTGCCGTTGAACGCAGACGAATTGAAGTTCAAAGGCTGGACCGGCTTGGGGCCGATCGGAGGCGTCACCAGACCCGCATCGTTGGTGAAGTTGGCAATCATCAAGTCCTGGGGAATGTAGTCGTAGAAGATCCCGTAGGAACCGCGAATGATGGTGTTTGGGTGCGCATTCCAGGCAAAGCCCACACGCGGCCCGAAATTATTCAGATCCCGGTTGTAGGCGCTGTGCACGCCGTCGGTGCCGACCATGGCCAGGTTGCCATCTGTTCCGAGGTTGGCAAGGATGTTGTGAGCCTCGCTGATGGGACCGAAGTATTCCCAGCGCAGGCCCAGGTTGAGGGTGAAAGTCGGCGCTACCCGGAAATCATCCTGCACAAAAAACGCCAGGCCGTTGTTGCTAGTGGTGCGCTGCGTATTGCCAGAGTCGGCCAGCGTAAATGAATCAAAGCCGAGATAGTAGGCCGCGAGGATGTCGATGCCGAGGTCGGTGGAAAAGCCGTTATTGGTACCGAACACGATGCCGCCGCGTTCCAAATTGTCGTTGAAACTGTCCACGACGGCACGGCGATATTCCCCACCGAATTTGATGGTGTGCCGCCCTATGGCCCATGTGAAATTGTCGAGAATCTGGAAGCTTTGACTGGTACGGCCGCGGGGAATGCTGAATGCAGTGGCGCCCAGGTTGTCGAAGATGCCGCCAAAATCAATCTCCGGCAAGCCCAGTTTTCCGGTTCCGAAATTTATGCCCAAGGTGGACGGATCGAAGGTGGAATCGGTGGAAGTGAATGATGTGCGATATCGGCTGTAGCCGAAGCGGACTTCATTCACGCGAGTCGCACTCAGGGTTGAGAGAAGACTGGCTGAGACCACCTGTACGCGCGTGGGAGACTGCTGCGCGAACTGTGGCAACCGGGACGCCGATAGCGTCCCCAATCCTCCCAACGGAAATATCTGCTGACTGCTGGCGTATGCGTAGCGCGCGGACACTTGCTCGGCCGAGCCGATTTGGTGGTCCACCTTCGCGATCAGACTGTCCACATCGTTCTTGTCTTTCACGGTTTCGGGGAATGTTCCCGCCACTCCGTTAAACCCTGTGGGCTTGGGGAAAAAGTTCAGGATCGACGTGAGTGCCGGGCTGGGCGTTACACCGTTTGCGACGGCAATGCCTTGGGCGGCTGTAATCTGTGCTGGTGTCGGCACCTGAAGACTGAAATCTGAGCCCACGCGTTCTCGCTGCCCCTCATAAGCGCCGAAAAAGAACGTTTTGTCTCTGAAGATCGGACCACCTAACGATCCACCGAACTGGTTGTTACGGAAAGCGCTCTTCGCGGCGGGATCGCGGTTGAAATAGTTTCTGGCATCGAAAACGTCATTGCGCAGGAATTCAAAAGCGGATCCATGGAACTGGTTCGTGCCCGACCGCGTGATGATGTTGATCACGGAACCGCTGTTCCGGCCGTATTCCGCCGGGAATTGCGACTGCAGATTGAACTCGTCGATCGCATCGATTGGAAGCAGCGAAGCCGGCGCTCCCCCGATCCCCGTCTGGTTCAGCGCCGAGTTGTTGAAGAAAGGATCATTGTTGTCGGTACCGTCGAGCGTGTAGTTGTTCGAGCGGTCGCGATTACCGTTGATGCTGAACTGTCCGAACCCGCTTTGGATGGCGGCCACGCCGGAAGGTTCAACCGTCGCGCCGGGAACCAGGGCCACCAACTTGCCGAAGTCTCTACCATTCAGAGGAAGATCGATCACCAGTTTGCGGTCGACCACCTCGCCGAGCACGTCGCGAGTGTTTTCGACCACGGGCGCTTCGGCGGTGACATTTACCTGCTGAACGTTCTGCCGGACCTTGGTTAGATCGAAGTTGGCTGTCGTGTCCAGACCGACGTTCACGGTCACATTCTGCGCGACCGGCGAAAGGCCTGCGGATTCAACCGTCACTACGTACTCGCCCGCGGGTACTTCAGCCAAAACATAGGCTCCGTCCGCGCTGGTAACCGCATTTCGCACTAGTCCGGTTGCCTCGTTCTTGGCGGTGATCTTCGCACCAGCAATGAGACTGCCCGTTGGATCCGAGACCTTGCCACGAATCGATCCACGAAAACTCTGCGCCGCGAGAAGCGAAGACAACAGTACAACGATAGCCACTACCGTTGTCACGCGACGGTAGTGCCTGCTTGCCCCAGTCGCCTTTGGTTGGTTTTTCATGCGCGCCCCTTTACGTTGTCACCCAAATCGTAGTGAGCAGGATGCCACAAAGATGCGTGGATTTCCGTGATCTGCTAATGCGCATCTTCTGTCATTTCTTCAGGTACGGGATCGAGATCGGTTGCGGTGGCACGATGCCGTATTTCGCCGAAAAGCTGCCCTGGTTGACCGCGAGACCAACACGCCCTCGGGAATCGACGTAGAGCAACGGACTCTTGAGCGGTACGTCGGCAAAGGTTTTCACAAAGGGGATAGTCAGCGTGCGTCCGCCAATCGTGACTGGCACATCCTGCCCGCGCTGATAGCCGAGTTTCATGAATTCCCCAGCGTCAATGTTGGTAACGAGGTTTCCGAAGGGACCGTCTGTCGCGATGACTTCGCCGCTAAGACCGCGATCGTCCAGCCTGGCAGGCTGAAGGTCCAGGCGTACCAGATCCTTGACGGGTAATTCGGGCCCCACCTGGGACCAATCCTCACCATGGGCGACGTGAGCGCCGACCGGCGAAAAGATGTCTCTCCCGTGAAAGGTGGAGGACAAGGCCGCGCCGATCATCCACGAGCGGTTCGTGATCTCGCGAGCGCTTTCAATGCCATCGCGGTCTTGCACAAGAGTGAGCAAGCCGTTGTCGGGCAGGACAAAGTACTGCCCTCGCCTGGATTTCGCCACGATCGCTTTGCGCGCGCTTCCCACGGTCGGGTCAATCACCACCACAAAGACGGTGTCCGCTGGGAAGTAGGGCGTAGCTCCGTAGAGAAAACGGGCCCCGTCGCGAATGGAAAATGGCGTGACCTGATGAGTAAGATCAACGATTCGCAGATTCGGCACGATGGAATACATGACTCCCCGGCAGATGGCGACCGAGTCGTCGACGACTCCAAAGTCGGTCATGAATACGATCGTAGGAGGAGTGCGAGGTGCGTCAGCCGCGGCGGAGTAGCTGACCAACCACCATGAGCATAGAAGAAGAATCAGAATAAGCGATCTGCGCTCGCGCAGCGCCGACCTAGCCGGTGAGCTTTTCATTGTCGTCTTCATAAAATGTCTAGCAGTTTAATGGACTTTTGTGAAAAATTCACGAATCTCGGACTTTCGGCGTAATTTCTTCAGGTCCCGACACGAACCTTGTTGGCTTTTAGTAAGGTACCGCATTGTAAAAGGGGATGGCCAGAAATGGAATGCTGCGGTCCGCGCTCTCCTTCCTCCATCGAGCGGACGCAGCATTTGAGGCTCCCAGGTGGCGCGATCAGAGTGCGGCAAGGACGCCTTGCATCTATAATCCCGATTGGAATCTTGAGTTCATAACGCAAGGAGGCTGTCATGTCTGAGGTCATTCCCGAGAAGTATCGAGACCTTTTTCAAAAGCGTGCCTTTGCCAGCCTGGGGACCCTTATGCCGGACGGGCGTCCGCAGGTAACCCCCGTGTGGTGCGACTTCGACGGCGAGCATGTGATCTTCAATTCCGCCAAGGGCCGGCAGAAGGATCGTAACGTGCGGCGCGAACCGCGCGTCGCCATGGCCATCATTGACCCCGAGAATCCGTATCGTTATATGGAGATTCGCGGCCACGTGGTCGAGATTACGGAGCAGGGCGCCGAAGCCCACATCGACAAAATGGCGAAGAAATATCTCGGGGTCGACAAATACCCGTACCGCCAACCCGGAGAGGTGCGAGTCATTTACAAGGTAAAACCGGAACACACCACGACCATGGGGTAGAAGCTTCGCGATGCTCTAGCGTGGAATTTTCGTGTTCGGGAATTCCGCGCTTGGCGGGAGAGCCCGATTAAGACATACAACCTGTGCCTGCTCGGCTTCGGCAATGTGAACCGGACGCTCGTTCGCCTGCTAGTGGAGCGGGAGGAAAAGCTGCGCGAGAGTCACGGGATTGAATGGCGGATCACCGGAGTCGCCTCACGAAGACTGGGCTGGATCACGAATCCGGGCGGTTTGAACGCGAAAGTCCTTTGTGCCTCCGGAGCCACTGCCGGTTCCCAGTTAAGCCGCGAAGAGGCGGACTCTACGTCCTCCGCGAGCGTGCAAGCCTGGCTGACGGCGAGCAAAGCCGACGTTCTGTTCGAGGCCACGTCGCTGAACGTGGAGAGTGGCCAGCCTGCCATCGATCATATTCGCGCCGCACTCGAACACGGCGCGCACGCGATCACCGCCAACAAGGGCCCTGTGGTGTACGGTTACAAGGAGCTGCTCGAACTGGCGAACCTGAAGGGACGGCGTTTCCTTTTTGAATCGACCGTGATGGACGGAGTCCCCATCTTCGCGTTGTTTCGGGATAGCTTGCCAACCGTGAAGCTGTGCGCGTTTCGCGGAATCCTGAATTCGACCTCCAACGTGATTCTCAGCGGCATCGAAGACGGCTTGAGCTTTGAACAGTCGCTACGGAAGGCTCAAGAGCTGGGAGTGGCTGAAACCGATCCCAGCTACGACATTGACGGTTGGGACGCGAGCGTGAAGGTTGCGGCTTTGGCTACCGTGCTCATGGGCGTGGCGCTTAAACCGGGCGACGTCCGGCGCGAGGGTATTCGCAAGCTCGATGCTAAGGACGTGCGGGCCGCTCGCGATTCAGGATTTTGCTATAAGCTGGTGTGCCGTGCCGCTCGTACGAACGAGGGCGTCTCGGCCAGTGTCGGACCTGAGCGTTTGCCCATAAGTGATCCGCTGGCACAAGTCAAAGGCACTTCGTCGATCATTTGTTTTGAAACCGACATTTTTCCGGAGCTTGTCATCACGGAACATAATCCCGGGCTGGACGCGACCGCTTATGGAATGTTGTCCGACTTCATCAGAGCTGTTGGGAATCAAACCGAATGCTAAGCACACAGAATGAAATCAGCGCCGAGAGCGGTCTCCCCGGGGTTGCCTTGACATGGGTCCGGGCTCAGTTCCCTGCCCTTCACCAGAGCGTGAACGGCCAACCCGCAGTCTTTCTTGACGGGCCCGGTGGTACGCAGGTACCGCAGCGCGTCATCGATGCCATTGCCAACTACTTGGCGCATGACAACGCGAATACTTGTGGCGCGTACGCCACCAGCCGTCGCACAGACGCAGTAATTGCGAGCGCCCGGGCGGCCATGGCGGACTTTCTTCATTGCGACGCCGATGAAGTCGTGTTCGGGCAAAACATGACGTCGCTCACGTTCGCGCTGAGTCGTGCCATAGGGCGCGAATTGGGCCCCGGCGACGAGATCGTGCTCACGTATCTCGACCACGATGCGAATTTCTCGCCCTGGAAAGCTCTCGAGGAGCGCGGCGCAACGGTACGTATCGTGAATTTCAAGCCGGCAGATTGCACTCTGGACATGAACGATCTGGCAAGCAAGATTTCCAGTCACACGCGGCTGGTGGCGGTCGGCTACGCGTCGAACGCGGTAGGGACGATTAATAACGTTAAGGAGATTGTAAAGATCGCGCGTGCAGCTGGGGCGTTGACGTATATCGACGCCGTCCACTACGCGCCGCATGGCGCGATCGACGTGCGGGAACTGGATTGCGATTTTCTAGTCTGCTCGACGTACAAGTTCTTCGGCCCGCACATGGGCGTGCTTTACGGAAAACGTGAGCACTTGAAGCGGTTTCAGCCCTACAAGGTGCGTCCGCTGTCGAACGAAGTGCCGCTAAGGTGGGAGTGGGGCACTCTCAACCACGAGTGCATCGCTGGAATCACTGCTTGCGTGGAATATCTGGCTGACCTGGGACGGCACGTGGATCCGTCCGCCGCAACGCGGCGAGCGGCGTTGATGGCCGCATATGGGGCCATTCAAAAGCATGAGCGCGAGATGAGCGAGCGGCTGATGGCAGGCCTACTGAACATTCGCGGGCTTAAGCTTTACGGCATCTCCGATCCCAAGAGATTGGACCATCGATGCCCGACCTTCGCGGTGCGAATCGAGGGGCATTCACCGCTTGAACTGGCGACTAAGCTAGGGGACCGAGGTTTCTTCACCTGGGACGGAAACTATTACGCGCTCAATGTTACGGAACAGCTGGATGTTGAGAAGAGCGGTGGCTTCCTGCGTATCGGGCTGGCGCACTACAACACGATGGAGGAAGTGGATCGGTTTCTGACGGCGCTGGCGGAAATCGTGAGGGTTCGGGTTAATGATTGACGGATAATGTCCCAACTGGAGAAACCCAATGAGGCCAATTGTCGGTTTCGCAATTTGTGGTTTGGCCACTCTTGCAACAGGCATTTTTCTGCCGGCAGCATCAACTTCAACAAAAGCCAGCGACGCGGATCTTATCATTGCCTCCGAACGTGCTTGGGCTCAGGCGCCCGTTAAAGGTGATGCTGTGGGGATGGCTAGGTTCATGTCGGACGATTACGTCCAAATCGCTTCGGAATCCTTGCCAGGCACCAACAAGAATGGCTGGGTAACTCTCAGAAAATCAGAATGGGTTGACCTCGTGCGATCTGGTCGAGAGAAGTACACGTCCGTGGAGTTACGGAACATTAAGGTGTACCTCCACGGCGACGTCGCCACTACCACTGGGGAATACTCTCAAACGGGCACGGAAGATGGAAAAGACATTAGCGCAAGCGGCTTTTACATTGACACGTGGGTAAAAAAGAATGGGGACTGGAGGGTGGTCAGCAGCGTGTTCCCCTGACTCCTTCGTAGAACCTTATCTGCTCCTTCGGCGGTAACTCTCGAAATCCGCGATTACACTAACGTCGGCACTACACCAAGATCCGGCGACCGGGCTACCCATTTCCGCAGAAACGCTACCCGTGGGACGACTTTCGCAGTTCGACTACATCCGAGCCCTTTCCAATCAGAACTACATCAGCCATGCCGATGAACAGCCCGTGTTCCACAATGCCAGGAACGCAGCTAAGGGTGCGCGCCAAGGCTGGGGGGTCTGGAATCGTCCCGAAGCGACAATCCAGAATGTGATGCCCCTCGTCGGTCACGTAAGGTCCGCCTTTGCCGTCGGGCCGTATTTCAACCGAGGCTCCCAATGCGGCAATCTCCTTTGCAACCAGAGCCTGGGCGAACGGTATCACCTCCACCGGTAGGGGAAATTTTCCCAGACATGGAACCTGCTTTTGCGAGTCGGCCACGATGACCAGTTGCTTCGTGGCTGAGGCAATGATTTTTTCCCTCAGGAGCGCTCCCCCGCCGCCCTTGATCAGATTCAGCGCAGGATCGACTTCGTCAGCCCCGTCGATCGTCACATCGATCTGCTGATAGTCGTCGAGGGTCGCCAGCGGAATTCCAAGACTGGCTGCAAGCTCCTTGGAACGGACGGATGTGGGAATGCCGATGATCTTCAGCCCCTTACTTACCCGCTCTCCGATAGCTCGAATAGCGTGAACGGCGGTGGAACCGGTGCCGAGGCCGAGAATCTGACCGTCATGAACGAAGCGAATGCTGGCACGGCCTGCTGTCTCTTTTTCCTGATCGATTGCCAGGGTCATTTCGTGAGCCGTCACCTGTCGGAGAATTCTTCAGCCACACACCCTACTATTGCCGTTCGCAGAACTCACCTTCAATGGGAAATAACCGAAGACTCCGGACACTTCTTTTCCAGCGCCATTTTCCCCAGAATTTCCTTCAGAATCTTTGCCGCTACAGTAGCCGTGAGCCCTGAGACGTCCTGCTTGGGGTTGTACTCGACGATGTCCGCCCCAACGATTGTGCCAGTAATGGAGTGCAGGTGGCGAATCGCGTCGCGTACGGAGATGCCTCCCGGTTCACGGTGTGACACCCCCGGTGCAAACGCCGGGTCGAGGACGTCCATATCAAATGAGACATAGACCGGGCACCAGGTCCGCAGCTTCTCGAAGGCTGGCAACTGCTTCAGTTCGAAAGACTCCACCCCGAAACGGGAAGCCTGCTCGCGCTGGTGGCCATTCATCGTCCGGATGCCCACCTGAATCAGCCGCTTGGCCAGCTTCTCTTCCATGATTCGTGCGAACGGACAGGCATGCGACAGGCGGTTGCCCTGGAGCTCATCGTAGAGATCTGGATGGGCGTCGAAGTGAATGATGGTGAGGTCGGAAATCTTCTTCCCGAAGGCACGCACGATCGGGTAAGTGATCGAGTGATCTCCACCCAGCGTGACCGGCCGCTGTCGCTTATCAAGCAAGGTCCCGATTGCCGCCTCAATAGAGGCGAAATCGCCGCTGCCGTTTAGCGTCAAGTCGCTCGCATCCTCGTAAACACCAGGAGCGCTCAGATCGACGCCGGTCTCCGTCCAGCTGTTGGAGGCGTCGCAATGGAAAGCCTCGCGAATCAGAGGCGGCGCGGTAGCAGCTCCGCGCAAATAGGAAGAGTTCGCGTCGAAGGGGACCCCTAGCAAAGTGGGAGGACCCCAGCTCGAACCTTTTTGACCCGTTGTCGACAAATCAAACCGCCCCTGTGCCGTGGGCCATGAATATTACACCTTTTGCGAGGCCGATTTTATCGAGGGAATCCCCTATTCCGACTTTCGACAGCCGTTCACCGATCGGATTCGTCTTTCTTGCATCGGCAAAGCTCACCCTCGAAGCGCGTTACTCGAATCCACCCCGGATTCAGCCTCATCCATTATGCTAGTAAGGCACATTATGGCTAGTTCAGCGAACAAAACAACTACAGAAGAACTGATGGACCCTGCCTTGACCGAACGAGAGCGGGTGCTCGATGCCTTCAGGCAATGGGGATACCTGGAGGCGGATCTGGATCCGTTGGGCTTTTTGCGTCCGGAACCTCATCCGGAACTCCGCATCGACAGCGAATTCGCCCGTGAAGCCCGGTCATTTTATTCCGGCACCATTGGCGTTGAATTTATGCACATCCCGGATGGCGCCCGCCGCCGATGGATTCAGGAGCACATGGAGAGTGCTCCCGGCGCCGCGGACCAGGAACGCGCACTCGAACTGCTGATTCGCGCCGATCTCTTCGAAGAAGTGCTGCAGCAACGGTACCTGGGAACCAAGCGTTTTTCTCTGGAAGGTGTGACGGCCTTACTTCCTCTGGTAGACGAAATCCTCGATTCCGCCGGCAATCTCGGCGCGGCGGAACTGGTGATGGGAATGAGCCACCGCGGGCGTCTCAACGTCATTACTCACGTTGCGCGTCGTGGCCCGGAAGAAGTTTTCGCCGGCTTTGAAGACGTGGATCCTCGCAGCGTTCTGGGCGGCGGCGATGTGAAGTACCACATGGGCGCCACTGGAGAATATCCAACGAAAAGCGGTGCGAAGATTCATATCCACCTGGTTTCAAATCCGAGCCATCTGGAAGCGGTCGATCCGGTGACTGTGGGCCGCACACGCGCGAAACAGGATCGTGCCGGCGAGAGCGGCGAGAAAAAGTATCTGCCGCTGCTGGTGCACGGGGACGGCGCGTTCGCGGGACAGGGCATCTTCGCCGAGACGCTAAACTATGCGGACCTCAAGGGCTACACAGTGGGCGGCACCATCCACGTGATCGTGAATAACCTGCTGGGCTTCACGACAACGTCCGGTGAATTGCACTCTTCTCGATTCGCGGCTCAAATCGCCCGCCGCCAATCGATTCCAATCTTCCACGTGAATGGGGAGGATGTGGACGCGGTTCTCCGTGTCGGACGGATGGCCCTGGAATATCGCTATGCATTTGGAAGCGACGTCGTGATCGACATGATCGGATACCGGCGTCACGGCCACAGCGAGGTCGACGACCCCACGGTCACGCAACCGCTGCTGTACAAAGAAATCAAAGACCACCCGCCGTTATGGGAAATCTATGCGGATGACATTGGCGCACAGGATGCGCAGGCCAAGGTCGATTCTATCCGCAGCGAATTCGAGGCCGCGCAGAAGAAAGCAGCAACACTCACCAAGAAGCCGACGCTACGCGAATTACCCAGCTATTGGGACAACTACGAGGGAGGCTGCTACAAACTTGAGTATGAGGTAAACACCGGCATCCCGGTGGACGATTTGGCAGAAATCACTGAAGGACTGACGTCCTATCCCGCGGCGTTCCACATCCATCCAAAAGTGAAGAAGTTGCTGGAGCAACGGTCGGAGATGGGCAAGGGCAAGCGGCCCGTTGACTACGGCATGGCTGAGGCGTTGGCGTTTGGGAGTCTGGTGCGAAGCGGCATCCCCGTGCGTCTGAGCGGTCAGGACTGCCGTCGCGGAACATTCAACCAACGCCATTCAGTGCTGGTCGACGTCGAAAACGAGCAGGAATACGTACCGTTGGAGCACCTTTCTGCCGATCAAGCGCGCTGCGAGATTTACAATTCGACACTCTCTGAGGCCGGTGTGCTCGGATTTGAGTACGGCTACAGCCGGGATTATCCGGAAGCGCTAGTCCTGTGGGAGGCTCAATTTGGCGACTTCGTGAACGTGGCGCAGGCCGTGATCGACCAATTCATCAGCGCCGGCGAAGACAAATGGAAGCTGCTGTCCGGGGTCGTGCTCCTTCTGCCCCATGGGTACGAGGGTCAGGGGCCGGAACACTCCAGCGCTCGCATCGAGCGCTTCCTGCAACTGGCAGCGCGCGACAATTTCCAGATCTGCCAGCCCTCGAGCGCCGCTCAGTATTTTCATCTGCTACGGCGTCAGGCGCTGCGGAAGTGGCGAAAACCTTTGATTGTGTTTACGCCAAAGAGTATGTTGCGGCATCCGGACGCTTCTTCTCCCATCGGCGATTTGGCGCACGAGAAATTCCTCAACGTTCTGCCCGACAACGAAGCTACGGATGCCAGGCGGATTCTGGTGTGCAGTGGAAAGATCGGTCACGAATTAAGGGTTGAACGCAAGAAACGCAAGGAGCGCTCGACCGCCGTGGTCTTCCTGGAACAGCTATATCCGTTCCCGGAGGCAGAACTGTCTGCGGAGTTCGAACGTCACGCCTCCGCAAGCGACATCGTGTGGGTTCAGGAAGAACCTGCGAATATGGGCCCGCTATTCTATGTGGCACCACGGCTGCGCCGGATTGCTGGCGGACGCCCTGTGCTCACGGTAAAAAGGTCGGCCAGCGCCAGCCCGGCGACGGGGTCAGCCAAAGCGCACGAAGTCGAGCAGAGGACGCTGCTCAGTTTGGCGTTTACGAAGAGCTAGTGCACTTGCGATTCGGAGCGGCTGAGCCGAGTCGTCCCCCGGAATGTTGTGTTCTCTTTCGTAGCACGGTTGTTTATCTCCAGCGGAGAAAGTTACGCGTCAAGGATCGCCAGACTTGCCTTCATCCGGCCACTCTAGAAAAGCAATCTCGCGCATCGCCATCGACACCGGCGGAACCTTCACCGACTGCGTCTGGGTGGAGAACGGCCACGTCAAGACGCTGAAGGTTTTTTCTACACCCTCGGATCCCTCGCGGGCGATCGTCGCCGCAATCGAGAAGATCGCTCCCTCCGGTCCACTCGTGATTCTGCACGGAACCACGGTGGGAACCAACACTCTCTTGCAGCGTAAAGGCGCCAAGGTAGCGTTGATCACGACCAAAGGATTTGAAGATGCCATCGAAATTGGACGACAGGCCCGTCCCAAGCTTTATGATTTTTTCTTCGATCGCGTGGAGCCGCTGGTTCCTGCCGACCTTCGGTTTGGGGTAGCCGAACGAACGGACAGCGAGGGCCGGGTTCTGGAACGTCCTCCTGGCACCGAACTGTCCGCGCTCAAGCAGGCCTGCCAAGCGAGTGCTGCCGAATCGGTCGCCATCTCATTTCTGTTTTCTTTTGCTAACTCAGAAAACGAATGTCTTACGGCGAAAGCGCTAGCGGATCTGGGCCTACCGCTTTCCGTATCCCATCAGATTCTTCCGGAGTTTCGGGAGTACGAGCGGACCAGCACGGTAGTGGTCAACGCATACCTCCAGCCAATCATGCAGCGTTATCTGGAGAATCTGGAACGGCGCAGCCAAAGCAAAACAGCCCGTGCCGGCGATCAAGAACCGAAGAAAAAGAAGACAAGCATTTTTGTAATGCAGTCCAGTGGCGGAATCACGGCCTTGGCATCTGCCGCCCGCGAACCGGTGCGGACGGTACTCTCTGGACCCGCTGGCGGCGTCGTAGGGGCTGCGGTTACGGCGCAGCGCAGTGGAGAACAGCGGATCATCTCGTTCGACATGGGCGGCACATCGACCGACGTGTCGCTGGTGGAAGGCGAAGCCAGAGTCGGAACCCAATCGGAGGTAGCCGGGCTGCCGGTTGGGGTGCCCATGCTCGACATCCACACAGTAGGTGCGGGTGGAGGATCAATCGCGCGATTTGATGCCGCCGGAGCATTGCGGGTGGGACCGGAGTCCGCGGGCGCAGATCCTGGGCCCATCTGCTACGGGCGAGGGACGCAACCGACCGTCACCGATGCGAACCTGTTGCTCGGCCGACTGCTGGCAGACAAGTTTCTGGGCGGCGATTTCACTCTCGACGTGGAGAGAACTCGCCGGATCACGGACGAGTGGCTCAAGCGCCAAAACTCGGCCCTCTCAATCGAGCAGTTCTCCGAAGGTGTGATACGGGTCGCGAATGCCACCATGGAGAAAGCCATTCGGGTCGTGTCGATAGAACGCGGCTATGATCCCCGAGACTTTGCCTTGGTGGCTTTTGGCGGTGCCGGCGGGTTGCATGCCTGTGAACTCGCCCGGTCTTTGTCCCTTCCGCGGGTCATCGTGCCTGCATTACCGGGAGCGCTGTCAGCTTTTGGCATTCTGGTCAGCGACGTCGTGAAGGACTACTCGCGCACCGTCCTCTTGCGTGTCACCGACAGATTGCCGATTGCCCAACTCGAACAGGAGTTTCATGAATTGCGGCAGATGGCTGCCAGGGACCTGCGGTCCGAAGGCTGGGGGGGCGCCGTTCGGTACGTGAGAACCGTGGATATGCGATACAAAGGTCAAGGATACGAGTTGAATGTGCCTTTTACGTCGAGGCTGACCTTGGAATTCCATAAAGAGCACCTGAGGCGATATGGCTACAACAATCCGGGACGAGAGATAGAACTGGTTACGGTGCGTCTCCGCAGCCTAGTGAGGTCTCCTCAGGCCAACGTCGCACCGCAAAGGGCGAGGCGTGTCAGTTCAAACCGGCGTTCTCCGAAGTTGCCCCAACCTTCCAAACTCACTTCTATTATGGTCTTCGGGGGGATGAAGTACTCCGCAGGCGTCTTTGCCCGCGAGGAGCTAGCTCCCGGTCGCAAGCACCTCGGGCCTGCGGTGGTGGCTGAGTACAGCGCGACCACAGCAGTCCCGCCGGGTATGCGCTTCTGGATGGACAAAGCAGGTAGCCTCGTGATCGCGACCGGATGAGCCGCTGTGTTGCTCACTCCAACTCTTCTCACGCAACTGCGTGATTTCCGTCACAGCGAATTCGTTTGGCAGGAGCGTAGGGTTCTGTACGGTGCAGGCAGAAGGAACTGCCTGTCATGGTTGGGCGGGAACCTCATGTCGTCGAAGGCGATCTGGTCCGGTGCCGCCTTTCACGCTGTTGTTGTGCTGCTGTACGCCTAGCGCGCACACAGTGTGTCTCCCGGGCTGCGGTCACCATGGCCGAACAGGAAGGCTGCCAACCCTGTATTGATCATTGCGGCTGGTCCGCGATGTCAGGCAGCTCCTGTAGCGAGGTTCCCGCCTCAAGTCGTAGTTGATGGCCGTCGTATCGAGTCCCCTTCCTCTCAAATTTTCCGGACCTTCCAAAGTTCGCGCCAATCCAGTCAATCTCAGCAGGTTGGGCTCTCCCTGTGTATGCAACCCCTGATGCGGCTACAATAGCGACGTGAAACCAAGCATATTTGTGGTTGAAGATGATCCGGACATTTCGCGGCTGGTGCGCCACCATCTGGAGGCCGCCGGCTTCGTCATTCGTATTTATCCGACCGGCAATACGGTCGTTAGCGAGGCGGAGCGCCAAAGACCCACATTATTCATTCTGGACATCATGGTGCCCGGTAAGGATGGCCTGGAGCTCTGCCGACAGATCCGACAGACTGCAACACTGGCGATGACCCCGGTCATCTTCCTCACCGCGAAGAGTTCTGAAGCTGACCGCATTCTTGGCCTGGAACTCGGAGCTGACGACTATATTCCCAAGCCGTTCAGTCCGCGCGAACTGGTCGCGCGGGTGAAAGCCGTATTGAGACGCTTTGATCGTCCATTGTCCCCCGGACCGGTGCGAGCGGGGGAAATTGAGATCGATCCGACTGCGATGACGCTCAGCGTGCGAGGCAAGCTTGTAACCACGACGGCTACTGAATTCCGCCTGCTGGACTACTTCGCTCGCCACATTGGCCGCGTTTTCACTCGGGACCAGCTTCTTGATTCCGTCTGGCGCGATACCTCCTACGTAACACCACGTTCTGTGGACGTCTATGTGCGGCGCATCCGGGAAAAGATTGAGCCCGATCCGGAGAATCCACGGTATCTGAAGACCGTGCGCGGCGCTGGCTACCGCTTTGAGGTCCCCAAGTGAGGCGGCGGATCTTCTTCAAACTGCTGCTTCTGTTTGGATTGGTTATTGCAGCAGCCACATTCGCTCTTGATTTTTCCGTTCGCCGCTCTTTGGAAGTATCTCTACGCGAAGAAATCCATCGCAACCTGGCCCAAAAGACTGCCATGTTCGCGCATCGCGTCGAAAGCGACCGGACACGTTCCATGCAGGATATCGCGGCCCAGGCAGGCCAGGCTGCCGGCGCCCGGGCCACCGTTATAGACGCTTCCGGCAAGGTATTGGCCGACTCCGAAGCCGACCCGTCAGCCATGGAGAACCACGCAGCCAGGCCCGAGTTCGCTGCCGCTTTGCGGGGCGAGGTTGGGTCAGCCGAGCGTGACGGCCGCACGGTCGGGATACGCTTCCTCTATGTAGCCGCACCTGTATCTGGAGGCGCCGTACGCCTTGCCTATCCGTTGTCCGATGTGGAATCGGCAACCAGGCATGCGCGGAGAAGCTTGCTGAGGAACTCCGCCATCGTGTTCTTCGCCGCCTTGCTGGTGGCAGCCATCGCGGCTCAATATACCGCCCGGCGGCTGCAGAACATCGTGACCTTCGCCGACCGCATCGCCACTGGAGACCTGACTGCGCGAATCGCGGAAACGTCGGCCGACGAAATCGGGAAGGTTGCAGCAGCGCTCGACAAGACCGCGGGCAACCTGGAAGCCAGTTTTGCCAACGTTCAAACCAGCCAGCGTCAACTGGAGACCCTGCTGAACAGCATGCAGGACGCAGTCATCGCTGTGGGACAAGACGGTCGCGTGCAATGGGCCAATCGCGGGATGGATCGACTGGTGCCGCGCACTCGGCTGAATATGCCCATCGTCGAAACGGTGCGTGATCCAGACTTCCTCAACGCCGTGCGAATTGCGGGCGAGGGTCGAAAGGTTGCCTCAGCGCGCGCGGCATCGATCGTGCAGGGTCGGTCCTTTGACGTGACCGCAGCCCCTATGCCCGGAGGAGGAGCGGTTGCGGTGTTACACGACCTGACTGGGACTGAGAGAGTGGAGAAGACGCGCCGCGATTTTATCGCCAACGTCTCGCACGAGTTGCGTACTCCACTGACGTCGATTCAGGGTTACGCCGAAACTCTGCTTGAGAGCGTTCAGGAAACCGATCACGTAAGGGAATTTCTGGAGATTATCCGGAAGAATGCCACGCGCATGTCCCGCCTGACGGAAGATCTGCTTACCCTCGCGCGAGTGGAATCTGGAGAACAGCGTTTCGATGCTCAGGCCGTGTCACCCAGTGAATTGCTTCAGGATGCAGAAGAGAGTTTCCGCGAGATTGCCCGCTCCCAGGGAATTGAATTGTTAGTGGAAGACGCCGTGCTCCCGCCGGTAAACGCCGACCGCGAGGCCATCCACCAGGTCTTCTCGAACCTGATCGACAATGCCTTCAAATACGGATGTTCTGGAGGTCGAGTGGTGCTGGGAGCAAGGGAGAAGGATGGTGTGGTGGAGTTTTACGTTCGCGACTTCGGCCCTGGAATTTCGTCGGAGCACGTACCGCGGCTCTTCGAACGCTTCTACCGTGTCGACAAAGCGCGTTCGCGCGAATCTGGCGGTACCGGGCTAGGGCTGGCTATCGCCAAGCACATTGTGCTCGCTCACGGCGGAACCATTCTGGCGGAGAGCGAACTGAATCACGGCTCTACTTTTCTCTTCCGGCTTCCACTCGCAGGCAACTCTTGTTAACGCCCCGATGGCGGAGACGGTTAGGATATTTCACTTGCACCAAAAATTCACCTGTCTTTAACCAATCGTTTGAGAAAGCAACCTAATGTATTTTATTGGTCCTTGGTTCAAGCACGTGCAAGCGGCAAGCGTCCAGAAGGCGATCCCTCGCCCCGGCCCCAGCAGGGAGGAAAGTGCGTATGAGTTCCGCTAGCATGAAAAGTCCTGCACCAGAAACGTCTCATCAGTATCTGGTTCAGCGCACGGTCCAGGCTTGTCACCTCGCGAAAGAGGCCGCCGCTGCCGCTGCTGAGGGTATTGCGACCGGCTCATCCGCCCTGCTCAATTCCATTCGCCAGCGTGAAAAGGAGCTGGACACGTTGGACATGGAGATCGACGATGGCGTGACCACGGCCATCACCCAGGTGACGGGCACTAACGCACGCGAGCTGCTGGCGTGCATGAAATTCATGATTGGCCTGGAGAGGATTGGCGATCTGCTCCTGAGTTTTGTCAATAGTGCCCAGGCGGCGGGTGGGCGCCTTGATCCGCAGGACGTCCGTGAGCTTACACAGATGGCTACGCTTCTAGAGAAGATGCTCACCGATGTGGGCGAATCGTTTTCCGCCCGCGACGTAAGGAAAGCAGTGGATGTGCTGCGCGCTGACGCGGAGATGGATAGGCTGCGCAACTTGATCTTTATGCGTCACATCGAAAACCCTGAGAGAGCGGAACGCCAGGCAAGCTTGCAGGTGATCTTTATGACCCAGTCACTGGAGCGTGCCGGCGATCACGCCAAGAATCTTGCAGAAGAAGTCTGCCACTTCGTGAGTGGACACACCGTGCGTCACGTCCTGATGTCCTACGACAAGCCAGTCGAGCAAATGTTCATCGAGTGGCTTCGCGCCCGCGACGAGAAGTCCTAGCCAATCCTCTCCAACTCTCTTCCAGAAACTCCGGTTGTCTCCGTATCGCACCCCGCGAGGATTCCCAAGGCAACCAAGGAGTTGAGCGTACCCGTCCTAAGGCGTACCTGGCACACTGGCTCGCGTGACCTTGATCACAGCTTTCCGGAAGCCTCCGTTACATCGTGGTAGTGGATGATTGGTTTTTTTTCAGCTCCGCTAAGCGGATGGGAATGTAGTCGCTTCCCGGCATGCATGTTATTGCTGTCAAAGATGTTAAGCGAATCACAGAACACTCCTGGACTTCTCCTGTTCTCGCTTGTCATACTGGCCCTCACCTTGGCCGCCATGGTTCTCGTAGTCTGGCGACTTCGGGATGGCGCGAGGTTTGCCCGCGAACTAAAGCAGTACAAAAGAGCTGTTACAGCAAAGGGAACGGGAGCGTGACCTGGCGCAGGACGAATTGTTCCGCCGGCTCTACGAAGAACGGGAATTGAACAAGGAAAAGATTCAGCTCCAGTCACAATTGGCGGAGTACGAAAAGTGCGCCGCCCTTGCCCAGCTCGCCCTTGGCGCCGCGCACGAGATCAACAATCCGCTGCTTGGAATACTTTCGCATCTCGAATTGGAACTTAAGAACCCGCTCGATCCTGAGTCTCGCAGTGAGGTTGAGCAGTGCATCGCCGGGGCGAAGCGAATATCGGCCACGTTGAGAGGACTGGTGAACTATGCTCGTCCCAGTCCGCCAACGCTCAGCAAGATCAGCCTGCAGCGATTGGTCGCCGACACTCTCACCTTCCTCGAACACCAGCCCATGTTGCGGGGAAAGCATCTTGAGAATGCGGTTCCTGCCGATCTGCCGCATATCCGGGCGGACGCGAACCAGCTCTCGCAGGTCCTCATGAACCTGCTGCTGAATGCTGCGCAGGCGACACCGGAAGGCGGACGGATCACCATATCCGCCAGCAAATTGACTTTTGTAGATAGCATCGAGGTCAGGGTCATCGACACCGGCTGCGGCATCCCATCGGACATTCTGCCGCACGTGTTCGAGCCCTTTTTTACCACCAAGCGCGGAAAGGGTACCGGGCTTGGCCTGAGCATCAGCCAAGCTTATGTGAAGAGTCACGATGGCGACATTCGCGTGGACAGCGTTCTGGATCACGGCACCACTGTCACCCTGACTCTCCCAGTTCGCCAGGAGATTGAAGAGCGGGAGAATCAGGCGTCTGAGGTTGTGGTTTGAGCAATTGGGTGTTGGAAGCACGCGGTCTTTGACCGGGAACTCGAGGCCTTATGTCGTATTCGGTCCTGGTAGTTGACGATGAAGAACTGACGCTGCGCACAATGTCGCGGGCGCTACGCGAAGAAGCTTTCGAGGTCTACACGGCCGGTTCTGGCGAGGATGGGTTGAGGATTTTCGTCGAAGAAAAGCCTGACCTCACAGTGCTCGATATCGTGTTGCCCGGAATTGACGGTGTGGAGGTTCTGCGCCGCATGAAGCAGGCAAATCCCGGTGCGATCGTCCTGATGATGAGCGCCTACCACATAGTAGACCGCGCCGTGGAAGCCATGAAGCTGGGCGCTTTTGACTACCTTATCAAGCCGTTTCACCTCGCCGACATGATCGCGACTCTCCACCGGGCTTCTGAAATGCTCGCGTTGCGCGTGCGCGTTCGCGAAACCGTGGAAAGCGCCAAAGGCCGATATGACTTCGGGCGCGTCGTCACGCTGAATCCAGCCACCCGCAGAATGCTCGAAATTGCTCGCAAGGCCGCTGAAACCGATCACACGACGATCCTCATCCAGGGCGAGAGCGGAACCGGCAAGGGAGTTCTGGCCAAAGCGATTCACTATGCCAGCCCACGAGCCTCTATGCCGCTCCTCGAGCTCAACTGCGCTTCGCTTCCCGACAATCTTCTCGAAAGCGAACTCTTTGGATTTGAACCTGGAGCATTTACCGATGCCCGGCGACGCAAGGAGGGTTTGCTGGAGCGGGCCAACGGCGGCACGGTTTTCCTGGACGAAATCGGGAACATGTCGGCCAGCGTGCAGGCCAAGCTGTTGCGCGTTTTGGAGGAAAACACTTTCATGCGTCTAGGTGGGACGCGGTTGATCAAAGTTGATGTGCGGCTGGTCGCCGCAACCAACGCCAACCTTAGACAGGAGGTTGCTGAAGGTAGATTCCGCGAGGATCTGTTCTATCGACTTAATGTTGTGCCGCTTGATATTCCCCCTCTGCGAGAACGCAAGGAGGACATTCTGCCTCTCGCCCTTGACTTGTTGCAGCAGTTCAACCTTGAACTGAACAAGAAATTCCTGGGTTTTACTCCCGCCGCAGCCGAATTGCTCCAGAACTATTCGTGGCCGGGAAATATCCGCGAATTAAAGAACGTGATCGAGCGCACCATGATCCTGGCGCCGGAGGGAGATGTCGACGCAGAGTATTTGCCGGAAGAGATTCGCGACGATCCCGGCAAGGCAGAAAAGCGGGAAGTGAGCACACTTTGCGAGATTTTCCCCTCGCGTCGCGAACTAGTCACTCTTCGAGAGCTCGAGGACACTTACATTCAGGAAGTTCTTGCCGCCACCGGAAACAACAAGACACACGCAGCAAGAGTGCTCGGCATCCACCCGACATCCTTGCTGAGGCGACTGAAGAAAGAGCAGCCAAGCAAGGAGCCAGTCGAAGTCTGAATATAACCTGCATCGTTTCGACGCACCCCTGCAAAACGCAGTAGCAAGAGCAAAACGCAGCTAGACATTCCACCTTCAACTCCTTGCACGCTATCTGCAACCCACTGAAAACACAGCCCCGTCGTTGTGAGCGATGTTTGCCCTTCGCGTGCATTAACACATGGTGAAAGCGGCGGTCCACCGCTCTAAGTAGAGCGCAAATGGCGTTGGAAACTGGGCCGCATAAGAGGTTGCCTTATGTCGATCCTGATCGTGCTCCTGATGTTCCTCCTGGTGATGTCCGTCAGCTACTTCCGATCCCAGAATGAAATGCCGACGAAGCCCCAAGCGCCAGGTCCTCATCCGCCACGGATGGAACGCTCCTATGGTTTCCAGCTTCCTGAGGGTTACTCCTTCCATCCAGGACACACCTGGGCTCTGAAAGAGGGTCCCGAGACCGCGCGAGTCGGTATCGATAGTTTTGCCACGAACCTACTGGGTCGCATCGACCACATTGACGCGATCGGAGAGAACCGTTGGGTCCGCCAAGGCCAAAAACTCATGACCGTCAAGAGCGGCGACGTGGTCGTCGACTTTCTTTCTCCTGTCGAAGGCGTGGTCACGACTCTCAACAGTGATGCGCTCAGCGATCCCAGCGTGGTCACTCGCGACCCGTATTCGCAGGGCTGGATCGCCATGGTGAAGTCGCCCGAACTGGCAACCAATCAGCGCAACCTGGTCCAGGGATCTATGGTCGCCCCCTGGCTGCAGAACAGCATTACGCGCCTGAACAACATGGTTGGACCACTGGCACCGACTATGGCGGCCGACGGCGGCATCCCGTTGGGCGGACTGTTGTCGCGTGTCGAGCCTGAACTGCGGCAAAAACTGGCGAAGGAATTCTTCCTGTCCTAGCTACGGCGAGGCAGAGGAGAAGGAGAAGAGTCATGGAAAGAACCAAAGCCATCCTGGTGGACATTACAAAATGCATCGGTTGCCGAAGCTGCGAGCAGGCGTGCAAAGAACTCCACGGCTTCCCCAAGGAAACGGAGTCGAAGCTCTCACCGACGGCGTTCACCATCGTGGAAGATCACGGCGACCGTTACGTGCGCCGCATGTGTATGCACTGCCAGGATCCCGCCTGCGCCTCAGCTTGTCTTGTGGGGGCGCTGAAAAAGACCTCTGCCGGCCCCGTCACTTATGACGGATCGAAGTGCATAGGCTGCCGCTATTGCCTGGTGGCATGCCCATTCAGCGTGCCGCGTTATGAGTGGTCAAAGCTCGTTCCCTACGTGAAGAAGTGCGATATGTGCGCGGAACGCCAGACGGTGGGTAAGCAGCCCGCTTGCGTCGAAGCTTGCCCGACACAAGCCTCGATCTCTGGATGGCGCGACGAAATTCTCGATGAGGCCGAGCGGCGCATTCTGGCTGGCGGGTATGTGAGGCACATCTACGGAAGCGAAGAGGCTGGTGGCACGTCGGTATTCTTCATCTCAGACGTGCCTTTCGAGAAACTGGGGTTCGCCGCAGCTCCCACCCAGCCGCTCCCCACGCTGACAGCAAATGCGCTGGGCGACGTGCCCACAGTGGTCATGGTAGGCGGTGGCCTGCTCTCCGGTTTGTACTGGATCACTCAACGCCGGGCCGAAGTTGCGCTGGCCGAAGCGCATGAGAAATCGGCAGCGACTGCAAAGCCTGCCGGCAAGGAAAGGGGCTAAGTCATGTCGAACATCAAGTTCCCCAAAATCACGTTGTGGCGGGCGGTTGTGGCACTCATCTTTGCGGCTGGGCTTTATTCCACATACGCACGCTTCTTTCTCGGGTTCAGCCAGTCCACGCACCTCACCGATCCCCAGCCTTGGGGTCTTTGGGTTGGACTTGGAACTCTGTGCGGAGTGGGACTCTCAGCGGGCGGATTCGCGATCGCGGCGGCTGTCTATCTACTTGGCTTCGAGCGCTATCGGCCGGTGGTGCGTACCGCTGTGCTGATCTCTTTCCTCGGCTACCTGAGTGTGATTTTTGGAATGATGTACGAACTCGGATTGCCCTGGCGCATCTGGCATCCCATCGTGATGTGGAACCGGCACTCGGTGCTGTTCGAGGTGTCCTGGTGCGTGATGCTTTACACCACAGTGCTCGCTCTGGAATTTTCGCCACTGCTGGTCGAGAAGATCCCCTTCCCCGCCCTGCGAAGCTGGTATCTCAGGTGGCATCACGAAATCCTGATTGGTGTCGTCCTGGCCGGTGTCGTGTTGTCGTCGCTGCACCAATCTTTCCTCGGTGGGCTCTACCTGATCACCAAAGGCAAACTGGATCCGCTGTGGTACAGCCCGTATCTGACCACCCTGTTTTACCTCTCCGCGATTCCCGCTGGTCTCGCGGTGACCGTGATGGCACTTTACCTCTGCGTTCGTTCATTGAATGTGCGGCTCGACACCAGCGTTCTTAGCGAGGTGAGCCGGGTAATCGCACCCATGCTGGCACTGTATGCGATCTTCCGCGGCGTTGATTTGTACACCCATGGGGCTGCCCCCTACATGTTCATGTGGCGCGAAGAAACAATGTTGTTCTGGCTAGAGATCGGGTTGCTTGTGGTCGCACCTCTGATGCTCCTGAACATGGACAGGGTGCGGGGCAACCCTCAATACCTGTACTGGACCTGCTCTCTGGTGGTCATGGGATTCATGGCTAACCGGCTGAACGTCTCGATTACCGGATTGCAGGCCAGTGCAGGCATTTACTACGTACCCAAGTGGACCGAGTTTGCCGCAACACTGATGGTGCTGACGGCGGTTGTCCTGGCTTTTCGGTATGCCGTCATCTATCTCGATGTCCTTCCCAAGAATCAACTGAAGCGAACCTGGTTAACTCAAACGGCGGTTGGACAAGCCTGAACCCTGATTAGGTCATCTTCAATCCCGGAGCTTCGGCTCCGGGCTTTTTGTTTCATGTCGCGCATCCCTGATATTCTGCTCGACGCTCTCCATGTCCTCTATACCCCCCGCCGCCCTCTCCGACGCACGTTTGATAGCTGCCTACGCGATCTTTATCGCCAGCTATATCGTCTTCGCCATTGGGAAGTTCCCCGGATTGAAGATCGATCGAACTGGGGCAGCAATTATCGGCGCAGTCGCTATGGTGGCGGTTCGCATTGTCCGTCCGGGTGAAGCCCTGCGCTTCATCGACTTCAGCACGATTGTTTTGCTCTTCTCGATGATGGTCATCGTCGGAAATCTGCATCTGGTCGGGTTCTTCGAGTGGAACGCAGAAGTCGTCTTGCGCCGCCTCAAGCCCGAGCAGTTGCTGCCCGCCGTCATTTTCACTTGCGGGCTGCTTTCCGCGTTTTTTGTGAATGACATTGTGTGTCTGGTCATGGTTCCGTTCGTGCTCAGCATCGCGCGTCGCATGAAGCTGGCTCCCTTGCCCTATCTGCTGGCCGTTGCCACTGCATCCAACATCGGAAGTGTCGCCACCATTACCGGGAATCCGCAGAACATGCTGATCGGCAGTTTTTCTGGGATCGGCTACCGCGACTTCCTCATGCATCTAGCCCCGGTGGCGATTCTCGGACTCTTTGTGGACTGGGCGCTTCTCCACTGGATCCACATGCGCCGGACAGCTCCGCTGGCTGAAAAGCCAGATGCCATTCCACTTCCAGATCTCGATCTGTCACGCCTCACCAAGCCCGCGATCGTGGTGACGGCCGTCGTGGCAGGCTTCCTCTTTGGTGTACCACCGGCCATGATGGCGGCTCTTGGTGCGGCAACGCTTCTAATCACGCGGACGCTTGAACCTCGCAAACTCTATCAGGAAGTCGACTGGGGACTGCTGGTGTTCTTCGTCGGGCTATTCCTGATCGTAGGCGGAGCAGAGAATGCGGGAATCGTGAATCACCTGATCAACATCGCCCGTCACTGGAACCTCCAGCATGTCGCCGTATTCACTATCGTGACCGCGGTTCTCAGCAATATCGTGAGCAATGTACCCGCGGTAATGTTGTTGAAATCGATTGCGCCAGGCCTTGCGGACCCGCACACTGCTTGGCTGATTCTGGCCATGTCCAGCACGCTTGCGGGCAATCTGACCATCACGGGATCGGTAGCGAATATCATTGTCGTCGAGACCGCCAGGCCGGAGATCGAAATCGGCTTCGCCGACTACCTGAGAGCCGGCGTGCCCATCACGATTGTCACGTTGCTGCTTGGTCTGGGCTGGGTGGCCTGGGTTAAGTGACTTGACCGCCTCGCGTTGGACGGTCCTTAAGCCGGAGTTCCACATCGGAGGGAAGAGCCCCTTGAGACATTTCTACTCGCTGTTGTCCCTACATGTGATTTCAGCCGTTCTCGCCGCCCAGACCACGCCTGTCACAGTGAAGTATCACGCCACCATCAATAACGTGAAATATGTCTATGGCCCGGCCGAACCCGTCGCCAAGGTAAAACCGGGTGAGATCATTGAGGCGAACACACTGGACGCCTTCGGCAACGCATTGCAGAAGCCTGGAGACTCTCTCAGTATGGTCAAGGGCGACAATCCTTTGACCGGACCGTTCTACGTGGAAGGCGCGGAACCAGGCGACACGCTCGCGGTCAAGATTCTGAGCCTTGAGGTGGACGGCAATCAGGGCGTGGGCACTGCCGGGCCGGGCTTCGGCGCACTCAACGCGACCAACTACACACCGATGCTGGGCTCGTCCATACCCGAAAAAATGTGGTTCTACCCCATCGACCACGCGACGAACATGGCGACGTTCAAGGCGCTTGACTCGGATTTTTCTGTGAAAATCCCGCTGCACCTGTTTTTCGGCTGCATCGGAGTCGCGCCCGCTGGCGGAGAGGCGAGAAGCTCAATTGTGCCCGCGGAATTCGGCGGCAATATGGACTCACCTGAAGCAAGCGTTGGGAACACGGCTTACTTTCCGGTTAATGTTCCCGGCGCTCTGTTGTTCATGGGTGATGGCCACGCCGCGATGGGGGATGGCGAGGTAGCGGGCACAGCAATCGAAGTCCCCCTGAGAGCGCGGGTGCAGGTGAGTGTAATCAAGGGTCAAAAGATCGCCTGGCCAAGGTTTGAGAACGACGATTCCATCATGACGGTTGGGGCATACCGCCCACTGGACGACGCGCTGCGAATCGCATTCACCGAGCTGGTGGGATGGATGCATCGGGATTATGGCTTATCGGAGATGGACTCGTACGAACTGCTCTCGAAAGTGGCGAAGATACATTTGAACGAGATGGTGGATCCCAATTACGTTGTGGTCGCGTTGATCGAGAAGAAGTATTTGCCGACGAAGAAGAAGTGAGATTGGCGGACTGAAGAAATTGGGTTAGACCAACACAGGCGAGAAACTGAACCCTTAACTTGTCCCTTTCACGGCCTGTGGTTTCTTCTTGCCGGTACGTAACTGATAGGCGAGCGTGAAATACGTCTGTCGGGCAGATCCCAGCTCCCTCAAATGTGCGAGGAATAGCTGCCGCACTGCACTGCGAGTCACCCGTCCCTCCAGATAAGCATCGTACAGATCGGTTCCGAGCATGTAACCGAGTTCCTGGGTCAGATATTCGAATCTCACGCCACTAGCCTCCATTCCCTGCTGTATCGATGGAGGAATTTCGCCGCAAGATTCGGGTTTGAGTTCAAACTCACGGTGGAGGACGAGGAAGTCGATCATTCCCACGAAATCCCCGAAGGGAAATGAAGTCTGTTGTTCCAGGTCTTCACGAGTCTGCTCGTAACATTCCTGAAGATCGGCCTCACGCAGGGCAGGCCGCGCTGGGCATAGTACTCGCGAACCAAAATAGGCCAGCGCGTCCTCGATCGCCCGTGAATAGAAACGGTCTTCTGCTGTAAGCAGGTTGGCCTCATCGGCTTCATCGCCATGCCCGTTGGCGCGTAGTGGCAGTCCGCGGCACGCATGGTATAGGAAGCGTGCGGCTTCCTCCGCCGCGTACACAATTTGGAATTCCCACGTGTAAAACGCATTCACGCGCGGAAAGTAGGCGCTTCCACGCTCCTCAATTCTTTGCAGCATCAATTTCTTTTCAGCATCGCCCAAACCCTTCCGGGAAAGAAGCCGGCGAAGCAGCGAATCGGAGGAGCGCGTGTAGACCTCGGGCATCAGGTCGACGAGAAACTTCGGTTGCGTGCCGTTGTGAGACGAGTACAGGTTGATGTTCAGAAAACGCAACAAGCCATCGATCAGGTTATAGATGGTGGGACCGAGATCGGGTGAGCCTGTTTCGCGGCTCCAGCGGTCGAGACAGAGCCGGTAGTTTTCGTACTTTTCTAGCGGCGTGGAATTGAAGACACATACCACATCATCTGTCACCTTGACCGCGTCCACATGATCCAGTTCCCCGGCGGCACGCCAGTAGAGCGCATCCACGTTCTGTAGCACCGTGAGCAAACGTTCATTTGGCAGCAATTCACGCAACAACTGCGGGAGGTGGGTTGGCGCCAGGTGCGATTCGCCGAACAACACGACTATCACACCTTCCGGATGACGCTGGCGCAACTCGGCGATCTTGTGCGCCGCGTGCCGGTCGCGAGCGCCAATTTTGCGCAGATCTTCGCGTGGCATGCAGTCCAGACCGTAGATCGGAATCGACCGCTGCCGGGCCGTCTCCACCAGCCTGAAGAAAGGCGCCCAGTCGTAGCCCCAGTCAAGGTCGAATCGGATGCGCTCGCGCAGTTCTTCCACATCGATCTCGCCCCGCGACCACTCATCCAGAATGTGTTGATCGCGGGAAAAAACGGTTTCGAGGCCGAGCACAATTGGCCGGTCATGAAATTTGGAGCGTTCTTCGACTACCGAGGCGGCAAAGGCTTGCGAAGCCGGTAAGGCATGGTAGTCGCCAATCAAGAGAAGGTCGGCTTCCCGGATCGACGCTCTTAGCTGCCTGGGCTCAAGCACCGACTCGTAGGAGCGGAAGGCCTCACTGAAATCACGCAGGTACTTGCGGCGAGCATGCTGATCGTAAGCGCGGATCTCACGCTCTACTCCCACCAGCGCGTGAAGCTGCGCCGCGCTGCGACGGGACCGGAGGCTAGTGGCACTGGCCATGAGCTTTTCTTTAGATGCTTTCTTCGGACATCCGGCGAAGCTCCTTGACTCCGCTGGCGGTCACCCGTATCCTCAACATTCCGGGACGCTTACGTTTGCTTTGCCCAGGATTTCTGACTTTGTCAAATTTTCCACCGCGGAACCTTACCGTCGCCACAACTGGAGCCAGCGGCGCCCTCTTTCTAAGGGCCTTCCTGCTCGCCATACACGCTGATAAGCGGGTGGAAACGATAAACTTCATCGCCTCCGACAGCGCCCTCCGGGTTATTGCCGAAGAACTTGGCCTTCGCGGACGAGCCAACCTGGTTCGACAGATTCTCGGCAAAAGGTCGTCGAAGATCGACCTGCAATCGAACGCCGACATCGGCGCTAACGTGGCGAGCGGGTCTTACCCGGCCGATGGCATGGTCGTCATCCCCTGCAGCGTCGGAACCCTGGCTCGCATTGCAAACGGGATCGCCAGTCATCTGATCGAACGGGCCGCCGACGTTACCCTCAAGGAGAAGCGTCCGCTAGTGCTTTGCGTTCGCGAGACACCGCTCAACAAGATTCACATCCGCAACATGTATCGTGCAGCCGATGCTGGAGCGACGATCTTTCCCCTCATCCCGGCTTTCTACAACCGCCCTGTTGGCGTCGATGTGATGGCGCGCGAATTTGCTTATCGCGTGCTGGCGCATCTCGGTTTGCCCCAACCCGGTGCGTACCGATGGAAAGCTTGAAAGATCGGCGACTTACAATCCACGCCCCTCTGGAGAAGCAACTTCCAGTCTAGGGTTTCCAGAAGTCGGTCGGCCAGATAGCTCCGGGACATGGCCTCGCGGAGGAAATGGTCCGTTGGCTCAATAATCTCGCCATTCTTAATTTCCTAATGGTGTACCGCTGAATTCAAACGGGTTGCGGGCGGGGAAATCGGCGGCCCTCATCAATTCAGGTTGCCTTTTCCGATTACACACTTTCGTGCAGGTTGATCGGGAAAAGGTTTTCGGTTAATGTGGGCCTACACCGGAAAGGAGGTGGTCGGATGAAAAGTTCTGATGGAAGTAGTTGGTGCTTCAAAAGACCAGGTGAGGTGGCTGAGACTTAGAGCGGGTTGCTCTAAGCGGGGCTCGCGCTTGAGCGAGACGCGGCAAGCCGCGTACGCAAATGGCGTTGAGCTACAGTCCGCACACTACCGGTGAATTAGGGTTGAACCGCCCGGCTGTAGGTCGAGCCGGGACCCGGAGTTGCCGTAGAGGCCACGTAGAGTGACCACCTCTTGGTCAATCCCAAACAGTCCACCGGCGGCCCGTGTACTTAACCGTGCACGGGCCGTTGCTTTTTGCGGGAATGCCGGTCGACTATCGCTTTAGAGAATCTCGGATATGATTCGCGGTTTACGATGCCAATCTTGAATCCTGACGAAGAGCGCAGGCTCGCCCGCCACTATGCCGGCTTGTCCGACGGCGAGCTTGAGAAGATTGCAGCAGACAAGAGTTCCTTGACCGAGACTGCAGTCCGAGCACTCGCTACGGAGCTGAATACCAGAGGACTTGTTAGGCTGCCTAGCACGGGACGTCCGGAAGCAGAAACAAACCCCGTACACAATCACTCTGGCCCTGCACTTGTGACCATCCGTCAATTCCGGGACCTTCCAGAAGCGCTACTCGCGAAAGGAGTCCTCGATTCTGGTGGCGTCGAATCATTTCTTGCTGATGACAACATGGTTCGCATGGACTGGTTCATATCGAATCTCTTAGGTGGCGTTAAGCTGCAAGTTGCGCCGGAAGATGTAATAGAAGCCACTCAGCTCTTGGAGAGTCCGATTCCGTCAGAGTTCAGCATTGACGGAGTGGGCGAGTTCATCCAGCCCACATGTCCCAAATGTGGGTCTCTGGACATTGCGTTCGAGCAACTGAACAAGCCCGTGGCATACACGAGCGCCGCATTGGGCGTACCCATTCCTCTTCAGAGCAACTCATGGAAATGCTCAGACTGCGGGGCGCGCTGGATAGACGAGGAGCAGTAGGCAGTATTTTCAGAGGGTGCTCGCCCCTCGCTCGAATCCTGTCCGAATAACCTGCTCCGTGTCGAGCGCAAGTTTGAGTTGAGTCAGTTCGCCTTGCCGGAACCACCCCACTTCCGCTGCATCACCCGAGGCCGCGAGAATCCCGCCCGTTTGCCGGCAGAGAAAATCAATCAGCACGTAGTGGTATAGTACCCGCCCCTTGTCATCCCGGATCACCCGGTCAAAAACCCCGAGAAGCTCTCCCGGTTCTACAATCAGGCCGGTCTCTTCCTTCGCCTCGCGAACGGCCGCATCGCGTAGCGTCTCGCCGACCTCCAGAACTCCGCCAGGAATGGACCACTCCCCCACCAGCGGCGGATGCCCGCGCTTCACGAGAAGCACCTTCCCGTGCTGAATAATGATCGACCCCACGCCTACGAGCGGCGCGTCGGGATATTCTCGCTTCATGAACTAGTTCTCGGTTCCGGCTTTTAGCTTCCGGCGCTTAGCCTGTACACTCTACCTCTGTATCAAGACGCACGATCTATCATCTATGGCCCTCGAAGAATATAAACGTAAGCGCCGCTTTGAAGACACTCCGGAACCTCCTCCAAAGGTTGAGAAGAAGTCCTCTCACCGCTTCGTCGTGCAGAAGCACCGGGCCACACGATTGCATTTCGACTTTCGGCTTGAACTGGACGGCGTGCTGAAATCTTGGGCGGTGCCGAAAGGTCCCTCGCTCGATCCCGCCGACAAGCGTCTGGCCATGCAGGTTGAAGATCATCCGGTTTCATATTTCGATTTCGAAGGCACCATCCCTGAAGGCAACTATGGCGCGGGCACGGTAATGGTCTGGGATGTGGGTACGTGGGAGCCTCTGTCACCCGTGGCAGTACAGGGGAAATACATTCCCGGAACCGATGCCGAAGCCTCGGCCATGCTGAAGAAAGGCGATCTCAAGTTCCGGCTCCACGGAAAACGACTGAAAGGCGACTTCGCTCTTGTACACATAACGCTCGCGACGGCCCGACAGCAAAGGCACGGAATGGTTACTCATCAAGAAACAGGACAACGAAGTTGTGGAAGGCTATGACATCGAGCAATATGACTCCTCGGTGCTCACGAAACGCAGCATGGCAGAGATTGGCGGGGACGAAGATTCTGCAGAATGGACCAGCAGCCGACCTGCGGGACGCGGCAGGCTGAAGGCCCCATGGCTTGCGAAAGCAGTGGCCAAGCTGGATCAGAAAAAGCGAAAAGCTAAGACAGAGTCTGCGCCCTCCCAAACCACCACACAGGAAAAAAAAACCAAAAAAGCCGGGTAAGCGGGAAGGCCGCGCCTGCCGCCGATCCCGCGCCGGAACCGCCCGTGCAAGGACCGCCCCCGGAAGCCCGGAGCCGCAAACGAAAAACCTCTGAGGTTTCTCCTTCAGAGACCTCTTTAGCACAACTGGCAGGCATCAGGCGTGCCTCAATGCCGGCAGTGATTCAACCCATGCTGGCAACTTCAATCCAGGCCCCCTTCGATAGCCCTGACTGGCTCTTTGAAATTAAATGGGACGGATACCGTGCCGTCACGTTTATTCGCAATGGAATCGTCCGACTGGTCTCTCGAAATCAGAATGACCTCACAGGGCAGTTCTCGGAACTGAGTTCGCTGCCCAAGTTCATTAACGCAAAAGAAGCCGTACTTGACGGCGAGATTGTTGCACTGGATGAGCAAGGCCGCCCCTCATTCAGCCTAATGCAGCAGAAAACCGGGTTTCGTCCAGGAAAACATCGGACGCAGGGGAAAATCGATGTCCCCATCCTTTACTACGCCTTTGATCTCATCTACCTGGACGGCTGGGATCTTCGAAACGTGGGCCTGGAGCAGCGTAAACAGGTTCTCGCATCGCGGATCAAAGCGGGACACGATGTGCGGTATTCCGATCACTATCTGGAAAAAGGGAAGGCTCTCCTTGAAGTAGCGCGACAACGCGGCCTGGAAGGGATCGTCGCCAAGAAACGCAACAGTTCTTACCAGGAAAAGCGGACCCGCGAGTGGCTCAAGGTGAAAATCACACAGACCGTGGACTGCGTGATCGGTGGATATACCGAACCTGAGGGCAGTCGTGACTATTTTGGATCGGTCGTGCTGGGCCTGTACAACAAGAAACATCAGCTGATCCACGTGGGACAGGCAGGCAGCGGATTTGACGAGATCGGGTTGAAGGAGATGTGGAAGCGCTTGCAGTCGCTCGAAGCGACGGAGAACCCGTTCTGCGGACCTGTCGAGTCAGGACGGAGTACGCATTGGGTTAAGCCGGAACTCGTGGCCGAAATCAAATATTCCGAGTGGACGCACGAGACCGCCGACGGAGGCATGAAATTGCGGGCGCCGGTGTTTATGGGCCTTCGCCACGACAAACAGGCACAAGAATGCACATTTGACCAGCTGCCAAACTCCGGCCAATGAGGTTCTCAGGCGGGATTTCCGTATCTCTGGGCGCGCGAAACGCTACTTGATTTCTTTCATCGGCAGCAGTGTGCCGTAATCGCGGCCGGACGGCTCAACGGCCCGTGCCACAACGCCGGCGAAAGCGTCACGAAGCTCGGGATACTTCGCGACCACGGCTTTAATCACCGCGATGTTGTCCTGAAACGCGTGCCCCGTGTTCGACACATCTGCCGACTGGTACTTGACGACGAGGTTCAGTTCATTCCCCACGACCAGCGGAAAGAAACTCGTGAGCTTGAAGGCCTTGGCACCCGCGAGATCGACAGGGCCGTCAGTCGGCAAGTCCGCCGGCTGGACCGTCTGCGCTTCATCGTAAGCCTTGTCCGTTGCCATCGTGCTCATGAAGGGAAGTGGGGCCAGCAAGTCGCGTGCTTCCAGGAAATAGAACCAGGCGTTGTGGTTTTGTCCCTTCGTCTTGAATTCTCTCGCGCGCTGGATGAACCAGCTGGCGTCATGTCCGGCAACCTGGGACGGTTTAGCATAAAAGCCGCCGAGCTTCCATGCCGCCCCCTGCTGCTCCAAAACAAAAGAAAGTGTGTACGAACTCCCACCGCCAGTGATGTCCAGAATCACCACTCCGTAGTTTCCCGGAGGAAGGTTGGGAATAACGAAAACCGCGCTGTCAGCAGTTTGCCCACGCGCGCCGAAAACTCCACAGAGAAACTCAGCCCTCTCCACTGGCGTTGTCCCCTGATGCTGCAAAACGAAGGGGGGCCGCGGAGAAGCTTGAGCACCGGTGAAATTGGCTTGATTGTCCTTTACCGCTGATTCAACACTCGAGAAGTTGGACGCCAGGCTAGGAATCGCATTCTGCTGTAACGCGGCGATGTCCCCTTTTGCGGTTAAATCGAAGAAGCGACGTGCCGTGGTTTCCAGGGCACTTCGAAGGCCCGGGTCCATATCGCCGGCAGACAAACAAGACTCCGCCAGAGCTGGGGTGTTCCACGCGAGGACAAAAAGCAGGATCACCGGGGATAGGCTTATCCAGAAGGAACGGCTTGGGTACACACTTCCCACCGCCGTGCATTCCTGCGTCGTAGTCCTTCGGCTCACCGTTCTATTCTACGACGGCAAAGACGGGTCCGCTGGGGACATGAGTGGCCCTTCCGCCAACCGCCTGTGGAGACCCGACCACAAAAACAACTTCCCCCGCCAGGTGTTACAATTTTGGTGGCAAGGAATGCACCGGGGATCGTTCCCTGGAGGATTGTTCGTTCAGCCCGGGGTGGCTTTTTCATGTTGTTGTTGGGTAAAACCAGGCTGTGGCTGGTCTCGGTCCTCCTCTGCAGTTCCGTTGTGCCATTCAGCTCAGCCTGGGAGGTCCAGGCTCCGAAGAAGCCCCACAGCAGGAAGCAAGCGCAAAGCAAGCCATTGCCTACGCTTCCGCCTGGTCCCCTTCAGCCGTTCGCGCTTGATCAAGTGCCGGCGAGTCCTCCGCAGGTGAGCTATCAGGCCGGTCAGCTGACTATTACAGCGCAAAACTCCACGTTAGGGGACATTCTTCGCGCCGTGCGCTCCAGGACGGGCGCAAACTTCGATGTTCCTGCTAGCGCGACCGAGCGTGTGGTAGGTCGACTCGGCCCCGGACCGCCTCGCGAAGTTCTGGCCAGTTTGCTGAATGGTTCCCGGTACGACTATGTCATGTTGGGATCGGCAGCTAACCCGGGTGCCATTGACCAGCTGATTCTTTCCCCCAAATCCGGTGGGTCTGCTGCTGGAGCTCCACCTGCGGAAGTTAGCAATTTCGCTCAGCCCCCTCCTGGACAAGCGACTCCGGACGCGCAAAATGGGGAGGAAACCGCGGATAATTCGGACGCGGACAACAACACCGACAGTACCGATGCGGATGCGACTCAGGACAACGCCGATCAGACTGATCAGTCTGAGGCTCAAGCCGAGGACGCTCAGGACAACGGCCAGCAGCAGAACGGCCAACAGGTGCGAACTCCGGAACAACTACTTCAGGAACTCCAACAGCAACAGCAACGAATGCAGCAGCAACAGCAGCAAGGGCTCCAACCCGGACAGCCGCAAGTCGTAGCTCCCGTACCCGGACAGCCGCCGACTTCTCAGCCCCCCCACCAGGAATAGACGGCTTGCATCCCCGCGTTTACGCAACCACGGGCGTGAAGGCCGATTTGAATCTCCGATGAGTTATACGTTCTTGGGGAAATCGCCGAAAGGTGGGATTACTTGTAACCGAAGGACGGCAGATGCCGCGGATTAGTCTCCGCTGGCGTGGTTCTCGACCAAAACCGCAGCGGCTACGCGCTCCTGGGACTGTTGGCCAAGAGCGTTGAGAATGCTAGTTACTGTTCCGTAACTGGCAAAGATCCCGAGCGCGACTGCGGTAACCACTGTGAAGAATAAGAGTAAGGATTGCCCCAAAGCGTTCAAGTTCGACTTCCCCCCGGATGCCGTGACTGTCGCCCGACTTACAGTTCACGCGTAATCGTTCAATCTACCCGCGTTTGACGGTTGCCGCTGTTTGCAACTAAGATACGTCAGTAGAACTGCGCACCCTTAATTTCCAACAATTCAGGGGACCCGTCCATATTACGGAAGGACATTACGCCCGCGTTTAATGGCCATCACCAGGATTTCCGTGCGGGGAGCACGTCAGCACAACCTCAAGAACATCGACGTCGAGATTCCGCGTAACACCTTGACTGTCATCACCGGATTGAGTGGTTCCGGCAAGTCATCCCTGGCGTTTGACACGATTTACGCGGAAGGTCAGCGCCGTTATGTGGAGACTCTTTCAGCGTATGCGCGCCAGTTTCTCGACCAGATGGAGCGTCCGGACGTGGACGCGATCGATGGACTGAGCCCGTCGATTTCCATTGAGCAGAAGACTACCAATCGCAGCCCGCGTTCCACTGTGGGAACGATTACCGAAATTTATGACTATCTTCGTCTTTTATTTGCTTCGATCGGCGTTCCTCATTGTCCCAAGTGCGGCCGAGCGATCACCCGTCAATCGGCGGAGCAAATTGTCCAGCGCGTGATGGCCCTTCGTCCCGAGGACCGCGTCATGGTCATGGCTCCCATCGTTCGCGGACGCAAGGGCGAATTCAAGAAAGAGATGGAAAAGCTCGTCCAGCACGGATTCACCCGTGCCCGAGTTGATGGCGAATTAGTAAACCTCGAAGATGACCTCCGTCTTGATAAACGCAAGAACCACACCATTGAAGTCGTAGTCGATCGCCTGCTCGTCAAACCAGGCATCGAGCATCGTCTGGAAATGTCGGTCGGTCTGGCGATGAAATTAGCTGGTGGTCTGGTACAGGTCGCGGTGGTCGGTGGAGAAGAGAATTTGTACTCTTCCCGACTGGCTTGTCCGGACTGCGGGATCAACGTAGCCCAGTTAGAGCCCCGCTCGTTCTCGTTCAACAGCGCCTATGGTGCCTGCCCGGAATGCCACGGATTAGGCAGTCGCTACGACTTTGATCCCGCCAAGATCATTGTCGACTGGTCGAAGCCTCTGCTTGAAGGTGGTCTGGGACCGGGCTCCGCTTCCCAGAATCTGGTCCACATGTTGAGGATCACGGCGGCGGCATACGGATTTGATCTGGCGACGCCGTTTGAAAAGCTTCCCGACAAGATCCAGAACTTGCTGCTCTATGGAGAACCTGAACGCGGCGGCAAGACCGGCTTTCAGGGAATTGTGGCCTACCTGAAACAGGTTCTGGACGACTCGACATCCGACACATATCGCGAGTATCTGCTCGACTACATGTCCGCCAGCGAATGTCCGACTTGTCATGGCAAGCGTCTGCGACCCGAAAGTTTGGCGGTTAAGGTAAATGGCATGTCGATCGCCGACTTCACGGCCCTGCCGATCTCGCGGGCCCTCGATGTTTCTAGGAAGATTCAGCTAACCGGGCGTGAGCAGATCATCGCTGGACGCATCGTGCACGAGATCACCGAGAGGCTGCAGTTCCTGAATGCCGTGGGGCTGAACTATCTTTCGCTGGAGCGTTCCGCTGCCACACTTTCGGGCGGCGAAGGGCAACGCATCCGGCTGGCGACACAGATCGGGTCGAAGCTGAGAGGTGTTCTCTATGTGCTCGATGAGCCTTCGATTGGCCTGCATCATCGCGACAATGGGCGATTGCTGCTTGCGCTGGAGAATTTGCGGGATTTGGGCAACACGGTTCTGGTGGTCGAACACGACGAGGAAACCATTCGCCGCGCCGACTATGTGATCGACCTGGGCCCCGGCGCCGGGCGGCATGGCGGGAGCCTCGTTGCGAGTGGGACACCAGAAGAGATCATGAATGCCTCGGAATCGCTTACTGGCGCCTACATCTCGGGGAAGATGCAGATCGGGATGTTACCGGAGCGCCGCAGCACAAGCGGCAACGTGATCACGGTGCTCGGCGCGCGTGAAAACAACCTGAAGAACCTGGACGTGGTGTTTCCCCTGGGGGTGATGACGGTAGTGACTGGTGTCTCTGGCTCCGGCAAGTCGACGCTGGTGAATGACATTCTGTATCGCGTGTTGGCCAAGGAACTCTATCGCTCTCGCGAAGAACCCGGCGCACATAAGGCAATTTCGGGCGCGGAAAATATTGACAAGGTCATTCGCATCGATCAGTCGCCAATTGGGCGCACGCCACGCTCAAATCCTGCAACCTACACGGGAGTTTTTGCGCAGATTCGTGACCTGTACGCGATGTTGCCCGAATCGAGGGAACGCGGCTACAAACCTGGCCGCTTCTCCTTCAACGTGTCCGGTGGACGCTGCGAGGCCTGCCAGGGAGAAGGGCAACGCCGCATCGAAATGAATTTTCTCCCCGACGTGTACGTGCTCTGCGAAGTCTGCGGCGGCCGCCGCTATAACCGCGAGACTTTGGCCGTCAAGTACAAGGGCTACTCCATTGCCGACGTACTCGAATCGCCGGTTTCCGATGCTCTGCAGATCTTGGAGAATATCCCGCTGGTCAAGCAGAAGCTGCAGACCCTGGTTGACGTTGGCCTCGGGTACATCCATCTCGGCCAATCCGCCGTGACACTCTCTGGCGGCGAGGCGCAGCGCATCAAGCTTGCACGCGAGCTGAGCAAGCGCCAGACGGGCAAGACTCTTTACCTGCTGGACGAACCCACTACCGGGCTGCATTTCGACGACGTGAAGAAGCTGCTCGACGTGCTCCATCGGTTGACGGATCTGGGTAATACGGTTGTAATCATCGAGCACAATCTGGACGTGATCCGTAACGCAGATTGGATCATCGACCTAGGTCCGGAGGGCGGGGAGGAAGGCGGACGATTGGTTGCGCAGGGAACGCCCGAGCAAGTAGCACGTGTAAAGAAGTCTTACACTGGGCAAGCGTTGGCCGTCTATTTCAACGGAGCAAATCTCCCCAAGAAGAGCACCGCCTGAACCGCGCGTTGAAGGCTGCCCCTTGCTAACCAACGCTTCTCGAATCCCGACTCTGTTATTGTGTCTTTGAAGCCTGATGTAAAACCTGGGAAATCAGGATTGAGTCGTCAGCCACTTCTGTGCATTTGATCAACTGACTTGTCTTCGCCACACAATCCGCTTCTTGAGCCTCAGCCACCTGGGACTGAATTTCGATCTTCTGATCTGCCGCCCGCAGGCAATCTTGTGGCGCCAGCGGAGGATCCTGCTTGGACAGGCTGGGAGGTCGCGGCTCTCGCCGTTTTGACTGTGGCTATAATTTTCTTGTTTCTGCTCGCGGTCTCCTACCTGGCACACAAGTTTCTGTATACGCGGCTACCCTGGGTGGAGGTAGTAAAGTTCCCGGGTTTGATCGTAGTCTCCCAACTTCTCGCCTATGTGGCAATCTTCGCGCTGATGTACATGCTGGTCACCCGGAACCAGGAGCAGAGTTTCTGGAAGGCGATCCGCTGGAACTTTCCTGCTAACTGGCCTCTCTACCTACTTGCTGGCGTCGTGCTATCCGTCAGCCTCCAGCTGTTCGCTCATCTGTTGCCGATCCCGAAGAAACTGCCCATGGATCAGTTCTTTCAAACGACCCGCGAGGCCTACCTGCTGGCAATTTTCGGCACGACATTTGCACCGCTGTTGGAAGAGTTGTTTTTTCGAGGATTCCTCTATCCGGTGTTGGCGCGGCGGCTGGGCACGGGGTTCGGAGTTTTCTTTACGGCGCTTGGTTTCGCGCTTATCCACGGCGCGCAATTGATGTACTCCTGGGGGCCAGTATTAGTCATTTTTATCGTGGGTCTGACGCTAACACTGGTGCGGGCCGCAACGAAGTCCGTTGCCGCGGGGCTACTAATGCACGTAGCTTACAACGGCACCATCAGCGTCATTATGTTTGCAGCCACCAGCGGCTTCCGGCATCTGGAAAGGCTGAATCAATAAGCCTTGGCCCTCTCCGTTGTAGCTCTCGGTCCCACTACTTCGTGTTATCGTAGATTTTTATGCCGTCTGCGCGCCAGGAATTGCTGCGTCTGTTAGCGCAAAAGTCGTTTCGACTAGGTGAGTTCAAACTCTCGTCGGGTGCGACCAGTGACTATTACATCGACTGCCGGACGACCACCCTCGATGCTCGCGGCTCACAGCTGACAGGTCAGGTCTTTCTCGACGAAATTCGTGCGCGAGGATGGAATCCGCAGGCCGTAGGCGGTCTCACCATGGGGGCCGACCCCATCGTGGTGGCGGTAAGCGTAACCAGCGGGGACATCCACGGATTTCTGGTTCGGAAAGCAGAGAAGCAGCACGGAACCGGCCAGCGCATCGAAGGGTTCCGCGAGAAGGGCGCGCGGGTGGTTGTGGTGGACGACGTCTGCACCACTGGCGCTTCCACGGTTCAGGCGATCGAAGCTTCTCGCGACTATGGCTTCGAGGTCGTAGGAGCAATGTGTCTGGTAGAACGAGAGGAAGCCAAAGGTCGCGCGAGCGTGGAGCAGGCTGCAGCACCGGCGCTGTTCGTTTCGATCTTCACGGCTGCAGATGTGCGACAGGAGCACATGTTCCAGAACGCAGAAACCGCACCCACGGTTCTCGCGGTTGCTTCGACTTGTGACATTTGTGGGCGGCCCGCGGTGACTAACGCGCCACGGAATCGCTGCGCGGCACACAAAACTTAGGATCCCGAAGTTTTCAGCACGATCGCATACAGATCTCACAGAAAAAACCTCATGATTCAAACTCTTGAATGGACCGAATCTGGCGTACGCTTCATCGATCAAAGGAAGCTGCCTACCGAAGAAACCTACGTTACGTGCAAGACCCACGAACAGGTCGCCGACGTCATTCGCACCATGGTGGTGCGAGGAGCTCCCGCCATCGGCGTGGCGGCAGCAATGGGTATTGCCCTCGGGGTTAAGAATTCGAAGGCAGAGAACGGTGGCGAGCTCAAGCGCGAGTTCGATCAGATCTGCGAGATCATCAGCAAAACACGGCCAACTGCCGTAAACCTTTTCTGGGCCATTCGGCGGATGAGCGACAAGTTCGAGCAGTTGCGCATCCGCCCAATTCCACAGATCAAGCAAGCTTTGATCGAAGAAGCGCAGCGAATGCATGCCGAAGACATCGCGTCGAACCAGGCGATGGGGCGGTATGGAGCGACGCTAATGCCGTCCAGCGGTGGCGTCCTTACGCACTGCAACGCCGGCGCGCTGGCGACGGCCGGATATGGGACCGCGTTAGGCGTGATTCGTGCCGCAGTCGAGCAAGGCAAGAAGATCCACGTCTACGCGGACGAAACCCGGCCGTTCCTCCAAGGCTCAAGGCTGACCGCGTGGGAATTGATGAAAGACGGTATTCCGACCACGGTGATATCGGACAACATGGCGGGCGCGATTATGCGACAAGGAAAAATCGGCGCGATCGTGGTTGGCGCAGATCGTATCGCCGCCAACGGCGACGTCGCCAACAAAATCGGGACCTACACGGTGGCCGTCCTGGCAAAAGAGAACAACATTCCTTTCTACGTCGCGGCGCCGTTTTCGACCATCGATCTCGACACGCCGGACGGGAGCAAGATCCCGATTGAGCAGCGCGATCCCGCCGAGGTGACTCACATTGCGGGAAAAGCCATCGCCCCGGAAGGAGTACAAGTAGAAAATCCGGCCTTTGATGTGACCCCCGCGAAATACGTGGTCGCGATCATCACCGAGCGCGGCATCGCCCGCGCGCCTTATGCGGAGTCATTGAAGAATCTTGCGGAAACAGCGCACGCCATCTCATAGCGGCGGCGGAACTGATTTTATCCAACGAAATAGTCATGTATCCCATCACACAGTCCGAACAAATCTTCCAAAGCGGTGGCAAGGACATTCGCCTCGACTGCTTCGTGCCGGACACAGACGGTCAGCGATTCCCTGCGGTAATCTCGCTTCACGGATCGGGGGGCGGGTTCGCAACCATGGCTGAACCCGCTGGTCAGTTGGCGGGTCAAGGCTTCGCGGTATACGTTTTGCACTACTTCGACCGCACGGCAACGACCCATGCTGACAAAGCCACAATCTTCCGAAACTTTCCCTTGTGGATGAAGACTTTATGGGACGCGGTCAGCCATGTTGAACGGCAGGCCATCGTGGACTCCGAGCGCATTGCCCTGCTGGGGTTTTCTCTCGGCGCATACCTGTCACTCTCTTCCGCCACCATCGACACGCGAGTGAAGGCAGTGGTCGATTTCTTTGGCGGTCTGCCCAAAGAGATGAAGCTTTTCATGCGCCGGATTCCGCCCGTCCTGATTCTTCACGGCGAGGCTGATCCAACCGTCCCGGTCGAGGAGGCTTACCACCTGCAGCAGGTGCTTGAAAAGCGCGGGACGCCGTACGAGATGCAGATTTATGCCGGCATCGGGCATGACTTTAGCGGAGAAATCTGGCGGGACGCCTGCCGGCGATGCCTCGCATTCCTGAACCGGCACCTCGCGGCTGAAACGGCCTGAAAACCCAGGGAACTGTCGGCATGGGAAGTGCGTATATTAGATCAGTGAGGTTCCAATTATGTTCACATTCCTGGCGTGGTGCATCCTGTTTGTGGTTTGCTGGCCCTTGGCACTGCTGGCGCTGGTGTTCTACCCGTTTGTCTGGCTGCTGCTCTTGCCTTTCAGAATTGTTGGAATAGCCGTGCATGGGGTGCTGGAACTGATCTGGGCTGTCGTGATGTTCCCTGCCCGCCTGCTGAGCGCGCCTTTCCGGATTTGATCAGTTCGCGTGATTGAACCCCTTGCTCCGGAGTGGTACTCTTCTGCGATTCCAAGGAGTAGATATGAATCGCAGACTTCTCTATTTGGCAGCACCTCTTATTCTGCTCAGTTTTGCTTTTGCCCAACAGGCCGCGACCACTCCGGCCCAATCGACTTCGCATCCTGCAGCAACGCATCATCCGGTCGCGGCTCAGGCCGCACCCTCTGCCGATAAAATCTGGGCCAGCCTGATGGAGGGCAACAAGCGTTTCGTTGCTGGCAAGACAAAGAATTATGCAGTTGTTGAGCTTCGCCGTACTCTCGCCAATGGCCAGCATCCCAACGTGATCGTGCTTGGTTGCTCTGACAGCCGCGTCGCTCCAGAATTATTGTTCGATCAGAGTCTGGGAGATCTCTTCGTGGTTCGCTCCGCAGGAAACATCGCCGACCCCGTAGGGCTAGGCAGCATGGAATATGCGGTTGAGCACCTCGGCGCGTCCGTCATTGTGGTGATGGGGCACGAGAAGTGCGGAGCGGTTACAGCGGCTTGTTCCGGAGAAAAGATGCCAACGCCGAACCTGCAGGCGGTCGTCGATAAGATAGCTCCGGCGGTCACTCAAGCCAAGACCTATGCCAAATCAGATGAGCTTGTCGAAGCGGCGATCAGAGAGAACGTTCACAGCGAGGCCAAAGAGTTGCTAGCTCACAGCGAAATTCTTCGCCACTTCAAGGAAGACGGCAAGCTTACGATTTACGAGGCGGAATATTCGCTCGATTCCGGGGAGGTTGTTCGGCTGGACAACCCTCAGCACTGATTGAGAACACCCGGGGGCCCTTGGTTATTCCATCGACTTTAAGTGCGAGCTGACAATCAGCCTGGCCTCTGTTGCGCGCTGGACGTCGTCCGCGGTCAGACCGGGCGCAACTTCTTCGAGCACGATGCCCTTATCTGTGACGGTCATGTAAGCCATCTCGGTAACGATGGTGTCGACTACCTTCACGCCAGTTAGCGGCAGAGTGCACTTCTTCAGAATCTTCGGCTGCCCGTCACGTGTGGTGTGCTCCATGGCGATAACCACGCGCCGCGCTCCAGCTACCAGATCCATGGCGCCGCCCATTCCCTTCACCATTTTGCCGGGGATCATCCAGTTGGCCAGGTTGCCCTCTTCGTCCACCTCCATGGCGCCTAACACACTGAAATCGATGTGACCGCCGCGGATCATCGCGAAAGAATCGGCGCTCGAGAAATACGCGGTTCCCGGCATCTCGCTCACGGTCTCCTTGCCCGCGTTGATCAGATCACAATCTTCGTTCCCCTCGGCGGGATAAGGCCCAATGCCCAGCATGCCGTTTTCACTTTGCAGGATGACATCCATTCCCGGCGGAACATAATTAGCAACGAGCGTGGGCAAACCGATGCCAAGGTTGACGTAGAAACCATCCTGCAGCTCGCGCGCGATGCGCTTCACGACGCGCTCGCGTTTCTCGATATCTTTCCCAGCTTTGGGGGCAGTGACCATCAATTTTGAGTTCTCCAACAGCTAAACCACTTTTCGGACTGTCCGCTTCTCGATTCGCTTCTCGTAGAGTTCGCCCTGGAAGATCCGCTTCACGAAGACACTGGGCGTGTGCACCATATCCGGATCGAGCTCTCCAGTATCGACAAGGTGTTCAACCTCGGCGATGGTGACGGTCGCAGCCGTCGCCATCATGGGATTGAAGTTGCGAGCCGTCTTGCGATACACCAGATTTCCCCATTTGTCGCCTTTCCAGGCCTTTATGAAGGCAAAATCCGCCTTCAGGGCGCGCTCCAACAGATACATCTGGCCATCGAATTCCCGGGTCTCCTTGTTTTGCGCGACCAACGTACCTACACCTGTTGGCGTGTAGAACGCGGGAATGCCAGCGCCTGCAGCGCGCATCCGCTCAGAGAATGTCCCTTGCGGTACCAGATCGAGATCGATCTCTCCTTTGAGCACCTTCTCTTCCAGCAGCTTGTTTTCCCCTACGTAGGTGCCGATGTGTTTGCGAATCTGCCCTGCCGCGAGCAACAGGCCGTTACCCAGGCCGTCCACGCCGACGTTGTTGCTGATGGTCGTGAGGTTCTTCACGCCTTTCCTGACGAGGGCACGAATCAGATTCTCGGGAATTCCGCAAAGCCCGAAGCCCCCAATCATGATCGTGGCGCCATCGAACACGTCGCTGATCGCTTCGTCGGCATTGCGCACCACTTTGTTCATGAGACCTTTCCAGCAGCTCTGTCGTCTTGCAAACGGGCGATTTTACCGCAATCTCGATCAATGCCCAACGCTTCGCTTCCCTTTCAGTTTCTCAATCTTGGGACGCGGTTTCCGCAAATGGTGCGCACGCTCAAACTCGGCTGCCAGTTCGCGGCTCTCCAGGTTTTCGCGAATGTGAGCCAGCCGCTGCTCCATTTTCATCAGCCCTTCCGCAATATTTTCACGGTTGGTGATAGCGATATCCCGCCACATGGAATACGGGCTGGAGGCAATGCGCGTCATCTCACGGAGTGCACGCCCGCCGGCTTCGAGAAGGGGGGCATCCTCGCCAAACTCATCCACCAGCGAAGCAGCCAGCGCTGTCGATATCATTTGAGGAAGGTGACTGATCCAGGCGCAAATATGGTCATGCTCCTCGACTTCCATATCCGCGACATGCGCTCCGATTTTCTCCACCCACTCCAGAAACTCGCCGGCAAGACCCGAGTAAATATCCTGGCCAGGCAAAGGAGTAAAAAACCATGCTGCCCCTCGAAAGAGGTCGGCGTCTGCCGATTCCACGCCGGATTGTTCTTTGCCAGCCATGGGGTGGCCAGGAAGGAATCGGTTGCCCGCATTCTCTCCAAAGACATCCGCTGCACGAACCACGACTCGGGCCTTGGTGCTGCCTACGTCGGTGAGTAAGGTGCGCGCTGGAAGAACCGGGCCCAGGCGCTCGATCAGATCAATAATTCCGCCTACTGGCGTCGCCAGCAGAACGATCTGACTGCCACGGATGGAATCGGCCGGGTTCGTCTGCCCTTCGTCAATGGCGCCCTTTTCGCGGGCGCGCTCCAGCACCGGAGCACGGTCACAACCCACAATACGGCCCGAAAAGCGGGCCTTCTTCACCGCCAGCCCAAACGAACCGCCGATCAGGCCGGTGCCAATAATCGTGATTTGCCGAATGGACATTCTTGAAATCGAACCAGAGGGACTAGCTGCGATCCGGCCGAAGCTAAGCGACTTTGCGTCCCACGGCAGGGGCAATCATTCGTATTTCATCCATCAGTTTGCTGAACTGCTCCGGATAGAGAGACTGCGCACCATCGGACAGCGCTTTGTCAGGTCGCACAGTGGACTTCGATGAGCAGGGCGTCGGCACCGGCGGCCACAGCGGCACGTGCCATGGGCGCCACTTTGTCGCGCCGGCCTGTGCCATGCGAAGGATCAGCTGTCATGGGCAGATGCGAGAGCTTCTTAATAATCGGGATCGCTGAAATGTCCATCGTGTTTCTGGTGTAAGTTTCAAAAGTACGAATGCCGCGCTCGCACAGAATAACTTCATAGTTGCCGCCCGCCATAATGTATTCGGCGGAAAGCAGCAGTTCTTCTAAGGTCGCAGAAATTCCCCGTTTCAGCAGCACGGGCTTGCGCACCTTGCCGAGTTCGCGCAGCAAATTGAAATTCTGCATGTTGCGCGCTCCCACCTGCAGAATGTCGATGTAAGGCAGCATCAGGGGAATCTGCGAAATCTCCATCACCTCGCTGATTACCAGCAGTCCGAAACGCTCACCAGCCTCGCGCATCATTTTCAGCCCATCTTCACCCATTCCCTGGAATGAGTAGGGCGAAGACCGCGGCTTGAAGGCGCCTCCGCGAAGCACACTTGCGCCCGCCTTTGCGACCGCTTCAGCAGTAGCGAACAATTGCTCGCGTGACTCGACCGAACAAGGGCCGGCCATAGTGACAACGCCGTTCCCTCCGATTTCCACTCCATTGGCGAACTTGACGATCGTTCCTTCCGGACGGAAGCTTCTGCCCGCGAGCTTGTAAGGCGAACTGATCCGGTGCACTTCCTGCACACCGGCGAGCACTTCGAGATTGCGGATGTCAAAATCGGAGCGCGAACCTACCGCGCCCAGCACAGTCTGCCGCGCACCGGTGCTGCGGTGCACTTCGAAGCCCATATTCACCAGGTGTTCGATCACCTGCTGAATCTGCTCTTCACTCGCGGATTCCTGCATGGCAACAATCATAAGAAGGACGTCTCAGTCGTAATGGCAGGTAGAGGTCGTCAGTCATCGAGTTCGGCATCCAACTCCGTACCCGACACGGCATCTTGCGAGGCCGGAGCGATCTCTTCTTTCTGAATTTTTCGCATCACGTCCATGATGCGCTCGTAGATCTGGGCCAAATCCCGATGTCGGCAGAGGCCCCTGATTGACTCTCTGGACATTGGCGAACACGATCCGCTCGCGGTCGGGCTCGTAGATCGGCAGACTGGTATCGTGTTTCAGCTTTCCGATCTCATGTGCCGCCTGTGCCCGCTGGTTTAGAAGTTCAACCAGCTTGCGGTCCAGCTCGTCGATCTTCTTGCGCCAGTCTGCGATATCCATCAAAGTACTCGGTCACCTGAATGCGGCGCTACACCTGCGAGGAACCAATTGCGATTTTTGTTGACTCTGTCCGCTTGTCCTCGGCGATCAGTCCACGCACGAATTCTCGCACGGCCTCTGCCTCGCGCCCAACGTTGCGCTCGATCGTTTCCACGATCGCGCTGCCGACCACCGCCGCATCCGCGAACGCGCCGACCGCAGAAAACTGCTCTGGAGTCGAGATTCCGAACCCGACAGCAATCGGAAGCTTCGTATACCGGCGCAATCTGCGGACAAGCCGGCCTGCGTCCTCGGGAAGCTGCTGACGCGCACCCGTCACGCCGGTGCGAGAGACAGCGTACACGAAACCTGAAGATACAGCAGCGATGCGCTTCAGGCGCCCGTCGGGACTGGTGGGAGCCGCGAGAAATACGGTGGCCAAATTGTTCTTTCGCATCGCCGCCAGATATTCGCCTGCTTCCTCGACGGGAAGGTCCGTAACCAGCGCACCGTCGACGCCAGCCTTTCGTGCCGCAGCACAGAAGCGGGCGAGGCCCATTCTCAGGATCGGGATTGAGGTAAGAGAAAATGATCAAGCCGCCTGCGATCGCCTGCGCACGTCGCCGCCAGAGCTAGAACCTGATCGAGAGTCGTGCCCTTCCGCAACGCTCGTTCGCTAGCTCGCTGAATCACCGGCCCGTCGGCCAACGGGTCGCTGAAAGGGACACCGAGTTCAATGGTGTCCGCACCAGCGTCGACGGCGGCGAGCACGACTTCGCGCGTCGTAGCCAAGTCAGGATCGCCGCAAGTCACGTAAGCGACAAGAGCTGGCCGTTTTTGAAAAGACAGAGGCATCGTTTCTTGTAGCCCGGTTCAATCTCCCAGCTTCAAATTCTCCCTCAGTATGCCCATGTCTTTATCGCCCCGGCCAGAGATGTTCACAATCAAAATCTCTGACTTCTTCATTTTCGGAGCTCGCTTAGCGGCCTCAGCAACAGCGTGGGCGGACTCGAGCGCGGCAATGATCCCTTCTGTGCGGGCCAGCAGCGTACAAGCCTCCAGAGTCTCGCGGTCGCAAGCAGAAACATATTCTGCACGGCCTGAATCTTTCAGCCACGCGTGCTCCGGGCCAATCGACGGGTAATCAAGGCCTGCGGAAATGGAATGTGTTGCCGCGATCTGACCTGAGTCGTCCTGCAAAACGTAAGAATAGGTACCCTGCAACACACCGGGAGAGCCTCCCTGAAATCGCGACGCGTGCTCACCGAGCTTTTCCCCGCGGCCCCCCGCTTCCACGCCGATCAGGCGCACTTTCTTATCTTTGATGAATTCGTGAAAGATCCCGATGGAATTCGACCCTCCTCCGACACACGCGATGACGGCTGACGGCAATTTGCCCTCGGCTTTCAAGATCTGTGCCCGCGCCTCCCTGCCGATGACCCTATGAAAATCGCGCACCATCGTCGGATAGGGATGCGCCCCTAGGACACTACCCGAGCAAGTAGTGAGTCGTGCGCACGTTCGTGACCCAGTCGCGCATGGCTTCGTTAATCGCATCCTTGAGCGTGCGCTGTCCGGAATCTACGCCGCGCACTTCCGCGCCCAGCAAGCGCATCCGAAAAACATTCAACTCCTGCCGGCGCATGTCCTCGGTACCCATGTAGACCACGCAATCGAAACCTAGCAACGCGCACACGGTTGCGGTCGCAACACCGTGTTGACCAGCACCCGTCTCCGCGATGATGCGGCGCTTGCCCATGCGTTCGGCCAGCAGCGCCTGTCCCAGACAGTTGTTGATCTTGTGAGCGCCGGTGTGCAGCAAATCTTCGCGCTTAAGGTAGATCCTGGCTCCCCCGAATTTCTCCGTGAGCCGCCGGGCAAGAAAGAGCGGCGTGGGACGGCCGGCATAGGAATGCAGCAAGTCGGCCAGTCTCTTTTGAAAGCTGCGATCACGTCGCGCCTTTGCATACGCGGCCTCTAGTTCCTCGAGCGCCGCCATCAGGGTTTCAGGAACGTAGCGGCCACCGTAGGCACCGAAACGGCCGGCTTCTCTGGCCTTGAGTGACCCGCCGCTTGGGCGACCTCTCTTGTCTTGATCGGCCTTCCTCGATCTTGAGATCGTTGCCGTCGCCATTCCTATACGCTCGTCTCTGCCCGTCGGACCGCCTGCACAAATGCCCGAACCTTGGCGGGATCCTTCTTCCCAGGCTTCGCTTCGACCCCTGAGACCACGTCCACTCCGTACGGCTGGAACATATTCATCGCTTCGCCAACATTATTGGAGTTAAGGCCACCGGCCACGATGACCGGCATTATCAGGCTCAAAGACTGAATCGCCTCCCGCGCTTTTCCCCAGTCAAATGTCTTGCCCGTCCCACCGATTTGGGCGTTTGATCCGGAATCCACGAGCACGGCATAGAGCCCGCGCCGAGCATCCTCAGACAGGAAAGTTCCCCCTTCCAGGTCACGGGCCTGGCAAACCGAGATAACTTTCAGTCTTGAACGGTTGGCTTCCGGGGCAGCCATTTCGACCACTCGACTGCCAGCCCCGTGTCTGCCGTGCAACTGAACTCCCGTCAATCCAACCTCATCCGCTATCTGGTGGATGGCCTCCGCCGATTGATCGACAAAAATGCCGATTTTTTCGACTGTCGCCGGTAAGCGAGCCACGATGTTTCGTGCGAGCTTCTGGTCGATCGTCCTTGGACTCCGCTCATAGAAGACGAACCCCAGAGCGTCCGTACCGGCCTCGACCGCGGTCTGAGCGTCTTCCAAATTGGTGGTGCCACAGATCTTGATCCACGTCATGGGAGCTGTATAAATTCTGTTGGAACTTGTTCAATCGTTGACGCGGAATCACCCACCCTGTATTCCATCAAGCACTGCTAAAGAATCGATAGCGGTGCGTGAGCTTCCGCGATCAGCGTTCGCAAAGCTTTTCCGGGTTGCGGCGCTTTCATCAAGGTTTCGCCCAACAGGAAAGCTCCGTACCCTGCCACTCGAAGCCGAGCTATGTCACCGCCGTTGCTGATTCCACTCTCAGCCACGGGAAAAACATTGTTTGGAAAACGATCCGCCAACCTGAACGCTGTTGCCAAATCTACCTTGAACGTGCGGAGGTCGCGATTGTTCACCCCAACCAGATCACACCCTGCATCCAATGCTGCCTGCAGTTCCTTCTCGTCGTGCACCTCGCACAATACGTCGAGCTCGAATTTGTGAGCCGCGCTCGCCAGGCGGTTCAACTCCTGGGGAGACAGTGCCGCAACGATCAGCAAAACCGCGTCTGCGCGGTTTGCTCTCGCCTCCAACAGTTGGAACTCATCAACGATGAAATCCTTCCGCAAGCATGGTAAACGGGCGTTCTTTGAAGCGAGTTGCAGATTCAGGAGCGACCCCTGGAAGAATTCCTGATCCGTCAGCACCGAGAGCGCCGACGCACCCGCACCTTCCAGTTCTCGCGACAAAACAGCGACATCAAACTCCTCACGTATGAGTCCCTTCGAAGGTGACGCTTTCTTCAGCTCGGCGATGATCGCTACACCGGACCGGCGAGCCGACTCCAAATGTCTGCGGAAGCCCCGCGGTCTGTGCGCCTCGGCGTGCCTCTCCAGATCGCGCACATCGGCCCCGCGCTTCATTTCAGCTACACGAAGGCGCGTGGCGGCGACGATCTGGTCCAAACGGGCGGTCATTGGATTCGATTTCCCCGGAGGACGGTGAGCCCTGCAGGACAACGGCAATCTTACGATTATAAGGGATGGCCAATGATTTCGACGGCCGGAGGCGCGAGGTCGAAACCCGAGCACCGGCGGACAATCTTCAGCGCGGCGCCACGTTCGGGCTCATATCTGACTGCAACCTCTCCATGCTTTGCTGCCCGATAGTGATCAGGCCGGAGCGAGGCGTATCGAGATCAGCAATGAGCGACATTACGATCGCTATCATCAAAGGTGGAACAACCGTCGACAGCAAGAACCTGCGACGCTGGCTGTAGCCAATCGTCAGGCAGGTAAGGACCGCAATGAACAGCAGCATGAGCCAGATCGTTGGCGGAATACGATTTTCAAGAGCTGTTACTCGTTTGGTATCCAGATCGATCATTTCGTTTAACGACTGGATGTACAAGGCACTGATCGGTGTCGGGCTCTGCTGAGCGATCGCAACTGCCTGTTGCCACAGCGAGCTTTGTACCTGCTTGGAATGAGCAAGAGATGCCTGCAGTCTCTCGCTGCTCAATCCGGCGGCAAAAAAGTCCAACCGCGAGCTGACATACCCCCTTAGAAGTTCTTGCGTATTTCCGCGAATGCCTTCCGGCAACATCTGCGCCCGGAGATATGTCGTCCCGATCGCGTTGGCTTCCTCGACTACCAGCAGTTTGCGTTGATCAAAACGGGGCAACACCATGGCAAGCGTGAAGCCGAGCAGAAGGCTAAGCAGAACGGCGATCTCGTTTCGCGTCTCTACCACCTGATCATGGCGCTGCTCATCGATGTTGGCCGCTTTCCACAGGCCCAGGCGGAATCCGGCCTCCACGACAACGAGCAAAGTGAGAAAACTTGCGGTAAACATGTAGGGAGGAAAATCGAGAAGACGTAGCATCTGACTCCCTTTGTATACGTAAGATTCTGAGTGCTGCTCGAGCCCCACCTACGTGCAGATAATACGCTTCGAAAGGCGGTTCAGTTTTTACTGTTGCTACAACCTGGGGGAACGGACGCAGGCTAAATCCTGGCCTAGTCGGCTTCGTCGTCCTGGCTATCGGAGGGCTGGTACGGTTCAAAGCCAGCGCGTTCTAACCCCCGCTGGGCCTCAGGGTTCTTCATGAAGGTGTTCCATACGAAGCCGGTGCGAGCGTTCTCGGCCATCAGCATCGTGATTCCAGTGTCAATTCCAATCACGTCGGTGTCGTACCAGTTCTTCAGGGGATTAAAGGCGTTCACAAATCCGTAGCGGCACCAGGCCTTGTCGCCGTAGCGACTTTTCATGGTGTGGAGGACACGCATCACCGCCTGCGGCAGAAAAGGCAGAGACCCGGCGGCCGCACTCGGAACCACCGTGCCGTCAATCGGTCCTGTAGTCGGAGGTCCACCCCAGACTACGTATCCCTTGTCGGAGTCTGAAGCCGTTATGCCCCACAGGTCCTCACTGTAATCGGGAAACTCCTTCGACAGTTCCAGGCAATAACGGCGATGGACTTCGGTAGCGATAGCCGAATTCTTAAAGTAGTCAGCGTACTTGTCGCGCTTGTGTCGGAAGTCGAACCAGGCCTGCGAGTATTGGTGAACGAACAACGGGGCAAATGATCCGATGTAACGAAGGCCATCGTATTCAAAAGTTGTCCTCTTCCAGGCATTCCAGGTTTCCGTCCGGAGCGGATACGTGGAAGACCCCAATCCCAGGAGATACATCATCATCAGTTCGCTGTAATAGTCCCAGCGACTTGGCAGAAAACCGATTTCCGGCAGCCACCCGTGGGGCAACAGGGATGTGTCCTCAGATAGCCAGCGCCAGTCCACGCGCTGGAAGATCTGGTAGGCCAACTGCTTGATTTCGGGAAGCTGGAAGTATTGTCGGCAGGTCAGAACCCCACACAACAGAATTGCAGTGTCGACCGATGAGACTTCCGAATCCCACAGTCTCTCGCCAGTGTTCACGTTGGCGAAGTGATAGAAGAATCCTCGGTGCGTAGGCAACTTCTTCCACAAGAAACGCAAAGTGGAGAGAACCCGGGCTTGCACTTCGGAGGTTGGCACATAGCCGCGCTGGTGTCCGATGCAGAGCGCAGTCAGTCCGAAGCCGGTTGAGGCAATGCTGGCTACAACACCGTTATCCGGCGATCGCACGTTCGAGCGATCTTTCACCAACCCCGTCTGAGGATTGGCCTGCTCCCAAAAATAAAGAAAGTTAGCATTCTCCAGTTCGTCCAGAAGTTGCTCGTCGTCCTGCGACAAAGCTGAAGGCGTTTTCGGCTGAGTAGAGGATTCCCCAGCTTCGGCGAATGATTGACCTAGTCCTATCAGAGGGACGCACACACCAAGACCGAGAATCTGTCTAAGCGCGTCACGCCGCGAAAGGCTGCCACCCTTATCTTCCTGACCCACCAACCTACTTTAGAACGATGAGAGGCGCCGAGGGAAGGTCGGTGAACCATGAAGAGTAAATGGGCCAACAGGCGAGGCGATTGTAAAATCGTGGAGAAGTCGCGCAACATCGCGATTCCGGAAGAGTTCGATACAGCGAGGACTGGAAGTTGACCCGGATTGAAAGCATCGGCCGTGCACGAAAGATCGCTGCCATAGGCGGTGTGATCGCCGTTCTTCTGGCCGTGACGATCTTCGTCGTTTTTCGTTCTCGGGGACATCGGCCGATTTCGCTCCTGGGTACCGTACTCCGGCAAGACAGCGATCCCAGAAAGCAGTTACCGATAGCGGACGTCAGCGTAACCGCGACCGACGGTTTCACGGCGGGTCCGATGCAGTCCAATTCCGTCGGCTTCTTCAATCTGGAGTTGCGGCCTAGTATCAAGGCGGGTCACACTGTGACCCTGCACTTCCGGCACCCGGATTACAAACCCCTCGATATGACTCAGACCGTCGGAGACGGAATCTATATCGCCCGCCTGATACCTCTTCCTCGCGCCACTCCTGCCCGACTGAATCGTCCAGAGGTGGTTATTTCGAATGTCGTGGCGCGATACTCGATGAAAACCACCAACTCCGTGAACGTTGGCAGTGCGGTCAAGACGTTTGAAGTCGTCAACGCCGGAAACGTACCCTGCCATGGTCAATCCCCGTGTTCCCCGGGCGGCAAGTGGAAAGCGACCATGGGCTCCGAGTCACTGGATGCGGGTGAAGGCAATGAGTTCCGCAACGCCAGAATTTCTTGCATCGCGGGCCCTTGCCCCTTCACAAAGATTGAATCAGACGGCTTCAGCGCGGGCGGCCGCACCATCAGCGTCTCGGTTCTGAACTGGTCTGATACAACAACATTCCTGATGGAGGCGGAGGTGTTTCGGACAATGGTCAACGACGTAACCCGCCAGTCTTATCCGGTAATCTTTGGTCAGGCGCTGAACTTTACGTTGCCGGCAACCGCCGAGGGCGTGAGCATTGAGGCCGAGTTGAACAGTGAATCCATCGTTTTTCCGCTGGGGCCAGCCCTGATCTTGAGCTGGGCTAGTTGCAGCAACACTACGACGAACCGGGATCAGACGACTGCCTACCGCTGCGTGCTCAAACCGGGATACCGCTTCCGTTGAAGCCGGATTCGCCAAGGCATCAGACGCGGATTTAGACCTGCGCTCAGACCGCCACTCTGAAGCGGCGACGAACATGGCGAACGTGAGTCACTGGCTTTTCATGCAACAAGAGCTCAGTGGCCTGAACACGGCGATCGCTATGGAACCACCGTTTCACAACATCATCTTCAAGGAAATTTGCGATGGCCAGGAGACTCATGCCCTGGTGATGCGCCATCCAACAGCGCACGATCTCGTAGCGATGACGCCATGTGCGCCGTGGAGGTGTGAAGTCCGTGGATTCATAGAAGCCATATGGGCCAAACCAACCATCGCCTTTCATTTTGCGAAGATTTTCTAAAGATCGCTCCGGGTCAATGTGAAGAGCCAAGAACGTGGAATAAGGAGAAACTACCAGTGATTTCTCCTGCGTGCGGCGGAGCGCGAGGCTGGGCAGGCCGAACGCGTGGTATTGATAGTTCCCTGCTTCATCCATTTTGAAGTAGGCTGACTCGGATATACCCCATGGAATACTTTTCTCCTCGGCGTACGCCTGTTGCGCACAAACCGCGGCGGCTACAGTGCGTTCCAGAAGAGTATTAGGGTGCGTACGCATCCAGATCGCGGGCATCAAATACTCAAACATGGTCCCAGACCACGAAAGCAGAACCGGACGTCCATGGTCGAGCGTGTGTGAACGTCCTAACAGGAACCAGGATTCCTGCGGGATATCGTCCTTCGCGATCGCGACGAAGGCTGCCGTTCGCGATTCAGACGCCAGCAGGTCGTAACAAGAAGGATCGAGCTTCTGAGACTCGACATTAAATCCAGTGGACAAGAGTCGACGGTAGGGATTCAGAAGAAAATCAAAATCCATTTCGTTCGCGGTTCGCTCCGCCGCCTTGGCTATAGCCTGCAGGTCGCGAATGAGGTGCTGCGAACGGGAAAGAGCTTCGGGAAGCATAGCCCGGAGACGCCGGTATAATGCGCCTTGATCGATGGAACTTGCAGAACGAGCGGCAAGGTCCAACCGCCTCGACAACGTCTCGATGAAGTCCGGCAAGCGCTGGAGCGACAGGCTTTCGGGCGTGGAGTTCAGTTTTATGGCAGGATCGTCGCGAAGTGCGACGAAGTCCGGCAACAGCCACGGCGCGTAGCTGGCGACGGTTTCCTTGATGTTCTTCAGACGTGCTTCTGTTTCGCAGCGAAACCATTTCGCATCAGCTGCGTTGCGAGGGTTGGCCGGACTCTGTCGGATGTCTTCGAGAATCGGATCGGCTTGAGCAAGCAGATGCTGCAACCAATTCTCTTTGCGTCTTTCCCGCTGAAAGCGAGAAAGCAGCTTCTTGGAAAGCGCTCGGAACTCGACCAAGGCGAACAAGTGCTCCTCGAATCCTTCGGACAGGCCTTGCTCCAGGATGGGCCGCTGCAGGAGATCCAGGCAACCTTGCTTTAGAGTCCACAGTGAAGCTACAAGATTCCCACTGTCAACCGACGAAACGAAGCGAGGCGCGAGCGGTTCCAGCGTCCTGGTGTTGTACCAGTTGAACAGATGGCCACGCTCCCGTGGCATAGCTGCAATGGTTGCGAGCGTTCGCAAGGTCTGTTGCGCAAATTCGGGCACGGTGAGATAGCCAAACTCGCATGCAACCTGACGGGCATTCAGCAAGAATCCCAGGTTTGTAGGTGAAACCCGCGCTGCGATGGCGGCAGGCTCTTCCTGAACGTTGTCGGGTATCAGCCAGTTGTGCTCTTCTGTGCTGAATTCGGCAAAGTAGCGCCAAGTGCGAAGCGCGGATCGGCGCAAAAACAATTTGTCCGCCTTGGAGACCCCACTTCGTAAGGGGCGTGCGGGCTGGTCAAGCCATACCGAAATCAGTTTGCCGCAGGCCCACAAGCACAAAACGGGGGCTGCGACTGGAAGAGCATCGGGATTGACAAGAAAGACCACGAGGCCTACCACGAGCGCGAGCACCGGCACCCAATTCAGATAAAGATCCAGGGGGGTACGCTTCCGGCCCAGTTCGGCCTGCGCAGCTGTTTCCCACTCCAGCAGACGGCGTTGGGTAAAGGCACGCCGCACGAGGGTGCGGAAAACCGCGTCCAGCGAGACCAGTGTCTGATGAGCCAGGAAGGCTATGGAAAGAAAAACGCTGACATTGGCAGTAAAGAGCCCGTTCCATGCATCCCGTGCAACTTCCATTTTGCGTTCTGCGGCAGCCCGAACGATCGTAAAGACAAAATTGCACCATACGGGCAGAAACAGGATGCCAATCGTGATCAGGGTCCAGTACAGCGGCGTCTCAGGGAGAAAGAGCCAGCCGCACACCAGGAGCAAAAATGTTGCGGGTTCAACCAGGCTACGGCGCAGGTTATCCAGGATCTTCCACTGGGAAACGATAGATATAGGGTTTGGAACATATTTTCCGGACTCATCTCGCACCTTGGACCGCAGCCAGGCGGTGATCTGCCAGTCCCCACGAAGCCAACGATGCTTGCGCCGGCTGTACGCGCTGTAATGAGATGGATAGTCCTCGATGATTTCGATATCACTTGCGAGCGCGGCGCGCGCGTACGCGCCTTCGATCAGATCGTGACTCAGCAGGATGTTGTTTGGAAAACGCCGGTCCAATACCTGGTACAGGGTGTCAACTTCATAAATTCCTTTTCCGGTGAAAATGCCTTCGCCGTAAAGGTCCTGATAAACATCGGAGATCGCGCGCGTGTAGATGTCAAATCCAGTCTCACCCGAGTAGATACTGGCAAGCCGTGACTGCGAGGCGCTCTGCACGCTCACTCCTACCCGCGGCTGAAGAATTCCATAGCCTGCCACGACCAGGTTCTTTTCAGAATCAACGATCGCCTGATTCAGCGGATGGGCCAGAGCACCGATCATGCGGTGAGCCGAGCGGCGGGGCAATTCGGTATCCGAGTCAAGGGTCAGGACAAAACGAACGCGGGGCAAGATTGACAGGTCGCCGACCTTAATCGGAAAACTGTCATAGTGCTGACGAAGCAATTTGTTCAAGTCGAGAAGTTTGCCGCGCTTGCGCTCCCATCCCATCCACGCACCCTCGCGGGGGTTGTAGACGCGATGTCGATGAAGCAGCAAGAACGAACCCGCGTCCTGATCCGCATATTTCTCGTTCAGCCCGCGAATAAGATCCGAACAAAGGTCGATGAGGGGATCATCTTCCCGGGACGGCTCGCGTGAATCAGGCAAGTCAGACACGAGGGCGAAGTGGATGTTGCGATCGTGGTTGCCAAGAAAGCGGACCTCCAGATCGTCGACCAGAGTGCGAACCTGCTTTTCGTTCAGAAGGAGCGTCGGGATGGCTACGAGCGTCACGCAATCATCGGGAACTCCGTCCGAAAAATCGAGCTTTGGAATGATCTGCGCGGGCAGTAGCGAAGTCGTCAGGTAGTTCATTACCTGGATCGCCCCTTGCGATGACGGGAGCAATAGAGCCAGGAGCGAAAAGAGAAGAAGGCCCAGCGAAGTGCTCAAGCTGATCAAAGGCAACAACACTGCCAGAACGATGACGAACATCAGCACTTCGATGCCCGTCAAATAGAACTGATCGGGATGCTTGCGCAGAAAGGCGCGCAAACGACCTCCGAGCGACGGCCGGAAGCCGATGTGCTCATTCAATAGATCCGAGCCTTCGCCGATGAGATAGTAGCCGATGTGAGAACGACGGGCGGCCACACGAGGGTTCGGTTCCGGTTGTTGTTGCGCGTCACGGGCCCGGATCAATGCCTGCCGGGCAACCTCCATCTCGGGGAAATCCGACCGCGCAGCCATTTCGATCAGTTTTTTCCGGTAGAGCTCGCGGCTGTCAAAATCCATTTTCGTGTATGAGCCAGCTGGGTCCTGACGGAGCACGTGATCGAAAAGGATTAAAGGCTCTAGAATTACTCTCCACGGCGCTTGGGTGACTTCCCGCAGGCTGTTCACACAGATGCCTATTTCGTACGAACCGGCAGGGTTCGCCAGACATCGAGAAGCGCGCCTCGCAATCTCCCGCAAAAGTACCAACTTCATCGCCTGAACGAACGCCCAAAGCTCCATCATCTTTAGGACGGTGGTCTTCTGAAACTCCTCCACGTAAGCAATGAGCGCGCTTTCGCTGAACTTGTAGCCGACTGCCACGAGGAAGCCTTCGGCCAGCGCCGCGACCCGGGGAAGGCTGACGCCTTCAGGCGTACGCACGTGAGGAACCCTGCGGAATTGCTGAAATCCTTCTCGAAGTCCGTCCAACTCTGAGTCCAGAAGGCGGAAATTATCCTGAAGCCAGCGAAGGTCCTCGGACGAGGTATCCGCTCGTGGGACCTGAATCTTCCGCATCACTGGACGGAACGCACGAACAGCCCGTCGGCTTTGTTCCGAGAAAAAGGCTGAGGACCGCGTGTTCGGGAGCCAAACCAGGCCGCTTGCCAGTTGCGAAGCGTGAGAACACAGGGAAAGCAGATCCACTTCGCCTGACTTTGCCAAAGGGGTGAGCACGGGTTGATCTTCTTCTCCGGCTAGCTCCGCATGGGTTTTCTGCGTCATATCGGTCATTCTTCAGCGATAACTGGCGGCCTGCAGTTCGAACATCTCGGCGTAACGACCGCCCCTGTTCGCCAGTTCAGCGTGACTTCCTTCTTCCGCAATTCTTCCGTTTTCGAGAACGACAATGCGATCTGCCATGCGCACCGTGGAAAAACGGTGAGAGATAAAAAGCGCCATCTTGCCGGCTGTGAGTTCGGCGAAACGTTGGAACACTTGGTACTCGCTGCGTGCGTCGAGGGCAGCCGTCGGCTCGTCAAGAATCAGCAATTGTGCGTCGCGAAGGTAAGCGCGGGCCAGCGCAAGCTTTTGCCATTCGCCGCCGGAAAGATCCACCCCGCCTTCAAACCGGCGTCCGAGCATCTGGTCATAGCCACCTGCCAGTCTGCCGATTACTTCATTGGCCAGACTCTTCTGCGCCGCAGCCTCCAAGGCGCGAAGGTCGTCCAGATCCTCGATCTTGCCAACGGCGATATTCTCTCGCGCGGTCATTTCGTATCTCATAAAGTCCTGGAAGATCACCCCAATCTCGCGATACAGGTCTTCAAGGTCATACTCTCGAAGGTCTACGCCATCGAGGAAAATTTGTCCTTCCGTGGGATCGTACAGCCTTGTGATGAGTTTCACGATCGTAGTCTTGCCCTGCCCGTTCTCTCCGATCAGAGCAACGCGTTCACTGGGGCTCAGGCGAAAATTCAAACGGTTAAGGACAAGGCGATCGGTACCCGGATAAACAAAAGAAACGTCACGAAACTCGAATCCTTGCCTGATCGGACGCGGCGCACGCAGTGCGTTCGGCTTCGACTGGATCGTCGGTTTCATGTCGAAGAACGCAAGCAGATCTGTCAGGAACAAGGCCTGGTCGGCAATGCCCGAAAGGGTCGAGAGCACCTGCTGGATGTTGCTGCTGGCATTGACAATGGCTGTGTTCAGAAAATAAAAGGTGCCGATTCCCCACTTGCCGAAGAGCGTTCGCCAAATAACGTACGCATACGCGGCATAATATCCGGCGGTGCTAACCAGCGACAAAATTGAGCCGACACCGAGCCTCTTTCGCGCCAGGGCAATGTCCTGCTCGTAAATGATGTCCGACAGTTTCGCGAACCTTTGCGTGAAGAACCCTGCGAGATTGAAGAGCTTGAGCTCTTTCGCCGCCTCCTTCGTCGCTCCGGCCTGGCGCAAGTAATCCAGCTGCCGCTTAATCGGTGTCTGACGAAAATTCTTCGCGTAGCCGAGAAAAGCAAAGTGCGTTTCACCTAAGAATGCGGGCAGAACGGCCACAGTCAGCAGCAGCATCAGCCAGGGCGAATAGAGCATGACTGCAATGGACCAACCCGCGGCGGTGATGAGTTGCAATTCCAGCCGGCCGATAGATTGGATCATGACCAGCCGATCCGTAGCTTGAACCCGCGCTCGTTCCAACCGGTCGTAGTAAACGGGATCCTCGTAGGCTGTCAGGTCGAGTTGCGAGGCATGCTTCATCACCTGAATGCTGACGTGGCGTGTGTATTTGTTTGCCAGCAACGAGTCGGAGTAGTCGATCATTCGCGTGACCAGGCTGCTCACGACCGCCAGACCGAACTCGACAAGCACCAACCACCACAAGCGAGTTGGAACTGGTCCGTGCGTCTTCAGGAGACTGACCAGAATGTCGATGATTAGTTTCGGTATATAGGCGAGGCCGATTGGAAGCAGTGCCGCGAAGACCCGGGCAACGATGCCGACAGTCACCACATGCGGCCCGGATTGCCAGACAATCTTCAGAATGGGAGGAACATTGCGCAACGCCGAAAGGCGTTCCCGCCAGCTGCTCCAAAAACTCTCGTGCTGCCCCATGTTTTGACCCCGAGAACTTCGAGCACTGCTTGAGGTGTTCAACGAAGCTTGGCCCATTTTACCTTGGCGCTGTGGATTTCCGACGCCGTAAAGATGCGGCAAAAGGCGTTGGAGTTTGTTGAAGATGGGGTTACGAACCGGTGGAGGAACGGCGCGGTTCGGCTGGCGAGGCAGCAGGCACTCTGGGAGCGATCAAAACGTCGCAAGCGTCGGCTTTCTTGCAACAAAATCGCAAGAAACTGCATTAACTTGGTGCCGAAGAAGGGACTCGAACCCCCACACCCTTGCGGGTACATGGACCTGAACCATGCGCGTCTGCCAATTCCGCCACTTCGGCGAGTGACTTTCTTGCGGCGGCCGCAACAGGACCACCTTCCAGGAAAGGACTACGAGTAATATTCTACAGGGGTACCGCTCACTGTCAAACGCGGTTCCGGGAGATGACTATGCGCCAGCAGACCAGGCAGGCGGCTTGTGTATTTCTCCCCAGCACACCCACAACAGACTGGCGGCCTTGCGGAAAGATCCCGGTCGCCAAATAAGGAATTGAATGTCTCCATCAGAAAAGGTCGCACCCGAAGTCACCCGTCAGTTGCGTTCTCTGGCTCACGATTTGAGCAACTCCATTGAGACCATCATGCAGGCCTGCTACCTGCTGGGACAGGCAAACCTTGACGGCAACAATCAGAAGTGGGTAGGCCTGATCGACAATGCTGCCCAGGATGCCGCCCGAATCAATCGTTCGATTCGCGAGATATTGCGCTCGCAGGGCTAGGAAAGGCTCCTGTGGCTTGCGAGATCTCCTCCAACAAGGCAAAGAGCCCGAAGCAAGTCAGCCTCGGGCCCAGAAAACCTGAAAACGAATTGTAAATTCTTTCTAAGACTCCAGCTTGGCACTCATCGTGACGTCCGCCTTCAGTACCTTCGAGACGGGACATCCACTTTTGGCGTTCAGCGCTGCCTTATCAAAGGCGGCCTGATCGGCCTTCGGAATGCGCGCCACCACGTCGAGATGTACTGCCGTGATCGTCCAGCCGGCATCAAGCTTTTCCATGGTTAGGGTTGCGCTGGTGGAAATGCTCTCAGGCGTAAGATTAGCGGCGCCTAACTGTGCGGAAAGAGCCATGGAAAAGCAGGCCGCGTGAGCTGCGGCGATCAGTTCCTCTGGGTTTGTCCCGGGCGTATTCTCAAAACGTGTAGTAAAGGAATAAGGCGTATTAGAAAGAACTCCGCTCGCCGACGAGACTGTGCCCTTTCCGTCTTTGAGTCCGCCCTTCCAAACCGCGCTGGCTTTACGTTGCATGCTCAATCTCCTCAAGTTGTCGGTTTCTGAAGCCTAGCTATTGTAGTTGCAGGCGAGACTTGGCGCACGTTGGGAGGGTTTGGTTCGCCCCTCAACTGGCGGATAGAGTTCCTGTTTAACATTAGTAGAAATCGGAACAGCTCAGGTAGAAGCCGCAAACAGGACAACTCAGTTTGCAGTGGTGCTGCTGAAGCTGCGATGAGCAGTTGGGACACACGCGGGCTACTTCCGTCACAGCAGACACCGATCGACCTGCCTGCAAGGTCAGGCCATCCCTCTTAGCGTCAGCAACAGCTTTAGGCGGATTTGGGGACATCCTCGCCGATTATGGGACGCTTGCCGGATTCCGGCAACTGATTTTCTCGTGCGAAATCCGAGCTTGCAGCCGGCAAGTTACTGTTCCAGGAATAGGCAACGATTAACCAAACACCCAGGCGTCGCCACACCCTCAAGTACTTTCCCTGATCGACAACAGTGGTTCCATTGGCCTGACGGATACCCACGCCGTAACGCCCAACTTCCACTGCCATGTCTCCGGAAGGGTCGACTCTAGTCGTCTCCAGGCGCAGATCCTGGTATCCCGCTTCTCCAAAATCGCGCAGGGCTCGCTCAATCGCCTTCCGTTCCTGCAAGGCTTGACGATGTGGCGCCATGAGAACGCCATCCGGGGCGAACAGCGCCGCTACGTGATCATAGTTCCCAGTGTTGAACGCAGTGCAAAAGTCCTGGCTCAGATCCCGAATCTGGGACTCAGCATCCGCAAAGCCGCTCGAAGTGGGGATACCACTGGAGTACGACCGGTACATCGAGCTACCTCCTAGGGGGAAGGGGCAGCAACCGCACACCATCCCGAGAAGCGGCGCGCGATGCAGGGGTTATTCTAGCTCAAAACCAGCCTGTGGAAACCAGAAGAGTTTCGCCATGGAGTGCTTGATCCTCCAAGAGAAGTCGCGTTGAGCGCTTGGTATGCCAATAAAACAAGGGCGCACCGTGTTATGGCGCGCCCTGCGGATGATATCAACCCGAATCGAGCTACTTCAGACTCGCCATCACCACCACAGGCTGCGGACTGTAGTCCATCGCGACCTCGGCCTCCCGCGGACTCTTCGGAAGCTGATGGCCGGAACTGTTGCCCTCCACCCAGATCTCGGAGAGGAAATACCGATCGCCATAGCGGAGGAACACCAGCTTGGTTTGCTTGGAAGCTGCTCCGTTTTCCACCCCGTTGGTGATGACCGCGGTCTTCTCGCTCTTGTCCGAATTGCTGATAAACAGAGTTCTCCCGACGGAGTCACCTAAAGATTTTATCGAATACTGACCAGCCGGTAACGTCTCCTTGTTGACGATGAACTTGAAAGGGACATTGGCGCGAACGTTGATGGTTTGTGCGAATGCCGATCCGGCTGCCAACAGCAGGCCCAGCACGCCGATGAGAGTAAGAGCTTGCTTTTTCATATCTCCTCCTTCGTGTTGAGAATTGTGGAAGCCACGCAGGATCGGCCCAGGTTCTGGAAAATCCCCACCACTCAGTTCTGCTTTGCTTCCGTCCCCACACTCACAACGGTTTTGATAACCGGTTGTCGCAGGGGTTAAGGCAAGCGTAAGACCAAAGCAGAATCCCAGATCGTGACTGGGAGGGTCTTCAGCAAACCATTGATTCGGTTAGCCATGGGAAGGCGGTTTGAAGTAGTGAGGGACTCCGCACAGACTCCGGGTTCGTTTTCGCTAACCGAACGGTTAGCGCAGACCCGCCCTCCGGTTAGCTGATTCAAGGTCGGACCACCAAAACCAGGTGCACCCATTGTCGAAATGTGCTACACAAGCCCATCGCGAACGTTGAGATGAATCCGAAGTTGGTAGGCATCGCCGGACCGTTCAAGGGCACGACCTTTCCGCTCCCGGAAGGGAGAGTGGCCATTGGCCGAGATTCCGCCAACCAGCTTTGGATTACCGACCCAGCTTTGTCCCGCAAGCATTGCGAACTCTTTCGTGACGGTGAAACCTTCACGATTCGCGACCTTGACAGCCGCAACGGAACCTTAGTCAATGGCATGCCGGTGACCGAAGAAAAGTTGCGCCATCTCGATCAGATTGGCGTCGGCGATTCCGTACTGGCTCTTCTCTTGCATGAGGAGGAGTTCGAACCGCGCCGGAATATCGTGCAGATGACCGAGACCGTCGAACCGGGCCGTGCGTCGATCGTCCTTCGCCAGGAGGACGCTCTTTATCTGCATCCGGAAGGCAAACTACCTGTTCTGCCTGAGACCGCTCGCGTAACACGTGACCTGAACGCGCTGCTGAAGATTGCCATCGGCATTGGTAGCATTCGTGACCGGGAATCACTCGAGTGGCAGTTGTTGGGGATGATCTTCGACGTGGTTCCCGCCGAGCGCGCCGCGATCCTGCATTTCGAGGCCGGAGCCGAAGAATTCAGCTCGGCCGTCGCATGGGACCGACTCCGCGGTCCCGGCCTGCCCGTCCGGGTAAGCCGAACCGTGGTGCGCCGCGTTCTGCAGGAACGAGTTGGTCTGGTGGTCGGCGATGTAAAGATGGACGAGATCTTGGGGATGGTGAATTCGCTGGATGAGCTGCACATCAAAGCCCTGCTCTGCGTGCCCTTGATCGTGTCAGGCAGCGTAATCGGGGTGATCTACCTCGACAGCCAGAATCCCGCGGAATCCTTCGACGAGAACCATCTCCAGGTAATGACTGCGGTCGCGAGTCTGGCGGCTCTTGCCTTGGACAACGTTCGCGCTCTGCAAGAATTGCAAGACGAAAACCGAGCTCTTCGCTTAGAAATCGACCTGGAACACAACATGGTTGGCAGCAGCCCAGGTATGCGCCAACTGTACGACCGTATTCGCCGCGTGGCGCCCACGGACTCGACGGTCTTAATTCTGGGTGAGAGCGGTACCGGCAAAGAACTGGCCGCGCGAGCGGTGCACGGCAACAGCAAGCGCTCCGATCGGCCGTTTGTCGCCATTAACTGTGCGGCGATAACCGAGGGCTTGCTGGAGAGTGAGCTGTTCGGGCATGAGAAAGGAGCGTTCACGGGAGCAATCTCACAGAAAAAGGGCAAACTTGAACTTGCGGAAGGAGGCACGCTGTTTCTCGATGAAATCAGCGAGTTGGCTCCTAGCCTGCAGGCAAAGCTCCTGCGAGTCTTGCAGGAACGTGAGTTCGAGCGTGTGGGAGGAACGAGGGCGCATAAGGTCGACATCCGCGTGATCGCGGCCTCCAACCGCGACTTGCAGGAAGCCATAAGAGCGGGCACTTTCCGCAGCGATTTGTACCATCGGCTGAATGTGGTTGTTCTCAATATGCCGCCACTGCGTGACAGGAAAGAGGACATCGCCGCGCTGGCAGAGCACTTCATCGTCAAGATCAGCAAAAAGTGTGGGATGCGACGAAAAGCCCTGTCTGCCGAAGCACGGGTCTGCCTGCTGAGTTACCAGTGGCCTGGAAATGTGCGGGAACTGGAGAACGCGATCGAGAGAGCGCTAGTGCTGGGTGCGACTGACGTTGTTCTCGCCGAAGACCTGCCCGAGTCTCTTCTTGAGTCGGCCGCGCCACCCCTAGATCAGAACGCCAAATACTATAGCGCCGTGAAGGACAGCAAGCGACGGCTGATCTCACAAGCTCTTGACCAGGCAAACGGAAACTACATCGACGCAGCCAAGGCCCTGGGCCTGCATCCCAATTCTCTGCTCCGCTTGATTCGCAATCTCGGGCTGAAGTCAGTTAAGGAAAAGACGTCGGCTTAGTGGCCTGCGGCAGCCATCGTGCAATTCAAGCTTCGGTCGTTTCCTCATTGAACTTCCACTGAAACTAGTTCACCGGTTCCTTTTCCACTTGCGCGATAGTTCACGGAAATGGTCCGGCTTCCCCACGCGCACGAAAAAGAATCCTCGCCGATAACCGGAAGCGACTTGTAATCCGCAGTTCTCAGCTCCAGGGTTTTCCCTCCCACCACGACCTTGAGGAATGCGACTGGTTGCTTCGAGCAGTCCACGCTTAGGAGTCTCCCTTTCGCGAACAGAATGGGTCCGCTCATCGGAGCGGGGGTATCCGGCTTCGGTGTTGGATTCCCGGCGTCGTTTGTGTCGGGAGTAGCACCTTCTTTATGAGGAGGCTCAGCCGGCGCCTGCGACTGTTTCTCCTGCGGTGCTTTAGCCGGCGGCGATGCGGCGGCGGGTGACGCAGCGGCGATACCGTATTTCTGTACGGTTTGCAGGCGACTGAGTTGGTCCCGAGCCTGGGCGGCAAGTTGTGGATTGGTGCCTGCGCTTAGCTTTTCAAATATTGCGCGCGCGGCATCCCACTTTTTCCCCAAAGCGTAGACGAGCCCCAGGTTGTACAGATACTCCTCATTCCTAGGACTGAGCTGAATCGCTGCCCGAATGGCTTCCAGTGCTGATGTGGGGCCGCCACCTTCGACTCGCGCCATCGCCAGCATGTTGTAAGCTTCCGCAAATTCCGGATACCAGTCGACGACCGCTCTCAGATCCTGCATCATATTCGCGAGTCCCTGGATCGACTGGTGATTCGTCTGTGCAATGCGATATTTGAGAACGGAAAGGTAATATCTCACCCAAGGGTCGTGTTGATTCAGCTCTGCAGCGGTGCCCAACTCCTCCACCGCGGCCTCGAAGTTTTTTTCTTCGATGAACGCCCAGGCTAACGCTCGGTGCGCGATCTGATTGTTGCTGGGATCGGATGCCAGGGACTTCAGATCTTTCAACCCTTGCTCGTGTCGCACCCGCACACGTGCCCTCGCGTCAGCCAGCAAAGCCCTCGCGTCGAGGGCAGGTAGGTGGGTTACCGTCATACCAAAGTCATCGGGCCCGAGCGGAGAAGGAAACCGCGTTACCGGAGACTGGTCTGGTGCTCCTGCCTGGCCTTGCCCTGCGGGCGCGGCAGCAAGCCACGAGCGCGAGCGATAGTAGGTTTTTACTGCCTCCCCGAACTGGCTCGAAGACATGTTGACGGCTTTCGTCACGGCCTGCTCTACCGGGACCTTTTGGTTCTGCACCAACTCGAAATAGTTCCCCGTTTGCTGCAGCAGATTCTTGTTAAGAATGTAGTGAACCACCATCCACGACTGCGCGTGAAAGAGCGTGGCATTCTCATGATCGCTCTTCGTCGTTGGCAGGTGTGCGGCAAACAGGTCCGGAATAGACATCCATTCTGATGCGTTCAGCAGCTGTGTTAGTCGCCCTGCAGAACTCCCTGACGAATCCTGATGTTCGGGTTCACTTCCCATTTCTATTTGTTTGTCGTTAAGGCGAATCGAAGAAAAATATTCGGCGCAACCTTCATCGAACCAGTCCTGTGTGGGCGGATAGTTATAGGTGAGGAAGAAACTGGCAAAATCATGGGCGATCGCGCGCCACGGTTCGTTTTTCGAGAGATTGAGCACGATGAATGCTCTATCCTCACTTCGCAGCATGAAGCCGGATAACTCTTCAGCGCTGCTGGGCGCTGTCCTTGCGTACTCACCATCGTCTTTGAGTGCGATGATCGCAACAGGCACAGACTGGTTGAGGCGGTTCTTTAACAGAAGGCTGCCGAAGACTGCACGCATTTGCTCCACGCGGAAGGCCACCTCACGTCCCTGCTTTTCTCCGGCATCCGTCGTTACCACGAAGTGTTTTGCGTGGACTTCCGTCCAGGGTGGGGGCGTGTCGGCGGAGAAGGATCGCACAGCCAGGCAGGACACGCAAAAACAGTAGAGCCACAACGCGCCGCACACTCTAGATATATGTCTGGTGGTGCGGAGCCGGGCCGCAAGGATGCGTAACCCCGGGAGGCTCATGTTTAGGAAGATGTTGGGAAAAAATCGGGTGAAGGCCATGACACCGCCCAGACCAAAGCTCTGGGCCATGTGCGATCTTAGCACGCTGCGAAAGTCGACTATCGGCAGAAACTGGCAAGGCAGAACCAAAGAACCGCACGAAAGCCTCCGAGTTCTCGCTAACCGGAGGCTCTTGCGCTCTGAGTACTGCCTTTCACTGACCTTCTTAGCTGGTTAGAACCTTGCCGCATGCGTCGGGTTGCCTGATCGAAAAAGGCACATTCTCCCTATTTATCTGCTGCGTTTCGATAGTTGGGCCTTTGCCCACCTCGCACTTTGAGCCACTATCGGATCGTCATCTTCAGTGAGTTTCTCTAGCTTCGGGAAAAACCCGGAATTGCCGCTGTTGCCCATCGCAATCACAGCGTTTCGACGCAAGCCCGCAAGCTTGGCACGCTTCACTGGCGACCCACGAAAGACCCTCCGAAACTCTTCACCGGTCATCTCTGACAGCCGCGCAAGGGCCGGGTTCACTAGTTCTTCTCGAGCCTCAAATTCAGGCGTGGTGGTGACTGGAGCCTTCCGATTCCAAGGGCACACATCCTGGCAAATATCACAGCCAAACAAGTGTCTTCCCATTCCTTGCAGCAACTCCTCGGGAATAGCACCCCTCTTCTCGATGGTGAGATAGGAAATACAACGATTGGCATCGAGCTGGTACGGCTCGACCAGAGCATCGGTAGGACACGCATCTATACACCGTGTGCAGCTTCCGCAACGATCGGGCGCCGACAAATCGGTTGTTAAATCGAGCGACGTCACAATTACGCCAAGGAACAGCCACGACCCGAGCTTCTGGTTGATGATGCAGGTGTTCTTGCCGATCCAACCCACTCCCGCATACTTTGCGTACACGCGCTCCACCAGCGGCCCGGTGTCCACGTAGCAGCGAGAAATCAGATCTGCGCCGCTCATCTCCCTCAGCTTATCTTCAACCAGCTTGAGTTTGCCGAGGACTACCTCGTGATAATCCTTAGCGCTCCATGCGTAGCGAGAAATCCAGCCCCGCTCCTGATCCCGCACCTCCGTCGAATACGGTTGCGCGCTGTTGTAGTTGATGGCGCACACAATCACGCTACGTGCCCAGGGGAAAGTTGAAGCAAGAGAAGAACGCTTCAGCTGGCCGTTCTCGTGACGCGCTTCCATGTATTTCATTTCGCCGGCCCGACCCGAAGCAATCCACTCCGGAAAGTACGATAGCTCGGCGAAGTCTCGTACCGGTGTCATGCCGGCTAGTTCGAAGCCCGCAGCCAGCGCGGCCTCTTTCACCGCGACGCTGATTTCGGCGGCGCTATATTTGCGGGTAGCTGCTTCGTGGTTGCTTATCGCTGACATACTTACGCCGAGGACGCGACCAATCGGACTTGCACTTGTCCATCAAATCTTACAAGGGATCAGCCCTGACCGCGCTCCATGATCTTGTTCCTGTGATCCCACAGTGCTTCGCTTCTGGATTCCCCAAGGCGTTAAGATAGAGAATCTTCTATTACGAATGGCTGATTTCAGGTGCCCTGACGAACTTCAGTTCTTCCTGCAAATGACGGCTAATACGTCAAAACGATTATCGGCCTTTGCCTTAAGGAGAAAGCCAACATCATGATCAGGTCCATTACACGTTTCTTCGCTTATCTAGGCGCGTTCTGGTTGTTCGCCGTCATTGTTTCATTGATTGTCTTCTCGATGCGTCAACGACACGTGCCCTCCAGGACCGTCCTCGAAGCTGACTTTGAAAGGCAACTGGTCGAAGACATCCCTGACAACCCCACAGCCCAGGTGATGCTCAGTGATCGCGGCACGGTCCGTGACGTGGTGGACGCACTCGATCGCGGTGCAAACGACTCCCGTGTCCAGGGTCTCGTCGCCAAGATCGGCGCCGTGCCTATGGGAATGGCGACGACGCAGGAACTGCGTGAGGCTATCTTCCGATTCCGCTCCCACAAGAAATTCGCGATCGCATTCTCGGAAACATTTGGAGAAGTTGGGCCTGGCAACGCTGCCTACTATCTCGCAACTGCCTTCGATCAGATCTATCTCCAGCCCTCCGGCGACATTGGGCTTACGGGCGTAATGCTGGAGAGTCCATTCATCAAAGGGACCCTGGAGAAGTTGGGGACGAAGTTTCACGGCGACCATCGCTACGAATACAAGGCTGCGCTCAACACATTCACCGAGGACAAATTAACCCCGGCGAACCGGGAGGAGAACCAGGCCATCGTGAACTCCTGGTTCGGTGAGATGAAAGACGGCATCTCACAAGCAAGGCAGATTCCCTCCGATCAGTTCCAGGCCCTGGTCGACCGCGCCCCCTTCCTTGGCAAGGAAGCTCTGGATGCCAGGTTGGTCGACGGCCTCGCTTATCGTGACGAGGTTTACGACCAAGTGAAAAAGAAGGCCGGCGACGGTGCAGAGTTTCTGTATCTCGACAAATATCTGGAGCGCGCAGGACGCCCGCACGATAAGGGGAAGACTATTGCCCTAGTCTATGGCGTAGGTGGAGTCTCACGCGGCAAGAGCAACTACGATCCCGTCCAGGGCCAGATCATCATGGGCTCGGATACAGTTGCGGGAGCGATTCGAGCCGCGGCTGAAGACAAAAGTGTGAAAGCGATCCTGTTTCGAGTCGACAGCCCGGGCGGCTCCTACGTCGCTTCCGACGCGATCTGGCGCGAAGTGGTCCGAGCCCGCAAGGCTGGGAAGCCCGTGGTCGTTTCAATGGGCGATTTGGCTGGGTCTGGTGGGTACTTCGTGGCCATGGCCGCTGACAAGATCGTTGCCCAGCCGGGGACGATCACCGCCTCCATCGGCGTGCTTGGCGGCAAACTGCTCACGGCAGGGTTCTGGGACAAGATTGGCCTCACCTGGGATGAAGTCCATAACGGCGCCAACGCCGACATGTGGACTGGAACCCATGAGTACTCCCCCGCCGAGTGGCAACGATTTCAGGCCTGGCTTGATCGCGTGTACGCCGATTTCACCGCCAAGGTTGCCGACGGCCGAAGGCTTCCAAAAGACAAAGTCCTTGAGATTGCCAAGGGGCGTATCTGGTCGGGGCAGGATGCCAAGAATCTGGGCCTGGTCGATGAACTCGGAGGCTACGATACAGCTCTGAAGCTGGCGAAACAGGCCGCCGGGATTCCCGAAAATGACGAAGTCAAACTGGAAGTCTTCCCGCACAAGAAAGACCTTTCTCCAGTCACTCCTGCAGCGAGAAGGCGTGGACAACAGCGAGAAAGAGGCGGCGTCAACTGCCATAATGGAAATGCTGCGGGTGGCGCAGCCTGCGGTGCGCGAACTGAGTGCGATCGGAGCGATCCATAGTCGGAATGATCGGGGGGAGACTATCCTCCGCATGCGGATGATCGAAGCAAGCCACTGACGGGTCCACACTCAACAAAAATAGGGACGGCTTTACCGTCCCTCTGCGCTTTTGTGCTGGCATTACCCGCTAAACGCCCAGCTTCTTCACTTCCTCGTTGTAGTACTTGCGGTAAAGAATGTCCCACTCCTGGCTGCCTTCTAAGATCGTTCGCTTTTGACTCTCGATCTTCTGCCTCGCAGCCGCATCGATCCTGGCCTCCTGGTTGAGCAAGTCCTCGAGAATCTTACGCACCTCAAGTCGGATTGTGTTCCGGTCTTCGAGAAAATCGACCTGCTCCATTTCCGCCAGCGAGTCCGTTACCACGTGGGCCAGTTTGTTGATCTTGTCCCGGCTCAGTCTCAAGCGCTTTCCCTTCCAGATCTCTTAATTTTTGGGTCGCCGGTTGCACGGGCCCTAGAAGGACCTACAACACAGCCTTGTACTTGCGCACCAACTCGCTTTTCACCTTCCGGAACATCTCCTGGTAGTTGGCGCCGGATTTACGCATTTCGTCGGAATAGGCTTCCAGGATGACGCGTACTTCGTCGTTAATCCGGTCCTCGAGTGAGAGTTCATCCACCAGCGCGGCATTCACCCGCTCGGTCACCGCAGGGGGTGTCCCAGTCTCGATGAGTTCGCCAGCCAGCAGTTTCTTGGTTACTTCGCGGGCCAAATAGCCCACATATTCTTTGGAGAAGAGCATCGTGAGAACAATGAATGTCGTGCGAAACAAATAGTTTAGCACGCTCGTAACCCGGGGGACAGGATACCTAGTGTTCCACAACGTTGGGCCAGTTGCGCGGTTCGCCAGAGTGCCAAAGACGGGGTAAAGGCATACAATACGCGAAACATCCAGAGCACACACTATGTCTGCTGCTTCAGACGACCTCACAGGCGTGAAAGATGACATGGTCGCCTTCATCGAAGGCCACGGCATGCGCCGTTTCCACGGATACGTGGACTACGAAGAAGTACAGAGCGTCATGTGGGACTCCGGCGATAATCCCGACGGCTGGAAGGATTTTGTCGAGCTGGCCAAGGCCTCCGCAGCGCCGTTTCTCACCATGCATGCCTGGGTCCTGAAGAAGGAAGATCTCGATGAGTTGATTCGACGTATCTCCAATGCCGAATACACCAACGACGAGGATCTGGAAGATGCGCGCTGGCTGCGCACATATATCGGAAAAACTGGTTTTGTCCAGCTCGGTTGGGCGCACCAAGGCTCGATGTTCCTGTTTGAGAGCAATACCGAATGGTACGACCGCTACCAGCGCCTTCTGGAGTTGACCGAGGACTTCGGGGGCATCACCATCGACGAGCCCGACCAGGAAGACGAGCCATAGATTTTTGCTCACTGCTCCCGTCAGTGGTCAGGTGATATTCCTTCCGGTACTCGTGCCATAATCGTTCTCACCTTTTTTCTCCGTAGCAAGATGTGATCCGATGCGCTGGTCCCTTAAAGCCGCTGATCCAGTAGAGATCCAGAAGCTCGCTTCCGCGCTGACATCGAGCTCGAAATCACCCCGGGCGGATGCGCAAGTTATGCGGTCTCTTTCGCGTCTCCTGGTTCTGCGCGGGATCACCCAAGTTGCCGACGCTGAACGCTATCTCACGCCTTCACTCCTGCACCTGCATTCGCCTGATCTGATGGCCGGTATGAGCACGGCGGTCGATCGCGTGATCGCGGCAATCGAACGCAAGGAACGCATTCTCATCTACGGCGACTACGACGTCGACGGCACAACCGCCATCGTCATCCTCAAGACTGCCATCGAGCTGTGCGGCGGCACTGCCGACTTTCACGTCCCTCACCGCATTCGTGAAGGCTACGGAATGAAAGATGATGTCATTGAGCGTGCTGCCGAAAATGGCGTTCGGCTGATCATCAGCGTTGACACCGGAATTCGGGCATTCGCAGCAGCGGAGACGGCCGCACGTCTCGGCGTAGAGCTCATCGTCACCGACCATCATCTTCCCGGACACGACGGCGTTCCGAAAGCGCTGGCAGTGCTCAACCCCAATCAGCCGGGCTGCAACTACCCATGCAAGGCGCTGTGCGGCGCTGGCGTCGCGTTCAAGCTGGCGCAAGCATTGATGGAGCGCAGGCTAGATCGGCCGGACCGGTCTCGGCTGTTGACCTCCTTCATGAAGGTTGTTGCGATCGCCACCGTCGCCGACGCTGTCCCGCTGGTAGACGAGAACAGGGTGTTCGCAAAGCTTGGTCTGGAAGCTCTGCGTTCGCCGGTAAATGTCGGCCTGAAAGCTTTGCTCGAAGTCGCGCAGCTGGGAGGACGGCGTGCGCTCACCTCCGGTGAAGTCGCGTTCCGAATTGCGCCGCGGCTAAACGCTGCCGGGCGCATGGACGTTGCACGCGACGTCATCGAACTCTTCAGCGTCAAGGACGGCACCCGTGCAGGGGAACTCGCCCTCCGGCTCGACAAGCTTAATGGCGACCGCCAGGAAGAGGAGCGGCGGATTCTCGCCGAAATCCAAACGCGGCTCGACCAGGACCCGACCTTGCGCGACTCCTACTGCATGGTTGTGGATGGGGAGGGCTGGCATCGCGGGGTGATTGGCATTACCGCCACGCGCGTGGTGGAACGCTACGGTCGACCCACGCTGATTGTCTCTCGCGACGGAGACGAAGCCCACGGTTCCGGCCGCTCGATTCGGCCGTTTCATCTGCTCAATGCGCTCGAGTCTTGCTCCGGTCTTTTTACCCGTTATGGTGGGCACAGTCATGCCGTCGGCTTTTCTCTTCCCGCCGCGAGCGTTGAGGACCTGCGCCGGCAACTCGATGGCTACGCTCGAGCACACCTAACGCTTGCCGACTTCGAACCTGTACTGGACGTGGACGCTGCACTTGCGCTGGACCAAGTGACACCCGACCTGCTCGAGGTTTTACGCCAGCTGGAACCGTTCGGGCAGGGCAATCCAGAGCCCGTCTTTTCAGCACGTGGTGTCCGTCTGATGGGACCAGCGCGAGTCGTAAAAGACAAGCATGTAAAGATGAAGCTGGCGGCTCCTTTGACTTCCCTTCCCGATGATTCCGAGCTCTCCGAGGCAGCCATCCTGACAACTCCGCGATGTCACCCGGATGGAGCTGTGCTCAGGCGGAGCGAAATCAGGGCTGCGACCGAGAGTCGGAATGGTAAGAACGACTGGCGTCGATCCATCACCTACGATGCGATGGGTTGGCACATGGCAGAGCGCTTCCATGGAGAAAACCTGGTGTCCGGCGACACTCTCGACATCGCTTTCAGACTCGGGCACAACGATCATCCCGAGTTCGGCGGCCTGGAGTTGACGCTGTGCGACTTCAAGCCAACGTCGAAAAATACATCTACAGAAATCCGCGACGAACATGAAAAAGATCGAGTGCCTACCGTAGTGAAACCCTGAACGACACCTTTTGCTTCCCCAGCGGTTTTGGTTTACATTTCGGGGATCATGGCAGCCTACATCTTCTGCAACAAGTGTGGGGCCCAAAACGCGGTGGAAGCAACCCTCTGTGCTACCTGCGGCACTTCTTTGAGTGGCGGGCTTTCTGCAGTCGCAGCGCCGCCCGCTACGCCGCCGTCCCCCTACTATCAGGCGCCCATGACCGCAGGAGCCGCGCGCTATGGTGGATTCTGGATACGGGTCGTCGCTGCGATTATCGATGCCATTGCGGTCGGGATCGTGGTGCTCCCCGTGTCTCTTGCCATTTTTGCTGTGGTAGGACTGGCGAGCCGAGGTGGCGATGTCACGGATCTTCCCTTCGTGGGTATCAAGATGATCGCTATCCTGCTCAGAGCGGCCTTCAGCGGCGTGGTTTCCTGGATCTACGAGGCTTCCCTTGAGAGCTCTTCGCATCAGGCAACCCTCGGGAAGATGGTGGTTGGCTTGAAAGTCACCGACCTCGCCGGAAACCGTATCTCTTTCGGTCGCGCCACCGGACGCCATTTTGCCAAGTGGCTGTCTGGCGCAATCCTCATGATCGGCTACATTATGGTGGGATTCACCGAGCGCAAGCAGGGATTGCATGACATCGTGGCAGGTACTCTGGTGCAGAAAAAGTAGCGCTCCCAAGCCCCCGTGTTCTTGAAATCCTCTCGAAACGGCAGATATCGCCTTAGCCCCTCCGAAGCCTCGGCATAAACAGTCGCGCCGCTCCCCTCCAGCGCATCCATTAGACTAGGAACTCCATGCGGTTACCAATCTCGAGACTACGCCGCTGGTTCGCCGTCACCGCTATTGTTCTTGTCATGCTGGTGGCGGGCATGTACTTCTACGCGCGTTGGCGTGTGCGTAACACGCTCAGGGAAATGCCCAAGAAGATTGGTATCGAGTTTTCGCAAACTGCCGACGGATTCACGGTTTCAAAGTCCGAGCAGGGGCGAACTCTTTTTCTGGTCCGCGCTTCGAAAGCCGTCCAATTCAAGCAGGGCGGGCGCACCGAATTGCATAACGTCACCATCACTTTGTACGGCCGCGACTCAAGCCGTTTCGATCAGATTTACGGATCGGATTTCGAATACGATCCGCAATCCGGAGACGTCACCGCCCAAGGCGAAGTCCAGGTCGATCTCGAGGCCAATCCTGAGGGTATTCTCAGCCCGGACCAAACACCGCCGAAAGAATTGAAGAATCCGATTCACCTCACGACCAGTGGCTTGGTCTTCAATCAGAAGACGGGTAACGCCTATACCAAGGAAAGAGTTGCGTTTGAGACTCCGCAAGCCAGCGGATCCGCTGTGGGTGTGAACTATGTCGCGAAAAATAGTGTGCTGACCCTGCAATCGCAATTGGAGGTCTTGCTCACCGGGCCGAACTCCGCACGCATCACGGCGGTTCGCGGAGTCGTGACCAGGAATCCGCAGCGGCAGGTCGCGCTGGAACAACCACACATGATTCGTGGCGAAGAGAATCTGGATTCGGAGGCGGCAACGCTCTTTTTTCATCCTGACAACACTTTGGAGAGGGTAGTTGCCTCGGGTAATGTGCGCGCTGAAACCATCCAGGCGCGGGCGGATCGCCGCTCTGAGATGCATGCGCGGGCGGACCAAGCCGAACTGCAGATGGCCGGAGAGCACTCTGTCTTGCGAACTGCCATTCTTACGGGAGACGTACAGCTTCAATCCATTGGCGACCAGCAGGCAGCGGGAGATGCCGGCCGGGTGGTAGTCGATTTCTCCGGGCGCCGCGAGGTCGAGAAAATCCACGCCGATAGCGGCGTCCGGCTGAAGCAGGTGCATCCCTCTCTGGCTTCCTCCGATTCGAAGACGGCTACTACCGCGCAAGACATCGAAATCACGGCGCCCGCAATGGATTTCTTCATCGCTGGCGGCGACCACCTGGATCGCGCAGAGACCTTGGGACCGGGACGTATTGTAATGTCGCAGCCCAGCGCAAAGCAGCAGACCCTGGTGACGGCGGCAAAGTTTCAAGCCAAATTTGGAGAGCGCAGCGAGTTGGTCTCGCTTCACGGCGCCCCGGAAGCCAAAATCGTTACCCTCACTCCCGGCCAGCCTGATCGGATAAGCAGCAGTGACAGGTTGGACGTCGCGTTCAGGGAGGCAGGAGGAATCGAATCCATCACGCAGGATGGAAACCTCTCTTACAACGATGGTGACCGGAAAGCCTGGGCGGAACAAGCGCGCTACACGCCCGCCGATACGATGTTAAGCCTGACTGGTTCTCCCCGAGTGGTCGAGGCGGGGATGACCACCACAGCTAGAACCATGCGTTTGAATCGAACCACGGGCGATGCAACCGCAGAGGGCGACGTAAAGAGTACGTATTCCCAGCTGAAACAGCAGCCCGATGGAGCGCTTCTTGCGTCGGCCGACCCAATCCACGTGACCAGCCGCAGCATGACCGCACATCGCAGTCCAGCCATCGCGCTGTACACCGGGACAGCGCGGCTGTGGCAGACCACCAACACAGTGGAAGCCCCCAACATTCAGTTCGACCGCAACAATCGTTCTGTCGTGGCCTACGGTGACGGCGTTCCAGTCCGCACTGTAATCGTGCAGGTGGACAAGGCAGGCAAGGCGACTCCAGTCTTGATGACTTCCTCGCGCATGACATACACAGACGCCGAGCGAAAAGTGCATATGGAGGGCAGGGTCGTAGCCAAAGGGGCGGATGTCACTCTGACCAGCAACCAGATGGACGCGCTTCTTGTGTCCCGAGCAGAGAGCGCGGGAAATCAGTCGGTCGGTTCTTCCGGGGAACTGGACCGGATCATTGCGGACGACAACGTCGTCATTCAGCAACCCGGGCGGCGGGCGACGGGACAAAAGCTGGTTTATGTGGCGGCGGACGATAAGTTCGTCCTGACCGGCGGACCGCCTAGCATTTTTGATGCCGAACGTGGCAAGATTACCGGCGATTCGTTGACTTTCTATAGACGCGATGATAGGGTGCTCGTTGAAGGCAAGAGGGGCATCCCCAACCGTTCACACAGACACGAGTGGCACGATAAATGCGTACCCTGGCCACCGAAGAAATCGGCAAGTCCTACCGGGGCCGGCGGGTCGTAAATGGTGTAACTCTTCACGTAGGGCAGGGCGAAGTTGTTGGTTTATTAGGCCCTAACGGTGCCGGCAAGACCACCTCCTTCTATGCCATAGTCGGTCTGATACCCCCAGATACTGGGCGAGTTCTGATCGATGACGAAGACATTACGGACGTGCCCATGTATCTGCGGGCGCGTCAGTATGGCATCAGCTATCTCCCTCAGGAAGCTTCCGTTTTCCGCAAGCTCACGGTTGAGGAAAACATTCTGGCGGTGCTGGAGGCGCAGCCAATCTCCTGGCATGAGCGCCGGGAGAAGATGGAGAAGCTGATCGACCAGTTGGGACTGGAGCATATCCGCCAGAACCGGGGGTACGCGCTGTCAGGGGGCGAGCGGCGAAGAGTGGAGATTGCTCGCGCCTGTGCATCAGCCCGACTTTCATCTTGCTGGATGAGCCGTTTTCGGGGATCGATCCGATCGCGGTTCTGGACCTGCAAAAGATCATTTTCGATCTGAAGGCCAGCGGGATCGGTGTCCTGATCACGGATCACAACGTGCGGGAAACTCTATCTGTGACCGACCGGGCGTACATCATTAATGAAGGGCGGATTTTCCGTTCCGGGACTCCCGAACAATTAGGTAGCGATCCCGAAGTAAGGCGAGTGTATTTGGGCGAGAGTTTCTCGCTGGTGTAGGGCTGAGAGCCCTTTTAACAAAACCGTAACCGCCTTGTGATTGGATTGGCGTGGATCAGCGCGGTTATGGAGCCAGGAGCCGAGAGTTGAGCTATTGAGGCTGGACGTCGGAATTGATTTGAAACCATGGTTCTGCTGCAACACAAACTGAGCGTCAAGCTTTCGCAGAGACAGATCCTGACCCCGGGCTGGTGCAGATGGTCACTGTCCTGGCGCTCAACAAGCTCGAGCTCCAGGACATGATCAACACCGAGATGGTGGAGAACCCGGTTCTCGAGGAGCTTGAAGATTCTGTTCCACTGATCGACGAAGTCGGGCGCCAGGAAGAAGAGCGCGACCGGCCAGCGGCTGCGGAAGAGAATCCCATCGCCGCCGTCGAAAAGAAAGACCCCTTCGAAGAGATCGATTTTGGCTCGTTTTTCCAGGATTACCTCGATCCCGGCTATCGCAGCCCCGGAGAGATGGAAGAAATCGAGCGCCCGTCGTTTGAGAATTTCCTTTCCAAGCCCAGCACGCTTACCGATCATCTGAAGTGGCAACTCGGAGCTCTCTCGTGCGACCCGAAGTGCGGGAAGCGGCCGAGATCGTCATCGGCAATCTGAACGAAGACGGCTACCTGATTGCCAGCGATGATGAATTGATGGGAGTCGTGCCTCCCGCCCCGCCAGAAGCCGACGCTGCCGCCGCACAAAGCGTGGTGAAGGAAGCAGCCGCTCTTGGCCTGGCTGCGGCAGAGGCAGAAGTCGACTTGGTGGAAACCGACGGGGCGGAGTTCTCGCCGTCCGCGTGGACCGGATCCAATCCCACTGTCGTTGGCGAAGCGTCTGTTGGAGCGGCAACAGCGCTGGCGGCGACGCCAGGCTTCACAACAGAACCAGTGAGGGACACTTCAGTGCCGGCCCCTAAGCCATTACCCGAGCCGGTCCCACCGCTTCTGCTCAGACCGCCTCCGCTCAGCAGCCCACCTTTATTCCGGGCTTTGGCCTCCCGGATCTGCACGAAGCGATTGAAGTAGTTCGTCAAATGGACCCTCCCGGCGTTGCCTGCCGCGATCTGCGGGAGTGTCTGCTCTATCAGCTGCGCTATCACCAGCAGCAACACAAAGAGAATCCGTTGGGAATGGCAGCGACCGAGCAGATTCTGGCGACGCAGTCGCCATCGTCGACCAGCATCTGCGCGGCGTTGCAGAGCAAGCAACACAAAGAAATTGCCAAAGCCATTGGGCGGCCCGTCGAGGCGGTGCAGACCGCTCTGGAATACATTCGCACCCTCGATCCTCGCCCCGGCCTGCGTTACAACAAGGTGCAGCCCCGGCTGATCGAGCCCGACGTTGCGTTTGTCAAACATGGCGACGAATGGCTGGTCATGATGAACGACGATGACGTGCCGCAGCTTCGCCTTAATCCGGCCTACAAGCGTCTGCTCACCCGAGACACCAACGACAAGGACACGCGCAACTACGTGAAAGAACGCTACAAGAGCGCGATCCAGCTGATCAAGAACATCGAGCAGCGCAAGCAGACGATCATGAAAGTCTGCTATTCGATCGTGGCCCGGCAGCAGGATTTCCTGGAAAAGGGCATTGACGAACTGAAACCGATGATGATCAAGGAAGTGGCCGAAGAAATCGGCGTGCATCCTTCCACCGTGAGCCGCGCGGTGGCCAACAAATATGCCCACACTCCACAGGGCGTGTTTGAGCTGCGGTATTTCTTCAGCGAGAGCGTGAAGGCCCGGAGGGCGGCAACACTTCGCTGCTGATCCTGAAGCGCCGGGTCAAGAAGCTGATCGAGGAAGAAGATCCAGCCGGCCGTTAACCGACGAGCAGATCACCCGCATCCTGCAATCGCAGGGTATCCAGGTCACCCGCCGCACGGTTGCGAAGTATCGGGAAGACATGCGCATCCCGAGCACCCATCAGCGCAGAGTGAAGAAGTAAGCAACACCGGTTGTGCACCAGTAGTGTGCAAGTGAAAGTAACATTCGGAGGGGCGCACAATGAACGTGGAATATACCGGCAGGCAGTACGAAATCACTCCCACCATCCGCAAGGAAGTCGAAACCGGTCTCACCAAAATCCGCAAAATCCTAGGCGATAAATTCGAAACCAAAGTGATCCTGGCGGTTGAAAAGCACCGCCATAAAGCAGAAATCACCATTAATCCCCGCAATGGACCGCTTGTGAGTATGGCGCAAGCCGGCGACATGAACTCGGCCGTCAACGAAGCTCTGGAGCATCTGGAGAAGCAGGCGGTCAAATACAAGACGCGCTGGCGCAGCAAGAAGCGCAAATCTCACAAGAAGTGGAACGGCGAGGCGGCACAGCGAAGAGCTGCAGACCGCAGTCGGCCTCGGACGAAAACGGCTGGCGTCCCGGTCGTTGTGCACAAGTTTCCCGCCGTCGCGAAGACCACCGATGTTCATCTTGTCCACTCGGACGATGCCGTGGCCCTGCGCCCCATGACCCTGGAAGAAGCCATCAAAGAAGCACACTTCCGCGATCGCGATGTGTTCGTCTTCCGCGATCCCAAAGGCAAAGTGATGGTTCTGCACCGGACCCGCGACGGCAAGATGGAATTGATCGAGGCGCCATAGCATCACCCTGTCTGGAAGTCCGGTTTTTTGGGCTCAACCCGATTCGGAAAAGCACGCTTCGCGGCGTGCTTTTCTGTTGTTCTCCCATTGCTCTCCTCGCATCGGAAAATGTAAGCAGTCTGCGTGCATGACTGTGACTTGCGCCGACCCCGTTTTTCTGATTTCATCGAGGAGTCCCACAAAACACATTTCCGTCACCGAATTGGGCGGAGTTCACTCGACAGAGGAACAGCCAGATGCGTTGGTTCTTCGCGTTTTTTTTCGTCTCAGGATTTTGCAGTCTTCTCTATGAGATCGTCTGGCTTCGCCTCTCAATGGCCCAGTTCGGTGTGACCACAGCTCTGGTCTCCATCGTTCTTTCGATGTTCATGGCGGGCTTGGGCCTGGGTTCCTGGGGCGCTGGACTACTTATCCGTCGATACGGGGATAGAATCACCTTTCCTGCATTGCGTCTATACGCTCTCACCGAACTGCTGATCGGCACTTCGGCTTTGATGGTTCCCCTTCAACTGGTTTGGGGCAGAAATTTACTGGAACATTTCAGCCCTTCGTCTTCCTCGTCCTACTATCTGGCATCCGGGTTGTGGATCGCCATCACTCTTGTTCCCTGGTGCGCTTGCATGGGAGCCACAATTCCCGTAGCCATGCTCGCCATCCGGCAGGCTTACCGTGACGACTCACAACGATCCTTCAGCTATCTCTACCTGGCCAACGTGTTCGGTGCGGTCGTTGGGGCCACGATCCCTCTGCTCATCATTGAGCTTCTGGGTTTTCACGGAACCCTGAAGGTGGGCGCCGTGCTAAATGGCCTGTTGGCCGTAACGGCGCTGGCCTTATCGTTGAAGGAGAATCCAGCGTCGGCCCATGTCCCAAGCCCGCAGTCCTCGCGAGCTACATCTCCCATCAAAGCGTCAGGAAGCAGCACGATCCTGCTACTTCTATTTGGTACGGGCCTGACAAGCATGGGAATAGAAGTGGTATGGATCCGGCAGTTCACTCCTTACCTTGGCACGGTTGTTTACGCGTTTGCGCTGATCCTGAGCTTGTATCTCGCAACTACATTCGTGGGCTCGCGCATTTATCGTAGATGGAGCCAACATCAGAGCTACGAATCGCCACTGATCTGGTTGTTTCTGGGTGTTTCAGTGTTGCTATCCCTGGTGGTCGCCGATCCGAGCGTCCAGTATGGGCCTCGTTTCATCAATCACACGTTGTTTCATTTGCTTTGCTTCACGCTCGGGATAGGACCATTCTCAGCGATTCTCGGATTTGTGACACCGATGCTGGTCGACCGCTGGTCGGGAGGCGATCCTGACCATGCTGGCCGCGCCTATGCGGTGAACGTGGTCGGGTGCATTATCGGACCGCTCCTATCGGGATTCTTGCTGCTGCCCCTCATGAGCGAACACTGGGTTCTGCTGGTATTCGCTTTGCCATGGCTGATCCTTGGGGTTCTGCCACGATGGTCATCCACGGCGGAGCAGAAGCCGGTACCGGCCTCGCGGAGGAGGGCCGCTTATGCCGTCGCCCTACTGGTTGTGGTAGTGGCTCTTACTTCGAAGGGCTACGAGGAGCAGTACGTCCCGCGTGAGGTGTTCCGCGACAATACAGCGACCATCGTCGCAACCGGGTCGGGAATGATGAAGCGCCTCATGGTCAACGGAGTGGGCATCACATTTCTGACTCCGATCACCAAGATGATGGCGCATATGCCATTAGCATTTCTTGGACCATCCTCCCCAAAGCTCGCTCGTTGTGTGCTTCGGTATGGGAACTACCTACCGTTCCCTTCTCTCCTGGAACTTGCCAGCCACTGCGGTTGAGCTGGTGCCCAGCGTTCCTCGTGTCTTTGGCTACTACCATTCTGATGGTCCGGAGCTCCTTCGATCGCCTCTGTCGCACGTCGTGATTGACGATGGGCGACGCTATCTGGAGCGAACTCCGCAGCAATATGACGTCGTCACTCTGGATCCGCCACCGCCGGTAGAGGCTGCCGGTTCCAGCATGCTCTATTCGAAGGAATTTTATGCGACCGTCAAACAGCGATTGAGGCCGGGAGGCATCTTGCAGCAATGGCTTCCAAGCGGGGACGCCGTCGTGCAGGCTTCGGTCGCTCGTGCTCTCAAAGAGTCTTTTCCCTACATTCGCGTCTTTGGTTCGCTGGAAAGGTGGGGCTTCCACTTCCTTGCCAGCGAACAACCCATCCCGAATCGCACGCCGGTGGAACTGGCGCAGCGAATGCCGGCGAGCGCAGTCAAAGATCTCGTCGAATGGGGGCCACAACCCAGCCCCGAAGGTCAGTTTGCAATCGTGCTCAACCGGGAAGTTTCTCTGGATCAGCTGATTGCGCTAGCGCCCGGAGCACCAGCACTCCAGGATGATCGCCCTGAGAACGAGTACTACCTTCTTCGCCGTGCACTCGTCCCCAAGCCGTGGCGCCACCTTGTATGGGAACAAAAGACCACGAGCGAGGTTTCTACCGCGCTTGCTAGCCCCAAGTAGCCGCTCCTTGCCACGGTCACCACAAGCCCCAAGCGCGCGTCCGGGCGCGCTAAAAGCCCCGTAGCAAGGGTCTTATCCCCCTTCCGTCGTTCTCTTGGCCGGCTCCTGCATCCTTCGGCTCCCTGCAACTAGTTGAAAATGCATTAATTAATTGCCAGGAAGTTTCATGTGAGTTTGGCAGCCTCTGTGCCATCAACAATGGTGAGTTTGGGGGCACTACCGTGGAACCCACTTTGATGGTGATTGGCTTGAACCACCGCACGGCACCGATTGCCGTTCGGGAGCGATTCTGGATTGCCGAGGACAAGCGTTATGAGGCGCTAGTCCAGTTGGCAAAGGCTGAGGGGATCGATGAAGTCGTCATCCTGGCCACCTGTAATCGCTCAGAGTTTCTCATCTGGGCCAGCGATCCCGCATTGGCGGCAAATTCTGTGCTGCGATTTCTTACCGCAGGGTATGGACTCAAACTCTGCGACTGGAAAAACTTCTACCGGCTTCTGGACGAAGAGGCCCTACTCCACGTCTTCCGGGTCACGTCGAGCCTCGACTCCATGGTGCTTGGCGAACCACAGATCGTGTCCCAGGTGAAGAGTGCCTGGCAGCAAGCCCAAAAGGTCGGCACGACCGGCCGCTTCCTCGATGCTGTCCTGCAGAAGGCTTTGACCGTCTCCAAGCGCGTCCGGAACGAGACCGCAATCGGGAACTCGGCGGTATCGGTCCCCTACGCGGCCGTCCAACTGGCTCGGGAGATTTTCGGAACTCTGGAGAATAAGAAGGTTCTGCTCGTTGGCGCCGGCAAGATGAGCGAGCTGTCGGCTCGCGGTCTCATGAACAACGGTGCAAACTCGGTGCGCGTCATTAACCGCACCTTTGAACATGCTGTCGAACTGGCCACAAAATTGGGCGGCGAGGCCGCTCCCTTTGAGGAACGCTGGCAGCACATGCGTGAGGCGGACATCTTGATTAGCTCTACGTCCTGCCCGCATATCATCCTCAGCCGCGAAGAAGCAGAACTCATCGCCCGAGAGCGCGACCACAGGACTCTGGTGATCGTCGACATCGCCTTACCCAGGGACATTGATCCCTCAGTGCGTGAACTGAAGAACGTTTTTCTCTATGACATTGACGACTTGGAACAAGTTGTCCAGCGCAACGCGGGAGAGCGAGCTGCGGCAGCCGCTGAAGGCGAAAAGATTGTGCTGGCGGAGGCCCAGGGCTTCCGCCGCAAGTTGATGGCGGAGCAGGTGGTACCCACTATCGTAGCGTTGCGTACCAGGCTTGACGAGATTTGCCGGCAAGAGCTGGAGTCCTTTCGACAGGAGTACGGGCCTTTTTCCAGGGATCAGGACAAGATGTACGCGGCGGTGACATCGCGTATCACTCAGAAAATCGCAGGATCGCTGGCCCGTGAACTCAAGGACCTTCCAGGACAGGGGGAGCAGCAGCAAATGACCATAGCGGTACAGCGGTTGTTTCACCTGGAAACGCCTGACTTGGCGCTTGCCGGCACCAGAAACTGAAGGAGAAATGCATGAGCGTCGAGAATGTAGGGCGTGCAGGGCTCGCCGAACAAACCGGGTGGACCAGCAAGCAGGCGTACACCCTGGCAGTATTCTGCCTTCTCCTCGGAATCCCGCTGGGCTATTTCTTTCGTGGATCGGCCTCGCCCGAAGTGGCGTCTGCCAGTTCCTCGACCACGAGTAGCAATCAGGTCCAGCCGACACGAGTTGCGCAAGAGGCTCAGATGGGCACGGAAGAGCAGAAGGCAACGGTTGAACGCGCCGCCGCTCCGCTGCTCGAGCGGCTCAAGACAGATCCAGCCGACCTCGAAGCCATCGTAAAACTGGGAAATATTTACTTTGATGGTCAGCAGTTTCCCGAAGCCATCAAGTCCTACAGGCGGGCACTTGAATTAAAGCCGGAAGACCCGGACGTGACCACTGATCTCGGCACAGCGTATTGGTACACGGGAGACGCGGACCATGCGATCACCGAGTTCCAGACGTCGCTGAAAATCCGGCCCGCTCATGCCGGTACGCTCTTCAATCTCGGCGTCGTCCGCTGGCAAGGCAAGTCCGATCCCAAAGGTGCGGTTCAAGCCTGGGAGGAGTTGTTGAAACGCAATCCCGACTACCCGCAAAAGCAGCAGGTCCTCGACTACATCGAGAAAGCCAAGCAGCACGCAACACGTGGCTGAGCCCACTCCTTTGGCGCAGAATCTCGCCGGTCGTGTGGCGAAAGAGCGAACGCCTACCGACCGCTGCCCTCCGGCTGAGAGGGAGCCTCTGCCTCTTCGTCTTCCGCATGAACCAGACCGAACTTCTTCAGCTTATAGCGAAGAGCATCGCGACTGATATCGAGCAACTTGGCCGCGTGCGTCTGGTTGCCATTCGCCTGACGCATCGCCAAATCCACCATGGCGTGCTCAACCTCCTCCAGAGACGTTCCACCTTCCGGGATGTAGAGTTTGGGCAGCATGCGACCGTTGGCTAAGGGCTGTCCCGTCTCCACTGGTGAAGTTCGCTCGAAAACCGTGCGCCCGCCCGACTCCGCAACCGAAAAAGGCAGATAGACCGGACGAAGAAAAGGCTCATCTTCGAGGATCATCGCGCGTTCGATAGTGTTCTTCAGTTCGCGCACATTCCCCGGCCAGGTGTGACTGAGGAGTAGACGGCGCGTCTCGTCGGTGACGCCCCGCACGGACTTCTTGAATTGCCGGTTGTAGCGATCGATAAAGAAATCAATCAGGGGCGGGATATCTTCCTTCCTGTCTCGCAGGGGAGGGATGAAGATAGCTATGATGGCCAGTCGGTAGTAAAGGTCCTGGCGGAAATGATTCTCGCGCACGGCTTTCTCGAGGTCGCGGTTCGAGGCGGCGATCACCCGCACGTCGACCTGCATGTCGCGAATCCCTCCCACGCGGCGGATGACTTGATCCTCCAACACGCGCAGAAGCTTCGCTTGTAAAAGGGGCGACAGCTCACCGATTTCGTCCAGGAACAGCGTACCGCCATCCGCTGCTTCGAACAGCCCTTTCTTCATCTGCTTGGCGTCGGTGAAAGCTCCCTTTTCGTGGCCGAAAAGCTCGGCTTCCATCAGTGTCTCGGGAATGGCTGAACAATTGATGGCAACAAACGGTCTCTCTTGCCGCGAGCTTCCGTAATGAATCGCCTTGGCGACGAGATCCTTTCCGGTTCCGCTCTCACCTTGCACCAGGATCGTCGTCGCTTCGCTGGCCGCGACCTTTTGCACAAAACTCATCAACTCGGTCATCTTGGGAGAGACGCCGATCACTTCGTGATGCCCCGCGTGCCGGCGCACATCGGCTCGCAGGTTTTGAACTTCAGTGCGAAGGCGCGTGGTCTCGAGCGCGTTCTTTATGGCGACATGGAGTTCGTCGAAGTCGAGAGGCTTGCCCACAAAGTCGTAAGCCCCTAGTTTGAGGGCCATCTTTACGTCGTCGAGTTGAGGATCCGCCGTAATCATAATGACCGCGCGAGCCTCGCCGGTTTTCCGCAACTGGTCGAGCACTTCGAGACCGCTCATGTCCGGCAGACGAACGTCCAGCAGGATCAGATCAGGGGATTCATTCTGAGCTAACCTCAGAGCCGGTTCGCCCGCTTCCGCTTCGAGGACGTGATAACCCCACTCTTCGCACTTCTGGCGAAGCGACCAGCGCACCAGGCGCTCGTCATCGACGACCAAGATTTTGTCGGATGGCATCGGATCATTACTCTACTACGATTTTATCGCGGCAGGATTGTGACGGGAGGGGCGACGACTTGGACTGGAAGAACCCTCTGAACTTCAGGAAGCGGCTAAATGCGCGGCCGGGCGCTTGAAAGGCAGGAAAACCTGAAACTCCGTACCTTTTCCTTGGACGCTGCTGACTTCGATTCGTCCATGATGTTCTTCTACGATGCGGCGCGCCAGCGAAAGTCCCAAGCCGGTGCCATTCCCTTTAGTCGTGTAAAAGGGGCGGAAGATATTGGGCAGATGCTCGGGTGCGATTCCGCGGCCGGTATCGGAAACAGAAACGGTTGCAAATCCACTTGCCGAGGAGATCTCCACATGGACCGTGCCAGCTCCATCCATGGCCTGCACCGCGTTCAGCAACAAATTGAGGAGCACCTGGTGGATTTGATCGCTATCGTGTTCGACGTCCGGGAGGTCCGTCGCCTTCTTGAGCTCAATCTTGATCGGTTTAGAAAGTACCTGCTGCCGCGCCAGCATGACGGCGTGTTCCACGGTAGTGTTCAGGTCGCTCGGACGGATTTGGGGAGGGCGCGGGCGAGCGGTCTCGAGCAGATCCGTGACAATGCGATTGATCTGCGCAATCTCGAGGCGAACATCCTTCACTACAGCACGTGCCGGACTCGTGGACGGAAGATCGCGCCCGATAATTTCGATCACCCCCGCGATTCCGGCCAGCGGATTGCGGATTTCATGAGCCAGGCCGGTGGCAAGTTCGCCCAGGGTTGAGAGGTGTTCTGCCCGGGACATCTGCGTGCGATGAAGCCGCTCGATCTCTTCCCTGCTCTCGCGCAACTGCTCGACCATGCGATTGAAGTTGCGGCCGAGGTCGCCGATCTCGTCGTTGCGCTTCGAGAAACTGACGGATGCACTTAGATCGCCCTGGCCGACAAGTTCGATCTTCTCCTGGAGCTCCACCATCGGCCGCTGGATGACGTACGCCAGAACCACGATGAGTACGGCGCAGATCGCGACCGCGCCTGCTCCCGCAACTTCCAGAACAGCATGTCGTTGCGGATTCTCGAGGGAAACCGTTGACAGCAGGAACAACAGGAGTCCATTCAGCAGCACAAAGGCGACAGGCAGCACCGCTTTCAACTGCCAGTTCAGGCGCACTGACCGCAATCCCGATCTTTCGCCCTCCGCCTTCTGGGTTTCATTCTGCATGTTGGACCACAGTTGCGAGAGCTGTCTTTTACGGATCCAGCTCCCCCTTCATACCATTATCGGCCACACCTAAGCATAAGCGTGCAGGCCGGGCAGCAAGTAAGTAACACCGAAGAAAGTAAACATCACCACAGCGAAGCCCAGGATCGCAAAATAAGCTGCCCTGCGTCCGCGCCATCCACGCGTGATGCGCATGTGCAGATACCCGGCGTACACCAGCCAGGTGATGGCGGCCCACGTTTCTTTCGGATCCCAATTCCAATAGGAACCCCACGTACGGTTGGCCCAATACGCGCCCGCAGCAATCATCAAGGTCAACAGGGGGAAGGCAATCGCAATTGTCTTATAGGTGATGCGATCCAGTGTAGGCGCATCCGGCAGTAACTTCTCAAGATCTTCTCGCCGCCACAGCAGCATCAGGTACATGAGGGAAATAAAGATTGCTCCCACCAGTCCGGAGAGTATAAACGGGCTGGCAGCCAGACTGGTCGGGAAAAAGCCCTCAGCGTCCAGCGAGGCGTAGCGACCATCGCGGGCGCGAACGAAGAATGCCGCCAGTGCCAAGACCTGAAGCAGAATGCTCACGAAGACGGCGCGATTCGCTGTAACGAGAACTCTATCATCGTTTCTCCAGCGTCCGTACAAGTACAAGGCAAAGGGAGCCGCGACAGCGAAAAGCACGAGTAACAAGAGCCAGCCCAGATCAGGGATAACGACGAAGAGCCGCACACCGCGAGCCACGAACACCTCTGCATGTTGCTGGGGATCCCAGGCCACTACACTGAGCCCTCCCCTCTCAAACCGGGTTAAGACAATGGCCGCGTAGCTGACAACTACCGCAAAGCTGGTTGCCGCCAGAAATATGTCGGTCTTCACCTTGTCCTGAATGAGAAACATCATCGCCAGGGCAAAGCTCAAGGCACAAGCCGCATAGGCCAACATGGCGAGAGTGACATGGACATGCAACCATGTCGACTGCAGTGCCGGAACCAGGGGTCGAACTTCTGAGGGAAGCAGTTGCATCAGAACGACGCCGACGATCGCCACTGGCATTGTTACCGTGCCAATCACCTTCACCCCGAAGCGCTTCTCCGCGATTAACGTCAGCACCGCCAAGGTCCACACGAAACTGAGGAGCATCTCGTAGATACTGGCGAAGGGCGGATGACCCGCAACATACCAGCGATGGGCGATGGCTCCAGTATTCGCGAGCAGGCCTATCCACGTGGCAAGCGAAGCGAATCTGACATATGACTCCGTGCCGGTTACGCCGAAGCCGAGGTAAAGAGCCCCCGCGCCACAATAGAAGATGAGAGCGGCATAAAGCAGGTTCGATTCATTGAGCAGGTTGCCGGACTTGACCACGTTCAGGAAGGCGATGAACAGCAGGAAGGCCACACTCAACCCAACCATTACGACCAGCGTGGAGCCGGTTGCTGCTGGCCGCTGGTGTTCAACTCTTACACTTGCCATTATTCGCTCCTTGTCGCCGGGAGTTAGCCGGCCACTGAGGTTTCATGCATCCGGACGCACACCGCCGCCCCGGACTTGATCCGTTTTTCGATAGCTTCCACTATTTTCGTGAATTTTTCGTCGAAGACCTCGCGATTCTTATTCGAGGTACCTCCGACCCATAGGGTGAGACGTCCGGCAGCGTCTACTACCGGCACTACCCAGAAACGCACATGCACCAGGTAGAAGACGAGTGCCAGTCCAAGTCCCATCAAGATGACACCTGTCCAAACCGCCCATTGCCCTGGCTCGTGCGAGACCTCCAGCCCCGTGAAGTAGCCCATCCTGAGATCTTGCGCTTCGAAGCGATAAGGCGACTTGTCGTTTTCAGCAAAGCCCGGAATCGCGGGCAGCCATACATTTGCCGACTGGCCTGACTTCTTCGATTCGACAACCAAATGGGCCGCCGGATTCTCCACCGATGCAGAGCGGGTATAGACCTGGTTGTCGCGCACCACGTAATCCGGAATGAATTCTGCCAGCCGAACCGACGTGTCGGTATCAAGAGGAACGCTTTGGTCCAAAGCGAGGGAAATTTCTTTCGCAGGTTCCTGGCCGCTCGCGGGAGCCGCCGAGAGCACGAGTTTGTCCAGCTTCCCGGTCGGACCGTAACTCGATTGGTAGAAGCGCACTCCCTGGAATACCAGGGGATCATTTACGACGATCTCTTTGCGTTCAACCTCGGATCCGTTCTGCACAACGGTCAACTTCGACCACCATCGTTTCGGACTTCCATCGGAATAGTTTTCCTGACCGGCACTATCGCAGCGGACAGCAAACGGGAGGGCACGATTGGAGCCATTGCGCAAGCCTATCTGGCTGCTCTGTTGCCCTGGGGTCAAAGCGACAAACCCGCGCCAGCCGTAAAGTGCATCCACAATGCCCCCAAGAAAGATCAGCAACAGGCTGGCATGCACGATGTACACGGCCATCTCGGATATGCGATTTCGCTCCGCGAAGAGAGAAACGTGCTTGTCGCTCGTCACCAACTCGGGCTTGAAGCCTAACTCCCGCAGTGCGCGTGCAGCTGCGAGTACAGCCGTTTCCTCATCTTCGATCGGGATCTGCTTGCGCGTCGCTAGTGACTTCCTGAAGCTCTCATTCGGACTCTTATAAGGACGTGAGAAGTGGCGCCATGAATTGGGAAATCGCTCGACCGAAGCCGCTACGATGCTGAGGCTGACCAGCACAAGCAACAACACAAACCACCAGGCGTGGTACACATCTGTGAGTTTCACCGTGTCAAGAATCCGCAAGACTTGAGGGGAATAGGCTCGTTGCATTTCGTCAGGTTCGGTGATTGGTCGCTGAAGGATTAGCGTGCCTCCAGCCGAAACGATGACAACGATGATCAGGAGAATTACACCGGTTTTGACCGAACTCAGTGTTTGCCATACTTTCCCTATTGGTCCGCGCGTCTTCACCGCCATGACTTTCCCCTTCCCTTATGGAGGGGGGCACGTCAGGCGCCAAAAGCAGTGAGTCAAAGCAAGTTGTTTTTTTTCACGGGATTGCAGGATGCTCGAAGACGCAGCCCCCTTCGTCTCTTGAGCGATATCGCGCAGACCTGAGCGAGTATCCAGAAATTTGACGCATCACCACGAAACCGGACTTGTATCACTGTCCGGCGTGAGCTGGTCCACTGGCAGCCCTCGCCCAGCGACCAAACCCTTTCTTGACGGCAACGCTTCCCGAGACTCACAATCACTGGCTGCGTCGTACTTGGGTCATTTTCACCATTCTCGCTGTGGGAGATACCCCATTCTCGAAGCCTTTAATCGGATGCAGCAATTCTCGACCAGCCAGAAGGCGACACCGAACCTACTCTGCTGCAATAACTTACCTGACTGTAAGAAAAATCATCAGTCGCCGCTGTTTGCGGCCAGCGTCGTGCACAATCGCTGGTGAGAAACTACGGTGAACATGCTCGTACCAGGACCGAAGGCTTCGCGCAACAAAGCAAAGGGAATACTGTGGTTGATTTCCTTATTCATGATTGCCCTGATGCCGAGGGCATTCCCAGCCACTCATCCCGTGCCGCTCGACAAGAACACCGATGCGGCGAAGTGCCTCGAGTGCCACGAGGACAAGACAAAGGGGAAGGCGGTCCATTCAGCGATTGCGACGGGATGCCTGAGCTGCCACGAAATCCGGGTCAACAAAGACATCACTCGGGTAAAGCTCATCACTTCGACGCCGCAGGCGCTGTGCCTGAGCTGCCACGCAGAAAAAGATGCCGCCACCCTCAAAGGAACCATCCATCCTCCGGCTGTGCGGGACTGCATCAAGTGCCACGATCCCCATGCCTCAGACAACAAGAATCAGTTGCGGAAGGCCACGGCGGGTGACAAGGGCCAGAACCTCTGCTTGGACTGCCACAAACAAGGACTGAATGTCCCGGAAAAAGGCAGCCGCCATGCAGCGCTCGACATGGGCTGTGACACCTGCCACACGACGCACAAGACCGGCGAGCTCGGGAAGCAGGAGTTCGACAACCACCTGGTTAAGGCCGTTCCCGAACTATGCATCGGCTGCCACGATGTGAAGGACGCCGCACTTATCAAAGCTCATCAGGGGCAACCCTTCGCTACGGCAAGCTGCACGCAATGCCACGATCCACACCAGTCGGCACAGGCGAAGTTGATGCAGCGGTTCACGCATCCCCCGTTTGCCGACAAGACCTGTGAAATCTGCCACGCGCCGGCCAAGGACGGCAAGGTTGTCCTGACCAACGCAGACAGCAAGGCGCTCTGCGCTACTTGTCACAGCGAGCAGGTCGAAAGAATTGAGAAGGCCAAGGTGCCACATCCCGGGGCGCAGGGCGAGTGCGTGGCGTGCCACAATCCACACGCTGGAAGCAGTCCGGGCTTCCTGCAGCCGGACCCGGTCAGTGCGTGCCTGTCCTGCCACTCGGATCAAGCCGAGCAATTCAAGAAGGCACACTTGCATCAACCGGCGTTTCGGCAGGCATGCGCGATCTGCCACGAGCCGCACGGGAGTGAGAACGATCATCTTCTGCGCGCTAAGAAACCGGAGCAAGTCTGTCTTGAGTGCCACGGACCCGACTCACCGCAACCGAAGAAGCTCGAGGCCGAGCATGTGGTCACGATCTTCAACGGAGCCGTAAAGCTACCCGACGACTACTTCACCAGGAATAAGGTCGTCGTGCTGCCTCTGAAATATGGGAGGGGACACCCGACGGCTGGCCACCCCGTGTCTGATGTGCCCGATCCTACAGACATCACCAAGGTGAGAGCCCAAATCAACTGTCTGTCTTGCCACCAGCCACACTCCTCGGCTCAGCTCGATCTGCTGGTGAAGGATCAGTCCAACAACTTGGCGTTCTGTTCCAGCTGCCACAAGGACCTGACGCGGAGGTAGTACCTATGAGGACAAGGACAATGAGTACGATGTCGGAAGCCAACCGAAGCTTGATGCGCAACAACAAGATCCTGCTCGTCGTGTTCGTTCTGTTGAGTCTGATTCTCTTGGCTCCGATTCCCGCGTTTGGCGGCAAGAAAAAGAAGGATGAAGCACCCAAGAAAGCTCCGGTCATCGACTACTCCAATATCGTCTGGCCGAATCCGCCCGCGATTGCGCGCATAAAGTACCAGGCATTCTATGCTGCCCAGAAGATCTCGCAGGTGGAAGGTCCTCCCACCAAGAAGCAGAGGTGGATGGATCGCCTTGCCGGCACTCAGCCAATCAGCGACAGGAAAGTCTTGTACCAGCTCGCCGAGCCTTACGGCGTGGCCGTCGATTCCAAGGGCAACCTTTACGTGGCGGACCAGAAGGTGGGCGCCATCTTCGTCTTCAACACAGAAACACGCGACGTTGATCTGATCAAGAACAAGATCCATGCGCATTTCGTCCGTATCATCGGCTTGGCGATGGACGATAACGACCGGCTTTTCGTCTCCGATCCCGGTCTGCGTCATGTCCTGGTGTTCGACTCCGCCCACAAGGCGGAGGACGTTATCACCGACGGGCTCGTCAGTCCTGGCGCGCTCGCCATCGACCGCGAAAACCGGCTGCTTTACGTGTCTGACGTCGAGCTCGACCAGGTCCTGGTGTACGACGCCGATTCCCTGAAATTGAAACGCAAGATGGGCACCACCGGACACAACCACGAGCTCACTACACCGAGCGATTTCGCGAAACCCACGGGCCTGGCGGTGGACCAGGAGGGCAATCTGTACGTTGCCGATACCTTGAACAACCGCATCGAGATCTTCGACGCCGATGGCAAATTCATCAGCACATTCGGCAAGGCGGGCGATGGTCCGGGATACTTCGCACGCCCCAAAGGTGTTGCCATTGATGGCGACGGGCACATCTGGGTTGCTGACGGCATGCAGGATCGCGTCCAGGTCTTCGACAAAGAGTCCCAATTGCTGATTAGCTTTGGTGGCCATGGTCTGCTACCGGGACAGTTTCAGGGATTAACCAGCATCACTATCGATAAGATGAACCGAGTTTTCACCTCTGAGCTTTTCCCCGGGCGCGTCCAGCAGTTCCGTTATGTGACCGATGCCGAGGCGGAACAGCAACGCAAAGACCGTGAACAACAGCGCGAGAAGAAAGCCGGCACGGCGGAGAAAAGTTCGGTACCTGCAGGGACATCAACAACCGAAGTCAAGAGTCCAAAGAGTTGACACGAGTGGCCGTGAGACCGAGTTCGCGTGAACGCCGCCTTCTTCGCACTGACTGCTGAGATTTGCAACACTTCCTTCCGACCCATCAGTAACCTTACAACTGAGGAATTTGACCAGCCCTACTTTCCAGGTGGCTCTTTTCCCCCAGCTCCGACAGGTCCCAAATTGGGACGCAAAGCAAACTGGAACAACTTAAACCTTTAGATTTAGCAACTTACGATCTAGGTCTGGCAACTGTTTCTCGCTCGTAGCTTCGGGTAGCTAGTTGCACTAATAGGAGTCGAGAGGCGACCGCGAGGAGTGCCCAGGCACGAATCGCAGTCCAGGGCCTAAGCCTCTGAGAGTTTTGTAACGGGTTGCACACATCATGGAGGTCTTAAATTTTATGAAGAGAACGATTCTAGTTGTGATGTTCGTACTCGCAGTCGCCGGGTTGGTGATGGCCCAAAACTGGTCGTCTCCAGTTGACGTCCTCGGCGCGCACAACAACAACGGTAGGGGCTGCGCGGGCTGCCATCAGCCGCACAGTGGCTCATTCGGCTCCGGACACAACGGCACTGCCGACGCCGGCAGTTATGCACTGTGGGGCCAGGACGCCAGCCCACTTTATGGCAAGACCATCAATTTCGGCGACAGTGGCGAGTATGCGGAAGTTCTGCCCAGCAGCATTCAAAGCGGAAGTCAGGAAGTCGGCGGCATCCTGCTCTGCCTGAGCTGCCATGACGGCAATGTCACGGCGAAGAACATGATGGCCAACCAGTCGTATGAACAGAGGATCGGCCTTCTGACCAATACCGCTTACGGCAGCAACCCGATTCCGACTCTGCTCGGCAATGACGGCACCTCGGCGGGCAACTATAACAACGATCATCCGGTTGGCCAGGCTGCCAACATCTCCACCACCATGCCAGGCCTTACCTTCGACGGCACGAAGTTCAACCTGACAGCGGGCACTCCATATGCCCAGTTTGTAGCAAACTATGGTTATCCGGCACTGGCGCCTGGAAAGTGGTCGCAACCCTTCGGCGTGACCGCTGCGGGCAAGCCGTATGTGCTATGCACCACCTGCCACAACCAGCACGTGATGACCGTGTATACGTCTTCGAAGGCCAGCCCGATCGCGAACGACGGCGGCGGCAAGTACTACGCCACCTTCTTCTTCGTGAACGGCCCCTACAATCCGAACATTAACAACGTTAGCAACGCGAACGCGCCGTCAACGACGCAGTTCTGCCGTCAATGCCACTTTGGCGAGGCGAACGAAGCCAATAACACCAACAACATCACGACCGTCTTCCAGTAGACCTAACCTGATGTCGAGGGGGAGAGAAGGCTCTCCCCCTTTTTCTTAGGGACTGAGGAAGCGAGGAAATATGAGATACCGACTTCCAATCTGCGCAATGTTGGCGATCGCACTCTCCGCCGCTTCCGCTCAAGTAGCTTCGCACGTCCCGACTGCAGTGGCGAAAACTGCTTCCGCCCCGGCCACCCCGCAACCGACGAGCGACAAGCCTGTCGCACGGGTCAACGGCGCGGTGCTAACCGACCGCGACCTGCTGCGGGAAATGTATGCCATCTTCCCTTACGCCCAGCAGCACAACGGTTTCCCCAAGGCACAGGAAGCGGCGATCCGTCAGGGCGCGCTGGAAATGATCATTTTCGAGGAGTTGGTGTATCAGGACGCTGTCCGTCGCAAGCTCGCGGTTCCGGCAGAAAAACTCAACCGCGCCGAAGGCGAATTCCGTAAACAGTTCAATAGCCCCGACCAGTACCAGCAATATCTGCAAACGGAGATGCATGGCTCCGAACAGCAACTGCGCCAGCAGATAAGGCGCTCCCTGCTGATCGAGCAGGTTTTGAAGACCGAGGTCGAAGCTCGAGCAGCAGTGTCAGCGGCCGAGGTCAAGGCCTATTACGACCAGAATCCGGCGCGCTTCCAACAGGCCGAAACCTTCACGTTCCAGAGTATTTCCGTGGTTCCACCGCTTAAGCCAACAGCCCAGCAGGCAAAGGAAGCGCGGACGAAAGCTGAGGATGCGGTACGCCAGGCCAAGGCCACGAAGAGTTACCAGGAGTTCGGACTCCTGGCGGAAAAGATCTCCGAAGATGACTTCCGGGTCAACATGGGCGACCACAAAGTCGTGGGCGGCGACAAGCTCCCACCCCAGGTCGTGAAGGCCCTGCAGCACCTGCAGCCTGGACAAGTAACTGGTCTGATCCAGATTGAGAGCGCATACACTATCATCCGCCTGAACGCGCACACCGTGGGCAGGAAGCAACAGTTGGAGGAAGTGAAGAGTGATCTGAAAACCGAGTTGCAGAAGCGGAAGTACGAGCAATTGCGCTCGAACCTCGCCAAGCAACTGCGAGCCAGGGCGAGGATCGAAGTCGGGTAAGTCTGGTATCAGGGTCGCTTGTCGATTCCCTGATTCTTTCCTTCGTGCGCTAACTCCTAGGCCTCTTAAACCACTGCAATTCCTTCCGCTTCCTGCAAGTGGCGGCGACCGGGCCCTGCATCCCCAGGCACGCCGTGACAAGATCCCCGTTTGGCCCGGCCCAGCTAGCGCCTTGGGCCATTCCGCTGTTGAGTCATTCAACACCTCGGGTCGGGTGATATGCCGCACTCCCAGACTGCATGGCGAGAACGCACCTGTTAACACTCATACAAGTATATTTATTTCATACACTTACAAAACATTCGGGGCGCCTTCTTTTGGCAATCGTTGTGCCTTAATAGAGGTTAGTAAATCGGCGTAGGTCTACTGGCCGGAAGGCAGCCTGTATGAAGTGGATGAATCTGATCATCGGCCTGGTGGTCCTGACCATCACGCAAATCGCCTCCGCCCAACTCTCGCTCGGTGACAATACGAAATTGAACGCCGGCGGGCTGTTTACGTTCGGATACCAAGGCGCGTATGGCGACGAGATCCCGTCCAGTCACGGCTTGGACTTCGGGTTGGACGGCAAGCTTGCAGGCTACTACTACAACCCCAACTTCATATCCTTCAACGCGCACCCGTATTACAACCAGTCACGAGCCAATTCGGACTATCAGTCGCTTACAGGGGCAAAGGGAATCGACGGGACCGCAAATTTCTTCAGCGGCAGCAATTTTCCCGGGTCAGTCAGCTACCACTACGACGACAACAGCACCGGCACCTTCGGCCTAGTCGGACAGCCCAACTTCACCACCTACGGACGGGGACAGGGTTTCGGAATTAACTGGAGTGCTTTGCTGCCCGACTGGCCCACGCTTAGCGTTGGTTACTCACAAGGAAGCGGCCACAGCACCCTGTACGGAACCGATCAGGAGGCTGACTCCAGCACCCGCCTCTTCAATGTTCACTCCAACTATCTGTTGGCAGGCTTTCGCCTTAACGGCTACTTCGATCACAACACTTTGGACTCGAAGTTTCCGCAGTTTCTCTCCGGGCAGGGGGAGGCGGTGCAGGATTCGAGCGGCCAGGACTTCGGCTTTGGAGCACAGCACAACCTACCCATGCACGGTACGTTCTTCGGGAACTTTAATCGATCGACGGCAACCAGCGACTTCTCCAGCCAGGGACAGAACGCGAATACTACAAGTTATGCCGATAACAACGAGAATACCGGAGTTAGCTTCCACCCTTTCCTGAAACTTACGCTCAACGTCAACCAGAGCTATACCGACAATCTGACCGGCTATCTGGCGCAGAGCCTCACTGGTGGCGGAACAGTCGTGCCGGGATTGAATCTGGGATCGGGGTCACACTCCTCCACGTTTGGCGGGGGCGCCACCTACCAGTTCACCAACTTCCTTTCGGCACAAGGACAAGCCACCTATTACAACCAGCACTACTTCGGAAAAAGCTACACCGGGTCATACCTGAGCGGGACGGTGACCTATGGCAAGAGGCTGTTGGACATGTTCACCTTCTCCGCCTCAGTGGTAGACAGCTCCAATGGTCAGGGGAACAATGCCTTGGGATTTGTCGGCAACGTGAACTTCTTCCACCCGATCGGCCAGTGGCAGACAGCAGGATCGTTCAGCTATGCGCAGAACGTGCAGACGCTACTGGTGACCTACACCACCTCGTACTACAACTACAGCGCCAACGTGCATCGCCGCCTGCTGAGCGGGCTCACGTGGACTGCGGCCTTCAATGGCACTCACAGCGGCTTGACCAACTACCAGGGGTCGAGCAGCCATGGGGAGAGCTACTCCACAGCGCTGAGCATGCGGGTGCTTTCCGTCAACGGTCTTTACACAAAATCCAACGGAATCTCGCTCCTGGGCGCGAGTGGGTTGGTAACACCTACACCCACGCCTGGTTTGAACAATTTCATCCTCTTCGACGGCACCAGCTACGGCGGTGGAGTGTCGGTCACTCCGATCCGGCGACTAGTGGTTGCGGGCAGCTTCAGCCGCGCCATCAGCGACACGATCAGCAGCACGACGTCGCACAACAATACTGAGATCTTTAACGCCCAACTCCAGTACCATCTGCGAAGAATCGGATTGCAAGCCGGATATACTCGATTCACGCAGGGGATCAGTGCCGTCGGCGCGCCTGCCAATACGACCTCGTTTTTCGTCGGGATGACCAGATGGTTCGACTTCTTCTAACCGGGACGAGCAGACCAGCTTTCCGCGCGGGACTGGCTATCGCTCTAACCGTATTGCTGGCGGTCTCGGCTGCGGCTTCGAAGCATTCCAAGCAGACGATCGGCCCGCCGCCCCCGCCGGACCTGTTACTCGATGGCGGACGGAAGCTGGCATTCGAACGCTCCTTTAGCCTGGAGCGCGAAGTCAAGCCGAAGCGCAGTTTCTGGACGCGGGTAGTCGATGTCGTCGCTGGCGAACCCGATTTCCACTACCTGGTAAGTCCCTACAGCGTCGCAACGGACTCGCACGGGCGCATTCTCGTTACCGACACTGCTGCCGCTGGAGTGCACATCTTCGATTTCACCCAGCAAAAGTACAAGTTCATCTCCCGCCGCGATGCCGGGAAAGACCCGATGCTTACCCCGCAATGCGTGACCGTTGACGCGCAGGACAACATCTACGTGACCGACTCCCAGTCGGGCAAGGTGTTCGTCTTCGACCCGAGCGGAAAGTTCCGGCGCGCGATCGGCAGCCTGAAGGGTGGCGAGGGATATTTCAAGCGTCCGACGGGAATCGCTGTGGATTCCGCCGCCCAGCGCATTTACGTGACTGACACGCTGCGCAACAAGATTTACATGATGGACATGCAGGGCAGCGTCCTTCAGACCATCGGGAAAACCGGCACCGGCGATGGAGAGTTCAACTTTCCGACGGAATTGCGGCTCAATGGCTCGGATCTGGTCGTGGTCGACGCGATGAATTTCCGCGTGCAGGTGCTGGACCGCTCAGGCGCGTTCCGCTACGCCATCGGGAAAGTCGGCGATGGTGCGGGATGGATGTTTCGTCCTAAAGGGATCGGCTTCGATTCCGAGGGACACCTTTATGTTGTCGACGGACAGTGGGGAGTGGTGCAGGTTTTCGACCGGGAGGGGCGACTCCTGTACTACTTCGGGCAGAAGGGGACGGGACCGGGCGAGTTCCAGTTGCCGGCAGGACTGGAGATCGACAACAAGGATCGCATCTACGTGGTGGACTCATTTAATCGGCGGGTTCAGGTATTTCACTACTACGCCCTGGTCCACGCGGCGAATGGTGGGAAACAGTGAAGGCGATCCTCTCATCGGTTTGCGTGGTGGTTCTGGCCTGTGGCGTCGCGATGACGCAAACGCCCGGCGACGTCCTGGGGATGCACAACCTTACGGCAGCCAGTGGCGCGTCCGTGTATTCCCAAGGCAGCCTGGGCTGCACGTTCTGCCACGCTCCGCACAGCGGCCTGGGCGGCGTGACTCCCCTCTGGAACCAGACTCTATCGCAGCAAACCTACACTCCCTACAACAGCACGACCTATCACGAGCAGGGCAACACGCAACCGACACTGGGCGTGACGAGCAGTCTGTGCTTGAGTTGCCATGATGGGACCGTAGCCGTTGGCCAGTCGGCAGTGTACGGCCAGTTGCCTACGACCGGACACTTGAATAGCCTCGATTCATTTGGAACCACCCTGACCGGGTCTCACCCGTTCAGCCTGGTCATGCCTTTGAAAGACGCGGCGAACCTGGCGGCATCGCTGGTTTCGCAAGGTAAGACAGCCGATCCGACAGGCGCCGTGAAGCTCGTCAAAGGCAACATTGAATGCACAAGTTGTCACAACCCGCACGTGCAAGGCATCGACAAGATTGCGCAGAATTTTCTGGTGCGGGACAGTTCGAATGCCCAGATGTGCCTTGCCTGCCACGATCCGACACGCGTGGTTCAGGGTCAAGTCAATCCCCTGGCTGGTTGGCCGAACAGCATTCATCAAACGGCGACGAACCAGGTTTCACCCGATGCCCATGTGGGTTCTTACCTGACCGTGGGCGCGAACGCATGCTCTTCCTGTCACATGTCCCACCAGGCTGTTACGCCCGCGCGACTGTTACGACCAGCCACACCGCCCGCGCCCGCGAATGATCCCCCGACGCAGGATTGCATGACGTGTCACGGTGGCGGGACGCTTTTGTCTCCGGTGCCGGCGAATGTAATGGCAGAAATCTCAGGACCAGCCAAGGTCGGCCATCCTTTGCCTTCGGGTACTAACTTCCACGATGCCTCCGAGGCGGGCGTGCTGAACAACAGTCGTCACTCAACCTGCGTCGACTGCCACAATGCGCATGCGTCCAATGCGGTCCTGGCGTTTGCTGCGCCTCCCACCTTGCGTCCGTCGCAGGCTGGAGCGACCGGTGTCAGCGCAGCGGACGGCGTAACCGTGCTGATCCCAGCGATCAATCAGTATGAGACCTGTCTGCGTTGTCATGGTACGAGTACTGGTAAGCAGAGGCTCATCATCTATGGATATGCTCCCCGGAGAGTGGTATTGGCGCCCGACTCCTTGAACGACATTCCGGAATTCGCTTCGACGGCAACCTCAAGTCATCCGCTGACACACGATCGGACCAGTCCCCTGCCTCAGCCGAGCCTCCTGGTTAACATGCTGAATGAGAATGGCACGGCCTCGGGGCGCATGGTCGGGACACGCATCTTCTGCACCGATTGTCACAACAGCGATGACAATCGCGAGTTCGGGGGCAGCGGACCTAACGGCCCGCATGGCTCCGTCAACGCGCACATCCTGGAGCGCAACTACCAGTTCAGCCAGGCGGCCGTGCCCGGGGGCCCCGTCACCAATCTTTTTCCCAACCCTGATCTGAGCGCGGCTGGACCGTATGCGATGTGCGCAAAGTGCCACGATCTGACCCAGATTCTCGCCAACACAAGCTTTCCACAACACAACTTGCACGTGGCCCAGGAGGGTTTTACCTGCTCGGTGTGTCACACCGCTCACGGCATGGGCGCAGTTTCTCCAAACGTGAGCGGAGAACGTCTCGTGAACTTTGACGCTAACGTGGTTGGCCCGAATGGCGGCGCGCCAATCGCCTACAACCGAAGCTCCCAGACTTGCACGTTGACTTGTCATGGAGTCGCGCACAGTGCAACCGGTGTTGCCGCTCCGGCCATTGGGAAACCCAAAACAAAATAGCGCCGCGCTCAGGCGGTGGCGACTTTCGATCTTCTGCACTTAGGCGCGGCAAAGCGCGCGTTGGCTGAGGGGAATGGCTCGCTCTCGCGACTCTCAATGAGAAATTGTCGCCGGCTCTACTGGTAAGACATTGAAAGGAAAGACTAATACGTATGCGAACGCATCGCCGCTTTGGCAATTGCAATGCACGAATACCCACGGGCTGGATGATTGGACCTGACGCCGCGGTTAGGCCCACGGAGCCAGATCCGGTCCAGCCCTGTCATTACCACGGCATACTATGACGACAGCATCGGGAAAACGGTTCGCAAGGATGCCTGCGCATACAGACACACAACGCTCGAGTCGAGGCCGCTATTGGGCACCCCGGGTCACCGGCGCCCTCTTCGTGACCGTGTTGCTGTTGGGCGTGATCGAAGGCGCATTGCGCCTCTTCGGCGTCGGGTTTCCTACAGATCTTACAGTTCCCTGCACCGTGCAGAACCGTCCCGCCTCTTGCTACAACCTGTTCTTTCCCGCCCCGTTCTTCCCGCCAGGCATGATCAAAACACCCCAGGCCTATGCGATTCCGGCGGAGAAGCCGCAGGGGACCTTCAGGATTTTTGTGCTCGGAGAATCTGCGGCCATGGGGGACCCCGATCCAGCCTACGGCTTCAGCCGATACCTGGAAGTCATGCTGCGGGAGCACTTCCCTTCTATGAGGTTTGAAGTCGTAAACACCGGCAGCGTTGCCATCAACTCCCACGTTCTGCTTCCGATTGCGAAGGGGTTGGCCAAATTCCGCCCGGATGTTTTCATCATCTACTCGGGCAACAATGAAGTCGTTGGACCTTACGGCCCAGGAACGGCGCTCACGTCCTCCGCCATGAGCCTGCCGGTGATCCGCAGCAGTATCTTCATTCGCTCCACGCGCACCGGCCAGCTGCTCACCCGGATCGGCGCTCAAAAAAGGGAATGGGGCGGGATGGAGATGTTTCTCGATAAGCAGGTTAGAGCCACCTCGCCGCTCCTGCGGTCAACCTATGATAACTTCGAAAGAAATCTGCGCGACACCGTGGCCGTTGCTCAGAGTTCTGGCGCCCGGGTCATTATTAGTACGGTATCCACAAACCTGAAAGACTGTGGCCCGTTCGCATCTCTTCACCGCGAGGACTTACGACAAGAAGACCTCCGTTCATGGTTGACACTGGTTCAACAGGGATCTGACTTAGAAAATTCGAGATCCTATGCTGAGGCATTGAAAGCGTACCTCGCGGCGATCAACATTGACGGCCAGTATGCAGAGCTTGAATTCCGTATTGCCCGCTGCTTGTGGATGCTGGGAAACTATCCGGCTGCCAAAGAACATTTTCTTCGCGCCCGTGATCTCGACACGCTCCGTTTTCGTGCGGACAGCAGCATTAACGATATCAACCGCTCCGTAGCATCTTCGTCTTCCGGTGTGGAGTTGGTTGACGCTGAGGAAATCTTTTCCAAGGAGAGCGCAAACGGAATCATCGGCAGCGAACTCGTGTACGAGCACGTTCACATGACTCCCTTGGGCAATTATCTGCTCGCTCGCGCGATGTTCCTTGAGATCGTGAGCAAGTTTCCTACAGATACCAGTCACTCCTTGCGGGAGGCCGACGTTCCCTCTGAGGCTGATTGCGAGCGGCTGCTGGCATTCACAGATCATGACCGTTCCCGTATAGCAACGGAAATGCTGCAGCGCCTGCAAAAGCCTCCATTCACCAATCAACTGAATCACTCCGATCAGATCTTAAGGCTGATGATCAAAGCGGAAGGTTCCGGTGAAAGCCCGGAGGAAACGGCCGCCCAGTATGAATGGGCAATCGGGAGAAAACCTGACGATCGCGTCTTGCACTATAACTTCGGCCTGTTCCTCTTCGAACACAACCGCGCTGCCGCAGTAGAGCAGTTGCGACTCTCCCGTCCGTGGGATGGCTTCCCCGTCTTTACCCCTGATGGCACGCTTGTCGAATAACAATACTTCTCGGTTTAGAAATTGCCATACATGAATTGAGCCGCGCTGGTACCGTGAGCGAACGTCACGATCAGCAGGAAAATCAACGCCACGGCATATAGAGGCGCGATCCAAAACCAGCGCCCACGAGCCATCACTGCAAAAATCTTCGAATGCAAACCGTTTCGCGGCTGCTCCGCTTCAACCGAATAGTGATCGAGCGCGGTAATCACCAAAAGCACCGCTACATATCCCAAGGCCAGAGCCGCGACTAGAAGGTACAAGCTTCCGCTCAAAAAATGTCCTGGATACCTCGGTGGCCAAACGACTGCCGACAGCATCTGACGCGCCTCGGCGAGAGACTTGGCACGGAAGAATATCCACCCCAGGTTGATGGCCGCCATCGTCGTAATCCATGAAACTGGCGTCCAGAGGATTGCGGGGGGCGTCCAGTCGAACGTGCGCTGTAACTGTTGCACCTGTCGATGCAGCACCAGAAGCACGCCGTGATAGCAGCCCCACAGCAGGAAGAGCAAGCTCGCTCTATGCCACAATCCGAATAGAACCATCGCCAGCACTAAAGCCAGATTTCGCCACCAGACTTCACGGCGCAAAGTTGCCAATGGCAGGAAAACGTAGTCGCGTATCCAGAACGACAGGGACATGTGCCATCGCGTCCAGAAGATCGAGGCGCTTGTGGATTGAAAAGGACGCGCAAAGTTCTCGGGCAAGGTGAATCCCAGCGTTTTGGCAGCGCCGATCGCGATGTGCGAGTAACCAGCGAAATCGAAAAAAAGCTGCAATCCGTATCCAAATCCCAGGCACCAGACGTCCGTGCCGCTCCAGCGCGTAGCGTGATCGAACCCAGTATTGATCCCGTCACCGGCGAGAATGCCCTGGCCTAGAAGTCGAGCTAATAGCACCATCAAGACGCCCATCGCAATACGGCTGAATCCCCGTACGATGTCATTCCAGGGCATTGCTTCCTCGGAGCGGAATTGCGGAAGCATTTCTGGCATGCGGCAGATCGGCCCGGAAATCGTAACCGGGAAGAAAACCATATACAGGGCAAACTCGAAAAAAGATGGATCGAGTTCCTCTCCACGGTAGAGGTCAAACAGGTAACTCATCGCCTGAAAGGTCCAGAACGAAATCCCCAAGGGCAACGCAAGATGTGAGAACCTTTGCACCGATGACAAAGGGATGTGAACCGCGATTTCCGGTAGGTATTTGAAGCTGCTCAGCAGCACCAGATTCAAAACAACACCGGTCGACAACACGCCCCAGGCAGGTTTTCGCCGGAGCCATTCTCCGAGAAAAAAGTTCATCATTGTGGAAGTGAAGAGGACAGCCGCGAACCAGATCCCCCACGTGAAATAAAGTATGTAGCTGGCAATTAGAAGAACGGCCTGCCGTACCTTTCGCGAGCGGACCTTAGCGAACATCACTACACAAAGCAGAAAAATCAGACCGTACAGGGTGCCTTGTAGCAACATCCCTCCCTTGTGCCAGATAAAGCCGAACTACGTGCACCCGCGGCGAACTCTCGCTGCAGCGGGTCAGCGAACAAGAATAGTGGGCTCCGTCTCTGGTTACAAGAACACTCGATCTGATCTACTACAATGACGTGTGGTCCGATTCCCCACCCTGATCGACGCTCTCGATGCGGCGCCCCCGGACCGTCCCTTCGTGACGGCCTGGATCGATGAAGATGAGCGAGAGACGGTAACGTTTGCGGAGTTTCGGCGGCGTGCGCGCCTACAAGCGAGGGTACTTCGTGACCACGCTCTGAACGCAGGGGACCGCGTGGTTATCGTCATGCCGCAGGGCATTCCCGCGATGACGATGTTTGTCGGAACCATGATGCTGGGAGCGGTGCCCACCTTGCTTGCATATCCTAATTTTAAGGTTGAGGCTTCGAAATACCGCTCGGGTCTGGCTGGCGTAACCGCAAATATCAGCGCCAAGGCGGTCGTGATCGACCACGAGTTCCCACCCGAGATGCTCGGGCATGTATCCCTCGGTGAGGGGGCTGTGCTGCTCCGTGCCGGCGACGGTTCGGAGGCCGATGAAGAGAATGGTTTTCCCGATCCGCACACTCAATCTCCGAACCTTCAGCCCAACCACATCGCATTCATCCAACACTCGGCGGGCACTACTGGACTGCAGAAGGGCGTGGCACTTACCCATCGAGCCGTGCTCCGCCAACTGGAGCATCTGGCCCACGCACTGGAGATAGACGGCGCAAAGGATCGCGTTTACAGCTGGCTTCCTCTCTACCACGACATGGGACTGATTGCCTGCTTCATGTTGCCCATGGCTTGCCATATGCCGGTCGTCATGCAGTCGCCCCTGGACTGGGTGATGCATCCGGAAACCATGTTGCAGATCATCAGCGAACACAATTGCACTCTGGCTTGGATGCCGAACTTTGCTTTTCAGTTTGTGCCCCGGCGCACGCTAAAGAGTCGGCAGACGCAATACGATCTTTCATCGCTCCGTGCCTTAATCAACTGTTCAGAACCCGTCCGCGCTGACAGCATGACTGAGTTTCAGGGTGCTTTCGCGATCAAAAACACGGTCCTGCAATCCTCCTACGCCATGGCTGAGAACGTCTTTGCCGTGACTCAATCGGACATCCATCATCCGTCCGGTCCCGCACGTATTTGGGCCGATGGCCAACAGTTTCGCGGCAGGCATCGAATCGTTCCGGTAACGGAAGGCACCCCCGGTGCAATCTTGTTCACGTCGTCGGGCCGGCCGCTGCCCAACCACCAGGTTCGTATCGTGTCCGATTCCGGCGCCGTCCTCTCTCATCGCTGTATTGGCGAAATTCTCGTGAAGAGCGACTGCCTTTTTGAGGGCTACTACAATCGGCCCGACCTTACAACCCAGGCAATCATCGACGGCTGGTATCACACCGGCGATCTTGGTTTCTATCTTGATGGCGAACTCTATGTTGTCGGCCGCAAGAAGGACCTCCTCATCATTGCCGGCGAGAACATTTATCCCCAGGACATCGAGGAAATTGTCGCCAGCCACTCCGCCGTTCATGACGGCCGTGCGATCGCGTTGGGCGTGTACAATCCCGATCTCGGGACCGAGGAAATCATCGTCGTTGCTGAAGTCGACCGCGAGGAACTTCTCGCCCATGCGCTGGAGATCGAGCGAGAAATCCGTACCCGAATCGTGGCGGGCCTCGGCGTGGCGGCTCGGACGATCTTCCTAAAACCTCCCAAATGGATCGTAAAGAGTACCGCCGGAAAGGCCGCGCGTTCCGCCACCCGCCAGAAGTTGGTGCGAGAACATCCCGAACTTAACGTCGGGATCTAGGAGAGAAGGTTCGCATGACGGCAGAAGCGCTGCAAATGATTGAACACATTGTTCAACTGATCCGAAAGCCCGGCGTGATCATCGATGAGACAACTCCGCTGGTTTCCTCGGGACTCATCGACTCCATGGCGCTGGTGGATTTGCTGCTGAAGCTAGAAGACCTCACTCATATGCGCATTCCAGCGGGCAAGGTACAGCCAAAAGATCTGGATACTGTCGCCGTGATGTTCGCCACCGCACAGCGCGTGGGGAGACCTCGAAAATAGTCGCGCGTGTTTCGCAAGTTGGCGGCTGGCCGCCAGCCACCAGCAGCGATTGCAAGGAAGTGACCAGCAGCTCGCAAGCTCGCCGATCATGCTCTCTACAGCTCTTGCCTAGTTCCGCTGAATGGACTCCAGATATTTCGTTATGTTCTCCAGCTTGACGTTTCCCAGGTCCCGATCGAAATCGATCTCATGGAATACCGGCCCCCAAATCGGCATCGTCCTCGAGCCATGTGCCGGAATGAGTTCGTCCTCTCCCAGCATGATGCTTCTTCTGACATGCAGGGTCGGGAACACCCCGCCATTCCGCTGCGCGAGCCTCGTTAAGTCGGGAACTTCTGATCTCAAAGCCGCCGCCACTGGACCGGCTCCTCGCCCATCGAGTCCATGGCATGGCGCGCAGTAGTTCTGAAAGATGCTGACCCCGGCCACCGGAAGAATGGGTAGGTGTCGTTGCGTCCTCACCTGGGCAGATGCGAAGACGAAACCCAGGACCAATGAGACCAGTACCAGCGTCGGTATTCGTTGCGGCACGATAGCCTCCTCGAGACGACGAAACTGGAACAACAGGACTCACCAGCACATTACGCCACTAGTGCGGCGCGTGCCGTGATTGACATAACAAGTCGCTGTGACGGGGTGCTCGGCCCAGATTACCGACCCCGAAAAGCGAAGGCTGGAAGAGCAAAACCAGGCTCGACGGCGGCCTGAACCTGTATCTTTGCGTCACTCACAACGGTGATAGAAGTCACTGCCTGCCAGTGCATTCCGAGGGTAAACATGCGACATCGCCCTCGGGGGGAGGTGACAGGATGGCGCATCTCATTGTTTCCTTTGAACTCAAGACAGAACTCGGGCGTCTGGCTTCGCCTGTTTCCCGGAACAAAGGCTCCTTTTTGTTCCGGCGAGGCGAAGATGTGTCTGGTATCTTTCTGATCCGTAAGGGAAAGGTGAGCATGGAGCTTGATGCGGCGGACGGTATCTATCCGCCGCGGACTTTCGGTCCCGACTCGATTCTCGGGTTACCGGCGACACTCTCGGGCACTCCCTACAGTCTGACAGCCAAGACTATGGAGCCATCCGACCTGGATTTTGTTCCCCGTCAGGCGGTCATCGACTTACTCCGCGACAAGCCCTCTCTCTGTTTTCAGGTGATGGCGCTTCTGAGCGAGGAAATCGTGGAAACGAGGTCGACGATAAAAGCTGTCGACACTCTGACGTTGATCGCTCGCTGAGGGTTTAAACCAGATTACGATATCACCGAGAGTTGTGATATCGGTCATAGCATCAAATTGCTTGCCATGGGAATGTGACGCCGGGGAGCGTGGGTAGCCGCGCCAGATTCGGAGTTCGAACGCAGGATGATCATCGAGGAAGCCCTTTTTATTGTCCAGTCTGTATCCACCACTCTTCCCACGGAGGTTCGTCATGGAAGATCTCGGACGCATCATTGCTGAACACCCCTTCTGTAACGGGTTGCGACCTGACTACGTTGATCTGCTGATCAGTTGCGCTTCCAATGTCCGTTTCGAACCGGATCAACATCTCTTTCGGGAGGGTGGCGAAGCCAATCAGTTTTTCCTGATCCGGGCAGGCCAGGTTGCGCTCGAAGTTGTCGCACCGCAGCACGCGCGTCTGACCACGGAAACGGTAACCGAGGGTGAGGTGTTGGGATGGTCCTGGTTGGTTCCACCTTACCGCTGGCATTTCGACGCTCGCGCGGTTGGCACCGTTCGCGCCATCGCAGTGAACGGCAAGTGCCTGCGCGTGAAGTGCGAGAAGAACCACGACCTCGGCTACGAACTGCTCAAGCGGACGGTCGACATTGTGGGCCAGCGTCTGGAAGCAACTCGGTTTCGCTTACTCGACCTGTATTCGGCTGAAGTGCCGGAGCCAAGGATGGCGTTCGGTCGATGATGCAGGCGCTTCTGGCGTTTGGACCTGAGTCGATACGTAGCCTCTGCCGCAGGATGCCGGGAATTCTATGGCAAACTCCGAGAAGGCTCCAGGAATCGAGGCAGGTGTTCCCTGACAGCATCGTGCAGGCGTCGATTTTGCGCTCGCATGGTGAACCTGTCACGGCGAGAAACGTTGTACTTCCGCATTGAGAATTCCACTACCATCCGATCCAGTGCCAGAAGGATGTCCAGCACCTTATAAGGGTCGCTCTCTCTGATAACCTCGCTCCGCAACTTCCGCCATTGCCTTTCGTCCCGTTGTGTCATGCGGTTCTCTCTGCTTTCCGCCTCGATATGGCTAACGAGGCGCTCAACGCTGTGATTTTGCCAAGGTGCTGAGGCGACACGGACTGAAATTATTGATATCGAAGCCAAATCAGAATTGGAAATTGAAACAATTGATCGTTCCTATCACCGCGGACTAAGGCTTGTAAGTGCTTGAGAATAAATCGACGCAACTGCAGGACGCGGCGTTTGTTCGATCAGAACCATCGATTCTTTGAATTGCCCATCGCGACTGTTAGCAATACTTCGACACGTTGAGATCGTGGTTGAAAGGGCCAGTTTTGCACCCGAATCCCTCGTATAGTGCGAACGCAGTTCTTCGTAGGAATAAGGCTGCTGCTATTAAAATACGGTTTCACGCTGAGCGTCAGAAGTAAACCGAAGAGTCGGAACAGCACAGTCCCAGGGAGATAAGAGAACAGCAGTTAGAAACCGTATGACCGAGGAGCATGCGGCATGACATCGGTAAACGCTGAGCAGAGCGCGAAGCAGACGGACATTCGTTCTCAGGCCGATACACGAGTGTTGGTTGGAATTGCGGCCACAGTGGCGCTGGTCCATCTGCTCACGAATAGCCGCTACGGGTTTCATCGCGATGAGCTCCAGTTTCTGAGCGATGCTCGTCATCTGGACTGGGGATTCGTCGCCTATCCGCCCTTGACGCCATTTGTGGAGCGAGTTGGCCTTGCACTCTTCGGCGTGTCGCTCGTGGGCCTGCGATTGTTTTCGGTAATCGCGCAGGCGGTGGCGATTGTCTTTACTGGGTGGATGGCGCGAGAACTTGGCGGAGGACGGCTCGCCCAGGTCGCTGCTGCTGTTGCGATCGCGCTCTCTCCGCTGCCTCTGTTCGAAGGGACGGAGTTCCAATACACCACCTTCGATTACTTATGGTGGGTGCTGATCGCCTACTTCGTGATTCGTCTCCTGAAAACAGACGATTCCCGGTGGTGGTTGCCAATTGGCGCAACTGTGGGCATCGGGCTTTTGACCAAGTACACGATGGCGTTTCTTGTCTGCGGGATTCTAGGGGGAGTTCTGCTGACGCAGGCGCGCCGCTTTCTTCGTAGCGCATGGTTCTGGAGCGGAATTGCGCTGGCTCTCGTGATCTTCCTGCCGAATCTGGGGTGGCAGGCGCGCCATGAATTCGTCTCCCTGCAATTCCTGCAGCACATTCATACCCGCGATGTTGGTCAGGGACGGTCGGATGGATTTCTGCGCGATCAGTTTCTGATCTGCACCAATCCGGTTGCGGCGGTGTTGTGGATTGCCGGCTTAGTCGGCTTTCTGCGGGACTCCCGATATCGCCTGCTCGCCTGGATGTATCTGATCCCTCTGGCGCTCTTCATAGTCGGAAAGGGAAGAGGTTACTACTTGGGAAACGCCTACCCGATGCTGATGGCGATGGGCTCGGTCATGGGAGAACGGTGGGTCGCGTCATTGCAGGTGCTGTGGCGGCGAACCGTGCAAACTGCGTTCTTCACAGGATTGGTCGCGTGCGGGCTTTACATCTGCGCACTGGTCTTGCCGTTGGCGTCCGCCGGTCCGCTCAGGGAATTCGCGCTCCGCAACAACGGCGATCTGCGAGAGGAGATCGGCTGGGACAACCTGGTGAAGGCAGTGGCGGACATCAGAGACTCGCTGCCTGCGGAGCAGCGCGACAATCTGCGTGTGCTGGTGGGGAACTACGGCGAGCAGGGCGCAATCGAAATTCTCGGTCCCGCCTACCACCTGCCCCCACCCATCAGCGGCACAAATTCGGCTTGGCTGCGCGGATACCCGGATCCGCCTCCATCTACTCTGATCGTGCTCGGCTTCGCACAGGGGGAAGCAGAGAGAACGTTTACTGGGTGTCAGTTAGCGGGACACAACGGCAATCCGTACGGGGTTGAGAACGAGGAAAGCCAGTATCATCCTGACATTTTTGTTTGTGGCGGACCGCGCGTATCGTGGCCTGAGTTCTGGAAGAAGTACCGGCGTTTTGGTTGATGGCTCAACTTCACATGCTGCTGCACGTCTGGGCAGTAGTCGCCGGCAAAGCAAAACACTGAGTAGCGACATACCGGGCCGCTGTTAACGTTTCAGCCGGTCACCTTCTGGCGACAGCGAAGGAGTTGTTTTGGGAACCTTGCCTGTGACCCTGTGCACCAAAATAAGAGAGCGAGAGTAATCTCTCGCTCTCTATCCTCTTGCCCGGACTCGGAGTAGAAACTAAGCCGCTTTCTTCGCGTGCTTTGCCTTCCACTTCGCCCACCTCGCCCGCTGGGCGGCAGCAATTCTCCGGCGCGCGGCTGCTGACATTATCCGCTTCGGCTTCCCGGTTATCGAGACAATCTTTGCGGTCTGATTCCGTCCGATGAGTTTTCCTATCACCTTGATCGCTTCATCAATACGTCCGCGTTCTTGCTCAAGTTCTCTAAGTACCTCGGCGAGATTCGCCATCTGAGTTCCCCCTCAAAGGTTATGTAGAAGCTGCTCTTATAGTACGCGCACCACACTCTCTTTCGCCAGAGTTACTTGTCGGGGGCAGATGGCACTCGGAGCGTCCTTACCTACGCGCAGGCGCCTGTTCCGAAATCATCGGTTAACGCTATTTTCAAGACCGGCTGCTCCACCCCAGCTAGCGTTCTGCCGGTGACGCCACTCGCTAGGGGTTGCCGAAACCATCAATCAGGTTGGCATTTGGCGGCGCTATTGCACGGATCCTTCACGTTGCACTGTCAGCGGTCTGCTGAGCGAGCCAAGCGGAGTGAGACTCCGCCGATTAGGACTAGTCCTTTTCTCCGAGCACAACTACGAATGCCACACCGCAACGATCAGCAGAAATCCCCTCATCTTTCACAGTACTTCGCCAGGACCTGGTCTTTCTAATTCCTCTCGGCAACTTTCCCACTACTCCTCATGCTCGTGAAGAATTTGCTGATTGATTTCATTCATCTCTTTTGTCGTCAGCTTGGGAGCGCTCAGCATGGGGAGGATCACCGCGGGCGTCTGTCGATTGAAGTGAAACGCATCTACAAGATTATTCGCTCGAGCGTCACGCTGCGTAAGAGGACGCAGGTTCCAGTTGTACTCCACAAAGGCCAGCAGGGAATCGAACGTGCCAAAGTTCGAGTACACCGTTCCCGGATTCACGTAAGGCGAGATGATCAACAAGGGTACGCGCACGCCAGCGCCATACTCATCGATAGACGGAGGGGCCACATGATCGTAGAAGCCACCACTGTCATCCCACGTCACAAATATGACGGTGGATGACCAACACGCACCTTGCATAATCGCGTTGATCTGATCGACGGTCCAATTCTGCCCCTCACTCATCAACGCAGACGGATGTTCAGATTGGAGAAATTCTGGAACGAGCCAGCTCACCGCTGCGAGTTGGCACGACGACCCACGGGAGGCGTCCTTGATGAATTGGTTTGTGGGGACTACATCGGACTTCCAATGTCGACCGTATCGAACGTGTTGGATGGCATTGTAAACCGTCCACTGGTAGCCGGGCTGTCCTTTGGTAGGAGCATAGTAGCGCCAACTGATCCCGGCGTCATCCAGCCGATCTCCTAGGGTTGCAAAGTCAAAACACGGAAAAACATAGTGGTATTCACGGTTCTCGTAGGTCCTAACGGTGGTTCCCGGAGGAGAATCACAGCCCCAGTCATCCGTATTGTTGGGATTGTCGACCGCTGTCCCGGACTGTGAAGCGATCGAATAAAGATGATTGGGGAAGCTGGGACCGGTTAGTGAACTAAAGAAGTTATCCGCGATCAGATAACTCCTGGCGTAAGCGAAGTAGTTGGATATATCGGCTTCCTGATATTGGGAGTAGCACTTGTAGGGGGCAGGTTTGCATGGTCCAAGATCGAAGTGGTCCATCTTGCCATGGTCAATGGACTCGCGGACGGACCCCCAGTTGTGGTCGAAGTTAAGCGTCTTGTCCGGTGAATGTTGCAGGGGAATCTGTTTTCCCGAGTGTATTGTTCCTGAGGTTGCTCCATTAACTCCCGGGAAGGTACCGAACATATGGTCGAAGCTGCGATTCTCTTTGTAGATGAATACTACGTGCTGAATTGGAGTCTGCTGCGCCACCACGCCGGAGGCCAGCAGTAGAAGCCCGAGGATTCGTTTCATGATTAATGGTCTGCTCCGCCGAGGCACTATCGACGAACCCTCTGACGGTTGTCAAGATGCAAGGAATTGCATGGCAAGAAATCTGCACACCGTGTATGACAAACCACCGAACTTGAGCACAATCACGATCGCAGATCATAGGGAATGGCAGCGGGCAACGGCCTTCAGTGTGCTCTTGTCAGCAGATGTTCCCTGGACTGTGCGTAGAGAATTTTCGACATAACGATACACAAGCATTCCGTTCCCGCCTTCAGCGGTCGGGAAAGATGCAATTCCTCACTTCCAGTTTGTAAATGCCTGAGCTTGCGGCGGAAGCCGCTTGTCGAAGTTCGAGGGTTGCGCTTGATCGGCTAAAAGTTCTGGCGATTCTTCGCCTCAACAAATTTTGGGCGGGCATCAGCCCGCCCAAATAAGTTTCGATTCAAAACAAAGCCAGTGGCATCTACTTCGTCGTAAGGCGGGTTCAATTTCCCAAAACAGCAAAACCCGGAAGCAGGCCGCTGAACGCGACCCATTGGCCGCTAACCGTGCAATACTTCGAAGGGCCCAGGCACCAGGAAGCAGCTGGGTGCGCCCGCATATCGGTGCTGTTGAAGGCCCAGCCACCCAGGAAGTTGGTGTCTTGGCTGGTAGTACTGGCAACAACCCAGTATTGGGTGCCCTTTTTAACCGGTACGCCCGCTTTCGGCTTACCAACGTCAACGGTGCAGCAGTTGCCATAGGTCGGCGGATGCGCAATATGGAATGTCTTGATGGCCGTTCCCGGCAGACCGCTGGCATCTTCGTTAAGGCTTAACTCGAAGCCGCTGGTGATACCTGAAAATGCCCCAACCGATTCTTCAATCTTTGTCACCTTGGCGTCCGCCGTTGGAGTGAAAGCAATTGCAACCCATGTCTGGAAGGGGAAGTTCGATCCTCCCTCCGCGATGGTGTTGCCGTAGCAGCAAAAGAAGGTTCCGAACTTGTAGGTACTCAGGTTGCCTGCGATCGTCTTGAGGCTGGCGTCCTCATTAATCGCGGCCGTCACGTGAGTTGGTCCGTTGGCGATTGCGTGCAGACCATCCTGGGTCAAAACGACTCCGTTTTCGTTGGATGCTAATAGTGCCACGCCGGCGATCAGGACTAAGACGAGACACGATATGGAAAGGGCGATCTTCCTCTTCAATTTTGTTCCCTCCTTGGTTGGACTCTCTTGGCCTCCCCAAGCGCCGCCTATTGTACAGACATCTCGCGGGAGCGCAATCTGCAACAACTTTCACCTGCGTCACATGGAATGCAGCCGCCAGAAACTTCAGACTCCGACTCCAATGCAGGCGGGAAAAGCCGCACGCCCAGGCTCGCACAAAGCAGCGCAGCCTTGGCCGCGTCAATAAGTGAAGGACTGAAGTGCTGATGAATTTCCGTTAGAACCGGGGGCCTGTACAAATCCGGTTCGCTTGCCGGGATTCAGTGCAATGGTCGTCCCGCCGGGCCCAATGGCAAATCCGAAGAGGGAATTCTTCAAGTTGCCCTTCTCATCGTAGATGTGTATCTCGCCGGGAGCTGCGGGTATGGGATGGGCGATGAAAAACAGCTTATGCAAAGAATCGACAGCCACCGTAGCACCGGAATACTCTCCTATGTTCGGAAGGGCGACGATGAAACCGGTCTTCGTCGCCAGGTCGTAGAACTCGGCACTATTGTCGGTTTCCGTCGTCGTACATGCGATCCCGGTGTCGGAGTCAACTGCCAGTCCGTTGACGAACCCGAATCCCAGGCCCGTGAACTTGGTAATCTTGCCGCTGGCGAGATTGACCTGTGCGATTTCTGGAACAGTGAATGGAGCACCCTGGGCCTGTCGCCAGAACCGCCCGGTTATGTTTGCTATCGAACGCCAGCACCGGGGGCACGGACGCGTTAAAGATGGGATCGGTCATCTGGGCGACAGGTCCGAATTTGTTCGCCGCCACGTCTGAGCCGAAAACAAACCTGCTGCAACAGGCGTAGCTCGAGGCCATGGCCGCCACGTTGGGTGTTCCTTGATCGCCTTCGACGTCTTCCAGAAGCTGGGTTTTGCCATCGACAGGAGGAGTCCACTTCCCCGTGACTCGGTTGCTGCCGAGGGGATTCAAAATGTCGAAGGTGCGCTTGACGACAAAAATACCCTGCACGTGTTCCTGTTCGAACAGGCCGACGTGGCTTCCCACGACGCCCCAAGTCACGAAGTCGTCTTGTGTCTCGGTCTTTTTTGCGATGGTTTTGACGATCTTGCCGGTGTTCTGGTCAAAGGTTTCGGTCGCGACAAGCAGGTTTCCGTCCGGCAACAGCAGCGACTCGCTCAGGATCCCCTCGGTGCCGTTTTGATCAACACCGTATCCGAAGATTTGGCCGCCGAATTTGTCTTGTACAGTGATCTCTCTGGCGGGCAGTTGAGAATCATCTGCGCCCGCTGAAATTGAGGCCAACCCAAGAAAGCAAGCCGCGGCGGCCATGAGTATCAGATATAGGGATACCTGCTTGGTCAGAAAACATCCCTTGCCAGGCAAAACTTGAGAGCCCCTGCCAGAGGCAACTCCTGTGCGGCCGCCTTTGGTTTCCGATATCGAAGAACTTGAGACCCTCTTCTTTTTCACGTGTTCTCTCCTGAGTAGTTTTGGGTATGCAAAGAATGTGCAGTTCTGACCGAAGGCAAAGCCTGACTGCCGCAAGAAAGCTACGTTCGCGTGAATTGACTTGTGTCACGCGCTTGTCAAATGTTTGTAAATACCGCTTTCGCAGAGAGGCTATCTCAGCCTTCTGCACGGACAAGTCACGGCTTTTGCCGATAAACCTCTTCGCCGATGCCACCACGAAGCCCTGCCGTTTCGCGTCGAAACCAGCACAGGGGCTACAATCGATTCCGACCAAAGACGAGGGACATGTACTCATGAGATGCTTCTGGACCTGCTCCATCTTGTTAATCCTGGCAGCGTCGTATGCGATCGCGAAGTCTGAGGACTTCGTGATCTCGGACCGGGATGTGAATGAGATCTACCCCGACATCGAGAAGGTATACATCGATCTGCATTCGCATCCGGAGTTGTCAGCACACGAGGTGCGCACAGCGGCCCAACTGGCCGAGCATCTGCGGCCCTTGGGCTTCGAGGTCACTGAGCACGTCGGCGGCACCGGCGTAGTAGGAATAATGAAGAATGGTTCCGGGCCGGTGGTGCTTCTGCGCACAGAGCTGGATGCGTTGCCCGTGCTGGAGAAAACCGGGTTGCCCTATGCTAGCCATGTCGTCGTACACGACGACCACAATATAGAAGTACCGGTGATGCACGCTTGCGGGCACGACGTCCACATGTCGTCGTGGTTAGGAACAGCAACGCTTCTAGCAGCCAACAAGAACCACTGGAGCGGCACTTTACTGATGGTTGCGCAGCCGGCGGAGGAAACCATTGGCGGAGCCGAAGGCATGCTGAAGGATGGCCTTTACACCCGCTTCCCAAAACCTACATACGCCTTGGCAATCCACGACGATGCCGATCTCCCCGCCGGGGAAGTCGGATACAACGTGGGCTACACGACAAGCAATGCTGACTCGATCGCCATAACGATTTATGGAGCGGGCGGGCACGGATCCGCGCCTCAGACAACCATCGACCCAATCGTCATTGGCTCACGTATCGTTCTCACCCTGCAGACCCTGGTATCCCGGGAGACGACTCCGGGGGACTTCGCGGTGGTCACCGTGGGCACGTTCCATGCGGGAACGAAGAACAACATCATTCCCGACGAGGCCAAGCTGCAGCTGACGGTGCGCAGCTATAAGGCGGAGGTCAGAAGAAAACTGCTTGCGGGTATTGAGCGGATTGCAAAAGCAGAAGCGGAGGCTGCCGGTGCCACCAAGATGCCGCGCGTCGAACGCTATGAAGGTGCTGACGCTGTGTACAACGACCCGGATCTCGCGAAGCGTGTCATGACCGCCGTGGCCATCCGTCTGGGCGATAGCAACGTGAAGCAGACGCCGCCCATCACGGCTTCGGAAGACTTCTCCGATTTTGCTCAGGGCAGCGTTCCCACATTCATGATGTGGGTGGGAGCGACGGAACCCCAAAGGTGGAAAGCGGCCATGGCGTCGGGCGAGAGAGTGCCCTCCTTGCATTCTTCGGTTTTTGCCCCTGACCTTGAAAGGACGTTGAAGACAGCCATCATGGCTGAGACCACCATGGTGCTGAGCGTACTGGGAACCGGAAAATAATCACCGGCCATCGCCCATACCGCAAGGCTTTGCTTCAGTTGAGAACTCCCTGTCCGCACCCAGATGAAAGCCGTTTCACAGTGTCGCGATGGGGGAAACTAGGGTACGATCGCTACCGTTTTCTGGTCACAGAAGGAGACACTCGTGTCTACCGGCAGTCGCTTTTTGGAATCGAACCCTTCGGGAGTCAAAACGGAGAATCGCGATGCACTCAGAGAAAGTCGTCCGACGTGCAATTCTTGGATTCATTCTTACATTAGCTTTGGGACGTTCCGCCGTCGGCCAAGATGGAACTCAGATCAGCGCAGTTGAGGTGATCCCCGAGGTCTACCACGGTACTTCGCTTCCCGTTCGACAGATCGTGCCCGACGCCGTAAATACCCACCCAGCCACCGCAGGCGCCGGGGGAACAGGCACGGTTTCAACGGTGATTGAGTTGAGCTTCGACGGTGTCGGCTCTTCTCCTGGCAATTTGACGGCAGACACTAGCGGCGCTGTGGGGGCAACGCAGTATGTTCAGTCGGTGAATACGCAGTTCGCAGTTTACGACAAGACGACGGGAGCGCTTGACTTCGGACCCGTACCACTGAATTCGATTTTTAATGGATTTGGCGGGCCGTGCCAGACCTCCGACCGTGGCGACTCGAGCACCCAGTACGACAAGGCTGCCGGCCGGTGGGTGTTCAGCCGGCATACGTCCGGCCCACCCTACTATGAATGTTTCGCAGTGTCCACGACGTCAGATGCTACGGGCAGCTACTACCTGTACGCGTTCAGTATGCCCACGAGTGACTTCCCTGACTATCCTAAGGTGGGAGTGTGGCCAGACGGTTATTACATGTCATTCAACCTGGCTCCGCAGAACAAGGTCGTGGCCGCACAGCCTTGCGCGGTCGACCGTAGTTCCATGCTGACCGGCTCACCCGCAACTATGATCTGCTTTCAGGTTACTGCCAAGGGAAATGGCCGGACGCTACTTCCTTCGGATTTTGATGGTGCAACTCCTCCTCCGACTGGAGCGCCCAACTATTTCTTGGGACTGAATATAAACTCGCTGCGCTTGTACAAGTTCCACGTGGACTTCCAGAATCCCGCCAACTCAACCTTCAAGGGGCCGACGATTCTTCGAGTGGACACCTTCGCAAAGGCCTGCAACGGGAAGGTCTGCGTACCCCAGCTTGATACAACGCAGTTGGTAGATTCGGTTGGTGACCGCCCAATGAATCGTGTCGCCTATCGCAATTTCAACACTTACGACGTATTGGTGGCGACGCACTCGGTTTCCGTGGGGAACCCACCCGTCTCCGCGATCCGTTGGTATGAGATTCGAAATCCCCTGGGACCACCGACGATCCATCAACAAGGCACTTTTCATCCCGACAGCAACTTCCGGTGGGTTGGGAGTATTGGGATGGACAAGCTTGGGGACATCGCAGTCGGATACAGTGTTTCTAGCCACAAAATGCACCCGGCGATCCGCTACACCGGCCGTGTTCCCACAGACCCACTTGGCAAACTGGAAAAAGAAGCAAGCATCATCGAAGGCGGAGGATCGCAGCAACCCAACAATCACAACTGGAATGACGTCACCAGCCTGAGCATAGACCCTGTAGACGACTGCACCTTCTGGTACACCAATCAGTATTACCAGACGGACAGCGTCAGCCAGTGGAGCAGCCATATAGCTTCTTTCAAATTCACTTCATGCCACTGAGAGCATGGTTCGTGTCTTAAGCTCAGATGCTCCTATAAAGCGGCCCCTGGCATCAGTTTCTGTTTTTCGCAGAAGCACCTCTGGAGTGGCTGCACTCTCTCAATAACCGAAAAAACTTGTAACCAACTCTTCCCGGCCTAGTAATACATAGTAGAGAAGCCGATGGATCTGCTCCGGCGATTTGCGCTTGGCGAGATCGATGCTTTCGAGAGCTTGGTTCGGGAGTTCCAAGGCGATATCTACGCCTGGATCGTGCGCATCGTGCGGGAACCGGGCATGGCGGAGGATTTGACCGTAGAGACCCTTTGGCGGATCTACCGGGCACGTCAGCAGTTCCGGCCGGAAGGGAACTTCGGCGCCTGGGCGCGGCGGATCGCCACTAACCTTGCGCTTGACCATCTCCGTCGCCGACGCCCGGAACAGATTCTGGTCTCGGAACCCGCCGCAGAGAGTCCTCCCGATCATCTCGTCCAGCGGGAGACGAGGGAGAAGATCCAGCAGGCATTTCGACGCCTGCCGGCAAAGTTGCAGGTGGTCGCAACGCTTGCGCTGGTGGAAGAACAGCCCTACGCCGAAATTGCCGATGCCTTGGGCATATCGGTGGGGGCGGTAAAGTTGCGTGTCTTCCGTGCGGTTCGCATCCTGCGCAGACACCTGCAGCAAATGGGAGTCAGACCCTGAGTGCAATGGAATAAGGATACGAGGACTAGAAGATGACCGACCACGACGACCGACAGATTCGTGAAGCGCTCAAGCAATCGTTCCCTCCGGTGAGAACTGAACTCGGCCGGGACCTTTGGCCCGCCGTGTTGCGCAAACTCGACACTCGCCCTACTCCCGTACCTTGGTACGACTGGGCGCTGATTGGCCTGAGCGCCGGCATGTGCTTGCTCTTTCCGCAACTGATCCTTGTGTTCGCGTACCACCTATAGCAAGGAGGCTTTTATGAACGATCATCCGTACCTGCGCGCCTACATGGCAGGAATCTCAGTGCCAACACCGCTTCTCCTCGTCGCGCTGACCCTGTTCAGCATCGCGCGATTTGTTTACAACGTCCCTGTCCCAGTGGAGCGCGTGATCATTTTCCCTATGGCGATCATCCCCAATCTGTTCGGCGTCTGGAATTTGCTGTACCTGGCCTCGCGTTCGCACACACACCTGCCGCTGGGGATTCACGGAGCGATTCTTCCGTTTATCCTGGTGCCCGCAGGATTCTTCCTCGGTCGCAGCCTGGGCTTCCTCAAGATCACAGGCTACGGTTTCAGCTATTTCGGTGTGGTGGAAGTTCACTATCTCCACGTTGCCTTGGTATTGCCCGGCGTGCTGATCGTCTACTACCTGGTTTGGAAATACCTGATCGGGTTTTTCAATCGAGCCGTAGGAATCGCAGAATAGCGAAACATACTCTGGATACAAAAGGAGAGTGTATGACACACGGACATGAGGGGAGTGTTCCAGCGGCCGCGGGCGAGCGGTGGCCAGCAGCCTTAGCCTCGCTGGCAGTGGGTACGGCGTTCTTCGCCTTGTGGTTCTGGCTTCTGCCGCAATGGCTCGGTTTCAGTGTCGAAACAGGGGGAGTCGCGCGTTGGCGATGGCTGGCTGCAGTGCCTTCGGTGGTCGGATTTGCTGTTGCTCTGCGCTGTGTCTGGGACTTCGGGTGGACGGGACACGGCACACCTGCCCCAATGGTTCCGCCGAAGCGGCTTGTGGTCGTGGGTTTTTACCGCCACGTTCGCAACCCCATGTATGTCGGCTTCGCGGCAGGATGGATCGGACTGTGGATTGTGTTCGGACACCCCAACCCGGTAGCGATTGCCGCGGTGGCCGCCGTTGCCCTCGCCATACACCTGTTTGTACTCTTCTATGAAGAGCCAACATTGCGCAAAAAGTTTGGTGCGGAATACGAAGAATATTCGCCGCAACGTAAGGCGCTGGTGGCCGCGCGTGAAAGGGTGGAACAGCGAGCTCGGCAAAGACGTCTACAAAACATAGCTGTCAATCGCCGAACAACCCGCCGGTACCGAGCCAGAATGCTGCCAGGGATTTCAGATTCCGCTTGTAAGTGCGGGTGACCGTGTACTCTTTCCCACCTTTCACTCGGAGACCATATTCTCCCGTCGAGTAGGGCCTGATCTCTTCCACAAATGAGGCGTTTACCAGCACGGAGCGATGAATCCGAATGAACCCGTGAGGCTCCAGCTTTTGTGCCACGACGGAGAGCGACTCACGCAGCAGATGGGAAATCGATTCCCGGCGCAGCCACACGTAGTTGCCTTCCGACTGCACAGCGACCACTTCGCCGGGATTGATGAAGAGAATTCGTCCCTTTACTTTGAAGGCGATGCGCGGCTGCGTGGGGCCGGTGAACCGTTGCGACGGAGGGAAGGGCCTCTACTAGTGAAGCCGTTTGTTCTGGTGCGGTCTTTTCAACAATTGCGATTCCCATAGGTTTCCTGTTCGGCGCCGTGCGAGTAGGCGAAGAGAGTTAACCCTATAATCGCCTCGGAAAGTGGTCGGAGACAATACCCACTTGACGGGATTTAGACATAGCCATTATGATCCGCCCACATGAAGAGAGCAGCCTCCGGAATTGTTCCCGTGATCGCGGTCGACCGCAAGGCTGCGAAAGCTTTGCACACTCAAATTTATGATGCATATCGCACGGCCATCGTCACCGGCCGCCTGCGCCCGCGGCAGCGAATTCCCTCAACCCGAGTGCTCGCCTCTGAGCTTGGGGTTTCGCGGTTTCCGGTTTTGAATGCCTACGCCCAGCTGCTGGCGGAAGGCTATTTCGAGAGCCGGGTCGGCGCGGGCACAGTGGTCTCGAGTCTTCTTCCGGACCAGCTCACCTCGAGTGGACCAGCTAGAGGCGGACCAACGAGGAGCGGACTAAGGTCGAGCGGACTCACGAATCCGCGATTCGCGGCGACCCGCTCCGGACCGCGCTCCGCACCCCGGCAGGTGGCGCGTCATCCGAACGTTCGCCGTGTTCAACGGCCTCCCTGGTTACGCGGCTCGGGAGCATTTGGCGTGGGGCAAGTGGCTGCTGATCAATTTCCCGCTCCACGTCTGGTCGAAACTGGTCGCGCGGCGTTGCCGAAGTATGGATGCCACGTCGTTTCATTATGGCGACCAGACCGGCTTCAAGCTTCTGCGGGAAACCATCGCCAGTTATCTGAGAACCGCGCGATCGCTGCATTGCGAAGCGGAGCAAATGATGATCGTGCGCGGGTCGCAGCAGGCGCTGGAGATTTCGGCTCGCGTTCTCCTCGATCCGGGGAGTTCCGTGTGGGTGGAAGAGCCGGGTTACCGGCTGGCACAGAGATGCTTTCGCGCTGAATGGCTGCAGTCTTGTACCGGTTCCGGTTGACAGCGAAGGGCTGGATGTCGCCGACGGCATCAAGCAGTTGTCGCAAAGCGCGGGCCGCGTTTGTGACGCCCTCGCATCAATTCCCGCTTGGCGTCACCATGAGCGCGTCCCGCCGCCTTCAACTGCTGGATTGGGCCCAGAACGCGGGATCCTGGATTATTGAGGACGACTATGACAGCGAGTACCGATACGAAAGCCTGCCGATCGCAGCCTTGCAAGGGCTCGACGCCACGCTCGCGTGATTTATGTCGGGACCTTCAGCAAAGTTTTGTTTCCGTCTTTGCGCCTTGGCTATATCGTTGTTCCGCCGGACCTCGTCGACGATTTTCGTGACCATTCGCCGCGCCATGGATCTTGGCCCGCCGAGCTTCTTTCAGGAAGTGCTCGCGGACTTTATTGGTGAAGGGCATTTTGCGCGCCACATCCGCAGGATGCGGGTTCTCTACCGCGAGCGCAGGATCGCCCTGGTCGACAGCATCCGAAAGGAACTTGGGTCTATGGTCGAGGTGCTCGGGGACGAAGCTGGAATGCATCTGGCTGTGACGCTGCGGAACGGGAGCGGCGATGTAGAAATCGCCGAGCGAGCCGCACGGGAGAACCTTTGGCTCTGGCCGCTTTCGTCCTCATATCTGGGCGAGGTCTCACGGTCCGGCTTCATCCTGGGTTTTGGTAGCACCGCGGTAGCGGAGATACCACGTGCGGTTCGCAAGCTCCATAGCCTGCTCGCAGTGAAGTGAGGACAGTGGACATGGCGCAAATCTTATTGGGACACGTCACCGGTATTGCTCTCCTCGCCTCCGGACTTAGCGACCTTGATAACAGGTGTCACGTGTTCATGTCCTCTGCCCGACAACCGAGTCTGGACAAGCATTTCCCGCGATCGGCGCCTGGCCAATCTTCCGAACTTGGAACTTCTCGTAATAGTCGATACACAAAGATGTACGTCAACAATCTAATGTGGTGACCCTACAAGCGCCGGGTGCGGCTCACGTCGTTCCGCTTCAGAAGTAAGCGGGTGCTCATCCACGAACCCATAGGCAACACAGGGCCGTCGTACGCAACTCGCTAAGAAATCAAAAGATCAGCATTGGTCTTCATTTTGCACTTGGCTGAGGTGTGAAGGCACTGCCGAGGCTGCTTTGCGTTCTTGCTCTGGCCACGCTCAGCACCATGGGCGCTGTCGAGAGTTCGACCCCCGTCTCTCCCCCTCCGTCCCCCGTTTTGGTCGAACTCTTCACGTCAGAAGGATGCTCCTCCTGTCCTCCTGCGGACGCCCTATTGGAGGAATTGGACAGTTCTCAGCCTGTGCCGGGGACGCACGTGATCGCGCTCAGCGAGCATGTCGACTACTGGGATCACGAAGGCTGGAAGGACCCATATTCTTCGGCACTCTTCACCGACCGCCAGCGCGAGTACGACCGGCGTTTTGGAGTGGACGTCTACACACCGCAATTGGTGATTGACGGTGCTGCGCAGTGCAACGGAAGTGATTTGCGTTCTGCCAGTCGCGCTCTCGCCCAGGCGCGCAGCCATTCCAAGATCAGCATTCGAGTCTCGCGCGTTTCTCTAGAACATCCGACCACACTGCGAGCTCATGTCGAGGCCGGTCCATTACCTCAATCCTCACACGATCATAAAGCCACCATCTACTTCGTGGTGGCCCTTGATCACGCGGAGTCGCAGGTCCTCGGAGGTGAGAACAAGGGCCGCCGCATTAGTCACGTCGCCGTCGCGGAGGAGGTCAAGCGGATCGCTGTCCTGGAAAAAGAGAAAAGTTTTGATGGGGATGTGCAACTGAAGCTCAAGCCTGCCGCTCAGCCCTCTGATTTGCGTTTGGTTGCGTTCGTACAAGAGTCGGATGGCGAGGTACTGGGGATTTCGCTACTCGAAGTTTCCAGGAGCGGTGAGCGATAAAACGAGGTTTTGAAAACGTGCGCCGTTCGAGAGCAAACCAATTGTTTCTCGCGGACAAACAAGGAAAAGGAGAGCAGCATGAGGGGAAAACCGGAAACAGCAAAAGGGTTCACGACACGTTCGGAAAAGAGAATACCGCCGTTTGAAATATGGCTTGCAACACTGGCTTTGGCAGCACTAATGGCGACGTTGGCAAACGCGCAGGGTGTTAGCGGCAATCTTATGGGCACAGTCGTCGACTCGATGGGGGCGGCCGTGACCACAGCAACTGTGGACGCCACCAACGTGGGAACTAACGCGACGTCCTCGGTCAAGACATCCGGCACGGGCGAATACCGCTTTGACAACCTTCCGGTTGCCACTTACAGGATCACAGTCAAGGCTTCGGGTTTCAAGACCAGCGTTCGGCAAGTGGACGTGCTGCTCAATCGCACAGGTACCTTGAATGTCGCGCTGGCGCTGGGAGCCGCGACGGAGACGGTGGAGGTTTCGGGAGTCGCCACAACGCTTGACACGAGCACTGCACAGATAGAGTCGACTTACAACGACCGTTTCTCTCAAGATCTGGGACTCACCTCAGCGGGAGGAGTCGGTGGGGGAGTAGAGAATCTTTCTCTCTTGAGTCCAGGCGTTTCGAATGCGAGCGGCATGGGTCTCGGCATGGGCCCGTCCGTGGGAGGTCAGCGTCCCCGCGACAACAATTTCACCATCGAAGGCGTTGACAACAACAACAAGACAGTGACGGGGTTCCTGGTCACAGTTCCGCCGGATGCGGTCGAGAACTTTACTCTGTTGGCGAACCAGTTTAATGCCGATTTCGGACACTCCTCCGGCGGCCAGTTCAACACCGTCGTGAAGAGCGGTACCAACAGCTATCACGGTTCGGTCTACGAGTACTTCAGGAACCGAAACCTTAATGCAGTGGACAACACGTTCGTTCTGCAGGGCCTGAAGTCTAATCCTCGCTACGACAGCAATCGGTATGGCGCCACGTTCGGTGGGCCCATCCTTAAGAACAAATTGTTCTTCTTCTCCAACTTCGAGCGCCAGCCGGTAGGACTGGTCGGTGCCAGCGGAGGCGCGGTGGACACACCGACGGCGGCGGGGCTCGCTGCCATGGGCAGCGATCCCAGTCTCAACTCCACGAACTTCAGCATCTTTAAGCAATATGTCCCGCTCGCCTCATCAGCAACGTCCTGCATTCCGTACAACGGAGCGAGCAATGGCGTCACCTACTCTTCGTTCAAGGCTCCGGCCAACGGATCGTGCGCGGCGGGATCGGTTGAGGTGGGCGCAGTTTCCATCGTGCCCCCCGCCTGGGAGAACTTCGAGAACTATGTTCAAAGCGTCGACTACAACATGTCGGACCGTGACCAGATCCGCGGTCGCTTCATCTACAACAAGCTTGACCAGATCGACACACTGGCGCAATTGCCGGCCTTCTACGAGCCGCTGCCGTTTCGTTTCGACCTGTTCAATTTTGGCGAATACCACACCTTCAAGCCCACCGTGATCAACGAATTTCGTCTCGGCTTCAACCGCTTTGCCACAACGACGCCAGCCGGAAACTTTAAGTATCCAGGACTGGACGCCTTTCCGAACATTACTCTGTTCGATCTGGGAGCAGGTTTGATTGTCGGACCGGACCCCAATGCCCCCCAGTTCACTTACCAGAACTTTTATCAGGCGGTAGACAATTTGAGTTGGAACCGGGGGAACCACAACCTGAAGTTCGGGATCGAATGGCGCGAATATATTTCTCCCCAGAGTTTCACGCAACGTTCGCGTGGCGACTATGAATACAATGCGACACAGCTCTACCTGGAAGATTTGTCGCCGGACAACTTTGGCCAGCGAAGCTCGGGTTCAGTAACCTATTACGGGAATCAGTCGGCAATCTACTGGTACGTGAACGACACCTGGAAGGCGACGCACAACTTGAGCCTGAATCTGGGCCTGCGTTATGAGTACACGACCAATCCGCTCAGCGAGAAGAACCAGGCCCTCAACAGTATCGCTAACACTCCCAGCCTGATTGTTCCTCAAGTTAACCAGCCTTTGGTTTTCAACAAGCCGCAGGCTCCCAAGAATAACTGGGGTCCGAGGATCGGATTCGCTTACTCACCCGGTGACAGCGGAACGACGTCGATTCGCGGCGGTTTCGGAATCGCCTACGACGTGCTCTACGACAATATCGGCATTCTGTCAGAACCACCCCAGATCGGCGCTACCTTCAACGTGAACCCGAGTAGTGTGAAGCCCGGATTCTTTGCCGGCGGTGCGTTGCCGGGTGGCGGCAGCGGCATCACCACGCTTACGCAAGCTGAAGCGTTGGCAAACACTTCGACATGGATTCCACCCAACACCAAGTTGCCCTATTCACTGAACTGGAATCTTGGTGTACAACACGCCTTCGGCAAGAACTACACCGCGGAGGTGCGCTATGTGGGCACGCGAGGGAACCACTTAGACGTACAGAACATCATTAATCTGCAGGCGCTGGCGACTCCGGCCAGCCATCTGCCAACCTACCTGCAGGCGCCTTCACAAGCCGCTTTGGATGCTCTGCCTTTGACGCTGTGCAGTCCAACTCCCGCACCAGCATCCGGGTGCACGGGCGGACTGCAGGCGGGCAATCCAGAAGTTGCTGCATACGCGAACGCGGGATTCGGAAACCTTATTACTGCGTTTCTGCCGATTGGTTGGTCCACCTATCACGGGTTGCAGACCAGCCTCAATCGACGATTTGCCAACGGCCTGACTATTCAATCGTCCTATACCTTCAGCCGGACGATCGATAACAGTACGGCTGATTTCCACTCAACCGATTTGACACCTCGTCGTCAGCAGGACTTCCAGAATCTGGCGGTGGACAAAGGTGTCTCAGCTCTGTCTCGTACTCACCGCCTCACCTTGGCAGCTGTGTACGATCTCCAACCCTTCAAGAGTTCGGGATGGGCGATGAAGAATCTCGTGGGCAACTGGTCATTCAGTCCGGTGTACACGTATGAATCTCCGGAATGGGTAACCGTGCAGTCGAATCTTGACTCGAATTTGAATATCGACTCGGCCGGTGATAGGGCGATCTTCAACTCCGCTGGAGCGCCGGGGACCGGATCGGGGGTGACGCCATTGACCAACAGTGCCGGCGATACCGTGGCCTATCTCGCCAACCATCCCAATGCGCAATACATCACTGCCGGATTGGGTGCGCTGGCTACTGGCACCCGGAACACGCTGGCGACCCGCCCCACCAACAACATGGATCTGGGCCTGTACAAAGACATATCTTTGACAGAGAGATGTAAGTTCCGCGTGGGCGCCCAGTTCGCAAACGTGTTCAACCATGCCCAGTTTCTGCCCAACAGTTTCCCGGGTCAGGGACTCGGTGTAAACGATGTCGCTTCATTCGCGACCGTGGGGTCGACGTACAAGAGCTTCGTCAACCCCGCAAGTCCAAACTTTAACGTCCCGCAGTCTGTGTTCAGCAGCAATGCGAGGACAATTACTGTGATAGCAAAATTTACGTTCTAGGGAGACGTCCTTTCGAATCTAGAAGGTTCCATTCTGCCCGGTGGTCACGCCTCTGCGATGGGGCGTGATCACCGGAAGAGATTCGGTAGCGAAATAGCAACACCCCCCGGGCAGCGAATGAGAGGAAACAAGCGAGACTGCCGCTGTTGATCGCTGCACTCTTCCGAGAATTATTCCTACTTTCGGCTGGGGCATGCCGCATGAATAGATATACGTTCTTGAGAAGATATCTGTCGAAGTTCATCCCAAAAACTATAGAAGACATTGCGACGGCGTAATCTGCAGTTTGCCTTATCCGCACTTCATCCCGCTTACCTGTAGAGTCGTGGCCACTAAATCGACACTCGTCCCAATCGCTATCCGAAAGGTCACTCACCTGCAGCGAAAGAACCCGTGAACCTGGTAGGGATTTCAGTACGCGCCGGAGGATTGGGATGGCATCGTCGACGTGCAGTGTTTGCCTATCAGGCCTCTCGCCTCGTTGAAGCAGGTCCGTTCCAAGCTTCGATGCCCGGAGATCGCCCTGAGCGTGTTGTCACAGGGATATACATCACCCGTACATGACTAGCGGCCGCCGCATCCGCCATTGCGTGGAGTGTCCAAAGTGCCACACTCGATATCTGATTGCCTTCAGTCCATATGGCAACGGATCCTACGTCGTGGGCGATATCATTGACTCATCGAAGGAATACACCCTGTATTGCTCGTGTTGCTTGCCCCACGCTTCTAGCCATTGTAAGTCGAGCGAGCTGAAGCGATATGTAGTTTCGAATCGAGCTCATGATCGCGGGTACGGCACTCCCGAGGAAATCGCGCCGATAACACCGGCCGATAGAAAACCGTTATGACTGCCTATCTTCTCTGTTTCGAGACCGGAGGGCCTTGGCCAGGCGCCCGCAGAATGTCGTGAAACACAACCGTGTTCAGCGGAGGTCGCGTAATGGCCCAAGTGGCGCCGAGCGCGCGCTGATGCCAGACCTGATATCCGTATCGTCGGGCGAACAACAGCCTTGGCCACACTGCCGACGTTATCGCACTTCACTTTCGCTCCGGAGGTACTGCCTGTTTCTCCAGCGGGATCGGGATTCTGCCCTCGGTATCATAGAACTGCCTCGGTCCATGATCCGACTTCGCACCGGGCAGAGGAAACTCGCCAGCTGAACTGAAGTATGGGCCGTTTCCCTCCTCGATCTCCGCCAGCCCCATCGCAGGAGTGTACATCGCTTCGTTGAACTTTCCGTTGGCGGGCTTGACCGCCTTCGCGAAAACCCCAAATGCTTTCCCATTCGTGTAGGAGGTAGAAATGTAATCTCCCACCATGTAGCCCAGTGTAGTGTTCGCGAGCCAAAGCACGTTCATTCCGCCAGCCAGCTTCTTGGCGTTTGTCCAGGTCTTTCCATTGTCGGTAGAGGAAATAAACCCGACGCCCAGTTTGCAGGTAGACGTACTGCAGTTGGCAACGGGGTAGAAATAGTAAGTCAGTCCCAGGTGTGTGGTTTTGCCAGACGTATTCTGGTCCACAGCAATGCCAGGGAGAAAGTGGTCGACTGTGCTGGAAGTGGGATCGATCGGAATGCGGCTCATCGGCGCCCACGTCTTCCCATCCTTTGAACTGCTCATCACGATATCATTGGAGGAACAGTTCTTGCGGAAGCTGCAGTCCCACCAAGCCACGTAGACCGTACCATCGCTGCCCACCTCCGCGGAGGGCAATACGTAGACCGCCCTCAGACTGCCAGCTATGGTGTGGTCGTTCACGTTGGCAATCGTGCCCACATTGCCCCACGTCTTGCCGCCGTCTGTCGACGTGTAGAACTGGATTCCATTTCCCAGAAAGGGTACGACGACAGTGCCATTGGTTTGAACCACCGGCTGCCCTCCCAGCCCGATGGCATTGGGCACACTGTAAGCAGAGCTCCAGGTATGGCCGCCATCGGTGGAAGTCGTCATCATGACCTGATCCCCGATGCCCGCATCTTCCCATTCGATATAGCAGTGACCATAGAACTTGCTGGTGGAAGTGTTGTCGCACGTGATCCAGTCTTTGTCGGCGTAGACACTCGTGCTGTTTGCGGTAACCGGCTTATTCCAATTAATGGCGTCGGCGGAGCGGCTCACCAGAAGAATCGTATCGCCATTCTTATCGGAAATGCCGAGCGAACTGATGAGCCAGACGGCGTGCTGGGAGTCATAAACAACCGAGGGATCACTCACCGCCGGATACTTCCCGCCTTTGTAAAAGGTCGTCATGCCAGGCAGGAAGCCGTTCTTCCAGGTCGAGCCGCCATTGGTTGAAGTCGCGAATCCAATATCGGAAGCCCCTCCGTTGGCGTAACGCCTCCCTACCTGGAAGGCGGAGACAATCATGGAACCGAACGAATAAGTGTCCGGCTCGACTTCGGTGGCGTGTTGAGTACTGGAGTTGTGGAAGGTATCGGTGCTGAGCTTCTCAAGCTTGATCTGCGCTTGCGCGGCACCGGTCAGAGTGACCAAAACCGCAAGTACCAGCACGTAGGTTAAGACGACACAGACGGAACCTGAGTAGAGATGAGGGCTTGTTCGTTTCAATCGGCCTCCTTCTGAACTTCAAGAACGTGCCCGATTGTACTCTCATCCTCCCTTCGCAGGTGTGAAACAACCTTCACTTTGAAGGAGTCGCTTCGGTTTTCATCCGTATCACCGACTCGCATCGCCCACTTCCCAGGCTGCGAACCGACTCTGTCAAATTGGTTACGCATCACAGGTCAGAGGATTTCTGAGTTCAGCTGTCATTTTCCACGCTCGGGTCTCGTGTCCCAGCTTGGTTGCTGCGTGTTAGCATCCAGCAATCCCGAGCAATCTCCCAATCCTCTTGTGCACGGATGATCATGACCCGAACTGGTGAGTCTGCAGAAGAGATGTCCTGGTCCGGCGGGGATTGCTTATTCATCTTCGGGTCAAGTTGCAGGCCGGCGTACTGAAGGTTTGCGCAGGCCGCGGCACGCACTTCTGGAGAGTTCTCACCGACACCGGCCGTGAATATCAGCGCGTCGATTCCGCCCAAAACAGCGATCATGGCACCAATGCCGGACTGCAAACGATGGACATAGATGTCAAAAGCCAGCTTTGCCCGTTCATCCCCATTCTTGATCGCCGCCAGGATCTCGCGCATGTCTCCGGATATACCGGAGATGCCGAGCAGCCCTGAGCGTTTGTTGAGCACGTCGTCGAGTTGCTCTCCGGTGAGATGACTTTGACGCATCAAGTACGTGAGGATGCCGGGATCCACCGAGCCCGAGCGCGTTCCCATCATCAGGCCCTCCAGCGGTGTGAAACCCATCGTGGTGTCGACACTTTTTCCATCTCGAATTGCCGCCAGCGAACAGCCGTTTCCCAAATGACAGCTGACCAGCCTCAACGACTTCGGATCCCGGCGCAGCAGATGCGCCGCACGCCGGGCACAATATTTGTGGTTGATGCCGTGGAAACCATAGCGCCGGATTCCAGATGCGTACCATTCATACGGCCCCGGGTACACGGCCGCAGGGAGTGGCATCTTCTTATGAAAGCCTGTGTCAAAAACCGCGACTTGGGGGACGGGACCAAGCAATTGTTCAACGATTTCCATACCCTCAAGTTCGGCGCGATTGTGCAGGGGCGCGAAGGCGGACACACCCGCGATTGCTGACTTCACCTCCGCAGTAATCACGACTGGATCTTCGAATCGGGGCCCACCGTGCACTACCCTGTGCCCCACAACGTCGATCTCGGATCGCGATGCAACGGCCTTTGCTTCGCCCTTCCACAGGGTGTCAAGCAAGTGCTCGACCGCTTGGGCACGAGAAGCAACCTTGATCCGGTCCTTCCTTGCGAACCCGTGCCCACCCTTGATCTCCGCCTCCGCGAAGTCACCCTCCCACTCCACCTTCGCCTCCCACAGGCAAGCGGGTGGATCATCGGGAAGAACGTCGCCGATCTCGTACAGGCAGCTCTTCTGGCTGCTGGACCCCGAATTCAACACGAGGACTTTCATGAGTCAGGAAGGGCGATACCCAGTTGCGCAATTTCAAGCGGACTCAACGACCCTACCACATCGGCGAATGCCAGCGTCCAAAGCAACCGCCGTGCCGAAATCTCCATCGCAGCTAAGACCCGTAAAGGTCAATTTATTCCCCGTTCATTCTTCCACCGTAGAATATTACTCATCACCAATCGGGGTTTGCCCATCTAAACGGAAGAGCGTGATCTTTATGACATCGACACAGAATCTGGAACTGCAAACGCCCTCCTCTGAACAAGCCCTCACCTCTGATGAACTTCGCAAGATCGACGCCTACTGGCGCGCTTGCAATTATCTCTGCGCCGGGATGATTTATCTCCGTGACAATCCTCTGCTAAGGGAACCGCTCCGCCCCGAGCATTTCAAGAATCGACTCCTAGGGCATTGGGGTTCCGATCCCGGCCAGACCTTTACCTGGGCTCACCTGAATCGTGTCATTCGGAAATACGATCTGGACATGATCTACATCTCCGGCCCCGGGCATGGCGCGCCGGCAATGATCTCGAACTGCTATCTCGAGGGGACGTATTCCGAGATCTATCCGGAGAAGAGCCTGGACGAAGCAGGTATGCTCAACCTCTTTCGCGCGTTCTCCTTCCCTGGTCAACTCGGAAGCCATTGCACACCGGAGGTGCCGGGCTCGATCCACGAAGGTGGCGAGTTGGGCTACAGCGTCTCGCACGCGTTCGGAGCTGCCTTCGACAATCCCGATCTGATCGTGAGCGTCGTAGTGGGAGATGGCGAAGCGGAGACCGGACCGCTGGCGACTTCGTGGCACTCCAATAAATTTCTGAACCCGATCCGCGATGGCGCGGTTCTGCCGATTCTCCATTTGAACGGCTACAAGATCGCGAACCCCACGCTGCTTGCCCGCATCGGCCCGGATGAACTCGATCATCTTTTCAAGGGCTACGGGTGGACTCCGCATCTGGTCGAGGGTGACGACCCCTACCTGATGCATCAGAAGATGGCCGCTGTCGTCGAAGCCTGCGTGCAGGAGATCCGCGCGATTCAGGAAAAGGCCCGCAGCACCGGCAAACCTGACCGGCCACGCTGGCCGATGATCATCCTTCGATCGCCGAAAGGATGGACCGGACCAAAAGAGGTTGACGGCCACAAGGTCGAGAATTTCTGGCGGGCCCACCAGGTGCCGGTGCTCGATGTACAGTCGAACCCCGAACACCAGCGGATCGTCGAACAATGGATGCGGAGCTATAGGCCGGAAGAACTCTTTGATGAGCACGGCACGCTGGTGCCCGAGCTGCGCGATCTGCCGCCAACCGGAGATCGCCGGATGAGCGCCAACCCCCATGCCAACGGGGGCAAGCTGCGCAAAGCGCTCAACCCTTCCGAACTTTCGCGACTACGCGTTCGCGGTGGACAGCCCGGGAGCGAAGGAGATCTCGCCCACGGAAACCCTCGGCAAGTTTCTGCGCGACGTCATGCGGCGCAATATGAGCAACTTCCGCGTGTTCAGCCCGGATGAGAATGCGTCCAACCGGCTGCAGGATCTCTATCAGGCGACTCTGAAAACCTGGCTCGCGGCCATCAAGCCGGAGGACGCAGACGGAACGGACATCGCTCCCGACGGGCGCGTGATGGAGATGCTCAGCGAGCACACGCTCGAAGGCTGGCTGGAAGGCTACCTTCTGACTGGCCGATACGGACTCTTCAATACCTATGAGGCTTTCGCCCACATCATCGACTCCATGTACAACCAGTATGCCAAGTGGCTCGAGAAGTCGAAGCTCGAACTCAGCTGGCGGGCCCCCATACCTTCGCTCAATCTTCTGCTTAGCTCGCTCGTCTGGCGCCAGGATCACAACGGTTTCACCCATGAGGATCCCGGCTTTCTGGATCTCGTCAGCAACAAGAGCGCGGAGATCACCCGCATCTACCTTCCTCCGGACGCGAACTGCCTGCTCAGTGTGGCGGACCACTGCCTGCGCAGCGAGGACTATGTGAACGTGATCGTCGCTGACAAGCAGCCGCACCTCGCCTATCTCGATATGGACGCCGCTGTGGTCCACTGCACCAAGGGCATCGGCATCTGGGATTGGGCCAGCACCGACAACGGAGCCGAGCCCGATGTCGTGGTGGCGAGTGCCGGCGACGTTTTGACCGAGGAAGCTTTGGCCGCCGTGGCCATTCTTCGAGAGCACTTTCCTGATCTTAAGATCCGCTTCATTAACGTCGTTGACCTGTATCGCCTGCAGCCCGATACCGAGCATCCGCACGGTCTCTCCGATCGTGATTTTGACTCGCTCTTCACCAAGGACAAGCCCGTTATTTTCAACTTCCACGGATACCCCTGGCTCATCCACAAGTTCACCTACCGCCGGACAAACCACGCCAACATTCATGTGCGCGGATACAAAGAGAAGGGCAACATCAATACGGCGCTGGAGCTCGCGATCCTGAATCAGGTGGATCGCTTCGACCTGGCGATCGACGTCATTGATCGCGTTCCCAGGCTGCAGGGTCCGGGTGCTCACCTGAAAGAGTGGCTCAAGGGACAGATCATCGAGAGCATCGACTACGCTATACGCGAAGGCGTGGACAAGCCCGAGATCCGGAACTGGAGATGGCCATCGGCAACGACGAAGCCCGCATGATGACTGCGCTCTCTTCTCTAGGCATGTTCGTCAATTGCCGGTGTTCCGGTCAACTGTGACATAGTCTTCCTGGCCGGACTGCGTACTTCGTACGCCTTAAAGCGCCCAGACGGGAAAAGGTAGCTACTCGTCATCCTGGTACAGCCTTGAGGCACGCCGGCTGAACCCACGTCAGATTCGCTACGGCTAGGTCTTAGTGGAATAAGTTCAGAGCGTTTGCGTTGTCGTCGACGAAGTAGATCCCTTGGCCGGGCACAACGGCGAGTCCGAACAAAGAACCTGCTCCGCGTGGATGGCCGATATTATCCAGCAGCACTTTGCTCACCTGCTGTCCGTTTCGTGTGCGCACGAGAAAGCCGTTAGCACCATTTACGCTGAGAATGTCATTGCGCGCAACGGTGAGCCCCAGGGGATCATTCAGAGCTTTTCCTTGGGTGATCGTTCTGCCCGTGCCACCAGAATCGTGGCGCTGGAGCGGATCGTCGATGGCGGTGATGCGGTTGTTGAGACTGTCCGCGATATAAATTACGCTGTTGTGATCGTCGCTACTGTTCTCTTGACGACTCAGTCCTACTCCGGTGGGTCCGATAACCAGAGCGGCGGGGTCTGTGCGTTCCGCGAAGCCTGATCCAATTTTGGTAATCGACTTGATTTTCGGCATCCCATGGTCCGGAATTTGTACATCCAGACGCAGCACCGTTCCCCGATGGACAACTTTGCCCTTCGCTTTAACAGTGCCGTTCAAAACATTGGTGACGAACAGAGCCGCCTCGTCGCCAAAATCTGCCGCCGTCATATCCCACGGGCCGTTGATCTCTTTGTCGGTGAATGTCTCTGCAACGTGCCCGTTGTTGTCCACGACAAGCAGGCATCCGGCTTTCGCCGTGGCTGCCGTTCCGTCTTTGGTGGGCAAACTGCCCACGATCACCCATCCCGATTTCAGTGCAACCAACGCGGTGGTCAAACCAACGCCACCCGGGCATCGACCAGGCAACTTGTTGGGATCAATCTGGGCAAACAGGCTGAAATCTCCGCTGGGAGAAATTTGCACGATGGTTGTGCCAGTACCCTGCAAGTTTTGGCTGTTATTGAAATTGCTGACGAGGATATTTCCTTCAGTCAGGGCACCGGTGGTGACAGGCACAACCGCCACGCCGTAAGGATTGAGGTCGCCGTTACTGGGAACAGTGGAAGATACCGTGGTGATTGTTCCGGCATAGGCACTTGCCAGTAGCAGCAGAACTGCAACCGCTATCGTGGTCCCACGCGCGACCTGAGACCCCCTCCGCAGAGCCGAATCTTCTGATTTCATAGCCACCCTCGGATAACAAGGACTGGATCGTTTCTGCCACGCGAGAACCCTCAGATCCCAACAGGCAGTCCAGCGAGGCAGGACGCTTGGCACGGTATCTGAGGCAGGACCGGGCAATTGTCATGAAGTTGTAAATTGATCGTAAAAGCTGGTTGACCCAAGTAATCGGAGTCGAGCTGACGCCGACAGCGGCTCAGGGCCCGGGCTGTGAGGGCTTCAACATTGCGGCCTACGCGGCCGGCCAACGCTTGTTCGCTCAAACGGAACACGTACGCTTGTTTCTCGTTACGAGATTGCGAGATGCTGCGCACCACCCATACGGAGTTGAATCGAGAGACACTCATGTACCTGCCAACAGGGGTTCTTGAGTGCGATCTGTTAACCATAAGTGTCCTCTAGGGCCGGTCCTGGCTTATGAGCGAGATTCAGTCGCAGCTCGACAAAGAAAGCGCATAATCGAGGCTGTAGCGAACGGAGGCCTCTATGAAGTCGTTCCTGCCCGGTTTCCTCCTGCTCTCAGCGGCCGCCTTGGCTCAAAACGAGATCCCTCCGGGCACCATCTTACCCGCGCAGTTAAATTCTTCTTTGAATTCGCGGAAGATCACCGCTGGTCAGACGTTCACAGCCCGGATCATGCAGGACGTGCCACTTTCACCTCACACAAAGATTCGAGCTGGCTCCAAAGTCGTCGGGCGCGTGGTCTCCGCGAGCGCTGCAGAAAAGGGAGGATCTTCACAAATCACCCTCCGCTTTGACAGGTTGGAATTCCACCACCGGTCCGTGCCGATCAGCACTAACCTGAGAGCGCTGGCGTCGACAATGGAGGTTGAGGACGCGCAAGTCCCGCCCGCCGGACCGGATCGCGGAACCCCGTGGGCCTGGATCACTCGGAATCTGATCGGGGGACAGGTCGCCTACGGTGCAGGAGGTCCGGTTGCGCGAGGCGACAGTATTGTTGGAAAAGCGCTCGCTGACGGCGTCCTGCTTCCGGTGGAGGCAAACCCTGCGCGTGGGTGTCGTGGCCAGATGGCCGGCAACAAGAGGGATCAAGCGTTATGGGTATTCTCGTCCGATGCGTGCGGACTGTACGGTATGCCGGACATCGCGCTGGCCCATGCCGGACGCAGCGAACCGGTGGGAGAGATCACGCTGACGTCAAACCAGGGAAACCTGAATGTCCGAGCCGGAAGCGGGCTGTTGCTGCGCATCGAGAGTGCAAAACAGTAAACGCCCCGACCGCTATTTCGGCAGGAGGAAACCCTTCATGCAGACTACCGTGCGGTCTGCATCTTCTGGTCTGGCGTGAGTGAAGCCGAGATTCGCTGTGCAAAGCACATCCCCTCTTAGAACCAGGCTCGTGTTGTTATCCAAGGGCGCGTTCTCCTTGTTGGCGATCAGGATACGCTGCGAGCCGTCGGGCGAAAGGACCCAGATCTGGTTGAGCAAAATCTCGGACACGTAGATGTTGCCTTTGCCGTCCAAATCGATCCCATCGAATGCGGAGAATCCGTAAGGCAGCGGCAAAGGTTCACCGGCCGTCCCATCGTCCTTAATCGGGATCCTGAGTACCATGGGGTCGCCGTCGGTAACCGCATAGATGTTCTTCTGTTGCTTATCGAGCACGAGATCATTGACTCCCAGTGGGAATCCCGAATAGGGCTTGGGAGACCAATTGAGCAAAGGGTGCGCCGACCACAAGTCCACCTTTTTTCCATCCGGAGAGATCTTCCAAATGCCGGAGTATGTGAGGTCTGTCATGTACACGTTGCCGCTCGAATCGATCGCGACGTCATCCGGATAGCAGAACGGCCATCCCTCCGCTTTTGTCGCGAGGGCCGTCACCTTTCGGGTCTTGGCGTCTATCTTATAGACCCCGGAACTGGTTACCGTCGCATCGCGGCAAGCGGGATGGAACGGATCCCCCAGGTCTTTCCTGAAATCACGTTTCGAATGGCCCGTGTAGGCTACATAGAGGTTGCCGGACTGGTCGAGATCGAGTCCGATCAGGTCGCCCTTCCCGCTTTCTTCCTTCGACGGCACCCATGCGATGTGATCGTAGCTGCCGTCATCCTTCAGCATGACGACTTCCCCAATATGCATCAGCGTCGCATAGAGGTTGCCTTGCGAATCGACTGCTAGACCCTCCGGCGTGTCGGGGAATTTTGCCACGACCCAGGCCTTGAACTGGGCCGCCGCAGGAGGAGGAGCGACCGCGAAAAATAATGCGCAGCTGATCAGACAGAACAGAACTCTTAAACGCTCTGGCTTGTGCAGCCCCGATCGGACCATATTGTTCCCTCGCTGAATCCCGCTTAACCTGAATTTCCTCCGTTCCCGACAATGTATCGCAATCTACCGTCTTGGGTGGTCATATTCAGCAATTGCACCAACCCCCGCAAGCCCCTTCAGGGTCACTGAGTGAAATCTGATTTTAGAAGTTGACCCGAGCTATTTCGATTTGCCCGTCATACGCCCAGAATCGAGGCGTAGCGCGGAGATCACTTCCTACGAGCCAACCTTTCGCTACTAATTCCGCTTTATCTTAGTAGCGGGGTTTAATCTGATTCAGGACCAAGGGGTTTTGTCCCGGGTGGCCTGCGTAGAACGCAGCACCCGGTGTTCGCGGGTGCAAGGTCATCCATTAGCGGCCACCAAGCTATTATTCTGAAGCGTGATGGAAAGGCCAGACGCACGCTCCAAGCCGCCGCTTCGGAAGGGTTTCCTTCGATCCTCTGTCCGATGGCTTGCCCTCGGTGTTGTGCTTTCATGGTCACTCGCCGCGATGATCCTTATGGCCGCCCGGTGGATCGACCCACCGACAACCGTGGTGCATATGCAGCGCCGCATGCAGGCCTGGCTTCACCACACTCCGTATCACGAACGCTACAAATTCATTCCGCTCAGCCAGATTTCGCTCGATCTGCAGCATGCCGTCATAGCCGCGGAGGACGCACGCTTCTACCAGCACCATGGGTTCGATTGGCACCAGATCCAAATCGCTGCCGAAGACGATTTGGAAGGCGGTCGCACTCGCGGAGCTTCCACTATTACTCAGCAACTTGTGAAGAATCTATTTTTCGGAACGGGCCGCTCTCTCCTCCGCAAGGGAGCGGAGTTCACACTGGCACCGGTGGCCGAATTTGTCCTTGGCAAGCGGCGCATTCTGGAGATCTACCTCAACGTGGTCGAATGGGGCCCTGGTATTTATGGTGCAGAGTCGGCGTGTCGTTACTACGATGGAACTGCGGCTCGGAATGTCGGCCGGGAACAGGCGGCGCGGCTCGCCGCGATTCTGCCAGCTCCTCTGAAGCGACGGCCCGAGCGCATGAATAACTACAGCGCGCGCATCCTGGAGCGGATGGACCAGATGGGTTGGTAATCGCGAGCAAGATCTCGCCAATGCTGCGCGTATTCTTTCTCTCGCCCTGGGTTTCTGGCCGGATGGTTGGCGAGCCGGAAGAAACGCTGCTGCGGGCGGCTGCGAGTACGGCATGGAAGTGGTTGAGAAAACCCCAATGGGAAAGACTGAAATGACGTGCGGGGTGCCTCAGGGGTTTTCTTTGCGCGCATGCTCTTTTGCCTATCGCGCTTGAACTGGCTTGCGACGCAATTCTCGTCTCTCCTCCGGGGTCAGTAGAGCAATTCGTGCCTTGCCGCCTTTTAGCCCACCCAGACCCCCGAGTGACGGCATTGGGATTCTTTCCTTTCTCTCGTGGTCCCGGTACTATTCCGCCACGACCTCGGAACGAATGGTGCGGAGGAGAACCAATGGCGACGCGGCGTGAGTTCTTGCAGACAGCTGCCGTGATCGGGGCCGGCCTGATTGCGAATGAGTTGGTTGGCGGCGAGGCGATGAATGAAGGTCCAGGGGCGTCTGATGTTTCCGGGATTGTGATGATGGATGGGGTGGAGTTGTCGAAGGCGATTCACTCCAAGGAGGTGTCGTGCCGGGAGGTGATGGCGTCGTACCTCGATCACATCGCGCGGGTGAATCCAAAGGTGAATGCGATTGTGTCACTGCAGGAGCCGGAAGGGCTGCTCAAGCAGGCTGCAGAACGCGATACACAACTGCTACGCGGGGAGTCGCTCGGGTGGATGCACGGGTTTCCGCATGCGGTGAAGGATTTGGAGCCGACCAAGGGGATACGGACGAGCGGAGGCTCGCCGCTGGTGGATGGAGTACCTGACCACGACGCGATTTTTGTGGAGAGGCTGCGAAGAAATGGCGCGATTTTGATCGGGAAGACGAATGTGCCGGAATTCGGGTTGGGCTCGCAGAGCTACAACCCGATTTTTGGCGTGACGCGGAACGCATATGTGCAAACGAAGACGGCGGGAGGCAGCAGTGGTGGCGCAGCTGCGTCATTGGCGTTGCGCATGCTGCCGGTAGCAGACGGCAGCGACTTTATGGGTTCGCTGCGGAATCCGGCGGCATTCAACAACGTGATTGGGTTCCGGCCTTCGTATGGGCGCGTGCCAGCGGGTCCGGGCGGAGAGGTTTATCTGGCAGAGCCGTGGTCGCTGGGACCGATGGGACGCAGCGTGCGCGATGTGGCCATGCTGCTCTCAGTGATGGCGGGGCCGGACGAGCGGGTACCGCTGGCAATCGAACAGGATCCAGCAATGTTCACTCGGTCACTGGAGCGGGATTTCCACGATACCCGACTGGGGTGGCTGGGAGACTTGGGCGGGCGGTTGCCGTTCGAGGCAGGGATTCTGGACCTATGTAAGCAGTCTCTCAAAGCCTTCGAGTCCTTGGGGTGCACGGTGGAGGAAGTGCAGCCGGAGTTTTCCATGGAGCGACTGTGGCAAACGCTGCTGACGATCCGGCACTGGCTGAATGCGGCTGGGTTGGGTGAGTTTTATGCCGACCCGGTGAAGCGAGCGAAGTTGAAGCCAGAGGCGCAGTGGGAAGTGGAAGGCGGGCTTTCGCTGAGGGGCGCTGACGTGGCGAAAGCGTTTGTAGCGCGGACCGAGTGGTATGAGGCAGTGCGGAAGCTATTCCTGCGGTTCGATTACCTGCTGATTCCGAGTGCGCAGGTGTTTCCCTTCGACGCGGAGACGCATTGGCCGAAATCGATCAACGGAGTGGCCATGGATACGTATCACCGGTGGATGGAAGTAATGGTGCCGGCGACGCTGCTGGACTGCCCGGTGATCGGTGTGCCGGTGGGGTTCAGCGGCGAGGGATTGCCGATGGGTATGCAGATTATCGGAAGAAATCACGCGGATTTCGCGGTCCTGCAGATTGCCTACGCCTACGAGCAGGCGACGCAATGGGTGCCGAAGAGGGTGCCGCCATTAATGAAGGCCTGATGGCAAGTCCGTTGAGCAGACAGGTGCCGATTTTTTCGGCCCTTGGTACTCCTTAGCGCGGATGAGAGTCCGAGAACTCAGTGCTTACCCTGCGCTGGTGGGCTAATTCCCTTCTCTGCGCAATATCCAATCGATACTTTTGCGGAAACGATCGGAAAGAAGGATCAACACTTCTATGCTGGGAGCGGCCATCCCTCTTTGAATCTTTGAAAGTTGACCTTGCCGGAAGTGCAGCTAGGGTGCCAGTTCCTCATGCGGAGTCTCTCCCCTTAGAGTCCTAATCCGAGAACCGGAAGAAGCTGCCTCCGCAGCGGGTCAATGGGAGTTGCAGCATCACCGCTCATACCAAAATACTGCCCCCTTCTCAATCGGGGGCAGGCTGTAGGTGACCCCGCCAGCACCGACAGTTCCATCCAGTGGCTGCACGTCTCCAAGAAACGGCAGAAAGAATCCCCGCCCCTTGGTCGCGCCAGATATTGTGACTTGTACGCCGGTCTGTGGAGCCTGAACAGGATTCTCTCCCGCTCGCAGCCCTGCAAAGTTCGAAAAAAACACGTGGGGATTGCCGTTCACTCGAGCAATCGAAGTGGCTAGCAGAGGAGAAGCAACCACGCGGACCGAGGTCTCGGCTTTCAGGCTTTTCAGGAATTCGTGTTCCCGATCGGGTGTTGCAGCGTCGAAATCCTTTTGCAGGGCCGCGCTGTAGTCCTTCCCAGGACACTTGCTGAACCGGATCACGTTCGCGGCGTTTCCAATCCCGGTGGCATCTTCTCCCGTGATCAACAAAACTTTGTTTCCCGCCAGATACGCTCGCAATGAAGACTTTTCGCTGTCGCTGATGAGCCGTGCGTCAGGCAGAATCAGGGTGCTTCCTTGGAAGTCGGAGAGCGTGCGGGGAGTGACAATCTGAAACTCCAGGTGTTTCTGCATGAGCAAAATAAGAATTCCGCGATAAGAGGCAATAAATTCATTTGCGAAAAAGTCACGGGTTTGGGGGGAGAAGTAGACGCCGATCGGGGTGATCGGTATCCGTGGTGAGTAAAAGGTTTTCTCGTGGGCCTCGATCCAGGAAAATATCTTCTTTCGAGTCGGCGGGTCGTTCGAACCAGCCATGGAATGCCCGGGGGCGTCCCAGAAATTCGCTCCCGCCATAATTTCTGAGACCGCCAGATTCATCATCGCCTCACGTCGGTCCACTTTCTGATCACCGTCCCACGAGTAGTTCAAGATCCAGGTTGCCTTCCCTTGCGCGAAGGCACGGAACGAATGCATTCCCACCTGGTAACTGAACCAATCCAGCGATGTTCTGGAGGACGCCATGTGATCTCCAGCACCGAATTCGTACTCATGGGCAATGGCATCCACGACCGGGTACAGACTGTAAACATCTGCACCAACGCGAACCGCTTCTTCCTCGATGCCTGGATAAATTTCGGGGATTGTCTTGATCGCGGGATTGACTGACTTTGCGTTGCGGTCAATCTCTTGCATGAAGTCGGTGATCGTCTGAATTCTGAAGTCGGCCCACTTGCGAAAATTGGGATCGGAAAAGTCTCCCAGCTTCAGGTCCCTTTTTGCGTTCAGACCTGTTTGCTTAAGAAATGCCGCCGTTGTGTAGTCATCGAAGCTCGCCCAGGTGTCTTCCCACCCGTCGAAGTGCGTCATCCAGTAAGGGATGTCCACGTAGATTCCGTCGATGCCCGTGGCTGCAATCTGCCTCACCCGTTCCATATAAGTCTTGCGCCACGCGGGAGCGTAGGGACTGATCCATACGTCTTCATCACCCTTCGCGATCCAGAAAGCCGTACCTCCTCCGAAGATCGCAGGCTCTCCCGTGATTTTCCGTTGCAGCCAGTCAGGATGTTCTTTGGCGAGCGTATGAGAGGTATTGTCAGCGTTGGCTGTGATGCACTCTGTTCCAGCGATGTACACGAATGCCCGGTTGCCGACAGCATGCGCCTTCTGAGCTACGGCGCGGATGGCCTTCAGCTTCTCTTCAGGATTTACAAAGCTTTCATAGCGACCGGGTATGTCGTTGTCCACCTCGATGCCGAACACGTCATCTTGTTGAGCGCTTCTTACAATCTGGTCTCCATTGTCGCTCTGCAAGCCGTATGCGCCGATGCGCACGTAGTTGGTCCAATTCTGTTCGGCAGAATCAGAACCGGCAGCGGGCTTTAGGATATACATCAGCAGACAAATTGCGAGAGCACTCTTTCGTTTCACAAGTTCGAAGGCTCCAACCAGAATTGTCCTGAGTGATCATTCGAACGAAAACTAGCCAGGGGCTAGGCCTCCGGTCTCATCGTTTTGACCGAGACCAGCCGTGGCGCGAAGCATTAGGCTGCCATCTTGATTCGACCCCTGGCGGCTCGCCCAGTGCACGGGATATCGCACGCCCTTCACCTCGAGCTCAGCTTTCAATCGAAGTCCCCTCCAGGTCGTACCCCTGGGAAGAGGCAATTTCGCCTGGCGCACCTTGCCTGGGAGCGGATAACCGGGATCCAGGCTTCCGCCGGCGAGCACTTTCCCGTCTTCCGTGACCACCGAAACGTACAATGCTCCCGGAACACCGGCGATGCCGTCGTTAACGAAACCGATGATCAACCCGGGATATCCATCTTCCTCGTAGGTCCACACCCAGGAAGGCCGAACCCGATAACCGATCCTTCTCGCCAATAGATCGATAGCTGCAGGAAACTGCTGGTAATAATTAAGGATCCTGTCCGCCTGGATCCGATGCCAGTTCCACAATGAGAAATAGCACGGACCCACATCTTGCACGTGGTGGATCACGTTGTCGGTGTAAGTCACATCTTCATCATATTTGAGGTTCGAGGGAGAACCGTCCGACATACCCACTTCTACGGAGACGCCCGTCCACGGCGGGCGATTACTCAACTCCTCGATCTGCTCGTTCTCAATGAAGATCGTGTCAGTGCGTAACCAATTGAAACTTCGAATGGTCCGGTCGAGCAGTTCGGAGTTGCCCACTTTGCTGAAGTCAGGTTGGGTATTGGTGAGGAGAGGGGTCTTTTTCCAGCGCTCCACCTGGTACTGAAACATGCTTACGAATGTGTTCTCCGCGGTGATGGAATCGGGGAAAGGATTGGATTGCAGTGGCCAGGTATGGCCCTCTCCCCAAAAACCGTACATAAACGTATCGACGTACTCCACATCGCTGTGGCCGTCGTACTCCGCCGCCAGAAGGTCCACCAATTCGCGGAATGCTGCCTGGAATGCTGGATCGTCGTAGCGCGGCTCATATCTGATTCGATGCTGCCATTCGCCAAGCTTCACCATCCGGACCTTCTGCACAAGGAAATCAGGAAGGGTGGGGCCCGGGATGTCGGGATTACTCATCATCACGCGGAAGCCGACTCGTTTCTGATATCGACGCGCCAAGTCGAATGCCAATTTCCAGTGCTCACAAAAATCGAGCCTGCCCGGACGCTGTTGCACGTCCCTCCAGTTCACACGAATGTAGAGCTTGCTACCGAGAGGCAGCTTGACGAGATTCTCCAGCGACTGGGCCAGGGTCTCGCCTTCCTTGTGAGCCGGGCCGACTTCATCGCAGAGATAGGTGATCAGCCCCATGCCGTAGTTGGTCACAATCTCCTCGGAAGGAGTCGTCGCCATCACCACGCTCCAACTCGGATAGTCGTCGGCGGAGAAAGGGCCCTGGTACAGCCGATCGGTTATCCGCGGCCCGGCTCCGAACGGGTATCCATCAAAGTTGTGGACGGGGATTCGAGCCGATGAAATTGACCTGCCCATGCTGGCGAGAAGTGCAGTGGCGCCGCCCGCTCTCAGAAAGGTGCGTCTTTTCACCGGGGTTTGCCCCTGTGTCGTTTTCCCTGGGCTCCGTTAGAACTCAAAGCGCACTCCGAGTTGCCCGTGGCGGGGCGTGCTCCCCGGAAGTGTTGAGGTAATTTGCCCGAAGGTCGAATCGCCATACAGCGTGTCGGGTACCGCAAATCGAGGTGTATTGAAGAAGTTGAAGAACTCGCCGCGGACTTCCAATTTCATGCCCTCCTTGGGGACAAACGTTTTCGCAATCGCGATATCAAGGTTGTGGATTCCATCTGCCCTGAGGTTCGAAAAATAACGGGGTGCGTTTCCAGCTTGCTCATAGCCAGGATTCGCAAAGCAGTTCGAATTGAAAGTGCTTTGTCCGGTCAGAGCGGAGTGGTGGGCACCGACGCCGCTGCTTGGGTTACAAATGATGTTGGGTCGTTGATTCCCGTCATCCAAGGTCGGCTGGGACATACCGATATCGATCGGCTGACCGGACTGTAATGTCAGAATGGTAGAGATCGTCCAACCTCCGACAACGCCGTCCAGAACTGGATTCATGTTTGTTCCAATCCATCTCCCTCGTCCGATCGGAGAATCCGCGATAATCGCCATCGCCAGGCGGTGAGTCGCGTCATTGGCGCTGATCGAGTGCTCCGCTTTCAGATTATCCAGTACCTGCGGATTGTCGGAAGCGAGAGAACCCACGAATGCGTTACGGCCGGCGGAAGAATCATCGGTGGCCTTCGCAAACGTGTACCCTCCTTCAAAGCTGATGTAGTGGCTGGCCCGTTTTTCGAAGCGTATTTGCAATGCGTTGTAGAAGGATTCCGCTTCGAGTAGCGGAAGTCCTTCAAAGTTGCCGTCGAATTGTGGGTATGGACGTAACAGATTGATGAGCGGGATTTGAGCATTGTTATACAACGAGTCGGGCTCGTTGAAGATTGCATTGGGGCCGCTGAATAACGGTTGAAACGGATTGGCCACTGGGTTGTGAAGTTGATTGTAGAGGTCTTGAGTGTTGTATTGCTGGCGAATGGACGAAGGGATGAAGTTACGGTCGCGTGTAGCTGACTCCGCAACCACAGACCCCGCCAGCTCCCCCCCAGGGAAGATGCGTGCTGTGATTCGCGGAGTAATCTGCCGAGACCACTAACTGTCCGGGCAAGAGCCGTTGCACACCGAAACTCCATTGATAGATGTCAGCGTTTTGGGCCGGAGTGGTGCCCAGATCGTTCAGGTTGGCAAAACCCCAATCGGCTAGTGCGCCATACTTGGTGCCTTGGGGAGCTGGTAGTCCCGCTGGAAAGGGGTTTTCCAAGGTTGCATATTGGGTTTGAAAGTTGTCCTTGGTGAAATAGACAACTCCGTCCTTGCGGAAGGCGGTGCCGGGATACTGGAAGTTGGTGGCGACGTTCATTCCGTAATAGATGCCCGCGCCGCCGCGAACCACGGTATTGGGAGTCAGCTGGTAAGCGAAACCCAAGCCGCGGCGCCCAGTTGTTGCGGTCGATCGGTACGTGACGATTGCTGGAAGTCGCGAATTCAGTGGTCCCTTTTAATGGCCCCGAAATCAGCGGAAGGCCTTGAACGATGACGCCGCTGTTTCCCGTGAAGTTACTGAACTGGAGCAGATTGTTGCGCTCGGTGTAAGGTGTGCTCCATTCATAACGCAAACCGAGGTTCAGAGTCAGCTTCGATGTAACTCTCCAGTCGTCCTGCGCATAAAAGCCGGTTTCCTTCGACTTGTTCTCGACCGCGGGATAAATCGCGATGCCACCGTAATCACCCGTACCCACCAGAATATCGGCAAACGGGTTTCCCTGATCCGGATTGAATGCGCCAATCACGTTCTCGGTAACGTCTCTGCGAGAAGTGAAAGTAGCCGGTCGGATAAGACGGCTGCTGGAAGTTATTGAAGAACAGACGCTGTTCTCCACCGAACTTGAAGTTGTGCTTGCCTGCACCCAGGCCAAGGCGGAAGAGTACGAATACAGAGTGTGGGCAAACTTGGTGTCAGCGCAGCACTGATCGAAAAGAGAAGTCCAGGGCGAGTCCGTAAGGATCCCCGGCATCCGCGAAATGCCTGGGTTCGCATTGTCCAGTTCGAGGGAAATCCCACCGACGTGGCGCTGGGGTAATTGCTGAAGCCCGGCGCATATACGTAGTCGATGGCAAAGCGGCTGCTTAGCAGCAGTGTGGGCTTAATCGTCCAGTCATGCTGCAGGCTGCCATTTTCTACACTCGTGGTCCCATTGATCCCGTCATTGAATTCGCCGTCGCCAAAGATTGTGGGAGTGGAGTTGGAAGCATGGGCGTGGCTGTACCGTCCGGCCAGGTGGGTGTTGTTGGAAAGCTGCTCGTCAAGCTTCACGTCGAACTGCAGGGACTTTGTGTACGAATTGGTATTGGCACGGAAGTTGTTGGTGCCATCGGGATTGCCTGATTGATTAGGAACCGGATAAAGATTCAGTACCTTCTGCCCGATCGGATCCTGAAATCTGCTGATCGATCTTATTGCCGGTAAAAGGCAGTGCGCACGCCATTCGCGTCGACCTGATGAGGATTGAAGATCAGGTCAGGAACAACGTCTCCGCTGTTCGGATCGGTGATAAGAGTCTTGCGAGAAGTCCCCGGCCCGCTCTGCTTGAGTGGGCACTGTAGCGACGATATTCACCGGATCGGTTTCGAGAACGCGCTCCATGTCGATGAAGAAGAAAGTCTTGTTCTTCCGGATCGGCCCCCCCAAGGAGAATCCGTACTGATTGCGGGAGTGGTCCGGCCGGGGCAGCCCAGCCTGATTGCTGAAGAAATCATTGGCGTCGAGTACGCCGTTTTGGCCAAACCACCAGGCGCTGCCATGAAAAGCATTGGTTCCGCTTTTCAATGCCATGTTCACCACTGTGCCGCCGTTACTGCCGAACTCCGCGGAAAAGCTGTTGCTCTGGACCTTGAATTCCTGCACCGCTTCCACCGAGGGTTCGTAAAAAACGTTCGAGTTTCCACCCTTCGCCCTGTTCCGGGGCACTGATCAACGCGCCGTCCATGCGAATCTTCCGCCGTGGCGTTGCGCTGGCCGTTGGAGACGAAATTCGTACCGGCGGGATAGTTGTCGGCCATTCCCGAACCTGCAGCTTCACTCACTCCGGCATTCAAGAAGACCAGGCCGAAGAAATTGCGGTTCAGCAGCGGAATCTCCTTCACGTACTGGTTGGTAACATCCGTCCCTAGAGCGGAGCTTTCGGTGTCCAGCAGCGGCGCTGCCTCCGTCACTTGGATCGTTGTGGATGTGCCTGCGGGTGCAGGGTGAAGTTCAAGCTCGTCGCCTGGTCCACCGCCAGAACCACTCCCTTTTGCTCCACGGTCTGAAAGCCTGGGCTGCCACTTTCACGATGTAGGTGGAGGGCCGCAACGCCCGCAAGATGTAGTCACCGGAGCTGGCCGGTCTTTGCACTCTGCGAAATGTTGGTTCCGACCTCAATAATTGTGACCGTCGCATTCGGCACAACGCGCCCGGTCGCATCGGACACGACACCGCGAATCTGGGCCTGATAGCTCGCCTGTCCGAAGTAGCGCCGGCTGGAGAAGGAGAAGAATGCAAATGGCTGAAACCAAGAGAACGCGGACCAGCAAATACTCAATACCAGGAACTCGCATGGAGGGCCTCCCGCGAAGATCACACGGAAGCTTTCGTATACTTACGTTTAATAACTTTTACTTTCGCTTTTCAGGAGTGTCAAGTGTAAAATTCGCCCTTGTGAAGCGTCCCATCCAACATGATCGGTGGTATCCGTCGACGATGAAGCGCACGCGGGCCATCGCTCTAACGTGCTGCGTTCTGCTTGCCTTTGCGTTGCCTGGCTGGAACTCAGGGCAAAACAATACCGGCCAAAGATTTGTCCCAGCAGTTGCTGGCAACGGTGCAGCTGATCTTCAGATCCAAAGCTCAGCCTTGCGACTCGAATTCGACCACAACTTGCGGAGCCGGGTAGTCGCGTTGTTCGGCCCAAAGGCAAAACTCTTGACTCCGTTTTCTGCATCGGAAACGGTCACCGGCGTGGATCGCACTTGGAGCGACTTCGCGCTGAGTTCAAGCCGCCGGGAGCATGTATCTGACGCTCTTGGCGCGGGCGAGCGGCTGTCGCTCACTGGCCAGTCCAAAGACTTGCGCAAGAAGATTGCAGTCACGATATACGCCGATTTCCCGTCCATCGCCATCTTTGACGTTGAGTACTCGAATCAAGGCGCAAGTCCACTCATAATTCGCGGTTGGACCAACCATCAATATTTGCTGACTTCATCTGCTTCCGTGCGAGGGCCCGCGTTCTGGTCGTACCAGAGTGGCTCGTACGAGAAGCGGCCGGATTGGGTGCTTCCCTTGCGGGCCGGCTTCCGGCAGGAAAATTATCTCGGAATGAATGCCAGCGACTACGGCGGCGGCACTCCCACTGTTGACGTATGGCGCAAAGACGCGGGTCTCGCCGTAGGTCACGTTGAACCTGGGCCGCGGCTCATATCGCTTCCCGTTTCCATGCCCGACGCGCGTCATGCTCGCCTGGCCGTCCGCTCGACTCGGGAGCGAACGCTGGAACCAGGGGAGAGCTTCCATACCCTTCGCACATTTGTCTCTGTGCATCAGGGAGACTACTTCCGTACGCTCACCGAATATCGACGCCTCATGATGCGGCAGGGATTTCAAATGGCCTCGGCGCCCGACAGTGCGTTTGGCCCGATCTGGTGTGCCTGGGGCTACGGCCGCTCGGTCCAGCTCAAGCAGGTGTATGACACGCTTCCGACGGTTAAGAAAATGGGCTTCTCCTGGGTCACTCTGGACGATGGTTGGCAGAACAACTACGGCGATTGGGCACTCGACCCCAAGAAGTTTCCGCATGGCGATGCCGACATGAAAGCCCTTGTCGATCGCATCCATGAAGAGGGTTTCAAAGCGCAACTGTGGTGGTCACCGCTGAGCGCCGCCCCGGATTCGCAACTACTTAAAGACCACTCCGATTTCGTTCTGCTGAATCGTGATGGATCAAAGCGGAAGATTTCCTGGTGGAACTCGTTTTATACGTGTCCAGCCGACCGAGGGGTTGTGGAATACCACAAAGCTCTGGTTCGAAAGATCCTGGGTGAGTGGGGATTCGATGGCCTGAAGCTGGATGGCCAGCACATGAACGCCGTTCCTCCCTGCTACAATCCCGCGCACCACCACAAACGCCCCGAGGACTCGGTTGAAGCCCTGCCTGATTTCTTTCGTGAGCTGTACGAAACCGCCCGCAGTGTGAAACCTGACGCCTTGGTCGAGTTTTGTCCTTGCGGCACAGCCTACTCGTTTTTCACTATGCCGCATTTCAATATGTCGGTGGCATCCGATCCGGAAAGTTCGTTTCAGATCCGCTCCAAGGGCAAGACGCTGAAGGCGCTCATGGGCGACAACGTGCCCTATTTTGGCGACCACGTCGAATTGAGCGACGGGGCGATTGATTTCGCTTCTACCGTGGGTGTGGGCGGAGTCGTGGGTACGCAATTCGTGCTCCCGAATCTCGTCCAAAAGCACAGCAAGTCGGACCTAACCCCGGAGCGTCAGAGGGTGTTCGAGAAATGGCTGGAAATTTACAAGGACAAAATGCTCTCGCGCGGCGAGTATCTCGGAGATCTTTATGACATCGGGTTTGATCGGCCAGAGGCTCACGTTGTCCGCAAAGACGGGGAAATGTACTATGCGTTCTTCGCTCGCCACTGGAGTGGGCCGATTCAATTGCGTGGCTTGCAGCATCGCACTTACCGCATTGTGGATTATATAAACAACAGAGACTCTCGGAAAGGTACACGGCCCCCAGGCCATGATTTCCGCCGATTTCGACAAACATCTACTCCTCGAGGCTCAGCCCGAGTAACACCTCCAACCGTGGAACCTCACCCCAAGAGCGCAAGCGAGCGATTGCAGGAGCTCATCCGTCGCAATCGGTGCTCCGAGAAAGTGGGTGTGTACGCCGTCTGCTCGGCTCACCCCAGCGTCATCGCGGCAGCCGTTCAGCAGGCCGCCGAGGATGAATCAGTTCTACACATCGAGTCCACATCGAGCCAGGTGAATCAATTGGGCGGTTACACCGGACAAATTCCTGCCCAGTTCGCCGAGTTTATTCACTCCGCAGCGCAACATGCGGGACTTCCCCGGGAACGAGTGTTGCTGGGTGGCGACCATCTGGGTCCGTACCCTTGGCGAGAACAGGCCTCGGAAATGGCGATGCGCAACGCCTGTGAACTGGTGCGCGCGTGCGTACTCGCCGGATACAAGAAGATTCATCTCGATGCAAGTATGGCGTGTGCCGATGACATCAAGGGTGGCCTGGACGAAAGTACCGTCGCGCAACGAGCCGCCATCCTCTGTCGTGCTGCCGAAACTGCATTTGAAGACTTGCCGGCGGGCTCTTCGCCTCTCCTTTACGTAATCGGCACCGAGGTTCCGGCTCCGGGGGGTGAATCGCTTCCGGGAGCGCCTCCCGCGGTGTCGCCGGCCGACCGGATTCCTCACACCTTGGAACTCTTCCGCACGGCCTTCGCTAAGCAGAAAGTGACTCCTGCGTGGGACAGAGTGATTGCCATGGTGGTGCAGCCCGGAGTGGAGTTCGGCGAAAACGTGATTTTCGACTATGACCAGAAGAAGGCGAGGGCACTTTCGTCCGCCTTGCCGAAACATCCTGCTCTCGTCTACGAGGCGCATTCCACGGACTACCAGGAGCCTGCAGCTCTTGCACGGATGGTGGAGGATCATTTCGCGATCTTGAAAGTGGGGCCATGGCTGACATTCGCTTTCCGGGAGGCGGTCTTCGCCTTGAGCGCGATTGAACGAGAATTGCTTGCGCGGCAGAAGGGAGTTCGTCTCTCCCAGGTCAGGGAGGCGCTCGAAGCCTCCATGTTGCGCAATCCTACCTACTGGCGTTCGTACTATCACGGGAGTGCGGACGAAATGCGTCTGGCCCGGATCTACAGCTACAGTGACCGATGCCGGTACTACTGGGGTGATGCCACGGTTCAGCAAGAGCTGGCGCAACTTCGCGCAAACATCGATGCTTCACCCCCGCCTCTGACGTTGCTGAGCCAGCACCTGCCATTGCAATACGAAGCGATCCGCTCAGGACGTCCCCGAGCGCATGCCGAAGATATGATTCAGGAACACATCCAGACCGTCCTGCGCATCTATGCCGCGGCGTGTCGCGCTTGAGCGTGTTCGGTCAGTTGCACTTGAAGGGCAGTCATCGAACAAGGTCATTCGAGTTGTCTCGCCGCGAAAGGATTTCAGACATGATTGCCGCTACGACAGGCGACAGTAGTCCACTGATGATCCATGCATCAGTCAGAGGCTTGCAGTGTACTTGGCCAACTTCGCCAGCCTCCTTAGTTATTAGTCCCAACCGGTCGTGAAGGCCGTTGCGGCTAGCGTTTTGTCGTCCGACCTCAAAGTCCGTGGACGTGCCTCAAGAGTTCGCGACAGATTTTTTGGGCCCTTCAAGTTTTCGGGGCCAGCGCCCACCCGTCACTCCCAACGTTGTTCCTCAGCTTCGCGAATTCTGCGGAACCAATGATTCGAGGGGAGGAATCGAGAATGACGTGGTCAAGGAATGTTCCGGCGGTTGGGTTCCGTCCTGAATTGCTTTTGCGAGAATCTCCATCGCCTGCCCCGTAAGCGGTGGAATGTGAATCGTCGCCGTGAGCCATTTCTCGCGTACCCAGGCTTCGCCCGTCGCCGGCTGACCATCACATCCGGTAAACGGTAAGCTCAGCCATCGCGAACGCTCTGCTTCGTTGGTAATCTCCTGAAAAGCTTTGCGAGCGCCTATGGCCATCGAATCATCCTGCGCGCCGACCAGTTTAATTGACGCGCTTTGTGAAGTCGCCAGTTTCAGCCAAGACCGCACCGCCCGCCCGGCACTTTCCTCTGTCCACTGTGCCTTCAGCATCGCCACTTGAATGTTCGACGGTTTCGTCTCCAGCATTCCGGACTTACGTTCCTGCGCCGAGGAACTATGCGAAGGTCCTTCAATGTACAGAACAGAACCGCCTCCGGGCAGCAACGCAGCGAATTGTCTTCCTTGTATCCGGCCAATCTCGAAGTGATCAGAACTGACAGCAAAGATTGGTGCGGTTGCCGCCGTGCGAAGATCCGACAAGTAATCCGGCCTCCGGTTCAGGACCGCCCAACCGATTCCGGCGGCACTGGCGGCCCGGGCCACCTGAGGCAGCGCCGTGCCCCCAACCGGTTCCACCACAATCGCATCGGGCCGGGACTCAACCGGGCTTTGGATTGCCTTTAGAAGTTGCGTGCTCTGATTCACCGCGTCGTTATCGGCAAACATGATCTCCGCATCGCTCCCCAGTTTGCGCGCGGTATCTTCTGCGGATTGGGCTTGTGCCACTTGGAAATCGTTCTCGCGGGTGTGAAGCGATACCAGGAATCGGAGCTTTTTCATCATTTCGCGAATGTGCCCTTGACCACCGTTTAACGATACACCTTGCCTAGGTGGAAATCTTCCTTACGTCAGTCGCCAGAAGCGACGGATTTCAGCGGACACCACGGGACGGTGCACGGCGCCATCGCTGGCGGCCAGCGCGCCACCTCTGAACTTCTTTCTTGCGGCGGGCTCCTGAAGGCGTATTGTCTCAATGATGCGGTAGTGAGAGATGGTCTGGCTAATCATCGCAGGAATGCAATGGCGGGTCGCGGGGCAAGTCAAATGAGTTCGCGGGGCAATTGCAGCTTCGCCTCGAGACGAAGATTAGAAGATCAAGGGGACGGCGAAGCTTCCGTTACGTACTCCTCCACTGGTGCGCGACCGAGACCCAATTCCGCAATCACCTGGAGAAGATCAAGAAGGACGATAGGAAAGGAAAACCAAATTGAAAAGGCTGTGACATTGGTTACGCTCTAGCCGCCAGCTCCTGCGAGGAAGCCAACAACGTGGAGCATGCACCGTCACAGCCCTTTGATGCGATCACTGCTTTCGCAGTCCCAAACCCCAACTTCTCCTCGCAGAGCCGTCGGTTTTTTCAGGTCTGGTCGCCCAGCAGGTTACCCTCCCGAGCTGATCACCCAATCTACTTCGGACTGGCTAATGTTATTTGAACCAATCCTTTCGATCGTCGACGGGGCGAAAGTTAAACGGTTGGTTGATCCTTGTCAATGCCCCTTTTCGGTGCAGTGTCGACGTGTGTTGACCTGCACATTGAGAAGTGCAATCCGTTGAAATACCCACGCTTAACGAACTTAGCATCAGGTAGTCCTTGTTTTCCACAGAGCCTTGCACAACTTCGTGGAAATCGCGTCAGTGTTGCAGAGGAACCAGTTAAACATCTTGACTGTGGGAACAACCTATCGCATGTTGGCTGTAGCAGACGGACCCGATGTCAAATCTCGTAGCCTATATAGATGGCGGCTCTCTGGGGAATCCTGGTCCTTCCGGTATTGGGGTGGTGATGGATGGTGCCCAGGACGGCAAGATCAGAATTGCGAAGTCGATTGGGCGACAAGATAACAATGTCGCCGAATATGTTGCTCTGCTTGAAGCTCTGCAATGTGCTTTGAGTCTGAGAGCCAAGACCCTTCACGTCTACTCTGACTCCCAAGTCGTGGTCAGGCAAATGAGGGGCGAATATAGTTGCCGCAGCCCGCGCCTGTATTCCCTGAACTGGATCTGTCGCAAGTTGGCTCGCTCGTTCCATTTCTCTATATCGCACATCCCTCGCGAGAACAACACTGAGGCGAATAGTCTGGCCAGTTCTGCCGTACGTGAACCGTTCCTGTAGTTCTCTGTCGTCCGACCTCAAGAAACCGTGGATGAACCCCATGCACCGCGAAGACCAATTCCCGTCAGTCCGGTTGCAGGCGGTTTCAGCAGTTCCCTGCTCTCCGCCCTGGAAGCTGGTCAAGAGAATCGAGCCCTTTGCTCCTAACTGAGGATCGAAGTAGCCGAAGATCGAACCGCCCACGCTGGGCGTCGGCGTGATGGTTGCCGAGTAAGCGTTCCCCACCGTAGTGCCGGACAATATGAAATTGCCTGAGACACTGTCGGTGCCATTGCCGCTCAGAGTGCCGGTCGTATCAGGTTGAGGGTGATGGTTTCAGTGTTATTGGCAGCGCTCGTGCCGGAGTAGGTCCCAGTATGGGAACTAGCGGGCATACCGGTTATGGGGAAGTTTCCAGCGCTTCCGCAGGGGCCGGGGTTAGTCAACGTTCCAGAGGAAGGCGGGTTGGCGGATGGGTTTCAGGGTCCCGTTGATGCTGACTGTTAATACACCCCCGACATTGATCGTCATCGTCACTTGGTTCGAGGAGTTAATCGTTCCGCTTAAGGTACGGGGTTCCGCCATCGGTGCCAGCGCAGGTTTCGGGTTCCGCTCTTTCCAACGCTATCGACATATCCGTGGATTATCTCGGCGATAAAGATCTGCCGTAAAATAATTGCCTGCCGGGCCATTGGCGGGTTCGCTGTGCCCGTGCCGGAAATGTTTCCACTGTTGTCCTGCGTCAAAATCTTCTCGAGGACAACTGGGTGAGGCCCTGGAATCACGGTGAAATCCCAGGATCCGGCCATCGAACCAAGTGGGGGGGCGCCGGATTCTTGAACTCGGTATTAGTCAGGGACACCTCTCAAGATACGAGCCGGGTAGCAGCGAAATCGGCGCTGCGGTGCTCCTCCGGTTAGCACGCAAATCAGGAAAAACAATCGAATGGCTGTTGACGGGAAAAGAGAGGTTCTGACGAGAGCTACCGTGGAGCTTGTTTTTTAGCTAGTCTTGAATGGGTTGAGAATCCGCACGTCAAGTCGCCTAAAGTCCCGCTCATTCCTGGTAGCAACAACCAAATGGTGGACACGTGCCGTCGCAGCAATCATTGCATCCTCTAGCAACTGATCCGGTGTCCGGTCCATGATGCGGCCCCATTCCCGAAAGCACAGTGTATCCATCGGTATAATCTGGTAAGAAGCAGCTAGCTGGTCGACCCAAAGCTCGATCTCGGTCGCCTTCGATGGATCTTGATGCCTTGTTAGCTCAATCCCCGCCTGCAGCTCCCCCATCGTTACGGCTGAAAGGAACAACTGCTCGTCTGCCTGATCGCTAAGCCAGGCGACCACCGCCCCGTGAGGGCGCGGTTTTCGAAGCTCGGAAACGACGTTCGTGTCCAGCAGGTATTTGTTCACTTGAACTTCAATACGGCCCTTCGCCGCAACCTGCGGGCTTCCGGGACCAAATTTTCAAAGCGAGCTTCGGCAGCAAGCAACAAGGCTTTGAGGCTGGGACGAGCAGCCCTCTGCAGGCGATTCCATTCCTCGATCGGCACTAAAACGGCAGTCTCAATTCCGCGACGGGTGACGACCTGGGGGCCCTTCTTGATGGTTGCATCCAAGAACTCACTAAAACGTGCTTTCGCATCTTGAACTTGCCACGAATTCACGACTCACCTCCTCGCGCTGCTTTTAGTATACTGACTAGTCATATGTCTAGTCAATTAAAGAAGACCCCATCTATCCCGCAGCGTTCGATGCTCAAGCAGGGAAATAGCGAAATCGGTTGCGGCGGCGTTCCTCCGGTTAGCACGCAAATCTATGAGGAACCGGTGGTTCGGATTCCACTCTTTGGCAAGAAACTGCATAGTGCAGCGTACCCCATAAAGGGATGTTTCTCGTCCCTGCTCGTGAAGTGCCTTATCCAGCAATGGTTTCCGGTTAAGCCCTTCCAGCAACCAAGTTGCCAGTTGACCGAGCCACTTGGAATGTAAGTTGCTTCTCCCAAGTGCGGAAGTGTGAGCACTCTTGCTCAGACGAACGCCACTTTGGAGTGCTAACGTCGGAGTGTGCTTCCAGCCAAATCGCCGAGCAGACGCAACGTCGCTTGCCGCTCTGCAGGACTGAGCTATGGTGAAGCGAATCGCACCAATCCGTGTCATTTCCTTTTTTCTGTTAACCGCTTGCGGGGCGTTGTGCCAGAGCGGACGTTCTTCCGCTGATTTGCATCAGGGGGAAGGCTCAAACTCACCCGAAGTGCAGCGCCAGGAGATGCCTACCTGGAAATCCCTTCCTGATGCTCCGTCGGCAGCACAGCGTCCCGCGCAAGCAGACAAATGTCAAACGTTCGCCAATGAAGCGCGCTCGCCTCTAACACCTGGCGGGGTTGGCATCAACGCGGGCGTGATGCGTGAAAGAGAACCGGGACACGTCACTCCCGGACCGCAGTCCGGCTTAACCGCTACCTATAAAGCGGTGTTTATTCAAAAAGACTCCGCACCTTTTTCGATAAGTATCTGTATCCGTCGTTGCTCAAGCGGAACTCGCGTTATCATCCTTCGACCAGCGGTAGCTTTGTGGGCCGGGCCTCTTACGCAGCTTCGCGCATTTTTGTCACGCGTGACGAGACCGGAAAGGGGAGTCTGAACACTTCGTATTTCCTCGGGGCGCTGACTTCGGTCGCTATCCAAACTGCTCACCGTCCATATTGGGCGCGATCCGTTTCGGCGACGTTCGACAATTATGGTTCGACGATTGGCAGCGACGCGGGGATCAACCTCTTCCACGAGTTTGGGCCTGGCATCCGGCAAATGGTAAAGGGCCACGCGCCGAAATTCGTGTCCAGGATTGAAGAGCACATCACCCACGACCAAAACTCATCTTTTCGGCCACAAAAGTAAAGCCCGGTCCTGCTGCACAAGGCTGGGGTGGATGTTCGATCAGGACGCACCACCCTCGTGAGAACAATACTGAGGCCAAGAGCCTGGCCAGCCCTGCCGTCCTCGAACAATTCTCGTAGTTCTCCTGCTGACAACCGTTCAAAGCTCAAAGAATCGACTTACAAAGTCCGAAGGCCTGAAGCGAAACCCTTCGACTTCGTCCTATTCCTGCTTTTCCTCGTCAGGTCTCTTGGTGGTTTCGTGGAAAACAGGCCCCTATAGGCTTTCCTTGGCAAAGCTGGTTGAGGAATTGGCAACCCACTATCCCTGCCAGTCTTTCTTCCCCCGAAAAAGGCCGGCAGGGTGAGATAAGTTAAGTTGAGCTTAAGAGGGAAGACCTTATCTCATCTCAATCAATTACGTCTTACGACGAGCCGTTGTCAGTGATGCGCCATTCTTGCATTCCCGATCCGGCCCTGGCTTTACCGATGGGTTCTGACACCTTCCCGTCAGCCCGCTTGCATGCGGTTTAGTAGCTCTCGGCTCTGGTGTAACAGTTCTCGCACGAGGTCTTGCTGTGCTGGCGGCTCCGCAGAATACAGCTCTTCTAGCGTGCGCGACGAGAGCCGCAGCCCTTGGGGAGTTTATAGAGACCGCAAGAACTCGATGATGGCTTCTTGGTCTCCCCTCTTCAGTTTTTCAAATTGCTGACTTACATGGCTCGCCTCGCCGCGGTGCCGCAGGATCGCGTCGCGAAGGGTCAGCGATGCGCCATCGTGCATCAATCGCGGACGCAAGCGGACTCCCCATAAAGGGGCGGTGCGTATTTTATTCCGACTGCTCTCGAAGTCCTGTTTCGAAAGATACCCCGACATCATCTGAAACACTTTGTTCCCGTAGTGCTCCCGCGTCGCCTGCAGGATTCCGTCGCCTGTCCCGACGTCATGCATCAAGAAATCGCCATAGGGATGAAAGGTGATTGATCCGAGCGCGGCTGGAATCGTAAACGTTCCGCCGTTGATCTTCGTTCCAGCGGGAGCAGTGGTCAGTGTTTCGACGTGGCAAGTCGCACAACCGATCTTGTCAAATAAGCCAGAGCCCTTCTTTGCAACCGCGCTGTTCGCGACCTGGCTATCGCGCGCAGGGGCTTTCGTGGCTCGAATGAACCGGGCGAAGTGATCGATGTCGGAGAGACCATCCGGTCCCGGCGTGTCATTCGGCTCCGAAGCAGTGTTGCAAAGCTTGGTTACCTCATCCGGTTGAAGGCGGTTTGTGATGCCCATCTCATTGAGGTAAGCGTCGCCAGCGAACGATAGCAGGCTCGCGTGCTGGTCTTTCCATCCGAACCTACCTACGCTCATTTGTCCGGGCGCTTCTACGATGGGAACCTGGAGAACCTGTCCGCAGATTCTACGATGTGAAGACTTGCATTGTTGCTCGGCGAGATCGATGAGGGTTTGATCGGCAACCGCCTCCACGAAGCCATCTCCCAACAGATTCAAAGAAAGGCGAAACGCTCGCACCGTCTCTGTCTCTGGAACTCGCTCTTGAATCTCAGTGTCAGGAAAAGCAGCGTTGGGACAAATCGCGCGATCATTCACGAGAGACCGGCCAGAAATCACTTCGGCTCCGTGAGCGATCGGGATTTCCGGATTCTGGAAGTGTCCGTCTGGCCCCTGATGGCCGACGCGTAACTCCGCGACCTGAGAGGCAGCACCTGAAACCGGACTCTGGTGGCATTCGCGGCAGGACTGCGCGTTATAGAGCGGTCCCAGGCCATCGCTCAGCTGTTCGACTCCCTCGAATTTCGTTTGATCGGCCTGATGAGTCGCATCGTCGGCGACGCCGTTGCTTTTGTTGTCAAAGCCGGTAGGTGCTTCCGTGGAACGGGAGGCAGAAGCAGCGAGGATAAGACTCAGGACGGCCAAAGTGATCAAGAGTCGCATGGCTAGTCCTCCGTGTCAGGAGCCGTTCAAAGGCGGGAAGAGGAAATCGGGCGAAGTCTACTCCCATACCGAACAATGTCAAGAATTAATCGGTCTGCACGAGACCAGAAACGATGCTGAAAGCGGAGCGTACCCTGTGGTTTAGCGGGTGGTCAGTGCGGCCGGAGCGCGCTTATCCAGCGGCACGTACTCCCGGATCTCAGGTCCGACATATACTTGCCGGGGGCGCGTGATTTTTTGTTCGGGATCGGTGATCATTTCTTGCCATTGCGCGAGCCAGCCGACTGTCCGCGGAATGGCAAACAGCACGGTGAACATTTCGGGCCGGAAGCCCATGGCTTGGTACATAATTCCTGAATAGAAGTCCACGTTCGGATAAAGCTTGCGCTTAATAAAGTACTCGTCCTCGAGGGCGACGCGTTCCAATTCGAGCGCGATGTCGAGCTTGGGATTGCGTCCGGTGACTTCGAAAACTGCCTCGGCGGCCGACTTGATGATCTTGGCACGCGGATCGTGGTTCTTGTAGACGCGGTGTCCGAAGCCCATCAGTTTGCCGTGCCCTTCCTTCATCTTCTTCACGTACGCCGCCACGTTGTCCTTCGACCCAATCTCGTCAAGCATCTTGAGAACTTCTTCATTGGCGCCTCCGTGCAAAGGTCCGAAGAGAGCCGATGCCGCCGAAGCCGTGGCCAGATAGGGATCCGCCTGCGCGCTCCCCACTGTTCGCATGGCGGCCGTGCCGCAGTTCTGTTCGTGATCCGCGTGCAGGACGAACAAGATGTCGAGGGCGCGAGCAATTACGGGGTTGGCGGCGTATTTCGGCTCGACCATCTTCCACAACATGTTCATGAAATTTTCGGGATAGCTCAGATCGTTGTCTGGGTAGATGTAGGGAAAGCCTACGCTGTGACGGTACGAGAGGGCTGCGATCGAAGGCATCTTGCCTATGAGCCGCTTGACTTGCAGCAAGCGATTAGCAGGATCGTGAACGTTCTTCGCTTCTGGATAAACCGTAGACAGCGCCGCCACCGTGCTCACCAGCATGGTCATGGGGTGTGCGTTGTAGCGGAAGTTCTCCATGAACTTCTTGGTGGTTTCGTGCAGCATGGTGTGGTGGGTAATTTCGTAAACCCAGGTTTTCAGCTGGGTCTCGGTGGGCAGGTCGCCGAACAGCAGCAGGTAAGCGACTTCCAGGAAGGAGCAATGCTCGGCCAGCACTTCGATGGGGTATCCGCGATAGCGCAGGATGCCGCGATCGCCGTCGATATAAGTGATCGTGCTGCGGCAGGAAGCCGTGTTCATGAAGGCCGGATCATAGGTCATCAGCCCGAAATCGTCGGGGCCAGTTTTGATCTGGCGCAGGTCCATGGCGCGGATGGTCCCGTCTTCGACCGGGACCGTATACGTCTTATTTGTGCGATTGTCGGTAATGGTAAGGGTATCGCTTGGCATCAGCATCCTCCGGTGTCCCCCTCCGCAGTTAGTTTAGCGGAGAGGAGCCGCTCGGGCACGTGCCTGCTCACCTAATAGCGGCTGCCCAAGCAAGTTCTGTCATCTGGGCACTATTCTTAATCGGTCGAAACGCGATTGTGCTCACCTGACACTAGCTGGGTGATTTTCTGCTCCGGGCAAACAGAAGCGCTGTGAGAGCTGTCACGTTGAAGTGTGATGCGAAATGCAGCGCGAGAGTATCGCGGGACGGCGTTCTTGCAATGTTTCACGATATGCCAGTCAGAACGCGGCGCGGCCGACGACATGCCGCTCATCTAGGCCCAGCGCCGGCGCGACTCGCGTGGCGCGCCGGAGTTCATCTTCAATCCCCAACTTTGGGGGACACGTATCACGACGCGCTCGACCTCAAGGGCGATCCTCGATGGAGATGGATTGGTCGAGAGAAGATTAAGGGACGGCGAAGCTTCCGTTACGTACTCCTCCACTGGTGCGCGACCGAGACCCAATTCCGCAATCACCTGGAGAAGATCAAGAAGGACGATAGGAAAGGAAAACCAAATTGAAAAGGCTGTGACATTGGTTACGCTCTAGCCGCCAGCTCCTGCGAGGAAGCCAACAACGTGGAGCATGCACCGTCACAGCCCTTTGATGCGATCACTGCTTTCGCAGTCCCAAACCCCAACTTCTCCTCGCAGAGCCGTCGGTTTTTTCAGGTCTGGTCGCCCAGCAGGTTACCCTCCCGAGCTGATCACCCAATCTACTTCGGACTGGCTAATGTTATTTGAACCAATCCTTTCGATCGTCGACGGGGCGAAAGTTAAACGGTTGGTTGATCCTTGTCAATGCCCCTTTTCGGTGCAATGTCGACGTGTGTTGACCTGCACATTGAGAAGTGCAATCCGGCAAAACCAAGAGTCACGGTGAGCCGTGATAACCATCACGACGTGCGACTGGTATTCCGTCTACCGTTGTTTATGCAGCACCTTTTCCGGACGTGCCCTAAAGAGTCGAAGGCCTGAGGCGGTCTTTGTAACAGGCATCAATGGGCCAGTGACAATCTTCAAGAAATCTCGACAATGGGTCATCACGCTGGTGTTGCTTGTCTTGGCTTTGCTCGCTGGAGTTGGACAGTTCCTGACGCGCGATGTGGCCACACCAGCCGCGGGGTTGAGACAGCGCCGGCAGCCCGTTGTTGACGAAAAACCGGTCCATACTGCTCGCGCCATGTTGCAGTTGGCCTCCCTGCGTGAGGAGCAGCGCTACGCCCAGCAGGCCCTGAAGTTAGCCGACCACGAAGTGGACCTCGCCTTCGCCTATGAGATGCGCAATGCCAAGGAGCACCCTGCTCCGCCAACTCCGGAAACCAAGGAGCTTTATGCCCGGGTAAGCAGAGCCGAAGCGCAGGTCAAGGGAGACCAAGACCTGATCGATGAGATGAAGAAAGCGTCCGCGGCGAAGGACGCCGATGCCGACGAGATCCAGCAGCAGATGGACTTGGTTAAGGCACAGCAGGAACTGGACCAGGACGAACTGGAAAACGCCAAAGAGAGCCTGAGGGTCTCCGACGTGGACCGCCTCAGCAGGATCCAACGCCAGTTCGCCCGCTACCAAGCGGCCCAGCAAAGCGCGCCACAGACGCAGGCCTTTGGCAATGTCGAAGATGCTAACTCCTCGGCTCGCAATCTAATGGCACAAGTCGGTGCCTGGCGCGTCCTGCGTGGCAAAACCGCACAACTGCAGCAGGCCCGTAACGAAGCGCTCCAGTCCGCCGAGGCACTAGAACAGCAACACGACGCGCGCCAGACTCAGGACTCCCCTGGTGCAGCGCCTAACCAGACAGCGTCTAGCGGAGACCAAGAACAGAACTCCGCAGATAGCTCCAAGGCTGTGATTGCGTCTTTGCGTCGTCTTTCCACCGAACAAAAAGACCTTGCGGACCTCGACAGGCGTGTTCAGGACCACCAGGAGTTGGCTAATGTCTATGCCAATTGGATCGGACTGACTCAGACACAGCAGCGGTCTGCGCTGCATGGCATGCTTCAGTCTGCGTTTTGGATCATCCTGATCGTTCTGACCGCCCACCTTGGCGGACAGGCGGTTGACCGTTTCATCCCCGGAGCGCTCTCCGAACATACGCGTCTCCGAACGCTGCGACTCGTACTCCGCTTCGCGGTCCAGGCAATTGCCGTATTGCTTGTCCTATTTGTGGTCATCGGTGTTCCCAAACAAACTTCAACCATCATTGGCCTTGCGACTGCCGGTCTCACGATTGCGCTGAAGGACTTCATCGTGGCGTTTATCGGCTGGTTTGTGCTCATCGGACGCAACGGGGTACGCGTCGGCGACTGGGTCGAGATCAATGGCGTAGTCGGCGAAGTAGTCGAGATCACCCTGATGCGGACAGTGCTTTTCGAAACCGGCAATTGGACCGATCTTGGCCATCCCACGGGAAGAAAAGTGACATTCATGAACAGTTACGCCATCGAAGGCCACTTCTTTAACTTCTCAACCGCCGGGCAGTGGCTGTGGGACGAGATCGCACTTGTCGTTCCGTCGGACCGCGATCCGTATCCCGTGCTTGATGCGATCCAGAAGATCGTAGCCAAAGAGACTGAGTCGAGCGCCCGCGCAGCGGAGCAAGAATGGAAGAATGCCACAAGCCGCTATCCGGCGAAGACCATCTCGGCCGCCCCAGCCATCAACCTTCGACCCACCGGAGCAGCGGTGGAGGTACACGTCCGATATATCACCCGAGCCAACGAACGTTTCGCTACGCGCACTCGGCTCTACCAGGCATTGGTCGACTTGCTTCACCACAAAGACGGATCGTGATGGCGAGCAATCACGATTTTCGCCAGCAATTCTCCGTTGGTGTAATGCCTGGTTACATCAACTACCAACCAACCCTCACGGAGTGCTAGTCTTTTAGCCCTGTCCACGCGGTGAAGTATGGACACACGGCGGCAAACGGGTCGACAACTGAGGCCAACCGCCGAAGCTCGTCATAAACCAAGGGCAGAACTGCCCGCAAGGCTTCTTCGTCGCCATCGCGCCATTGCGCCAGGAGCTGACTTACAGACTTGGGCGAAAAGACAAGACTCGCATCCTTCGAGGGCCCCAATAGTTGGGTGGAAACGATATCTGCCATCCCGGATTAAGTCAACTTATGAATGCGCCTGCAATCCCTGTTCGAAGACACAATGTAGATGTTCCAGAGGTGCCGGTCCCGCGCGATGCGGAGGTGCACCGGCACGCAGAAAAAGTACGGGGGCGGGCGGCGCGCGGACAGCGAATCGCTTACTTTAAGCTCCACAGTAGGTCTGATCAGAGCTTCTCTCTCCCGTTCAAAAGCCACTCGATTGTTTTTCCTGATTTGCGTGCTAACCGGAGGAGCGCCCCCGCAACCGATTTCGCTATTTCCCTAATCGAGCATCGAACGCTGCGGGAGAGACGGGATTTTCTTTCCGCGCCGCGGATACCCCCAACGCTGCCCAACTACCACCGAAGGCGTTATTTCTGCCCCAGCGAACAATCGCTGTTCACGTTCTGGATATAAATCCCATTGCTGCCGAGACGATCATCTTCGAAGGCGATGGCAGAGAGCCCAGTGGCGGTCACCATGTCAGCGTCCGGCCTGCCTTTGTTCGCCTTCGCCGTAGACACAGGAAACTGCTTGCACTTGAACTGCCCGTCCGATTGAAGACGTGCGGCCTGAATGGAGGCATTTCCAAAACCCGCCATATCAATCCAGAAAGCCAGCGCTCCCCCGCCGATCTGCACGTTGCTGGGGAGAATTTGCGAATCTCCTCCTAAGGGCACGATCACCAACCCGCTTTGTCCCCAGCGACGTCCGCCTTTGGGGCTAAATTTCTGCGCGTAAATTCCATTCAGCACCTGGTTGGAATCCTCTTCGGTCCAGACGAGGAATACTTCATCGGTTGCTGCCCGGTAGGAAGCCGCCGGGTCTACCCGCACATCGAGCGTATTGGTTGAGGCCGCCACACCGTTGTGAGGAAAAGCCTCGTGGCCGTTGGCCAGAATATGCTGGGCAAAGCATTGCAGAGCGGGACTGCTGGTGTACCAGGCGAAGACAGCGCCACCCTTGCCATCCGGCACAAAATACGGGAATGAACCAAACTGGAGGGATCCATTATCGAAGATGGTTACGTGATTCTTTCCCCATAGGAGCTTGCCCGCGGCCGAAAGCTTATTGGCGCGAAGCTGGAAGTTACGCACCCAGGAAACCATGACGGAACCGTTGCCAGCGGCGTGCAGGTCGGCCAGAAAGTAAGTTTGGCCCGACTCGCTCAGTACCACTCCCTTGCCCCACTGAGTCTTACCGTGGGCGTCGAGTTTTTGCAGCACGGTGTCGCTGTCGCGAGTCCAAGCCACGACCGCCCCGCCATCGCTGGTGCCGGCGATCTTTGGCGAAAAATTGGAATGAACCGAGCCCTTGGTGAGCTGCACGCCACGAGGCCCCCAAAGGGGCTTTCCCGCAGGACTCATCTTGGCTGCAGTCACTTGCTGGTTCGCTCCCTCGCGCGTATCGAGGAAGGCGAGCAGCGCATTTCCGGACGTGTCGATGTCGAGCCCATAGTCTTCGGTGGAGGAGTTGCTCAAGTGAGCGACCTGGATTCCGCCGTGTTTGAACTGCTCGTTACCGCCGGCATTGAGCCGCTGGAGAAATACGCTATATCCAACGGGCGGTGGGCTGTTCGGATCCGCATCGAACCAACTCACATACCACCCGCCATTCGGCAACGGCCTCACCTTAGGCTGCACCTGATCAGCACCATCCTTCTTGTCGGCCAGAGGCAGGTTCTTCGCGGGATCGGACGACCATTGGGCCCAGGCATTCGAACCAAGCAAAAGAGAGAGCATCAAGACAAAGAGGCATTGAATTCTACGTATCAAATGATTCCTCCTACAATGATTCCTCCTACAGAGAATCCGGATTGCGCGGCAATCTCCGGATTTCTAGCAGGGCAGCAACCATACACTTATCTTCCCTGGGCGCATAGTGTGCAAAGACTTTCAATCTGCCGCGGCCGTATGAGCAGAGGGCCGGTTCTCTTTTCCGTGGCCGGCCTCGGTCCTCTGGACTTTTGTCCTTGAGGAGCCTCCGTGGTTGTTGTCTGAATCAACGTTCCCGTTGAGTTCAGCTTTTTCTACACCACGCGCTCCTCCTGGACATAGCATTCAAACAAACCGGAAACAATCTCACGGAGCATTGCAAAATGGATCGGTTTCGGTCTTTCGTTACGTTTGCAGATGTCATCGGATCGCATAACCGCCGTCAACACGAATCGTGGTACCGGTGACGAAGTCCGAAGCGCGCGAGGCCAGGTACACGGCGGTTCCGGCGACTTCCTCGGCTTGACCCCACCGGCCGGCGGGGGTCCGCGAAAGAATTTCGTCATTCAATGGCATGGTTTTGACGGGCGCCGTCATGTCGGTTTCGATCCAGCCCGGCGCTATCGCATTGACTTGAATGTTATGCGGTGCGAGCTCAATGGCCATGGACTTGGTCAGCTGGACGATCGCGCCTTTGGCCGCGCTGTAAGAGGGGATAAGCCCGGACCCAAAAAACGAGTACATGCTGCCGATGTTAATAATTTTCCCACTCTTGCGACTAACCATCGCCTTGGCGGCGAGCTTCGAAAGAAGGAAAACCGCGTTGAGTTGGGTCTCGATGACGCTGTCCCAGTCCTCAGGCTTTTCGTTCAACACGCCGCCGCTCAGCGAGACGTTGCCGGCATTATTTACCAGGATGCCGATGCCGCCAAGCTGGCTCTCGACCCGGTGAAGCGCGGGCTCCAGTCCGGCGCGATCGGTCACATCCACCGTCACAGCAATCGATGGAACACCGATGGCTTTCAGTTCGGAAAGCACCCGCTGGTTCTTTTCGTGGTTTCGTCCAAAGACTGCGACGGCGGCCCCGGCCTCGGCCAATCCGAGCGCAATGCCGCGGCCAATTCCGCCATTACCGCCCGTCACGACCGCCACCCGGCCGGTTAGATCAAATAATGTAGACGTTTTCATTAGGCTCGCCCTTCAAAAGACCCACGAACAGGATGGATGCTGCGAATCAAGCTAGACGGTTAGAGTGAACCCTCCATCGGGTGTCAACGTGGTGCCCGAGATGTAGCTGGCCTCGTCCGAGCACAGGAAGACTATAGTCTGGGCGATCTCATCCGGACGGCCTGCGCGCCTGGTATGAACACGGGGTATCAGAACCTTGTCGTACAAGTCATCGCCGAGGAGGCCGCGCGCCCGATGATGCATCGCCGTATCGATGAATCCCGGACACACGAGGTTGACCCGGATTCCCTGCGGCGCCAGCTCCGCGGAAACGCTCGTAGTCAGCCCGATTTGTCCGTGCTTCGAGGCCACGTACGCCGAGCCGGTGGGGAAGCCGAGAAAGGAGTTGACGGAACCGACGTTGACGATCGCGCCGCCATGTCCGCCCGCGAGCATGGCTCGCGCCTCGTATTGCAAACACAGAAAGGTCCCCTTCAGGTTCGTGTCAAGAACTCGATCCCATTCCTGCTCGGGTAGATCGGTGATACCTGCGAGCTTTCCCTCAATGCCGGCGTTGTTCACCGCGTAGTCGAGCCGTCCAAATGTCTCAATCGCATGTGCCACCATCCGTTCGACATCCCTGGCGATTGCGACATCCGTGACCACGAAACTCGCTCTTCCTCCGCGAGACCCTATCTCGCTCGTAAGCGTCGCCAACTCATGTTCGCGCCGCGCCGCAAGAACTACCTTGGCGCCTCGCGCCGCGAAGACTTCGGCTGTCGCCCGGCCAATGCCGCTGCTCGCTCCGGTAATCAGAGCTACTTTGTCATTCATGTCTGACATCCAGATCCTCCCAGAGACGGACGCTCCTCCCAATTCAACTGTCGAATCCCAGCTTCTTCATCAGCGCGACAAAGCGAGGCTCGGAGCGGAGCTGATCGAAGATACGGTCGCTCTTGAGCCATCCCATCCACTGCGAATCGGATGCGTAGGCTTGTTCAAGGCAATCCAACGCGCGTTCGCGATCGCCCAGACCGATATACACAAGCGCCAGGTTGAAAGGCAGAACATGACCATGCAACGACATTCTTTTCAAGTCTTCCATCTCCGCCATCGCGTGGGCCCGATCGCCGGAGGCCCCATAGGCGTACCCAAGAAATGCGGTAACGAAGGCGGGCGACTCCATGGCTTTAGCTTTTAGCAATTCCGGGATGGCGTCGCGAGTTTTCCCCGCCTCGATGTCGATCCACCCGTATGCCATCTGGGGAAAGAAGTATGCCGGATCGAGATCGGAAGCCCTGTTGGCCTGCTCCCTCGCCCCTTGGTATTTGCCCTGCCACGCATAGGCAAAAATATTGTCGATCGGGATTTGCGGAGAAAGGGGATCGAGTTCAGACGCGAGCTTGCCTTCGGACAAAGATTCGCCGAGCCGTCCCTGAAACGCCAGCGCCAGGCCGAACTGATCGTGGGCAAACGCATAGTTGGGATTGAGTGCGAATGCCCGGCGAAATTCGCTCTCGCAGCCCGCCCAATCATATTCGTAGAAGAGTTTGAATACTGCGAGGGACGTATGGGCCTCAGCGGAAGTGTCGTCCAGTTGACTCGCCCGCTCAGCCGCTGCCTTTGCTTTGGGCCTGGCTTCCGCGGCGGTAAGGACGCCTTCGTTGTAACCGGCCCAGAGATAGGCGTCGGACAGTCCAGAGAACGCCGGCGCAAAGTTTGGATCCAACTTGACCGCCACTTCGAAGCGCTCGATGGCTTTCTTCAGGTTCTCGTCACTGGGGCGATTAAAGAAATACCGGCCCTGCAAATAGGCGTCGTGCGCCGCGGGATCCACACTCTGAGCGCTGGCCAACCGCGCCTGCTCGTTTGGGGTTAATTGAACGTTGATCTCACCTGCGATTGCTGATGCCAGTTCATCCTGGAGCGCAAGCACGTCGCGCGAGTTGCGCTCGAAGCTCTTGGCCCACAGATGCTTGTCTGCCCGCGCGTCGATCAATTGCGCGGTGATCCGGACTTTGTCCCCGGCTCGCAGCACTGAACCTTCCACCACCGCATCAACGTTGAGCGTTTTCGCGATTTCAGGAGTCGGTGGACGATGCTCGCCTTTGAACTGCATCGCTGAGCCGCGCGAGATCACGCGAAGCTGGCTGATGGTCGCCAGGTCTGTCGTCAATTCGTCGGTCATTCCCTCGGCGAAATAATCCTGGTTGGGGTCGCCCGAGTAATTGTCGAGTGGAAGCACGGCAATGGACCGGATGGCGCGAGGAAGGATTTCCGCCCCCGGCCCGCGGGGCTCCGTGTGCAACCACCCGAAATGGATAACCAGATACACTGCCAATCCGATGAAGATTGCCAGACCGGCCGCCGCCGGCCATCTCCACGCAGGGGATGCGCCGGTGCTGATCTTGTTCAGACCGGCGGCCCCGGACGAAGCGGCCAACCCGCCCAGGCTGGCACGTACATCCGCGGCGGAGCCGTAACGATCCTCAGCAGACTTGGCCAGCAGGCGCTGTAACAGCAGCGTCATCCCTTGAGGAATATCGTTGTTGAGATCGGGAGGATCGCGGAGCACGGCGGAGAGGGTTTCCACCGTTGATGGTTTCCGGAACGGATGCCGCGCGCCGGCCATCTCAGCCAGAACTACGCCGAAGGAAAACAGATCCGAACGTACATCGAGCGGCAAGCCCTTCAACTGTTCCGGCGACATGTAGTCGGGCGTGCCCAGGATTGTTCCCGGCGCGGTCAATTGCGGGCTTGTGAGATCGCGGGTGGCATCGCCAGCCTGGGGCAGATCCCCCACTCGCTTGGCCAGACCGAAGTCCATGACTTTCACGTGACCTTGTTGAGTCAGCATGATATTCGAGGGCTTTAGGTCACGGTGCAGAATCCCCCGCTCGTGGGCTTCCTGCAGTGCCTCGGCGATCTCGCCAGCCAAACGAAGCGTTTCCGGGAGAGGCATGCGGCCCTTCCGCAGCCGGTGATCGAGCGTTTCTCCGGCGACGTATTCCATCACCAGAAACACGGCATCCCGTTCTTCGCCTATTTCGAAGATTTTGCAAATGTAGGGATGATCCAGTGCGGCGACCGCCATCGCCTCACGGCGGAGGCGTTCCTGTGCTTGCCGGTCAGCTGCCAAGGCGGGCGGCAGCAGCTTAATGGCGACTTGACGATCCAGCCGTGGATCTCGCGCCTGGAACACAACTCCCATGCCGCCCTCCCCGATGAGCGCAAGGATCTCGTAGGGACCAAGGCGAGTTCCGGCAGCTAGGGTCATGTGCGTTGCAGGGATTTTACGCTAGTTGAATATGCTCGCTGACGAATTGCGAATGGATGACGGGCAACTCTTACCTAATCCGGGTAAGGTAAGGTTTGCCGACTACTCTTCCGGAGGAATCTGTCCCCCAAAGGAGTTGCGGTTGAAGCCAACATGAACTGCGCCCAAGCGCGCCGGAGCGCCGACTCGAGTCGTCCGGTGGTCTCGCGGCGACCCCGCGGTGCATAATCGGAGAAGTGTGCGAGGGGTCGGGAATTTTGAGAATGGCCTTTGGTCGCCTACTGCTCGGTTCTTCAGCCTTTGGCATTCTCGTCATTGGGCTGGGAATTGCATCGGTTCGCCAATCACCTAGCGCCGCCCCTGGACGCATCCGGGCGAACTCCAACCAAAGAGCCGCTGGAAAATTAGAGAACGGAGTTCTGACCCTCCACCTCGAAGTGCGGCAAGGAGACTGGTACCCGGAGGCCGAAACGGGTCCCAGCATGAAGGTTTACGCGTTCGCGGAGGAGGGCGGACCGCTTCAAGTTCCCGGGCCACTGATTCGAGTACCTGAGGGCGCCGAGATTCATTTAACAGTTCGCAACCTGCTGCCCGTTAAGGCAGTGATGCACGGTCTCCACCCGCATCCGGGTGACGAAAAAGCTGTCGACGAACTGGCGCCGAACGAAACGCGAGAATGGCGATTTCCTGCGGGCGCACCCGGCACCTATGAATACTATGCAAGCGCCGGTACCGATTTGGCACGTAGTGACCATGGCCGACCTTTTGGCCAAGATAGTCAGCTCGCTGGGGCATTCATCGTGGACCCGCGAGGCAGTGCGCCCGCCGACCGGGTTTTTGTGATTACCTTGTGGCGGAGTGGAACCGACTTTGGCGAGACACCGGCCCACCAGATTGCCGTGATCAATGGCAAATCCTGGCCATACACCGAACGCCTTACTTACGCCGCGGACGAGCCAGTTCGCTGGCGGTGGATCAATGCCAGTGACACGCCGCATCCGATGCACATGCATGGATCCTACTTCCGCGTTGACAGTGCAGGCGATGGCGAGACGGATCATACATTTCCTTCGGGAAAACAACCGATGGTTAACACGTATCGGTTGACTTGGGGAGGGACCATGAACACGTATTGGACTCCACCGCCCGGTCATTGGCTGTTTCACTGCCATTTCATACCGCACATGTCGGCAGATATGACAGTCGCCAACGCACTGGCGAATCAATTCGGTCATGAAGACCATGGGAATCATATGGCGGGAATGGTGTTAGGCATCACGGTGACAGGCGAGCGGAAACCGGTACCCGCTCATGGCCGCACTCGCAAAATCCGTCTGCTGGTTCGCGAGCGCCCCGCGCGCGACGATGTCCCAGCAGGATTCGGCTACCAGTTGGAGGAGAACCATCGGCTCATTCCGGAAAATGTCGGTCAATCCGGACCGCCGATCATTTTGGAGCGTGGACGAAGGGTCGAAATAACCGTTCTCAACCAATTGCGCGAAGCAACTACAGTGCATTGGCACGGCATGGAACTGGAGAGTTACTACGATGGAGTGGCGGATTGGGGTGCGCACGGCAACCAGGTCACGCCCATGATCAATCCCGGCGCTTCCTTCCGCGTTCGCTTCACGCCCCCGCGCGCCGGTACGTTCATATATCACACCCATTTACACGACCAGGCACAGCTCTCCGGCGGACTATACGGGCCTCTCATCGTAGTCGAACGAGAAGCCAAGTTTGACCCGGAACATGACCATATTGTGCTGCTCAGCCGAGGAGGTCCCGGGCCATCGGAGGGACAAGTGCTCTTCAACGGCGGGTTAAAGCCGGCCACCTTACATTGGAAGCCGGCCAGCGGTACCGCTTACGACTTATCAATATCGCTGCCTTCGATGGAATTGGAGCCGCTCTCCGAGCACCGGAGAAGCAACTTCAGTGGCGAGCGATCGCGAGAGATGGCGCAGATCTGCCCACGGAACAGGCACTGATGCAGAAAGCACGTCAGTCCACCCTACCCGGCGAAACGTATGATTTTGAGTATCAGCCGACTGAAGCTGGGACTCTGCAACTGGAGGTCTTCAATACCAGGCTAAAGATGAAGGTGGTACAACAAATCGAGGTCCGATAAAAAACTGTAACCTGTTCCACGTTGACGGGTCCCTGCCCGCCGGATCCCTGCCACGCCGAACGGATGCCGCTCACTTGCTGGATTCCAGAAACAAAATCTGAATTCCGAAACAACAGGACGGCATCCGATCGCGGACGGTTGACGGGCAAACCGGACGTTATCCATACCCAGGCCCACCGAAGGCGGGCCAGACCTTCGAGTTGTCCGGAAATGAGGAGGTGGTATATCGAGGACGTGGAGTCCCACCGCTTCAAGGGTTCACGGCAGAATTTTTTCTTGGGATAACTTCCGGGCAGCCGCACTAAACCGGCCCGGAACGCGTCCCGCTGCTTCCAAGTCCATTTCCGGACCTTCAAGTCATCCGTTCAGGGCCGGGCTTCGTAAACTATGTTGAACGGCGTTTCCGTCGCTCGCCGGAAACGGCTGAAGCCCGCTGAGGTCACCACTTCTCGGATGCGCGCCTCTCCGGATTGTGCGCCCAGGCAAAGACCTACTTCCTGAGATCGTGAACAGGGCGTGCACAGCAGTGTCGAAAACGAGTAGTAGACCCGACCCACAGGATTCAGATTGTCCTTCAACTCGTTATTCGCGAATGGTTCCACGATCATCCACGTACCGTCATCTCGCAGGGAGCGTCGAACGTGGGCGGCGGCGCCGACGGGATCGCCCATGTCGTGCAAACAGTCGAAAACCGCGACGAAGTCGTAGTCCTTTCCTGGATACTCCTTGGCTTTGGCCACCTCGAACGTAACCCGGTCGGCAATCCCTTCACGCTTAGCAGAATCACGCGCTGCTTCGATCGATTTATCGTGGTAATCGAATCCCAAAAAGGTAGATCTCGGGAATGCTTTCGCCATCAACACCGTGGAAGCGCCTTGCCCGCAGCCCACGTCGGCGACTCGCGCACCGATCTCGAGTTTTTCTTTTACGTCATGCAGCGCGGGGATCCAAGAGCTCACCAGATTGGCGGCGTAACCAGGCCGAAAAAACTTCTCGCACCCGTGAAACACGCCGTCATCATGTTCATGCCAGCCCATCCCCGCTCCCGTGCGAAACGAATCGGCAATTCGTGGAACCGCTGCGAGTGACCCGAGAGCTAGCTGGAATGCTCCAGGCAGATACGCCGGGCTGTCTTCGTTGGCCAGGGCAAAGGCCTGTTCCTCGGTGAGACTGAACTTGTTTGTTTTTTCATCGTACGTGACATAGCCACCCGCTGCCTGTGAGGCCAGCCATTCCCGCACGTAGCGTTCATCGGTTTTGGTTTTGGCGGCAAGTTCAGCCGAGGTCATTGGGTACTCCGCGAGTGCCTTGTACAGTCCAAGCCTCTCCCCAATTACGACCATCCCGGTACCTACCGCTGCACCGAGATCCCCGACAAAACGCCCGATGAAAGCATTGAGCTTGTCCATGTCGATTGCCATATATTGCACCCCTTCCGCAAGCGCCAGAATTCTAGCTCAGATTGGCCCCAAATTGCTTGGTCAGTTCGGGATACCATTGGCCGAAAAGTCGGCAAGCCGTAGACATGGCCATCCCTGTCAATTCTTGCGATTGTGCCTGGATCACGGGCAACATGGACGTTATGCATACACAGGCCCACCGAAGGCGTGCCAGCCTGTTGAGTTGTCCGGCAACGAGGAAGTGGTATATCGAGGACCTGGAGTCCCAGGGCTTCAAGGACTCACACAGAATTTTTTCTTGGGTTAGGTTTCGAGTGAACCTGACCCAGCTGCCTGCGTTGGCAGCAGCTCAATTCCCATCATTGAAGACTACTTTCCCAGCCACCATGGTCAGTAGCACCTTGGTTTTCCCTATCGCTGCGGCGGGCGCTGAGAAAATATCCTGCGACAATACTGCCAGATCTGCTTCCTTGCCCGTCTCCAGCGATCCCAGCTTGTCTTCCGAGAATCTTGCATACGCCGATCCGAGCGTGTACGCTCGGACCGCTTGCTCCACGGAGATACGTTCTTCCGGGACATAGGCGAGGGAGGTCGCGACAGCTCCTCCTTGTCCTGCTCCATCGAGGACAGCCCCCGTGAGCCCGTTTGTGACTGCCGATCTCCAGACCTGTCGTGTCAGCGCCTCCTGGATACTTACAAATGGGTCTGGCGGCCAGGTACAGGGCCAGTCGCTGCCAAATGCCAGCCGCGCTCCGCTCCTCTCAAGACTCTGCCACCGGTCTGTCGGCGTCTTGTCCTGTGGGTCGAAGTTTGCACCGTTATCACCGCAGCAAAACGTCGGCTGCATGCTCACGATGACCGCGAGCTTCGCAAAGCGTGACAAATCCTCTGTCGCCACCACGTCCGCGTGTTCCAGACGCAATCGCCGGTCGCGTGGCCCATTTGTCTTCTCCAGTTCTTCGTACGCGTCCAGCACCATGTGTGCCGTGTCGCTGCGCAGCGAGTGCGTCATGATCTGATATCCGCGCCTGTCCAGTTCCAGAACGAGTTTCTTGAAATCCGAAGCTTGGTACGTTAGCGGCGGAATCATCCCGCTGCCGCCATCGGAAAAGAATTTCACCAGGTTTGCGGATACCCAATCGTCATGGTATTGAGTGCGCGCCTTCTCAAGGTCCGCAAGAAATGCCGGCGTAAGGTGATGGTTCACCGCCACCGCGCCAAACGCGTTCCTAGTCCTGACGGTAAGTTGCCCTCGTTCGCGCAACGCGGCGTAGAGCTCGATCTCACCCAGGTTACCCGTCGCATTCACCACGCTGGTGATGCCATAGCGGTTCAGGTACTGCGAAGCATCGCGCAGCAATTCCAATTTCTCGTCGCGCGTCAACTGGGTGAACACCGCGCGTTCCATTACCTCCATCCCTGCTTCGAGCAGCAGGCCGCTGGGGTGGCCGCTGGCATCGCGGACGATGGTTCGCTCTTCCTCTGGATCTGCAACCGGCTGGTCGGTTATTCCCGCAAGCGCCAGTGCTTTTGCGTTCACCCAGAGGGCGTGCTCGCTGGTGTTATGAATCACCACGGGCCGATCCGAAACCGCTCGATCCAGCAACTCATGCGTGGGAGCGGCCGGAGGCACCGTGCTGAAGTCTGCCCTGCCGAAAACGATCCTGTCCTTTGGATGTTTCGCCGCGTATGCCTTTATTGTCTCTACCAGTAAATCAGGATTGTCATGGCTAATGCTGGCCTCCGGCGTCGAGAGATTGAGACCGTGCAGGGCTAGCCCGCCGAACAACATATGCGTATGCGAGTCTGAGATTCCCGGAATCACCGTACGCCCGTGAAGGTCGACTACTTCCGTTTTGGCCTGCTTCCTCGTCAGGACTTCCTCATCAGTCCCCACAGCATCAATCTTCGTTCCCGTGATCGCCAGCGCCTGCGCCCATGGAGCCTTCGGATCCCCCGTGTAGATGTGTCCGTGAATCAGAATGGTTTCGCTGGCGAACGACATTCCTGGCGCAAAGAGTGCCGCGAGAATTGTGCCGAACGCAAGAACTCTTGTAAGTAAGTGCACCCTTCACCTCCGTCGGCAAGCCCTGTTGAGCGAACGATGGACCATCGACGACTCCAAGTCAAGATCGTAAACGCTCTGAACCTGAAACTCTTGCGCAACCCTTACTCTTCGTCTGCATACAGCAAAAGCCCGAGAGCATCCCCTCCTGGCCGACCAGAGGCTCATTCTCTGTGCTCGACGAGCTAGATCGCGAGATCCAGGGACGTGGCCTCGACAACGACGTGCAACTCACTACTTGCGGCTGCATGGGACTGTGTGAGGAAGGTCCGCTCATGGTCGTCTATCCAGGAGGGGTATGGTACAGGCGCGTGCAACACGCGCGTGCCCCTCTTCACGGCTTTGCGCGACCGGCCAACAACATGGCCTTCAATGCCGCCTCGGAAGAATTCCTGGCGAGATACTTGGGAGGGAGATTCGAGCCTGCCACGACGGACGAAAGCAAGTTGCTGACGAGCGTTAAGCAGTAACTCCTACGGCGCAAAACCGATTCTGGGCACATGTCCCATCCGCGCAAATGGACGGTCTCGCATTTCGGCAAGCACTAGGGATAGGTTCCGTTTGTCGGCCAGCCGGAAGTAATGCTGTTGCGGGTGGCTGGCGAGTACGGCGTGGAAGTGGGTTGAGAAAATCTCAATCGGAACGACTGAAATGACGTCCGGGGTGCCTCAAAGGTCTTGTTTGCGTGCCTTCTCTTTTGTCCATTGCGCTTGAACTGCCTTGCGCGCAAGTTCTCGTCTCTCTTCTGGGGTATTCACCCCTAGGGACTGTGATGTGCAGAGCCACGGTTTCGAGCGTGCAAGGAAAACACTTCCTTAGCGGTCGGCCGTGGAAACTGGTTAGGATGAGGTCGTGGCTGCTTTGGCTTTGGAACTCAACACTTCCTCCTTTGCTTGCCGCCAGTCATCCGTTGCGTTTCCGTCCACGCCGCCACGTTCTTGATACAACTCATAAGCGCGCTTGCGGATTTGCTCTTCGATTTCGGCATCGTTGTGCTCCCGATGCGTGCATTTTCGCAACGTGTCACTGCGTGTAGCGGAAGTAGACCCAAGCCGGACGGGAGGAGAAGCGATTGCCGAAATGCTGTTTTCCCGCTCCGATAATGCCAACAGCTGCTTGATGATCTCTCCTTTTTCCACTCTTTCTTTCTTGGGCTCATCGGCGCGTGTTTTCGCCACTTTAGCGAATACTGCCAGGGCAGTCGCAACTCCCATGGAGATGAATACCATGCTAACCATTTACCGCCGTGTCCTCGGGCTGTGTGGTCAAAGGAGTGGTACAAGACAGAAATTGTGCACTTACTGGAGGTGCAGGACGTAGGTTACTAAGGTCGCTGTCCCGAACCCGTCTTTTGCCGGTCCTCGTGCGCTGCCGCAAAGTGGGGTCCAACTATCTTGATTCGCAAAAACCGCGCTGCTGAACGCGCTCGGGCCTGCGAGTTGTTATTACTAGCGCCCAACCCCATCGTCAAGGCCGTCACGGTCACTCGATTCTGCGGCACGACCTCAAAACGGTGGATGAACCCCTTGCGCCGCGAAGACCAATTCCCGTCAGCCCGGTTGCGTACGGTTCAGCAGCTCTTGGCTCTGTTGAAGTAGCTCTCGCACCACCCTTTGCTCCGCTCGCACCTCCGCAGAATACAGTCCGTGCTTCCAAAGCGTGGGCGCCGCGATCGCGCCAGCCCTTAGGAATTCGGGTCAGTGGTTCTGCAAAAGTTCGGGGCGTTCGCAACCACGGTCCATGTGACTGGAATCACCGCATGACCGGCTCTGTGCCCCCGAGAATAGAACCTTAACGTCAGCCTACGCTCGGAGACCGTGATGGAACCGTTCCGCTTTCATCTCTTCGTCTGCATTCAGCAAAAGCCCGAGGGCATCCCCTCCTGCCCGACCCGAGGCTCGTTCTCTGTGCTCGACGCGCTGGATCGCGAGATCCAGGGACGCGGCCTCGACAACGATGTGCAACTCACTACCTGCGGCTGCATGGGACTGTGTGAGGAAGGTCCGCTCATGGTCGTCTATCCAGGAGGGGTATGGTACAGGCGCGTGCAACCGTCTGATGTATCAGAAATCGTGAGTAAGCATTTGGGCGACGGCAAGCCCGTCGACCGCCTCGTATGGAACGATGCTGCTGCGATGAAGGCCATGTCGGTCGAGCATCGGCAAAAGTTTCGTGACGCGATGGCCGCGCGCGAGAAAGCAGGGGTGCTGCCCGATCGCCTCGATCAGATGATCCGCAGCTACATGCCGAGTCGCTGCATCCTTACAGCGCTTGAACTTGACATCTTTACCGCCGTCGGGGACGGAGCCAATGCCGAACAGATCGGCACGAGGATCAACGCGAATGCCCGCGCCGTAGGCATGCTACTCAACGCGCTCGTCGCCCTCGGACTGCTCTCGAAGCGCGACGACGATTACAAGAACACGCCCGAGTCAGCGCGCTTCTTTGCTCAGGGCTCCAAGGACAACCACCGCAATGGTCTGCTGCACACCGCCAACATCTGGCACCGCTGGAGCACACTGACCGACGCAGTGCGCAGTGGTACCCACATCCCCATCGATCGCGACGATACCCCCGAATGGACACGCAACTTCATTGCTGGCATGCAACGCAATGCCAAAGATCGCGCCCCGCTTCTTGTGAAGACTCTGGGCACGTTTGGCGTTCGCCGTATCCTCGATCTCGGCGGCGGTTCCGGCGCATACTCCATCGCATTCGCAAAAGCTTGTCCCGATGTGCAGTGCGAGATCCTTGACCTCCCAGAGGTCGTGCCGCTCACCACCGAATATGTCGGCAAGGCTGGCGTCTTAGCGCAAGTCAGGCTTCGCGCCGGAGACATGCTTCAAGACGACTTTGGCTCCGGCTACGACATCATCATGCTGAACGCGATCTGCCACATGTTTTCCGAGGAGCAGAACCAGAACATCTTCCGTCGTGCATACCAGGCACTCGCGCCGAACGGCCGCCTTGTGGTGCAAGACTTTATCCTCAATCCGGACAAAACCGGGCCGCAACAGGCGGCACTGTTTTCCCTGAACATGCTTGTCGCTACCGGCGGTGGTGCCAGTTACAGCGAAGCCGAATACACCCGCTGGATGAAGGCTGCTGGTTTCACGGAGGTATGCCGGATCAACCAGCCCGGGCCCAGCGACCTGATTGTGGGGCTAGTGAAATAGGGTCACCGCGCACACTTTGGCTTCTGGCCTTACGCTGGTTACCAACAATGAAAACGAGTTTCGGTGGGTGCGTGGCTTGAAGATCCAAAACTGGGCCGCTTAGGAAAAACGCCTTTGCAAGGCGGAAGTGCTCACCCGCCTCCGCGAACCGAAGTTCTGCACAAGCCGGTTCTTCCGGTTTCTTTCCGGTGAAGAGCGACAACTGTTTCTGTCATGCCTGATGCAGGAAGCTCAAGGCACAGAGCGTGTGATATCGGTATGAGGAAAATCCTCACCCTTAAATAGCAGCGGCTCTCTTTTTGCTTTGGCAAGGGCATATGCGAAACAATCTCCGAAATTCAGTTGTGCCGGGTGGCCGCTGCCTTTGCCGAAGTCGCGATAAGCCTGCCGCGCGATTCGGGCCTGCGTCTCGGTGACTGGCTCGATAGTCACTTGCGCTTCGAGGAGAAGGTCATCGAATCGGCGGCTAGCGATCGGGTCACGGCTGCCGTCGATGACTGCTGCCGCTTCTACATAGTTAACCGCGGAGATGCGGCGATGGGTGGCTTTTTCTATTGCTTTCGCCAACTCAAGCGCCTCGGGTTCATTGCGAAGTATGGCGATGACCGCCGAGGTATCAATAATCATCGCGGCAATCCTCTATCGTCGTACAGCAGGTGATCATGATCCATGGACCGAAAGGGTTCTTTGAGGTGCGCTGCACAGTCCCTTCCAATTTCCAGCAGGCGATCGGAAAGTGCGGTTCCGCGTTTACGACGAACGCGTTCAAGCCGCTCACGAACCGCTTCCGTGACTGCTACGCTCATGCTTTCCCCAGTAACCTTGGCCAGCTGTTGCGCGAGTTTGTGGGCTTCCTTGTTCTTGATATTTAAGCTCATAGGGGTACCCGTCTACCTTAAACTTCTACCATTCTACCACAGCACGCTTCCCCGCGTTGAGTCTCACAGAGGTAGTGAGCGTTTTCCGTTTCCGCAGCCCATTCCCTGAAGCCCGTTTCCGGATAACTCCCTGTTTGCCGACCACTTGGGAATGAACGACGACAAGGGCGTTTATCGGACTAAACCGTCAGGGCATGAACCTTGCTAACGAAGATTTTGGCCATCCGTTACGGCGGTAACCGCGCCACCTCAGACCGAAGTGCCGATATACCCTTGGCGACCAGTCTAACTAAGACAGACGGCAAGGTGTGGACTCCGCCATGAGATCCAGAGTTCTTGGTTGAGTGGAGACCGATCACACGCATGGCGTCGTCCCGTAGAAATGAATCGAACCGTCTTGCGATGGCCTCGAAGGTCGACGGTTGCAACAAGCCCGGCGGGTATCAAGGTCGTGGCAATTCGACACCGACGCACGACATCGGGTGGCGATCTGAGCGGAACGGCTTATCGTCAAACGCGACCGAAATCGATTCCTGGGCTTGGCGTGATATTCCGCGCTCCAGGCAGTTGTTGTTAGGGCTCTTCTTCGTAGCTGCTTTCCTGATCTCGGACGGATCATCAACTGCATCTCTGGCGTGGGAAGGGGCACCACCCTTGTATCTGCCGGTGGGGTTGAGTCTCGCTCTGCTCTTGTGCGGAGGAAGGCGCTATGTACCGGTGGTGTTCATCGCTAGTGTAGTCGCAGCCGTCGTGAACTACCACCGACCCGTCTTTTCTTGGTGCGGGATACCTGGGGCCATTGGGATATACCTAGGCTATGTGGGAGTTGCGGAGATACTAAGAGGGCGATGGCGCATCGACTTAGAGTTTGGGACTCTAAACGATGTCGGGCGTTACATCGTCAGCTCTCTCGTCGGAGCAATCATCAGTGCAGCGGCGGGAATACTAACTCTCCTGGGAGACGGCAGGATTGGCCGATCCGACGCTTTCAGCGCAGCAGCAGAATGGTGGGTCAGCGACGCTCTTGCGATCATCGCCTTCGCTCCTTTTGTGTTGGTATTTGTGGCTCCGCGCGTGGGTCGTTGGTTGAGCTCGGGAAGCGCGGGTCGCCTGTCAGCTGCTCAGCAAGCTCGTCCGTCGGCAACTGAGATCCTCGAACTGACTGCTCAATCTGGACTTGTTGTGTTTGCCATCTGGTTTGTCTTCGGATATGCCCCGGCAGTTCCCTATCAACCTCTTTATCTGCTGTTCGTCCCGGTCATCTGGATTGCGGTGCGGCGTGGCCTACCAGGAGCGGTCCTGACCACGTTCGCGATTAGTGCCGGAATGACGTTCGCGGCCTGGATCACGAAAGCTCATAGAGGATCGCTACCCAAGCTCCAACTCGCAATGCTGGCGCTAGGACTGACGGGTCTTTGCCTCGGAGCTGTGGTCAGCGAGCGAAAGCGGGTCGAGCGAGCCATCCGCGAGTCCGAGAAACGCTATCGCCTCCTGTTTGAACGTAACCTTGCAGGCGTCTTTCGCACCACGCTCGGGGGGCGCGTCCTGGAATGCAATCAGGCCACCGCTTCCATATTTGGTTATGACTCGCCAGAGGAAATCCTGGCCCTTCCAGCACGCTAATTTGTATGAATCGCCGACTGAGTGGGAATTCTTCCTGACAAAAATCAAGTCCGAGAAGAGCATCACTAACCACGAGATGAGGTTTCGACGCAAGAACGGCGATTCTGCCTGGGCTATGCTGAATGTGAGTCTCGTCGACGACGATTCGGGGGCGAGCGAGATCCTTGAGGCCACCCTGGTCGACATTACCGAGCGCAAGCTCGCCGAGGAACGAGCTCAATCCCTCGCTTATTACGATGCTCTTACGGGACTACCGAATCGGATTCTGCTCAGTGATCGATTGTCTAAGGCACTGGCCACTGCTCGTCGGCAGAAGCACAAAGTCGCTCTTCTTTTCCTCGATCTAGACCGCTTTAAAATTATTAATGACTCACTGGGGCATTCGGCCGGTGATCTGCTTTTGCAAGAGGTTGCAGAACGGCTTGCCAGGTGTACGCGTGACCAGGACACAGTGGCTCGACTGGGCGGAGACGAATTTCTCATCGTGCTCAGCAATTTGAAGGATATTCACGATGCTGCAGTAGCCGTGGAACGCTTTATGGATGCAATGACGGCTGGATTCGTCGTTCAAGGTCATTCCCTTAGCATTAGTTGCAGTCTGGGCGTCAGCATTTTCCCGGAACACGGTGCGGACGGCGAAACCCTGATCAAGAATGCCGATGCCGCCATGTATTCCGCGAAGGACAATGGACGGAACAACTTTCGTTTTTTTACCGCGGACATTAACACCGAGGCTGTGGCGCGATTGGCCTTAGAGAACGGTTTGCGATCGGCACTCGCGAAGAAAGAGCTCTTTCTCGTGTACCAGCCGCAGATGGATATTGCCAGTGGAAAGATCACCGGGTTGGAGGCACTCCTTCGGTGGCAACACCCGGAATTGGGACTCGTGCCACCGAATGACTTTATACGGATTGCTGAAAACGGCGGGCTGATCACGGCAATCGGTGAATGGGTGCTCAAGACTGCCTGCTCGCAGGCCCGGAAATGGCAAGACGAAGGCCTTACCCCAGTGTCGGTCGCAGTCAATGTGTCGGCAGTGCAGTTTCGCCAGGCGGGATTCCCCGAGACCATCCGCAGGGTGCTCCAGGAGAGCGGCCTCGACCCGCATTACCTCGAACTGGAACTTACAGAGAGCCTTTTGTTATCGAATGCCGACGTGATGTCTTCGGTCGTTCAGCAACTAATGGCCATGGGGTTGAGGTTAGCAATAGACGACTTTGGGACTGGTTACTCCAGTCTCAGCTATTTGAAGCGCTTTCCGGTGACCAAGCTGAAGATCGATTCTTCTTTTATTCGAGATGTCGCTGTGAATCCTGATGACGCCGCCATCACGACGGCAATCATCAGCATGGCTAAAAGCCTAGATCTCAAAGTGGTTGCGGAAGGCGTCGAAAACGAAGCGCAAATGTCATTCCTGAGGATACATCAGTGTGACGCAATTCAAGGCTACTACTTCGGCAAGCCTCTAGCTGTCAATGAGGTTGCCGACAGGCTCCGAGCCGAGCACTATGAAGTGCAAGTCCGCTCCCAAGCATCCCGACGCAACTGTGGGCAGACTCACGCGGACGTCACGAATTGAAACTCGTGGACAAACCTCGAATACACGAAAGTAGTTCCGGCAAGTCGGCATAGAGGCACCGATTCAAACGCAGGTGCAAGAGGTCAGCGATTGCTTCCTAACCCACGGGCGACCCGGAAGTAAATGCGCCCTTGGGCGTCCGCGCTGCGTCGCCAAGGGAATGGAACCCCGTATCGCGGCTGGGGGGATGGCGTGTGGAGCATTAACTTGTCCAACGGTATTTTTCGCTTTGACCCCAGCAGCGAATCGTGGATCCAAGTTTCTTGTCTTCTCAGAAGTATTGCCGTCGGGTCCGGAGCCGGCGTCTTTGGAGTCAATTCTTCCGATAAGGTCTTCACCTTCGTTCGACCGTAGGAGTTGCGAATCCCAGTAGCCGGGTGCCGCACTCACAGGATCGCGCGAGCCGCTCCCCCTGAACGCCGTCCGGTTGCGCCGTCTGGGGGGCTTGCCCAGACGTCCCCATCCCCAGGCTGAGCAGGGTAAGTCCTGACAAGTCGGGTTATGAGGTTTGCCAACTCTTGCGAGCAGGTTGCACGGATTTGCAATGCCATCCTTTACCAATCTTGCCCTCATACGTGCGTGGGTGATGGGGGTCACTGCGTCATATGACCATGGTATTATGACTATGGTAGTAGAGGGTCTCATGAAGAAAATGGCAGCGGGTGCTTTTAAGGCAAACTGTCTTGCGGTCATGGACGAGGTTCAGGCCAAGCACGAAACCGTCGTAATTACGAAACATGGCAAGCCGGTGGCGAAACTCGTCCCGCTGAATGCCGAGACCGACGAGATCTACAATTTCCTTGCCGGCAAAGGCGCTGTCACCGGAGACATCGTTTCGCCTGCGATCTCCCCTGAAGAGTGGGGCGAGCTCAAGTGATCCTCGCCGATACCCATGTCGTCGTTTGGCTGGCGTTTGATCAAAACCAACTTTCCCGAAAGGCCAGGACTGCAATCGACGATGCACGCAGCAGTGCGGCCGGCCTGGCAATCTCGGATATTACATTGTTGGAACTGGCGACACTGGCGAGTAAGGGCCGGATCCACCTCGACATCAGCTTAGAATCATTCCTGCAGGAAGTTGAGTCTCGGTTCGTTGTTCTACCAATGAGTGGCAAGGTGTGCGCGCGGGCAATGGGACTTCCCGAGACCTATCCCAGGGACCCAGCGGATCGCATTATCGGCGCTACGGCACTGGTCGAGGGGTTGCTCTTACTGACTGCCGACCGTCAGATCCGCAGATCCCGAGTGGTTCGGACGGTTTGGTGAGAATCCAGCGAAACAGGAAACTGGCCCTCTGGCGCGAGATTTGGTTCCACGGCATCGACGATGAGTCGTTTGCAACGCGGTCGTTTCGGAGTTTCCACCGGAAAGGCTACCCCCTGTTCGACAACTGGCGACCTTCGCCCCCGTCCGTAACGCCGAGTTCAAACTATTACGGCCAATGTCTTTCGCGACGCAGTGCAGACAAGTGCAACCAAGTTGCACAAACTCCTAGCCTTGGCTTCCTTTCAAACGTGTCATTTTGCGCTGCTTGATCCAGTCGCTGCCGACGCTTCCCAAGTTGTTCTATGTGCTGATTCTTTTCTCTTGCATTGTCACTGACAACTGCAGCGGTGGCAGAATAAAAAGAAAATTGACCGGATGTGTTCAACCCCTTGACCTTATCGTGAAGAGGCAACAATTCATCACGATGGGATGAAGAGGAAGAGTACATCCGGTTCTTCTTGTTCACCCCGAAATCAAACGCTTTTTCCAGCCAGGCCAATCTGGGGTCGTCCTAACCTGGCCCTCGGCAGACGTATCCGCTATCACATCTGCTTGTGACAGACGAGATTGCCGAGTGCGAGATACCTGCGCATCATGAGTAAAGCTGAGCCCTCTCAGAATGGTGCACTTCATGGGAAACAAGGAGGAACCATCGTCATGGAACAGCTAAGCGAATGGGTGGTGGTCCTGGTGCTCTTCTCCGTGGTCGGATTCTCGGTTGCCGTCTTGTTGTTAATCGCCGACTACAGGGACAGAAACAGAAGGAAAGCCAGACCCGCCGAGGGGAAGGCGCATTGGAAGAAGGCAGCCTAGCGGCTAGGACGGGGTTTTCACGGAATCGATGTTGGTGGCAGAAAGTTTTTGTTGTCACTGCTCGCTAATGCCGGCCGCCCCATACTTAATTTCAAGAGACACTCGCTGCCGAGGCCAGCGATCGGCCTCCTCCAACTTGAGACCTCTGCCGGGGTTCAGCGTTCGCCCCCGTCTGGTGTGCGAACGCAGAGCTCACAGATTGAAGAGAGCCACGAGGTGCCGCCGCTTGATAAGGAGTGGTGGGCCGGAGCACATCCTTATGGTGAAGGTTATAGATGGGTAACAGAAAAACGATGGTGTGAAGGAGATCCTTATGAGCGCTGCTGTTGTCACTACCCTCATCCCGCGATCCAATGATTCCACAGCGGCCATCGAACGGTATCAAGACGCCTATCGCACAGCAGAGGCAGCCGTCACGTTTGGCGAGACTGTCAGACTGGCCGGTATCTTTGTAGGCGGTGTGGTTTTTGTAGGGGCTCTTGTCGCATTTCAATTAGGTTTCGCGGAGCGTTCACGTTTCCCAGGTATGGCTATTTGGCTGATCGCTTGCGCGGCTTTGCTGGTCTTGTTTTCCCAGATTGTGGCTTGCGGGGTTTCACGTTCAAGGCAATTTGCTGAAGGCGGTTCTCGACTCGGACGTCAATTCCTCACCTTTTCTCTCTAATCCGCAGAGAGCAAGGGCCATGTTCTTGAAGAAACCGTGCGTTCCATCTCTAAAGGGGTGGGATTTTCGCGTTCACCTGCACTCCCTGCCGAGCGTCGGCCGCCAACGCCACAGTGCGGTCCTGGAGTTCCCTAACCTGGCACTATCCATTGGGAATAACGGCGATGATCGTTAACACTCGTGCGTTGGCTAATGGGAATGATCCATTGTGAGGCGGGACCGAGTTGCATTGAAAGACAAGAGCCCCGCCTCGAAGCGTGGATTGAGCGCGTCCACGTCCAGGCGAAGCGGCGATTGAATTTCATAATTGCTGAGACCAGAGGGTAGAGCCATCGTTGCGACGCGCTGCACTGCGCTCGCCGGCTTTCCCTCTATGAGTCGCCCGTTTTGGGAACGACGTTCGAACGCCAGTCTCAGGTCTGCCTAGCGGATTCATAATCAAAACGGATACCGCTGAAGATTGAGCTGCAGTATCCTTCTAAGCTTCGACAGCAACTCGAGAGTGGAAGGGGGCATCTATGTCCAGCGAATTGACACTGTACACGAGCGACAGGCTATGGAAGGTCGACATTGAAGCCTGGACGAACGACGTGCAGTTTTACAGAAGCATTGGTACACATGTGACCGTTTGTCACCGGGAACGAACAACCAGTATTTGGGGAAGTCCGGAAACCGATTGGGAGGAAGAACCTGCCACACTCATTCGTATCCGCAACGCCTACAGCGGCGCTGGTCCCGGCGCAGCAATACGCGAACGCGAGTGGCACAATGCAACCCGCGCCGAGCTCAAAGAGTGGTCCACCGCAGGACCAATTAGCGCCGCCGCGGACAGCACGACATCGGAAAAGGAGACAGTCGTCGCGGAAATCCATCAGGTCGAAGGGACTGTCACGGTAGTGTTCGGCAGCGAGACGCTAACCGGTGTGGTTTCTGCGAGCAACGCCGTCAGCGAGCGGGCTGTGTCAGTAGCGGCTTGAGTTGCGCGAGTGGTGGCGCAGGCCCTACTCGACGCCGTATGTCTCTAGTTGCTGAACGGAAAAGATCAACTGTGGACCAATTGGAGTTCCTCCTCAGGCGTTTCCTGATGCAGATCCATCTTCGTATAGACGCCTGGGGGTGAAGCCTCCTCTCGCGTGACTGTGATCCTGCTCACAGAAAGCTGGCCCAACCTGGAACGAAGATATAGAGACAACAGAAGATATCGGGCCCATTTCCCACGGCAGCTCGGCGCACACACTATCGTCGATCGGCAGCGTCGAGTGAGAGAGACTACGTGCGTTTTGCCAAACTGACAGCGTGGCGTCTGGCTTCTCAGATCATTTTCTTTGTGCTGTTTCTTTTTCTTCTATTGCACACCGAGTTGCGGGGATCGTTGCAGACAACCGGGGGCGACATTCGGCTTCCATTTCCCATCCGCTGGTTCTTCCAGATCGATCCATTAGTGGCATTCTCGAATGCGTTTTCGAGTCACGCCCTCTATCACGGACTGCTCTGGAGCCTGGTGATCCTGATCCCAACCATGTTCCTCGGGCGGTTCTTTTGCGGATGGGTTTGCCCTCTGGGCTCCCTGCATCACTTCTTCAGCAGCCTGAAATCGGAGCGCAAGCGCGGGAAACAGTTGATTGAATCCAATCGTTACAAGCGCTGGCAGACGACCAAGTATTACCTTCTGGTTGTGTTCCTGGTCGCGGCCTTGTTGGGAACGGGCATCGTTGGCTGGCTCGACCCTCTTTCGCTGCTGGTGCGATCGCTAGGTTTGTCGATCCTGCCTGCAACTAACTATGCCCTGCGCGCGTTCTTGGACACGCTGGAACACAGCCGATTCGAGCCTGTGCAAACGGCGGGTGGCGCATTGCACTTTATTTTGGGAGGACTGCTCCTCAGCTTCAAGCAGCCTTACTTCCGGCAAGGCATTTGGCTCGGTTTGATCTTCATCCTTCTTATAGGGCTGAATTTCCGTGTAACCCGCTTCTGGTGCCGCGCGCTCTGTCCGTTGGGTGCATTGCTCGGCGTCGTTTCGCGCTGGTCGATTCTCGGGCTCGTGAAGAACCCGGAGCACTGTAGTGACTGCAACCGTTGCCTGATGCGCTGCCAGGGCGGCGATGATCCCATCGGCGGCGTTCCCTGGCGCCAGCCGGAGTGCCACCTCTGCATGAACTGCGTCGAGGAGTGTCCGGAGCACGGTCTTCAGTTCAAGTTCTTCGCAGCACAGAAGTCCGTCGGCGTGAACCTGCAACGGCGCAAGTTGCTTACTTCGCTGGGAGCGGGAGTGGCTATCGTTCCGCTGATGCGCAGCACACCTGGGTTCGCCACCGAACGTAACGAGAGCCTGCTACGTCCGCCTGGAGCACTGAACGAGGAAGACTTTCTTTCGCGGTGTATACGGTGTGGGGAATGCATGAAAGTTTGCCCCAATAACGCTCTGCATCCGGCCTTGAGCCAGGCGGGTCTGGAGGGTCTTTGGACACCCGTCATGATCCCACGGATTGGTTATTGCGAGACCAGTTGCGTGCTGTGCTCGCAGGCGTGTCCCACTGGCGCAATCTGGGAAATCTCCTCGAAGGAAAAAGGCTGGTCAGCCAATAGCGGCAAGAACGTCACCCCGATTCGTCTGGGCACAGCGTTCTACGATCGCGGCCGTTGCTTGCCGTGGGCTATGGCAACCGAATGCATTGTCTGTGAAGAGTGGTGTCCCACATCGCCCAAGGCCGTCTATTTCAGGCTAGGCGAAGCGGTGGACGCCGAAGGTCACGCCAAGCAAGTGAGACAACCCTATCTCGATCCGGCTCGCTGTGTTGGGTGCGGCGCCTGCGAATATGCATGCCCGGTCCAGGACCGACCCGCAGTTTATGTGACCAGCATCGGCGAAAGCCGCTCCCGCGCCAACCAGATCCTGCTCACCCGAAACAAGGAGAGAACTCAGGGATGACCTCTCACTCGAGCGTCCGCGGTTTTTGGATCATTAGCCTTTGTGTAGCGCTTCTCGGCGCGGCCTGCCATCGCCGCGCGGACACCCCAGCGTCGCCCTTTCCGGCTTCGAACGAAGTCGAGGGTTGGGCAAGGACTGGCGAGGTACGAACGTTTGCTGCAGCGGATTTGTGGAAGTACATCGACGGTGAGGCGGAGCGATACCTGAAGGCTGACGTCAAAACTGCGTCCACCGCCGATTACAGGTTTCGCAATGAGTTCGATGCCGTAGTCGAAATCTACACCATGGAAAGTCTGGCTGGCGTTGAAAAGATTCTGGAATCAGAGCCCGCGGCTGGGGCAAAAGCGGTCCAACTGGCGGACAACGGCCGCCTTTACGGCCAAAGCCTGGTCTTCCGCAAGGGGCCTGATCTGGTGCGGATCACGGCCTATGAAGAGTCAGCAGAAACACAGTCCGCCCTTTTGGCGCTCGGACGCGGAATCGAGCAGCGCCTCACAAAGTGACTGCATCGGAGGACGTTGTATTGCTTGTCACTGAAAAGTGCGGACCGATTGCGGTATGCATAAGTTCATGCAGGGATAGCGTGCATTCAACAGATTGAGCACGGTTATGCGCGACCGAAGCACCACCAATCGTCGGAACTTCCTGAAGAATTGCGTGGCAGGCGCTGTCATGCTCAGCACGCAGGGGAAGACTGCACTGCTCGAAGCTACAGAACAGACTTCTGCGCCCCTGAAATCCCGTGTCGTGATCGCGCGCGATCCGATGCTGCGCGGCAGTGGCAGCACCGTAGACTCAAGCCGTATCCTCGGCTTGCTGGATCGATCGATGCAGAGTCTCTTCGATGTGGATCACCCGGGTGAGCCTTGGAAGAAGCTCGTCCGTCCGGGCGACAAAGTAGGACTCAAGGTGAACGTGCTCGGGGGACGGGGATTGTCAAGCAGCCTTCAGCTGGTCGAAACTATTTGTCAAAGGTTGCAGGAAGCCGGCGTTAAGGCAGGCGACATTGTGGTTTGGGACCGCGACAGTGACGAATTGGAACGCGCCGGGTTCCGCGTATCAGCCGGATCGAGCCGCGTGCAATGCTTCGGCACGGATCGTGTCGGCTACGAAGAGGAACTGGCGACGTCCGGCAGCGTCGGCAGCCTTCTGTCAAAGATTCTGACCCAGCAGTGCAATGTCCTGATCAACATACCGGTGTTGAAAGACCACGATGGCGCCGGAGTCACCGTCGCTCTGAAAAACATGTATGGGGTCATCCACAACCCCAACAAGTACCACCCGAACGGCTGCAATCCGTACATTGCGGACCTGAACATGCTGCCGGTGATCCGATCAAAGATGCGCCTGACCATTTGCGATGCGACCACCGCCTCTTTTGAAGGTGGGCCGGGATATAAGCCGCAATACAGCTGGAAGAACAATGCCCTGATTGTTTCGCAAGACCCGGTCGCTCTCGACTATACCGGCTGGCAGATCATCGAGCGCAAACGTGCGGAAAAGGGATTGAAGACGCTGGAAGCCGACGGGAGAGCGCCTAACTACATCGCGACCGCAGCCGACGCAAAGCATCGACTGGGCACGAATGACCCACAAAGAATCACGCTGGTTGAGGTGTGAATGCAGGCGTGATTGAGGTTCGAACATGCCTCGCGAGGTGGAAACCGAATGCGAACTTGAGCGTGGGGTCACGGCAGTACAGAAGCCGTTTGATCGCCGTTCCTTCCTGAAGTGCGCTGCAATAACCGGAGCGGCATGTGGCGTCGGCAATATCGGTCTACCCTTCGCGATAAAGCCCCTCTGGGCTCGTCCCACACAGGACGATTCGCGATTCACCGTCGAAGCAAAGTTCTATCAGAAACTCCAGAACAAGAAGATCAAGTGCAAGCTGTGTCCCCGCGAATGCACCGTCGGGGACCGGGAGCGCGGTTATTGTGGCGTGCGGGAGAACCGCAGCGGAACCTACTATTCGCTGGTGCACTCGCGCGTGTGTGCGGCCCATATTGACCCCATCGAGAAGAAGCCGCTGTTTCACTACCTGCCAGGAACGCTGGCCTTCTCCGTAGCCACGGCTGGCTGCAACGTCAACTGCAAGTTCTGCCAGAACTGGGACATCTCGCAGGTGCGCCCGGAACAGGTTCCGGCTGATTATGCTCCCCCGAAGACGGTTGCAGCGCTAGCCAAGCAGTACCAGTGCCCGACCATCGCTTACACCTACAGCGAGCCTGTCGTTTTCAGCGAATACCTTATGGATGTGGCCGATGCCGGACACGAAGCGGGCATCCGAAGCGTGGTTGTGTCGAATGGATACATGCAGGAAGAGGCCCTGAAAACAGCATACGAAAAGATGGACGCGGTCAAGATCGATCTGAAAGCGTTCTCAGAGTCCTATTACCGCGACGTCGTCGTTGGTGAGTTGAAACCTGTGCTGGACGCGCTGGTCACCTTGCGAAAGATGGGCAAGTGGACCGAGATTGTCTATCTGGTCGTACCCACGTTCAACGACGGTGATTCTGAGTTCCGCGGTCTGGCTCGATGGATCAAGACCAACCTGGGGGTGGACGTTCCTGTGCACTTCACGCAATTTCATCCGCAATATCTGTTGAAGAACCTGCCCATCACGCCGGTTCCGACGCTGGAGCGTGCCAAAGCGATTGCCGATGCCGAGGGACTGCACTACGTCTACATCGGCAATGTACCCGGACATCCTGCCGAGAATACCTATTGTCCGAAGTGCCGCCGAATGCTGGTGGAGCGCGTGGGTTTGACGGCCAGGCAGATGTTAATCCGCAAAGGGAATTGTTCATTTTGCAACCAGCCAATTCCGGGAGTGTGGCACGCATGACCGTGGGAGGAGGCTATATATGATGATAAGAATCTGCTCCGCACCCTGTTGGGCAGCCGCTGCCTTGATCATTCTTTTCACCTTTCTGGGAGCGCAGTGTTCCGGAACGGCCAATGCGCAGAACATACGCCAGCCCGGAGTAGCAGGCAGTTTTTATCCGGCTGATCCCAAGGTGTTAGCCGCGATGATTGACGACATGTTGGCTCGCGCCGCGCCCGCACAGATCAACGATCCGATACTCGCCGTGGTCGCGCCGCACGCCGGCTATCCGTTCTCGGGCCCTGTCGCGGCCTATACTTATTCAACTCTGAAAGGACGCAAGTTCTCCCGCGTCGTAGTGATTGCACCTTCGCATTTCGAGTCTTTCGCCTTTACATCTGTCTTCAATGGCGACGCTTACACAACGCCCCTCGGGACAATCCCCATCGACAAGACATTTGCTCAACAGCTCGCCAAGATGAGCGCGACCATCAAAATGTCAGATCGCGGTCACGTCCCGGGACCACGAGGCGCGGAGCACGCCCTCGAAGTGCAATTGCCATGGCTGCAGCGCGTGTTGGGCGAGTTCGAACTCGTCGCCGTAGTGATGGGAGATCAGAGCTACGAAAACAGTCGTGCATTGGGAGTAGCCTTGGCGAAGTTGATTCGAGGTGGCGACACACTGATCGTCGCCAGCTCTGACTTGTCGCACTATCACCCCTACGAAGAAGCGGTAAAGATTGACCACAAAACGCTGACCGCAGTTCACGACTGGGACTACTTCAGCATGTCGCAGAACTTCGAGATGCGGGTGTGGGAAGCCTGTGGAGGAGCACCGATTGTTGCAGCCATGATCGCCGCCGAACGCATGGGAGCCAGCCAAGCAACCGTGCTCAAGTATGCCAATTCTGGCGACATGGCAGGTGACTACTCACGCGTGGTGGGCTATGGCGCCGTCGCCTTCGTGAAGACTCAAAACCAGCGAGCAGCGGAGCAGCCATTCTTCCTGAGCAGCCACGATAAGAGCGAACTGCTCGCGCTGGCGCGCAAGGCAGTAGAGTACGCAGTGCAGGAGAAGAAGGCTTATGAACCGCCTGCCAGTTCGAGCGACGCCTTGAACCAGGAGCGCGGCGCCTTCGTGACTCTGAAAAAGTCGGGAGATCTGCGAGGATGCATTGGGTACACCTCTGCGACGAAACCGCTGTACCTCACGGTGCGCGATACTTCGACCCTGGCGGCGTTGCGTGATCCGCGCTTTCCACCTGTTTCTGCGTCGGAATTGAAGCAGTTGGAATACGAAATCTCTGTGCTTTCGCCGTTGCGGAGGGTACAAAACATAGAACAGATCAAGGTCGGCAAGCACGGTCTGTTGATGAAAAATGGCGATCGCGAGGGTCTATTGCTCCCACAAGTTCCTGTGGAACAGCGCTGGGACCGGAAAGAATTTCTGGACGAGACCTGCGCTAAAGCCGGAATGCGTGCTGGTTGTTGGAAAGATGAGGATACCGACATCTTTATGTTCACCGCGGTGGTACTTGGAGAGACCACTCCCCAAGCACTCATGCCCGAGATGCCTTTGACTCCCGGCTCGCGCGCATGGCCAGGATTGCCGGGGCAAGGTTCACCGCCGCAGTAAGCCATGCCGTCTTCCAAAAACCGAAGACCGGAATGAGATAACTGCTCAGCAGCAAGGCACCGGCACACCCTCCCAGCAAATCAACCGCGTACAGCACGCCGAGCCCTCTTTTAGTTCGGTCGTCGCGAAGGTAGATCTGCGTCGCGATGGAAAATTGATAGCCACCCGCCATCCCGCAAAGCGCCGCCAACGCGGGGAAGGCGAGTTGCGCCACGAGCTGTGCCGCCGGCGCACTGGAAGTGCGTGCAAGTACGGTCACCGTCAGCAGCAGCATTGGTGCCGAGAGAGCGAGCAGGAACTGTGTAAGCGCCGCGGCTGTAATGAATGAGTTCTGAATACGGTGACGCAAAGATTCGAGACCTAGCCAACTTCCCAGAGCAATCCCCGCCATGAACATGCCGATCAGGATCGCGAGTTGGTGGTACACGTATCCGTAAATGGACTGGAACGCCAGGAGCACGAATATCTGCAGTGCCATCAGCGTGAATCCAGTCGCCGCCATACAGCACGCTGTCGTGGCTCGAAGACGTTTTTCGCGACCTGGTATGTATGCTAGACAAGCGGCCGTCAATAACAGGACGATGAGAGTGCAGACCACTACACGAATGAATTGGAAGTGACCTGCCCACACAAACCCACCGTAATAGCTGTCCTTGAACTGAGCACCCCATAACATGACGTCGAAGTAATACGCGATCGGCTCGAAGTCGCGATTCACCGGCGTTTCAGGCATGGGCTGCAGTAATTGACGAACCTGCGCCATGCGATCCGGCATCATCCGGAAAGGAATGAAGTATTCGCGAACATACTGAGTCTGTATGTTCCTTTGCCGCAATCGGACAATCAGCGCTTGCGGATCGTCAGTCAGAACATTCGGCTGCATCGCAGCAAAGAAATGGAAGCTCTCACCTGGTATCGCAATCACATACGGGAACACACCACGCAACGTGTGATCAATACATCGTAGAAACTCGGCAAGCTCAGGGCTTATGTAATCTTCTGAAGCACGCAGCTGCAGGGCCAACAGTCCCCCCGCCGTGAGATGTTCGCGAGCAGTCTGAAAAAACTCGATGGTGTAGAAGCGGTTCAACTGCGCGGTCTGCGGATCGGGCAAACTAACGGTGATCACGTCAAACCGGTCGCGACTCGTCCTCAAGTACAGCCGGCCATCCGCAATATGGGTTCGCACTCGACGATCCCCAACCAGAGGGGCGACCTGTGCGGGGAAATACTGCTTCGCCATGCTGATGAGCATGGGGTCGAGCTCCACATAATCTATCTGCTCGACCGTGGGGTGCTTCAGGGCCTCAGCGACACTGCCGTTGGCGCCGCCACCGATGAGCAGAATCCTCCTCGGCGCAGGGTGCTCCAACAGCGCGTAGTGAACCGCCTCTTCAGCGCCAGCCTCGTCCGGCGCATTCGCCAGGATGATTCCGTTGTCATAGATGCTGCGGATACTGCCAGTCTCAATGATGGCCAGGTTGCCATAAATCGAGTCACGGGATTCCAACAGGCGGAATCTTTGCCACAGATGTGCCTGGGAGGATCGCAGCAATAGCGGCGCAACATATATAAGAAGAGGGAAAGTCAGACACACCCCCACCAGAACCACGGCCATGACCTGTTTGCGGCCGAGTCCAACGAGCAAGATTGCGGCCATGCATAGGTTCAGCACAGCAACGACGGCGGCGATCTGGAAAGACTCAAGGGAACGCAGCAATACCAGGCTGGCCAAGGTCCCGCCCACCGCCGAGCCGGCAGCCTCAAGAAGATATCCCGAACTGGAAGCAAGAGAGCTGGTGACAGCATGTTCCTGTTGGTACACTCGCGTCGCAACAACGAACAAGGCGCCCGAAAGAACACAAAATACGCTCAGGCAGACGAGGCATGTAAGCAACATCGGCACCGGCCCGACCAGCTCCCCATGCACTGTCTGGAAGAAAGCCCTGGAAGCCCGCACGGCCCAGACCGAGGGCAGCAAGCTGATCCCGAGCAGGCATTCGAGGGCCGCCACCGTGCGACGAGACCTGCTCTGCCAAAGGGCAAAGTGACTGGCCAGGCTGCTTCCGACCGCCGTCCACAACAGCCACGTGGCCAGAACAACTCCCAAAGAGATCTCATTCCCGTTGAAGACGACAATGAGTTCCCGCATAAGGACGATCTGGCCAATCACTGCAGTCAATCCAACCAGGGCCAGGGCGGCCCTGATTCCCGATGTGGGTCGAGACGAACTCGATACTGTGAGCAAGGGCACAGCAATGCCCCCTTACAACATTAGAATTTACTTTACAAAGCCAGAGGCGGGATGTGACATGCAGCAGACCGAGAACCTGATACTCAATCGTCGGGAAGCCCTGCTTCGCCTGCTCCGTCTTGGCGGCATTGCCGCGGGGACTGCAGGCTTGGGATTGTGGCTCAGTGGACATAGCCAGCGGCCCGAGTCTGTGCTGGCAATGAACGGAAAGCGGAACCACGCCGTCGCAGCTAGTCCGCAATTGCCCGAGATGGCGGTCATTCAAGGAGAGGACCCCGCACAGCTGGCTCGGCAGGCGATCGAGGAACTGGGTGGCATACGTCGTTTCATCTCTCGAGCGGACATTGTCCTGGTGAAGCCGAACATCGCCTGGGACCGCACCCCGGAACAGGCCGCCAACACTAATCCTGCCGTGGTGGCCGAGGTGGTCCGGCAGTGCTGGGATGCCGGAGCAAAGAAGGTTATCGTGACCGATGTTAGCTGCAACGAGCCGCGCCGTTGTTTTCAGAGGTCGGGTATCGCAGAGGTCGCGCGCAACGGAGGCGCCGAGGTCATCCTTCCCGATCCGTCAAGATTCAAAGATGTGGACCTGCAAGGGCGAGTCTTGCGTAATTGGCCGGTCTTCGACCCTTTCCTGAATGTCGACAAAATCATCAATATTCCTATCGCCAAGCATCACAGCCTGACCGGCACAACTCTAGGCATGAAGAATTGGTACGGAATCCTGGGTGGACCTCGCCATCAGCTGCATCAGAAGATCCACGAGAGCCTGGTTGACCTGGCAGAGTTCGTGCGCCCGACCTTCACCATGATCGATTGTTACCGCGTGCTCATGCGAAATGGGCCGACCGGAGGCAACCTGGAGGATGTCGTGCTGAAAAAGACGCTGGTGGCGGGCACCGATCCGGTGGCGCTAGATGCCTACGTTGCCAAAGCCTACTGGAATTTGGAAGTCTCTTCTCTGCCATACCTGCAAATGGCAGCCGCGCGCGGCTTGGGAACGTATGAGTTCGAGAAGGTACGCACACGAACCAAGCGGTTGTCGTAACCGGTGGAGGATAACCCAAAACCTCAAATGTCAGCAGCGTCATCGTGTCAAGAAACCGAGGAGACCTCCTCAATATTTCTGCAGGAGTTGTTCGCATTGAAAAGAACGCGCCGTCGTCGCTCGGTTGAGCCAGCTGCCGCAGGAGGGGATTACGATTTTGAGACGGTGGCAAGAGTCGCTGGATGTTGCCAAGCCAAAGCCGATCGAAGCGTCCTAACCCAACACTCGCCGTGTAGTCGGCGACGGCTCAACTGTCACAGTTGCCTGAGCAGAACAAATAGTCTCCGGCGGGGCGCTTTTGGCGGCGCTTGTGCAGGTTAGAGAAGCCAACGAGTGACATCGACAGTCGACGGGTTGCCCTGGCTCTCCCTGCTAACCGCAAAATGGAGAGAATGATAACCTCGTGGCCGATGCAAGTTGAACGAACACTGGTGCCATTGCCTGAGGAGGTCGCTGATCACTACTTGGCGATTTTGGGACTCGCGCGAAAACGTCCCAGCCTGGAGGCTCTTCGCGAGTTGCTGGCAACACATCTCACCAAAATTCCCTTCGAGAATATTTCCAAGCTTTATTACCGCAAGCGTCTGGGACTGGTGGACCTTCCCGACATTCGACAGTATCTTGATGGGATCGAGAAGTACCATTTCGGCGGCACCTGCTATTCCAACAATTACCATTTCCACGTACTGCTTCGAAGCTTGGGATACCAAGCGAAATTGTGTGCTGCAGACATGCAGACTCCGGAGGTTCACGCGCTGAACATGGTCACGACTGGAGGGCGAGAATACCTTTTGGACACGGGCTACGCCGCCCCGCTGCTGGAGCCCATTCCTCGTGACCTGGTAAAGGATTATGAAACCACCTTGGGTCGGGATCGTTACGTCCTGAAGCCATAAGACGCGAATGGGTGTTCGCGCCTTGAACTCTATCGCGATGGAGTCTTGCGCCACGGTTATCTGGCTAAGCCTGCGCCCAAGGCGATTGAGGATTTTAGCAAGGTGGTCGCTGCATCATTCTCTGCCGATGCAACGTTCCTGAATTCGGTATTGCTGACGCGATTCTATCCGGGTCGCTCCGTGCTCATTCACAATTTGACGCTGGTCGAATCGGAAGGGAAAAAATCAACGGTGCATGTGTTGGCAAATCGTGCCCGGCTGATTGACGTAATTGTACAGCGCTTTGGCATACCGAGGGAGATTGTCAGCGAAGCCGTAGGTCAACTCGGCAGTTTGCAGGATGCCTGGACCTAGCAATTGCATAACCTGAAAAGACCCTACTCCCCAGTGATGGGATCAATCATTCAGGCTCCGACGGCCGACAAGAATGTGTCGCGTGTGGTTGAAGTAGTCCACAGGCTGGGGATCGGCAGGAAAGTTGCGCGGCTGGAGCCGGTCGCCGTAATCAAGGGGTAGTCAGGCTCTACCGCAAATCCGATCTGATGTTCAAGAGAAGAAATACTACCCCTCGCCCTTCTCTGCGACAAAGCAGCAATCAGGCGGCCGTAATGATCCGTTCAATCCTCTGTTTGGCTCCGTGCACAGGCTCGCAGATGCTTTGCAGGGTTGCCGAGATCACACTGGCCTCGAGGCCCGCCTTATGCACTAAATCGCTAACGGATAACATACCAACAATTTCGTGTTTTTCATTCACCACTGGTAAACGACGGATCTGATGCTTCTTCATCAGTTCGAGAGCCTGAGAAACGTCATCCTCCTCGGTACAGCAAACAGGGTCTTCTGTCATACATCCATCGACCCACGTGGACGCGGGATCCCTGCCGGCGGCGACCACATGCAGGCAGAGGTCGCGATCGGTAACGACTCCCACCAGTCTGGGGGTGAAGGGATCTTGGACAACGGGCACAATTCCGCAATCCGTTTCCTGCATGAGCAGGGCGGCCGAGAGAGCGGAGCTGGACGGCCAGCAGCATACGGGGTTGTTGGTCATTATTTCACTGACTTTCATGACGACCTCCAGATCAGCGGTCACACAAAACGGGTCCCCCTATTTCGCTTGCAGTGATTCGATGTACTTGTCCAAGTTGGCGACGCGCAACTGCACCTCTGAGGTGTGCCCCTCGCTCATGCGCCAGAACAGGTCGCCCCAAACCGGCATCTCTTTTCGTGCCGTGTGCCGGCAGGTATCGATCGCCCTGTATAGCGCTTGCAATGTGGAGAACCTCGTATTCCGCTACTTCCATTATCCGCTTCTCGAAATTCAAGCGCTGGTGTTTTTTCTTGGAGAGCTCCTGATTTCGTCCGATTTGGAGCCAAGGAAGAACATCGAGGACTGCCTTCCATCACTGACTTTTGAGGGCACGTTGGAGTAATAAAGAAAGAGGGATCGGGAGTCATTCCGAAAGTCGGCACTCCACCTCTGCCGTCCAACCGAGCAGAGCGCGGCATCGCCTCTCGGCGGAGGGTAGGTTCCAACACCACCGAAGGAGGGTGCCATGAAACACCGAAAGGTATCTCCGCAGCAGCCCCAATCACGACCCGCGACGCAATTGATCCTGTCTGATCCTGAAAACCTTCGAAGCGTCATGCAAGACGTTCAGATTGGTATCGCCCGTCGTGCATATGAATTGTTCGAAGCTCGTGGCCTCCAGCACGGTCACGATTGGGAAGACTGGTTCCGCGCGGAGTCGGAATTGCTTCGCCCAGTGCCCGTCTCATTTCGGAGTCAGCAGAACAGGTCTCTGTGCGCGCCAATGTTCTCGGTTTCCACGAGAGTGAACTCAAAGTGAGCGTGCAGCCGTCAACCATCGTTATCTACGGCAAGAGAGAAACTAGTGCAACCCAAAGTGAGGGAGGGAAACTCGAGTACATCGACTGGTATCCCGACCAGATTTTTCGGGTCATCGCGCTTCCGGTAGCGATTGTGCCGGAGCGAGCATCGATCAAACTGCAAGCGGGGCTGCTCGAGTTCGAACTGCCAAGAGCGGTCCAGCCCACGGTCGAAGCTCAACCCGAGGTTGCTTGACGAGCAGGTGAAAGAATCGCGGAGTTGGAGAGGCCACGAAGGCTGGCAACGGCGGAATGGAGGAACTTATGGGACGATGGGTAAAATCTCTGAATCTTCGCTCCTGTAACGCTAGCCTCCTGGAGACTTTGCTGGAGAATTACCAGAAGCGTGACTTTCAGGTTCGACTTTGGGATGGCACGACATGGGGGGCAGAAAACCAGCCACGATTCGTTCTGGTTCTCAAGAACCCAGGAGTCCTGCGCACGATGTTTCTAAATCCCAGCGAACTCACGTTGGGAGAGGCCTACGTTTACGATGACTTCGACATCGAAGGTGACCTCGATGCTGCGTTCGACTTTGCCGACCATCTTCTCGGGCAGGAGCAGAGTCTTGCGAAGAGTTTTGACCTTGCCGAGTGGCTAGAAGAGTTGCCGGTCAACGCCACCTCGCGAACGAGGGCGAATCTCTCCGATTCCCTGGGATCCGCTCATTCCAAGGACCGCGACCGGCAAGCAATCAGCTATCACTACGATCTTCCTGCCGATTTTTACGCGCTATGGCTGGATCAGCGCATGATCTACTCTTGTGCCTACTTTGGGGCGCCGGATGAAGACTTGGATACCGCGCAGTTGCACAAGTTGGAATACGTCTGCAGGAAACTGAGGCTTCGCAGGGGGGATCGCCTGCTGGACATTGGTTGCGGGTGGGGCGGTCTACTAATGCACGCGGCAACCCAGCATGGCGTGGAGGCGGTGGGGATCACACTCAGTGTCCCGCAAGCGGAACTGGCACGGCAACGCCTGCGCGAATCCGGCCTGAATGACCGATGCCGCGTTGAAGTCTGCGACTACCGGGACCTCGAACCCAGCCGGCAGTACGACAAGATTGTCAGTGTGGGGATGTTTGAGCACGTTGGCGAAGCGATGCTGCCGGAGTACTTCCGCCGGGCCCGGGACTTGTTGCTGCCGGGTGGCGTATTCCTGAATCACGGGATTTCGTACTCCACCAACTACCGCAGGCGGGGACCATCCTTTAGCGATAGCTACGTCTTTCCTGGTGGTGAGCCGGTTCCAATCACTACGAGCCTTCGAGCAGCAGAACTCAGCGGCTTTGAGGTTAGGGACGTCGAGAGTCTGCGCGAGCACTATGCCTTGACACTTCATCACTGGGTAAGACGGCTTGAGGCCCACGCAGAGGAGGCACGTCACCTCACGGACGACAAAACCTACCGCATCTGGCGGATCTACATGGCAGGCGCCGCGCATGGGTTCCGAAGTGGTCGTTTCAACGTCTATCAGACCCTGCTGGCGAAACCGCTCAGCGGAGAGAGCGGTTTGCCACTAACCCGAGCGGACTGGTATCGCACCTAGAAGCAACAAACGGAGAGCCCACGCCAAACATTTAGACTCTGCCGTTATTCATCGATCGTTTCCGATGGTTACCACTGAGCCTAGTCCAGCCATTCTTAGCTAAACATCCTTCAGTTGATCCTCATCCATCCCGAAATAGTGGCCCAGTTCATGGATGACTGTCAGGCGGATTTGTTCGCGGACTTCGGCATCGCTGGAGCAGACCGCTTCAATATTCTTCTGATACAGCACGATGTGATCCGGTCCGGTCGGTAGGTCAAATATGCTCTTCTTGGTCCTGGGCACGCCGTGGAAGATACCCAGTAGCAGCCGCCTTTGCTGCCCAGACCACAGTGGCGGCTGGTTCGAAGGCGCGTCCTCTACCAGAACAGCAACGTTACGTATGCGGCTGCGAAATTCTCGTGGGAGGGAATCGAGCACCTCCTCGACTACCTTGACGAAGTGTTCACGCTTCATCTTTCACCCACTGAAATAGGTCAGGGCACGCGCACTCCGAGCGAGAGTCGTGAACGGCACCGGTGCACGCAAACAAGTACCTCCTCGCTCGTCTCAACGTACACCGTGGCGTGACCCTTGTCACTGAAACGCTAGAGCGCCGGGAACAGCATAGTGTAAGAACGACTGTTCGGTGACGCCGAGCGCGACACGAATGACGATCCATCGTCTGTCTGACGACGAAGATCTAGCCTTTCGCGATCGAGCCGAATCGATCTGAAATCGAAAGAAAGGAGGACGAAGGCCATGAACGCTCGCGACGTGCACCATGCTGTTTCGGAAGTGAGCCTCGCTTTTCTGACGCTCCTGATCGTTGTGCTGACCGCGGGATTCCTTGCGGCACAAGCCACGATATCCGCCGGACCCCTTCCGCTCCACCAGGTCAAGGTCGTCTATATTGCGCCGTCAGCGGATGATCTTGTGGGGCTGCTCAAGTCTCGTCTTGAAAGATGGGACGCAGTACAAATCACCTCACAGCCAGAAGAAGCTGATGGCATTCTGACTTGTCAATCCGAGAGCAGAATTGTGCCCGCCAAGGTGGTTGTGCGGTGGACCGCTGCGGAAGTGACGCTCGTAGACCGTCGCACGCATAGATCTATCTGGAAGACTGAGAAGTCTACAGCCCTAGAGAAGAGCCGATTGGCGGAGGAGATTGTTGAGCAGCTTAAGAAGGACTGGAGGAAATCAGCCAGCGAGTTTTGAAGGCTGACAGACCGCCCTCACCACAACTCCGATGAGGACGGATCGTTTTCATGGGTGTGCGATGTGCAGGGAGGCTCGAATATGGAAGTCCTAGAAGAGGTAACGCCGCACCACGCTCTAGATGCGGAATTGATGCTTGATGGCCATTCTCTGAGAATTGAAGATGTCCTTGCCATTGCTCGAAAGCGCGAGCCAATCGAACTCCACCCGGATGCGGTCGCGCGCATCAACAGGTGCCGCGAAATGCTGGAGCGCAAGATCAGGGCTCGGGAAATCATGTACGGCGTCAACACCGGTATTGGCGAACTCTCCGAAGTCGTGCTCACACCGGAGCAGGTAGCGAAGTTTCAGAGATACCTGCTTTACTCCCACGCCGCAGGTTGCGGAGAAGCTTGCAGCGAAGAAGACGTTCGGGCGGGAATGCTTTCTCGCCTCAATACCCATTGCTGGGGCCATTCGGGGATAAGGCTCGAAATCGTGCAGAAGCAAATCGATATGCTCAACCGCGGTGTCACCCCGGTGGTGTGCCAGAAAGGTTCGGTGGGGGCCTGCGGCGATTTGTCCCCCATGGCCCAGATGGCCATTACTCTCATGGGTGAGGGCGAGGTCTTCTACAGGGGGAGAAGGTTACCTGCAACGGAAGGCATGGCGGAGGCTGGTATTCCCACCGTGACTTTCCGCGAGCGAGACGGGCTGGCTACCATCAATGGGTCTGATCTCATCACCGGAATGGGTTGCCTTGAACTATGCGATGCAGAACGATGGATCAGGACCCAGGAAGTGGCATTGGCGATGACGCTCGAGGCGCTTAACGCCAATATGAAAGCCTACGACCACCGGATTCACTTGATCAGGGGTTATCCCGGTGCGCAAGAGTGCGCCGAAAACGTGCGCCGGCTGACCGAGGGCTCGGAACTGCTCAACCGGCCTGGGAAGAAAGTGCAGGATGCTTACTCCCTGCGCTCCAGCCCGCAGGTCATTGGCGCGGCCCGAGATGCCTGCAAATGGATCCGGCACATGCTGGAAACGGAACTGAACCACGTCGCCGATAACCCCATTTTCTTCCCGGACGATGACCTGGTGCTGACAGGCGCGAACTTCCAGGGCACGCCGATGGCCTTCGCTCTGGAGTTGCTTGGCATGTCGCTCACCACGGTCGCCGCGCTAAGCGAGCGCCGGCTCAACCGGCTGATGAACCCACACCTGTCGGTAGGCCTGCCGGCATTCTTGACCAAAGGCGCCGGAATGTTTTCCGGGCTGATGCTGTCGCAGTACACCGCGGGAGCGTTAATTTGTGAAAATCGGGTGCTCAGCCATCCTGCTGCGACCGGAACCATCCCCGCGGCAGCTGATCAGGAAGACTTTGTGTCCATGGGTATGACCACTGCCATAAAGACGCGGCAGATCATCGAGAATTCGTGGTACGTGGTTGCGATCGAGTTGATGGCGGCTGCGCAGGCCTTCGATCTGCGGGCACCGGTCAAAGCTTCGCCCGCTACTCAGGCCGCCTACCAAGCCATTCGTAAGCACGTGAGTATGCTGGGGGAGGATAGGCCTCTGCATGACGACATCAACCAACTCGCGCGCATTGCCAAAGCGGGAGAGATACTGAATGCCGCCGAGGGAGTTGTCGGAAGACTGAAGTGAGAAACCCACATAGCGTGTCGAGCGAGTACACGAAACAAAAGAAGCGATTATCGCCAAACTAGGCTGATAGCACAGGCGAGGATGAAGACAAGAAAGGAGCTGCCAACGGATCAAACGGGAGACGAATTGTGAACACCGATATCAAGATCCTCACAAAGGCGATTGGGCACGCTCCATCGGGACGGGGCGCCCACGTAAAAATGGAGAATGCCTGCGCCGGACTCGATTGGAAGATTGCTGGCACGCGACACGAGGGCGTTCTGCACTCTCTCTTTCAGCTACTGAACCACATGATCTATTGGCAGGATTGGGCAGTGATGGCTTGATGGGCGAAAGATTCCGATTCCTAGGCATGCCTCCGGCAGTTGGCCTGGCAGCCTGGGACCGACCAGTTCGGATGAATGGAAACGAACTGTGCAGAGTTTCCACAGGGGAATAGTGCAACTGGATCGCCTCTCGCAAGCAGCAAATCTGTTTGCGAAGCGGGGCAACAAGGGCGCCCTGGAAATGCTTCAGACCATCGCGCTACGTAGGTTAGACATGGCCTTAGCCTACTCGCAGAACAGCCATCATACCGGGCAGGTTGTTCTCCTACGACAGACGCTGGGTGCGTGGCCGCCTCCTTCAGACGGGCTCACCTAGTAGCCTCGGATTTGCGAAGAGATCGCGCTGAATCGAGCGATCCTAGGGCGAGACTCAGTGTGGAAGTCCTAGCATCTTTGGCGATAGAAACCTACTAGGAATATGAATCCAGTGGGCAGGCTGATTTCAGAGCCATGATGCCCTTCTCCCACTCTTCTTTGTCGCACAACAATTCAACGCTCGCCCGAACACAACAAACTGCAACGCCCGGGTCAGGCGGCACGCTCTTTTCCCGCACCGTTATCGGAGACCGCCTCAATGTCAGCCATCTGCTGTCTGCGGTGCAGAAAAAAATGAACGGCCAACAGAGTCACCATCAACAAACCAACCAACACCATTAGGAACGCGAAGTGACCCACCGTGCGTATGGATGCCAGAGCTTCATCTTCGCTCTGGCTAACCATGACAAACCATCCCAGGTTGGGGTAGGTCTGTTTGAGACCCGTGTCTGCAAATCCAACGATGCGGTTTTCACCTCGCAAGTTGGCTGTCACAAATCCAGCCTCCCGGCCCTGTAACGTCCCCAACGCATCCCGGACCGCCGCATATTCGTCCGACTTGAGGCGCATGGACGGAGTCACGCTAGGTGCGCTGACCACCGTGCCATCCTCCTTTATCAGAGTGGTACGAGCGGTGCGGCCGGACTCTTCCCGGTTCAGACCCGAAAAGAGACTTGACACGTCAACCAACGCATTCACCATACCTATGAATCGGTGGGAACCTCGGTCGAGCACCGGGAAACCAACGCCGACATAGTCCGATTTGCTCTGCTCGTCGTAAAGGAGTTCGGTAACATAAACTCCACCTCTACCCCCAGCAGACACACCGTCCAGAAATTTTCTGTCGACTGGAGCGTAATGCAGAGGCTTAACCGTCGCTGCTACCGGTACGCCGTTGATATCCGCCACTATGATCTTGAGAAGCCATGGGTCCAGTTCCCGATGGCGGCGCAGCGCAGTAGAGGTGTCCGACGACAACATGGCCTTTGCCAGGGAATCAGCTTTGGGCGTCGCCCATTCGTTCTCGACTTTTCCGATCCTTGCACCGATCTTTTCATCGCTCATGTTCGTGTAAGCGCGGTTAGCCTTGACGACCGCATCCACGACGGTTGATTCCATCGCAATGGCGCCAACGTCGATCACACGATTGTTAACGAAATGCAGAACGGCGGCCCCTTCAGCTTGCGCGATGGTCTTAAAATGCGCTCCGATTGTTCGCTTCAGAGATGTGCTGCTCTCCGAACTGAGATACAGCCCAATGAAATTGAGGGGTACGAGAATCACTACTAGCACGATCAGCAGTTTTTGTAAGGAAATCCTTACCTCAAGGGCATCGAGTGGCATTTTGGGCCCCCTCTCATGATCAGTCTCTGCGCTCTTCAGTGGAAAAGTCTGTGATTGGCGAGTCTTCCCGTTTTGGATCTCAGAAACGGTGGTTGTTGGTGCGTGTTTGCTCAATCGCCAGCGAGCTCGTACTGGTATTGTGGGCGTTTTGCAAACACCAGCAATTCTCAATGTGTAAAATCGCCTTGATTTCGGTCATTATTCCGCGACTCTGGAGCTTCTGCTCACCGCATGGGCCTGAACCTATTTCTTTTTGAAAGCTGGCCCAGCGGTCGCACGAAAGTGATATGGGTCGATGAGATAGACCTGTATGGAGAACTCGTCAGTTTCTAGGGTCAGCTGAGTTCGGGCTTGCGGACCGCATCACGACGCGGGTTGGAGACATGCTGCGCGATCCACTGGGCGAAAATTATGGTCTGATTCTCTCAAAATTGAACGTGGTGACTTCCGAAAGCGCGTGGAGGAAATCTTTTGCCAAGCTGAAAGGGTCGCAGCCTGCCAAGCCCGCGAAACTGGCGGCTCCAGGCAAGTGATTTCGGCAGAACAGCAGCGTCTGAGTGCTACTCTGTCTACAAGGAAACCGCATCGTGCCATGGAAAATGCGCCAGATCGGGGCCGTGATGTCAAGCGGCCAAGCAAGCACCGGCTGAACGCGCTCACTTTTCGACCAGGCAGTAATTGCCCAAGAGTTCGGCTCCCTCCGGTTTGCCCTTGTCCTCTCGATAAATCTCGACGTTTTTACAATCGTACATCCCGTAGTTCTTGGGGAGTTCGACCATCACATAGCCACCACTCTTCAAAGGCTTGCAGTTGGCTGCACCGTGATTGCACTGCAATTTGAGGGGTTTCCCGTCTTTCAGAATATCAACAACTACAACCCCGGTAACGACCTCCGAACCTGTCACCTTTACCGTGGTTCGCTCCTGCGCAAAAGCCTGTCCCGTAGCGATGATCCAAGAAAGCGCCGCCAGAGCAACTGCTAAAATAACAGTCTTCTTCATACGCGCCTCCGAGTAGAAAGGGTCTTCTGCTCCACCTCCATTTTCAGACGCAAGCATGCTGATGTCTGTGATTTTTAACAACGGGCACGGTCGGCGTAAGACGCGTCTTAAGATGTGCTGACTGTCTCGCTCAACTTGGAGCCAGGACAGGCATGACCCCGGCGCAAGAATCTCCATCCTCAAGGAAAAACGAGGCCAAGTACGCGAAGGCGTGGTGATGAGAGTGACCAGGCGCGATTTTCTCAGCCAAGAAGGAGCACCGATGGCTATCACATCTCCTAGTGAGCCTCGTCACCACTGCAAATTCTTCGTCAGATTACGCTGCTAATTGTCTCCCACCGATACCGAAGGAGGCACGTATGGGAAAAGCCAGCAGCACAATAATTGGCGATGCTCTTGCTGGGTTCGCGGTCGTCGCCATCACGATCTTGACCCTGGCCTTTTTTTATAGGCTGGTTCATCTGTAATCTGGCCCGTCAGATCTGTCGTCGATTAAGTCCCGAATTCCAGCCGGTGCCGGACTGGAACTGGAAGCTGGGAATGTGCGGACTGATAGGGTGCTTACGCGACATTGCTTCCGCTAGTTAGTGAAATGTCTGATTTCATCAACTATCCGGGCTCCAGTTGCCCGGTAATGCAACCGGGAACAACGCTTCAACTTGGTCGGACTGATTGGCGTCTTTCTGCCGCATGGGGAGGCTGTCACAGGCATCGGTAACGGATAACCTTGACCAATGTGACCGAAGACATAATATCTAGCGTATCTCGTTTCAATAACCGTAAACCATGGGAAGCCTGTTTAGACGGTGCTTTCCTCAATGCTTTGGATCATTTTCGACCGGAGCCGGAGGATGAAGAAGCCGGACACCAGATCGTGGCGACACTTGTACCGAGCCGCCATTCTGGAAACCAATCAAAACGACATCCCAGACCAGATTGCTGAAGCGAGAAAGGCGATTGTCTGCAGAGTGCGATACCTGTTCTTATCGACCGAATCTCATTTGGATGGGAAGGAAGAATTAACGGATGCGATGTACGCTCTGCAGGCGCTGCAAATGAGCTTGCGGCATAGGGAACGCCAGCATACGACTGACATTGACCGGGTGATTACTGCTGCATGAAGCTGGCTGGCAGCGCTCCGCATGCAACTGTTCTCACCTGGATCGTCACAGTGACACCAGTTAATTCGTTCCGCTATGGATACGACAGACAAAGTTTTCTATTGGGCTGTGGCCTGTGGCCGCTGCGGAACAATGCTTCCCCAGGCGCTCATTTCCTTCGATGACAAGGCGCGGGATATTCGGATGATTCCTGAGCGATTCCAAGTCCATTGCAGGACATGCGGAGACGACGCAGAATATCAGGCAGATCAGGTGCAAGTGTGGATGGGTCCACGAACAATCGCAGAGTTCCATCCGCATCCTGCTTTCCGAATCGTTGCCCCCTGCAACGCCGACTCCGCTGTGGTACCACAGAGTAGGAAGTCATGAAGATCTTACTAGCCACTGATGATTCCAAGTTCTCAGAAGCTGCAGCGAAGAGCCTCGCCGGGCAGTTCCGGTCTCAGGATACTGAGGTCCGAGTATTGCACGTCGTTGAGCCGATTGTGATCTCAGAGCCTCCACAGATGTCTCGAGGATACTATCCGGAGCTGGAGGACCGACTTCCGCAAGCACGCGAAGTCGTAGAACGGGTGGCCAAAACGCTCTCCTCCGCCGGCTTCAGTGTGACCACGTCAGTCGAGACTGGTGACGCGAGGAGCGTCATTTTGGAGGATGCTGCGGCATGGCACGCGGACTTGATTGTTCTGGGCTCGCATGGACGCAAGGGGCTGGGACGTTTCTTCCTCGGCAGCGTTTCAGAAGCTGTAGCCCGCCATGCCCGCTGCTCTGTACAGATTGTGCGGATTCCATCGTAAGCATCGCTGATCTTGCTGTCGCGAATCGGCTGTTCACTCGAACCGAAACGCACATCTCCATATGGATTGTTGGCGTAACATCCCCCATTGCACTCCCCATTCCGCTGATTGACCGGTTGTGAGTGTAATGGGGTGCGCGCCTCAATCCTAACTGGGAATCACCCCTTGGTGCACAGAGCCGACATTTGGTAGAAGCGAAGTAGCAGAGATTTTCGTATGCGTTTTTCATTGCCGTACACTACCGCTACGAAAGAGGGGCATCCGCACACCATAAGTGTGAGACTGCGCGACATAAACCAGCTCTTCAATTCGATGGACCCTTCTCCCTTCATTGAAAAGGATCTCGACGACGACGCGGAAGAATTCATCGTCAGCTGGGCCCAAGAATTCTCGCCTAACGCTCCGCTCAAATTGCGTATCTACTTGGACCAGTGGCCGACTGAAGACCCCAAAGAACTGATCAGGACGGCTGTCCACAACCATTTTGCTCACGGTGCAGAAATTACTGACTTGGAGTTCAAGCGGCTCATGAGGCAAGGCCGCACCAGTCTTTTCATCGGGCTGCTGTTCTTGGCTGTGTGTCTAATTCTCAGCAGGGTGTTGTTAGGGCGTGAGGCGGGCACTTGGGCTGCCATCGTGAGAGAGAGCCTTACGATTGCCGGATGGGTCGCCATGTGGCGACCGATGCAGATTTATCTTTACGATTGGTGGCCCCTGCTGCGACGAGGCCGGATCTATGCCAAGCTGAGCCACATGCCGGTGGAACTCGTCCAAAAAGGCAAGAGCTGAGTGGTCTCCCCAGTGGGTTCCCGCCTTCACCAACAATCAGTAACCGTGCGTCGGGAACTCGGAGAAGGTCAAACCGTGTGCGGGACGGTCTGGCTTGTGGAGCTGATTGGTGGGCTTAATGCTTCTCAGCAGCCTCTTCGACGATCCGCACATCGGCTTGGCTGAAGTTCTCGCGTGGTTTTTTCCCTTGATTCTGTGGTGGACGATGAGACTCCTTCTTTTCGAGTTGATCAGCCTCTCGCAGTGCTTTGTCGGCTTTTGTTCGCTTCTCTGACATGCACACAGTCTCCCACATCCCGGCTGTCAGACGCTAGGACCTGGAAATCTAAACTGCACCACTACCCTATTGACTCTCAACCGTAATCTGGCATTGGTTATGGGAAGGTTGACCGCCGAAGACGCTGTCAAATCCATCCAGAATTCCCGGCGCAGCCCGGAATTAGTGCCCGTACTGGTAAGCGCCGCCTAGTGTCGCTCAGGATTGTCAACCGCACTTTAATTTGCGCAGAGTGAGCAATTTTGAACAGTCGAGCCATCGTGGCCAGTCCTAGGATTCCTCTACAGTGGTGTGGGGTCTCTAGAAGTCGTATTCCCAGGGGCGATGCTGAGCAACTTCGTGAGAGGCCCGTGTTTCTCGGGCAGATAAGGCACGTTCATGAACTCACCTTACGGCCTTGGCTGCGTTGATAACTGCCTGACTTGTCACCTGCGTTCCGACAACTTCTTCTGCGCCCTCCCTCAGGAATCTCTCGCAGCATTTAACCAAATAAAACATGCCACGCTTTTCCCGGAAGGTGCGACCATTTTTCTTGAAGGACAAACCCCACGTGGAATCTTCATGCTTTGCCAAGGGCAAGCCAAACTCTCTACTAGCTCTCGGGATGGAAAAACCTTCATCTTGCGCCTCGCGAAGCCGGGAGAAGTCCTTGGCTTAGATGCAGTTGTTACAGGCAAACCGCACGCGTTGACGGTGGAGACGATGCAGCCAAGCCAGCTAAACTTCGTTAACCGAGAAGATTTTCTTCGCTTCCTCAACGAACACGGCGATGCCTGTCTGCACGCAGCACAGCATATCGGTCGAGAATGTCAGGACGCATACAATGTGGTCCGCTCCATCGGTTTGTCCCACTCCGCCTCCGGTAAAGTTGCGAGATTCTTACTCGCATCGGCAACGGACGGGGTTGTCAAAAAGGGCATACTCCGTGTCAGGCTCGCGCTGACCCATGAAGAAATCGGCCAGCTCACGGGCATCAGCCGGGAAACAATCACCCGCACGCTGTCAGAGTTTAGGAAGAAAGACATACTTGAACTGAAGGGGTGCACTCTGATCATCCGCAACAAGCCTGCGCTGGAACAGCTGGTGGCGGCTTAGGCGTGAGGAACCCGGCCATGCTCACGACCTGTACCAACCCGTCGCGTTCCACTTCGTTTCGTCGGAATGTTGTTCGCAGTGGAGTTTGTTATGAACATGAACGAAAGGCAAATTGCCATATCCTTGCTCGAAGGTCTCCGGGAAGACCTGGCTTATGCCCGCCTCAACAACGGCAGTCGTGTCCTCGACGTAGCTGACCTCCGTCGATACATCTACGAACAGATAGGTCGGATCAGGACACACGCTTATGTTACGGAGGCGCTGTACGGTAACAGCAATGGCTACGGGCAGGACATCATCAAGAGTAACGGCAGCAACGGGAAAGCACATCCGTAAATCCCCTGGAAGAGCGTCGCCATGCCGCATGATTGGGAACACTACGATGAAATAGTTGCGGCCGCTTCTAGCTGTCCCGTACCGGATTGCAGTTCACTGGTCATCGACTACAGACCAGCAGACAGCGTTCGACCCGGTCATCCCGAAGACTGGGGATTCACGTGCTCTCGTTGCGGAATGGAGTTTACCGTCACCCAAGGCGAACTGATCTTTCAATCCGTACCCGCGCGATGGCTCTCGGCAAACATCCACGTCGCATAAGCCAGAATATCGCTGTTAACTTTACGATCATGAAGGTGGCAGTGGTTTGCTCCAGAGTGTACAAAACTGACCATAATGCAAAGCTCCAATCAGACATACTCGTAAGCCAATGCCGAACACGAGCGAAAGACGACAGATAACAAAGCGGGTAAATACGAAGGAAGCGGAGACCGTTCAGCAGTCCAGCGAACTCGTAGCGAAAACGAAACGGTTGTCCACGATTGCGGGCACGAAGAACCTAGCACGTCGCTACCAAGAAATGAATGGTCCACCTCGTGCTCGGAAGAGCATGCCGTGAAGCACGGCTGACGGAGGTTTGCAGGCATGACTGCGAGACTTGCTACAGTAGAAGACCGCATTTTGGCTGACGTGGAAAACGCTGGCTTCGTTTCTGACGAGAGCATCACCCCCGGCAGCACAAGCGACAAACTGGAGGCTGGCAACATTAAGTTCGACTGCGGTTATCTCTCGCCCTACTTCGTCACCGACCCAGAACGCATGGAAGTTGCCTTCGAGAACGCCTACGTGCTAATTCACGAAAAGAAAATCAGTTTCAGGAAACACCTGACCCCGCTACTTGCACAGATCACAAACTGTGGCAAGCCGCTTCTCATAATCGCGGAGGACGTTGAGGGCGAGGCGCTGGCTACCCTCGTCGTGAACAAGTTGCGTGGTCCGCTGCAAGTTGCTGCCGTCAGGACACTCGGCTTGGGTGCTCAAAGCAAGAGTATGTTGCAGGACATTGCCGTCCTCACGGGTGGCAAGGCCATAGCGGAGGATCTCGGCATCAAGCTGGAAAGCGTGAAGATCAGCGATCTCGGGCAGTCCAGGAAGATCACCATCAACAAGAACAAAACGGTGGTCGAAGCGAGGGCCAACCACAGCCAGCTTTCGAGTTTTGAGCCTGATTCCTGGAGCCACTCAAATGCCCACACTTCTCCTGTGCAATCTCCACGAACCCATACCACAGGGGGAACTCATGGAACACTTTCGGCTTGAGCACCCACCGGATCAACTGATCCTTTGTGAGCAGTCGGACTGCGAACAGATAGCCGATTATCTCGAACTCCATGAGGGCGGTCGAGAGGATCTCGTCTGTGCTATCCACACCAGCAGTCAGAGACATGCTTCGGTTCTACCGGGCCGGGCATCAGTCGCCGGGCTGAAAGTCGAGCGGGCATCTTGAGCAATGTGGACGGCACAAGAAAGTTCCACACGCTTTTCGGGAGGTTCCGATGATGACCCAGAAAAAGAATCGCGAAAGAGTGGTTGCCGAAATCACAACTGCTCACCTGACCCAATTTGTGCAGGCGCTTGGCAGATCGCTGAGCCTTGAAGAAGCCATCTCCTTCTTGAACCAGGACGGCCGCGCCTATGACATGTGGAAACACATGATGCACGCTGGCGAGGACTACATCAAGTCCACTCTGGAGGCTCAATGCCGATGTGTCGCGGGAAATTCCTCTTGGGTCGCACCCAACAAGGTTCGTTGCGTGAATGCCGGAACAGACGCCCCTCATGACGCTGAAGACAAACGGCAGAATGCGTGCTGAATTTTCTGTCTCGCTGCGGTCGAAATGAATTGTGACAAGTTTGGGGTAGGTCAGGGTTTCTTCCAAGCGGTCATGGACTTCAGTTCGTCCGTGATTTCCTTCAATCGCTGCTCACGTCTCAGATGATCGTTCGTTGCTATGAAATCTGGTCTGGGCGTTTGCAAATAGGCGAGATTTAACTCCCGAATTTCAGAAATTTCTCGTCGCAGCGCCTCGACTCGCTCTCGGAATACCTCCATCCATGAAGCGAGATTATACTGTGTCTGAACTGGTCATTGGACTTGGCATACTCCGCCTTGGATTCTTTCAGGGCGAATTTCGGCGGGTGCGTGGCTTGAAGGTCCAAAACTGGGCCGCGTAGCAAGAACTCTCACACGTTCCATTCCCAACACCTACTTAGTGGACCTTCTGGACTCTTCGTTCGCCCCAGATATCTCGCTGGAGGCCTCATCGCCAAAGACTTCACCCAGGGAGTCGTCTGCGTGGAAAACGCCTCTGAGCTAAGGGTGGATTGCCGCCAATCCGAGGCCTTGTTCGAACGCATCGAAGTCGCGATCCCGGTGCAGCAGCGCATGTCCATTTCGCAGGCAGAACGTGGCGATCAAGCAATCGATCGTCTTGCGCACTGTATAGCCCCGCTGGCGGAGCTTCCGGAAATTTCGCGCTGCCGCCACAGCCAGTTCCGCGCCACCCGTCTCGAATACCTCGAACTTGCGGAGTTCACGCTCGACGCGAGTGAAAGAAGCGTCGTCGCGAATGCCTTGCAGGACCTCGCAGAGAATCAGATCTGTCAACCCAAAGCGTTGACGCTCGAGTTCAAGATTCAACCACTCAGTCTCGCTGTTCTGCACACCGCGCAGATAGTCAACCCACACCGTGGTATCTACGATCACCATGCGTAGCCCTACTCTGCGACGCGCCCCAGGCGCGAAACCTTCAGATCACCATCCCACCGGATCTTGCCCCGCAAACGGCGAATTGTGGCTTGTGCCCGAGTCTGAACGAGTAGCCGCAGCCCAGCTTCTACCGCCGCTCGCTTGGTCCGCGCCCGACTACTCCGCATGGCTTGGCGCATCAACTGATCGTCGATTTCAATATTGGTTCGCATCCTGTTTTCAAAGCATCTCTATGTGTAAAAATCTCACGTTTTTGTGTACGCGTCAACGCTAAGGAGTTCGAAGGTCCAGAACCGTTCAGACGGTTTGGCGGGACTGCGAAATAGGGAGCGGCCCTTTGGCGTAAGGATTTCGCGTCCTCCAATCCTTAATCCTTAAAAGCGCCGAAACGAACGTCACGCTTGTCCATTGCCCGCAGCCGGTTCTCTTTCCCGTTGGCGGCCTCGGTCCGGTAGACTTCTGCATATTCCCGTATTGCCCTTCCTCGACGTGCAACCAGGTTGCACAAACTGCTAGCCTTTTGTTCGGGTTCACTCAGGCGGCCAACACGACTCGGGAGACCGCGTTGCTTACCATTCAACCGGGGGGAAAGCCAACCAGTACGTCCGGAATGGCGAACCATCGCCATACAAGTTTCCGCAGAGTGAATCACCCGGTAATGATAGACGAACAAAAAGCGAATATCAAGTGGCAAGATCCACGGGAGCGTTGCAGGCGTGGCTCGATATCACGGGGTATCCACATCTGCTAACTATGCGACGGTAACGTATATTTGGCAAGCGCGCTGGAAGAACAGGGCTCTAACGTCCGTCCTGAGCACCAAAGTCCAATATGCGCGGGTCAACCACTTGTTTTGTGACCGTGACGACACCCAGCGGCGGCCCAATTTCGCTGTTGTCCAAATCAAAACCGGTGGATGAACCCCATGCACCGCGAAGAGCAATTCCCGTCAGTCCGTTTGCATGCGGTTTAGTAGCTCTCGCTCTGCTGCAGTAGCTCGCGCACCAGCTTTTGCTGTGCTCGCGTCTCCACAGGATACTGTCCACCTCTTTCTATTCGTGCTTTTTCTCATCAGGTTTCTTTATGGTTTCGTTGATAACAGAGCACTTCTTGGCTTTGTTTCGTAATCTGCTACTTACTCCGAACCCTCGTTCCCCCCGCGCCCTAAGTAGCAAGGCTCGGGGGGAACCCAGTTTTCCTCAATCCGGTTCTTCAGTCGTCTTGGACGACTCGCTTGCCTTGGGAGGATGTTCTTCACTCGTGTCGTTTGCGCCGGCACCTTCAGTGCGGACTTTGTTGCCTTTGTGAGTTGACTCGAGCTGCGAACCCTCCAAGACAAGATCCGGAACTGCTCCCGCCGAATCCCCGCCAGGACTCTCGGAGTGAACCGCAACATCCACTGCAACTGGGGCTGGCAAATGCTCGCCTTGTCGAATCCGGCGGATTCGCTCGAGTTGATTTAGAGCACGGTAAAGTTTGTTCTCGTTCGCTGACTCGTACCGCAGATAGCTGCGATTAAGCTCCTCGACGGCCTTTCCGCCCATCGAGGGAGGTAAGCCTGGGTCTATCATGGGCGCCTCGAAAGTTGGGAGGTCCAATGGGCTAGCCCCGTACACTGGTGGATGCAGAACGCTTCTGATAAATTCTGCCTCAAGCCGCGCAGTGCGTCGTAGCCGCACCATGTAAAGCGCTATCCGTTCAACCAGAAAATCATCCAGCTCCTCAAGGTACGCCACACCTAAGCGACGAAGCGTCTCTCGAAAATCGCCAGCATCATCGATCTCGGTGACGCCTGCGGACAGTAGCCCATGCTTAACCGCGTTGAAGCGGGTTGAAGAAGTGTCGTTCGGACCAACAGACTTCTTAGCGTTTCGGCGATTGGCAGAAACCTTCGCATCACTTGTAGATTTCTTGTTCACACTGATCTCCTCGCTGACAGCCCGGTCCAACCTCCCTGTGGGATGCCCTGCGAGGGCCACCGCAGCTGTGCAGGCTGAGCACGGACAGTCGCATCGCGCAGCAATTCACTGCGCTCGCTGTCCCGTTGCTCAGGTTCGCACTGTCGCTTCGGGGAATTAATTTGCTCTTCGATGCAATCGCTCAGGTTTGCACTGTCGCGAGAGCATCTTCTAGTCGTTCAATCGGACTACAACAGCCCCCTGAGTTTTCTCTCGACTGATCCTCTTGGGCACGGTGCGGGAAATCCGATTCTTACCTTGGTGACGTTTGACAGTAACCGTCTGGAAGTCGTGGCTGCTTACGGCGGCGTTCAGATCAGCGCTTTCGGACAACTCTTGTTCCGTCTCAAGCGAGATTTCTTGTTCCCCCTTCTTGATCACACTGAAGCGCTTGACGTTGTTGTTGCGCATCGCATTCAGAACAGCAAATTCGGCGTCGTCTTGAACGCGAAACATAGCACTCGCTGCCCACCGCGCTTCGTACACTTTGTCAGAAATCTCCAGCCGAAGTCGGGAAAGATTTCTCTGGATGCGAGAGTGGCTCGCTGTCTGGGAACACAGTACGGTTTTCAATTCACGACCCTGAGTGCGGATCAGCGTGTGCAGATTCAAGCACTGGGCCGAGACCGAGAAGTGACCACTGCGACGCATTCGACCGAGGATGATCCGGGGAATAGCTCTGAGGGGGAGAACTTCATGGGCCGTATGCAAGAAATGGTCAAGCGAGGCTACAAACCCTAAGGATGCTACGGAAATAGTTCTTAACGAAGTGATGTTGGAGCACCGTAATGATTCGAAAATAGTGGATAGGGTACGGAGTGATGCCGACGAGTTTCTTCGCCGACTTCGCCGCGGGATCATCTGACAAGCGGATGAAGTGGAAGCTTGGGAGGGCGACGTCGCCACCGCGGTTCGACACACAACAAAGTTTTCGTAAGCAAAGAACCGGCTGAACTGACCAAGTACAATTGGGTTCGCAGGCATTACCAATCGCAAGGGTTCCGTTTTAGGAACCAGGCTTGCATTCCCCAGGGTCATCCAAGGAAACGGGCACGATAAATTCCTTGCTCCAGCACAGGCGCGCGATTCGGTCACTGCACTCCGTGTTGATCTTGTGTGACCTGCTTTTATATTCGATGCCCAAGCGTTCTGCCAGTTCCCGACGCACTCCAAAAGTCCGCTTATTGGTGGTCGGAGCCAACAAGAAAAGTCTCTCTCACGGGTAGGTCGGGCCGTTGCGTAGAATCGACCG
>CAVQFB010000002.1:0-493236 GCA_963711675.1 uncultured Acidobacteriota bacterium | reverse complement strand
CTTCTTGCAAGTGCCTGATTTTACAGCCAGTGTTACATTCTATCGATTCGGCATTCCACAGAGAGAATGTGAAACTGTAAAGAAAGTGTGAAAGTATTAGTGGATCCACAGTTCTTGTCACCTCGCCAATGAAGTGCTTCGCGGCCCTTCTCTTGGCTAAGATAACCGCTCGGCTAAATCCCAAGAGTACCGTACGAGATTCTACCACCCCTCGCACTCGCAGCCCCATCCCTAAAAGTCAGGGCCGCCAGCTCAACCCATTGCAGACACGACCGGTCGCTGCCTTGAAAATCCTGTTCGGTCCGCAAAATGGGGATGATCGTCAGTCAGAGACCATATGTTCAAAAAACGAGCTACCATCTTCCTTAGTACCGTGCAAAAGGAAAAGATCAGCAAGAACACTGAGAAGCTCCGCCAACTGGCGACATCGCGCGATGTTTCAGGGTTTGCAGCGCATGTCACGGCCTTATTGCGAGAAGATTTCACCGTTTGGTTTCGTCTTGTGAAAGAACAGAAGCTAATAAGCCTCTTTCGAATGCTACCCAAGTATCTGAGTTACGGGCATTGTTCAGCTCGGCGTCTTTGCCCGAAATTTCCGGTTCGCAATTCGAGAAGCTCACGCACCATTTGGAAGTCTGCGAATTGATGCAGTACGTTTTCTCTAACATCGATGCCGATGCTTCTGCTCTACCGTGTGGCACTGCTGATCCTGAGAATTTCGCACGAACCGTTGTACGAATGATTGAAATCGCCAACTATGGTTTCCAGAAAAACGCCGTATCCCGCAACGTATCGCCACCCGAGCGAATACTCTTAGAAGTCGCACATCGGGAACGACAATTCCGGGATGTACTCGACAGTGGCATCACAATTCTGAACTCTCCAGTTGCAAGGATGGGCAGCGACAAGACTCACCTGATTGCAGATCGCGACCTTGAGGAATTGATTCGGCTGGCATTCTTACACGACGAAATGCGACAAACGTTCGATCTGTATACGTATCAGATGCGGAATTCGCATAAAAGACGTTCTCTGGTCGTTACAACCACGAACTCAGAATCGGATCTAGCGGTCGCGGTAGGTGCCGAGCGAACTTCGGATCACGATCAAGTCCGAGCGACTATTCTTGGGAAACTAGAATTGGAGGTTCACAATAAGTGCAGGGCTCTGTCTACAGCCCGCTCAGAAACATTTTTTCGCTTCCTTCACACACTGAATGGAACAGCCGCTGCCGCCTCAGCTCGCAATTTCGGCCGTGCGTTCGTGCACGACCTAAAGTTCGAGATTGGCAGTTTTTTCGAGATCGGAACCGCAGTGGTAACGAAGGCGGGTACCTTCACGATAGACGCTCTCATTCAAGCTTGGGCGTTCTTTGCAACCATGGCCATGTTAGGGCAAATATGGAATGCAGAGCGGGCAGACATTGATCGCGGAGGTGCCAAAGATCGGATCAACAGAACGAGAGGTCACCTAATTCGCAACGTGCCGGTGGTCGAGCTCGGCCGACGATGGCTGGTGCGGACGCTCTCACGAGAATTACACGTCTCGCGAGAAATGGCTCATCGTCTCGTGATCCAGTTCACATCTCGCCCAGCGGAAGGCCGTATCGATCTCTTCTACAAACCGCTGCTGCTCATGGCTAATAACTCAGTGGTACTGCCCACGCCGTATATACGAGGAAGCCGTTTTGAACGTAACGTATTCGCATTGATCGCAACGGAGACCGACCTTGACCAGAAGAAAAAGGGCTACGTTCCTGTGCTAGAGCTCGAACAATGCTTCAAAGATGCCGGATTTCTCGCCCTGGCAAATTTCAGCGTCAAGGTTAACCATCGCGAAATAACTGACATTGATTTGGTGGCATATAAAGACGGGTACCTGTTTTTGGGGCAGTGCAAGATTGTGATTGAGCCCGATAGCATGTATGACGCATGGAAGGCCAAACAAAAGCTCGATTTCGCTGCCACACAGCTAGACGCGTGCGTGGCTCACCTTGACGGTGTGCGCTCAGAACTCTTTAATCGCCTAGGACTCAGAGGCATGAAGGAAGTGTACGTCGTACCATTTATCCTTACGAATACACGCCAGTTCACCGAAACGCAGTTCCACGGCCATCCAGTTGTTGACGTTGCTTACGTTCGATTTCTGCTGGGCGGAGCTCGCGCCTCTATTATCGGAACTAGTGCCGGGCAGATTGGATTCGGGACGGGGCGCTCCTACATTAAGGGTCAATACCCAACCGGACAGGAACTAGGAACCCTGTTCAAAGAAACGATCCACAATGTACAAAAGCGGGAAGTTGCCTATCACCACGTCTTGAGAAAAGTCGGAGACCGAAAGATTCATGTTCCCGTTCTGAGGATGCGAGCGGGTGGCGAGAGCTATTTCTCAGTCACGCGTGATGAGATTTTGATAAAGATCCTCCGTTCCAGCCATGGCTCAAGGGCTGACTCTAATCTAAAGCACTAATGGTTTGTGCATCTGCATACGGTCAAGAGGCGCCATCAATCACCGCCTCTGGACTGTGACGTCGGCCTCAACTCTCGTCAATTCGCAATTTCACGCAGTGCACCCAGTCAGCAGATCTTTCCTCGCCGCTGCCTGCAGATCGAGAATTGTTTTAGCGTTCGTCTACGGGCGAAGGTTTCGGCACCGCTGGCAACGGCTCGCCCGCCAGTCGTTTTTTCACCAGCCCGGCGAGGAAGTCCGTGAAGGGCACGATATCTTCACCGACACTCGCTTTTTCGAGAGCGTTCACGTAGGCGTTGCGGTCGGTTACCGGGATGACGGTCCACGGGTATCCCCCCGACACCATCATCGCGTTCATCAGGAAGCGCCCGACGCGGCCGTTGTCGTCCATATAAGGATGGATATAGACGAAGATGAAATGCCCGAGCACCACGCGGACAGCCGGATGCGGCTCTTCGCGCAGAAGGTCGAAGAACGCCGGCATGGTGTCCCTCACAGCGTCCCGGTTCAGTGGCACATGCATCGACTTGCGCTATTGCGTTGTACGTTTATTATCCTATTGCGTTGCACCATTTTTATCTTATTGTGTCGAGACGGGAGCCAGTCCCGCCCGCTTGGAAGCGCGGACCGGCTGGTGGACAGCGGTGTAGACCGATGGGCGCGTGGGCAGGAAAACGCGAGCGAACACGCGCCAACATGGATCATGCTTGATCTCTAGACCAGAGTCGAGTTTCCCGCAAGCGTGGTGACCCTCCCAGCAGCGTAAAAAGCTGCCGTTTCCCGCCCGACTATGCATTCGTGTCAATTCGCATTCGCAATTTGACGAAGTACACACGTCAGCAGATCTTTCCTCGCCACTCGCGATGCTTTCACCTGTTCAAGCAGCTAACCCGCTATTTTCGGCAATCAAAGATTAAAAATAGCGCGGAATGCGATTTTCGACCCCTCAGAAGGTGGATGTGGCTCACGTACCGAATATTGTCGGCAAGAAAGTTTCGCCAAGGCAGCATACAGCCCGATCAAATAGCTCCCGTTACAGTCATGCCCATAAACCAGGATCGCGTGTATCAATTGTTTCGCAGAACAACCATCGCGGCGCGGCAATCAGCTCCATTCTTTGTCGCGCCGCTAATGGTTGCAGAGAGAGCTCTAAGCTTGCCCACAATGATCAAGAGCTTGGCGCGCACCAACGGTTTGATCTTGATGTCTTTGTCAGATAAGACCTGCTTGATACTGTCAGCCGCATCATTCGGCAACGATTTTATTCGACGTACATCGGATAATGTCGGGAATCGGCTGTTGGCTATGCTTAACGCCATAACCACATCGCCCTCTGCTGTGTCGAGCACCTGAAGCTTGGTATCCGAGGCAGTTATGAACTGCTTGAGCTGGTTCTGGATATCCATGAGTGGGGCAATGAACATGGTCGAAGAGAACATTTCTGTGCCTAACGATGGAAATGCTTTCTTATTCCCTGAAGGTGGAGAAGTCTTTACTTTCGCAAAAGAATCATCTTGATCATGCACCTTCAGATCTTTGGTCCAGCAGGGATGTTGGTTCTTGTCGGGAGACTCGAACACAGCGCTTCCGTCCGCGTTTATCCTCTTAGCGGGCTCAATAAATGCATAAGCCTGATTGCTCGTGCTTGAGATCGTCTGGAAGAGCACATGGTATCCGCGACGCACATGATGGTCGCATGCATCTTCGTTGTCGGGCGCACGCATTTGCAAGCGAAGCGTACCGGTATTGTCAAGAGATACCTTGTCACCTTGAGAGTCAGTCTCAGGTGTCGTGCAATTGTCCCACGCCGGGTGGCTAGTGTCGCAACCATAAAAACCCAACCTGTCCGGTCCTTTTGAATAGTGTAGAACGATGCCGATGCTGGCTCGGATTTCTTTGAAAGTGGAGCCGAGGTCGTGCTTGCCACGGAAACGCATAGCCCACACACCGTCATTGTGGTATGAGTCCGGCATGGGGAGAATCAAAACACGGTTGGCAGCACCCTGCAGCTGCCATGGCCATTTTGTATCTCCTGATGCACCAAAAGGTATGGGCAGAATCTGCCCTTTGGCCCCCCCAGTGGGATATTGGGAGTCGACTTTTAATGATGTCCCATTCGATTGCGGATAGCATTTGTCGCCAAACGTTAAACAAAAAATACCATTGCTGCGGATATAGTAGCCTTCGCCTGTGCTCATTTGTGCCTCATGGTGATCCTGTACGTCGTGGCGTGACATCGAATATGCAGTTGCACCAGATGGTGATATGGCAACGAGCACGGGAACGTACACATCGTTGCCAGATACCGGGTCTTTACTCTTGAATTGCTGTTCTTCGTAAAGAATCCATGGACCCTCTAGAGCAATGTCTAAGTAGGTTTGCCCAAATGTGGGGGCGCAGAGGCCCAACAGTACGACCGCAGATAGAACTGTTAGTGACCGATGTTTCATTTGAAATTCTCCTTAGAGGTCATCATTTCCTGCCCTGGATTTCGAATGCAGCCCAATAGTACGGATGCTCGGAGAGAAGCTGGGAGGCTAGCGTTCGCCGCGCGTTGTGAACTGCATCGGCAATGTCGGCTCCAGATAAGAGTTTTTCGTAAAAGGCTTCATGAATTCCGCTGTTTCGCGTGAATCGACATTCCATCGGCTGGCGACTACGTGCGGAACGCCAGCGCGGAGAAGAGACTCCACTAGATTTTCGGTACCGGAACTACCAGGCTCAGACTCTCCCCCGGTTTGGCACGCGGATAATACGGCTAATTGGAGATTTCCGGTTTCTCTCGCCTGAAAGGCTTTCGGCGTCGACCAGACGGGAGACGTGTGTGTCAGGGTCGGTTTCCGCTAGGACAAGGCCGCTTCGCTGCGGTGACGAAATCGCATGTCCCGCAAAGTGGAAGACAACACTGCCGCGAATTTCCTTGCGAATGGCCGATAGGGTCGCATTGGTGCCTTGAAGCCAATGTGCGGACTGAAATCCATTCGCTACGGTTTGAGCCTCAATGTCGGCGTCGACCAGCGGCGTCAGACCCTCTTCCTTAGCTGCCGAGACACTGACGATCAGGGCTTGCACGTCCTTGGTAATTGCTGACGCTGGCCGGAGATGCATGGTTCGGTAAAGGGCAGGTTGCAAGAATACGGGTGAGCGTTCTAAGAGGTAGTGTGCGCTGGGGTCTACCAGGGCTTCCCACGGAATGTCTTCTAGAAAGTCATCCGGTTCGAACACAATTGTTCTGCCAGGCCCAAGGCGTTCCTCCACGGGCCCAATAGCAGGTCCTATACGCACTCCCAGTCTGTACGCAGTGTAGCGAGGTCCGAATTGGGATCTGAGCAGAGACGCTGAAAACGAATTACTATATCTTGCACGGGCGGCAAGGAAGTAGGAATCCATCGGGATGAAACGCCACGATCATCATAGGCCCAGACAGCAATCCCATCGGGAAACTGCCATAAGCGATAACTGTTTCGTCGCTGAGTAGAGGTAGTTGCGCGATTACTACGTTAGGCGAAGGAAGCGGCGGAGCATCGCGGGGATCGGGGGGCGTATTTCCGGGGTCCTCCAGGTGACGGAATGTGCTGTCAGCGCTCTCAATTCCGCCCCCCTATACCACTCCCAAAGCTCAAGGGCCGAATTGGCGTCACCCTGACGAAGCTTCCATTCCACTAGGTTTCTATAGGCGCCCCGAGTTTGTTCGGCCCACTCGTGCCGATCATTTTCGGATGGGAAAAGAGTTGAGAGCCCACTCGGCTAGAAAAATAGCCGACCGAAGCGCGGCTTCTGTCAGCGTCGGAATCGGAGTGCCGCATTGCGATGTCCGCTTGCGCCGTGTAGAATACAATTTCTGGGTCAAAGCTGGGTGTTCTGTCAATTTTGGCTTGATGGTTGGAGCCGCGTGGCAGCCTGATCCAAGTCACCCTGGCGGATTTCAGTCTGCGCCAGCCAGACCTCTGCGTCCATGTGATCTCTGTCGGTCGCCGCAGTTTGTGGGGGAAGCAGCAAATAACGCACTGGCTTTAGAAAACTCCGCCGCCGCTAGGCCTCGGCTTGTCTGCAACGTATGCGGCACTTCCATACCAACGGTGAGCCATTGCTCGCAGCAGCACGTCGGGATGTCGATCGATCAACGCAGCAGCTTCTCGCCATACAATGACTTGGAAGTTGGCGAGGCCGCAACCGTCAGCGGCCGAGTCCAAGTCGTAATAAAGGTTGTATCCCTTCATCAGGTCAATCTGGCCAGACCAGAAGAGCGTCAATCCTTTCGGACACCGGCGAAATCGGCCGGCGTCTCCGAGCGAAGCATGCAGAGAGCGCCTGAAACCCCAACCGCGCAGAACAAGAGGCTATAGCTACTGGTGACGCGCTGCTTCGCTTGCAGTCCCTCGTCGATCGCGGCTTCGTACGTTCCGAGGTCACCGACCAGGTCGGCGCAGTTCGATTGCTCCAAACTCATCTGAGCCCGGAGCCATCTGTAGCTAGCTGCGCCTAAGCGGTTCATGCCATTTGTTTCAGCAGCGAGTGAACACTGCGGTCCCCTCCCAGAGCAAGTGGTCTGAATAGACCTCCTCGGCTTGCGCCCGTATCTCCCTGCTGTGTTCGCATCTGTCCCGAAACAATTGAGTCGCACTGTCGTGCGGAGTTCTGGCCCTGGAATAGTCCCCTCTTTCGTCCGCTTTAAGCGCTGCTGACAAAGCCTTAATGCCACCAGAAAATTGCCACCGATGGTGGTTAAGCAAATCTGCCAGCCACGTGTCACCATGTTCGCTGCGGCAAATCTCAGCCAAAACCCAAAGGGCAGCGCGAGAACTTCTTACTCAATCGAAGATTGCTCGGACCCACCCGGAAAGGCCTGCGGCAGCCATGTCAGTTATTGCAAGGCGAAGGTATTCCTCGATACGATCGTCAATTTTCTGCCTCGCAGCACGTATTCGTCCGATGCCTCTTACAATCTCTGCTGGACTCAGCAGCGGTTCGGACTTGACTTTCTCGTGCTGCTGGAGTTTCTGTTTCAGAGCCGTTAGCCTTCGGCGGGCATCGTCAGCCCACTCGCCTTGTGGATCGACGCGTAGATAGTGCTCCCAGTCGTCCACGGCTTGGGTGTAGAGAAACATGTGTTCGCAGGCCAGGGCGCGATTGAACAGCGCGATCGGATCGTCCGGCGACTTGGCCAGCGCCTTGCCAAACGATTCATGATGGCATTGCCGTAGTCAATGGGCCGATTCGGCGGATTCGGCACGCACGAAATATGCAGAGCCTAGGTCGGTCAGAAGTCTGGGCGAATCGGGCTGCGTCTCCAGCGCTCGCTGCAACGACTTGATGGCGGATTCGTAGTTGCCGTCGAGCAAGTTCGGCACGGGCCGTGCTTGCAGCCACTTTGGGTCGTTCGGATTCTTGTTGAGGGCTTCACCAATCAGATCCTCGGCCTTTAACAAAGATTGTGGTTTGTCGAAATCCGACTCGCCCGGCGCCTCGCTGCTGCCTGCATCGGAGCATATTTTGCACCGGGGATTCTCACTTCTAAAGTCCGATGCTCGTATAGGCCTGCGCGAGCAATTGTTCGGCAGACGGAGGATGCAAAGCCCGCACTCCGATCCAAGCCACTACGGCAACGGCGACAATCCCCGCAAATGCGTATGCTGGAGCCGGCCAAGCGAAGACCGCCCTCCACCACGAAGACTTCGGTTGCCGATCTCGCACACTGTCTCGCAGTGTTGCGGCCATGTTCTTCCGCCATTCGGGTCGCGCACTTTGCAGTGAGGCCAGCAGTGCCTCCTCGCTAGGAGTTGCTTCGTCCACGAGTGCTTCTGCGGCGTTCTTTAGCAGAGGTCCGCAGTGCCCGCATTGTGCCGCATGTTTCATCAGTTCTCTTGTCTTCGCTTCCGGCAAAAGCCCGGCCGCCACTTCCAGCCACTCGGCATCTCCCATGCACTCGCGGAGTCGGCGGCGATGGATTAGGCACTCGCATACGCAAAATCTCGCTCTGCACGAACCTGTGCCTCTGCACCTTTCGGCTGCAGTCCTGGCAAGACTCAACGTGGCGTTGGGCCTCTCTCAGAGCTGCCTCCGAGAGTTGCTCCGAACCGGACACACTCGTCTCTTGCAACGAAACGAGCCTATCCAGTTCGTCGCTGTCGAGATGTTTGTCGAATGGCCGTGTCAAAATCTGCTACTCCTTCTAATACGACATTGGCGGGAGGAATCCTTTTCGGTCCGCTTTCTATGCCTCCGCCGAGTCTGCCGTGCCCGAGTTGCCCAAATGCTCCCGTACACAGCGAGTGAGCCGGAAAATGACGGCCTCCACGCCCTTTGCTGTGAGTTTGATGGTCGCCAAAGCAGCAATTGCTTTAGCGCTCATACCTTGCAGATAGTAAAACCAGAAAATAAGGCAGTCCCGCTCCTGATTGGAGCCAGCCGCGCAATTCTGTAGCTGCTCGTCGACCTGCTTCAGAAAGACCTCGCGGTCCATGGCCTCTGGGCCCCCAAAGCTGCCGCTCTGCGCTGCTGGGTCGAAGTCTTCGTGCAACTGATCGGTCTCTCCCGCGCCGCGCTTCTGAGAATGGAGTGACTTGAAGTGATCGTGCGCAACATTGATCGCAATTGTCTTTATGTATCCCAGCACTGCCTCGTCAGAATGTTGCCGAGCAAATTCGAGCAACACGCGGCACTTATCCGCACAGAGCTTGAGATAGGTCTCTTGAAGTAAATCGTCGACAAACTGCGCTGGGTCTTTTCCCCATTGGCAGGCCGTGCGTTTGATTGAAAGACTGATCGGCCTCTGAAAACGGGAGACGAACTCTTCCCAAGCCGCGCCGTCATGGGATTCGGCGCAAGCGCGTATCAACTCCTCCACAGTCATGGACGAATGGCGTCTCACAGAACCTCACGACCAGGGTGCCCGAATTCTACATGAAGCAACGCTATCCGTTGTTGTCTGCCATGAATTACCGTCATTCACCATTTGAAAAAGGATTTCGCGGCTATCTGTCGTCTCCTACAGACAGAGGAACAAGAACGGCCTGGACGCCATTTAAGAAACTTTTGCGCTACCAAGAGAGCGGACAGGTTGGTGCTTCGGTCGTCTAGGTACAAAGGTCAACTTCAAGAATGTGAGGAGGATATGTGCCGGTCTTTCGAATTTCAGGTATCAGCGTCTTAGTGTTCGTTTCCATTCTTACTCTGACGACATCGTTAGCGTCGCAAGCCACGGCTCCGGAGCCACAGGCGGCAGCTGCACAACCGGCCGCGACTGAACCGAAGATTTCATCGGTAGCCGTGTACCCACAAGCAGCGACCCAAAACACGTCTCAAGGCGCAACGCAGGATTTCGTCCTTGAGATCACGGGTTCTGGTTTCGCCGGCATCACGGACATGAACAGTGTCCATATAGCGGTACTCCCTGCGGTGGGCGTCACTCCAAACCCAATCCCGGCATTATCGCGCTCACTGGACAACTCGAAAATACTTGCCCAATTCACAGCCCCTTCGAACTACACACTGCAGGAGGTGGCCTTATCGGCTGGCTCTAGTTTCGTTACGTTCGAAACCGGAACGCTGGCCTGCGAATTCAAATCACAAGTGAAGCTCGCTCCACAGATTGTTCCGAAGAGCCAAGCTGGAAATAAGTATGGAAACGGGGTGGCTAAAAACTTCTACGCGATCCAGCTTTCTATCGTCAACGAGTGTCCCATGGCAATCGTCGTTCCATTGGGCGGCATAAGCGTCGTAACCGACCACCAAGCCGCGCAGCCCCCGGACGACGCCTGTACGGAAGAGGGATCCCTTGTTGCTTTTTCCCTCGATCACGTCACTAGCATTTTCTCTGCTGACCGCAAGCTAACGGGTCGAAGGGCGATCTATTTCAATACGGTCCAGGCTCTCGCCACACTCGGGAGCGCAATCCAACCTTTCTTTTCGCTCCGGCTTCACTCAAGCCGTTGCCATCTTGGGAGGAGGTTTCACAACGGCGTCCAAGGAGTTGCTCGTTGACATGTCAGCGGAACAGCTTCAAAACCTGACCTCGCAGAGCTTCGGATCCACTGAACAAGTTGCGTCGCACGGATCACTTCAGAAGTTTGTGTTCGTCAGGCGCAATGAAAAGTGTAAGGGAAAACCAGTCGAAACCGATTTGCGCACGGGTCAATTCTCCGTCAATTGGGAGTTATCCCCCGCCTCGACGGAGGCTCCTAAAACTCTGAACGCGCCGGCCGCAAAGACGCAAGCAAAGTGAAGAATAATTATTTGGCCGAAAGCCGGACGTCCACAATCTCAAATTCACGGCTCGCGATCAACCGAGCCCCTGAGGACGTGCGAACTTGGTCGTCGCCTCTTGAGAACAAACCAGCTAATCAACTATCGGAGGATGAAATGAACAACTGCAAAGGATTTCGATCAGTTTCCTTACAACGGTTCGTTAGCGGGGTCTTACTCAAGAAAGCAATGGTTCTCGCTGCCCTCTTGCTGGGCGCGGCATTGACGATCAGCCAAGCAAACGCGCAGGACTACGGCTTTGTGAAAGCCAATCTCGATTGGTCCGCTGGGGACCACGGCTTCAATGAGGGCGGCCTGTGCGGAGTCAACGCCCTGCAAGGGATCTCTGGGATATCGCTCCCGAACGTCCCATTCGAGTACCAGGTTCTAGGAAATGTCTGGGATCGCACGAACATGATGAACGCCGCTCAAGCGGCTTTTCGTATGGGCTTCGTGAACGCAGCGGTGAATACAGCACTCTGCTCCCAGATACACAATGGGCCCGTCCAGCAGGCTCTAGCGCAACGTCCCGATTTGATTGTTACTTGGTTCAAGAGTCGGTGAAAAATGGATAGGCCGACCTCAGCCTGGTCGGCCCTTTCCAACCGGACCTGCCCCCTAAATTCGTCCCAATTTGGAATACGATTTGAACGAACAATGGGGTCAGGTCACTACATGCTTGCTAACCCCTTTGGTCGCTAGATCAGGATTCCTCGCTGAGTTCGGTGGTGGATGTGAGCACAAAGGGAAACTGACGAGCGACTCACCATTTCCAACGTTGATTATCTCTACTTCGCAGCAGAACCTTCGCGCGCCTTGCCAATCAACGTTTCGAAGCGCGGGTCCAATGCTGGGAGGCAAGGTCTGGGTCCTTGGACATTCCCAAAATGTCATAGCCGTTCGTTGTATCTCGTACCAACTCTCGACAATAATCGGTACACCCGGAGGAACGAGGAAAGCAACCTTTTGGAATGCACCTAAAGCGAAAGCGCGACACCTTGCTCCCATTGCTGGAGCATGCGATTGCCTATCTCAATGAATTCCGCGTGCGCTTTAATGTAGGCGTGCAGTTCCTTTGAGGTGTCCGCAATCGCAGCCTCTATGCGTTCGAGTATTCCCGCCTCAGCGGCGTCGGTCCAGACCATCATCATCCCGTGCCTCTTCCATGAGTTCTTCAAGCGTCGGCCGGCTCGCGCTTGCTTGCTGAAGCTTCAGCTCCAGCCCCAGCGCCGCGAGAATATTGGTGATCTTGGAATATCCCAGTTCGCCCATCCGTCCGTTTTCCAGGGCGTCGAGCGTGGAGAGTCCGACCCTGGCTTTTTTTGCAAGCGTGGGCTTCGTCAGGCCGAGTTCTTTGCGCTTGATGGCGATCTGCTCGCCTAGTGAGAACAGGGGCAACATAAACCTAATATACGAGGCTTTTACGCGTAATGCATCAAAATAACCTAATATACTGGGTGTTGATACCGCTATCGGGGGAGCAAGCAAGCACGATTTCGGAAGAAAGACGGGCAATGCTGTTGTTGCGCTCATACCTCTTCTTCCGCCATCTCGTCTTTACCCGAGCGGACCACATTGATGGCAGCGGCGTTGAGCGAGTTCTTGACATGCACCCCGTAATATTTCTCGATCATTCCGACACTCGTGCGACAGTTCTTAGCGATTTGATAGATGTTGGCTCCCTCCATCAACCGCATGCTGATATACGTGTGCCGTAGGCTGTACGCCGTACGTGGTCGGCCGTCTCTGTCGAACCGAAGATTCTCCTCCTCAGTGATGGTCTTGAAGAGCTCGCTCTGCCATTTGGGAAAAATGAGGTCGGTCGGTTCGGGCGTGCGCCATTCCTTCCCCCGGACATCAGAATTGTCGGACACTTCGGTGGGGGCACGCACGCCGTCAACGCGCCTCGGACGGAGCCTGCTTCTAAGTCGCTCAAATGGACTCACTGCATCGGGCATACTCTTGCAATATCCGAATCCGCGTTTTCCGCGCACTTCAATCTCGAGAATCGTCTCGCCCGAAGGCTCGTCGTCAACGATCTCGACATCACGGAACTCAAGGCGCCGTGCCTCATCAGGCCGCAGCCCGGTATTGCCCGCGAAGAGGACATAGTCATGCAGTTGCTCCGCTTGCCATTTGAAGCCCTTTTTCTTCGGCTCAAGTGCGCGTTTTCGAGTCGCTTCACAGAGTTTCTCGTATTCTTCTGGCGAAAACCATGCCCGGTAGGAGACTTTCGATGATCGCCGGTACGGCTCAGAGAAATCTGGAAGCCGGTCGAGCCATCCGTGGCACAGCGCGGTCTTCAAGGTCTGGCGCAGCGTCACGATTTCGTGGTGCATGGTGCTGTGTGCCGGCGGCTTGCCGCGTTTCGCAATTGCTTGTTGGTGTCTGTGAACTCGATAATCCACGATTTTTCCCGTGGTGATCTTCGAGATGTCCATGTTTCCGAAGAAGGGCACCAAGTGAACGCTCGACCGCAAATACTGGCCCTTCACGTATTGCTTGCTACGTTCTCCACGCGTCATGATCTCGCATTCGCGTAAAAATTGTTCAGACACCTCGCGAAAGGTCTTTTCGGCTTTGAGCTCTCCAGTGAGAAGTTTTCCCCGAAGCTGTAGATACCAGTCCTCGGCGACGTCCTTGGCTTTGGCGAGGCTCTCTTCCTTCGTGCTGGTGCGACGATTCTTGCCCGCGAAGAAGCTTGAGCATTGCCAGCGGCTGCTGTTCGGCCGCTTGTAGACGTAAACTTTTCCGCCAAGGATCGTGTGTTGTTCCGCCATCTTCGTCCCTCGTTCTATGCGAGCGATTTCGCGAAAATCTGTAAATCACGTGGAGTATAAATCGCGGCGAATCTGCCCTATGATAGAAATGCAGTCAGAGAGCCGCGCACGGGCGTGGCGGAATGGCATACGCAGTGGACCTAAGGAAAACTTGAGTGCTCGTCTGGGAAACCAGCGATGCAGAACTGCTCAAATTCGGGGAGCCCTTAAATGGCAACCCCGAGCCGAGCCCGGAGAAACACCAGCCGGGAAGGTGTAGAGACAAGACGGGCAGCACCTAAGCTTCGGACTTTTCCGGAGGACGGTGAAGGGATAGTCCAGACCGCAAACCTGGCGTGAGCCCTCCAAAAGAGGTCCAAGCCCGGGCGGCGAAAGCCGTAGACGGTACGAAAATCCGCAGGGCTTAAACGGCCCATGAGGGTTTGAGTCCCTCCGCCCGCACCACATTTTACTCGGGCAGTGACCCGCTTGGCACTCACGCGAGGAAACTCGCCTCAATCCTCAATCGAAGCAGGATGACGATGGCTAGATTTTCGCGTTCGCGTGGCTGAAGAGAGAACCACCATAGAGGTCGAGCTCGGTGTTCCTTCCACGAATGAGTGAAAGCCAAATCGTATTTTCAGAACGCCACTTGTTCGCGTAACGCCAAGCAATTCCAAGGTCCTGAGGTGCACATCGCGCCAAACTGACCTGCTCAATCCAGCCGGACCCAACGGTGCTATTCGTTAACATCTCGAAAAGCTTTGCATTCTCTATGTGAGAACGCTGGCTTGGCAGCTCCAATGCATCTCCCTTGGCACATGAAAGAACTTGAAGTACACGTGTCTGATCACGCTTTCTCCGAGTCGTGACCAATCTGAGAAAACCGATGAAACTTCTCTGCCGCACCAGTGCTTTTGCAGCGACCTCTTCTGACACGCGGCAATCCTCGGCCCACGATCGTAACGCGAAGGGAGGGATGGGTAGGTGTTTCGGTGTACTCTCCAGCCAGTTTTTTGCAAGCCAGTCTGGCACAAGCAGCTGACCTGCAAAGGCGTTTATCACTTCTTCCTGTTCCCAATAAGGACGCCTCTCAGATTCCGGCCCAATCTGAAAGCGATTGAAAAGAACCCAATGTCCGAGTTCGTGAGCTACCGAAAATCTTTCGCGAGAATTCAGCAGGCCCTCGTCCTGGCCCTTCAACTCCCTCTCACCTTCTAGCTTGCTGAACCGATGAACAACGATTTTCGCGGGGTTAGTCCAGAGATCGATCTGGGCAGTGTTATTGCTTCGAGCGTTCTGCAGTCGGAGAGACACCGCCGTTCCAAGATCATTGGCAAGTTCCAAGACGGACACAAACGGCTTCCCGAGCGGACGAAGTGAAGTCGCGACAGACGACAGTTCGCTCTTCAGATCACGCTGTTGGGACAAGGGAAGCACTCACTTAATAGTGGGATTATCAAACGAAAGTCCACTGGGGAAAAACAAACCACGGTATTGTTCTTCGTCCACACTTGTCGTCCCGCTCCGAGACGCTCTTCGCTTCCTCAGAATGTCGAGCGAGGGCTCCATTTGAGCCCGGACGACACTGGGGTCCGCACCTGGCTCTAGGAAAAAGAACGTCTTCAAAACAGACCTCAGATTCTTGCGCTCACCCTCTGATAGGGCATCCCAAACTCTACGGTCAATATAGATGATCGCCGCCCACAACTCGTAAAACCGCTTAATTTGCGCGGTAAGGGCTCCCCGCGTCAGGTTAGCCTCGCCTTGTTCTTCATACTTGTCGAACGGGCTGACTTCATCCTCAATAAAGAGGTTTACTTTCGCGACCTTCGCATTCATCGTCGCGTCCGGTGGGCAATTCATGACCAGAGAACCCCAAGGAAGCCCGCACCGTGCTTCCATCATTCGCAGATACGCTAATCTGTTCTTTGGAACTCTGTAAATATCGAGGACCTTCTGGAGCCGAGGATTTCCCGGCAAGTGCGCGCCCGGAAAATCAGCCATCCTTAGTTTGCACGCAAGCGTATACACTTCACGGTCGCGAAGTCTCTCAATCAGACGCAGGGCCAAATCCTTTTGGGAACCAAGTTTCCCGCTCGGGGTTCCTTCCTCGAACGAAGCCTGCGGAGCGACCTCCATTTGGATTTCCCGAGTCTCTTCCGCTATTGCCGCTTGGATTATTGTTCGATCCGACTTCTCGGTCCCATTCGCAAGTTCTTTGAGAAGTAGAGGCAAGCCGTCGTCTGACGCCTCCAGCAGTAGTGACTCAGCCGATTCAGCGAGTTTCTCGAATCTTAAGCCCACTTTCTCATAGAGATCGCCGATTTCCAGCAAAGAGCGATCCAGCAATCCAGTGAGGGCTAATTTTGTTCGGTGGAACAACACAGTTTCGGCAAGCTTGTACCGCGCGTTCAAAAGTTCGAGAATATCGGTGAGGGCATCGTGACGGATCTTCTCCGTAGCACGCACATTGATGACGAATCTTGGCGCGGCATCACCATCGACTGGACTCAGCCGCTGCCTGACTTCCATGTACTGATAAAGTCGCTCGTCGAAATATAAGGGTTTGCCTAGGTGATACCAGTCCCTGTGAAGGTAGTCGAGAAAGTCGGCGCAGATCGTATTGCCCACTATGTCTTGGCAAACGCGCAGGGGGAAATTCTCTGCAATACTCGCGGTGGTACTGATCCAGACCGCCTTCTCGGACTCCTTCTTTGGCGGTTTACAAACGATGTGAGAAAGAATGGTGAAAGCATCGTGCTTGCCTAGACCCAACTCCTTCGCAGTGCTCTTATATAGCTCGTTAATCAAGGCCTTAAGGGTCCACCCGCCGTCCGGTTTCAAGCTGAGATCCACTAGTGTTCTGTCGACATCGTGATTCGGATAGGGGATTGTAGAGACGCGATTTAGTCGTTCGGGGCCGTCATGCGAGCGAAGGTGGTTTAGTTCATCCTCGAGAGTATGGCCGAATGGAAGGTGGCCCACATCGTGAAGGAGAGCCCCCAATCGAATGAATCTTGCGGCAGGATTGTCAATGCCACACATCTTCCATTGGATGGAGTCGTTTTTGGCATTCTTGAAGTTCTTGTTCACGTGATCGACGATCGTCTTTGCCACGTGAACAGCCCCAACGCAATGCTCAAACCGTGTGTGGGTTGCGCCTGGAAACACCATATGAGCAAGTCCGAGTTGTCTCACACGTCTGAGTCGTTGGAAGGATGGGTGGTCGATCACCGCGAGTTCCTCGCGATGCAATTCAATGTGACCGTGAATCGGCAGGAACAACTCTTGCATAAAATCAGGATCACCCGATGGCGCACTCACTGGCACAAGCCTTTCTGAATTCAGAGTCGGGCTTGCCGAGTCCGGAACTACGCTCGCGCTGGGCTTCTTTGCGGTCACGCCAGCAATTATAACAATCTGAGATCAGTCCTCATCCTGCTCTGAAGCGTGCTAGGGATGACCGAAGTCATTGTCCCGATCAAGCTTAGCGAGTCATGTCAGTGCGCCACTACCAATCATAGCGAATGAAAGGCGAATATGCGTAGACTTTCTTGACGCGAACGCAAATTCTTCACGAGGATATGACAGCTAGTATGGCACGACATTACCTTAATGTTTTTCGTTTTTCTGCCAGCAACCTGCGTCGGCGCGGATACTATTGAGTGTGCCAATACGTCATCAGATATTATTACGTAATGACGTATTGGGACAGCCGCTATGGACAATTCTCTTCAAAAGATTATGCAGTACATCGGCGAACACGGGATTGTTAGGTCCCGTGATATCGAGGTGATCGGTTTTCCGCGGCAGTATCTCGTTCGTCTCCACCGGCAAGGCAAGCTCAATCGGCCTGCACGTGGAATCTACACACTTCCAGATGCCGACGTGACGGAACACCACTCCTACGCCGAAGTCGCCAAGCGAGTCCCGCAAGCTACTCTCTGCCTGCTTTCGGCACTCGTCTTTCACGAGATCACGACGCAGAGTCCGGCTTCGGTTTGGATCGCTCTCCCCAAAGGGGCAAGAACCCCTGCTCTCGCTTCGCCCTCACTCAGGATCGTTCGGCTGTCCGGGCCATCACTCGCGGAGGGAATCGACAAACATCAGGTGGAGGGCGTCACAGTCTGTGTCTATTCGGCCGCAAAGACTGTCGCCGACTGTTTCAAATTTCGGAACAAAATCGGACTCGATGTCGCAATCGAAGCCCTAAAGGATTGTCTTCGCCAGAAACGAGCCAACATCGACGAAATCTACCGCTACGCCAAAGTCTGCCGGGTAAGCAATGTCATTCGACCCTATATCGAAGCGCTGTGATTGGACGCTGACCAACGTGAAGCATGTCGGTTGCCGAATTGAGGTGGGCACGAACAACCCGGAATAACTCCACAGAAGAGCCCTGCAGGAGTAGATTGGTGCGGAGCGAATAGAGGAGGTTCAACGCAAGTGGCTTTTGAGAAATTGGTGGAAGTTATCCACTCGTCGGTTGACGCAGGCTGGAAAGATCGAAACGAGGCAGCCCTCGCGTCTCTGTTTGGCTCGGCGGAAGGGCGTTATCCGCAAGCAGCAAGCGGCGAAATCGCGCTTCGTGCGCCGGCAATGGGCGGCGAGACTGGGGTTCCGTTTGCTGCGTACATCCACCCTTCCAACCCTCCCTCGGGCGCCTACAGCGGGCTATCATTCGTAATTTTCCCTGCAGAGGGGGCACCTTGTTTGCTCGGCCTAGTGGTTGGGACGCAAGGTCTAACGCCAGACGAAGCGATTCTGGGTCGGCCCGGCCACGCACGAAAGACAAAAGCTATTTGCGGTTGGCTAAACCACCGTTATGGCAAAGGAAGTCGCGTTGCTTGGGCGAAACAGGACCCTACCCGGACCGACATTTCGGTTCCAGATGAAATCAAGAAAGAGTGGTCCAGCCACAAGGCCGCCCTTGATCGCTATGGCAAAGAGGTCTACGCGCTATTTCGACCGACGACCGACAAAGCGACGACAGAGGCTGCGGTGAGCGCTCTCCTGGATCTTCTTTTCGAAGAGAGGGGATACGAGCCGCTGGCCCGGTGGCAGCCGAGCGCCGAAGAAATCAGGTCGGGCTGGCTCGACTGTCTTATGCCGGGAGTTGAGCGCAATGAGTTAAAGGGTCTGTTGGACTCCAGACGCTACATAATTCTCCAGGGCCCTCCTGGTACAGGTAAAACGAAAATGGCCCTCGACCTTCTCGACGACGAGTACAAGGGCCTGGGGAGGAGCATCCAATTCCACGCCAACACGACGTACGAAAACTTCATTGGAGGCCTTGCTCCTGACAATTCCGATGGTGGAGTTGGTCTGCGTTTCAAAGCGACGCCCGGCGTGCTGATGGAAGCAGCAGCCCTGGCGTCAGCCGACTTGTCTCGACCGTATCTGCTGCACATCGACGAAATCAACCGAGCCGACTTAAGCAAGATCCTGGGCGAAGCGATCTTTCTCTTAGAGACCGAAACTGACCGCGAGCGCGTGATCCAGCTTGCCCTATGACTTTGGCTCTCCGTTCCATCGGTCGCTCAACCTACCTAAGAACCTACACATACTCGGAACGATGAACAGCGCGGATCGTAGCATCGCAATTGTTGACGTTGCCGTCAGGCGACGATTCGCATTCGTTTCCGCGTGGCCGCGGATGAGTGTTGTTCAGCAGCACGGATGCTCCCTGATGCAAGACGCGTTCCGGAAGCTCGTCTCTATATTTGTGGAACACGCGCCTGACGATGCGTTTGCGCTCGTGCCGGGACACTCGTATTTTCTCGAGATGAGTGAAGACAAAGCAAGGCGCGAGCTGAAAACAAGCCTCGCGCCTCTACTGCAGGAGTACTTGTTTCAGGGTTATGTTGGTGGCTTCGCCGAACCCATTAGGAGCTACCTCCAGTGGCTAGACAGTCTCTAAGGCGCTCGTCGTCCCCTCGAAGCCGCCTCTCGCTTAAAGCGCCCGACCATCTCGCACAGGTTTGTCTCGAATTGCCAGATTATTCCGAGGCGCGATATTCAGCCATAGACTTTTTCCAGACGCGGTCTAGTCGCGACCCCGCAGCGCAGGCAGCGCGGATCGCCGAACAATTCATTACGCGAAACCGAGCTCTGATGATGCGTCTCGATGCACGAATGGAAGGGGATTACGACGGTCGCGACCTCTGGCTCGTGGTTTCATCCGGCCGGTCTGTAGGAGCAATTCCCCTGTTCTCAGCAACCACAGCCCGCCTTGATTTCGGCCTGGTTATCCAACCCAGATTTCCGTGGCCGGGAATCGGACCGATGTTAGCCGAGATGGGATGGCGCATAGCGCCCGTGCCTCTTCGCCTGCCGCTGCTCCACCGTTCAGAGCGAAGAGTCCCAGTTTGGGTGCTGTCATTCATGGTTCTCACTCGCCTCAAGGCGCTACTCGACTCGCTCGACCGTCGCTTTGAGATGATCCATGAATCTCGCGGTGCACCACGCGGAACTGTTAATTGGCCGCGCTACGCCACCAAGAGCTTACCCTCGGCGAATTTTCTTTCCGTGCCGTGTGTGTTCCCCGATTTACGCGATGATCGTCTGCTGAAAGGCGCGATCCGGATCGCAGTCGAGAGGCAACTTCGAGCGCTTGAAACACAGAGGGACCAAGGCGCATTTGTTCATAGGCTAATTGAGTTTGCGGACGAGCTAATGCGTAGAGTGCACGGTGTCACCCCCTACTTTCCTAGCTCCTCGACGCTTGCAACTTGGCTCCATCGTCCGATGCGGAGCGAGCAGTTCACTGACGGATTACAAGCGATTGAGTGGACAGTTGAGGAGCGGGGCCTGGCGGGACTTAGCGACCTCGCAGGAATTCCGTGGACGATGCGCATGGACCAGTTCTTCGAAGCGTGGGTGGAGACGGTGTTTTGCACGATTGCGCGCCGGACAGGCGGCAGAATGAAGGTGGGGCGAAAACACGAGACGACACATGCCGTGAACTGGGAACCACCCTACCTCGGCTCACAGAAGTCCTTGATTCCCGATGTATGGCTTGAGTGGGACTCCCTCACGTTGATTGTTGACGCAAAGTACAAGCGTCACTGGGAAGAGATGCAGGCGCAATCGTGGTCCCGGCTTGAAGAACAACTCCGGGAGCAGCATCGAACCGACATGCTACAGGTGCTGGCTTACGCGAATCTGGCGTCCACTCCGAAAGTAATCGCGTGTCTAACCTATCCCTGTTCACCTGAAAGCTGGCACTCTCTGAAGAAGCGTGGGCGACTCATCCATCGAGCGTCGCTGTCCGCTGGCTCGCGATCCGTGCAGTTATGGCTCACGGCGGTACCTATGGCCGCAGCGGTTGATGCGATTTCTACGCCGATTGCAGACGAACTACGGATCGTATTGGGCCGGCTTTGACGTTCGGCAACCTTCGGCAGAATGCACGGCATGTCGCTTGCCCTCATAAGGTACCTTCTTCCCGCTCGGGGCTAAACGCCTACCTCGACTGGCAGACCCGCTTCATCAAAATCCTTGCATTCAAAACCGCCAAGGTTGCTGGGATATCCGAGTTGATTTGAAATGATCCGGGTCCGGCCGATCGTCTGATCGTCGCATTCATGCGTGTGGCCATACACCCAGAGGGCCGGCTGGTGGGTCTCAATGATCTCCACCATGTCCAGGGAATTGAACGCCGGCGTGAGAGGGCCGCCCTTGTATTTGGAGTTGGGATTGATGACGGGTGCATTATGGCTGATAACCACGCGCGGACCACTTAGATTCTTGCCAAACCAATTCAGCAATTTCGACGCGAAGTTTTTATGTAGCGCAATCGAATCTGCTGGCGTGAAAGGCGTTTCGTCGGGGTTATAGATGAGGCGGTAATCGTTCATTTGAGAGCGGGCGGTCTCCATGGCGCGCAAATCGGCGCCGTTGAAATCCGTCCACATCGTGCCGCCGAAGAAGTTGACACCCCCGATGCTGACCTCTTCATCAAGCAGCAGTTTCACCTGCGAATGTCTGTCTTCGAGCCACGCCTTGAATCTGTTGTCTTCTTCGTTCATTGGCCGCCGCGTGTAATATTCGTGGTTTCCCGTCACATAGAGGACTGGTTTCTTCCACTTCCGCAGAATCTGGTCGAGCGGCTCATAATCCCTGAGCGTGACGATATCGCCTGCCAGGATCATGACATCTCCGTTCACTGCCGGGGGCAACATCCAGCCCGAGCCAAATTCAAGATGCAGGTCGCTATAAGTAATGATTCTCATGCTCGTAAGAGAAAGCTTGTTTGAACACGTCTTTCTCAAGTCCCAGATCTCTTCCGACAGCGGTTCGACTCGGCGCGGAGCCCGGTCGTGGAAGTAACAATCTGACATCCCCCGGATAGCTGAATAATAAGCCGAGGCGCAAAGGCCAGTGTCAAGGCTCTTCGACCGCGAACGCGGCGCGCGAAGCGCGGCCTTGACACTGGCCGGGCCTCGGCTATGCTCTGGCTATCCGGGGCATGTCATTCGGGAATGCTGCATCACAGACCTAAACCGAAACCCTGACTGATCTGATTCGTGTGCGTGGTTTGTAGTTCTATTTTATGCATCGCTGGCTCTTGCTGAATCGCGTGCGAATGGGACACATCGGGGCTGGGTTCCTGCCCCAGCGTCGCTGCATTATTCGTATAAATCTGCGCGTCATAGCGTCCACGCGAGACGGAGACATAGGTCAGCCTTTGCGGGTGACGGACAGCTTCTCATCGGCCACCGCTGCTCAGCGCCGCGCTTCGTGGTCTTTGAGGCGGTCCCGCGCCACACGCGCCTTCTGCTTCTTGACCTCGTCCACGATCCCGTCGAACCCCTCTTGCGTCATTGCCTCGCCCTTCGCCAGCGGACCCAGCAGGTTCACCAACAACAGCCGGCACGCCGTGATTTCCACCATCTCCGCACTGGGTCGAAGCCCCGTCTTGTCCTGTTCGATCTCGCGCAGGATCAGCCCGCGGATCAGCTCCGCCTGCGTCTCGTTCCGCTTCGCCGCCAGCCCCTCCAGCTCGTGCAGTTCCGCCTCGTTCAGCTTTGTCCCCACGTGATGCACCCGGAACCGCGCCCGCTTTGCCGCTTCCGCCGCAAGGTTCTTCTCATCGAGCAGCGCCATCGCTCCAACCTCCCAGCACCCGCGTTTACGCAAGGAGTCACGGGTTTCCTTACGGAACCCCCACCCACGCTATCTATTGGATGCCAGGATGGTTCCTCCAGAAAGATGTCAAGTTTCCCTACAGTTCCCTCGAAGGGGTGGAGTGTCAAAATTCTTCCGGTGCGAAGCACCGCGCCTTTCACAGCTCGCCATACTCCCTCGCCAATGCATTCCACAGACGGACCACTTCCGGCGCCTGCCAGCCGCGGCGAAACAGACTCTTAATAGCCTGCCAATCGTCATGATGAAATGTGACGGCGATCCCGTGGTCCCGAGAGCGAAATACGACGCCGACCTTTTCTTCTTCGTCGAACCACGTAGACGCGAGGAAATAGCGACCTTCCCAGAAGATCAGTGTGTCGCGCAGCGACAACCCTTCTAGTATCGTCCGAAGTTCCGCAATTCTCGGGTAATCGAAGAGCGGATATTGCAGAGCAAATCTTCCGGGAAAATACAACCAGGTAGAAAATTCCGTCTCCGGCCCCCGGTGAAATTCGAGACGGTATTCGCCTTCCTGAAACGAAGGCAATGGCCCAGGATTTCTCAACCTAGAATCGGCACCCCAAAATGCACCATCGCGTAAGGGTTCTTCATGGCGGAGGTAATGGCCACGGGCGCACACGCGCCAGAGAATCGGCCAGTACGGTCGCAGCGCTTCGTTCAGCTTCTCGATGTTTAGAAACTTTTCGTTGTCAAGAACCATGTAGAGAAGTCGAGCGGTATGAATCGGTCGGTCAGTCTCGCTGTCAGCGTTCTTTAGCGTGTGGATGGTTCGGTTCACGGCCCGCTGCACATCATCGTTTACGATCTCCTCTGACTGCTTCGCCTCAGTTTGCTTTTGTGACGGCAGAGTGGTGAGGAGATAAGGGGCCATCGGGCCCCTCTTTCTCTGTTTAGATACAAGTCCATAAACGGCAAGGAAAGCTTCGAGAATTCCGGCGAGAGATTCAAACGAAATGTCCGTCTGGCCGGTATTTGCAAATAACTCCGCACCCTGCTGACAGTAGTAAGCAACTAGGGTCCATTCGGCTTGCGAAAGTGGCAGCTTTGCGTCTACCTTCCCGCGAATCTTCACCAGGGAATCGGTTGGCTCTGAGAGTAGATTTACGAACTCTAATCGCTCCTCTTTAGAGGACTCAAGGAGCTGCTTTGCCGCCTCCGATGTTGAGACGGGTTCGCCACTCTTGGCGGCCATGATTTCCTTCAAAGTGTCGAGCCTTTGACGCAGCTCGTCGGAAATCCGAATGGAGATCACCGGCTGCTGCAGGATTGGGGTCTTGTCTGCCAAGGGGTCAGCCTCACTAAAATATCGTAACGTTACGTATTGACTGTATTGGTACGCGTGCGTTAGTGTCAAGTGCAACGTTTGCTCCCCGGTCGGACGACCTACGTCGCAAGGATTGCTGCACGCTCAGCCAAATAGGCCCGTCCGAAGTTCCGGGATGGAGTAGAAAATGAATCCAGCCGAAGACAACGAACCCTTCGTAACGCCCGAAGAAGCAGCAAACTTTTTGAAGATCAGCCCGGTGACCGTGAAGAAGATGGCTCGGGAGGGCTGGCTTCCCGCACATCCCATAGGCAACGGAGTCCGCAAGCGCTGGCGTTTTCGAATTTCAGAGCTAGTTTCGCACATGCGTTGTCGTGTAGAGTCGGAAGCGTCATCCGTGCGCGCTTTAAGGAGGAAAGCTTCTTGAAACGCACACAGCAAGACGTGGGCACGATTGTCCGCAAGAAGAGAACGCGAGGCCCGGATGTCTGGGTTTGGCGCTTTTACGAAACGGACGAGATGGGCATTACGCGAAAGCGCAGCGTAATGTTAGCGGGAGATGCGGAAGGATGGCCAACGGAAGATCATGCCTGGCAGGGGTCGAGAGAGTTTCGATACCAGCGGATGGAGCAGTCTTCCAGTCAATCGTTCGGAGCATTGGTAAGGCGATACATGCACGAAGCAATGCCAGAACGGTATTCAACCAAGAAGTCCTACGTATCCATTTTGAAAGTGCACATTTTGCCACAATGGGGCGAGGCTCCCGTGGCCGAAGTGAAAAAGCCCCTCAAGGTGGAACAGTGGTTGAAGGAGCTGAAGCATTCTCCCAAAACGAAGTCCAACATAAAGGGTCTCCTGCATCGCATTTTTGAGTACGCGATGAAATGGGAAATTTTGGAGACTCAGAGAAACCCGATGCAGTTAGTCGAAATCAAGGGCGTGACGAAACGGGTTCGCAAGAAAGTTGTGCTTACGGTCGAGCAATATCAGGCTCTTCTCGCAGAGCTTCCGTACCACATTCAAGTGATGGTCATGATTGCAATGTGCCTGGGCTTGCGCATCAGTGAGATCAGGGCATTGCAGTGGCAGGACTTTGATTTGAAGGGGCGGATACTGACGTTGACCCGATCTATTGTGGGCCGCTACGTCTGGAACGGCGGAAAAACCGGAGCTTCAGAGGACGAAGTGTTTCTGGATTCCAAGCTAGTGTCCGTTCTGGAGGATTGGCGGAAGCGATGTGTCGAAACGCCGGAGGCTTGGCTATTCGCTAATGCGGATACGAAACGCCCAGTCCACGGCGATGCCATTCAGAAAGACTACTTGCGACCAGCGGGTGAAAAGATCGGATTGCAAGGAGTGGGCTGGCACAGCTTTCGGCACACCTATCGAACGCTGATTGATGATATCGGCACGCCGCTCGGGGTGCAGCAGCGCCTCATGCGGCACGCCGACATCAAGACGACCATGAATACCTACGGCTCAGCATTTGAGAAGACCAAGCGCCGAGCCAATAGCCGGGTAGCAGATCTTGTTTTGCCACCCGCGATCAAAAAGCAACTGAAGGATAGGGCGAAGGAAGTTTCCCTGAAGAATTTGAGGCCCGAAACAGCCACGATCCAGTGATTTTGGAATTGGGGACTACGCCGGTAGTCCCTCAAATCCGTAAATGGTTGCGGGGGGTGGATTTGAACCACCGACCTTTGGGTTATGAGCCCAACGAGCTACCAGACTGCTCCACCCCGCGAATTCATCATAACAACCGTGCCATGCGCCGTCAAACTCGCGACGCCCAAGTCGTGTCCTAATTTTTCGTTCGGAACAGAAGTCAGCCAAATCGGGAAACAACCGCAGCCAGTCGTCGACTGCTTTTCACTCAATTCTGCTCGCGCCCAGCCCTCTGCGCCGCGGACTGCTTCCCGATCAGCCGATACTCGGTCGCTCTCGCCTCAATTCTTCAATTTATGGCGCTCGCATGCGACCACGAGTTTGGTCGGATCGATGGCCTCATCGTCCACCTGCTCCTCCAGAATTTTCCCGTCCTTTCCGATCAGGAAATTCACCCGGCGAGCCGCTTTATATTTGTCGAAGTAGACGCCGTACTGACGGGTTGTGTCGCCGCCCCAGTCACTGAGCAGCGGGAAGGTAACTCCAATTTGGTCGGCAAAGGCCTTGTTTGCGAAGGGGCTATCCATGCTCACACCCAGGACCTGGGTGTCGGCTGCTTCCAGCTTCTGCAGATTTCGCTGGAAGTTTTTCATTTGCTCGGTTCAACCCCCGGTGAAGGCGAAAACATAAAATGCAAGTACGACGTTCTTTGTGCCGCGATATTGGCCCAGGCTCACACTCTTCAGGCCGGTGCCATCGAAGTACTGCAGTTTGAAATCCGGCGCCATGTCTCCCACCTTCCACTTCGGAGGCGCCACAGGCTTCTTCTCGTCTGCTCGCACCGGCTGCGAAACGCTCGCCACCATGATCGCCGCCAGCAGCAGTCCGCCCGACGTCACTCCTCTCCATCTTTTTCTCATTTCCTAAACCCCTTCGCTGGTAGTTACAAAAGCGATTGTCCCAAAAGCGTATTCGGTGGACGGCTATTGGTCAATGCGAAACCGCCTTTGTCATTGCGCAGCGGGCCGCATAACCATTACATTTTCTGCATACACGCAGCCGATGGGCTTTTGGCGGGAAAAGTCATGCATGCAGGGACAGTGAGCTTTTCTGCCACTTCTGCGCGTTTTTCCGAGACCCAAGTTTGGGATGACTCTCAACTCTCTTAACGACATCTTCTTCTCCATCGCCGAAAGCGGCCGTGACCGCGTCATGCTGCATCGCCAGGCCCTCGGCTGGGTCCCCATGAGTTCCCGGGAGTTTTATCGCGATGTCGCCGGCGTCGCCCGGGGTCTGCTCGCGTTCGGAATTTCAAAGGGTGACCGGGTTGCCATCCTCAGCGAGAATCGCCCCGAATGGGCCATTGTCGATTTCGCTTCCCTGTTGCTTGGTGCTGTCGTGGTTCCCATTTACTCCACGCTCACCGACGTGCAGACGGCCGCCATCCTTCGCGATTCAGGGGCTCGCGTCGTCGCAGTCTCCACCGCAAAGCAGCTGCAGAAGGTTCTTGCCATCCGGGACCAGACACCGGTTGAAAGGGTAATAGTCATGGACGCCGTCGAAACCGCCCACGCCGTCCATCTGCATCGGCTCATGCAGGAAGGCACAGAGCAGCCCGATCCCGAACTTGAAGCCCTTGGCCACTCCGTGACACCCGAGGATCTCGCCACCATTATTTATACGTCTGGAACCACGGGAACCTCCAAAGGAGCCATGCTCACGCACGGCAACATGGCTTCGAACATCTCCTGCTCTCTCCTCGGGTTCGACATGCAACCCGGCGATATCAGCGTCTCGTTTCTTCCTCTCTCGCACGTAACTGCTCGCCATGTTGATTTCGCACTGCTCAGCCATGGGGTAACACTGGCATACTGCCCGTTGATCGAACATCTTCCAGAAGCGCTTTCCGAAGTCCATCCTTCCGTCTTCGTGGCCGTTCCCCGCGTCTACGAGAAGATCTATGCCCAGGTCGTGCAGAAGACCAAAAGTTTTCCCAAGAGTTCCATCTATCACTGGGCGCTATCCGTCGGCCGTTCAAATAAGCCGGAAATCCTGGCAGGTCGTCGGCCGAACACTCTAACCTGGCGCCTTGCCAACCGACTTGTCTATTCGCAAGTCCGCGCCGGAATGGGGGGCAATGTTCGTGTCTTTATTTCTGGCGGCGCTCCGCTGGGACGCGAGATCGCCGAATGGTACGCCACCATTGGAATTCGCATCCACGAAGGTTACGGGCTCACCGAAACTTCGCCTGTGATCGCGGTTAATACTCCGCGCGCGCACAAGATCGGAACCGTAGGTAAGCCCCTTTCTAACGTCGAAGTGCGCATCGCCGAAGATGGCGAGGTCCTGGTGCGCGGCCCTTCCGTCTTCAGGGGCTACTGGAACCGTCCCGAAGAGACCACGAACGCGTTTCTTGCAGACTGGTTCCGCACGGGGGATGTCGGGAACCTCGATGAAGACGGATTTCTCTCCATCACCGACCGCAAGAAAGATCTCATCAAGACCTCCGGGGGAAAGTTCATTGCGCCGCAGCCGATAGAAAACTCTCTGAAGCTCAACGCGCTCGTGGCTGCGGCCGTGGTGGTGGGTGAACGGCGCAAATTTCCGGCGGTAATCATTTCTCCCCACTTCCCTTTACTGGAAGATTGGGCGCGCACCAACCAGGTGGCTTTCGTCTCCCGTGAGGAACTGATTGCGAACGCGAGAGTGCGCGCGCTTTATGAAGGGATTGTCGCCGAAGTAAACCGCAACCTGGCCCGCTTTGAGACGATGAAAAGAGTCCTGCTGATCGCCGATGAATTTTCGCCTGAGACCGGCACGCTGACCCCAACGCTAAAATTGAGGCGCCGCGTCGTCGAAGAACGCTACCACCGCCAGATCGAAGAGATGTACGCGCAGGCCGAGGAGTCGAGCCCGGCTCCAACGACTTAGTGAGTTCACGCAGTGAACCACGTGAATTGACTACAACCGGCTCGGTGACCTCATGTCGCTCGAGGCGCCGCCCGCCGCCGGGATGTAACACTTCAGCGTGTAGTCCATCACCATGCGGTTCGCATTGAAACGCCATCCCAGGGTGCGAATCGTGCGCTTCATGCGCTTGATCCAACCTCGCGGCAGCCCGTAGCTGTCGCGCTGATAAAAGAGTGGGATAACCTCGTCGCGCAGTACCCGGTACAGGTTCTCGCCGTCGCGTTCGTCGTGAACATCCATGTCGGAGTGAGTTCTGCCGTTTCCGATCGCAAATCCGTTCAGGCCGTCGTACGCCTCAGCCCACCAGCCATCGAGAACCGAGAGATTCAGCCCACCGTTAAGGACGACTTTCTGACCGCTCGTCCCCGAGGCCTCCAGCGGTCGGCGCGGATTGTTCAGCCACACGTCGACGCCTTGCACCAGGTGACGCCCCACGTTGATGTCGTAATCTTCCACAAATACAAAGCGGTCCGCGAACTGCTCGTTGCGCATCAGTTCCGCAACCTGCTGCAGCACGCGCTTGCCGGGTTCGTCGCGGGGATGCGCTTTCCCTGCAAAAATGAATTGCACCGGCCGCTTGGGATCGTTCACCATCGACGCCAGCTTCTCAATGTCCCGCAGGATCAGGTTCGCTCGCTTGTACGTCGCAAAACGGCGCGCGAACCCGATGGTCAGCGCGTCGGGACTCAACACCCGTCCCAGCCGCTGCAGCACTTCCTCGCCTTCGCCGCGGTACTTCGCCTGATCTGTCGCGCGCTGCCGCACAAATTCCAGCAGCCTCGCCTTCAGGCTCAAATGCGTCTCCCACAACTCCCCGTCATCGACGTTCTCGATGCCTTCCCAGATCTTCGCTTCTCCGCTGTGCTCGTGCCATCCCGGGCCGAGGTGCCGGTCATACAACCGGAACATCTGTGGGGACAGCCACGAGGGCACATGCACTCCGTTGGTGATGTGTCCGATGTGCACCGTATGTCCATTGATCGCCTTCACACCCGTCCACATCGCCCGGGATACTTCCCCGTGCAGCGCTGACACCGCGTTCGCGCGCCGCGACAGCTTCAGACCGAGCACCGTCATGCAGAAGTCTTCTTCGTGATTGTCGGGATACTGCCGCCCCAGTTCCAGAAGTCTTTCGTGTGGAAGCCCAAGTTGGTCGCGCAAAGGTCCCAGGTGCTCCTCCACAAGATCAGCCGGAAATCTGTCGTGACCCGCTGGTACTGGCGTATGAGTGGTGAAGACCACCTCGCGTGAAACCCGCCGTGCCGCATGCTCGAAAGCTACGCCCTCCTCCTGCATACGTGTGCGTATGCCTTCGAGCACAGCGAAACCGCTGTGGCCTTCGTTCAAGTGGAGCACGCCGGGGGTGATTCCCATCGCCTTCAGGGCACGGAACCCTCCCACTCCAAGCAGCAACTCTTGCCGGATGCGAACGCGCCCGTCGCCACCGTACAAGCGCGAAGTCAGCTCGCGATCCTCGGGTGCATTCCCTTCCACATTCGAATCCAGCAGCAACAAATCGCAGCGCCCCACCTTCATGCGCCACACTTTTGCCCGGATCGATCCGTTGCGCGTCTCAATCTGCACCGTCACCGGCTGGCCGTTGGTCCCGATGGCCGGTTCCATCGGCATTTGATAAACATCGGTCTCGATGTACTCCTCTTGTTGCCAGCCGTTGCGGTCAAGGCGTTGCCGGAAATAACCCTGACCGTAGAACAAACCTACGGCAACCAGAGGAATGCCCAAATCCGATGCGCTCTTGATGTGATCGCCCGCCAGTACGCCCAACCCGCCCGAGTAGACCGGAACCGAAACATGCAATCCGATCTCAGCGGAAAAATATGCTACCGGACGTGGCCGGAGAATGCCCGCGTGCCTCGCGCCCCAAGTCCGGTCCGCCTCCAGATACTCACGTTGACGCCGGTAGGCGTAGTTGATTCGGCTGTGCAACACCTGCTCGCGCACGCGCTTTTCGATTCCTGCCAGCGGAATCTCCGCCAGCAGCGCCACCGGATTGTGATTCAGCTGTCGCCAGCGCGCCGCATCGAGATCCCGGAAAAGACTGCTGGTATCGTGGTCCCAGCTCCACCAGAGGTTCCGAGCCAGTGCCCACAGCCGCTCCTGCGCCGGAGCGACGAACCGGTCGAGCGTGCGGGCTTCGCTGACCACGTGCGCCACTTGTCCCGCCGCATCGACGAGCATCTTGATCTCGTCTTCACGAAAACTCCGGGCTTCGACCGTCTGCACTACCAACACCCCTTGCAGAACTCCTCGATCGATCAGCGGCACGCCCAGGAACGTCTGGTACGCATCTTCTCCTGCCTCACTGAAATACTTGAACCGGGGATGATTCCTCGCCTGCTCGACCGCCACCGGCTGCACCTGCTCTGCCACCAAGCCGGCTAACCCTTCGTTCAGACCCATACGCAGCGTTCCCACGGCCTGCGGCCGCAATCCCACCGTAGCCGCCAGCACCAGGTTCGTGCGGTCAGGTTCCAGCAGATACGCGGAACACACCTCTGTCTGAAAGCGCTTCGCAATCAGCGCCACCACCTTCGTCAGAGTCTCGGCTGGCTTTCCGGTCTCCGCCGCCAGCTCTTTGATCTCCTCCAACGTCAACACAGAACTCACATCCCGCGCTTGTCCCACTTGGGTCACTTTTGAGTTTCCCTCACACTTTCCTTATGTTTAGGGTTCACCGCGCCATCCTGAGCGTATTCCTTTATTTTAACGACTGCAGACCCACCCGCCTAGTTACGACCGGGCGGAGGATTAAAGTTGCAGTTTGCAGATGAGGTTCGCCGCGCGCGATGGCCTTACATGTGCGTGGCCATCTTTCGGGCGATAGCAGCAGCCTTCTGAGGCGCGTCCGCTCCCGCGTACGCGCCACTCATATAGAGGGTCACAAATGTGTCGCTCTGATAGAAATAAAGAGTGCCGAACGCGTACGCAGCCTGTTGCCCGGACGGGCTGAATTGGCCCGTGGTTAGATCAAGGGGCTGAGCCTTTGCTCCACTCACCGCGAGACGGAAGTTGGCGCTCGCATCCCCCGAAAAAACTGCGACTGTGATGCCCCGGTTTCCTGAGTTTGCGATCAAATAGGTGCACTTGTTTCCGTGCGGCACTGCGCTGGTGATCATGCTGCCAAAAGCTTCGCTCACTTCCTCTTTCGTCGCCAGCGCGCACGGATCGGCGGCCGTCGTCTTCCCTTCTGAACTGCTCGTGCCCTTGTTCATGCCTAACGACTGCTTCGCTTCCTGAAATTTATCGTAACCGAAGTAGACGCCCGCTCCCACAATGGCGACTACAATCACGGCAATCACCGCGAACACAATCAGGATGATCTTCAGAGCGCCGCCGCTTTTTGCAGGCGCAACTGGCGCGGCAGGCGCCGTTGACATTTGGACCGGAGGGGTTGGAACACTAGTGTCAGGAACGGCTGTGTCAACCTGAGCTGGAATGGCCTGTGGCACCGCAACGTAGACCGGCTCAGCGACCGCAGGCGTCGGCTCGACCTCAACGGCGGGTGTTGGCTCAACCTCAACCACGGGCAGCGCTTCTGCCGGAGCAGCTTCTGTCACAGTCGTCGACGCTTCGACAGCGGCAGGAAGTTCTGTAGTCGGCGCATCCGATGGAGATGGAACAGGTGCAAACGCTTTCGTCGCTTCCGCGACGTGCGCCTGGAGATCGGCATCCACGGATCGTTCCGCATCTGTCGTCGGTAAGGCCTGCGGTTCGGCCTGCGGCAACTCAACGACTGGCGGCAACGGTGCTGCCGCCACCGGCTCGGCTGCTGGAACCGTCTCCGTTGGTGGCGCCGGTTCTGTTTTCTCGATCGGCGATCCACACTCTGTGCAAAAAGCAGCACTCTCAAGCAACTTCGAACCGCAATTCACGCAAAAGGCCATGATCCTGTTCCCTCACGAACTACGATTCCAAGTTCGAAACACAAATTGTGGAAATTGCGCCAGCCTTCCGCCAAAACTCTCTCCGCTAATGTGGAGAAGTATATCTCAGCACCGAAATTCAACTGTCTCGGCACGGTTGACAAATTCTGACACGTCCTGAAGCGCGGTCTGTCGAAAAGAATTCATACTTCTGCAACATTCGGAATTTAGAATTCGAGCCGATTTCTTCGAGAGGCCGCGGTGCGCGGCATCCGTTCGAAAAGGTCTCCTATGCGCGAGATGATTTCCTGGCCCAGCGATGGTGCCGTTGCCGGCTTCTTCTGCAGTCTCTGTGAATGGCGGTTTCACATCCAGAAACCCTTGACCCCTGAGACTCCCCTCGAATTCCAGCAGCGTATCGCGAGACGCTGGTACGACGGGCATGACTGCCAGCAGTTTCTCCCCAGCGCGAAGGCGGGGCGGCAACAGGACGTGGAGATACCTCCGACGTTAATGTTCCACCGCGTCTAGAAGCGTTTTCGACTGGACTCGGAAGCTCGTTTTCGTGCACCATCATGGAACCCAATCTGCATTCCCAAGGAGAAAACGAGTGAAACGTTACCTTGCTACGTCCGCTTTGACCATTGCATTGACCCTGGGATCACTGGCGGGATATCGCGCTCTCGCCGACGAGCGACAGCCGCATATGCGCGCCGCTCTGCACCATCTCGAGGAAGCCAAGAAGGAGTTAGAAATGGCGGCACATGACAAAGGCGGCCACCGGGAGAAGGCTCTGGATCTGACTCAGAGTGCCATTCAGGAAGTTAGAGCCGGGGTGGAATTCGCCGATCACGACGACCGAAAATAGTCCAACCTTAGGTACTCCAAATACTTCGCATCAGACGATCAGGTATCAGGCGAACGGGCTTGGGCGTTCGCCTCTACTTATTTGTGGCTCGGCGCCGCGCTTGCGCGTGACCTCGCTTTCGCACTCACGAAGCCTGCATATCCCGCCGGATCAGGGCTGAATCGACGAAGAACCCAATACCCACCGCCAGCGGAATGAATCCGAACGCGGCGGCTGTCCAGGCATCCGACTCTACCCGTGCGATCAGCGCGAATGTCGCCATGTAGCCGAGCGCCCCTGTGACCAGCAAAATGCCGGATCGCCGGGAACGGGCCGCCTCCGGAAGCTCCGGTTGCATGGGCACGCTCACTCCTCGCGCGATCGCCGCCAGCCGCTCTTCACTGCGCAGCTTCCGCACTCGATAAAACGTGTACATCGCGCCCAACGGGATCCCGAACACCATGATTACCGCCACTAGCCCAACAATATTTCCGTCCATGACCTCTCCTCGGCGCGCACGGCGCGAAACAGGAATGTCTTTAAACTGCGGTCAATTAAAGGTACGGACGCACCGCCTGGAAAGTTCCGGCTCGTATGCGCCAAAACGGCTGGTCACGGCTCGCCCTTCAATTTTTCTTGGGAACTGGGAAAAAATCGCGCTTAGCCTTCCGACACCCACCGCCGAGCATCTTCTGCACTCTCGAAGATTTCGATGTGAGCCTCGCCCTCGCGCAGCGCCTGAAACATACGGGTCACGCCGTAGACCACGTTTCTGGAGGGAATCACAAAAGCTCGACGCGACCCTTCGGAGAAGGGATCGATGCTTTTAAGTCGCTGGAAATCCAGGTAATCCAGTTGAACGTCCGTCGCCTCGCTAAGGTCAACGATCTCGGCGAAGGTTCGGTCAAAATCCGAGTCGGTACCCAGCTTCTTGATGTGCTCGACAACTTCGCCAAAAGTTAGCTCACCGCTGAACTTGGTCAACACGGTGAGAAGCGCCCTGTCGATGACGTACTGCGCAGGCATGGTTGTACCGAAGAAATACCGAGCCTGGAGGCACTTCTGGAATTGCCTCTTCTTCCCTGGGGTCCGATGGGCTCCCACGTGGGTGTCACCTGGGACGAAAACGACGGAATATTGCTCCTGTCAGATTCCAAAGTCAAATCGAGGGACGGCGCTGGTCCAGACCGATCCATCGGTTTCCAGGCTCACAGATCGTTTTCCCTCAGCATTTTTAACTTGCATTGTGCAAGTGACATTGATAACTTGTCCGGCTGTGTCCCTGAAACCCAGGCCCGAACGGCGCTCCGGCTGTCCCGTGAGCCTCTCCCTCGAGCGGTTCGGCGATCGCTGGTCGCTCTTGATCATTCGCGATCTCATGGTTCGCAGCTACCGGTCCTTTAAGGACTTCCAGGGGGCAGGCGAACGGATTGCTACCAACATCCTGTCCGACCGTCTAAGAAAACTGGAAGCATCCGGAATCATCCTGCAGGAAAAAGAGGAGACAGATGGGCGGAAGGTGAACTACCGGCTGACGGAAAAAGGAATTGATCTGGCGCCGGTCATGCTCGAATTGCTAATTTGGGGATCGCGTCACGAGGAGGCGGGAGCGTCCTGCGCTCTCATCGACAACATGGAGAAGAATCGCGACCAGGTCATCGCCGAAACCCGGCGCCGCTGGCAGGAACGGGATTCGACACCGCTGATTCCCACATTTAACGAGGGTGTCGCCCGCAATCTGGGACGAGTCCGGCGCGGAACCTGAAGGATGCGGAGGACTGTCCGCCTGTCTGTCGACCAAGAAGTTCGCAACTGAGAACTGATCAAGGAGCAAGGCATGAGCAAAGTCCGTGTACTCGTCGGCACACGCAAAGGCGCATTCATACTTACCTCGGACGGCAAGCGTGAAAACTGGGATGTCAGCGGTCCTCACTTCGCCGGCTGGGAGCTCTACCACCTCAAGGGATCGCCCGCTGATCCCAATCGTCTCTACGCGTCCCAGTCCAGCAGCTGGTTCGGACAGATCATTCAACGCTCTGACGACGGCGGCAAAACCTGGCATCAGCCCGGAACCACGCCCGGCCAGCCAGCCGCTCCGCCGGCCATGCCCAAGAGCGACAGCAACAAGTTCGTCTACGACGCGACCTCGGAAACTGGAAAGCCGCTTACCACCCACCAGTGGTATGACGGCACCCAACATCCCTGGGAGTTCAAGCGCGTGTGGCATCTCGAACCCTCGCTCACCGATCCCGACACCGTTTACGCCGGAGTCGAAGACGCTGCCATATTCCGCTCGACCGACGGCGGGGAATCGTGGCAGGAAATGTCCGGGCTGCGCGGCCATGGCACTGGCCCCAAGTGGCAACCCGGCGCCGGTGGCATGTGCCTGCACACGATCATTCTGGATCCCAGGAATCCCAAGCGGATCTTCATCGCCATCTCCGCCGCGGGCGCCTTCCGCACTGACGACGGGGGCAACAGCTGGAAGCCCATCAACAAGGGCCTTTACTCGAAATACATTCCCAACCCGACTGCCGAGGTCGGCCACTGCGTTCACCATGTGGCGATGAACCCGTCGCGTCCGGGCGTGCTCTTCATGCAGAAGCACTGGGATGTCATGCGTAGTGACGATGCCGGCGACCAGTGGACCAAGATCAGCGGCAACTTGCCCACCGACTTCGGCTTCGTCATCGACGTTCATGCGCACGAGCCGGAGACCATCTACGTCGTCCCCATCAAGAGCGACTCCGAGCACTACGTGCACGAAGGCAAGCTGCGCGTCTACCGCAGCCGCACCGGCGGCAACGAATGGGAAGCCCTCACTAAAGGTCTGCCCCAGAGCAACTGCTACGTCAACGTATTGCGCGACGCCATGGCCATCGACTCGCTAGACAAATGCGGCGTGTATTTTGGCACGACCGGCGGGCAGGTTTATGCGTCCGCCGATGCGGGCGACAGCTGGAATCCGATCGTGCGCGATCTTCCCGCTGTGCTTTCCGTTGAGGTGCAGACGCTGGCATAATCCGAATGTTGTTCGACAAACGGAGGGCACGGCTTCAGGCCCTCCGTTGCTTCGCCGTAGAACAGGGTTTTCAGCCCCTGGAGCTCGAAGAGACAAGAGTTCATAGCCACTCACAAGGAGCCAACCAACATGCAGAAAATCACACCCTTCCTCTGGTTCGACAATGACGCCGAAGAAGCCATGAACTTCTACACTTCCATTTTCAAGAATTCAAAACTTGGACGCGTGACTCGCTATGGAGATGCGGGTCCCGGACCCAAGGGCACGGTCATGATCGCCGAATTCCAGATCAACGGCCAGGAGTTCATGGCGTTGAATGGTGGCCCATACTTCAAGTTTACGGAAGCTATATCGCTCTTTGTGGACTGTGACACGCAGGAAGAAGTCGACGAATTATGGGAAAAGCTCTCGGCCGGCGGAGAGAAAAGCAGATGTGGCTGGCTCAAGGACAAATACGGACTTTCCTGGCAGATTATTCCCAAGGCCCTGGGCAAGCTGATGAGTGATCCCAATCCTCAAAAAGCGCAAGCTGTCATGCAGGCTATGCTCAAGATGGACAAGATCATCATCGCAGACTTGCAGAAAGCGTACGACGGACAAGCGGCCGCGTAGATGCTGCGCAATAGCGGTTAACCATGATGCGCATCCTCCTTCCCTTCCATCTCCGCAAGCTCGCCCATGTCGATGGCGAACTCACTCTCGACGTCGCCGCTCCCGTCACGCAGCGATCGGTCCTCGACGCGATTGAAGCCCGCTATCCCATGCTGCGCGGCACTATCCGCGACTACGTGACTCAACAGCGCCGCCCCTTCCTGCGCTTCTTCGCCTGCGAAGAGGACCTCTCGCACGAATCGCCCGACGCTCCTTTGCCTGACGCCGTCGCTTCCGGCAAGGAGCCGTTCATAATTATCGGCGCCATCGCCGGGGGATAGCCGTAGTGGCGCCGGAACCCGGTCGTTATGCTGAGGACAGAAAGGAAATTCCACTTGTGAAATCTTCGATGAAATCCGCTCCGCCAAAAGACATCGACAGCTACTTATCATCCGTCCCCGAACCGGCGCGCAGCACTCTCGAGAAAATGCGCGAAATCATCCAGGCTGCCGCGCCCAAAGCCACCGAGAAGATCAGCTACGGCATCCCCACGTTCCACTACCTACGCTCTCTCGTCGCCTTCGCCGCCTTCAAGGACCACTGCAGTTTTTTTCCCATGAACTCGTCTCTGATCGCCGCGCACAAGGCTGATCTCAAATCCTACGGCCTTTCCAAAGGGACCATCCGCTTCCCTGTCGACCAACCGCTCCCGGCCGCGCTCGTGAAAAAGATGGTCAAGGCGCGTATCAAGGATAACGAGGCCCGCTCCAAGGTCAGGAAGTGACCACCTTCCTCGGGCCCCATTTCCAGCGGCCTCCGCACGCCTTCCCGAAGCGCTAAAATGACGGGCGCCATGACCGCCAAAGCTTCCTACTCCACTCCCATGTTTCACGTCGCGGAGATCGAGAAGTCAATCGCCTTTTACGAACTTCTCGGATTCACCACCATCGACACGGACCGCTGCAATCCCCTTTGCTGGGCGCGCCTTCACTGCGAGGGTGGCGCCATCATGTTTCTCCGCGCGGAAGAGCCGGTTAACGGTTCCAACAACGGCGTCATGCTCTGCCTGTACACGCCTGACCTCGCCGGACTGCGCGAGCAACTGTTGGCCGGTGGCGTCAAGGTGCCGCTGATCCGCTACCCGGAATACATGCCCAGCGGCGAAATCCAGTTCGCCGACCCCGACGGATATTCCATCCTCGTTTCACACTGGGGAAAAGCCGAGCAGGAAGCCTGGGAGAAACGCATCGCGGCGAAGAAATAACCGGTTTTTTCTGTCCTATAATTGCAGCTGACGTCACACCGCTTTATCGTTCTGACTCCGAGGTCTTCTCGCATGTGCCGCAACATCAAAACCCTGTTCAATTTCGACCCACCCGTCACTGACGAAGAAATTCGCGCCGCTTCCATTCAGTTCGTACGCAAGATCAGCGGCTTCACCAAGCCGTCGAAGGCCAATGAGCCAGCCTTCCTGGCCGCTGTCGACGAGATCGCCGCTGTCTCCGCGCGTCTGCTTCACTCGCTCGACACCACGGCTCCGCCCAAGAACCGCGAAGAAGAGGCCGCCAAAGCGAAAGCACGCGCCGCCGAGCGCTTCGGTGCTTAACCTGGTTTCGAGAGCCGGGTGCCCCATGTCTCGCGCTTTTGCGAGACGTGGGATTCCACCTCGCCAAACCACTTGGGATTCTTCCTCAGACGCCCGAAGCTGCCAGCCTCAGAAGGGGAAGCGGAACGACAAAATGGCGTTGTGATTAGTGGTATGAAAGCGGGTCGTAGCGATTTGGTATCCGCCGCCGAAGCTAAAGCCGATTCTGTTGAAAAGGTGAAGCCGTCCGATGACCAGACCCGGAGTCACGAAGTTCTGTTTCTTTCCATCGTTCGGGCCATCTTGAAAGAAGGTTGAATTGAGTTCGACCTCCGGCCAAAACTTCCGAAGCACACGGTATTGGAAGGCGTTGTTCCAGGCGTAGGTTCGACCCACGATCTTGGTATCGGCGACGGGCATTCCAATTCCGAACGTTCCTTGTGCGTCAAAGTGGCCAAGGCCCTTTCCATAAGCAATGGTCGGTGTGATGACCGCGTGCGGCGCGCCGTTGGTGAAGGACCCGGTGGGCAGGCTCCAGCCCAGAAATGCCGTCAGAATGTAATTGCCGTGTTCCTCGTTGGAGGAAAGCAACCGGTATTTCACAAGAAACGCGACGTCCCCCCAGCCGTTTTTCACCTTGTGGTTACTGTGGTCAAGGTAGGGAGGCAAATTGAATATCACTTCCACCTTCTCCAGTGGAATCAGTTCCAACCCCTTGCCACCGTCGTGGTTGTTGGTCGTCACACCCGCTGCGTTCACCTGCCACAACTGGTCGTAGCGGAACTCTTCCTCCAGGCGCGGTGTCGTGGTCGCTAATGGTGTGATCCAGTGAGGCTGCTCCGCCTGTGTCTTGTCCACACGAGTAAACCAATTATCAAAATATGCGTCTTGTGCAAAGGTCAGCTTTGAAAGAAGACAGAGCACAACGACCACGAAAACCGAAGCAGGTCTACGCATTTTGCCTCCAGACGGATAGGGATAGTGCTGAAAGAACTCAGAAGTGTATATGACATACGGTTATGTTGTCTAATACAATGCGGTTCCATGCTGTTAACAAAAGCAACTTACGCCTGATTAACGTCACGCCCTCCGCATTTGACCACGCCTTCCGTTGACTGTACGATTTCGGTCCGATGACGCCGAAGGACAAATCCGGGCAGCGAAGTGACGACCTGTTAAAGCTGCGTGATGCGGCTCTGCAAATGGGGATCAGTTTCCCCACCATCAAGCAGTGGATTTACAAGGAGAAGATTCGAAGCGTTCGTACAGCCGGAGGCCACCATCGTATTCCTCAGAGTGAAGTAGATCGCTTCCTGTACCGGACTAGAGCCAAAACCTGGCAGGAGAGGGCGCTCCTGATCCGGCGCGTGAGTGGAAGAAATCAACTAGTCGGGCGGATTGACAGCGTGCGCCTTAGCGGGCTTATGGCCGAGGTCGTGATTTCGATCGGGGATCAGCAAATCACCTCGATCATTACCGCCAGCTCTGCTCGCGAAATGAAACTCAAAGCGGGCCAGACGGCGGCGGCGCTCATCAAAGCAACCGAGGTCATGATTTTGCGGGTGTGACATGAGAATCCCTCACCTCTTGGCACGGCACGCCTCCGCACGCTCAGTTCTGAGGTCGTTTTCTAATACTGCTCACGCCTGATCACGCCTCTCCCTCGGAATTGTCTTGCGCCGTGCCGACCCGTAGTGCCGGGTCCCCGCCCTTTTTTGTTCCTTGCGAAGGGTGGGATGGCACGTCACTAACCCACTGTGGATTTTTCGTTTACAGTTCTTGGCCGAGGGCAGGCTGTCCGGCGAGAAGGAAAGTCTTGGGGTATTTGCCTTCGCCGCAGAGCTTGAAGGTACCGAAATCCTTATACCAGGGGCCTTCGGGCACAGTTGGTTTGGTTTCGATCCATAGGCGCAATTGGTTGAGATCGCTGATGCTGATATGGCGGTCGCGCATCCGTTCAGCGAGGTGTTCGCGGACAGCGGCAGGCAGGCGCGACCAGCTTTCGATTTGCGGCATTACTCACCGAAGACGAAGGTTCCCAACTGGTCTCCCAGACGCTTGATTTCCTCCGGGTCCTTGGACTGACGGAAGCGTTCGGCGAGATCGAAGAACGCCTTCTCCTTCTGTTTTCGAGCTTCCATCCCTTCCTCAATCAGTTCCAGCAGGACCCGATTGTCGCTCAGACGACGGCGCTTGGCGATGGAATCGACCTGTTTCGCGATCTGGACGGGAAGCGTAACACTGCGACGAACCTGTTTGCTTTCTGCCACGCGCACCAGTATACACCATTCTGGTGCATGCGAAGGAACTAAAGAATTAAAAGCCAAGTTCCGAGTGAGAGAGGAACGTGGAATCCCACCCTTCCGCAAAAAGCGCGAAAAGGGTGGAGCACACGGCACGCTCAGCTCTGAGGTCGTTTTCTAATACTGCTCACGCCTGATCACGGCTCTCCTCGGAATTGTCTTGCGCCGTGTCGACCCGTAGTGCACAATTCCACACACTCTCTCCCTACACTCTGCTCATATAAGATCGAGGAGGAAACCATGCGGCGTGTCCGCAAATCTGGTTGTGTGCTCGTGCTGCTGTGTCTGTGTTGCATGCTCTTGCCGATCGACGCGCCGGCTGCGTCGAAACTCGCTGCCAAAACGCCGACTGGCACGACCCGCACGTATTACATCGCTGCCGAAGAGATCGAGTGGAACTACACACCGGACGGCAAGGACATGATGATGGCCCGGGCCTTCGATCCCTACGCGCGTGTGTGGGCCTCACCCGCCGCCGACCGCATTGGCGCCACGTATCGCAAAGCCGTCTTTCGTGAGTACACCGACGACACCTTTGGCACGCTCAAGCCCCGGCCGCCGGAGCTGGCCCACATGGGCCTGCTCGGACCCGTCATTCGCGCTGAAGTTGGGGACACCATCAAAGTTGTGTTTCGTAACAACGCGAGCTTCCCGTTCAGCCTGCACCCGCACGGTGTTGCCTACTCGCGCGATTCCGAAGGCGCGATGTACGCCGACGGCATGGACCATCCCGAAGCCGATGGCCTGGTCCCGCCGGGCAAGACACACATATATAACTGGACCGCGCGCGAGCAGGCCGGTCCTGGCCCGCAGGACGGCAGTTCCGTGGTGTGGATCTACCACTCGCACAATTACGAACCGAAAGATGTGAACGCCGGCCTGATTGGCCCTATCGTCATCACGCGCCGCGGCATGGCTCGCCCCGACGGCTCGCCCAAGGACATGGACCACGAGTTTTTCGCCCTGTTCATGATCGTCGACGAAAACCAGAGCCAGTATTTCAACCAGAACGTGCATGCGCATATCGCCGATCCAGCCAAGCTGAATCGGCTCGAGGCTGTGCCGGAAGATCCCGAAGGCAATGCCGACCTTCCGCTGGGCCACGGCTTTGCGATCAGCAACACGAAATCCACGATCAACGGATACATGTTCAGCAATGGTCCGATGATGACTATGCGCAAGGGCGAGCATGTCCGCTGGTACGTGATGACCATGGGCAATGGCTTCAATTTTCACACCCCGCACTGGCACGGCAACCTGGTGAGTGTGCGCGGTCAATATATGGACGTGCTGCCGACCATCGGACCGGCGCAGTTCGTGACCGCCGACATGACGCCGGATATGGCTGGGACATGGATGTTCCATTGTCATGTGGACGACCACATGAAGGGCGGCATGCAGACGATGTACCGAGTGCTCGATACTGAGGCGACAAAGTCAGAGTTGGCAAGCGACGCGTCGGCCAACCACAAACAGCACTAGCGGAGTCAGTGAGTGCGTGGCAGCGTTGCACCGCCCAGGATCACTACGCTCTTGACAACACCTTTGCTCTTATCGAAGGGCAGGCGCGGCTTGTGCCGCCGGACTGATCGTCGGCTGGCCCTTGGCGCATTTCCTTTGGCCGCTTCATCATCTTGCGGGGATCGGGAGCGTTGGTGTAGTCCTTGAGACGGATGTTCTCGCAGTTTTTCCGCAGGGCGATGATGCGGTAGTCGAAACGAACGCTGGAAGTACCGCCCCCAAGCTCGTGAACCTCGAATGAGGCCGGGGTCTTGTTGGTGACGTAGTAATCGCACTTGCTGGGCCGGCTGGCGAGAACCAGCTGACGAGAAACCAGAAGATGCTGCGCGGGTTACGAGTCTCTATCTAGAATTTCGCGCAGCTTGCTGCGGAGCGTGATCGTGGTGAAGGGTTTTTCCAGCAGCTCTGCGCCCAGGGCGCGTTTGCCGCCGAAGGCCACCATTACCTCGTTGTAGCCGGACATGTAGATTACCTTCAGGTCGGGACGCGAAGCGCGCAGGCGTTCGGCGAGCATGGTTCCGTCCATACCGGTGCGCAAGACAACATCGGTGAGTAGCAGATCGATCTTGCCTTTGAAAGCCGCAGATAAATCCAGGGCTTCCTCTGCGCTGGCAGCCTGCAAGACCCGGAAGCCGCTCTCTTCGAGAACTTCGCGGGTCATGTTGGCGAGTTCGGTTTCGTCCTCCACGAGCAAAATCGTCTCTACCGCCTTCTGGACGATAGGGATCACGCTTGCCTCCCGCACCCCGGGTTCCGGAAGCTCGCTTACTCGCGGCAGCCAGATTTTGAAGGTCGACCCTTTGCCGGGTTCACTCTCGATCCATATGTGACCTCCGCTCTGCCGGATAATTCCGTAGATGATTGAAAGTCCGAGGCCCGTGCCTTTCCCGAATCCTTTGGTGGTGAAGAAGGGTTCGAAGATGTGGGATCGGATTTCCTCGTCCATGCCAACGCCGGTGTCAGAGACGGAGATCATCACATAGTCACCGTTGGGAACCGGCGACCCTTCATCCATTCGGGTATTGGCGATGGAAATCACCAGTTTTCCGCCATTCGGCATAGCATCGCGCGCATTGATGGCCAGGTTGATCAGGACCTGCTGGATCTGAATCGGGTCGGCTTTTACACTGCCGAGATCGTCAGACGTCTGAACCACGACCTCAATGTTCTCGCCCACCAGGCGCACTAGCATCTTGGCTAGTTCGATGACGATGTCGTTCAGATTCAAGATCTCCGGCTGCAGAGGTTGCTTGCGGCTGAAGGCCAATAGCTGCCGGGTGAGGGCGGCGCCGCGCTCGGCAGCGTTGCGGATGCGGCCAATATGCTTGGCCAGAGGGTCATCCAGGGATGTTCGGGCCTGCGCGAGTTCAGCGTACCCGAGGATGACGCCAATGATGTTGTTGAAATCGTGAGCTACGCCCCCGGCCAACTGGCCGATGGCTTCCAGCTTCTGCGACTGTAGCAGCTGTTCGTCGCGCTGTTTGCGATCCGTGATATCGCGGGCGGCAGCGACCGCTCCTTCCACCTCTCCCGCCTCATTCTTGAACACACTCGCGTTGCACAATACGTCGGTGACGCCGCCCGAAACGCTGCGGATCGTCAACGGAAAGTTCCGAAGCGTCCGCTCTGCGAAAATCTGATCGCAGCCAGCGCGCGCCTTCTCCGGCTCGGTGAAGTACGCCGCCACATCGCTGCCGATCAAACTTCCCCGACCGACCCCGGTCACCAGCTCGGCCGCCCGATTGGCGTCCGTTATCTGGCCTCCGCGATTTATCGTCACCAGCGGGTCGAGGCTGGTTTCGATCAAGGTTCTCGTGTGCAACGCAGCCTTGTTTGATCGCTCTTCGTTACGCCGAGCGATCGCGTAGTAGGAGAAGGCCGAATTGAGTCCGATGATGGCCCAATAAGAAACAAAATCAATGGGAAAGTTCAGCCCAGCCATGAAAACAACCTTGCTCAGAGGTGAACCAGTGACGCCGGGGACAGGGGTTAGCAGAGCGTTGCTGATCGTGTGACCATAGGCCAACAGCAGAGCGGCCAGAAAATGAATGCCAAGATTGCGGGCAAGTACGTCAGGAGCCAGCACAAACCAGTGGGCCATGAGGAGTGCAATTACGACAAGGATGATGTAACTCAACCACCATACCGCTAATCCATGCGCGATCATGGCCCATGGCGAGACCCGATTACTCAAACGGTAATAGATATACTCATGGAGAAAGTCCAGCAATCCGGTACAGACGGCGAGTCCCAGGATTGGAGCCCAGACTTTGGCAAACTCGTGATTCCATGCTCGCCGATAAAAAAGGGTAGGGGCCTTGTCCATGATGACCCAGGTCTTCGAGGAGGCCACGCGCCAGGAAAAGCAAGCGCGAACCTCCCTGATTGCCTTAGGGACGCGGCAAAAAGTGTACACCCGTCTGATTGAGGACACTAACTCTGCGCTGCTTTTGGATCAACCGCCGACGGTGTGGCGCGCTGACTCTAATCACTCAGGCGGGAGGACAACTCATTCGCGGGGTTTGCGTAGAAGTGAGGTGTGCATGGCGGTGTGATCGAACTCCGCACCTTGAGTCTGGTCTCGCGGGGTCGCACACGCGAGCCAATCATGACCGCTACTCGTGCCCTCTACTTGCGTACATCAAGGCGCGTGAAAACAGGGATTCCGTCGAAGGTAAAGGTGAGCTGGAATGAGGTCACCGATCCCGCAGCCACGCGGTACAGCCGATAGTCGGTGCCGACTACGACCGTAGGCGGCGAGAGCGAGCAATCATCGGTGAGCTCGCTGATCTGGTGTTTGAAGTTTCCGGCGATCATGTTGCAGACTTCGCCGACCGCGTCGTAAACCCGCTCATCGGCTTCCTTGACTTCTACACCCAGCATTTTCGAAGTGATCCGAATGGCGGCTTTCTCGTCACAGCTGAAGGTCACGATCCCGTGCAGCTGGCCTGCCAGTCCCACCATGGCCGTCCAGTCGAGCCGAACCGTCTTCGAGGCTTCGCAGACGGGCGCCACCTTCGTGGACAGCATGGTCTCGAATACCTCCTGGACCGAACGGGTCAGCGTTAAAAGCCAGTCACTCATGTCGAGTTTTTTAGCGGTGCCCGCTGTTTCCATGTCTCCTGCCAGAACACGATTGGATTGAGGTCTGGACACTATCGGCACATCCCGGACCAAGCTTCACCCGCCATCCCGCGAAAGTTACTTTCGGTAGTTGGAGAATGGAGAAACCTGGCCGGTGGCTTGGTTGCCCGCTGCCGAGGCTTGCCCCCGGCACTGTAGCACTCGTATCGGGAAGCGATGTATCCTCATGCGCCTGCGTCATCAACCTATTTCTCTGAGGTCACACCGTGGGTACACCGAAAAAGGGCGCAATTGCCAATGAGAAAGTAGCTCTGTACGACAAGCTCATCGCAACCAGTCTTGGAATCGAACGCAAAGGCGCGGCCAATCCCTATACGGCGGTGAATGGCAACATGTTCACCCTGCTGCACCAGTCGAGCACGCTGGCCATCCGGCTACCTGAGGGCAAGCGGGAAGAGTTCATGAAGAAACATAAGACGAAGCTGTTCGAGGCGTATGGCGCCGTCATGAAGGAGTACGTCACGGTTCCCGATTCGTTGTTAAAGAATGCGAAAGAGCTGGGGAAGTATCTGGAAGCAAGCTACGAGTACGCCCAGACGCTGAAGCCCAAGGCAACGAAGAAGAAGTGAGCTGCTGATGGCGGAGATTCATCTGGCGTGATAAAGAAATATGGAGAGATATATCAGAAAAGGGCACAATCAGGTTGTGCCCTTCCCGATCGAACTCATGGTTGCTCGGGTTAGTTCGAGAGCGCTGCCACGACCTCTGCGTGAGATCTGGCACCGCGAGCCATTTCAGCCTCCCGCGCGCCCTTCCGGAGCTGATGACCTGAGTTCTCGCCCGCAACCCAGATCTGCGACAGGAAGTAGCGATCGCCATAGCGCCGGAAAACCAGTTTGGTCTTTTCCGAAGGCTCAGTCGTTTTAACTGCGTTCGAGATCAAAATAGCAACGGGTTGGTTGTCAGCGCTGCGAATCAAGACTACCCGGTCAGATCCCACGGTCTGCAGCATGTACTGTCCAGGTGCGAGACTCGCCTTGTCAGCGATGAAGCCAAAAGGAACGTCCGCTTTGACGTGAATGGTCTGCGCGTATGCTGATCCCGCTGCCAGCAGCAGGCTGAGCCCGCCGACGAGAGTGAGAATTTGGCGTTTCATAACTCCTCCTTCGCTGCAAGAACGGTGAGTCCAACTGGATCGGTTCTGAATTCTCCCGGTCCGACTGCTCGTTTTGCCCGTCCCTACATCATCACAATGGTTTTGATAACCAGTTGTCGCCCGTGCTATTGCACGCGATGCGCCACGCCGAGTTGCGGATCGAGCGACATGTCGCCTTTCGGCAAGCCTCTGATTCTCAAGAGCGATTCAAGCCGGGGCCGGAGGAGCGTCGGGAGGATGGCGCGTGTTCGTCGTCTTTCTCTAACCGGATAGTTAGCACGAACCCGCCCTCCGGTTAATGCTCAGAATCCCCCGGGGTGGCCTAGAACAATGGGTTCGGCCTAGAACAATTTGGCGGAAAACGGCCCTGCTGTTGTCATATGACTAAAAAGTTAATAAGTCTAATATTATCTATATCTTGTACAGATTATGCGGTGGGATTCCCTGCCAGCGCTCATACGGGTCGGATTCTGCTGGGCTGGTTCGGCCCGCCTCGGTGGAAACACCCTGGCGGCTCCCTGCATCCCAGAGAGGTATCTGCCACTGCACTTGGGTTATCTTCCGGTTAGAGGCTCGAGTCTCTACAATCAGCCCACGGGAGCCCAAAGGTGTCCATGTCGTGGGAGAAGGAGCGGAAGTTTCAGCGCGTGAAGCTGGCCGTGCCCGCTGAGATGCGGCACCCGCTGGAGAACTTTCCGCGTCGCGCGCAAACCTCCAACGTCAGCGAGGGCGGCTGCTACATAGAAATGCTGCAAACCCTCGATCCTCTGGCTATGGTCGAGGTCGTGCTGTGGTTGGGGGACGAAAAAATCCGTGCCCGGGCAGAGGTGGTCTGCAAGCATCCCAACATCGGCAACGGCATACGCTTCACCCGCATGCCTGAGGAAGACAAGGCAAAGCTGAGAAAATTTCTCGAAACCGCCCAGAAGACCCGCGGCCTGCCCTTCCGAAAATAGCCTCCGCGTCCAAAACAGCAAGGAGCCAGGCGATCCTTCACCTGGCTCCAACGTGCAGCATTCGGGGGGCTTGGAAAACTTTATTCGATCCGCTTTTGATTCACGACCTTGGCTTTCATTTCCTTACCGTCCGGCCGTTCCAGGACGAGTTTGTTTCCCTCAACTCGGGCTGACACTTCCTCACCCTCGGCCAGATCGGTGGGCTTGAAGTGCTTATCCACGGGGAAAATAGCGCTGTAGCTGACGCCATCCAGTGCAACCGTCACCCGGCAACGGGGAACCACGCCGCCCACCAGCGCCGTATCCGCTACGCCCACCGAGTTGTTGGCAGCCACGCTCGCACCGGTCTCGCTGGCGTCTCGCACCTCTAATACCTTCGCGGACTTCCATTTGCTGCCACCCGCCCAGGCGAGGAGGGCGCACATCAATAGCAGGATGGCCAGGGCTTTCTGGAACAATGGTCTCATCGTATTTTTGGCACTTCGAAGGGATCGAGAGGAGGTTAGCCAATCGCACCCGATTCGTATCAAAACCGGCGCGTGCTCGCAACCCACCGCATAATACTATTAGGGCAACCGCGGTCTCTCCAGCAAGTAGAGAATTGTTAAATCACGGTAAACTTTCGTAAAGGCCGGCATAAAGACTGCATTCTGATGGTATCTACTAGGTGTGGTAATCACTTTTTCCATGTCATAGGATTTCGTTGCGTGCATCCGTGATTTTCGACCCAGGTGACGCTCTGATAGTTCTTTCTCAAATCCGGGAGCATTTTCTGTGCTGCACGACGTTATCACTGCGTATCGTGGTAGCTCCTCTCTACACTTAGGACAAGGTCACCACAACTTCCTTATCCGGATGTTGTGTTTGCTGGGGCAGCATCACACCGACGTTGTGCGCATAATCCCTGTGGGCGTTGCAGTCGCTCACGCGATTTAAGTCAGTAGCGCAGTCTTTCACTCCTCCTGGGAGTCTGAAATGGCCGGCCGGCGCAATGACTGGAAAAGCGTGTACGAGTCCATCCAGCAAGAGGAATCCCTCGCTCTACGGCTGAAACTTTGCCAGAAGGCGCGCCGACTCATGCAGCAGAGAACGCTCGAACTCGCGGCCCTTGGCGGCGGTCCTGACGAAGAGAGTGCGATTGATGAAGCCTTGCGCGAGCTGTGGGTGCTCGAAGAAAAGCTCCGGAAAATGATCAACTGACACACCCGGAATCTTCACGTGTAACCTGCTGCTCGGGATTTCAGAACGCCCAGCGCAGCAGAGCAGCCGCTACCGTGAAGCCAGCTCCCACGGAAGCCAGCATCACCAGGTCACCTTTCTTCAGCTTACCCTCTTCGCGCGCGGTATGCATCGCCAGCGGAATGGTCGCCGCCGTGGTATTGCCGTAACGATCAATATTAATAATCACGCTCTCCGGAGCCAGTCCCAGCCGTTCTGCTGACGCCGTGATGATCCGCCGGTTCGCCTGATGCGGTATGAACGCCTTTATATCGGTACCCTTCAGCCCGTTTCGTTCGAGCAGCTTCTGGCAGAGCTCGACCTGCTTCTTCACTGCAAACTTGAAAACCGCCTGTCCGTCTTGATGGACGTAGTGCATTTTCTTGTCGACTGTTTCATGGGTCGACGGATTCAGGCTGCCGCCCCCGGGCATGTAAAGCGAACAACCGCCTGAGCCATCGATCTCATGCAGGTAGTCGATCAGTCCGACCGAATCATCTTCGGCGGGCTCGAGGATCACAGCCCCGGCTCCGTCTCCAAAAATCACACAGGTCGCACGGTCCGTGTAGTCGATAATCGACGACATCACATCCGCACCTATCACTACTACCTTCTTGTGCGCACCGCTGGCGATAAATTGCGCTCCGGTCTGCAGCGCATAGACGAACGCGGAACAGGCAGCGGAGAGATCGAATCCCCACACATTCTTTGCCCCCAGCTTGTGCTGCACCAGGCAGGCAGTGGAGGGAAAGAACATGTCCGGCGTGACCGTCGCCACGATGATGGCTTCTATCTCAGAAATCGGGATCCCGCGCTGCGCAATCGCGGCCTTGGCGGCCTCCGCGGCCAGGTCGCTCGTGGCCACTCCCTTATCCACAAGATGGCGCTCGCGAATGCCCGTGCGCGCCAGAATCCAGTCGTTCGAGGTTTCGACCATCTTTTCCAGGTCGGCGTTGGTCAGAATTCGAGGTGGGACATAGGTGCCGAGAGCGCTGATCTTCGCGCGAAGAGGTTTGCTCAATGAGGTCTCCAGGTTATGAGTGAAACTGAATATTCTGAGGTATCGCCGAAAGAATGTCTAACGGATTGTCAGAGTCGAATCCGACTGGTGAAGGCGCACCGCGGCATCGAACGATATGTGCGTGGAGCTTCCGAGGCTGGAGCACTTAAAGCCAGACACCGGTTACCCACTGCACACGCAAGAGCTCGTTACCGTTGCTTCCTTCCGGACCTGGCGGGGTTGGCGAGAAGACGTCGCGCGGGACCGATGCCTGACCCAAACATTCTAGCATCCTGCCGAGGCGGACTTCGGTCTTAGCTGCCATGCGTACACCGATGTGCTCTTCCACTTCATCCAAAATTGAAGAACAATAGGAACTTCGCATGTCCCAGACACTCACCCAGCGTGCCGACCGGCCCACGATCGATGCTGTGATAGGTCGCTACTTCGAAGTCTCGTTGTACCTGCTGGTCCTGACCGGCTTCGGTACCCTCGCGAGCACAGGAGGCCTCGACTTCCCTACCGTCGTCCTGGTCGGACTCGCATTGTTCGTCCGCGGTTACTTTCTCGCTCCTGGCCGCCGCATCCTTATCTCTGAGCGCTGGACCACTTACCTGACGCTCGTCTACGTAGGATTTTACCTGCTCGATTACCTCGTGCTGTCAGGAAGCTTCCTGACGTCTACGGTGCATCTTGTCCTGTTCGGCATGGCCGTTCGGCTTTTCTCGGCGCAGCGGGAGCGCGATCACTACATGCTCGCTGTGCTCGCGTTCCTGATGGTGCTGGCGGCCGCGGTCCTCACCGTGGACAGCATCTTTATGTTCGCCTTCGCGGGATTCATGCTGATCGCGGTGGTGACGTTTGTCCTGATGGAAATGCGCCACTCTTCGGTGACCGCTACCATCCACGCGCGAGACCCCGAAGGCAGCCAAACTCGGCGCTCTATGGCGCTCTCCCTGGCGGGAGTCGCGCCGATCCTTATGTTGTTAATTCTGGCCGGGGCCGGGGGAATATTCTTTCTCCTGCCGCGCGTCTCGTCGCGCTATCTGACCGCCTACGCTCCCAGCAATGATTTGAGCACGGGATTCAGTGACCGCGTGCAGCTGGGATTGATCGGGCAGATCCAGCAATCCAGCGCGTTAGTGATGCACGTGCAGATCGACGGCGACACTGCGGGTGCCTACGACCTGAAGTGGCGCGGGGTCGCGCTCACCTCGTTCGATGGCCGGATGTGGACAAATCCGCTGGAGCATGCGGTATCACCTCGGTTGCCGGATGGGAGTTTTTCGTTGGCCCTTCCGCGCTGGTTCGCGGACCCCACCAGCGATCAACCGGCTCAGCGTTCGGCCCATTCCATTCACTACCGCGTGATGATGGAGCCGATCGGGTCCAACGTATTCTTCCTGGCTGCAAAACCGGAAACGCTCCAGGGTGAATACCGCATGGTGACCGTGGATCGGGGGGACGCCGTCTACGACGCGGACGGGGAGCATCCCGTCAGCCGTTACGAAGCAAGTTCGAATATCGCTCAGCCTTCCAGGGAGCAGCTGCGCTCGGCAACCGGAAGCTATCCTCCTGGGTTCTCGCTCATTTATCTGCAGTTGCCACCCCGGCTGGATCCCCGCATCCCTCGCCTGGCACAGGAGGTTACAGCTTCGGCGGGCAACCCATATGACAAAGCCGTGGCACTCGAAAACTATCTCACGACGAAATATGGCTATACCCTGCAATTGCCGCTCACACCGCCCGCGGATCCGGTGGCGAACTTCCTCTTCGAGCGTAAGCGTGGACATTGCGAATACTTCGCGTCGTCCATGGCCCTCATGCTGCGCACGCTGCAAATCCCGTCTCGTGTCATCAACGGATTTCGTACCGGCGAGTTCAACGACCTCACCTCCAAGTACGTGGTGCACGCCAGCAACGCCCACTCATGGGTCGAAGCCTATTTTCCTGGTTATGGGTGGATCAGTTTCGACCCGACGCCTGCGGGACCTCCTCTCGTCCACAACCGATGGGACCGCGTCATGCTCTATGTGGATGCCGCCGCTTCTTTCTGGCGGGAGTGGGTGGTCAATTACGACGCCACCCACCAAAAGAGCCTGGGGCAGGACGCAGCCAGCAGTAGCCGCAGTCTGCTGGAGAATGGTCGATGGTGGGCACGAGTTCAGTATCTGACGTTGCTGCATCGCGCTCGGCGCGTCCATGATCGTATCCTCCAGTCACCCGGACGCTGGGGGCTCGCGGGTCTGGTGTTTTCTTTTTCCTGCTCCTTCTGGGCAACCTGCGGAGAATATGGCTTACGGTTCGAAATTACCGGATACGGACGCACCCTGGGCGCAAGCCAAGATTTGCCGCCACTATCTGGTACGAGGAGATGACCCGGTCATTGGCGAGGCGAGGCTGGAGCAAATCGCCAACACAGACTCCTCACGAATTCACCGCTGCCATCGAAGATGAACGGTTGCGCGAGCGCGTGGAGAATTTCACGCGTCACTATGAGTCGGCACGATTCGGTGATTCCGCGGAGGATGCTCAGCGATTGCCGGAATTGTACGAAGAGATCAAGACTGCGAACCACAAGTGAGACAGCACGCGCCGGGGATGGGGTCTCAAAAACTCCACACGATGCCGCCGCCCCAGAAGAGGTTCGTCTGCCGGGTCCGGCCGATGTCGACGTTAAGATTCGGTACACCGGCCCAGAGATCGCGAAACGCAAGACGAGCTTTGAGCCTTTCGGTGAACTTTACGTCCAGTCCAAACCCCAACTGAAGGACTCCGGTGGTCGACCCACCCTTGCCGGTATTCTGTCCGCCGAAAAGAAGCGTTGAACTTGGGCTAAAGTGCCCGAGGCCTCCTCCAAAACTTGCCCACGGAGAAAAAGCATTCGCCGCAAACACGTTCACGCGCGCCGACGGAGTGATAAAAAGCGAACTGTAGTCCCTTGGGATGAGATTCTGCCCTGTGTTCAAATCCTCATCGTGATTGATGACCAGTGGGACTTCCAGTGAAATGCCGGTGAAACCCTCTCCCCACAGATGCCGCGAGTAATTCGCTTCGACCGTGAGCCCTCGGCCATAGTTCACCGTGTTGTCGAAAAAAGTCGCGCCGGTGATCGGTTCGTTGCTGATGAAGGTCCTGCCAAAGAGTCCCGATATCTCATTCTTCTGCTGCGCCGTCCCAGTGCTCACAAGAGCACTGAGAGCGACCAGACCTGCAATCAGGGACCGTTTCAGGGGCATCTCTCCTCCAGGGAGTGGATCATGACCGTAAGATGTAGATTTTGCCCTAGGTTAGCATGCGGTTTGTGCCGCTTCCCAGAGCGGCTACTACCTTCTGTGGTGCCTCTGGGCTCGCCGGAAGCGCCCAGATTGGGCCGTTATCGGATGCTAGAATAAGAAGATTGCATGCCTGCTGAAGAATCCACTGTGTTAGTCGCCGACCGCGAAAACCCTGCTCCCCGTCCGAATTCTGGCCGGACGAAGGTGGGGTTTGTGAGCCTCGGGTGCCCCAAGAACCTGGTCGACAGCGAGGTCATGATGGGGATGCTGGCGCAGGCTGGCGCCGAACTGACACCCCGTGCCGAGGACGCTGACGTCATCGTCGTCAATACCTGTTCCTTTATTGGCAGCGCGCAACAGGAGTCGGTGAACACGATCCTGGAGATGGCCCGCCACAAGACCGAGGGCCGCGCCCGGAAACTCGTAGTTGCCGGCTGCCTGGTCGAACGATTCCGCGACGAGATACGCAAGAGCATTCCAGAAGTTGACGACGTGATCGGGACCGGCGAACTGGAAAAGATTCTTTCGGCCAGCGGCGTAGCTGAAACGCCAAGCAGTTCCGACTCCCCTTTTGTGATTCTCTCTTCGCGGGCTGAGGGCGACGCGCGAGCCCGGCAGGGCCGCTTCTCGCGCGAGAGCTGGGACGGCGCCATTGCCGACCTGCCCAACTATCTCTACGACGAAAACACCCCGCGCATACTCGCCACGCCTGGCTACACCGCCTACATCAAGATCGCGGAGGGCTGTGATCATCCTTGCAGCTTCTGCATCATTCCGCAATTGCGCGGCCAGTTTCGTTCGCGGCGCTTTGAGTCGGTGGTCGCCGAGGCTGAACGCCTGGCTCTGAGCGGCGTGCGCGAGATTACGCTGATTGGGCAGGACACCACCTGCTACGGCGAGGACTTCGACCTCAAAGACGGGCTGGCGCTCCTGCTGGAGAAGCTGGCGGGAATCGAAGACCTTCGCTGGATACGGTTTCTATACGCTTATCCCAATAAGATTACTGCCCGCTTGCTTGAGACTATCGCAGCCCACGAAAAAATCTGTTCCTACATTGACGTTCCCCTCCAACACGCTTCTCCGTCGGTCTTGAAGCGCATGAAGCGCGGCGGTGGAGGCGACATTTTCCTGCGGTCGATCGAGAAGATGCGTCGTGTCATCCCTGATGTGACGCTGCGGACGTCTTTCATTGTGGGTTTTCCGGGCGAGACGGAGAGTGAGTTCGAAGAGCTATGCGATTTCGTCCGCAAAGCAGGATTCGACTGGATGGGCACTTTCGGATACTCGGATCAGGAAGGCGCGGCAGCTTACACCCAGGGCGAAAAGCTGCCTGAGCGCGAAATTGAGCGCCGCCGAAAGCACCTGATGCAGATTCAGCGGAAGATCAGCAAGAAGAAGAGAAAGGCGCTCATTGGCCGCGAGTTTGATTTGCTGCTGGAGGGCCCGTCCGAAGAAACGGATCTCTTGCTCGAAGGGCGTACCGCGATGCATGCCCCGGAGATTGACGGGAAGGTATTCGTGAACGAGCTTCCCGAAGGGATCGAGGCTCAGCCGGGTACTTTCTATCGTTGTGAAGTCACCGACGCGCACGACTACGATCTGGTGGCCAGGATCGTGGCCGCAGACTCGTCCGTCTAAAGCCTGCACCTAACACGGGTTGCCATGCCGCGTAAGCGCACACTCAAGCTTCGTTGCCCGATCTGCAAGAATCCGGTGAAGAATACCGATCCCGAATTCCCCTTCTGCAGCGAACGCTGTCGCACTGTCGATCTGAGGAAATGGGCCAGCGGAGCCTACGTCGTTTCCTCGCCCGTTTCCGACACCAGCGATGCCATCGACGAAAACCTGCCCAATTCCGACGAGGACTGAAAAACTTTCCGCAACCTCCAGTCTTTGCCTGACAATACCCCCTTATGACCGCTACTGCTGAACCTGCGCCTTCGACACCAGTTCTGCCTCGGGCGCCACTCTGGGCAACGCTAGTCGCAACGTTCTTCGGCGTCGGGTACCTAAAGCCCGGCCCTGGCAGCTGGGGGTCGGCGGCCACTGTCGTACTTTGGGCGGTTATAGCTCGCTGGATACCGCTTTCATGGCATGCTCCGGCCGCAATTATGGTCGCAATTGCGGCAGTACTGATAGGGATACCCGCAGCAACGGCGCTTGCCCGCGCCAGTAGCCGCAAAGACCCGCAGTTCGTCGTGATCGACGAAGTCGCCGGACAGTTGATCACTTTGGTGGGTGCTCCCCTGGCTTGGAAATCTCTTTTGGCGGGCTTTATACTTTTTCGTGTATTCGACATCCTGAAGCCGTTTCCGATCCGAACGTTGGAGCAGCTTCCGGAAGGCACCGGCATCGTGATCGATGACGTCGGCGCCGGACTGTACGCGCTGATTTGCATGCATCTGTTGCTGCATTTTGGTCTTCTAATAAGCTAAGCGTTGCTTTGTCGCGCCTGGGGAACTCGAGTTAATGGGAATTTCCGACCGGTTGCTGGGCAAGAAAAACGTCAACGGGAAGCCGCACATTGAAGGTGTGTCTCCCGCAGCTGCCCTGCCCGGCGGTGAAATTCGCATCACCGGCACCAGCCTTCGGCCCCACGAATTGCGCCGGCCCGAGGTTCAGTTTGGCCACGTGCAGGGCGCGGTCATCATCAGTTCGGACGACTTCCTTGTCGCACGTGTTCCCGAGGGTGCAACTACCGGTCCCGTGGTGGTCGCAGCCAACGGAAGCGTCAGCAACGCGCAGCAAGTTAAGGTGGCAGTGCAGATCGCCGAAGGTTTGCATCCCGTTACCAATCCTGCGCTCGATCATGAAGGCAACATCTATGCAACATTCTCCGGATCGCGCGGCCAGAAAGTACCGGTTTCTATTTTCAAGATCGACACCAACTACGCAGCCAAGCCCTTTGTGGCGGAGATGATGAATGCGACTTCCATCGCCTTCGACCGCGAAGGCCAGATGTACGTCTCGTCGCGGCACGATGGAACGGTCTACCGTGTCGCCCCGAACGGCACCATGTCTGCTTATGCTGAGGGAATGGGGATTGCAACAGGCATCGCTTTCGACCGGGAGCAAAATCTATATGTGGGCGACCGCAGCGGCACCATTTTCAAAATCAGCCGCGACCGGCAGACCTTCGTATTCGCCACCCTCGAGCCCAGCGTCTCCGCATACCACCTCGCGTTCGGTCCCTCCGGCGATCTGTTCGTCACTGGACCGACCACCTCGAGTTTTGACTCTGTCTACCGAGTTGACCCGCATGGCTCGGTGTCAAACTACTTCCGCGGTCTCGGGCGCCCGCAAGGGCTGGCGTTCGACTCGGACGGCAATCTCTACGTGGCCGCTTCCCTTTCGGGCAAACGAGGCATCGTGAAAATATCGCCGCAGGGAAAAGCCAATATTGAAGTCGCGGGACAAGGTCTGGTCGGGCTGGCCTTCGCTCCCGGCCGTTCCGTTATTCTGGCCACGACCACTGCCGTCCACCATCTCTCCTGGAATCTTCAGGGCTTGTCGCTGTTGCCCGAATAGACCTCGCGCACCCTCTCCTGATTTCACTTGTCTGATCATTTACACTTCTTGCCGTGAACGCGGAGATCATCGCTATCGGATCGGAACTGCTCACGCCTTTCCGTCAGGACACAAACTCGCTTTACCTGACGGAGAAGCTGAATCAATTGGGTGTAGACGTAATCTTCAAGACCATCGTCGGCGACAATCCCCAACACCTTCTCACCGCAGCTAGCCAGGCGGTTGCCCGAGCAGAGATTGTCATTTTCATGGGCGGTCTTGGACCCACGGAAGACGACCTCACGCGCGAAGCTGTGGCCCAGGCGCTCGGCCTCCAGTTGCATCGTGATCCCGAAATCCTGACTGCCATCGAGCAGCGCTTTGCCAGCCGCGGCTGGAAGATGACCCCTAACAACAGCAAGCAGGCCGACGTTCTCACCGGCGCGGTCGTGCTTCGCAATGCCAACGGCACCGCACCCGGACAGTGGCTGAGTGGGAAATACGACGGTCGCGAGCGCATTATCCTTTTGCTGCCCGGCCCGCCCCATGAACTGAAAGCTCTGTTTGATGAGCAGTGCGTGGAACGCCTGCGCGCCAAGCTGCCCGTTCAATTCATCGCGACACGTGTTCTGAAGGTGGCCATGATGGGGGAATCGGCTTGCGACGCACGAATCGCACCGATCTACAAGAAATATGCCGATGTGCAAACGACCATCCTGGCAGGCGCTGGGGAGATTCAGTTGCACCTGAAGACAAGAGCCGAGTCCCTGAAGGCCGCCGAAGAACGGGTGGATCGGCTCGCGGACGAAATCGAAGAGGAGCTTGGCGACTACGTTTTTTCGCACCAGGGCGAGTCGCTCGAGCAAATTGTCAGTTATTACCTGCAAATGCGAAACCTCACACTCGCGGTCGCGGAGTCCTGCACCGGAGGACTTCTTGGCGAGCGGATCACGTCCATCAGCGGCAGCTCTCGCTATTTTGTCGGCGGGGCGATCGTTTACTCGAACGAGTTGAAAACGGAGTTTGCTGGTGTGCCTGCCGACCTGGTCGAGAAGCACGGAGCAGTGAGCCGCGAAGTCGCAGTGGCGCTCGCCGAGGGAATTCGCAAACGCTGCAACGCCAATCTAGGAGTGGGAATCACGGGCGTGGCCGGGCCGACCGGTGGTACTCCGGAAAAACCGGTGGGGCTGGTGTTCCACGCGCTGGCCTCGGAGAGCGGAATGGAAGTGGTCGAACGAAGTTTTCCGGGCGACCGGAAACGTATCCGCTGGTTCGCCACTCAGCAGGCTCTAGATATGATCAGAAGAAAACTGCTGTGACAAGATGATGGTGACAAGTCGCTGGTCGCTGGTCGTTAGTCGGAGGCGTTAGTCCCTTAATCGGGCTGGAACCAATATTCCTCAACCATGCGTCTGTTCATCGCACTAGACATCGACGAAGCGATCTGCGAGCGTATCCAACTCTTTATGAGCGGGGTGAGCGGGTTCGCGCCGGAAGCACGATGGGTGAAGCCGGAGTCGCTGCACGTCACGCTCAAGTTTGTTGGCGAGAAGCCTGCTGAAACTGTCGATACGATCAAGAAAGCCTTGTCAGCCGTGCAAGCACCTCCATTCGAAGTCACCTTTCACGGTTCCGGATTCTTCCCCAACCCCAAAGCTCCACGGGTTTTCTGGGTCGGAATCGAATCCGGCCCGGTGTTAGCCACTCTTGCCTCCGCAGTCGATAACGCCATGGCAACCTGTGGAGTCTCGAAAGAAATCCACGCCTTCAGCCCGCATTTGACTCTGGCTCGCGGTGGACGCGGCTCGGGTGCGCCGACGCGGCAGAAGGGCGATCGTCCCAACAACATCTTCCAGCGGCTGCAGGAGAAATTGGCCGCACGGGCCGTGCCTGAGTTCGGTACAATGAGGGCCCACGACTTTTTTCTGTATCAGAGCCAGCTCTCGCCCGGCGGATCGCGCTACACGAAGCTGGAACGCTTCCCGTTGCGCTGACCGGGAGCGCACGTCCAAACTGAATGTTGGCCATTCTTTTCGCCGCTGCCGTCGGCTACTTGCTAGGGTCGATCCCTTTCGGATACTTGCTCGTCCGCATGTTTCGCGGTCAGGACATTCGCAGCACCGGCAGCGGGAATATCGGCGCCACCAACGTAGCGCGGTCATCCCCGGGCCTGGGCATTTTGACTCTGGTTCTCGATGCAGCCAAAGGCTTCGCGGCTGTCGCTTTCGCCATGTGGCTGGCAAGGCAAGGGTCGCATCATGCGGCGATCCTAGCTGCCGATCCCGAGCAGATCGCAGCGGCAAGAGCGTTAGCGCGGGCCCTCCTCGATAAAATCCATCTGCTGGCAGCGCTAGCCGCACTCTTCGCAGTCATTGGTCACAGCTTTCCCGTATGGCTCGGCTTCAAAGGCGGCAAAGGGGTGGCCACGGCGGTGGGAGGCTTTGCCCTCCTCGCGCCTGAGGCTATGCTGGGCGCCTTCGCGTTGTTCCTGCTGGCTGTGGTTGCCACTCGCTTCGTTTCCCTCGGTTCGGTGCTTGCTGCGGCAGCCTTTCCGTGGCTGGCGTGGCTCATCTATCGCGGCGAATTCTCGCCGACGGTCATCTTAATTATGAGTATTGCCTCCTTATTAGTGATCCTGCGCCATTATCAGAACATTCTCCGGCTTCTGTCAGGCAGTGAGCCCCGATTCTCACTGAGGCACCCATGAGCCATATCGCGATCATCGGCGCAGGCGCGTGGGGCACCGGGCTCTCGATTGTCCTCGGCCGCAAAGGTGGGCACTCCGTAAGGCTCTGGGCGCACGAAGAAGAGGTTTGCGAATCGATTCGCACTTGGCGGCAAAATCTGCTCTTCCTTCCTGGCCATGAGATTCCCGCCACAGTCTCCGTAACCAACCTCCTGGAAGAAGCGCTCGCGGGCGCCGAAATTGTCGTCAGCGTGATGCCTTCGCACCACTGCCGTCGCTTGTTCGAGAGGCTGCGCACTCACCTCAAACCCGAAATGCTGTTTGTCAGCGCGACCAAGGGAATCGAGGAAGGAAGCCTTTTACGAATGACGGAAGTGATATCGGATGTGGTGAAGCAGAGCGCAGGCTTCCCGGTTCGGATTGGCGCGCTCAGCGGCCCGTCGTTTGCCATCGAAGTGGCGCGCGGAGACCCGACCGCAGTCACCATCGCTTCGCAGGACCAGCAACTCGCCCGGACCGTACAGGCAGAGTTCAGCGATCCCAGTTTTCGCATCTACACCAGCGATGACGCTATCGGCGTGGAGCTCGGCGGCGCGCTCAAGAACATCGTCGCAATTGCGGCCGGGGTCTGCGACGGCCTCGGTTTGGGTCACAACTCGGTCGCGGCGCTGATCACCCGCGGGCTGGCGGAGATCACCCGCTTGGCGGTAGCCTGTGGAGGACGGCAGGAAACCATGGCGGGCCTCGCCGGGTTGGGTGACTTGGTTCTTACTTGTACCGGCGGCCTCTCCCGCAATCGCAGTGTGGGAGTCGAGCTCGGGCGTGGCCGCCCTTTGCCGGATATCATCGCGGGAATGCACGGCATGGTTGCTGAAGGCGTGCTGACTACGAATGCTGCGGTCGGTCTGGCGAAAGCCCGGGGCGTCGAGATGCCGATCACGGAACAGATGTACGCGATCCTTCACAATGGTAAAACGCCGCGTGAAGCTATCCACCAGTTGATGACCCGCAGTGCAAAAAGCGAAACTGGCTAGCACGCTTCCCGGCTCATTTACCGGGGCTTTCGCCGAGGAAAAACTTCTCAAACGCCACTCATACAAGCACGGCTCAAAACGGTTCGGAAAAGCAAACCGAGGACACGAAGACCGTCATCTATAAACTCGGGAATACCCCGCAACCCCTAGCGCGGAGGATCATATGCGCAAGCTCGGAATCGTAATCGGAATCATCGTTCTGCTCGCGGTCGTGTTGATCGTCGCAGCGGTCCTGCTGTTCAATCCCAATCAATACCGAGGCACGGTCCAGACCAAACTCGAAGCCGCCTTGGGGAGGAAGGTCACGCTGGGCGACATGAGCCTGGGCCTGTTCCCTTTTCGCTTTCAGGTACAAAACATCGCGATCGCCGACGACTCTGCCTTCAATAGCCTGAGACCATTTGTGCAGGCTTCCAAACTTGATGTCTCCGTAAAGCTGATGCCCCTGTTGCAAAAATCGGTGGAGGTGGATTCGCTGACTCTTGAAAAACCGAGCGTCGAGTTGATCAAGAACGCGCAGGGTGTGTGGAACTTCTCGACTTTGGGAGGAAAGTCGAAGCCGGGGTCCACGTCAACATCAAGTTCTGGCGGACAGTTTGCCCTTGGCAAGCTGGAGATTACAGACGGCCAGGTTGCTGTCACTGACAATCAGAATCGCAAGCCACGCTCCATCTACGACCACATCAACCTGACTCTGACGGACTTTGCTCCCGACACTCCGTTTTCGATCGATGCTTCCGTCCACTTCCCCGGCGCGGGTGCGCAGGAAATTCGCCTGCAAGGCAAGGGCGGCCCGGTCGCACAAAGTAATCCTGCCGCAACTCCCTTCCATGGCGGACTGGATTTCAAGGGCGTGAGCATCGCCAATTTCCAGAAATTTCTCCAGACTCCGGCCCTGGCCAACACCGACGGCGTCCTCACCGGCCACACCAACATCGGCAGCGATACAGGAAAACTATCGGCCAGCGGACAAATGAACATCGAACAACCCCGCCTTCACGGGGTAGAGGTCGGATACCCGATCAACGCTGACTACGACGTGAATGACGACCTGAACACTGATCTGCTGAAGATCGACAAGGCGACGGTGAAGCTGGGCCCGACGCCGCTCTCGGTGACAGGCACGGTGAATTCCAAACCTACTCCCGCCGTACTCGACCTGAGCCTGAAAGCAGATGATGTTTCCATCGCCGAAATGGCCAAGCTGGCCGCCGCTGCGGGCGTGGCTTTCAATCCCGGTGCGACCGTGAATGGCCGTGTGAGCGCAGATATCCGGGCCACTGGGCCGTCTGACAAGCCCACCCTGAATGGCACGATTGCCGGCCGCGATATACAAGCCTCGGGCAAAGACATCCCACAGCCGGTACAGATCAAGGCCGTCAATCTGGCTCTGACTCCCAGCGAGGTTCGTTCCGATAACTTCCAGGTAACCTCCGGCGGCACGGCGGTGAACACTCAGTTCACGCTGACGCAGTACACCTCGAAAACGCCGATGATCGACGCGACCCTGAAAGCTCCTCAGGCGCAACTCCCTGCCCTTATTTCCATGGCCAAGGCTTATGGCGTTACGGGGTTGGATAAGGTGAACGGGGCAGGCACGCTTAACCTCGATATGCGCGCGGCCGGCCCCCTGGGAGCTGTAAGCGCTGACGAACTGATGCGCGCGCTGAACGGCACCGTGAACCTGAACTTCAACAATGTGAAGTATTCCGGGGTCGACATCGCGCACGAACTCAGTTCGATTGGCGGCTTCGTAAAATCCGCGCAAAAAGACCAAGGCTTCACCAACATCCTGAAATTGACCGGCAACATTCTTGTGCGCAATGGAATGGCGCAGACCAACGATTTGCAGGCGCTTCTCGACATCGGCAACGTCGGCGCCACGGGCACGGCGAACCTGGTGAGCCAGACGCTCAATATGAACGCTACCGCAGTGCTTAACAAAACCTTCAGCCAGCAGGTGGGCGGCAGCGGCATTGGGGGATACATGAATACCGCCCTCGGCAACAATCAGGGCGAGATCGTGATTCCGGCGATTGTGACCGGAACCTTCCAGAACCCGAAATTTTCTCCCGACGTCCAGAAGATCGCGCAGATGAAACTGAAAGGACTGCTCCCGACCTCCGGCAATCCTTTGTCGGGTGGCGCGGCGGGAATTCTGGGTGGACTGCTGGGCGGGCAGAAGGCCGGGGCTGGGACCCAGGGCCAATCGAATCCGCAGCAGGACACCGTAAATCAGATTCTGGACCTCTTTGGGAAGAAGAAGCAGCCGCCCAAGAAATAGGGGCAGGCACGAGCCGGATCAAGACACAGCGCCGCAATCCGCTCAGGGCAGATCTTCCCCAGCAAGAATGGCGGTGGGGCTTGCTCGCGCTTATCACACCCAAGGGTGCCGAAAATCACTGACTACGGGGCCGTGAACGCGCAGTATCGGGCCGTCTGTCGAACTCCCAGGAAAAACAAACTTGCGCCTGCATCAACTACCTTCGCCACTGGCGACGATCAGGCCTCGGCATTCGACCACTTTCCTGTGAGTCGGGCAGCGAAAACCACCGGCGATCCGCAACTCAAATAACTCTCCCCATCCTCGGGATGGGCATAACTCGCAGTGCAACTTCATAAGGAGAGAGGTGTCAATATGTTTGCACGCACGTTGGAACTGAACGTGAAGCTCGAGAAGAAGCCGGAATTCCTCAAGAAAGTACGCGACGAGATCCTCCCGATCGTCAAGAAGCAGGTCGGCTATGTGGATATCATCGCTCTCGACAACGAGATGGAGCCAACCAGGCCGTTCGTCGTCACCCTCTGGCACAGCAAGATGGATGCGGAGCGCTATGAGAGAGATACCTTCCCGAAGGTCAAACAGCTCATGGAGCCCTTCCTGAACGCCACGCCGATCGTGAAGTTCTATGCCGTCGAGACCACGATCTCCCAGAAACTATTGGAGACGGTCGCAGCCTGAACCCCGCCGTCGATATTGGTCCCCAGCAGCGCGCCACCTGCTGGGGTTTTTGTTTGGCCTTAGGTCTCGTTCCATCCGCAGGTACAATAGTCTCTAAAAACTGAGGACCCATACATGTCATCGAGTCGCAGTGCACATCCGGAAGTCGTATCCACAGAGACGCCTGCTGTTCCACTCACCGTGGAAGGTTACAGCGTGCTGCATCAGATGATGCGGTTTCGCTGGACCGCGTGGAAAGCACTTAGCCCCCCGCAGCAGCGCGAGGTCACCGACGAGGCGGCGTCCGTGCTTGGCAAGATGGAACAGAATGCGGGCGGACAGTCGGCGCTCTTTTCCCTGCTCGGCCACAAGGGTGATTTGATGTTCGTTCACTTCCGCGAGGCCTTCGATCAGCTGAATCAAGCGGAGTTGCAGTTGGCGCAACTGCGCCTCAGCGACTATCTCGAACCCACGACTTCCTATCTCTCGATCATCGAACTCGGACTCTATGAGTCGAGCAACAAAACTTATAAGACGCTGGTTGATCGGGGAATCGAGCCGCATTCGGAGGAATGGAATCGCGAAATCCAGGAGACTCTGAAGCGACAAAAAGAGGCGATGCAACCGCGCCTCTTCCCTGCCATCCCGCCCAACCGGTACATCTGCTTCTACCCCATGGATCGTAAGCGTGGCGAGGACAAGAACTGGTACACGCTTCCCATGGAAGAGCGCCAGCGCCAGATGAACGAGCACGGGTTGGTCGGGCGGCGCTATGCGGGTATGGTGAAGCAGATCATTACCGGCTCGATTGGCTTCGACGATTGGGAGTGGGGCGTAGACCTCTTCGCGGACGAGCCTCTGGTCTTCAAGAAGCTGATTTATGAAATGCGCTTCGATCATGTCAGCGCCGTGTACGCGCTGTTTGGGCAGTTCTACGTGGGCGTGAGATGTCCCGCAGCGGACCTGGGCAAGTTGCTCAGCGGTGAAGTACCGAGCGGGAAGTGAGCTTGCTTTTCCCGCGCAGAGAACCTTTCATTACGGAGAGCGAATGGCAACACTCGGACTCATCGAATACAAAGACGCCAGCCCTGAAGTACGCGCCGTGTACGACGACATCATGGCCACCCGCAAGACTGACTGGATCAACAATTTCTGGAAGGCGATTGCCAACGATCCGCCCATGCTTCGCCGCACGTGGGAAGACATCAAGCAGATCATGGCACCCGGCGCAATCGATCCCCTAACCAAGGAACTTATCTATCTCGCGGTCAGCGTGAGCAACCAATGCGGCTACTGCATCGCCTCCCACACCGCAGGCGCGCGGAAACAGGGGATGACCGACGCGATGTTCAAGGAATTGATGTCCGTCGTGGGAATGGCCAACGAAACCAATCGCCTGGTCGCAGGGTATCAGGTAGAGATTGACGACAAGTTCAGGACGTAGGAACCGGTCGTTAGTCGCTAGTCGTTGGTCGTTCGCTGTCCAGCGGCCCGTTACCGCTTCTTGCTTCGGGAAAACTTGTACTCGTGCCTCGCCATGTTGACACGCTTTCCACGCAAAGTGACTCCCTCGGCTTCCAGGCGCAGACGCTGCTCTACAGCCGAGTCTCCTCGCGTCCTGATTTCTCCCCCTGCTCCCACAACGCGCTGCCAGGGAAGGCCCACGGACGTGCTTAGCACCCGCACCACGTATCTCGCACCCTGTGCCATTCCTGCGGCCCGGCCGACTGCGCCGTAGGTCGAGACTTTTCCGCGGGGAATCTGGCGAATCGCAGCCAGAATCCTCCCACGCAATTTGGCACTTCGGTCAGGAGAGCCGCGGACTTTCATATCGCTCAACAGATGGAATGAGGCTTACGACCGCTTCAAAGAATTATTCGAGGGGAAACCCACAACTGGCGCGCCAGGAGCCCTCGATTAGATTGCGATCCACCCCTTCTGGATCAGCCACAACGACACCACCGAGACCAGGAGCCATAACGCAATCCCCTGCAATAGAGGCTTGTGGCCCACTTCCTTCAAGGTGGCGATCGATATCCCGGTTCCGATCAGAAAGAGCGTGACCGTCAACCCAAGCCGGCCCGCCTTAAAGAGCGCTGCATAAGCAGGTCCGCCGGCGGGGAGATAGGTGTTGCAGACGGCAGCCAGACAGAAGAAGCCAATGAACCACGGCCACTGGATCTTCGCCTTCGAGTGCTTCACCAAGGCTGTTCCTATCGACATGGGAACAATCCAAAGGGCCCGCGCCAGTTTCACCGTCGTTCCCACCGCAAGAGCCTGCGCCCCGTACTTGGCCGCCGCGCCCACCACGGAACTGGTGTCATGAATCGCCAGGGCAGCCCATAGACCGAATTGCGTCTGGCTCAGTTTGAGCGCGGCCCCGATGAACGGGAATGTCAATAAGGCAACCGAGTTGAGAACAAAGACCGTACCCAGTGAAATCGCCATCTCGTCGTCGCTGGCATGGCAGATCGGCCCTACTGCGGCGATGGCGCTCCCTCCACAGATTGCGGTTCCGGTGGAAATCAGAAACGCGGACGTTCTCTGCACTCTAAGTATCCGGCCCAAGGCCATGCCGCAAATCATGGCAAAGCTGATGCCCAGACACGTATAGACAAATCCGCTGCGCCCGGCGTGCAAAACCTCGTGCAGGTTCATCCCGAAGCCAAGCCCTACCACGGATGCCTGCAGCAGGTACCGCGAAAGCTTCTTGGATTCTTTGCTGAAGGGATGGACTACGGAGAGCCCAAACACCAGTCCCATAGCCAGGGCAATGGGCGGAGACACGTATCCGCTGGCGGCAAGCAGGATGCCCGCAATAAAAAGAATTTTGGAGATCATGCGCAAGAAGGTCTGGGCGGGGCTATGATTGCCGCCCCGCACTCGAGCAACTATGCCGCCGCGCCCTTGCGGTAAGATTCCACGGCCGCTTCTTCGCTGTCATAAACGCTGAAGATCGTCACCAGCTTCGTGACCTGAAGCAAGTCGCCCACGCGCTGCGTCAGATTCGCCAGCTTGATGGTTCCACCGGCATTTTGCGCCGTCGTGTACAACGCGACCAGCGTCCCAAGCCCGCCGGAATCGATATAAGTCACGCCTCCCAGGTTGAGTACGATCTTCTGGTTTTCGGTGATGAGCTTCTTTACCGTGTCGCGCAAGCTCGCTGACTCTTCTCCGAAGATAATACGGCCCTGGCAATCCACTACGAGAACATCATCCATAGTACGAGTACTGATTCTTAGTTGCACAGGAAGCCTCCTGACCCGTTCGCCGGGTATATCTCAAACTCAAAAGCCTACCGCTTGCAGGCGGCTTGCGCAAGCCTTTCGTTAGCGCCGCCAGTGGTCGAAAAGGCTGAGCAATCGAGCCATTCCGGCGGATCACCGCTATGCAGGAAGGACCCGTCGCCACCCTTTGCCGCGAAAAACGATACCGCCAGTCCCGGCGTTCCGACGCCGAGTCATCACGTATAATCTAGGTTTCATCCTCATGAGCTATCAGGTTCTGGCGCGCAAGTATCGTCCGCAGAAATTTTCCGACGTCATCGGCCAGGAACACGTTACCCAGACCCTGAAAAACGCCCTGGCGCAGGGCCGGACCGCCCATGGCTATATCTTCAGCGGTCACCGCGGCATCGGCAAAACAACCGTTGCCCGCATTCTGGCCATGGCCCTGAACTGCCGCTCGTCCGATAAGCCGGTGACGGAACCGTGTGGCGTTTGCGAATCATGCACCGAGATTCGCGCCGGGAATTCCGTGGATGTGATCGAAATCGACGCAGCCACCAACCGCGGCATCGACGAAATCCGCGAACTGCGGGAAGCGGCCAGATACCGCCCGGCTCGCGATCGCTTCAAAATCTATATCCTCGACGAAGCCCACCAGATCACCGATGCGGCCTTCAACGCACTGCTGAAGACGCTCGAAGAACCTCCCGGCCATGTCGTCTTCATGCTGGCGACCACCCAGCCCGAGGACATTCCGCAGACCATCCGCTCGCGCTGCCAGCACTTCAGCTTTCGCGCAGTGCGGTTCGAGCAGATTCTCGAGCAGCTTCGTGATCTGACCGGCCGTGAAAAAGTAAAGGCCGACGAAGACGCCCTCGCCCTGGTTGCCGAAGCCGGCGACGGCTCCATGCGCGACGCGCTTTCCATTCTCGACCAGGCCATCGCTTCAACCGCAGACCGGCTGACCGCAGACGCAGTGCGGCAACTGGTGGGAGCGGCGCCTTCCGGCGTTCTTGAAGAAGTGATGCAGGCGGTTTCGCGCGGGTCAAGCGAAGACGTGCTTCACCTCGCCGACAAGCTCATGGGAGAGGGACACAATCCCACACATTTCGCGCGACAGATGGTGCGCTTTCTGCGCAATGTCACGGTCGCCAGGATCGCGGGCAAGGATTCCTCCCTGCTGCAAATCTCCGGCGACGAACGCGAACGCGTAGCGCGGATTGCAGAGCTTTTCAGCGAAGAGGATTTGGCGCGCCATCTGCAGATCATGCTTCGCACCCACAGCGAGCTTGGTTATAAGCAGGAGCAGCGATTCCATCTCGAGTTGGGCCTGCTCAAGATGACCCACGCGCAGCGGCTGCTGCCCATTGAGCAATTGCTGAGCGATGCAGCGTTGACGTCGCCGGGCCCGCAGCGACCTGTTGCGGGGTCGCAGAGCGGAGGTACTGGTGGAGGCTTGCGCCGGACTGACTCGACTCCCGCTCGTGCCAGCAACATCTCCCCTTTCGCAGCTGACTCCGCCCGCAAGAGCGGATCGAAACCAGAGCTCTCTGCGGAGGCGAACCAGGACCTTGGCCCGCGCCTGGTGCCGGGCACCACATCGACCGCCAGAGTCGTCATGGGATCTGCAGCGCCGGCTGAGGTTGCCACGCAAAGCGCAGAGGAGAATCCACAGCCGGTCGCAGCAGTGCGCGAAGAGCGGACCCCAGACCAGGTCGATGTCCGCAGCGCCGTTCTCTCCGCGTTGGCCGACGCTGGCCACCGGACACTCATCTCCATGCTGGAAGCCGGAGAGTGGGGCGTAGAAGGCAATGAATTGGTCATCAAAGTCTCGGCATCGCCGACCATGATCGACCTGTCGCTTGGCGCTGATGCGAAGCGGCTCGCCATCGCAAGCGCCAGTGGCGCGTTAGGCCGGGCCGTCAAGCTGAAGGTGGTTTCTGGCGGCACCGCGCAGCCTGCGGCGCCTGCCAGCCGCCCATCGTCGAATGGCGGCGGACGCAATCGCGCCGAGCAGGATCCGATCGTAAAGCGCATGCAGGAGAAGTTCTCCGCCGAGATACGAACGATCATCGACTATCGCGATAAGAAGTAACTGTGGTTAGCGCCGCGCAGCGAGGAGCCGAGTTTCATGGGTGGATTCAACATTCAGGAGCTGATGTCGCAGGCCAAGCGTCAGTATGAGGTCCTGCAGAAGAAGATGCAGGAGACCGTCGTGGAAGCTTCGTCGGGCGGAGGTACCGTCACCGTGAAGATGGACGGGCGCAAGCAGGTTCTCAGCATGAAGATTGACCCGGAAGCGGTCAAGGCTGGCGACCTCGAGATGCTCCAGGACCTGATTACGGCTGCCGTGAACGAAGCCGGCCGCAAGATCGACGAAGCCATGCAGTCTTCCCTGGGCGGCATGTTGGGTGGACTGGGCGGGCTGAGCGGAATGCTGTGATTGAGGAATTGAGTAATTTGGTAATCGGTAATTTGAGAAGACGTTGTCGAACTTGACCGTATTGCAAATTATCTAATTACAGAATTACTCAATCGCTTAGTCTCTGAATCGCTAAATCACTCAATTTCCTATGTCCAGATTCGCAGAGCCGATGACCCGGCTGATCGACGAACTGAAGAAGCTGCCCGGCATCGGCAGCAAGACCGCGCAGCGGCTCGCTTTCCATATTCTGCGTTCGAGCGATGAAGACGCTGAATCGCTGGCGGCGGCCGTGCGAGACGTGAAGGCGAGTCTTCGCCTATGTTCCGTCTGCAACAACATCACCGACATCGATCCCTGCGTCTATTGCACCAGCCCTACGAGGAACCAGCGGCTGGTGTGTGTAGTGGAAGAGCCGACGAACATTGCAGCCGTCGAGAAGACCAAGCATTTCAACGGCGTCTATCACGTCCTGCATGGCGCGATTTCGCCGCTTCACGGTGTGGGGCCTGAGCAGCTTAGGATTGCCAACCTGATGCGCCGCGTCGAGGGCAATCAGGTGGACGAGGTCATCATCGCGACCAATCCCACGGTCGAAGGCGAGGCCACCGCCACCTACCTTACCCAGCAGTTGCGGCGGGCAGGCATGAAGATCACGCGCATTGCCATGGGAATCCCGGTGGGAAGCGACATCGAATACGCGGACGAAATCACGATGCTGAAGGCCATGGAGGGCCGACGCGAGCTATAGGCCGCGAGCTCCACCGTGGCAACCGTGCGTGCGAGTGCAATAGCGTAGATTGAGCGAGGGGTTTTGAGTGAAATCGCCTGTCACCGACAATTACCGTGCTATATCGCCTTCCGAGTGATCCAAACAGAGAAGCCGCCGAGAGACATCGGACGGCTGGATTCGGAGGCTACGGGTTCAGCAGGCGGCGTTCGGAAAGGAATCGAATTGGGTAAAAAATCAATATCGCCGCCGCGGCCGCCATTGTTCCCTCTGCCATGTCGAAGCCCCACCGATTGCTTGATTCCGGAAACAACAACAGCATCATTAGCCCCAACATCATAAGAAAGATCGCAGGCAAACAGAGAAGTGACAGACCAAGCAAGAAGGGCATTTTCTGTATGGCCTCTCGGTTTAGCGCCGCATAGTTTTCTTCGCCCATGAATCTGGCTAACATTGCCTCCGATGCGTTGGACGCCGCAATCAGGAAGGAAGCCGTAAGGACTAACACTCCGCCATGAATTGAGCGGTACGGTATTAACGCAATGATCGAAGTGGCGAAGATGAATTTCCAACCGAGTCGCCGCGCGATGGGGTTGGCTTCGACTCTCAACGTGGGAGAAACCAGATATGTTGTGCCTATATCTCCAAGACGAGAGATCAGCGTCGCGAATGCCACGATGTGAACGAGATGTGCCATCAAGAATTCATGCATAGATCGCTCCTTAGCCAATCACGAGAACAAGCGAGAGACTCCCCTGCTTTGCAGTTTTCAGAACCTGAACTGCTTTTCAGTCGGTGAACCGATACCACGCCATCAGCACTATTCCTACCCCCGCGATCGTGAAAAAGATTGCCAATAGGTCCCAGCTAAAGACATGATTGACGAGATAGCGGTACGTGAAGAGAAGATCGGCCTCGATGCCGCCGACGATTCCAGCGATACATCCGGCCAGCACCCTGTGCTTCCAGAAGCGTTCGTCGATTAGCTTGTGGATAGGAATCTTCATTTTTTGTCCTCCCCCATTTTGCCGTCCAACGTGAAGATCTCATCAGTCGAACATCCGAACACCCGCCCGAAGGTCAGTGCGAGCGGTAGGCTCGGCACATATCGGTCGCGCTCAATCGAGTTGATGCTCTGCCGCGATACGCCCACTGCGTCGGCGAGCTGCTCTTGTGTCCAACCACGCGCTATGCGGAGCTGTTTGACACGGTTTAGGATGTTCGGTGCCATGTAAAGCTAACTTTCCATGCGAGTGTATGATCGAGAACCTTGCATGTCAAGTCGGCTTGTCATAGAGATGGCTCACGCGAATGAAAAGCGAAGGTTATAAGAGGCGTGCTTGCGGGGTATGCGTACAGTGGAATCCATGAAACCGGTGAAGCTGGCTGTGTCACGAAGGGATCGTTGGCGAAACATCCCCGTTCCACTCATATCCCCCGGTCTGGGGTTTGAATGCTCACGCCTCATAACAACATCGCGATTGCGCCCGCCCCTCTTCTTCTCTTTCTCTTCTTGAATCCGCGTAGTTATGTAGACTTTTCCAACTTGTGCAAGACTTTTCCCACTTCCCACAAGCGACGCCGCGCGGCATCCGCCATCAAATCCAGTAGTTAGCTAACACGCTTTATTTCATCGCCTTACCGAGTAGCGCTAAAGTGCCATATCAGCTTCCTGAGTGGCCATGCGGGTGCTCTTCTCCTTTACGTCCTCTCACTCCTTGGAAGCTTAAGGTTGGTGCGAGTCAACAAATCGGACAACAAAGCCGCAAACTCGAACCAGCCGCGCCGCGCTGAGATGTAACCGCATCCAACTCGACGCTCAACAACCGGGCCAACCAGCCCGGTTTTCTTTTTTTAGTTCGTAGTGCCTTGGTCTTGGGTATTACCAGATTTGTCATCTTGAGCGGAGCGGCAGGATGCGCTGGCGCATTCTGCTGTGCAGTCGAAAGATCCCGTGCCTGCCGATTCCTTATCCGGCGAGTCGGGGAATCCTCGCATTGCAGAAAAGTCAACTTACGGAGGGAGGCACTTAAGACTACGAAGTGACGTCCGCCACTTCCGCCTCGGGATCGAGAAAGAAATTCAGCTCGGCCTCCGGTGCCGTGATTCCTTCGGGCAGGGCGCCCCGGTTGTATTCCGCCATGCGGTTTTTCCACTTCAGGAACTCTGTGATGCTCTGGGGCTCAATCCTCACCTCCACCCGGCGGAGGCTCGCCAGCAGTAAATTCATCTCGTAGCGCTGGCCCTTGGCGCTCCTTTGGTTCTTCGCCGACGGACGCATCATTTCGATCTTGCGCCCCTGACACTCCAAGAGTCCCCAACCAGCGGGTAATTCCTCGCATCGCACCAGTCCACGAGGCACGAGATAGAAGCGCTCGCACCCCAGACCAAGTTCGGGCTTGTTGCGGAAGACCTTCCCTCGATCCGCCACAAAATCCGCGCGCGATACCTTGCATTCCACGAGCACAGAATGGCAGGCTCGCTTCCATCCGATCGCGTCGGGCACCTCTCCGCTCACGCAAGCCTGCTCAGAAAGGACCACGCCGCAGCGATAGCCACGCAGCCATTTCACCGCCAGCGCAACTAGTTGTTCATGCGTCATGAAGTCAACGTTCAGTTGTAATGACGAGACGGCGCGGAAGGAAGTGTCAGACTAGTTTCGAGCACACCAGGCAACGGTATCGACGCCTACCGCAGCTGTGCGCAGCTTCGCAATTCAGGCCGCCATCTTTCGCGCAGCAGCAACCTTTGACACTCGTGGCCGCCGCGCCTTTCGCGCCGGCGCCAGCCCGCGCACCATGATCGGCAGGCGAAGCGTTCTTTCCAGAAGAAATCGATTGCCTGCCACAGTCTCTGCGATCGGCCCATACGCCGAATAACCCTGGGCATAGACAATCAACAGGCCATCCTTGCGCTTCACTTCCAGACGCTGCACGCGGCCATCCCGCCGCGAGTCAAAAGCATTCGCCAATCGCAAAATTCCCGCCAGCAGCACAGCCGTTGGGCGTAGCTCCACGGGAAGATCGGCAAGAGCTTTGTGCTTTGGTTGCGGCAAAGCGCCGCGATGGTAGCGGGCAACGACGCCTGCCAGATGCAGACCCTGTGCCGTCCAGCCTAATGGCGGCGTAAGTCCCCGGATCAGTCGCCCCGATCTCTTGTGATGATCTTTCTCTTTCCGGCCGCGCCCTACGTCATGCATGAGCGCCGCCGTGTACAGAATGGAACGAGGTTCCGGCTCGCCGTTGGCCGCAACCCCGGCCGCCACCAGCCCGTCGAACAGTTGAATCGCCAGACTAGCCACCCGCTGCGAATGCTGAAAGTCGGGATCGTGAAATGCCGACCATATCTTCAGCCGGCTGAGCGCAGCGGAGCGAATCTGCGGCCCTTGCGGCAACCCCGCCCGCCAGACGGCCCACAGCGACTCCTTACCCACCATCTTCTTCTTGTACTTCTCAACTCGCTGCTTCCGCTCCTCACCGATTCTCGCGTGCCAGTGCTCCCGAGACGCGACGTCCGGGAAGGCGCTTATTTCGTTTGCGGTCGCCCATAAGACATCCAGATCGTGAACCTCACCGAGCACATCCTGCATGGTTTTCAGGTCGTCGATCCAGGCATCATGAAGTTGCGGAAGGAAGTTCTCGACCGTATAGCGGAAGCGCTTGATGCCAATGCGCAGCTGGTGCAGCGCAACCTGACTGCGGCTGCGCATAGCGCGGTTGTGTAAGTCACGAGCCTCGGTCCAGCGCTCAAGCGCCATGTGCTTGAAGACTGGACTTCCCAGCCGGATTCGCGCGGCGCGGCGCGGCAGGTCAATGCACCATTCGCTCCATTGTTTCTTGTCGAATGCCTCGAGGGCAGCCAGCGATTGAGCTTTCAGATCGCTCTCCCGGCCGAGAATGAAGTCGCGTAACGCTTTGGTAACGGGGTCGTCGGCATCGCCTAGTCGCTCTACCCAGTCCATCATCACCTGCGCATCGCGCAGTTCCCCCAGCGCCTGGAACAGCGGCTTGCCCGCCCTTTTCATTCGCTTCCAGGACTTGTCGGGGTCAATAGCCATCACCCCGTCCGCCATGGAGCGGCACCGGCGCAGAGCAACGCGTAGGTCGTGGACAGGATCGGCGGCAAAGTCTTTGCTGACCTCGTCGCACTCCTTTAGAACGCGGACCATCCAATGCCCAAGTCCGGCCTGATGCTGCTTTTTCTGCTTCTCGTTGGTGGGAGTCGCTGATTCCACGTGATCCTTGTCGATGATGTCCCTCTGTTCTTTCTGCCATCCCAAGATAGCATTTCAAGGACATCTGCTACCAAGCTGCATGCTTGTCAGCCTGCCCAATTCCCGAAGCGGAAGGACTATCGTTCCGGGCTTCCTCGTACGTCGGTCTTATTACCTCGGTAATGTGCAATCCCTTACCGTTCGCTTTAGGCTAAGGTGTCAAGATGTGCTAGGAGCGGCGTATCTTACCCACACAGACATCCAAAGAGGGCCGCAACGCGTCTGCCGGCGCGTTCGTTCACAGCCTGAATATTCTCGTTAAATACGTCCGCATGTATGGCTTTGATCACAAGCGGACGGCAGGCCAGTTCCAGACCTGCTGGAGCGAGCTGCAGTCAGCCATGCCCAAGGTTGGCGACGGCGGTTTTCTGCTCGGAGTGTCGGGAAACCAGCTTCTGCTCGATGGCATCCCCTTGGAGACAGGGCAGGCGGAGCGCACCTTCGCCCAGTTGCTGACCACGGCGGGTCTCGCCAGCCTCCATTTCTCAAGCAAGGTTACGATCGAGGATTTCGAGCGACTGGTGCGCGCCTTCGCCAGCGGTGGCTCCAAGGCACAGGACGTGGCCAAGCAGATCAAGGAAACCCTGGGCGAGATCAAAGACTCCACCATCAAGATTAACGAAGTGAAGTTCGTTGCGGCCGATCCCGCGACCGGCGACGTGATGGTCGCCTCGCAGATCGCGGCCCAGACTCTCGGACCGGAATTCAAGCAGTGGCTCAACGATCCGCAAAAGCTGCTTCAGCTGATCGCGGCCGCCGAAGGTGCACGCACCGGCGGCGAGGGGAGTGGAGGCGGACCGTTGGGTAGCTCGCCCCTGGCCCCCGCGGGAAGTGCCGGCGGGCAAGGCGGAACTGGGGTTGCTGGTGGAGTTGCTGGCACGGTACCGCTAGCGGAGGAAGAAGTCATTCAGGCAATTCGCCTGCTCACCCGTTTCGGAGAGGTCGGCAAAGACGAATCCAAGACTCCGATCCTGCAAGAAGAACTGAGCAAGACCGACCCCAACACCAAGCTCAACCTGCAACAGCTGCTCGAAAGCCTGGCCGCGAACATGCCCCAGGAAAAGACGGATACACCTCTGCTCATGAAAGCTGCTGAGCACATGGCCATCCGCTTCGCCCTGGAGCGTTATCAGAAGGGCGAAGTTCGCGTGAACGCTGTCCACCAGATGATGGAGCACATGAGCCGGCAGATGGACACGCTCCGCCAGATCCTGAAGATTCAGGAAGACAAGATGAGCAAGGCCGGGCTTCTGGTGGATTCCCATGCCGACATTCTCGACCGTATGTTCTGGGCCGAAGTGCCCGAGGCAGGCAAGCGGAGCGTGCTGTTATCCAATGAAGCCGCCTGCGTGCCCGCCACGCAACATACGGCAGTTCGTGGAGCTTCTGCTGGAGCGAGGGGACAAGGACACCTCAGGTGCGATCCTTTTGAACTACAACACCGGCCTGGATGCCAAGGAAATGGAGCCGCGCCGCAAAACCGCCATCGGGTTGAGCCAACTCGCGGACCTCTACGCCGGGCTGGCGGGAACAATCCTGGCGGGCACAATCACCAAGGTTGGTGAGCAGTTAGGTAAGGAATCAGATTCAGAACTGCAGAGCCTGCTCGGAGCCGCCTTTGTCCGCCTGAGTCAGGAAGCCAGCTCCCGCCGGAACTTTGCAGCCATCGGCGAAGTCTGCGCAGCCATGGAACATGTGGCCAAGCAGCGGCCCGTCCTGGCCAACGACCTCCGACCGCGCATTGGGGTGGAGAACCGCCTGCCCGAGTTCATCGAAGAAGCTCTGCACCTGCCCTCTGTTCCGGATGACTTGATGCAAGTCTTGCGTCTCACTTCCTCGGCGGCGGTGGAGCATCTTTCCGACCGTTTTTTTCGCTGCATGCGGCGTGATGAATGCGACCGCATGGTGGAAGTAGTCCGCGATCTCGGAGCCCCGGCCTTGGCTCAGCTCCGCGAAACACTGCGCACCGGCCAGGCCCGTCAGGCTTCGTCCGTGGTCGGGCTGCTGAGCCGGCTGGATGTTCCCACGATGCTGGAACTGCTGCCCGTACGGCTGAAAGAGTTCAACCGCTTCTATCACGACGTCGTCATTCGTCAGATTGCTTACGGCGCAGCGCCGGACCGCGGCCGCTCCCTTCTGGAGTTGCTCGAGATCATCGATCCTCTGGTCCTGCCTCAGGCTATCGATGAAATCGGCATGAGCGGCGATCGGACTGCTGCCGCGCCTCTTATCGTGATGGCCCAGGCGGGAGAATCTGCCGGGCGCTCAGCTCTGGTGCAATTGAAGGCGATCGAATCGCTAGGCCGGCTGCGTGAAACCGAAGCGGTACCTGCCCTGCGCGAGATTCTTGAAGCCAAGAAGATGTGGAAATGGGCGCATCCGCGAGAACTACGGATCGCCGCCGCGCAAGCTCTGGCGAAGATCGATCCTCGCTACGGCGGGCAGGTGTTGGCGGATAGCGGCCTCGAAACTGCCGAATTAGCCGTTGCTCCGTTGGATTCCGCCCCCGCGTGTCCTTGGGTACGCCAACGCCGCTACGAACGCATCGTTCTACCTCGCACTTTGTCGGCAAACATCGGCAGTTCCTGGGGCAAGTCCAGCATTCTTATTCGCGAGATGAGCCTTGGCGGCGGCATGGGCACGAAAGAAGACAACCTCCGCATCGGCTCGGAAGCGAACCTCGACATCTCGCTCGGCGTGCGGCATATCCGTGCCCAGGTCCTGTTACGCCGGGCGCGCGTCAACGAAGTCGGCTTTGAAATCGTGAATACAGACCTGGAGAGCCGGTACCGTCTGCGCCGGATCCTCGTCGAAGCCCTCGATCATGGTCCGGAAATAAAGGGACCTGAGTGGGATGGAAAACGCAAAGCTTGATCAGCTGTAAGCTGTGAACTGACTAGCAAAAAGGCCTCTACTTTCTGAGTAGAGGCCTTCTGCTTTCTGTGAAATTTTCTGTCGCCGTCTCGCTGACTACTTCACTTTGGCGAAAATGATCACCAACGTGTACAACGCCAGCGATTCAATCAGCGCCAGACCCAGAATCAGCGCCAGCTGAATTCCGGGGCGCGCCGCAGGATTGCGGGCAAGACCCTCCGCCGCTGCTGCCGTCGCTTTGGCCTGCGCCAGTCCGCAAACCGCCGAAGCGATCGCCATGGAGAAGCCGGCTGTGATGGCAACCCAGTTGGTGCCGGACGCAGCCTCCGCTCCCTGTGCGAATACCGGCATGGCCAGGAACATGAAAGCCAGTGCCATGAACATGTAGCTCAGAATACGCATTTTGTTTCTCTCCTCTGTCGTTATGAATTGCCGCCAGTGGGTGGTTGACATCATCCTCGTGCAGATGCCCTCACGCTGTCGGTGAACCGAGTACCTAGTACTCAGTACCTGGTATCCAGCCTTCTTGCCACTCAGCAGGAACGTGCCCTGGGGATTGCCCCCCCCGAAAAACACTGGGTACTAGGTACTGGGTACTGAGTTAATGTCCTTCCGCCACCGCTCCCTGCAGGTAGACGGTCGTCAGCAGCACGAAGATGTATGTCTGCAGGAAGGAAACGCCAATGTGCAGTCCGAGAAACAGGATCGGAACACCGATGGGAACCAGCGAAAAGAACACCATCGTGACCATGTCGCCCGCAAACATGTTCGCGTAAAGACGGATCGTCAACGACAAGACGCGGGCGCTATGGCTGATGAGTTCAATCGGCACCATCAGGGGCGCCAACAGCGGCATGGGGCCGGCGAAGTGCTTCAGATAAGCAATGCCCGCATGCTTGAACCCCTGCGCCTGGTAATAGAAAAACGCGCAGATGGCGCATCCCAACGGCACTACGGGACTGGCTCCCGTCGGCGACTCGAAACCGGGAATAAGGCCGATCAGGTTGCTAGTCAGGATAAAGCAGCCGAGCGTAACCAGGAATGCCGTGTAACCTTCGCTGTGATGACCGATAATTTCGTTGCTCTGGCCTTGTACGAAGCCGTGAACTCCCTCAAAGATATGTTGCAGCGCACCTGGCCGGTCCACCGAGAGCCGAGCGCGGGCCAAGAAGAAGACGGCGATCAGAAACGCGACCACCAGGACTTCCATGGAAACTGCATTGGTGATGGGAGCCTGGGGGTACCGTGGCTGAATGTGCAGGGCCAGGAGCAGCGCTGTGACGGGGCCGGCGAAAAGCTTGTTCAGGATTTCGGTGAACCACAATTGCTCGGGCATAAAGCAGCTCTTAGCTGTGGGCTCCTGGCTTCTAGCTTGAGTATTTCAAATTGCGATGATTGTCCGGCAAATCAGATTCCACGCGCTAACGCCACGTAAGCTTCGTAGGCGGCTTCGCACGCGATGGCCGCTACGGGCAGGAACAGGCCCGACAGGAACCCGTAAAGGCTCGCGGGAGAAACAGTTACTATAACATAACCTCCTGCGCCCATCAAAAGGTAGCGCAGAAGGAAGCGCATCACAATTCCTTTGCTGGACGTGCGTTCCCCGCTCTGCGCAATCTTGTCCGCGAGCGCCCTCACGACTCGTTTGAGCCAGAAAAAATTCAGATATGCGATGGCGCATCCGCCCGCCAGGCCGACCGCCACCCGCCATCCGAAACGAAACCATCCAACGGCAGTCGCCGCCATTCCGATGACGATCATGAAGCGGCCGATGCGCTCAAGCGCACCCGAGTAGAAAACTTCGCCGCTGCTATCCACCGTCAACGTGCTATCTCCCATGGAGCATCTGTCCGTTACCGCGAAGAGCCAAGGCACAACGCCGGGCTGCACAGCCAGCCTGGGACGCTACTTGGTATCCGACATTGCAGTACGAATTAGTTCCACGAATCCAGCCGCAATTCCCAGGAATAGCCCTGCCAGATAAAGCCACGTCGTATGCAACCAGCGATCAAGCGCTGCGCCGACAAGCCAGCCCACCACCGTGGCGGCAGGCAGCGTAAACGCAAGCTGACTGTAGCGCGCCATCTGTATCCAAAAATTCTTCTTCTGCTCGGAGTTGTTTTCGTCTTCAGGCACTCGGGGGTTGGAAAGTCGGGCTCACGCCTGGAAAAATATTCCGGATCGGTGGATCGAAATCCTCCGGACACAGCCGGAGGCTACTTCATCAACGACGCCATCGGCGAACCTTGTGTCAGCCCCATCGACCAGTTTACTAGCCCGATGAACCGCTCCGGGAAGACGCCGATATACACCGTAGCCAGCGCCGCCACACCCAAAGCCGCTCTCATGCCCCAGCTGACCGGAAGGGCTTCTTTGTCCACCGGCTCACGCATTAGCATCGCGTTCGCGATCCGCATGTAGTAGTAGAGGCCAAACACGGCATACAGCACAGCCACCGAGGCCAGCACATAATGCCCGCTCTCGATCAGGCTCAGGAAAATGAAATACTTCCCGTAAAAGCCTGCCAGCGGCGGAATCCCCGCCAGCGAGAGCAGGAAAATCAGCATCAGGATCGTTTCGGTGGGCGCGCGGTAATAGAGCCCGGCAATATCGTCGATCTCGTCGCCGATCACGTTCCGCTGCCGCAGCGACGCGATCACCGCGAACGCGCCCAGGTTCATGAAGGTGTAGACGAGGAGGTAGATCAATATCCCCTTGAACCCGTCGAGCATGGCGGGCGCCCCCGGCTCCGACGAGGCCACCGCGATCAGCCCCAGCAACATGTATCCCACATGTGCGATCGAGGAATAAGCCAGCAGCCGCTTCATATTGTTCTGGGTCAGCGCCGCCAGATTCGCGCCCGTCATGGTGGCAATAGACACAAAGATCAGCAGCGGCAGGTAGACCGACCGCATCGAGTAAAGGCCCCACAACAAAATCCGCAGCAGCATCGCCCACGCGGCCGCCTTCACCGAGACGGACATGAAGCCCGTCACACTCGTCGGCGCTCCTTCATAAGCGTCCGGCAACCACTGGTGAAATGGCACCGCGCCAATCTTGAAGAACAATCCCGTAGCCACGGCCAACAACGCCAGTACGGCCAGCGGGTTCGTGTGCCCGGCGCCGATCATAGTCAGCCGCGCCACGTGCTGACCAATTACTTGAAGATTAGTGCTGCCCGACAGTCCGTAGAAAATCGAGAGTCCGTAGGCGAAGATTCCAGAAGAGAACGCACCCAGCAACAAATACTTCAGCGCGGCCTCGTTCGACCGGCGATCACGGCGCAGGAAGCCAACCAGCACGTAGGTGGAGATCGCCATCAATTCCAGGCCGATGAAGATCAGCACCACGTCATAGCCCGACGCCATGCACATCATCCCGATAACGGAGAACAGCATGAGCGCATAAAACTCGCCGTGATTCTCCTTCTCGATCTCCAGGTAACGTGCGGACACGACAATGGAAATCGCTGTTCCCGCCAGAAAAAGATAGAAGAAGTAGATGGCGAACCGGTCCACCACCATCGAGTTCATGAAGGCGGCCTGGTTTGTGATTCCTAAATGAGCATAGACTTGCTGAATTCTCCACACGCCCGCGGCCGAAAACAGCACGCCCAGAAACGCCGTGACTGGGTTCACCCACTTCAGTTCGGCGGGCAACATCAGATCAATAAGCAGGATTCCTAGTGCAAACAGCGTAAGCAGAATGATCGGCAGCGACAGCAGGTAATCCGTGCCCGTGAAGAATTGTGAGAGGGAGCCAGACACTATTTCTTCCCTTTCGCCGTGGCCGGCACGGCTACAGCAGCCGTTTGCGGAATAGCCGCCGGAGTTTCGTTCGGCCGCGCTACCGCATTCACCGTCCCGGTCGAGATCGGATAATCCGGACGTACCTGAAGGACAAGGTGATTCACCGGTTGCTCAAGAATCTGGAAAAACGGCTTGGGATACAGGCCGATCCAGAACGCGGCAATGATCAGCGGCACAAACGTCAGGACTTCCCGCGGCGTCAGATCCATCAACTTTTCATTCTTCGGATTGGTGACTGTCCCGAAGAACACGCGCTGGTACAGCCACAGCAGGTAGGCCGCCGCCAGCACCACTCCGGGCACCGACCACGCCACCCATCTCCAGTTCTCCATGAACGTGCCCTGCAGGATAGTGAATTCACCCACAAATCCGTTCAGCAGCGGCAGGCCCATCGAAGAAAGGAACATGATCATGGTGATGGTGGCGTACACCGGCATGACGTTCGAAATACCGCCGTACTCGGAGATCTCGCGCGTGTGGCGCCGCTCGTAGAGGATGCCGACAATCAAGAAGAGTGCGCCGGTCGAGATGCCGTGGTTGATTTGCTGCAGGACCGAGCCACTCAACCCTGCGGGATTCAACGCGAAAATTCCCAGCGTGCAGAAACCAAGGTGGCTCACCGACGAATAGGCCACCAGCTTCTTCATGTCCTTCTGCATCAGCGAGACGAGGGCGCCGTAGAGTATGCCGACAATGGAAAGAAAAATCATCCATCCGCGCACTTTGGGATTCATCACCACGCCCGGGAAAAATGGCAGGGCGAACCGAATGAACCCGTACGTTCCCATCTTCAGCAGAACGCCCGCCAGGATGACCGATCCAGCTGTCGGCGCTTCCACGTGCGCATCTGGCAACCAGGTGTGGAACGGGAACATCGGGACCTTGATGGCAAAGGCCAGGAAGAATCCCAGGAATAGCCAGATCGCGTAGTGGAACTCGATTTGAGGCGCGGTCTGGTAAAGCTCAGTAATCGAGAAGGTGTAGACGCCCGTGAGTTGGTGGTGGTGGAAGTACAGGAACAGCACTCCCAGCAGCATCAGCACCGATCCGGCCAACGTGTACAGGAAGAACTTGATCGCCGCGTACAGCTTGCGCGGGCCGCCCCAGATCCCGATCAGCAGATACATGGGGACCAGCATCGCTTCCCAGAAAACGAAGAACAGGAAGAAGTCGAGCGCCATAAAGACGCCGAGCATGCCCGTCTGCAACACCAGAAACCAGATGTAGTATTCCTTCACCCGCGTCTCGATCGCCGTCCACGACGACAGAATCGAGATCCATCCCAACAGCGTGGTCAGCATGATCAGCAGGAAGGAAATGCCGTCGATGCCCAGAACGTAGCCCGCGCCGATCGAGGGAATCCAGTTGTTGGAGGCGCCCTCCATGAACTTGAAGCCGGGCTCAAAGCGTTGCGCCCAGAACCAGGGCACCAGCGGCAGGGAGATCAGGAAGCCGACAAGCGCGAAGATGTTGGCGATCCAGCGGATGGCGTCCTTGTTCTCTTTGGGAACAAACAGCAGCAGGATCGCGCCTACCAGCGGCGTGAAGAGGATGATGGACAGAATGTGATTCTGCATGTTTATAAGCTTTCGGCGGTCAGCCTGATCGACGGTCGGTAGTCGCTGGTCGTTAGTCCTTCATTGGCGAATTGCAGTGATGAATACATTCCTAACGACGAACGACAGCTAACCAACAGCTACTTGTACGCATAATACGCAACGAATCCCAACAAGCCCGCAACCATCACCAGCGCGTAAAACTGAACCAGCCCCCACTGAACCAGACGAGCGGGATACGAAAGCACGCGCGCTATCGTCGCGAGTCCATTCACGAAGAGGCCGTCAATAATCCACTTGTCCCACCAAGTGGAAATCGTCGCCACCGCGCGCGTCAGCCAGCCCGCGCCATTCACCGCGCCGTCGACGATGTTGACGTCGTTCCAGGTCATGGCCTCGCCCAGGCCGAGCACGCCCAGACGCACGTCGCCCGCTTTGCGGCGCCCGGTGAAGGCATAGTCGTACCCTTCATCGACATACCACTTGTTGTAAATCACGTCGTAAACCGGTCGAGACCACGTGGCAATGGGCTCTGCGTAACCTTTATCCGCCTCCCCGTACGCGTTTCGCGCCATGCCCCAACCCACGATCCCGGCTGCCACGGAAAGAAACATAAGGAAGTATTCGGTTCCGCTCGTGTGCTCTTCTTCTTTAATCCCGGCGGCCAATTGCCCCGCCTTCCCTTCCTCGGCAAAGACGGGCGCCTCGCGCGCGAACACCGGCTCCAGAAACTTCGCGAAATGGTCCGACCCTCTCAGGCTGTGCGGCCATCCCAGCCAGCCCGCAAAAATCGAGCAGATCGCCAGAATGATCAGCGGCACCGTCATCGACTTCGGCGATTCATGAATGTGATGCTCCACCTCGTGGCTCATGCGCGCTCGGCTGTAGAAGGTCAGATAAATCAGGCGGAACATGTAGAACGCCGTCATCATCGCGGTGCCGTAGCCGACGATCCACAAGATCCGGTACGCTCCCCCTTCCGAGGTCCACGTCTGCCACAGGATTTCATCCTTGGAGAAAAATCCGGCAAACGGTGGAATGCCCGAAATGGCCAGCGTCGCGATCAGCATCGTCATGTGCGTGATCGGAATGCGCCGGTGCAGGTCGCCCATGTTGCGCATGTCCTGCTCGCCGCTCATGGCGTGAATCACAGAGCCTGCACCAAGGAACAGCAGCGCCTTGAAGAACGCATGAGTAAAGACGTGGAATACTCCGGCGGCGAACGCGCCGACACCCAGGGCCAGAAACATATAGCCCAGCTGGGAGACGGTCGAATAGGCCAGCACGCGCTTGATATCGTTCTGTACAAGGCCGATTGATGCCGCAAACAATGCTGTCAGCGCCCCAATGATTGCCACCGTCTTCATCGCTGTCGGCGCGAGCACGAAGATCGCATTCGACCTCGCCACCATGTAGACGCCTGCCGTCACCATGGTTGCCGCGTGGATCAGAGCAGAAACCGGCGTTGGACCTTCCATCGCATCGGGCAGCCAGATATAAAGCGGAATCTGCGCCGATTTGCCGGTTGCGCCGACAAACAGCATGAGAGCAGCTGCGGTCAGAATCGGATCGCCGATAGCAAAATGTCCGCTGCGCGCGAGGTGCGTGACTTCCGTGAAGCGGAATGATCCGAAATACCAGGCAATCGTCAACATGCCCAGCAGGAAACCGGCGTCACCGATCCGGTTCACGATGAACGCCTTGTTCGCCGCGTCACTGGCCGACTTGCGATGGAAATAGAAGCCGATCAATAGATACGAGCAAAGACCCACGCCCTCCCATCCCACGAACAGCAGTGCATAGTTGTTCGCCAGTATGAGCGTCAACATGGAGAACATGAACAGGTTCAGATAGCCGAAGAACCGGTAATACCCGCCTTCGTGCGCCATGTATCCAATCGAATAGATGTGGATGAGCATGCCCACGCCGGTCACGAACAGCAGCCATATTCCGGAGAGGGGATCGAGCAGGAAGCCGGCGTCCGCTCGCATCTCCGCCGCCTGGCCGTTCTGCATGCGATAGGTCAGATGGCCGGTATCGCTGCCCAGCCACGTGTACATGATCTTCTCGAACGGCTTGCCGGTGCCGTGCGCATAGTCGGTGTACTGCCAGAAGGCGCCCACGGCCATGGCGAACGCGAGCACGACCGCGCCAACACACACTCCGCTGACCGCTGACTTCGTCAGCTTGCGGCCGAAAAAGAACATCATCGCCGCGCCCGCCGCCGGGAACAGGGGAATCAGCCAGATATGATCGAGAAAGAACATTGTTTTCAGTCGTCAGTCGGTCGTTAGTCTTTAGTCGTCCGTCGTTGGCTCTCAGCTGTCAGCTCTCAGTCTTCAGATCTAAGCCCCTTATCCGCCCTTGGCTAAAACTCCCGTTTCAAGTCCCTAACAAATTTGCCTGCAAACTGACGGCTGATAGCTGAAAGCTGAGAGCTTCTTTTCACCACTTCAGCAAATCCACTTCGTCCACATTGACCGTCTCCTTGTTGCGGAAGAAGGCGATCAGAATGCCCAGCCCGACGGCGGCCTCGGCGGCCGCGTCGGTAATCACGAAAATCGAGAACACCTGCCCGTTCAGCCCGTACAGCCGGGAAAAAGCCACCAGGTTCAGGTTCACCGCATTCAGAATCAGCTCGATCGACATCAAAATGATGACCACGTTCCGCCGCGTGAGCACGCCGATCACGCCCAGTACGAACAGCGCCGCGGCAACGACTAGATAATGAAATGTTGTAATTGGAGCCATAACTTCAGTTCTCAGTTCCTGGTTCTCAGTCGCAGTTTCTAGTTTCAGGTTTCGAGTTTCGGGCGAGTCGGTAAATCTGCCGCGCCCCTGCTCACCCGAAACTTGAAACTCGACACTCGAAACTCGTATCTCGGTACTCGCTACTCAGTACTCGCAACTAGATCCTCTTCTTCGCCATCACTACCGCGCCGATGATTGCCACCAGCAACAATAGCGACGCAATCTCAAACGCAAACATGTAATCGCGATACAATACGATCTGCAATCTGCTGCGTGTTCTCCCCCTCGGGAAGGTTGAGCGCCTGCGCCGGGAAAAGCACATTTCCCTTCACATACACAAAAACAAACAGGCCACCCAGCGCCAGAGCCGCAATCAGTCCCACCAGCCATTGCTTGTTGAATTGCTCCTGCTTCTGGTTGCGCTCCAGGTTCACCAGCATGATGACAAACAGAAACAGCACCATGATGCCGCCGGCATAGAGAATGATCTGCACGCCGGCAACGAACGGCGCATACAGCATCAGGTAGAGCCCGGCAACCGCCAGCAACGTCGTGATCAACGCCAGCGCCGAATGTACCGGGTTCTTGCGCAGGATCACGAAGATCCCGCCGATGATGGCCGCCGCCGAAAGAAAGTAGAAGAAGAAAGTTGTCGCGACCGGTCTCATCAGAGGACCCCCACGATCGCAGTCGCGACCAGTACGCCGATTCCCATCGGCAACAGCACCTTCCATCCCACCTTCATGAGCTGGTCAAAGCGGTAGCGCGGAAACGTGCCCCGGTACCAGATGTACATGTACATGAGCACCGCAACCTTGGCAGAGAACCAGTAAATATCCTGAATGCGGTCACGCACCGCCGGGATCAGCAGCACCACTCCGATCAACCCTAGAACCGCCGCGAATCCCCCCAGCCCGATCGTCTGAATCTTGAAGTAAGGATGCTTCGGCATGCGACGTGTTCCCACGAACGCGATTGCCGCCAGAAGAAGGAACGTAAAGCCCGGGAACAACGAAAAGAATCCGTCCCACCCGTCACCGGCCAAGTAGTTGGGAAATGGACGCAGCCATCCGCCCAACCACAGTGTGACGGCGATTGACGACACCGCGATCATCGCCGAGTATTCCGCCAGGAAGAACAATGACCAGCGGAAACCGCTGTATTCCGTGTGAAAGCCTGCTGTCAGCTCCGACTCCGCTTCCGGCAAATCAAAAGGAGCGCGGTTGGTCTCCGCCACCATGGCCACCGCAAAAATGAAGAACGCAATCAGTCCCAGCGGGAAAAACTTGAAGATGAACCATGTCTCCTGTGCCATTTGCGCCTGCACGATTCCGATCATGCTCAGCGTGCCGGTCCCATCGGTTCCCGTGCCAACTCCGTAAATCCCAGTCCCATGCAGGCTGGTCATCAGAACCGCGGCAATCACCGCCAGCCCCATTGCGATTTCGTACGACACCATCTGCGCACTCGACCGCAGTGCGCCAATCAGCGGATAGTGCGAGTTCGACGCCCAACCCGCCATCACAATGCCCAGCACCCCGAGCGACGACACGCCCAGCATAAAGAGGATGCCAATATTCATGTCGGTCACGGCATGAGTCGGCCCGAACGGCACGACAATAAAGACAGTAAACGCGGCGATCACGACCATAAAAGGCGCGATCCAGAAGATCGCCTTGTCAGCCTCGGCGGGTATGATGTCTTCTTTGAGCAGCAGCTTCAGCGCGTCGGCAATCGGCTGTAGCAGACCATGCGGCCCCACGCGCATCGGGCCCAGCCGCACCTGCATGTGCGCCAGAATCTTCCGTTCCAGCCAGTTCATCGCGATCACCGCGACGGAGAGGCCGACAAAAACCAGCATGATGTAAACGAATGCCCAGAAGAGATTCCCCGCCCCGCCCGGCGTCAGATCGCTCTTGAGGTAGGAGGTGATGTAATCGAGCATCAGCGGTCCACCTCGCCCAGCACGATATCCAGCGTCCCGATCACCGCGATCACATCCGCCACCAACGCTCCTCGCACCATCAGGTCCAGCGCCTGCAGGTTCACAAACGACGGCGGCCGCACGCGCAGGCGATAGGGCTGCGTCGAGCCATCACTGACGATGAAGTATCCCAGCTCGCCCTTGGGGGCTTCGATCGAGTGATAAATCTCGCCCACTGGCGGCTTGATCACCTTCGGCACCTTGGCGATGATCGGCCCCTCAGGAATCCGCGCAACCGCCTGCTCGCAAATCCGCACCGACTGCCGCATCTCCGCCATGCGCACCAGGTACCGGTCGTAGGTATCACCGTTCATGCCGATCGGAATCTCGAAATCAAAATCCTGGTAACTCGAGTACGGCTGCGCCTTGCGAATATCCCAGCGCACACCGCTTGCGCGCAGCACCGGGCCTGTCACACCGAGCGCGATACAGTCTTTGTCGGAAATCTTGCCGACACCCTTGGTCCGTTCCACCCAGATGCGGTTGGTGGTCAGCAGTTCTTCGTACTCGTCGATCTTCGGCTTAAAGAAATCGAGAAATTTCTTAACGTCTTTCTCGAAGCCATCGTAAGTTTCGTACTGGCAGCCGCCAATCCGGAATGCGTGTGTCGTCAGCCGCGCTCCGCAGTACTTCTCAAAAATCTTCAGAATCTCTTCCCGGTCGCGGAAGGTATAAAACAGGGGCGTGATCGCACCGATATCGAGCGCATGTGTTCCCAGCCAAAGCTGGTGGCTGGCGATCCGATTCAGTTCGGTGAGGATGACGCGGATGTACTTGGCTCGAGGCGGCGCCTCGATGTTCATCAGCTTCTCGACCGCCTCGCAGTAGCCCAGCCCGTTCGACACCGCCGCCACGTAGTCCATGCGGTCGACGTACGGGTTGAACATCGTGTAGGTGCGGTGCTCGGCAATCTTTTCGACGCCCCGGTGCAGATACCCGATCACGCACTCAGTGCCCAGCACCTTTTCGCCGTCCAGCTTCAGAATCACGCGCAACACCCCATGCGTGGCCGGGTGCTGCGGACCCATATTGATGATCAGCTCGTTGGAATCGAGAAAGGTTTCGTCCTTTTCCCCGAGTTCCAGATGCGAGATGTAAGTGCTCGGCTCGGTCATTGCCCGCTTTCAATCCCCAGGTTGATCTGCACCCATTCCGCGTCCTGCTGAATGATGCCGTAATCCTTGCGCAGCGGGTGGCCCTTCCAGCCCTCGGGCAGAAGGATCCGCTTCATGTCAGGATGGCCGTCAAAGTGAATGCCGAACATGTCAAAGACCTCGCGCTCCAGCCAGTTCGCCGTCGGCCAGATCGCAACCGAACTGGGCAGCGCTTCCCCGTCCGCGATGGCGGTCTTGACGCGGATACGCTCATTGCGCGCGAACGAATAGAGAATCCAGACCACCTCGAACTGCCTGGCATGATCCGGCTTGTGAATGGCAGTGACGTCGACGCAGTAGTCGAACTGCTCCTGGTCGCGCAGGACTTGAAGAATCTCCGGGATGAGCGACCGGTCGACAACCATGTAGCTCTGGCCCAGGTAGGTGCTCGCTTCGCTCACGCCCGAGCCAAATTGACGCTTGAGCTTGGCGACCATGGGCGAATCCCACGCCACGGGAACGGGGCCGGCAGGTTTGGCGGGAACGGCGGGTTTCTCCGCCGCCGGTTTCTCACCTCCCGGCGACGGCGACGTAGGCGACTTGGTGTCCTCGGGCATTGGCTACAAAAACGTCCAAACCTCGACGCCGCAAGCGCTTGAAAGGAACGTTAACTTCTAACAGCTTGCCTAAACGGTGTCAATCCGCGCGTGGCAACCGCCTTGATTGTCATCCTGAGCGAGCGCTTTTTGCGAAGCGAAGGACCTGGGCGAGCCGCGCGAAGCGTCGCGTGCTTTGCGACGCAGGAATCGCGCGCTTGGCTCGCTTCCCTATTACCCATCCGTCGTGAAACTTCGTGTCCTTCGTGGTTAAAGGTTTCCTGCGCTTTGAAGTCGATCTTTTGATCCTCTGCGAACTCCGCGTCCTCTGCGTTGAGCTATCACTTCCTTTGCGCGGCCTGGAACTGCTCCACCAGATCGCGGATGCGTACCGCGTCGGCCTTGCGATGTCCGTGGCTCGTAATCGGGTCGGTTCCGCCGGTCGAGTCGATCCGAATCTCAGACCAGATCATTCCCTTCTGAATCTGCACTGACGCCACCTGCCCGATCGAAATACTCTCCTCGTTGCTGCCAAATAGCCGCGACTTCAACCGGCTCACCCGCAACGGTCCTACCACAATGCGCGTCGGAAACAGGAAGTTTCCCTTGGTCCAGCGGCTGGCGGTAAAGGTTTCTTCTTTCGGGTCGGGAGTGTCGGGCATTTCGGGTTCTCAGTGCCGGTCGTTGGTCAGTGTTCTTTCGTCGGTGGTCAATCTTCGTGTGTCTTTCGGGTGCTGATCTTTGGTCGTTAGCGAAAACCTTAGTTTCGAGTCTGCCGTTTCGGGTTTCTGGCAAGTCCGGAAGATCGCGCAACCTCGTGACACTCGAAACTTGAAACCCGAAACTCGCTAGCTAAGAGCCAAGAGCTAATAGCTAAAGGCTGCTCTTCCTATACCCACTCCAGCGCTCCCTTTTTCCATATCCAGATGTAACCCACCACCAGGATGACGAGGAAGATCAGTATCTCCAGCAGCCCGAAGGCACCGAAGGCCTTGAACTTCACCGCCCATGGAAACAGGAAGATCGTCTCCACGTCGAAGACCACGAACAGGATGGCCACAATATAAAAACGAACGGTGTAACGGCCGCGCGCGCTGTCGATCGGGTCGATGCCGCACTCGTAGGGCATCAGCTTCTCTTTACCGGGATTGTCGGGGCGGACCAGCTTCGCCGCCAGCAGCGTGACCGGCAGCAGCACGGCGATCACGGCGATAAAGATGAAGATGGGAACGTAGTTCTGCGGCATCGCTCTCCTGGCGCAATTCGCTCTCTGCGCGCGAAAACTGGAAGCTGGTAATAGTACCGCCGAATGGGGGGAGGTTCAAGGAGTGGTGCCTGGCAGGTAGTGGGCGGCTTTCAGTTCTTCCACAAAATTACAGCAAAAGCGTCGCCTTTCGTATTCAAGAAGAAGGCTTATATTTCAAAGGACATGGGTTGTGCGGAGGTGTGCTCGATGGCTAACCAGATACCACCTTGGGGGAGAGCCCATCGGAGAATTGAGCGGGCAACAGCAAGGGAACTGGCCAAAGAAATCATGCGCTCAGATGGAAACAAACATCACGGTATTCCACAGTTGCATGTGGCACTGTGGTTTCTGGAAGCGTTCTTGGCTCTAGGGTTACTGCTGCTAGCGCCGAAACTTGGAAGGACGGGCACGTCTTTGTGCTGTTGGCCATGGCCACATCCTTAGTCTACCCACTCATACAAACACCGTGGGTGAGAAAACAAGTTGGGTTCTGGAAGTGGGGTACTTTTTCTGGTCTGATGATGATTGCGATAATTGTTATTGCGGGTTTCGGGATATATGTGTGGCCACCATTACCTTACTACCACACGCTGAGCGCTCAAGAGCGAACAAAGTTCATAGGGATTCTGAAATCACAGGCGACACCGCGTCAGGTTGTCCGCGTGGGATGTCCGAATAACAACGAAGACGTTTGTATCGTTGCAAAGGAATACGCGGAACTCTTCCAGTGGGGCGGGTGGAAAGTTGAAGGCCCGGCAGTACAGCGTTTAATGCTCGCCAGGCCGATGGCGGGAGTTGCGCTTATGGAAAGATCTACCGGAATCGGAACTCCAGATATTCCCGGCACGGGTGTTTGGGTGAAGCAGACTGACAGTGAAATTACGATGCAGGGGGCATTCAGGAGCATCGATATTGACGTAGAGAAGCAAGGTGATTACACGATGCCTGAAGGAACGATAGGAGTTTATTTCGGACCCGCACCGCGCTAGCCATTATGGCAGAGCGCATCGGACATGACTTCGCCGGAATCATTTCGTGGGGGTTTGTAACTTGGTTGCTCTGGTCCGGGGGATTCGGCGGCCAACCCGACGCAATCAACCACGCAGTCCCCTCCGTTTATAATCACTCGTTCATTCCACGCTCAGCAAGGACCCCTTGGCACTCGACGACAAAATCTACGAACTGCGGCGCGAAAAACTCAAGCAGATTGAGGCTCTCGGCCAGCAGTCCTACCCCCGCAAGTACGAATTCACCCACACGCTGCCGGAGATTCTCGCCTCCTATGCCAACATCACAGCCGAACAATTTGGAGAATCCGCGCATCAACGTACGCATGGCCGTTTGAGCTCAGTTTTCGCTGTGATCTCGACGACGCTACCGGGCGCGAGCGATCACCAAGGTCAGATCGTCTTCTTGTTCGCCTATCCTGAACTGCTGCGCAGCGTTCTCCATGTTCTGCAGTATCGACGCAACTTCAAGGTCACGGTTCCTTCGCAGCACTTCCAGCAGACGGGTCTCGCCGAACTCTTCTCCACCAGGACCACTTGTCTCCGTCATCCCGTCGGTATAGATACTCAGGACGTCTCCGGGTTCCAATTGAGTTTCGGCGACGGAGCACTCCCAATCCCGAAACAGTCCAAGTACCGTGGCGCTCGCGTTAAGCCTTTCCACCGCACCTCCCCTGCGAACCAGTACCGGCGGGTTGTGCCCACAATTCACGTAATGCAGCGTTCGTGTGGCGTCGCTATAGCGCCCCAAGAAAAACGTGGCATAACGGTCATTCGAGGTGTGCTTGTAGAAGTGGCGATTCACCGAGGCGAGCAACTGCGGGAGATCTTTCGAGCACGTGCTGTACTGGCTGTGCAGGATTCCCTGCAAATTTGCCATCAGGAGGGCAGCCGCGATGCCCTTTCCCGCGACATCCGCCAACACGAACCCGACCTCTCCCGGACCCATATCGAGAAAATCGTAGTAGTCTCCTCCCACCGTGCGTGCCTGGGTGCAGTTTCCAGCATAATCAAGAGTTTCTAACGGCGGTTTCTCCTGAGGTAGAAGTCTGCTCTGCACCACGCGAGCTCGCGCCAGCTGTTCATCGTCCTTCAGTTGACCCAGGTTCAGGGCCCAGATGCCTGCACTTGGTGTCAGACACTCAAGGCCGGCTTGGCCTTCCGTAGCTGTACCGAGCGCACCGGTCCAGACCACCCGGAAGGGGGCTTTCCGGTTGCCGCATTCGACCTTGATCACCTCACCCGGTTCGAGCGGTTCTTCGAGGCCAGCCAGGCGCACTCCCGAGTTGGAGATTTCCACGGTATGGGCCGACTGCAGCTTCAGACCTGGGGCGGACCGGCACAAATGCACCGGAAGCTCTATCCGCACTCGCTCTTCTTTCCGCTCGTGGTATTGAGCAAGCGCCATGGTGATCGCGTCCATGAGAACTGGTTTTTCGCAAGGCTTCATCAGGAAGCGGAAGACGCAGCCTTCGTTTACCGCTTTTACTGCGCCCTCGAGGTCGGCGTGGCCGGTGAGCATGAGTCTTATCGTGTTTGGTGCAACTTGGCGGACACGCTTCAGGAATTGCACTCCATCCATGCCGGCCATCTGCATGTCGGAAATAACGATCGCAAAGGGACTTTGATTGCGGAGCAATGTGAGTGCATCTTCACCGCTGGCGGCGGTGACAATGCTCATTTCGCTTCGTAGCATTCGCCTGTAGTCCTCTAACATCGACGGTTCATCGTCCACGCACAGTATCTTGTGATTCAACGAGGTGGGCTGTTCCGACATCAGATATTCAAGACTCCAGTTTGTTTCCGAACAGTGTTGAACGAGGCACCGCGCAGACCGAAACGCGTCTGAGTCGCGGGCGGTGACGCTTCTATCCATTCTTGATCTGATGTGTCTTTATCCGCAGTGATGACGGGGGTTTTGTTCATTACCGAAGTTTTGGCTGCGCGGATGCCGTATTGCCAAACTGCTTTGTTTTCATAATCGGGGAGCCCGCACTGTTACCGTGATAATTGCCGCCACGGGCTGCCCAGCTTGCAGTTCGCCGATGAGACCACTATCCCACCCTCCGTTTATAATCACTGGTTCATTTCAAGCTCAGCAAGGACCCCTTGGCACTCGACGACAAAATCTACGAACTGCGCCGCGAAAAACTCAAGCAGATTGAGGCTCTCGGGCAGCAGTCCTATCCTCGCAAGTACGAATTCACCCACACGCTGCCGGAGATTCTCGCCTCCTACAGCAATACACCGCCGAGCAGCTGGAGAATCCGCGCATCAATGTGCGCGTGGCCGGGCGCATCATGGCCATTCGCCTGATGGGCAAGGCCGGATTCGCCCACCTGCAGCAGGGAGGGGCACGCCTCCAGATTTACGTGAAGAAAGACGCGGTCGGCGAACAGGGATTCGAACTCTACAAGCTGCTCGACCTCGGCGACCACATCGGCGTCAGCGGATATCTCTTCCGCACCCGCACCGGCGAACTCACCGTGCACGTCGAAGAAATCACGTTCCTGTCGAAGGACCTGCTTCCCCTCCCCGAAAAATGGCATGGCCTGACCGACGTCGAGCTGCGCTACCGCCAGCGTTATGTCGATCTCGTGATGAATCCCGAAGTCCGCGAAGTATTCCTCAAGCGCAGCAAGCTGGTGCAATCGTTCCGCCGATATCTCGACGTCGCACGGCTTCATCGAAGTCGAGACGCCCATGATGCAGCCCATCGCCGGAGGAGCGGTCGCCCGTCCGTTCAACACCCACCACAACACGCTCGACATGGATCTCTTCCTGCGCATCGCGCCCGAGCTTTATCTGAAGCGGCTGGTCGTCGGCGGACTCGATCGCGTCTACGAAATCAACCGCAACTTCCGCAACGAAGGATTGGGCTGGCGCTGGAATCCCGAGTTCACCATGCTCGAGTTCTACCAGGCCTACGCCAACTATCGCGACGTCATGGACCTGACCCAGAACTTGATCGAGCAGGCTGCAAAAGACGTGACCGGCGGCACTGTCACCAAGTGGGGCGACGATCAGATCGAATGGGCCAGCTCAAACTGGCGGCGCATGACCATGCGCGAAGCCATCATTCACTTCTGGCCCGAGGCCGCAGGCACGAAGCCGGAGATGAGCGATTTCGCGACGCATGACTCAGTCAAGGCGCTCGTGGCCCGCTTCAACTCGGCGCAGGCTCACATGGCCTACGATCGCAAAGAGCCGGCAGGGAAAACGATCGCCAACCTGTTTGAGGCCGTGGCCGAAGAGCACCTCCTCCAGCCGACAATCATCTATGAGTTCCCTACTGCCGTCTCTCCGCTCTCCAAGCAAAAGCCCGACGAGCCCGACTGGACCGAGCGTTGGGAAATCTTTGCCGGACAAATGGAGCTCTCCAACGGCTTCAGCGAACTCAACGATCCCGAAGACCAGCGCCAGCGCTTCGAACAGCAGCTCAAGGAACGCGAGCGCGGCGACGACGAAGCCCACCAGATGGACGAAGACTACATCCGCGCGCTCTCCTACGGCATGCCACCGGCCGGAGGCGTCGGCGTGGGCGTGGACCGCCTCGCCATGCTCTTCACCGATTCGCATACCATCCGCGACGTGATTCTCTTCCCGCTGTTGCGCCCCGAGAAAGCAGGAGACGGCACCGGCGAAAGTCCAAAACCTTAACCACGAAGGGCACGGAGGATCACAGAGGAAAAGAGCTACTCGGGAGTGGAATGCAGATTCCTCGCTCGTTCTCGCTGCCCTCGGGCTGTTACCAGCAGCTCGCAATGACAAATCCCGTATGTGAAGGTGCAACAGCGCACTCCCCTCGTGATGACAATCCAGTAGCACGATGACCAAGCGGACTCACACTATTGCTTTACTTTGTGCTCCTTTGTGTCCTTCGTGGTTAAGGTTTTTGCTCCTCTGTGTCCTCCGCGTCCTCTGCGGTTAGGCTTTGCTCTGTGGTTATGTTTTCCGGATTCGCCGCAATTTCCGGATAGACCAATCCTTCCCGACTCCGTCAAAATGAACGGTTGTCTTGTTTGTCCTGAGAACCGTGAACTAACAACCGAGAACTGATTTCCCATGTCCTTCGACTTCGACTCCGCTACCCGCCGCAAGCTTGGCTACCAGCTCATCGACAGTGTCGACGAATTCTTTTCTTCCCTGCCTGACCGGCCAGTGCAGCTTCCAGCCGACCAGCGCACCTATGGCCCGCTGCACAACCCGCTTCCTGAGCACGGCGAAGACCCTGCCAAAGTTTTGGAAGAGATCTGCCGCGATATGGTCGACAGGGGCTTCCACGTCCCAGCCGCCAACTACTTCGGCCTGATGAACCCCACGCCCACCTACATGGGATTTCTGGGAGAGGCTCTGGTCGCCGCGCTCAACCCGCAACTGGCGACGCTGGCACGCTCCCAGCTCGCCTCAAAGATCGAGCTTGAAACCCTGCGCTGGATCGGCGAGCGTGTCGGCTGGCCGGGCGAGTTCGGCGGTACCTTCACCAGCGGAGGCAACGAAGCCAACTTCAGCGGGTTGGCGCTCGCTTTGGCCGCCAAGTTCCCCCAGGCAATCGATGATGGCATCGCCTCGATCGGCGCTCCGCCCATCGCTTACGCCTCCGCCGAAGCCCACCATTCACTCGACAAGTCCGCCGGTCTGCTGGGTATCGGGCGCAAAGGGCTGCGCCGGGTTCGCGTAAACGCCAACTTACAGCTCGATCTGCAAGCTCTCGACGAAGCTATTCAGGAAGACAGCGCCGCCGGCAAGAAGCCCTTCTGCGTCGTCGCCACGGCTGGCACGACAAACTCCGGCACGGTCGACGATCTGGTGGGAGTCTCCGCCATCTGCCGCCGGCACGGCCTGTGGATGCATGTCGACGGCGCTTACGGCGCGGCTGCCATTTTTTCTGATCGCCATCGCGATCTGATGCGCGGAATCGAGCTCTCCGACTCGCTCACCATCGACCCGCACAAGTGGCTTGCCGTCCCTTTTGCCGCCGGAGTCATCCTCACCAGCCATCCGCATGCCCTGCAGACTGCATTCTCCGTAGCCGCTCCTTATATGCCAAAGGCAGCCGGTGCCGTGTTGCCCGACAACTCCCGCATCAGTACGCAATGGACCCGACGCATGAACTCGCTCAAGCTCTGGCTCTCGTTGCGCGTTCATGGGCGCCGCGCCTACGAGGATCACATCGACCGGCAAATGCAACTCGCGAAGAACTTCAGCTCGTGGCTCAAAACTTCCAGTCACTATGAACTCGCCGCACCGCAGGTCCTGCCGATCGTGACGTTCAAGTTGAAGGGTGACGACCTAAGCGACGAGGAATTGAGCCGCTTGCATTGTGCGGTCGTAGACGAGGTGACTCGCGATGGTCAGCGCTGGATTTCTGAAACCCTCGTCAATGGCAGAAGCGTCCTGCGCATGATGGTCATCAGCTATCTCACGGAAGAACGGCATCTGCATCAGCTCGAGGATTCACTGACACAGGCGGCCTTGGGATTGAAAGTCGGGACTACTTTGAATCGAGATTAGAACGGGGTGAGAGACGAACCTGCCCGAACCCAACCATGCACTAGAAACAGTGCAACCTTCACTTTAGACTCTGCGACAGTCAGTTAGGGCTCATTCGTTAGGCGGCGCTACCGTAGCGTACTCTGGCCTCCTTAATACGCTGGGTCGGTAGCGCTTTGCTTTTTCAGGCGCTTATCGGCGGCTCTTGATCTTCTGCTTCGCCATCCAACGCAAATCTGAATGCTCGGCAAGGGCCATTGCGAACTACTACTTTCCCGTACTCGACTGCGTGCGGCCCGCCTCGTAGGCTGGCCTGTCCACCCCGAAGTTCGAGCTCAGGTAGTCGATCAGGGCATCGTGATCGGAAGGGTCCACGACCGCGCCCCACTTCACCATCTTGTCGACCTCTTTTGTCCACGCGCCTTTGCTCAGCCGCTGCTGCACGATGATGCGCGCCTCGTGGCACTCCGTGCACGCCGTCTGCGCCTTCGCTTTCATCGCTCCGTCTGGCAATTCCGAAGACGCAGAACCCTGCGCCGATACCACCATCGCCGCCCCAAGAACTGCGCCCAAAACCGCCGCCAAAGAGACTCTACGCTTGCACATGGATCTTCACCTGGTCGTAGGCGTTATACAGATACCCACTGGGATTCCATACCCCAGTCTCCGGTTGAGTCCGCCCCTTGCTGTCGGTGGCGCGCGACATCAAGACATAATCACCAGCTTTACCCGGCTTCCACGCATAACTCCACAGTCTCCATGCGTATTTGGCATGTTCTTTGCCGAGTTGTGCCGGGCTCCAGGTCGCCCCGGAATCAGCCGATACTTCCACCTTCACGATATCGGATTCCCCGGCCCATGCCACGCCTTGAACATGCACCGAGCGTCCTTTCACCGCCGACCCTTCGGAAGGTGCAGCGATCGCCGACTTCACGTTCAGGCCCGAGACCGGATGCGTATCTTCCGGCTTGACTGGCTCTCCAGGTTTGCCGGGCTGATTCGGAAATCGGTACCCAGGGCTCATAAAGTTGCCCTCAAATTCCTTATCCAGCACTTTAATCTCGGCCAGCCACTTGCAAGACGCGGCCCCGATCCATCCCGGCACCAGCGCCCGTGCGGGAAATCCATGATGCTTGATTAGGGGCGCGCCGTTCATCTCGAGTGCAATCAAGGTATCTCCGTCCAGCGCCTTCTCGATCGGAATACTGCGAATGAAGGGCGGCACCTTTCCCGGAACTTCATCGAGCCCGTGAAACATCACGTGCTTGCCCGTGGTCTTGACTCCCGCCCGATCCAGAACAGCTCGCAACCGCGGACCGGAAAACCGGGCCGTCCCCACGGCACCTTTCCCCCACTGCACGCCGGGCACTTGTGGCCGTTGAAAGGCGCGCCCGTTGCCGGCACATTCCAGAGTGTTCGTCACGGAATGCGGTTCAAGCTTCTTTAAGTCCGCCAGAGTCAGCGTCAGCGGCTTCTCCACTTCCCCGCCCACGCTCAGTTGCCACGTCGCCGCGTCGAGCGTGCTGGGCTCGTGCATGTGGTTGCGCACGAAGAAATGCGGGACTGGGGTGATCCAGGAATTGAAATACTCTGGAGGCGACTCAAGGTCGAGAAAGCGAGCCGACCGGAGGATCATTCCGTCTTTGCCCGGAATGGCCACGGCCGTTTCGTCTGCGGCCCAACTCAAAAGCGGATGAATCGTGCCCGCAGCGGCAGCGGCAACGCTGGTTGCTTTCAGAAAATCTCGTCTGGAAATCATGATTCCTCGCTCAACCGGGCCCCAGAGGTCCGGGTTGTACGCCGACGGGAAGACAAGTGAAAATGCCGGCAAGGAAGTTTACGCCGCTGGTGCCTGTCTCCGCGCGCCCGCAACCCAACACTTCAGAGCAGTGCGAACACGGTGGCCGGTCTCCAATATCATTCTTTGCCCTTTCCTCCATGAACCACCATCGGCAGGACTCCGGCAACCTCTGCCTTCTTACGCTTTTTGCCCTGCTTCGCGCCGATTCGTCCATTGCAGATATCGGCCAGCGTAGTGTTCTCGAGAATCTTGGCCGCCGCGTCGCGCACATCGAGGAACACCTTGTATAAGGCGCGATGCTCGGCGTCACGGTCGATCAGGCTGCGCAGCTGTTCCGCGTCCCCGAACGGGGCCAGCGGCCCGTCGATCAAGCGGATAATCTCACTCAGTCGAATCTCCGACGGAGGCCGCCGCAGCTGATATCCGCCCTTGGCTCCCCGAGCGCTTTCGACAATTCGCGCATTCTTGAGTTCCAGCAGGATGAGTTCCAGAAATTTTTCCGGCAGGTCCTCCTCATACGCAATATCGCGAATTTTGATCGCCCCCTGCTGGTAGTGCCGCGCCAGCATCATCATCGCCTGCAGTGCGTAGAGTCCTTTTTGCGAAATCTTCATGGCTCGATATCATTCCATAAACTCTATCGAAATGGTAGGGTTTATTGCGCGAATAAGAGTGCATCTTTCTGCACACCCGTTGCGGTCCTGGTGCAACCGTGCCTTGGGGGAAAGGTCCTGCGCAAATTTCTGCACCCATGTTGGCGAGACGATGGATGACCAGACCCAGGCTGAAAAAAAGGCTGTTTCAGCTGACGTGGATCACTTGCACCGTAATGTTGTCGGGGCCGCCGCGGTGGCGCGCGAGATCGACCAGCTGCCGGCATGCCTTTGCGGCCGGCTTTTCCGACGCGACATCGTGAAGCTCATTTTCCTTCACCATGCCCCACAAACCGTCGGTGCAAAGGACGACTACATCGTCCGGCTGAAGTGTAATCGCGGTCTCCGGGAAATCGGGCATGACTTCGCTACCCGCCCCTAAAGCCGCGGTAAGGATATGGCGCTGAGGATGAGCTTCCGCTTCTTCCGGGCTGAGAATGCCCGAGTCCACGAGGCGGCCAACATAGGAATGATCTTTGGTCAGACGGGAAATTTGCGCGCCGCGCACCAGGTAAAGACGGCTGTCACCGACATGGGCAAAATTCAGACGATCACCGGTGATGGACAGGGCCGTACAAGTCGTACCCATGCCCTGTAATTCAGGATGCGCGTCGGCGAAGCGGAGAATTCGAGTATGCGCTGCGGTCAGCGCGTGGATCAGCGAGACCTGGGCGTCCAGCGCGGACGTCTGACGATACACTTCGAGCACGGTTTCGACCGCTAGACGACTGGCTTCCTGCCCACCCTCATAGCCGCCCATTCCGTCGGCAATGACGGCCAATCGCCCCTTGCGCTCGAATTCGCTCTCGTCTTGTGGCTCCCAGTAGCTGAAACAGTCCTCGTTGTTTTCTCGCTGGCAGCCCACATCGGTCAGGCCGGCCACCTCAACTCCGGTCCGAATCTCCATCCATCCTCACTCGTAAGAATTTGGCCCGCGGTGCGGTGTCGTGGCCCCGTAGAGTCGCCAGATTATATAGCTTGCCGCGAAGTCGCGCAGCATTTCGAAGCAGGGCTAGAGCAATTTTCCTGCTCGACCCACCCCACACCTTAAGGCCTTACCCGAGACCTCATCCCAGCCATTGCGGGTTCTGGTAGGTGCCGTCAAACTGGTGGGTCGTCTTGTAAAGCTCATATTGCCCGTTCTGCGCAGCCTGAACCGTTCTTGCCAGCAAGGCCGCGACTTCCTTTTCGCTCATGGGCCGAAAACTACGCGCTGCGTTTAACGCCTGGTCCAGAATAGGCAATGAGTCACAGCCTGTAATGACAACGCTGGTAGGCAGATTCATCGCATAGTGAAGGCACTCCACAGCCGAGAGGGTCTTGCTCTTCAGGATCACGCTGTCGCCCATCGACTTCATACCGAGCACGCCGATCTTGTGTTCGACCAGCACCGGGAGCACCTTCTTCTCGAAACTGTCGTAGTGCGCATCCATCGCGTTCAAGGGCATCTGCACCGCGTCGAAGGTAAAGTTGTGAGCGAACGCGGTCTGCAGCATCTTTAAGTGGATGTCCGGGCCCTTGTGGCCGGTGAATCCGATGTAACGGACTTTGCCTGCTTTCTTGGCGTCCAACACTGCTTCCATGCCGCCGCCGACAGCGAATATCCGATCAGGATCTGTATCACGAATGACCTCATGGAATTGCATCAGATCAATATGATCCGTTTGCAGCCGACGCAACGAGTCTTCGATCTGTTTGGCGGCGCTCTTCTTGTCACGCCCATCAATCTTGGTCATGAGGAAAGCCTTCGCGCGATAGCCGTCGCGTAGCGCTTTTCCCATGCGAACCTCGCTGGTGCCGCCGTTGTAGTCCCAGCAGTTGTCGAGAAAGTTCATTCCGCTGTCCAGAGCGGTACGAATGATTCGGATGCTCTCCTGCTCATCCGACTGCGTGCCCAAGTGATAGCCGCCCAGTCCCACCATGGAAACCATCTCCCCGGTCCGGCCCAGCACCCGGCGGGGAATATCGTTGTGGCTCTGGCCCTGCGATTGGTTCTTCATCAGTCCCGCGACCAGCGTGGTCGCAACGGATGTTCCGAGGAACTGGCGACGGGTGAAATTCCTGGTCGCATCTTTGCCGTGGGTGCCTTCCCGTCCTGAGTCAGTGGGCTCCTGAGGATTGGATGTCATTGTGTTCCCCTCGTTTCTTTCCGGGCGGTCACAACCGCCGACGCCACCTGTAGGTTGTCGCTGAAGTACCTTCGATTGAGTAATTATCGGATGATCTCCCAGTGGGCTCGGTTGTTTAGTTTTTTCCGCCCAAACGGAATCCCCGCAGATCTGGTTCCCCTCGTAAGGTCTCGCCTCTGCCTACTCCCCTGTGAGCGTCGTCACTGACCACACCTCGCCTCTTGACCTATTCTTTTGCCATAGTCACCTGCCATCCGACAGGTCCAGGAGGTGACACCGTGAGAGCCGCAGTCGCCATATTCTTCTGTCTCGCCGCACTTTTTCTCTTCATCCTGAGCATTCGAGCCGAAATCATGGAGGAGACTCACCCGAGGCCGCAGTTGGTACACAAGAACCCGCGCGCCGGTACACCGCCGCATGGCCGCGTCGGCCGGGTCTAGAACCTCCTCCCGGTTCCGCCAACAGCACGAACCGTGTGGACCCTGCAACACGCATGCAGCTGCAGGCAATGTTCCGATGTCCTTCCCGTCCTCCCAGTCCACTAAAAGCAAGCTTCTTTCTCAAGCGCAGTTGCTCTTCTGGGCATCCTCGTTAATACTCGTACTTCCTTATGGCCCTCGTCATCTTTCGCTCCAAAATCCATAACTCCGGATGCTACACAACCGCGCCCCTGAGAAAGGGATCACGGGTCGTGGAATATACCGGCCCCCGCATTACCATCCGCCGAGCCAACCTGCTCTACGAGACGGCGCGCCGCACGTACCTCTTCGGCCTAACCAACGGCAAGCAGGTCATCGATGGTGACGGCGTCGCCGCGTTTATCAACCACTCCTGCAGCCCCAACTGCGAGGTCGATGAAATCCGGGGACGCGTATGGATTCTGGCTCTGCGCAACATCAGAGCCGGGGAAGAGCTGGCTTATGACTACAACCTCTACGACGGCGACCCGGGTGATAAGGCGCTCTGCTTCTGTGGAGCTCGCAAATGCCGCGGCACCATGTACTCCGAGGAAGAAATCGAACGCCGATCCAAGCTTAAGAAGCGCACCCGGAAGAAACTAAAAGCACTCGCCAAGAAACGTCGCAAAGCCCTCACCCCTGCGCTGATGATGGCCAGGAGGCAGGCTGAAGCCAGGAGGAACAGGACCAAGAGGCTCTATACGGTCAACAGGCTCCCGGTCAGCTCGAAAAAGCGGCGAGGATCACCAACCCAAGCCCACGATCGTGCTGGAAGCCGCCGCGCCGCCTGAAAAGCGGCGTGTCGTGCCAAACTCCCTCCGGCTGACCCAAGAACTACCATTGTCATCCCGGGTTCCTCATTGTGATCGCCGTCACACCGGTCGGTGACAACTACCACTGCGGGGCACCGCTATCTACTAGAGAATGCTCACCATTAGATGTAGCGGGTTGTGGTAAGCCAAACAAATTTCATGCAAGGAGACGGTGTGATGCATCGCTATCGTCGCGCGTCCATACTCGTTATCTTAGGCGTGTTGTCGGTCTTGTCCTCGACGAACAGCTACGCCATTCCAGCTTTTTCCCGCCAATACGGGACATCCTGCAGCACCTGCCATCTTGACTTCCCTAAACTCAACGATTTTGGCAAGGCGTTCAAGGACGCAGGCTTCAAGTTCCCTAAAGACGACGAGACCTTCATCAAGGTTCCGCCGGTCATGCTGGGAGCTCCGGCACAGGCTGAGTTGTGGCCTCATACAATCTTTCCCGGGCTCCATACCCGGGATGCCGCCCGTGGGACTTCGCTTCAACACGTTCTTCCAGGTGGTGGGAAATAATCGCAACAACTTCAATCTGCAATCACCTGGGAATCCGGCCGACCCGTTCATTCCCCGCACCGATTTTCAGGCGGGCCTCTTCAGCATCTTTATGGCCGGCAACTTTGGCAGTGACATCGCGTTTTGGGTCGATGACGACATTAGCGTTGGCGGCGCCAATTCAAACGGCGGCCTCGGCGATGGCTATCTGAAATTCGTGAACATCGGAAGGTTCCTGAAACTCCCGACCGATGCTCTCAGCATGCGCGTCGGACAGTTCGAACTTGACCTGCCTTTCAGCCAGGCCAGAACCTGGAACCTTAGTGGCTGGGACATCTACGATCAGGCCAATGTCGGTATCCAGAATCCAAACTTCCCACAGAATGTTAACAACGCATTCGCACTGGGAAACGCCGCCCAGGGCGTGGAATTCAGCGGTGGCCACACCTACCGCGGCTATCACTATTCCCTGGCGATCGTGAACCAAAACACCGGCGGCACTCCGGGCGCCGGGAACAACGTTCCACCGATCGTCGGTTACACTTCCGATTCCAACTTCAAGGACCTTTACGGCCGCCTGTCGTACCGCTTCAATCTGGAGCGCGATCCGACCAGCCGCAACGAGGTCCAGGCAGCGGGAGCCACCGGTCCCCGGGATCACACCTATCTCAGCATCGGGACGCTATACTTCTACGGGCGTTCGGTACAGCGATTCCAGGGGCAGGACAGCACCGGCACTCAAGTCGTCCTGACGGCTCGTGAACCCTTCTATCGCGCTGGAGCTGACTTCAGCTTCAACTACCACACCTTCAACTTGTTTGGACAGTACATATACGGTCATGACCAGAATCTTCTTCCGCTTGTCCCGACCGGCTTCACGCTCCCGAGCGGATTTGTCGGCGGGAGCGCCGCCAAGTTCAGTGGGGGCTTCATTGAAGCGGATTACCTGGCCCTGCCCTGGGTGATGGCCATCATGCGCTGGGACGACGTAAACTCCAATGCGGACCGGATCAACGGCATCGGTGCCACGCCGGACAATGACATCGGGTCGTTCGTGTCGCCGTTCCGCTCCAACCGGCAGCGCTTCACGCCGGGTATCCAGTTCCTGATTCACGCCAATATCAAGGCTTCTTTCGAGTACCAGATTCGGCCCCAGCAAGTCGTGTACAGCACAACCACATTCCAACCACTCACCAATCCGTTCCGCACGAATACGGCAGTTGCAGGTTTGGAGTGGGTCTACTAGATTCGGGGAGGTCTACCCCCCCTTTTTTGAATAGGAGAAATCATGATGCGCAATGTTCTGATGACAATCGCGCTGATGGCCGCATTCACCGTCGTCGCAAATGCCGGCTCCATCAGCGGCAAGGTTTCTGGAGTATCCGGTGAGTCCGTTGTATACGTGGACGCCGTCGCCGGAAAGACCTTCCCACCGCCCACCGCCGAGGTCACCATGGACCAGAAGGGTCTGATGTTTCAGCCACACATCGTCGTGGTCCAGCAGGGCGCCACGGTTCAGTTTCTGAACAGCGACAGCGTGGCTCACAACGTTTTCTGGATCTCCGTGGGCGGCAACAAAAAGCTCGGTCACAACCTCGGCACCTGGCCCAAGGGGGAGAAGCGCCCCTTCAAGTTCGACAATCCGGGCGCGATTCCGCTCTTGTGCAATGTGCACCCTGAGATGGCCGGTTACGTAGTAGTGTCGCCTACTCCATATTTTGCCCTCAGCGACAAGTCGGGCGAGTTCAAGATCGAGAACGTCCCCGACGGCAGCTACACTGTGACCGCGTGGCACGAAGGTGCGAAGAACCAGTCGAAACCCGTGACTGTCGCTGGTGACAGCAAGGCCGACTTCACACTGAGCAAGTAGTCTAAGCAAATGACGCCGGGGTGGCGCTATCGCCGCCCCGCTGCCCTGTTCCTCGGAATCACCAGCAAGACCAAACCGTACGACTGCCATCATGCTGAAACGCTATAAAGACAAGAAAGTCGATCGCGATTGGCTGAACACCAACTTCCCCTGCATGATGGCCTGCCCCGCGCACACCAATGCAGGCAGGTACGTTGGGCTAATCGCCGAAGGCCGGTTTGAAGAAGCTTATAAGTTCGCCCGTGATCCCAATCCTCTTGCGAGCATTTGTGGCCGGGTTTGCGCTCATCCTTGTGAGACGGCGTGCCGGCGCGGAGAAATCGATCGCCCCATCGCCATCCGTGCTCTCAAGCGCTTTCTGACCGAACGGCATGGCCCTGAATCCAAGCATCCCGTCGACGTCTATGCCGGTTCGAAGCAGCCAAAGCTGCCCTTCAAAGTAGCGGTCGTCGGCGGCGGCCCCGTCGGCTTGGCTGCCGCTCACGATCTCGCACTTATGGGCTATTCCGTCACCATCTTTGAGGCTGCTCCGGTCGCAGGGGGAATGCTCTACCTGGGAATTCCCGAATACCGTTTGCCCCGCGACGTCGTCGAATCCCAGGTGCGGGAGATCCTGGCTACTGGCGACATCACCCTCAAACTTAATCATGCAGCAGGGCGCGACTTCCTGATCTCCGACCTGCGCCGCCAGGGCTTCGATGCGGTGTTGATCGCCATCGGCGCCCATCGCAGCCGCGATCTCACCATACCCGGCGTCGATCTTGACGGCGTTCACAAAGGCATCGATTTCCTGCTCAACGTCAACCTCGGCTACAGGTTCACCATCGGCAAAAAGGTCATCGTGATCGGTGGCGGCAACGTCGCCATGGACGTGGCCCGCTCCGCGGCTCGCGAGGTAGTCAAGCAGCACGTCGCCGGGGTTGAGGACGCCGAACCCTCCGAGGAGAACGTCGCCGCTGTCGCCACCAAGGAAATGGTGGACATCTCCTTGTCGGCCCTGCGCCTGGGCGCTCACGAAGTACATCTCGTCTGTCTTGAGAAGCGTGAGGAAATGCCCGCCGCGCTCGAAGAAATCGAGGAAGCCGAAACCGAAGGCATCATCATGCATCCCGGCCTCGGCCCCAAGCGCATGATTGGCCGTGACGGAAAACTGGTCGCACTCGAAGCCCTCAAGACGAAGTGGGTATTCGACCAGAACAAGCGATTCAATCCCGCATTCTACGAAGGCAGCGAAACCCAGTTGGAATGCGACACCATCATCATGGCCATCGGCCAGGCTCCGCGCCTCGATTTTCTGAAGCCCGAAGACGGCGTCGACATTTCGCCGCGCGGCTTAGTCGCCGTCAATCCCAACACCCTGATGACCTCGGCCGCCGGCATCTTCGCAGGTGGCGATTGCGCATTCGGCCCGCGCCTCATTATCGATAGCGTGGCTGACGGCAAACGCGCTGCCATCGGCATCGACGAATTCCTGCGCGGCAACAAACATCCCGACCCCGTGGTAGAAGTCGAAGTCTTCAAGCGTCACAGCATGCCGCTCGAGCTACTGGATCTTGTCCGTCCCGATATTCCGATGTTGCCGCTGGAGCGCCGGACCGGTGTCACTGAAGTCGAAGTCGGCTATGACGCACAATCCGCCGTGGAAGAAGCCCAGCGCTGCCTGCATTGCTGGGTGAATACCATCTTCGAGGGCAGCCCCGAAGACGGCAGCATGTGCATCCTGTGCGGCGGTTGCGTGGATGTTTGCCCCGAGAAGTGTCTCCAGCTTGTGTCGCTGGATCGCATTGCGTTCGAGCCGGAGACCGTGCAGCAGATTCGGGAACATCAGGAGCTGTTCGGCGTGGAACTGGACGAAGTCAAAGCGGACGAACTGGGAGTCGTTACCGGCTCTGCCATGCTGAAGGATGAGACTCGCTGCATCCGCTGCGGGCTCTGTGCCGCTCGCTGCCCGGTTGGAACCATCACCATGGAGTCTTACAACCTGGTTCCTGCGGAACCAACAGGATTGATTTCAGTAGAAGCCATTGATCGGCCATTCCGCGCCCCCGCGGCGGCCCCGAGGTAATCGATGCCCGAAGAAAAACAGGTCGTGCCTGCTCAACCCGGTCCCGATTTCGACCGGCGCGCGTTTTTCGTCAAGCTGGGACTGGGATCGCTAAGCATCGCCGCTGCCGGTACGGCGGCGTTCGCATATCAGTTCCTCTCGCCCAACGTACTATTCGAACCGTCTCCTATCGTGCACGCTGGCCGTCCCGAGAGCTATCCCGAGGATTCCGTCACCCTCGATGTCAACTCTGGAATTTACCTGATCCACGCCAAGGAGGGATTCTTTGCCCTGAGTGCAATCTGCACTCACCTCGGTTGCATGACCGCGTGGAAGCCCGAACTGGGGATCATTGCCTGCCCGTGTCACGGCAGCAAGTTCCAGATCGAGGGCCAGAAAATTGAAGGCCCCGCACCCAAACCTCTGCCGTGGCTGCGCACCTGGGTGAGCGACGACGGCGAGTTGATGGTCGACCGCTCCACAACCATTCGTCCCATGCAGTTCGTGAGGATATAAGCATGGCCAAAGGCATCTCAACTTACTTTGACGACCTGCGCGGCACCCGCGTCTGGCGCTCCGTGTTCCGTGGCGGAACCGGCTCCAGCACGCTGCGGCGCTCCATGGCGATTCAGCAGAACGTGTTTCTGCACTTGTTTTCGACCAAGGTGCGGACACGCATGCTCAGCTTCAGCGCCACCTGGTATCTGGGCACGCTGACTTTCGGCACGTTTCTGATTCTCGTGACGACCGGCATTTTGCTGATGCTCTACTACCATCCTTCCGTTCCCCAGGCGTACGCCGATACCAAGGACCTGCAGTTCGTCGTCTCCTCCGGACTGTTTCTGCGTAACCTGCACCGCTGGTCTGCGCATGCGATGGTCTTTCTCGTATTCGCGCACATGTTCAAAGTCTTCTACCGCGGTGCCTATCGCCCGCCGCGTGAATTCAACTGGGTGATCGGTGTCATCCTTCTTCTCATCACCTTGTTCCTGAGCTACACGGGATATCTTCTCCCCTGGGACCAGCTGGCATTCTGGGCTATCACTGTAGGTTCGAACATCGCATCCGCGGTGCCGGTGTTCGGAGATAAGGTCCATTTCCTCATGCTGGGCGGCAATCTGGTGAACGCCAATGCTCTGCTCCGCTTCTATGTGCTGCACTGCATGATCCTGCCGCTCACGGCAATCCTCTTCATCGCGATTCATTTCTGGCGCATTCGTAAGGACGGCGGCCTCTACGCTCATCAAAGCGAGCCCAAGACACTGGCTGCGCAAACTGCGCAGGCCGCCACAAAGGGGGCGCAATGAGCGATCCCAACAACAAAGACTTCGTCGCCGGCATGAGTTCCAATGCCCGCAAGTCGCCCACGCGCGTAGTGTTCGTCACGCGCCGGACATCGGCCCAGGTAAAAGCTGCTGATGAGGACCAGGTCCAGACTTATCCCGAAGTCCTTTTCCGCGCTCTCGTCGCAATCGAAGTGCTGGCCATTGCCCTGGTCGTGATCTCGCTACTCTTCAACGCTCCGCTCGAGGGCCTCGCCGATCCTTCTCACACGCCCAACCCGGCGAAGGCGCCGTGGTACTTCCTCGGTTTGCAGGAAATGTTGCACTACTTTCCCCCGGTCGTCGCCGGCGTTCTGGTACCGACACTGGTCGTGATCGCCCTCATCGTGATTCCCTACTTCAACATCAACATCGAAGCCGAGGGATTGTTCCTTAAGGACCGCAAGCGTCGCCTCCGCATCTTTTATGTCGTCGCCGCTGCTCTCTCTGTCTTCCTCTTCTTCTTTCACGTGTATGTGGCGCTGGTCCCGACTCTCATCGTCGTCGGACTGATGCTGCTGGCCAGTTCGGAGCAGCCCAAAACGTCTTTCTCTCAATACCTCGCGTCCAAACCGCTTTCTTACTGGATCATGACCTGGTTCCTGTTTGAGTTGGCCGTGCTCACGGCGGTTGGCACATTCTTTCGCGGCCCAGGATGGTCCTGGGTTTGGCCCTGGAGGAGTTAAGTGCAGCCATCGAACAAATCGTCGTCCTCCCTGTGGCAGGTTTTGTTCGGCAATCCCATTCGCGCGTTCGGCGTGGTCAGCTTTCTGCTACTCATATCGCTAGCTATCGCACCGGCTAAGAATTATTTCAGCGAATGGCGTCATTATCAGAAGCAATACCTGACTGTGATTCGGGGCCGCGGCGACGCCGTGACCTTGCAACGCCATCTTCAAACCGGCATTCAGCAGATCTGGCTGCCCGACCTTGGTGTCGTCGATCGCTGCACCACCTGCCATGTTGGACTTAAAGAAGCCAGCCTCGCCGACGTCAGCCTGCAACCCTTCCGCCGTCATCCCGTGATCCCACACCAGGTCGACCAGTTCGGGTGCGTGATGTGCCATCGCGGACAAGGCGCCGCCACCACCGTCGAAGAGGCCCACCGCAGCACGCTGGCATGGGAGCAACCGATTCTCCCGGCGCGTTATTCCGAGTCTTCGTGCGGACAGTGTCATCGCGGCCAGCTCACTGGCGCACCTCAGCTCAATCTGGGCCGCACTCTGCTCTCCAGCTACGGTTGCGTGAGCTGTCACGCCATCAAGCTGCCGGACGGCGGTCTAATGAAAACTACGGAAGACGCGCCCGCCCTTTCGCACATCGCCGACAAAACTTCCCGCGAGTGGATCTACGCTTGGCTGAAGGATCCGAAGGCGTACGCCGTCAGCGCCAGGATGCCCAACTTCAAGTTGAGCGATGGCGACGCTGCGGACATCTCAGCTTTTCTCATCGCCAACAGCAAGCCCGTTTCCGGCGACACTGCCCCCGTCGCCGCCTCGAAGGCTCCTCCTGATCCCACTGCCGCGGCTAGCCTCTACGGCGAATCCTTCTGCGCCACCTGCCACGCAGTGCAGAATGCTGCCGGCAACGTGGTGGGAGGCGACATAGGCCCCGAACTTACTCGCATCGGCACCAAGGCAAAACCCGAGTGGCTGCAGGCCTGGATACACAATCCGCGCATCTATGACTCCGCGAACCGAGATGCCGCACTATCGCTTCAACGATCAGCAAGTGGCATTGCTCAACGGGTTCCTGCAGAACAAGACCGATTCTGACTTCCTCGCGAACGTTCACCTCGATGCCGCCACGCCCGCAGCAAATAGCGCACGGCAAGACGTTGGTGGCGGAATATGGCTGCGCTTCCTGCCACGAAATCAGCGGCATCAAGAAGCCGGAGAACTTCGCTCCTGAGTTGACCCGCATCGGCAGCAAGCCGGTCACGCAGCTCATCTTCCTCCCCAACATGCCGCACACGCTGCCGGACTACATCGCAGGTAAGATTCGCGAACCGCACTCTTTTGGCTCAGCTCTGAAGATGCCGCAGTTCAACTTCACACCCAGCCAGATCGACGCACTTACCACTGCCCTGCTCTCTCTGACCGAGCGCACACAGACTTTGCCGACGGCCCTTGCCGTAGCTGCTCCGCCTGCTTCGAACTATGAGCCAGCCGGAAAAGCGGGTCAGTTGATGGCCGATCTCGCCTGCTTCAGCTGCCATCGCATCAATGGCCGGGGCAGCGATTTGGCGCCCGACCTCACCTGGGAAGGCAGCTCCGTGCAGCGGCAGTGGCTGAAGGACTTTCTGAAGAATCCCAACACGCTGCGGCCGGCGCTGATCCGCCGTATGCCGAAATTCAATCTCACCGACGGTGAGATCAACGAACTCACCGACTACATGATGACCGTTTACCAGACCCCCACCTTCGATCGCGACTCTATGCCCGACTCCGGCTACCCGCCTGCGCTGGTCGAGCAAGGCAGGCAGCTCTTCTATTCCAAATATTCTTGCCAGGGCTGCCACATCGTCGACACCAAGACGGACAAGGGCTACATCGGCCCGACGCTTACTCAGGTCGGCAAACGCCTGAACGCAGCCTGGATCTACAACTGGCTGAAGAATCCCCAGGCCTTACGAGCCGGAACTGTCGAGCCCAATCGCCAGATGACCGACGAAGACGCCCGCGCGCTCACCGCCTTCCTGATGAGCCAAAAGAACTCCGGCAAGCTGGAGGCGAAAAAATGATTCGATCACTACTCACCCTGTGCGCCATCTCCCTCGTGATCGCAGGCGGTGCGTGCGCTCGCAAGCCCGCACCGCCCACATTGAAGCCGACTGCGTTCGGCAGCGCCCTTGTCGAATCAAGCGGCGGCAAGCAGATCGGCGCGACCGGCACAACGCTTGCTCAGCCGCTGGTCGTGCAAGTCAACGACGATCAGGGCACCGCCGTCCCCGGCGCACTGGTCGAATTCTCCGCTCCGCAAGGAACTACCTTCGATCCCCCGCAGGTCCTCACCGATTCCAGCGGTCAAGCCACCACCAACGTCACTCTCGGTACTCTGGCCGGACGTTACCAGCTCACCTCCAGCATCATCACCAAGGCGCAGAAGCGCGTCGAACTGAAGTCGGATGAAATCGCTCTCGGCTACCAGCAGCAACTTGGTTATCAGATCGAAGAGAAATACTGCGCGAGATGCCACGACCCCGAGTCCACTCCCGAGCGCGTCTCCAATTACGACAACCTCGAAGTCAAGCCCCGTCCCTTCACCGAAGGCGATACGCTGAACAAGATGACCGACGCCGACCTGACCGCTATCATCGGGCACGGCGGGCCCGCGCTCAACCGTTCTGCGCTCATGCCGGCCTGGGGATATACTCTCAGCAAGACGGACATTCAGGCGGTCATCTCTTACATCCGCCTGGTCTCCGATCCCCCTTATCAAGCGTCCGGAATGGTGTATGCACAAAAATAGAGCGGCGTGGTTGCCGCTAATCTTGCTGGTTTCTGCCTGCTTCGCTCAGGTGGTCAATCCCGTCGAACTCAAGGATCCCGATCTCCGCGTGCTGCAACAGAAGTATCTGGACGATCTGAAGACCGTGGGCGATGACATTCTTGCCACCCACTTCGACTATCCCTTTTATCTGAGCCGCGCGCTCGATATCGACGAACCACTGCAGCAGAAAGCCGACCAGCGCTCTCTTCGCTTCGATCGCTACGGCGGCAAGGTCGTTCTGGCTATCAGCGGAAATTACTACGCCGCCTACTCGACGGAGAAGATTCACGAGGAGCAGCGCGCTCGCACCACGTTTCTGGAAGTAGTGATGCCCATCCTGAAAGACGCCGTTCCGCGTTTTCAGGCAAACCGCGACATCAAGGGTTACGCGGTCGAAGTCTCCCATCACATCACCGGCAAAGTCATGGGGGTCACCATTGAGAAGCCGGAAAATCTCATGGTTTACCTGCCGCAGAACGCCGCCCTCAAGTTGCTCGCCGCCAAGGACGATACGGCGAAGCAAGCGGCACTGCTGGAAGGCCAGGCTTTTCTGAATGCCGCGCCGGTCTCCATCTGGCTGAACGGCGAACCCCAAAAAAAGATGGCGGGTAGTGCTCCTCCGCCTGACACTGCTGACGATCAAGAGATCAACCCCTTCCGCGACGGCAGAAATCGTTCCGCCGGACACCCCGAGTGCCGCTCCCAACTCACCGCCGCTCCAGTTTCCGAAGGGAGTAAAGCCGAAGGACGCTGCACCTCCTCCGCCGCCTCCGCGCGACACTTCGCCCGAGGCTCTCGCTTCGCTCCAGACGTCCAGCCAGGACACGATCGCCAGCCTGACCAAAGATCTGGACTCACAGGCGCACTTCGTCTCCTACGCGCCGCCCAAGTTCGTCGCGTTTCGTCAGGGAATTTATCTCGAACTCTCCATGAGCACCTCCCTGCCCGCGTCGGCCAATGGCTCACGCTACAAGTTAGCGGCTGAGGCTTTTGACGAACACATCGCGCACCTGGTTCGGCCCACGCTCGGATATTTCAAAGGTGAACAGAAATTTGACGGGATTGACTTCAGCACAACCGTCCACCTGGAAGGAAAAGCTCAGGCGGCAGCGGCGAATTCAGAGGCGGTCGAGTTCTTCTTCCCTCTCGCCGCCCTGCACTGTTACGAGACCTACGACTGCACCGGCCAGCAACTGATCGACGCCGGAACCGTGCTCATCAACGGCGAACGCGTTGGGCTTGATCTGCAAAATGCCGAAGCCAGCCCGCATTAGGCTTGCGCGCTTTGAGACTGGTCTAATATCGGAGTGCCGTCCCAACGAGGCTTCAAGCGGGTATAACGACACCGTCCAGATTCATTCTCGCTTTCCGCGGGAGGTCCTGCGCGCTCGCCGTCACCGTTCCATCCATCACCTGCTTGAAAGCAGCCTGGAAGCGCTCCATTTCCGGCTTCGTCCCTACCGTTACCCGAACGTAGGTCGGCAGCGCGGGCCAAATGCGCCCAACGTGAACCTTCTGTTTCGCCATGGCAGCAATTGCGTCTTTGCCCGGCCGTTTCGTGTCGAGCATGAAAAAGTTCGACTCCGAGCGAATGTAGGTGTAGCCGTTTCGATCCAGCCATTCGAAGGTTTCCTGACGCACTTCTGCGTTAATACGCTTTCTCTCCGGCACCAGTTGCGCGTCCTTCAGGCTCGCTGACGCCGCCACCACCGCCGTGATGGGCATCGCGTTCCACCCGCTGAACCGGTCCAGCTTCGCCAGCAGGTCTGGCCTTGCCATCGCAACTCCGCATCGCAGCCCCGCCATGCCGTAGATCTTCGAAAACGTTCGCAGCACGATCACGTCCTTATCGGCCTTCACCAGATCGATCGCCGATGACGCATCCGAGAAGTGGATGTATGCTTCGTCCACCATAACAACGGAATCCTTTGGCTTGTGCTCGAGCAGATATTCGACATCGGAGTGACTGGTGAGCGTTCCTGTTGGATTATTCGGAGTACAAACGTAGAACAAACCCCCATCCGGCGCTGCAGCCAACATCGCCTTCACATCGTGCGCACAGGTTTTCGTGAGAGGCACTTTGACGACTCGCGCGCCCGAGGTCTCCGCTGCATGCACGCCCGCTTCATAACCTGGGTCGGCCGTCACATAGCTCCGTTTCGGGGAAGTAAAAGCAAACACCGCGTAATGGAGCGGTCCGCTCGACCCCGGAAAAACGCCGACGTAATCCGGCTTCAAACCCTCCATTTGCGTGAATGCCGCGACAAAGTCATCGGTCAAATTGATCGAGTAGCGCCCGCCCTGCGGCACGATCCCTACGACGGCATCGCGCGCCGCCGCACACGGCCCCAGGGGATTCTCGTTGGAGTCGATCATGACCGCGTCTTTGGAGAATGGCAGCCGCTTGGCTTGCGCCAGCATCGGTTCAGTCACGATCCGCAACGCCATTGCCGCCGAAGCCGCAGTCGATAACTGCAGAAACGATCTTCTGGAAGAAGCCTGCATCCCCTGCTCTAAGTGGCTCATGAATTCCTCCCGCGATTTCGCCTAGCGATCGTACCCCCACTCCAGACTTGACCGTAATCTTAGCGGCTTTCTGCCGCTTGTCCAAGAAATCGTAGTCGACCGCAATCGCCACAACCCGAAGAGACGGAGGGATTCTTGCGACAAATGGGCTGATCTTCCTATGGGAAGAAAAAATCGCGCGCGGGTGAAGGAAAGATCTAGAGCTTGTTCAGTCCGTCGAGTGCCGCCACTTTGTAGGCTTCGGCCAGCGTGGGATAGTTGAAGACGGTGTCGCGAAAATACTCCAGGGTTCCGCCCATGGTCAGCACGGCTTGCCCGATGTGAACGATTTCAGCGGCCCGATCGCCGATCACATGAACTCCCAGAAGCTTCAAACTGACTGGGTCGAAGAGCAGCTTCAACATTCCCTGGTCGTCCCCCAGCATTTGGCCCTTGGCCAGCTCGGCATATCGCGCCAAGCCGACCTCGTAGGGGATCTTTTCCTTGGTCAGCTGTTCTTCGGTCTGACCCACCATCGAAATCTCAGGAATCGTGTAGATCCCGTATGGAATAAGGTTTGCGGACATCTCGGTGGGCTTGCCAAACATGTGGCAGCTCGCCAGCCGCCCCTGTTCCATGGACGTGCTAGCCAGGGCCGGAAAACCGATTACGTCGCCCGCCGCGTAGATGTGCGGAACTGAGGTCTGGAAAAATTTATTGGTCTCAAGTTTTCCGCGCCCGTCCGGTGTCAGCCCCGCGGCTTCGATGTTCAGTTGATCGCTGTTGGCCTGGCGGCCCACCGTGTAGAGCAGTCCTTGCCCATGTACGGTCTTACCGCTTTCCAGCTTGGCAAAAACCCGGTCGCGGTCTTCGTCGAGCCCGACCGATACCACCTTCTCGCCCAGGCGGAAAACGGTTCCCAGCTGGCGAAGCTGGAAGCACAGGCTCTCGATGACCTCGCGATCGGCAAACTCCAACAGGGCGGGCCGCAGGTCCAGAAGCGTGACTTTGACTCCCAGAGCAGCAAACATCGACGCATATTCCAGTCCGATAATCCCGGCGCCAACGATGATCAGCTCTCGCGGCAGTTCCTCGAGTTCATGTACCTGGTCGGAATCGTAGATTCTCTTGCCGTCAATCGGAATCTGGTGATCGTGCGCGGGGCGAGTACCACACGCGATCAGAATCTTGGTTCCCCGCACCACCAGCGACCCGTCGTCCCTCACCACTTCGATGGTGTTCGGGTCGAGGAACTTGGCATTCCCTTCCAGCGTGGTCACCTGATTTCGCCGCAGCTGCGACTTGATCACGTCGATTTCCCGCGCCATGACTGCCTGCGCCCGGAACGTCAGATCCTGCATCGAAATCTGGTCTTTGACTGCGTAGCCTCTGCCATAAAACGTGCGCTGGCGCAGGCCGCTCAGATAAAGGACGGCTTCTCGCAGAGTCTTGCTGGGAATGGTTCCGGTATGAACGCACACGCCGCCGATGGTCCGCTTGCGTTCAACCACGGCCACTTTTTTTCGCATCTTGGCCGCGCAGATCGCGCCCTTCTGCCCGGCTGGTCCACTTCCGATCACCACCAGATCGTATTGATTGGCTTCCATGTTTTACTTCTTCGCACTGCGGATTGAACCTGATGAAAGATCTACTTTGAAGGCGAGCACGCTTGTACCTCGTCTATGTGGACTCTTACCCTGACTATCGGCACAATCGCAGCTTGATTTTAGCAAGACACGGACCGCCGGTGGGGTTACCAAGGTTCGGACTGTGGAAAACCTAGCCTGCATCCGAAAAGCAGGCGCACAGCGGGTTAATCTTCCGCTAATGAATGCGCGGCATCCGCCTCTCAGTCATTCTCGCCACGATTCGTTTGTCGCGGGACCCTGCAGCCTAAAAGCTCGGCCCGGCATCTACTACTCACCATCAGTTCACTCCTGGTTACGGGAGAATGATTATGTCCATTCGTCCGGTCAAGAAGTTGATCCAATCAAAACCCACGCTGGAGGGAGCCGGTGTCCATCTGCGCCGGGCCTTTGGCTTCGGCGGCACATCGGATTTCGATCCTTTCCTTCTGCTGGATGACTTCCGCAACGACGTTCCGCAGGATTATCTGGCGGGCTTTCCGTGGCACCCTCATCGCGGGATTGAGACCATCACCTACGTACTCGCCGGTACGGTCGAGCACGGCGACAGCATGGGCAACAGCGGCGCCATTGCCGCCGGCGACGTGCAATGGATGACTGCGGGCAGCGGAATCATCCACCAGGAGATGCCGAAGGGCGATCATGCAGGCCGGATGCACGGCTTCCAGCTGTGGGCGAATCTTCCGGCGTCGCTCAAGATGACTGCGCCTCGCTATCAGGAGGTGAAGTCCGCCGACATCGTGGACGTGAAGGACGACGACGGTACCGAGGTCCGTATCATCTGCGGAAGCTTCTGGGGCAAGAAAGGCCCAGTGGACGGGATCGCCGCCGATCCGATCTACCTTGATGTGATCGTCCCGCCCGGTCGCAGGAAGACTCTTCCGGTCGAGACCACGCGCCACGCCTTCGCCTACGTTTTTGCTGGCGCCGGAAAGTTCTGCAACGCCTCCGATCCTCTTGCGGTGCCGACGGAGCCCGTTAGTTGGTCGGACACGGCTCCTCCCGCTCAGGCAGAGAACCGGTCGCTCGTGTTGTTTGATCGCGGTGACGAGGTAGCCGTACAGGCTGGGGACGACGGTATCCGGTTTCTGCTGGTCTCAGGAAAACCGCTCGAAGAGCCGGTGGCGTGGTACGGCCCCATCGTGATGAATACTCAGGCGCAACTTCAAAAGGCGTTCATGGAACTCCGCGAGGGGACGTTCCTGAAAGAGACGCGGCGCAAGTAGGAATCCCAATGAGCCACAGCACGCGATTCCCTACCCTGTTCATTCCGCACGGAGGCGGGCCCTGTTTCTTCATGGACCCACCGCCCGGCCAGCCACATATGTGGGACAAGATGGCCGAATATCTGCGCGCAATCGACGGCTTGCTGGGAGCGCGGCCGAAGGCTGTCCTCGTCATTTCCGGGCACTGGGACGCCGCAAAGCCAACCGTAAATGGCAGTCCCAAACATTCGTTGTTGTTCGACTACTACGGATTTCCGGAGCATACCTACCAACTGACTTGGCCTGCCTTGGGATCTCCCACTCTAGCGGCGCGGGTTCGCGGCTTGCTGAAGGCTGGCGGATTTGGATCAGACGAGGACGACCATCGCGGCCTCGACCACGGCGTGTTCGTCCCTTTCAAACTGATCTACCCGAATGCGGATCTGCCTGTTGTCCAGTTGTCCCTGCAGAGTAATTTCGATGCGGCGGAACATCTCGCCATAGGCCGCGCGCTGGCTCCGTTGCGCGACGAGGGAGTGCTCATCGTCGGCAGCGGCATGAGCTATCACAACTTGCGAACTTTCTTTATTGACGATCCGCGGGTAGTCAAGCCGGCAGAGGAGTTCGACGAGTGGCTGTACGACGCAGTCACAAGTGCGGACGCGAAGCAGCGGGACGCGAAGCTTGCCAAATGGCTGGATGCCCCCGGCGCGCTCGCGTGCTCACCCGACACCCGAGCATTTGCTGCCCTTAATGGTCGCTGCTGGAGCCGCGAAGGAAGATCGCGGCCAACGAACCTACAGCGACCGTCTGTTAGGCAAGCCGGTATCGGGATTCCAGTTTGGGTAAGTCTTTAAGAGTTCTGCGCGATTAGCGCGAGCGCTGCCTGATAACTTTGGTCTGCCGCGAGAAAACTACACCTGAAGCACATCCCCTTCGCGAGCCACCATCTCGTACAACACCGGGTTGACGAAGAAGCCGATAAAGAGGCGAGAAATCAAGCCGGCCACGATGACGATGGCGAATGGCTTCTGCGTATCGGACCCGATCCCTGTAGAGAGCGCCGCCGGAAGCAACCCGAGGCATGCGACCAGTGCGGTCATCATGATCGGACGAAGTCGCAGCAGCGAAGCCTCGCGCGTTGCCGTGCGGATATCCAATCCTTCTTGCCGCAGTTTATTGATGTATGACACCAGAATCACGGCGGTCTCGACCGAAACGCCGAGCAGCGCCAGAAGTCCCAGGACGGAAGACACGCTGAAGGGAGTATGCGTGAGCTTTAGTGCAACCAGCGCGCCTACGGGCTCGGTCATGATTACACCCAACGCAATGGTGACGGGAAACTTGAAGTTCCCGTAAAGCGCGAACAAGATCATGAAGATCAGCACCACGGCGAGTGGGCCGATGATGTACATCTGCGATTTTGCCTCGAGAAACTGGCTGTATTCGCCGCCCCACATCATCCGGTAGCCCTGTGGCAAGGTCACGACCTTGTTGACTGCCGCCTGCCCGTCACGAACCGCGCGCTCCAAATCACGCCCTTCGATGCTGTATTGCACGCCGATGTAGCGGGAATTGTTCTCGCGATAAATAAAGGACGCGCCGTTTCCCTGGCTTATGTTGGCCAGTTGACTGAGCGGAATCTGTTGCCCATCCGGCGTGCCGACCAGCAGGTTTCCGATCTCATGCGCGCTGCTGCGAAACTGAGGCTGCATGCGGACTACAAGGTCGAACAGCTTTTCCCCCTGTATGACCTGGGTCACCGCCTGCCCGCCGACCGCAGCTGAAATCACGGCTTCCACGTCGGCAACGTTGATGCCATAACGTGCGATCCTGCTCCGGTCAACGTCGACCAGCAAGCTGGGTTGGCCAAGTTCGCGCACTACTGTGAGTTCAGTAAAACCGGGCACACCCGCCAGAGTATTTTTGATCTGTATCGCTTTTTCCTGAAGCACACTCAGGTCGTCACCGTAGATTTTTACAGCCAGCGAACTCTTCAGGCCGGTCAACGCTTCGTCCACGGCGTCTTCCGCGGGCTGGGTATAGTTGAAAATAATCCCCGGGAAAGCGCTGAGTTGCTTGTTGATGGACTCGATGAGTTGCTTCTTGTCGCTGACGTCACCGCTCCATGCCTTGTCTTTGTAAGGCTTCAGGCCAACATAGAACTCGCAGTTAAAGAAACCCGTCGGATCTGTACCGTCATCGGGCCGCCCTAACTCGGAACCCACCACTGTGACCTGCGGATAAGACATCAGGATGGCACGAATCTGAGGACCAATCTTGCTGGCTTCCTCGAACGAAATCGTATACGGCATGGTGGCCCGCACCCAGAGCGCACCTTCATCCAGGTGAGGCATGAACTCTCCACCAATAAAAGGCACGAGTAACAGGGTCGCGCCGAAAATAGCTGTTGCAATCGCCAGTGTCGTCTTGGGACGATTCAGGGCCCAATCCAACTGTATCGCGTACTTGCGTTTCATCCACTCATAAGCCCGGTTCGGTTTCTCGTGCACGCCACCCTTGAACCAATACGAAGCCAACACGGGAATTAGGGTCAGGGTCAGTATCAGCGCGCCCACCAGGGCAAAGGACATGGTCTCCGCCATGGGATGGAACAGCTTCCCCGCCGGCCCGGTCAGCGCATAGATTGGCAGATAACCTGCCAAGATGACCGCGACCGAATAGAAGATGGGCCGGTCCACATCCTTGGCAGCGGCCAGAATAACCTCATTGAGGTTGTAGTCCTGCCCTTCCCGCAAAGCGAGTTCGCGGTAGATGTTCTCGATCATCACGACCGTGCCATCGATAACGATGCCGAAGTCGATGGCTCCGATGGAGAGCAAGTTCGCGGCAACATCGTGCGCGTGAAGCACAATGAATGCAAAAAGCAAAGAAAGCGGGATGGTGACGGCGACGATGATCGCAGCGCGGAAACTGACCAGGAAGAATATGAGCACGATCAGCACGAGCGCCATGCCCCGGAGCAAGTTGTTCTCGACCGTGTCGGTGGTCAGATCAACCAGTTCGCTCCGGTCGTAGTAGGGATGAATCTTCACGTCCGGGGGCAGGATCTGGCGGTTGAGCTCCTCCGTTTTTGCTTCTACCGCCTTGAGGACGTTCTGTGTCTGCTCCCCGCGGAGCATCAGAATCACGCCTTCGACCGAGTCATCATTTTTCTGGAAGCCGAATTCGCCCAGGCGTGGCGCGTGCCCGATCGTGACGTCTCCCACGTCACGCACTCGGACGGGCACTCCCTTGTTGGCGCCGACAACGATGTTTGCAATGTCATCTGTATTCCGCACCAGGCCGATGCCGCGTACGTAGTAGAACTGTCCGCCTTGCGAATAAAATCCACCACCAGCATTCGCATTGTTAGCGGCCAAGGCCGCGGTCACTTGCGGGACGGTCAGGTGATATCCATAGATACGCGCGGGATCGAGCAGCACTTGATACTGCATCACCGTGCCGCCAAAGCCCGAGTCGTCGGCCACGCCGTGGACCGAACGATAGGCGCGTTCCACGACCCAATCCTCAATCGTCTTCAGCTCCTGCGGAGTGCGATCGGGACTCTCCAGCACATAGCGATACACCAGGCCGCTCGGGCTAAATAACGGCGCCAGACTCGGACTCACTCCCGTAGGGAGAGTGGCTTGGGCCAACCGTTCAAAAACGATTTGTCGTGCGGAATAGTCGTCGGTGCTCTCCTCGAAAGTCAGCCTGACATCCGACAACCCGTAGAGCGAGATAGAGCGCATCACCACTAGGTGGGGGACGCCATTCATCTGGAGTTCCAGAGGAAGCGTCACCAATCGTTCCACCTCTTCCGCGGCATGGTCCGGCCACTGGGTAATGATTTCGACCTGGGGAGGGGAAAGGTCGGGGTAAGCGTCCACGGGCATCCGCTGAAATGACAGGACCCCGCCCACCGTGATGAAAGCGGTGAGCATCAGCACCAGGAACCTCTGACGCAGAGCCGCTTGGACGATTCGATGGATCATTCAGTTGCCGTGGACACTGTCCTCACTGGAGGTCTGTGGAAAGCTTTCCATCCTTTTGCGATGCGGTCAGCGTTGCAGTGAGTTCGCAAACTGCAGGAACAAGCTGCCATCTCCGATCACCTGATCCCCTGGCGTCAGCCCGCTGGTAATCTCCGTCTGTCCGTTCAGGCTTTCTCCCAGCGTTACCGTGCGCCTGCCAAACTGGTTCGAAGCAGTCGCCGCATAAACAAAAGGTTGGTTCTCGCTATCACGCAGGACCGCCGAGTCCGGCAGCGCAATTGTATTGGCGATCATGCCCGCGTTTACGGTGGCAACCACGTACATATCCTTCTTCAGTTTCTCGCCGGGATTACCGGTGTCGATGCGCGCCTGCAGGGTACGAGTGCTCGGATCGAGGGAGGCGGCAACGTAGGAAATGCGGCCGTGGAAAACGTCGGAGTAAGTGTCGGTCTGGATCGTCACCGAATCTCCCACGCGTACGTATGGCAAGTCCTTCTGATAGACATTGACCAGCACCCACACGTTGCCGGTGTCAGAAATCATGAAACACTGGGTGCTGCCGGGCTGAATAAGCTGGCCCGCGGCCACGTCCTGTTCAACCACCTCGCCGCTGATCGGCGCCTTCACTGGAACCTCAAACGAAGGTGGAGCCTGAACCACGGCGTCTGGATCATTAATTCCCAACACTTTCAGCGCGGCTTGCGATGATGCCAGGTCCCCGCTGGCTTGCACTTCGGCCGATTCCGCCTGCTCCAGGTTCTGCTCGGCAATTGCTTTGTGCTCGTACAAGTCTTTGGCGCGCGCGTAAGCTTTTTGCGCCAGAGCGTAGGCATCCTTCGCCTTCAAGTAGTTGGTGCGGAGTTGCGAATAGTCCGGACTGTGCACGTACAGCATGGGATCGCCCTGGTGTACCTTCTGCCCGGGAACCACCACGACCCTGCTGATCAGACCGCTCACCTGTGTAATGACTGGCGTGGTGCGAAAACCGTTGTAGGCAACCGCCCCCGTGAGCCGCAGGGTGCGGGTTAGAGTCGTGGGCTGGACCTTTAACACCTGCACATGCGACATTTGCTCTTGCGGGATGGTAAACAGTTGGGCGTCGTTCGAGTTTTTCGCGTAGGTCGCGGCACTCGGTCCAGATCCCTCGCAACTGGCAAACACGACCGTGATGGTTAAGACAGAGACTAACGCTACCGTCAGTTGCCCGCGATCTCGACGCAGGTATGCACTAGAACACCAGTTCATGGCAGGTTCCTCGTTCCCAGCGCTTCCTTCAACTGCTCGAGTGCGGTCATGTAAGAAGCCAGGGCCTGGCGATACGCCAACTGGGTCGACCGGTAGCTGCGCTCGGCATCAAGAAAGTCCAGCAAGCTGGCGGCCCCGCGCTTGTAAGCATACTCGCTGATATCGCGGGAATCCTGCGCCTGCTTGAGGTATCCGGAAGTATAAAGTTGCACAACTTCATCGTTGCTCTTGACCGCCTCGTAGGCATTGGAAACATCGGACAGGACTGTGTCGCTAGCCGCTTGCTGCTGTTCCTGGGCCTGAGTGAGCGCGTGGTTCGTCCGTGCGATCTCGCCCTGATTGCGATTGAAGATCGGCAGGTCAAAATTCGCGAAGAGCGAAGCCGTGTTCTCTCCAGAGACGTGAGTAAAGTCGTAGGTGCCAGTTACGTCCACTTTGGCGTTGGCTTTAGCAAGCAGGATTTGGCTTCGCGCCGCGGTGGTCCCCAATTCAGCCGCCCGGAAGTCAGGACGCTCGCGCAGGGCCCGCGCCTGCAGGTCTTCCAGATTGGTCTTGAAAGGCTGGTATGCCAGATCGCCAATCACATCGAAGTCGCCCGGCACCGCGTCGTAACCCAACAACTCGCGCAGCCCCGTCAGCGCCTGCACCTTGGCCAAGCGAGCGGAAGACACATCGGTCTGAAACTGCAGAAGCTGCAGCTTGATCTTGAGATAGTCGCCTTCCCCGATGAAGCCTGCCTTGAATTGGGCCTCGCTGATATCGACGGTCTGCTGAAACCCCTTCAGATCCTGAAGCGCAAACTCGAGGGTTGATTCCGCCAGCAAAACGCTGACGAATTGCTGCCCCACATTGAAGGCCAACGTGCGCTCGGCGTCGGCTACCTGGGCGCGCGTAACCGCCGTCTGATCGCGGGCCGCTTGCAGACGGCGCTGCCGCTTGTGACCGCGTTCGAACAGATAACTGATCCCGATATCGAATTGCTGGGTTTGGTCCAGGTTGTCCCCGGAAAAGTCCTGCGGGCTGAAAAATGGGACAAACTGGGAATCTATCCCCAGGCTCGGATTGGGGCGTAGATTCGCTGTGATCTCCTGCGCCTGATTCTGAAGAATGAGGGTCCGGTTGGCCTTGATCGCGTGATTGTGGGCCAGCGCCAGATCAATGGCTTGATCAAGGCTGACCAGCGTCGTCTTTTGTCCAACTGCCGTGCCCACTAGCAGCAGAACAGGCGTCGCCGCTACAGCAAACCTCAGGAAGCGCCGTAAACGCATAAGGGTCAATCAAGGTAACGCCAGCTGTGCTAGAGCAAACTCAAGATTTTCCAGCACTTGCTAAAATTTGGCGCCTGTACGGCTCCCCACTTTCAAGAGTTTGACCTGCTCGGGACGCCATTGTAAATGGGCGGCAGTCCGAGAAGGCTATAAAGTTGGATGCAGCATGTATCCCAGATCCAAGGACAAGAATAGCTTTCTGCGAAATCGCACTACGGTTCGCCGGCCCGTCGCTTAGGTCGGGAGACATGCACACGCCGCGTGCCGAGATGAGCGGAAACCGAGATGAGAGTTTTTGTCGATAGCGGACTGGGTTGCCGCTCCGGACCGGGCGGGGCTGGATGAGGGCCAGACAAGAATGACGGCCAACAAAAAAGCGCCCGAGATCCTTTCGAATCGCGGACGCCTGAGTACTGAATTAGACGGCCTGAACGTTTTCCGCTTGCCAGCCCTTGGGACCCTTGGTCACCTCGAACTGCACGGCTTGCCCTTCTTGCAGGCTGCGAAAGCCACCGGCTTGAATCGCCGAGAAGTGCACGAAAACGTCTTCGCCACTTTGGCGGCTGATAAAGCCGTAACCTTTGGCGTCGTTAAACCACTTTACTGTTCCTTGTTCCATTTTATGGATGTTCCTGTTTCTACTTGAATTTCTGCTGAGGAAGAATCGCTGCTGTGGGAAGGGGTGACGCTGGTTGGCGGAACCGACTTTCAACTGCTTGTGAATCAAACTTAGCCGATGACATGTAGACTCTCCCCGCCCTCGAAACGACTCAATATCTTTTGCGACCGTGAAACCGATGCACGAAATCAGGTTGACTTGCCTTGGTATCCAACCTATGATTCCCGCCCGTGGGAGAGGCGTGACCAACTTTCTGGGATTTCGTCTGGGCCGGGCAGTCTCGGAAACAACCTAAACCCCTACCTCATCGTCGATGCCACTTCGCCGAGGAGGAAGTAGTACATGGATTTCACCAGCCAGGAAGCCCTTGCTGCACCTAACCAGCTGCAACTGATCGCGGAGTTTCTCGAAGACCTGAGCGAGAGTGCTGGAAGCCAGGTCGAGGCCGAACTCTGTCGCGCAGTTGCAGAGAGCTATCGCATCGCCGCCAACAAGCTTACTGAGCCAAGAAGAGTCGCCATGCCCAAGGTCGAAATTGAGCCTCGATTCGCCCCGGGCAGGGCCGCTTGAAACCTTAACGACCGACTCACTCGGTTTTGATCGGACACATCGTATAGGCCGAGGCAAACGCTTAGCGCGATAACGATTCTGCGATGCGCCGCGAGGACCGCACTGCTTCGGTGAATCTCGCCTGCTTCAAGAAAATACCAACACCGACATCTCTCTCCCGAAGCAAGCCGAGGCGGAGTCCCATCTAACTGCGGCGACCCACGGCATGCCAGTAGGAACACACGTGACCCCATTTCTGGAGTCACTGGCAAGAGGCAATGAGTGGCTGGGGACTACAAATGGGAAAATTCGAAAGCACGTGGTCCGCTGAGGGACACTAGAGGAAGTGGACGATCATAGGGATGAGCGAAGTTCATTTGGGTGGTACGGCCTCTCTGTGGGCAAAGAGCCTACCGCTAATGGCGCGACGAGTCAACCACCACACTGCTGACGCCAACCTTCCCATCCGACCGAGCGGTCGGAACTTCCCTTTTCCTCGCTACCTCTCCTCAGAAACGAGCCCGCTTCCCCGTGATCTCTCTCGCTATTGGGAAAGCGCTTTTATGATCGCGATGGTTTTCTTGGCCTTCGTCGCTTCGGTCGAGCCCGGATATTGCTTAATGACCTGATTGAACTCACGAATGCCGTCATCGGGAAGCCCCAGATGCACGAACGCCGCTCCCTTCTTGAGCTGCGCGGCCGCAGCCTTGCTTCCGCCTGGGGCCATCGTCAAGGCGAGGTTGTAGTACCCGATAGCTTCCCTGTATTCGCCTTTTTCGTACCGGATCTCGGCCATATAGTAATAGGACGCTGCGCCCAGATCGGTGCTGGGGTGCGATACGGCGTAAGCGGAGAATTCCTTCCAGGCAATGTCGTTCTTTCTCTTGTTGTAGTCTTGCAGCGCACGCTCATAGACTGCGTCCCGTGAAGTTGCGGTGGATCCGATCTGAGACGGCACAACCAGCTTTACCGGGTGCATCGCATCCAGGCGTGTCGTTGCTTTGGCAAGTCGTGTTCGGGCCTGATCTAGTCCTTCACTGAGTGTTTCCCCAAGGCCCGACATCTCGTCCGCGTCTTCGTTCGACTTGATCGCCTGTTTTTCCAAGGCAGCCTGAAGGCCCGCAATAGCGGCGGCCATCTTGCTCGAGGCCTCCGCATTCCGCGCAACCTGCTTCCCTATCTGATCCAGATGCTGATCGAAGGAGCGCTGCATGCGGCCCGTCTCGTCCTGCAAGGCCTCCATCTGGCTATCCAGGCGAACCTGATCCCTGTCGTCACCCTTGGCCGGCGACGTCCCTAGCACCAGCCCCAGCAGCAACAGAGCCGTCGAGCATCGGCGAATCATGATCAAGTCCATAGCTGAAGGTGTTCTCAGTCCAAACCAATTGGAGCGCATGCGATTCGTCAGTGTCCCGGGATTGAGGGAATACTCACCGGCGCGGTCGCCGGCGTCGTCTTCGAGCCGCCACCCTTGGCCGCCAGGCCGCCGCCGATCGCACCGGCCGCCACCGCAACGCCGATAAGGAGGTTCCTGCTTGTGTGTGACTGCGCCTTCCCCGCAGAAACGTACTTCACTTCTTCCGACGCAGATTCCTCCTGAATCGCAGTCTGGGCGATCGTAGCCCGCTCCACCTCGTCAGCCGTCATCTGCAGGTGGCCCACATCCTTGCCTTGCACCACTACGCTTTGACCCGCAGCGACATCCATCACGAGCCGCGATGCCGAACCATCGCTATCGCGTCCCGCACTCACGACCACCACGCCGGTATAAACGACGACGTGGGTCCTCACGGCGTCAACATCCAGGAAAAAGTCGGTTCCCAATGCCGTGATCCTGGCATTCGGTGTCAAAATCTCAAACTTGCCGCCCGCTTTGCGTACCCGTGTAACTCGGCTGCGCAAGCGCCCGCTCGAAAGATCGACTACGGTCTCTCCCGTCAGAAGATCCTGCTTCACGATTTTCAGGTGGCTGCCCGAGCCCACGTTCAGAATCGAACCTTCCTGCAACTGGATGCGGAGTCGTCCCGATTCGTCGGTCGTCAATTCGCTCTTCGTATTGACGGGGTCATCCGAACTCAGGTGAATCCCGCCCTGTGCCGCACCGGCAACCACACCCGTTATTTTGCCCACCCTCTCTCCTCCGCCGCTATCAGCGGCAGCGAGTGGATGAAACGGCGACAGGAGAAAGCACATCACCAGAGCCGTGGCACGTTGCATCGGCTTTGCATTCAGGATGTTTGTCAAGCGTCCTCCCTTTAAGGCGTCGCTCACTGTACTTTGAGAGTGACAACCGTCGAGCTCACCAGGGAACTCGAGGTCGCGCGCACCACGATCGTGTAGGTTCCCGGAGGCGTATTCATGCTGCTCGGCGTCGGCGGAGCCGGTGGGGGCGTGGTCGTCGGGGTACTACTGCTCGACGATCCTCCGCCGCATGCAATCATGGCCGCCAGCAAGGCTACACCTAAAATAAACACGCCAAACCTCAGATTCTTCCCTCCAGATTTCCGGAAACCCGGCAGTACGAACAGTCCAGGCACAAAAAGCCAGAGCGCATAAATGCGAACCGCTGCGAACGGCGAAGGCGCGAGTGAGGCTGCCGCCTTCGTCGTACCGATCGTAAGCGTTGTCGTCACACCGGTCGCGGTCGCCGTCGCACTCTGTGGCGAAAACGAGCAGGTTGCACCAATGGGCAAGTTCGCGCAAGAGAACGAAAAGCTCTGGTTCACCGCTCCACCTTGAGGTGCGAACAGTAGGTCGACCGATCCGCTCTGACCACCCGTCACCGTCACATTCTGCTGCGCCGCGACTAGAGCACCTGCTGCGGTGGTTTGCGTAACTGGTCCACGCATGGCAATGCCGAAAACTGTCTGCGTGGCTGTCCCGGAGTTGAACTTGGCCAGTTGATTGCCCGAAGTGATGTCGAACTGAATGATGTCGGAGGTACAGTAGTCAACTGCCCAGAAGGACTTGCCATCGGGATCAAGCGTCAGTGAGACCCAGCAGCTCTCTCCGGAAGAGGTGTAAGTGCTTATGGTCCGGCCCGCGGAATCGAGCCGTACAATGTTTTGCTGGTTCGCGATCAACATACCACCATCCGGAAGAATGCGTACTGCCAGCCCCACGCTCAAGCCCGAAGCGAAGGTGGGAAGTTGCGTGCCCGTGCAGGCATTAAAGCGGAAAACCGTAGTGCCCTGAGAAGTGTAGAACACGGTGCACTGGTCGGAACCGATGTCGATCCAGTCGCTGCCTTCGTTCTCTGTGCTGACGGAATAACCAGCGAGCAGGTTCCCGTACGCGTCGAATTTCAGCAGGGCGTGACTGCAGCCGGTTTCTCCGACATACGCATTCCCTTCGTTGTCGAAGACTATCGACTCGGGCTTGCAATCATAGCCACTGCCAAAATTGCCGACTAACGTGCCGCTGCCATCAAACTTCGTGACCGTGTCCGCGGTGAAGGCAGTCACGTAAAGCGCACCCTGGCTGTCGAAGGCCATCCCGGTGATGGATCCTCCTTGTTTCGTATCCAGGGTTTTGATCAAGTGGCCGCTCTTGTCGAACTGTTTCACCAGGCCGCTGCTCACGCCTACGAAAAGAGTCGGAGTATCGGTCGCGGAGATTGAACTCGAGGCCTGCTCCGTCGCCTTGCCCGAATGGTCCAGCGATGTCAGACCAACGGTGACCGTGCCCGCAGATGTGATCGTGTGCGTCGCGGTCAGCCCACCCTGGTAGAAGCCATCCCCAAAGCTTATGTATGTACTCGCGATCGTTTTTCCGGGATCTGCGCAGGTGGCAGTAGCAGTGACCGTCAGCGGGACTACTCCCGTAGTCGGTGTCACTTGCAACGAACAGGTGCCCGGAGCGAACACCGTCACTGTCTGCTGGGCGGATCCAGTGCCGCCAACGACATCGGTCGCGGTAACCACGACTTGATATGTGCCACTGGCAGTGTAGGTGTGAGTTCCGCTCGCGGCTGGCGTCTTGGTTCCGTCACCCCAGTCCAAAACCGTGGTAATGGTATCGCCATCCGTATCCGTACAATTCCCCGTCGCGGTCACCAGGAGGGGCGGGAGACCGCTTGTTGGGACGACACTCAGCGTGCACGTGGGAGGCGGATTTGTGCTCACAGTTACTGTCTGCGTCGCAGTCCCTGTCAGTCCTCCGGGATCGGTGCCCGTGAGCACGACGGTGAATTTCCCGACAGTATTGTAAGTATGATTCCCGCCCGGGCCAGGCACGATTGTTCCGTCACCCCAATTCAAACTGGTCGTGACAGTGTCACCATCCGGATCGGTACAACTCCCCGTGGCTGTGACGCTGAGAGGAACCGGACCCGTCGTCGGCACTACATTGAGCGTGCATGTAGGCGGCAGATTCACATTTACGGTTACAGTCTGCGAGGCGTTCCCGGTCAATCCTCCGGGGTCAGTCCCGGTCAGTACGACGGTGAATTTTCCGACAGTTGTATAAGTGTGACTCCCGCTTGGACCCGGCACGATTGTTCCGTCACCCCAATTCAAGGTGGTGGTGACCGTGTCACCATCCGGATCCGTGCAGCTCCCCGTTGCTGTGACACTGAGCGGTACCGTCCCGCTCAGCGGTGTGACACTCAGCGTGCAGGTCGGGGGCAGATTCACATTTACCGTGACCGTCTGCGAAGCCGTCCCAGTCAGTCCGGCGGAGTCAGTTCCCGTAAGCACTACGGTAAAGACTCCCACTGTCGTATACGTGTGGGTCCCGCTTGGACCGGGCACGATCGTGCCGTCTCCCCAATTGAGAGTAGTCGTGATGGTGTCGCCATCCGGATCTGTGCAGTTTCCGGTCGCCGTCACATTAAGCGGCACTGTGCCCGTGAGCGGTACGACGCCGAGCGTGCAGGTTGGCGGCAAGTTGGGTGAGACCACGACATTTTGCGAGGCCGTGCCCTGATCGCCGAACAAATCCACCGCGCTGACAGTAACCGTAAAAATGCCCGCCGTCGCGAAAGTGTGGGGGACGCTGAACGGGCCGGGATTCACCGAATCGATGTTCCCATCCCCCCAAGTAATCGTTTGCGTGACAATCGAGTTCCCAAAGCAGGTGCCGGACGCGTTGACCGGCAACGGGGCAAATCCGCTGGCCGGCACGACTCCGATCGAGCAAGTGATTGGTCCCTGCGCCGCCAGGAACGGAGCCGAGACAAACAGGAAGAATAAGATTGCCAGCAATGTCCGGTAGTTCTTCACTTGTGGACCGTACGAGGTAAGCATTCTTGGCCAGCTCAGACGAGGCGCACGCAGAATCCGAAGAACTTCCCGAATTCTGAAAGAAGTAACTGCCCTAATTGTAGTTGTCGCGCAATACATGTTTTCCAGTAGTTAGGGCATCGGGCCTCAGAACCAGTCGCGTAATGCCGGCCGGTTGCGTACCCGCCGTGGCGCACGTCCCCACCCTCTGACTAGCACTTGAATGGCCCAGCTTCACACCTGCATAAATCAATGTAAGAGATTGATAAAGCTAGACTTTCTATCGCCCGTGCACAGCTGTCGCTTCCGCAAATGCAAGTTCGTTGACCGCAAGAAATTGCTCATAAGGAGTAATGCCTTGACTGCGGTTACCGCAGCTGCTTTCCATCTCAGAACTGTGGGTAGCGACCACGCGACAAACCTGAAAGCACCCATGAGCTGTCAGGGGATTATTTGATTCCCAGAACCGCCCGATAAACAAAGTTTTTCGCCCCATAAATACTTTTCATGGGAAAGCTCGCGTCTGCGCGACCTTCGCTGTGATCTATTGAGCAGAACCGTCTGCTTCCGCCGACGGCGCGCTTGGAGCCTCGATGACCTCCACAACTCGCCCCCCCACCTGGAGGGTCCTGCTCGCCTTCGCCATTATTTATTTCGTTTGGGGCTCCACGTTTCTCGCCATCCGCGTGGGTGTGGGGGAGGTTCCGCCCTTCTTGCTCGCCGGAATGCGTTTCCTCCTTGCGGGAGCAGTCCTCTATGCATGGATGCGAGTCAAGGGCGTCGTCTCACCCACCCTTCGCGAGTGGGCAGCCGCATCGCTGCTCGCTGTGCTGATCTTCGTCTTCGACTACGGACTTCTTTTCTGGGCGGAGCGCCGCGTGCCCTCTGGCATCGCCGCCGTCATGATGGCCACCATTCCCGTGTTCATGGCTCTCTCGGAGATTATCTTTCTCGGCACGCAAAGGCTCACCGTCCGCCTGGCATTCGCGCTATTGGTCGGCATTGGGGGCGTCGCGGTCTTGGTCAGCCGTTCACTGAGCTTTGGCGAGGTCCCGATTGACACCGCAGGCGCAATCGCGCTCCTGGTTGCGGCCATCAGCTGGTCGGTGGCGGCTGCGCTCACACGCAAGTTACGGCTACCTGCATCGAAAGCCATGAGTTCCGCAGCGCAGATGCTCACAGGAGGCGTCTTGCTTACCCTGACGTCCTCCGCTCTGGGAGAGTTCCGCGGATTTCACCCGCTGACAGTTTCGCGCGGGGCATGGATCGCACTCGGCTACCTGGTCGTTGCCGGGTCCATCGTCGCTTTCACCGCCTACGTATGGCTGATCCACCACGAGTCTCCGACGAAAGTCGGCACCTATGCGTACGTCAACCCCGTTGTGGCGGTCGCACTGGGCTATTTCTTTGGTGGCGAGACCGTGGGCCCGCGAACCTTGGTGGGAACGCTGCTGGTCTTGATCAGCGTCGTCGTGATTACTACCACTCCAGCGAAGAAGTCCGCGGCGAAAGCTTTGGTCGTGGAAGAAGCGCCCTAGGCTGATTCGAAGCAAGACAGATCATCGTGAGCATGCGACAAAGCTGGCGACATCAACAACGGCCGGCCAAGCGCCTTGGCGCGCTGGATCGACGCGCTGGAGTTGAAGGCGGGCGACGAACCGACTTCATCTCTTCATCAACGCGCCGCTGGTCATGGCCGCTTCCATCATGGGTTCGCGTTGCGGGTCGCGCGCGCCGGTGCAGGAATGTGACGCGCACGAGCAAACTGATGCCTGCATAGTGCATGGGAGCGATGTTTGTCTGAGCAGCGCGGCAACTGCTCTAACGCGACATTGACCAACGCAAATGTAGAATTGCTCCGTGCTCTCTGGGAGGCCGCCCCATGCTTCAGCATCTGCTTTTCGCATTTCTCGCGATCGCACTTCCAGCTTGGGATTTCTACGCCACGCGGCGGCTCAAGAAAAATCCCGGATCAGCGCAGAAGATTGGCTATTACAAAACTCTTTGCGTTTTGCTCTGGATCACGAGCGCCGCAGCGGTTGCCACCGTGGGTATCCACGCGGTGTTCACCATGACTCCGACGCGGGACGATGCTGCTTGGCTGTTCGGACACGTCTGGGTCAGATCTCTGGTGGAAACGGCCATTGTGCTTTTTGTCGGCCTGGCGTTCATGTCCTGTATAACCGTGGCTTGGAAGAAGCTGAACAATCGACCGCGTGCCTATCGCTCAGCAGAAGCCTTGAAATCGTTCGAGTATTTCTTCCCGGCGACCCGGACGGAGCAGCACTGGTGGGTGCTAGTTTGCATCACCGCAGGTTTTTGTGAAGAAACTCTCTTTCGTGGATTCATGCTGCATTACTTGCATGTTTCCCCCTGGACACTGAACCTCACCCTGGCACTGGTGATTTCCTCGCTTATTTTCGGATTGGGCCACCTTTATGGCGGCGTCGGCGGAGTGGTCGAGAGCGCCATAACGGGATTTCTGCTCGGCCTGCTGTTTATGCTTAGCGGAAACCTTCTGCTTCCAATCATCCTGCACGCGCTCATTGATCTTCGGATGCTTGTGATCCTGCGACCTCCCGCCGAGCAGACGGCAGCCGCTAGCTAAAGGATCAAGTCAATGAAAAGCGTCCGAGTTGACTACGTCCTACAGGGTCAGTTGTTGAAACATCCCCATTACGCTCATTGACCTGTCGAGCGGGGTCTTGAGCGTAAACCTCTTTGAACGTCACGCCACTATCATCACGGAAAGTAGACCGCTTTGGTGCGAGAATACCGCAATGTTCAAAACTCGATTGATTCTGTTTATTCTGATCATCGTCTCCGCAAAAGCCTGGACGCTGGATCAATTTGAAGGGATCAAGTGCGGAGCCGATATCCCTAAATCTCTGGTTGGAAAGCGCGACTCCAATGAACGAGTTGTTGTGCTCGAAGGGAGGCACACAGACTTGGGTCTTAAGGACCTGGGTGGAACAGAGATTTCTGATCGCTTGTTCCTGGTTTCCTGGCAGATATGCGGAAGCGAGTACGAACTGCTGTTGCATACGAAGACAGGGCTCATTCGTGACGTGCTTCCATTCCCTCCGCATTCCGCGACCTCGCCCCAGTTCATCGGCACATGTCAGGCTGATGGAAAAGAAATCCCCGAGGTCGTTGTGGCAGTGCTGAATAACAGCGCAGGATACAACGCCAGAGATGGAAAATTGGCCAGGACTATCCTCAAGGCCACTGCCGCGTGGAAGATAGACGAGACCAAGGAGAAGTTTGTTAAGCAGTCGACGGAAAACCTTGGATGCCCATTAGACGGAATCGTTACGCTGGACGGTGGTCGCTAAGAGCATGAGGGCCTGACTCCGTTGGAGAGCCCTGCTTCGGGAAATTGATGCCAGCATTCACGTCAACGATGTGACCCCGAAGCATACGTCCCTTGGCAACCGGGAGCCGCTACGTTCAAGCAGTTCCGGAAAGCGAGATGGTAAGCGACTACGAGAAATCTGTTCACGCGGAAAGCAAGAAGAAACGCACCCGTATGATCAAGAAAAACGCAGTCGGAGGAGAGAGAACCCCTGCAAGAAAAGGGCCGCGCGGAAGCTGTTCTCAACTCGGTCCGGTGCCGACCGGGTAATCACTGATAAAACTAATAAATGTGGTGAGCGCGGATGGACTCGAACCATCGACCCATGCCTTAAAAGGGCATTGCTCTGCCAACTGAGCTACGCGCCCGCTCTTATCAAATTTAGCACACTCCAAACCACGCTTTTGTAGGGGCGCCGTAATAATCCAGGATGACTACATGCACCAACCGCTGCAAGCGGCGTATCGTAGGGATTCGCGAACTCGGGATGCGAACTGCGAACTCCAGCTCTACAAGGAAATAAAAGCTCGCAACCACGAGCGCCCGAAGCCGAAACCGCAGTCAGACTCAAATCAAGATCGGTGATCATTGACGATAACGACTGTACGGCACGGTAGCAGGACGATCTCGCTTCTATTCCTCGGTGCGCAAATCGTTCTCAGCGCCTGGGCTCAGGGTGGACATCCGACGCCGCCTCCGCCGCCGCCCGGAGTGAAGAAGATCCAGTGTGTGAATCGCACCATCCCGCAGCTCGACGACATCACGCAGAAGACCGGCATCACCTTTCGCCACATCGTCGCCCCCGAGCAGAAGTACATCGTCGAGTCGATGAGCGGCGGCGTGATCCTCATCGACTACGATCGCGACGGATGGCCCGATATCTATTTCACTAACGCCCCCACCGTCGCCATGGCCATTAAGGGCGAGAAGAGCCGTGGTGCTCTCTACCATAACAATCATGACGGCACCTTCACGGATGTAACCGACAAGGCTGGGCATTGCCACGCCTTGCTTCGCGATGGGCGGCGCCGTGGGCGACTACAACAACGATGGCTGGCCCGACATCTACGTCACCTGCCTCGGCGGGAATGTTCTCTATCGCAACAACGGCGACGGCACCTTCACCGACGTGACCGCAAAAGCCGGAGTCGCCGACGGCCGCTGGTCCACCGGCGCCGCTTTCGGCGACTACGACGGCGATGGCTTCGTCGATCTCATGGTCGCCAACTACGTCGACTTTCACCTTAACGATCTGCCGGCCTTCGGCAGCGCCCCCACCTGCAAATATCCGGGGCATCGACGTGCAGTGCGGTCCGCGTGGCCTGCAAGGCGCCGGCGATTCCCTCTTCCACAACAATGGCGACGGCACGTTCACCGATGTCTCCAAGAGCGCAGGCGTCGACGATCCCAACGGCTACTACGGTCTAGGCGTCGTGTGGTCGGATTTCAACAACACCGGCCGGCCCGACATCTACGTCGCCAACGATTCCACGCCGAACTTCCTCTACAAAAATGAGGGCAACGGAAAATTCAATGAGATCGGCCTGGAATCCGGCACCGCCGTCAGCGAAGACGGCTCCGAGCAGGCGTCCATGGGCGTCGCCATCGGCGACTACAACCACACCGGACGGCCCTCGCTGTACGTTACAAACTTTTCCGACGAGTACAACACGCTCTATCGCAATGACGGCAACTGGGACTTCCACGACGTCTCCTACAAATCCGGCGTCGCTCTGCCTTCCCTGCCCTGGGTCAAGTGGGGCGATGTCCTTCGTCGATCTCGACAACGACGGCTGGATCGACCTGATCACCGTCAGCGGACATGTCTATCCGCAGGTCGATACCCTGCCCTCCAGCGGCGGCTATCGTCAGCCCAAACTTCTTCACATGAATCAGAAGGACGGCACGTTCTGCGATGCCAGCGACCAAGCCGGGCCCGGCGCTTCTGGAGAAGCGCGTCTCGCGCGGTCTGGCTGTCGGCGACCTCTTCAATGACGGCAACGTGGACGTCGTCATCGAAGATCTCGATGGCGGTCCGATGATTCTGAAGAACCCGGGCGTCCCAGGCAGTCACTGGGTGAGCTTCGAACTCGCGGGAACAAAGAGCAACCGCCTGGCGCTCAATGCACGATTGAAAATCGTCGCCGGCGGCATGACGCAGACCGACGAAGTTCAGAGCGGCGGAAGTTATCTTTCGCAGAACGATCTGCGGATACACTTCGGCCTCGGCGCCGCGACAGCAAGATCGACTCGCGTCGAGATTCGCTGGCCCTCGGGAGGGACTGAAACTCTTACCAACCTGCCAGCAGATTCTTTCTACTCAGTCCTGGAGGGAGAGGGCGTTGTGCCTCCCGAAAAAATTCGACCCACGCCGAAAGCCAATTCCGCCCGCAAACCCTAGGATGATTACAAGCTCTTGACCGGCTCAGCTTTCGCCACCTGCCAGCATAGCGCCGCGCCTCCTGCGATGCCGGAGTCGGCGCCATATCGCGCGGGCACAAGTGGAATTTCACTACTCCGCTGATTTATGCAACAACTTGGCAGGCCATCGCGAATTTCCTGAAAGAAGGGCAACAACATGGATGCGACACCGCCACCGATGATCATGATGTCGGGTTCCAGCAGATCCACGACGTTCCCCAGCCAAAACTTCAGCAGTTCCACGGTCTCCCGCAAGACTTCGCCCGCAACGGCGTCCCCTTCGTCGTAGGCCCGTCCCACCATCTCACTGCTGACAACTTCGACATTCCCGGAAGCAAGATCTCGCATAACCGAGCTTCGCGATCCCTTGAGTTTTTCGCGCGCTCTCCTGGCAATAGCCGGACCGGAAGCCAGCGCCTCGATGCAGCCCGGCTTCCCACAACCGCACACCGGACCGCGGTAATCGATGCTCATGTGCCCGCCCTCGGCCGCCGCTCCCGTGCGTCCGTGATAAATCGCGCCATCAAACAAAATCGCCGTGCCGATTCCGGTGCCGATCGTTGCGTAGAAGACATTGTGGTAGCCGCGTCCCGCACCCCACAACACCTCCGCGAGCCCAGCCGCATTGGCATCGTTGTCGACGCTCACAGGCACCCGGTAGATTCGCGAGATTTCCGCCGCCAGAGGGAAGTTCCGCCAGCACGGCAGGTTCGGGGGATTTATCACCACTCCGGTCTTGGGATCGAGCGGCCCCGGAGAGCAAATTCCGATTCCGCCGATGGCCTTCTGTCCGCGCGCACCGTTGCCTTGGCCGTTCAGCAGCGATTCGATCGCAGACTTCACCGCCGAGAGCCCGCCCTCAGCCCCATCGTTTGCAATCATGGGGGTGCGAGTCTGAAATACGATGTGTCCTGCGGAATCAACCAGGCCGGCCGCGATCTTCGTGCCACCAATGTCAACGCCAACTACCAGTGAACCGTCGCCGGATGTCACTTCCGATTTATCGGTCATTCAGTCGTCACACCGCCCTGGACGGTTTCGAGCCATTGAAGGCGTAATAGACAATGTACAGATAGCAAATCACAGGGAGGATGAATGCGTGATGAATCCCCAGGTTGTCCGCCAGCACACCTTGAATCACGGGAATGATCGCTCCTCCCACGATCGCCATGATCAGCAACCCCGAGCCATCCCCTGTTAAAGGACCAAGCTCGGCGATGCCTAACGTGAAAATGCTGGGGAACATCACTGAGTTGAAGAATCCTACGAGAATGATGCTCCACAACGCTACGTGACCGAAGGTGAGCATGGAAGTGCAAACCAGAAGAGCGGCCACAATTGCCGCGATTCCCAACACTGTGCCGGTGCGAACTTTCTGCAGGATGGCCGAGCCTATAAATCTCCCCACCATCGCGCCGCCCCAGTAGTAGGCCACGTACCGGGCCGCCACTACCTCCGTCAGATTCCCGATGTTCGGCTGCGCGAAATAATTGATCAGAAAACTTCCAATCGAGACTTCTGCTCCTACATAGACGAAAATTCCAATCGTCCCGAACACCAGATTGCGGTGCTTCCACACGCTGTCGCCCACGACCGATCCGTGCCGCTCCGCTTGTGGTATCGGCGGCAGCTTGAACATTGCGATCGCAGAGGCGAGTGCAAAAAGCGCCAGGCCAATCACCAGATAGGGCAACTTCACGGACGAAGCTACCTGAACGCGATAAGCCTGCAGCGCTTCCGCGCCCATCTGCCGCACCGCGTCCATGCTCTTCGGGCTTGCACTCAGGATCAGCAACCCACCGAGGTAGGGCCCAATCGTTGTCCCCAGCGAGTTGAATGCTTGTGCGAGATTCAAACGGCTGGACGCCGTCTGGGGAGGTCCTAACACTGCCACGTAGGGATTCGCAGCCACCTGCAACGCCGTAATCCCTGCCGCAAGAACCATCAGCGCGCCCAGAAAGAGCGGAAAAGAAGGAACACTCGCGGCGGGTATGAACAGTAGCGCTCCCAGTCCCATGGTGAACAGGCCGCCCACCATCGTTTTCTTGTAGCCGAGCCAGTCGATCACTTTCGCCGAAGGAAGGGAAAAAATGAAGTATGCCGAAAAGAATGCAAACTGGATCAGCATGACCTTCGCATAGGTCAGATCGAAGATCGATTTCAGGTGCGGCACCAGGACGTCGTTCAGGACGGTGACGAAGCCCCACATGAAAAAGAGCGTTGTCACAACCGTCAACGCAACCCGGTAATTGGAGGTGGGCCCTGAAGCCGAGACGGTACCACCAGGAACATTAACACTTGCGACGGGCATGGGTTCAATTCTCGCAGACTGCGCGCGAATACGGAGTCGTGGTCACCCCCCAGATGGTCTGCATCATATCATCGCGAAATGAAAAGCACCGCCAATTCATGATGCTTGGGTTATCGATTGCCCATCCGATAAAACATGTGCGCGGTCATTTCCGACAGCCCAGACAACACACGCATTGATCTTCGCGATAGAATACCGGCACGCAGCTGACCTTTCCTCTTGCCTCGCCGCACGCCACTATCGCCGTGATCGGGAAGAAAGAAAAGAGTATCGTTGCTCGGTATTGCTTCTAGAATCCTGCCGCTCGCGCGAATCATGAACTCACAACTGATCAAGGCTCTGGCACTCGCGGTTGCTCTCACGCCCTCCGCGGCGTTCCCCCAGACCAAGGATCATTGGGTTGCCACCTGGGCCACGTCCAACATCACGATGAACAATGCCGACGCCAACGCGCCCCTGGCTTCCGCCCGCACGCCACTCAGCTTTCAGAACCAGACTCTCCGCGAGATCGTTCACACTACCATCGGCGGCAACTCCATCCGCATTCGCTTGTCCAATGTTGCCGGCGCGCAGCCTGTGACCTTCGACGCCGTCTTCGTCGGCCTGCAAAAAGACGGCGCAAATCTCGTGCCCGGATCAAACCACCAGGTGACTTTTGGAAGCAGCAAATCCGCGACGATTCGCGAAGGCGCAGAAGCTCTCTCTGATCCTGTGGCACTCTCAGTGGAGCCGCAACAGAACCTGGCGATCAGTCTCCACGCCGCTGCGTCCACCGGCCCTGCCACGGCGCACACCTATGCCCTTCAGACTAACTATCTCTCCGAAAGCGGCAACGCCGCAGCGAACGACAGCGGGTCTCCCTTCGCCAAGACAAACACATCCTGGTTCTTTCTTGCCGCAGTCGACGTGCTCGCCCCGCAGACTGTAACTGGCGCTATCGTTGCCCTCGGTGACTCGATCACCGACGGCGCTTCCTCCACGCCCGGCACCAACGGCAGGTGGACCGACGTTTTAGCTCGCCGCCTCGGCGCCGACCACACTGCTCCCGCAAAGTCCGTGCTGAACGCCGGAATCGGCGGCAACCGCATCCTGACCAGCTCTCCCTGCTGGGGTGAGAATGCGCTCGCCCGGCTCGGTCGCGACGCATTTGCGCAAGCTGGAGTCGAAGACATCGTCCTGTTTGAAGGTACCAACGACATCGGCCAGCCCGACACTCCTACCGCTTCGTTGCCGCCACACGTTGTCCCCTGCCTCAGCAAAACTCAGATCACCGCCGACGATTTGATCGCCGGCTACAAGCAGATCATCGCCCAGGCGCACGCACGCGGGCTCAAAATCATCGGAGCGACCATTCTGCCTTACCAGGGTTTTCGTGGTTGGACTGCGCAGGGAGAAACCAAGCGTAAAGCAGCCAACGATTGGATTAAAACCAGGGGACAATTCGACGGCGTGATTGACTTCGACGGAATTCTAGCCGACCCAACCAATCCCGCCCGCATGAAACCGGAATACGACAGTGGAGATCATCTGCATCCCAGCCCTGCCGGACACAAGGCCATGGGCGAGGCGATCGACCTCGCTTTGTTCCGCTGACCACTGCTCCACCTTAGACAGCCATCTTGCGGATTTCCGCTTCTTTGTCTTTCACGTAACGCAGCAGCACGTCGCGCAGCGAAATCAATCCCTTCACCTGCTTGTTGTCGCAGATCAGCACGTGGCGGAAACCGAACTCTCTCATCAGGAACAGGCAGTTCTCCACCGTCTCATCCGAGCCTACCGCCCGCGGATTCGCCGTCATCACCTCGGAGATCCGCGTGGTTCCCGGCATCCGTCCTGCCGCCACCACCCGGTTCATGATGTCCCGTTCGGAGAAGATGCCCACCAGTTCTCCGTTGCGCAGCACAGGCAGCGCTCCGATGTTGTGCTCCATCATGAAGCGCGCGGCCTCCAGCACGCTCTGATCGGCATCGATGGAGTAGACTCTCCGGTCCTTCACAAGGTCATAAACCTGCGCCATGGAGTGTTCCCTCCCTTCCATTGAATTCACGGGAATTCTCGGCCAGACCTGTACAAAGCGGCGTTGCGAATCGCAATAATGTACCACAAGCCGCTGCCTTGGCCGTGACTCCTGATTCTAGACCTGTTTTCCCCTCCAAAGAAAAAGCGGCAGCCTTCGCGCTGCCGCCCCTTCAGACCGGCCTCCGAAACTAGAACCGGAACGTCGGACCGAACGTAATCTTCAGGTTGTTGCGCGAACCGTTGTCGAAGTAAATCTCGTCTCCCGCCTCCAATCGCAGTCCGAACGGTCCCCAGAAGCCTTCAATGCCTCCACCTGGATACAGTGCGAACCTGGTGTTCGAGTTGGTAATGGCGTTGAGTTGGTTGATGAACGCACCCGTCGTCACCGTATTCGCCGAGGAAAAGTTGATGAATCCCACTTTGCCGGTCACGAACGCCCGGAATGGCCCCGAGGTCCCGGCCTGAAACTTCGGCCCAAACAGCGCTGTCAGCGGGCGGAAGCGCGTCGATTCAAACGACGTGGTCACGCCATTGTTGAACGTGGTCGTCAGGTTGCGCTTGAAGTCGTATGCCATTTCCGCTTCGAGCTGCACATTGGGATGAACATTAAACGCCGCCCGTCCGCCAATACCCACCATGTTGAGGTTGGGATTCGACGCGCTAAGACGGAAGTAATCCGCGAACACCCCCACTTCCACGTGATCGTTCTCATACGCTGAGGCCTGTGCCTGCGCCGATGATAATGTCGGTAACGCCAGACAGCCACTCAGCACGGCCAACCATAAAATACGTTTCATGCTTGTCACATCTCCTTGGGTTTACGAACGAGTCTCCGCCTGCACCTGCGCACGTCAGGCACACCGTTCAGCGGCGATTCAGTGGCGATAGGCTTAGGATGCGGGCTGCGCCGTCAAGGTTGGGCTGTACAGAAACTCAGACGGACAACGTCCGAATGGACGATGACATCCAACAATCTAAGCAAGTGGTAGACTCATTTTTCCGCTGCCCGTTTCGCAGAAGGTGGGATTAGAACTTGTCTCTCATAAATGGTTTTTGGGAGGGCACGGCTTCAGCCGTGCCGCCCGGAACCCCTCCTCCAGACTGGGCTTTAGCCCTGAAGACGTAAGCTAGAACCCCGGGGACTTGATTTATGAGACCAGTTCTAGTGTGTCACCACTGATTCGAGCGTCGCGAAAAAGTCCGGATAGGAAATACTCGCGGCCTCGGCGCCTTGGATCTGCGTTTCACCGTTCGCGCGCAGCGCCGCAATCGCAAACGCCATAGCGATGCGGTGGTCGCCCACAGAATCAATTTCCGCTCCGTGCAACTTCTGACCGCCCGGAATCTTCCATCCATCATCGCGCGCTTCCACCTGCGCGCCCATCTTCCGCAGATTTTGCGTAACGGCGGCAATTCGATCCGACTCTTTCACCCGCAGTTCGCCGGCATCGCGGATTTCCATCCCATCGCGCGTGTACGGGGCAATCGCCGCCAGCACCGGCAACTCATCGATCAGCGCCGCCGCATCCGCACCCGCAATCGTAGTTCCGGTCAGGGCGCCGCCCGCCACCTCGATCGTGCCCACAAGCTCTCCATGCTGCTCCTCGAGCTTCTGCACTGAAATTCTCAAGCCCAACCCGGTGAGAACATCCAGCAGTCGGGCCCGCGTCGGGTTCATCAGCAGATCGGCGATCACCAACTTTGATCCCGGAAAAAGTGCAGCCGCACATAAGAAGAATGCCGCGCTGGAAATATCTCCCGGAATTCGCCCTTCAATCCCTTTCAGTCGTTGACCGCCGCGCACACGACACTCGTTTCCCTTGCGCGTGATCTCAACACCAAACGCCCGCAGCGCCAGTTCGCTGTGGTCACGGGTTCGCAGCGGCTCTTCCACTGAGCTTTCACCATCTGCAAACAACGCCGCAAACATCACCGCCGATTTCACCTGCGCGCTGGCTACTGGCAACTTGTAGTCGATCGCCTTCAGATGTCCACCAGCGATCTCGAGCGGGGGACGCTCTCCTTCCGCTGCCGTAATTCGCGCTCCCATTGCGGAAAGCGGCTTGATGACGCGCGCCATCGGCCGCCGCGACAGCGACTCGTCACCCACCAATACGCTGGCAAAATCCTGCCCTGCCAGGATGCCGCTCAGCATTCGCATGGTCGAGCCCGAGTTGCCGCAATCCAGCGGTTGTGTCGCCGCCTGCAGTGCCAGCCCGCGTCCGTGAATTTCGACCGAATTCGATTTCTCGCCACGCTTCCACTCGCACCCCAGCGCGCCCACGCAGCCCAGGGTGCTTGCGCAGTCCATTCCGGTGGAGTAATTCTCCAGACGGCTGGTTCCCTCCGCGATCCCCGCCAGCATCGCGTAGCGGTGCGAAATGGATTTGTCCCCCGGCAAGCGCACCATTCCCAACACACCTCGCGCCGGGCGCACCACGACACTCGAGCCACTTTTCATCTGTTAATCAATATAAAGGATTGAGTTGGAGTCGTAACCGGGTAGGCCGGCCTGGGTAGTGGCTTAAATTGCCATTGTTCTATCGGACAGTCATCCCGAAGCTCCGCGTTTTCTCCAGCGGAGCGAGGGATCTGGCGCGGAGCGCATCAAATTGAGCCACTATCCCAGCCTGCCAGACTTCACTCACACCAAACGCCACGCGAGCTTTTCTCCCCGCGATCTATCCCAGCGCTCTCGCCTCCGCCGTTGCCTCCTGCAGCACATCGGCGGGCACTTCCTTCAGCGTAAGCTGGAACTCGAACATCGGCGTTTCCGTGCCGCGTCCCCATCGGCCCACTTCCCAATGCGCCCGCACGTACTTCACGCCGCTTTGCTGGGACAGATCGAGCAGCAGAGGATGCTGCGCGCGATAGAACTTCTGCGGGAAACTCGTCAACGGCTTCGCGTCCCACTGCACGCCATCGGCGGAGCCTTGAATGCTCACGTCGAGCGATTCCTGCTCGATGATGTTTGTGATCTCAAGCGTCAGCAGAAACACTCGATTCGCGGCGCCGCTCACATCGACGGATGGACCGTCGCCTTTGGCCTTCACCACCGTCTTCGCGGGAACCAGAAAGGTCTCAATCATGGCGTCAGAATTGTAACAAAGCGCTTACCTGCCGATCAGTACCAGGCGTTTTACCCGACCTGCGCCGAATCCAGGAACTGTCTCACCAGGCTTCCAACCGCCTCGGGTTGCTCCCAGATCGCGAAGTGCCCCGCCTTGGGCACCACCTTCAACTGGCTGCCGGAAATGTTCTGGCGCATCAACTCCGCGTCCGCAACCGGTGACAGCGTGTCTTCGTCCCCTACCACCACCATGGTGGGTACATTGATCGTCTTCAATGTAGTGATTGACTCTGGCCGCTCCGCCATCCCCCTCTGCACCAGGCTGATGTCCTCGGCCGACATTTTCAGCATCATTCGCTTCGCGCCATCCACCAGATCGGGCCGTGCGTCCAGCGTGCTGCGACCGAACACCTTCGGAATCATGCTTTCGATAAACGGCTCGGTTCCCTTCTCCAAAACTTCCGCCGCCACCTTCAAGCGGTTGTTCCTCCCTGCAGCCGTATCTGCCTGTGCCCTGGTGCTGCACAGGATCAGCGCCGCCACCCTCCCGCGATACCGCCGCCAGAACTCGAATAGCAGATACCCGCCGATCGAAACCCCTGCCATCGCGGCGCGCCCGACTTCCGCATCGTCCAAAACACTAGCCAGATCTGCCGCATGTTTTTCCATGATGGCCGGACCTTCGCCGATCCCGGACTCTCCATGTCCACGCAGGTCAGGAAGAATTACCCGGTAGCGAGATACCAACTCTCGCGACGCCGGCAGCCACAATTCATGATTAGCGGGAAAAGGATGCAGCAGGACCAGGGGTGGACCATCGCCTTCCACCCAGTACACGATCTCCGCATCGTCGCTCTTAACGAGCCTCATGGCAGAGATTTAATCACAGAAAGACGGCGCGAGGGTGCTCGTCGACCGATCTCACTCGAGGGGTAAACTCTCAGGAGTGCGTGGCCTGCTGCTGTGCCGCGGGTGCCTGCAGCAGTTCAGGCTCTTCTGGAATCACAATCCACGCGATGGGATAGGAAAATATTCCCACACCCGTCATCACTGCCACCAGCAGCCACACGATGCGCACAAGGGTTACGTCCAGGTCAAAATATTCCGCAAATGCCAGACACACCCCGGCAATCTTTCGTCCCACCCGCGGGCGCATCAGGCGCCGTCGCGCCGCCACGGCACCAATCCGCTTCCCGCAATACGCACAGAGATTCGCGTCATCTTGAATAACCTTGCCACAGTAATTGCAATACATGCTCTACCTCCGCTCACCTCTGAAAAAGGATACGCTCAATCGCGTCCGAATGTTCCCTGGGAGGGCACGACTTCAGTCATGGCGGGATCCCACACCAACACGCAGACGCTTTAGCCTCTGAGGCCTCAAGGCGTGAAACTATCCGAAACGCCTTTAGTTGTTCCGGTACGCCTCTTTCATATGCTTTCTGGCCACATCTGCGGGAGGTGTCCCGGAGTTGGTCGCGATCACGGCTTCGTACTTCTTCAGCGCCAGATCGCGCTTCTGCATCAGATCGTACATTTCCCCGGCTGCCAGGTTCGCCTTCTGCAGCAACTCCCGATCGGGCTGCGCAACCTGATTCACCAGTTCATAGGACAGGGCCGCACCCTCGTAGTCCTTGTCCCCCCGCTGCACGTCGCCCAGGCTCAGCGCCGCCATCTCGTAGTGCATTCCCGGATAGTGCCCTGCCTGCCCCGCCTGCCAAACCTTGCGGTATGCCTCGATCGCCGCCTGCTTGTCTCCCTTGGCCCGCAGCAGATTTCCCTCTTCCAGCGCGAAGAGCCCGTTCTGGGGATAGCGCGGAGTCAAGGTGCGCACTACCTTCAGCGCGTCGTCGTATCGCTGTTCGCGCCGCAGAAACACCATCAGCACGACCTTCGCGTCAACGCTGTTCTCTACATCGGAATTCGCAACGTCGTAAAGATAGCCCAGCCCCTTGTCCTTGCTGCCGCTCAAACCCACCAGCGCCACTGCTACCTTCACACCCCAGGGCAGGCTTCCCATCACGTAGTTATGGGCGCCCACCACCAGCTTCGCGTCGGTGTATTTTGGGTCGAGTTCCAGCACCCGCTCGTGGTCGTGCCGCGCCCCCACCGCATTCCTCAACGCAGAAAACCATGCCCGCTCGACCAGCGCCGTATACAGCGAGAACTGCGCTCGCGTCACACCACGTGCATACAAGGTATCCACGTCTTTCGGATCAGCATTGAGGCGCTCCTCCTCCAGCTTCTCCGCCCGCTCCACCAATTCCTTGATACGCTCCTTGGTCTTCGGATCCGCCGGATGATGCGCCTGACCAATGAAACTGTCCGTCGCGTACTCGCCCGTGTTCATCGCGCCCATTCGATATAGTTCGCGAATCAAGACGGATGTAATGACGTGATTCACCGCAAATGGATCGTCCGGGTGCTTCTCCAGAACTTTCTCGAAGTCCTGAATGGCACGATCGTAATCGAGGTTGTAGAAGCGCTCGAAAGCCGAGTCGATCAGAGGATCATGTGGCCGGGTTGCGCGCGAATCGGAGCCTTGAACGGCGGTTGCAGATTTCTGCGCAGGAGCGTCAACAACGCCAACAAGGGAAAGAAAGCAGGCCAACACGAGACCGAACAACAGTCTCTTGGGAAGAATCTCTGCCATCACTATTTTCATTCTGGGTGTGGTCTCAGTCTATCCGATTCAGGCGGAACCTGGGACGCAACTTTCTTTTCGCGCCTCAGGGCATCACCCTAGACTCAACAAAAGCATCCATGCATCTTTCCCTTGCTCATGAGGTAATTCTTTCTCGAAGCGGGTCGGGTGCGTGATTACTTAAGTTTGATAAGCATCGGCAAACATTAGCCTTACGGGTGTTTTGCTTTTGGCTATTCGGTTGCCTCACAACTTTCAGGAAGGCTCGCAATGGCGCAGGCAGCGCACAACATGGAACAGGACTTCTGGCACCCGCCGTTGCCAGGTGCCACTCCCGTTTCTGAGCGAGCAATCTCCACCAATGTCGTCGACGCCTGCAGTCGATGTGAAGCTGAGTTCATGGTGGGCGCGCGGTTTTGTTATGTGTGCGGCGCCCCGCGTCCCGGTACCGAATCAACCCTTCCCGGCTGGACCCAGCACCTGGAAATCCAGAACATCAAAGATCGGCTCGGACTTTCCAACGCCTCTATGATCGCTTTCCTGATCGGCCTGGGATGTCTGTTCGGTGCAATCGTAGTTGGCTTCGTTTTTTCCGCCCAGACAGTGCTGGATTGGCAAGCGGTTCAGATTTGGCGAGTACAGTGGTTGTTAGGATCCGTAGCTGCGTTTGTGGCTGGAATTTTGCTTAAGAAATCGGCCTGAAGTAGGACTAGATTTTCTTCCCCCTCCCCCGTTTCCTTCGGCCCCGGACCCCGGCTACTCCTACAAGACACTTGCTCACTGCTAGTGCACTGGCTCGGCTTCGGCGGGCGCCGAGCGCCTTTGCGTCTGCTTCATGCGGAAGAGATGGTGCACCGGCCCAATTCCTCGCCCCAGCGGATGCCCGTTCGCGATCGCCGCTGTAACGTAAGCCTTCGCCAGTAGGACCGCCTCCGGCAATCCTCGCCCCAACGCCAGGTGACAGCTCATCGCCGTCGCAAAGGCGCATCCCGTCCCGTGCGTCGAATTCGATTTTTGCCGGTCAGACTTGAAAATTTCTTGCTCGACTCCGCGTCGGGTCGTGAAACTCAACAGGTCGATCGCCTTGCTGAGGTGACCGCCGGTAATCGCCACACCCCGCGCGCCCATCGCGTGCAGCCGGTGTGCAGCCTCCCGCATTTGATCAGGGTTTGTCACCGCCAAACCAGTCAGCACCGCCGCCTCATCGATATTCGGAGTGACCACCGCCGAAAGCGGAATCAACCTTTCCTTCAGCAACTTAATCCCCTCACGATCCAGCAGGTCCGCCCCTGAAGACGCCTTCAGCACCGGATCAAGCACGACATTCTGAAGCTTCTCACTCTCCAGGATATCGGCGACCGCCGCCGCCACCCTCCCTGAACCAAGCATCCCGATATGCACTGCCGCTACCTCAATGTCAGAGAGCAGTTCGCGTAAGGTTTCACTGACCAGCGCGGCACTCATCGCCTCTACTCTCCGGACTCCGGCCGTCGACTGTACGGTCATAGCGGTGATGCATGCAACGCCATAGCAACCGTGGGCAGCCATCGTCTTTATGTCAGCCGTGACCCCGGCGCCAGAACATGGGTCAAAGCCCGCGATGGTCAGCACTACAGGCGGCATTTCGGCCATGTTGGCACTCTATTCCAAAACTGGACTGCGAACGAAATACTCTTTCCAGGGTCCGATGGCGCCCGCAGTTCTATTCTCCTGACCGGACCACCCAGAGCGGTTCCCGAAGAACCAAAGGTGACCTGACCCGGCAAACTTCAGGAACGTTACCCTTTGGAAGTGGTTGAAATGACATCAGGTTAGCATTCTAATTTTCATAACCCGTTGAATGCACGATCTTTAGTAAAAAGTTCACGGTGTTCAAATTTGACCCAATTACTATATGTTAAATACGTAACCTATTCTCCTACCGTACGTACCGACCGCTAAGTCATTAAAATGCTTCGGTTATGATAATCATTAATTACTTTATCGTTAACAACAATCCCATTTTTTACGGTTGACACCGGGAATGGCACGCCAGTAGCATCCCAAAATCAGCCAAGGGTTCTGATCGGGTGGGTGAACGACTTAGAGATGCGAGGTGCATGAATGCGACGACGAATAGCTCATGGACTGGCCGTCCTGTTGTTGGTGGCCAGCCTCGGGGCCGGAGCCGCGCAAAAACCGAACAACTCGGAAGCCGGCGATACCCAAAGTAAGCAACAATCGAGTTACCAGAAGTCAGCCCAGATTCGCCACAGCAAGGCGTACCAGGTGGGTACTGCGTCCTGGTACGGCGAAGAGTGCGACGGCAATACCACGGCTAGCGGCGAACCGTTCGACATGTACGACTTCACCGCGGCTCATCCCACATTGCCACTGGGTACATACGTACGTGTCACTAACCTGCGTAACGGCAGAGCCGTCATCGTCCGCGTCAACGATCGTGGTCCGGTCATCGACGGGCGAATCATCGACGTCTCCTACAACGCCGCCCGCGCTCTCGACTTCAAGAGCAGGGGCGTACAGCGCGTCCGCCTGGATCTGGTTCCTGCGGAAGGAACCGAGGCCCGGCTCCAGCCAGTAGCATATCTGCCATAGTCCAGTTAAACTGAAGGGGATGCACGATCCCCGCGAGCGATTGATTGTCGCTTTGGATGTTTCATCCACTGCCGCTGCGCAGAAAATTGTAGCGGTGGTGGGTGACTCGGCACATGCTTACAAGGTCGGCAAGCAGCTGTTCACCGCGGAAGGTCCAGGAGCTGTGCGCGCATTGGTGTCCTCAGGACGTCGGGTATTTCTCGATCTGAAGTATCACGACATTCCCAGCACCGTCGCCGCCGCAGTCCGCGAAGCGGCAAAGCTGGGCGTGAGCATGCTCACCGTGCACGCCAGCGGAGGAGGCCAGATGTTGCGCGCCGCCGTCCTTGCTGGACGAGAAGAAAATCCTTCTCTGCTGATCCTCGGGGTCACGGTTTTGACCAGCCTCGATGATCATGATCTGGAACGAATGGGAGTGCGCGGCGGTGTCACCGATCAGGCGCTTCGTCTGGGCGCACTGGCCCTGGCCAACGGTTGTCAGGGGCTTGTGAGTTCCGCCCACGAAGCCTCTGCGCTTCGTCAGGAACTTGGCGACAATTTTGTGATCGTGACTCCCGGCGTCCGGCCCGCCGGTTCAGGACGTGGCGACCAGGTTCGCGTGGTCACTCCTGCCGAAGCCATCGCCTCAGGCGCGACTCACATAGTCGTGGGCCGCCCCATCACTGAAGCCGCCGATCCCACCGCCGAAGTCCGCGCCATCCTGGCCGAAATCGGCTCCGTGGGCGTCAGCGCATAAATACCCCGCAATACGGAGTAGATTGCGCCCTACACGCAGGCGCGTCTGTCACACAAAATTCGGCTTACAACTTCTCGTAGAATTCGCACGCCGAGCAGGAAATAAAAATTCCGCCCGGGATGCCGCGCTCGCGGTCCTTCACTCGCTTCACAATGCGCGTCGACTTCCCGCACTTCGGACAGTCTGTGCTCTTCGTCGTATCCATCACCTTCTTGCGGTCTGCTGTCTTTGCAATCTTCGCCATCGTCGGCTCCTGATCCCTTCTCAAACAAAATTCACCCGCACGCCCCTGCTTCCCTGCGCTCGGATGTGGATTATCTCGGCGGGCTCGCGCGAAAACGCACTCAGGAAATCAAACTTGAAGACGCCGTGCGCTCGTCGTACGGGTACGTACGGCACAGTGGGAGAATCTTCAACTCTTCCGCCTGCAAAGATTTTACAGGATCATCGTGTGCTTGTCTTGCCGTCCCGGTCTCATTGAGAATTGTCATCCTGAGCGGAGCGAAGGACCTGTTTTTAAGAAACCTCCCGCAAACTTCTCGGCTATCCTATTCGTGATGGCGATCTTGAAAACACTTCTCTTCACCATCCTCGTCCCGGGAACGGTCGCCATTCTGGTCCCCTGCCTGATCGCCCAGCCGCACTGGCCGCCCGAAGCGGGGGCGCTCACGCTCTCCGGCACTTTGCTCTTCGCTGTCGGCGCCTTCCTCTATTGCTACTGTGCGTGGGATTTCGCTCACCACGGCCACGGCACACCCGCCCCTATCGATCCCCCAAAATCACTGGTCGTACGCGGTCCCAACCTCCTCGTCCGCAACCCGATGTACATCGGCGTCCTCTGTGTCGTCCTCGGCGAGGCCGCCGTATTCCACAGCTGGCGACTGTTGATGTACACAGTTCTCCTTGCGCTAGCCTTCCACCTCTTTGTTGTCTATTACGAGGAACCGGCCCTCAAGAAAAAATTCGGCTCCGCTTACGACCAATATCGCGAAGCGGTCCCCCGCTGGCTTCCCAGGTTCTGACTCGGTTTCCTTCCGCCGGTCGATACGGCAGTGGCTTAAGTTTCTATGGTTCTACAGCACAGTCATCCCGAAGCCCCCCGCGTTTTCTTCAGCGGGGCGAGAGCCTGCCCTGAGCGACACGAGCGTAAGCGAGAGGAGTCGAATGGGGATCTGGCGCGGGGTGATTCATGTTGAGCCCTAGCAACGATACTAGGTACTAGGCACTTGGTACTTGGTGCTGCTAACCTAGAGAGTTTTCTATAGGCCAACTTTCTATCCAGGATGCACGCTCCATGTCAGCCATCAAGTTCCGCGGTGTCGACTTTGCCGAGTTCGACAGCCTCCTCACGGAAGAAGAACGCCTTGTCCGCGACACCTCCCGCCAGTTCATCGAAGACAACCTCATCCCGATCATCGAGGAGTGCAACCGCGCCGGCCGCTTCCCGCGCGAACTGGTGAAGCCTATGGCCGATCTCGGCTTCTTCGGCGCCAGCCTCAAGGGCCATGGCTGCGCCGGGATGTCGAACGTGGAATACGGCCTGGTCATGCAGGAAATGGAGCGAGGCGACAGTGGTGTGCGCTCTTTCGTCAGCGTGCAATCTGCGCTCGTGATGTATCCCATCTACGCCTTCGGCAGCGAAGAGCAAAAACAGCACTGGCTCCCCGCTCTGCAGAAGGGCGAGAAACTCGGATGCTTCGGCCTCACCGAGCCCGACTTCGGCTCCAATCCCGGTGGCATGCGCACCCGCGCCCGCAAGTCCGGCAACGAATACATCCTCAACGGCGAGAAGATGTGGATCACCTCCGGCACCATCGCCGACGTCGCCGTTATCTGGGCCAAGGTGGAAGATGAAGACAACAAGGTTCGCGGCTTCCTCGTCGAGACCGATCGCCCGGGCTTCAGCGCGGAAGACATTCACGGCAAGTGGTCGCTGCGTGCCTCGGTTACCTCAGGACTATCGCTCCAGGACGTGCGCGTCCCTGAATCCAACTTGCTGCCCGGCAGCAACGGCCTGAAGTCTCCGCTGATGTGCTTGAATCAGGCTCGCTATGGCATCGCGTGGGGGGGCGTGGGCGCTGCCATGTCCTGCTATGACTGCGCTCTGCAATACTCGCTGCTGCGAAAACAGTTTCGAGACCAGCCCATCGCCTCGCATCAGCTCGTACAGGAAAAGCTCTCCTGGATGATCACTGAGATCACCAAGGCACAACTCCTCGTTCTGCAGGTGGGACGTTTGAAGGACCAGGGCAAAGCCGAGCACTATCACATCTCGATGGCCAAACGAAACAACGTGTGGATGGCGCTGGAATGCGCCCGCCTCTCGCGCGACATCCTGGGCGCCAACGGTGTCGCCGACGACTACCCCATCATGCGCCACATGATGAACCTGGAATCGGTGAAGACCTACGAGGGCACCCAGGATATTCACACGCTGATTATCGGCGCCAACATCACCGGCATCGACGCGTTTTAGCGTCTTGCCCGCCAGATGCGCAGCAGGCGCTCGGTACCAGGTACTAGGTACTGGTTCCGTACAGCTCTTCCAGCAGCGCATACGCCCGCCGCAAGTGCGGGATCACGATGCTCCCACCAACCACCAGCGCCACATTCAGCGCCTCTTCCTGCTCAGGGCGCAGCGCCCCAGCCGGTACGACTGAATGATGTGGTAGTTGATGCAATCATCGCAGCGGAGTCCGGCCGAAATCACCAGCCCCATCAGCTCTTTGTATTTCGCCGGAATCGCGCCTTCGAGGTAGGTGTTGTGATCGATGTTGTAAAAGCGCTTGACCAGGAAGTTGTCGGCTTTGTCGACGTTCACATTCAGCCGCGTCCGCGTCTCGATAAACTTCCGCGCAATCTCGCTCTTGTCGGCGACTTGCTTTTCGGTAAACAGATAGTTGGGTTCTTTTCTTTCGGGCATCATGCGAAAAGGTTAGCAGAAGGGTTTTGCAGAGTCGCGAACTGCCATCCGCGACGACCTCTTGTCATCCTGAGCGCAGCGAAGGACCTGCTTCTGAGAGGCGAAACAACCCGCGGGTTAAAATGCTCCTATGATTGTTCGTCCCGAAAGTACCGAAGCCGCGCCCTACTACTTCACTTACATTAACCAGGTAACGGGCAATGATCCGCTTGCGACCGCCGAAACCCAGCTGGAAGAGTGCCTCGCATTTTTCTCGACCATCTCAGAAGAAAAATCGCTCTATCGCTATGCGCCCGAAAAGTGGAGCATTCGCCAGGTGCTCAACCATGTCACCGACACTGAACGCGCCTTTGCGTTTCGCGCTCTCTGGTTTGCGCGCGGATTTGAGACTCCGCTTCCCAAGCTATGACCAGAACATCGCCGCGGCGGGCGCCGGCGCAGACACCATCCCCTGGACCGCTCACGTCGAGGAGTTCGAGCACGTCCGGCTCGCGACGCTTTCACTTTTCCGGAACCTGCCCTCGGAAGCGTGGACTCGCAGCGGCATCGCCAGCGACAATTTCTTCACCGTCCGCGCCCTCGCCTACATGATCCCCGGACACGTGGCCCACCACCTCGCCATCCTGCGTGAGCGCTACCTGTAACCGAGCGGCCGACCTAGCACATCGCGCGGCGCCGGTCCGCGCCGAGGGGCATAGGATACCGGCGAACCGCGCAAACCTGCAGAATTCCGCGCGATATCATTCCTCACGCCCTCGCGCTCGCCCGAAAAGCGAGCACAGCATTCAGCCCACCGAACGCGAACGAGTTCGACAGGGCGGCTTCCACCGATAATTCGCGCGCAACATTCGGAATCACGTCGAGATCGCACGCTGGATCGGCCGCCGTGAAGTTTGCTGTCGGCGGTAGCACGCCATCCCTCAGCGCCAGCACGGTCGCCACGGCCTCTAACGCTCCCGCCGCCCCCAGCGTGTGGCCGTGCATCGACTTCGTTGAACTCACCGCCAGCCGCTTCGCGTGCTCTCCGAATGCGCATCGAATACTTGCCGTTTCCGTGCGGTCATTCATCTCGGTGGCGGTTCCATGCGCGTTGATGTAGCCAATCTGTTCGGGAGCCAGTCCCGCATCGCGCAGCGCCGACCGGATCGCTCGTGCCGCCCCCTCGGACGACGGCTGCGTGATGTGCCCTGCGTCTGCTGACATGCCGAAGCCCACAATCTCCGCCATCGGCCGCGCGCCCCGCGCCAGCGCCGCCTCCAGTGGCTCCAGCACCAGCATCGCGCCCCCCTCCCCGAGAATCATGCCCGAACGATTTGCGGAGAACGGTCTGCACGTGTCCTTGCTGATCACCCGCATCGCCTCCCATGCTTTCAGTCCGCCGAAAAATAGCGGCGCCTCGCTGCCGCCCGCGATCGCCATCGGGGCTGCGCCCGAACGGACCAGCCAGAAGGCCTGGCCAATCGCATGCGCCGACGAAGAACAGGCCGTCGACACCGTGTAGGCGGGCCCCTGAATTCCATACTTCATGGAAATATGGCTGGCCCCTGCGTTGCTCATCCCGCGCGGGATCGTCATCGGGTGAACCCGGCTTTTTCCGTGCTGGAACAGCTCCCGGTAGCCCGCCTCCTCCGCGCTGCGCCCGCCCATGCACGAGCCCGTGACAACCGCCGCCTCTTCGCGCAGCTGCTGCGTCCATTCCACGCCCGCTTGCATGACCGCCTCTTCTGCAGCCAGCAACGCAAACTGCGCAAAGCGATCCAGGAATACGAGTTCCTCTGCGGAGAACTTCGCTGCCGGATCGTATCCGTGCACCTCCGCCGCGTTCTTGAATCGGAGATCGTTCGCCTCCGCACGCTCCATCGGACCGATCCCACAGCGTCCGCTCTGCAACGCCTCGCGGAACTCCTCCTGGTTCAGTCCCAGCGCACTGATCACCCCTACACCGGTCACGGCGACGCGGCGCATCTCATCTTCCCGGCGCCGGGGTTCCCGACGCCCCGACCATTTGCTGGATCCCGTTGACGATGTCGCGAATGTGCGTCGCCTTCCGCGCTTCGTCATCATCGATCTCGATCGCAAACTCGCTTTCCAGGTCAAACAGGATGTTGAGTCGATCCAGAGAATCGATGCCCAGCTCGTCAAACGTGCGCTCCGGCGCGACGGCAGTCAGCGGAATTCGCGCCGAAGTTGAGATCACCCGGAAGATCCGCTCTTGAATTGTCTCTGACATGGAACTCCCTCCTCGATTCGCACTCCGTCAGCGCGTTGCCGTGGCGGTACGCACGCAGGAGAGCGAACGGCAGGTGGTTCGCGATGCCGCCAGACCACCTGCCTGGTTGCTACTTCTTCTTCGCCGGGTCGAGAACGTCTGCGATCTGCCGCAGCGTCGGCCCGAAATTTCCCAGCACATTGCTGTGATGCAGGGGATAGAAGAAGCGGTGCGCATATCGCTCCACTTCCTTGTTATCCCACGTGGTTTGCAGCGTCTTTGCGTCGTGAAACACCGTGGGCAAAGGCAGGAAAGCTTTATAGTTCCCGAACCGCTGTGCCGACGCCATCGCCGCCGTCAGCGCCGAAGGTCCCGGACTCAGTTTCGGAATCGGATTCGGCGCCGTCGCCCGGCAGAAAGACGCTCCGTTGGTCGCGATATCATCGGTCTTGCTGTACGTGCGCTGCACATCCCATGTATTCGCGCCCACCGTAATCGAATCCGCCTCACCGTTACAGATGTCGCCATTCTCATCGCTGAACTGCCCGAACCAACCGGTTGGAAACGCCGGATCGGTCGTCATCTCGGCGAACTCGTGGCTGGTCACCTGCGTTCGTCTCTGCTCTTGTGTCTGGTTCAGATTCAGCGAGCAGCCTCCTCCACCGCATCCCGTGTTCTTCAGGCAGGTATCGTCAAGCGACGGGATGACCGCGTAATAACACGGATTCCCCGCGGCGGTGTTGAAGAAGAAGTGATACCCGAACGCGTTGTCTCCCGATGGCTCGCACATCGCGATGCCAAGATTGTTATCCTTCACGGCAACGCTTGAGTCGAGATAGATCACGATCACGTGCGTCGTGTTCTTCGCCGGAGGCTCCGGGATCGCGCCCGAGTTGATCGCATTCTGGATGATGGTGTGAATGTCCGTGTCGCTGATGGTGGCCGCGACATTGGTGATGAACGACGCCTGCATGAACAGGCCCGAGCCCGCGCCGCTGCCGGCGCCGTACTGGCTCAGCACGTTCATGAACTGGCTGGCCACCAGATCCTGCAGAAACTGCGAAAGCCTCGCCGCTTCCGCCAACCCGGCTGGACTGCTGGTCCACGACGGTCCCCAGAACGTCGCATACATCAGCGGACACGTCACCACCGGTCCGCCGTTCCATATGAAATCCGCGTGCGCCGGAGCCGCCGGACCCGGGCCGCCCGCGGCCATCTCGTGCGCCGGCTTTCTTGCAACTCCGCCGATCTTTCTCCCGGATTTGCTGACTTTCTCATGGTTGGATTCCGGCGTGTACGCCGCAACTCCACCAACTTCGGTTCTTGTAGGCATAACTGATCTCCTTCTCAGGCAGGTTCGAGCGACAGAATGAAGGACGCCGCTGCCAGCCGTGGCCGACTTGGCAAAACTACTTCAGCGTCCCAACGATTGGTCCCACACTGCTGACCTGATAGGCAACTCGCCTGCCAACCGGCCGGGGTGCGCGCTTGTGAAGGTTCTTGGCGAGTCGCTGACTGACAACAAAGGGATAGTCTTCGCGCGCCTCGCGGAGCGCGAGGTCAGTCACCTGCTAACGGTCCTAAAAATTCCTATCCAATCGGATAGCGCGCCTATCCGGGCGGATTGAGCGCGACTTACTGCTCCACATCCTCGTCCGGGAGCACAGGGTCCACGGTTGCGCTGTTCGATGCGGTGCCGTTAAAGCCGAGAACAGTCGTGCCTCCAAAGACCACGTACTTCAGCTTGCAACCCGGTCCGTTGGCGTTCACCGCCGAGGTCACCTTCTGCGGAGTGGGCTTGAACACCGTGGGATGCTTCAGTACTGCCCTCGTCCAACTGCCTGCCTTCAGAAAGGTCGTATCCGTAATCGTCACGTTGATTCCGCTCACCGTAACCGATGTGATCAGTGTCAGCGTGTCCGCGCTGTTCGTCAGACGGACTATCATGTTCGACGGATTTTGGCTCTTGAACTTGTTGCTGCCTACCGTCACCGTGATGGCGCCCGCGGGAATCGAGTAAGTGGCGGAGTTGACGGTGTGCTTCACGGGTGACAGCGACTCGCTGACCATGATCGCGACCGTGCCGCTCTGGCCATTCCCGCCGAGCGGATCCGATCCCTCAAGCACCGGCCCCAGCGTGCCCTTGATCGTAATCGTGAGCGTGTGGGTTACCGGGTTGACGGTGGCGACTTCGGTCGACTGCGCCCAGGTCGCGCAGCCCAGCACCAGAACGGCGCACAGATGCAGGGCAAACCTGCGGACCATCTTCGGGGGGATCGGGAAAAAAGATGACATGGGAAGAAAATCTCCTCTTTGACTCGAAACGACTCAAATCAAGCAGCCGACTTTACACCCATCGCGCCTGTGTACGACAGTGTGAAGGAATTTTCATCCGGAGGGTGAGTGCCCCATCCTTTCGCGTTTTTTGCGAATGAGTGGGATTCCACGGTCCTCTCTCACCTGGTGTGGAAGAGCGGCGCTTCAGCGCCGCGTTAGGCTCTCTCCTTACTTGTCATCCTGAGCGGAGTGGCTCGAGTCACTCTAACGACGCGAGTGCCTGTCAAGCTTTTTAGGCAACACTTCTCCGCCGGCCTGCAGGGCAGCGCCATTTCGCTCTCGCGGAAAGGGTTTTGATGTCCAGACCAAGGCGTGTTCCTTTAATCTTGCGGGGGACACAGGGTCCCACCATCCATCTCTTCGGTTCGTGCTCCCATGATTCGTGCTTCGAACTCCCCGCTGCTCGGGGAGGCAGGCTGCCCACTCAAGCGGTCGATCTAGCTTGCGACCACAGAATGACTCGGGCTCACCTGCACAACCGCCCTGCACAGTTGCGCGTAATTCCAGTCCTCGCGCAACATCAGGTACAACCGCGTGGCCAACTTGCGGGCCACCGCCACCTTGGCCAGGGCACGATGTTTGCGCACCGCCAGGCGGCGATAAAATCGCCCTAATTCGGCGTCATAGCGCACCGCCGATTGCCCAGCTTCCACCAGCAAAAAACGCATGAAAGAGCTGCCCTGTTTGCTGATATGCCTCCCAGCCGCTGCTGGCCGCCGCTGGAGTACTCGCTCGGAATCAATCCAAAGTAGCTGCCCACTTGCTTGCCGGAGTGCAAATCGTTCCGCCGGTCCCAGCGTCAGCACCATGGCTAGCGCCGTCACCGGTCCCACTCCGGGATGGGTCTGCAACTTCACTGCCGCCGACCGTTTTTCAACTTCCTCTTCCACCCGCCGATTCAGCTGTTGGATCTCCCCTTCCTAATCCTCCAACGCCTGCAGCAGTTGCTTCCGCCGTTGGCTGCATAGGGCAGCAACTCCAACTTCTCCAGTTCCGCCCGCCCCGCTTCCGTCCACAGTTTCCGTTTCTGCTGCACTCCCTGGCTCAACGCCATAGCCTGCAGTTGATTCTTCACTCGCGTCCGCGCCTGTACTTGCTTGTGCCGATGCACCAGCAACTGCCGCACGTCCCGCTCCTCCAGACTCGGCACCCAGATCCGCGGAAAGCGCTCTTCCAACATCAGTCGCAGCAAATGCTCCGCGTCCCGTCGGTCCGTCTTCTGTTTGCGCACCACCGTGGCCCGCATCCGCGCGGCATCTCCCAGCCACAACTCGTGCCCCCATTCCGCCAGTAGCCGCTCGAACCATGGATAGTGCCCACAGGCTTCCATCCCCACCCGCACCGCCTGTCCCGCTAACGACCCGTAAAACTGCTCTGCCTCTTGGCGGTGTCCCAGCCGCCGTGCTTGCTCCTCCCCAGTTTGATTGTCAAAGATCGCGACCTGCTGAAACCCAGGATGAAAATCACAGCCTATAATCAGCATGACGTTGGCTCCTCTCTCGAGCCTTGGTCTTGTTTCATCGCAACCTCAATCTACTCGCGCGACGGGCCAACGTCGTTATGCAATCAAGCGGAGTGGCTCGAGTCACTCGTGACTCGGGCTGCGGAGTCGAAGGAGCCCGTGTTTGTCTGGGATGATAACCGGCTTGAAGAGGAGTTCTCGCCGCAAACCCCGACGAACGACGCTCGTGCAGAAAACTCCCTTCCGGGCCGTTGCCGGGCGTCAGCGGGCACGGGCTCCCTCGACTTCTCAGGATCGTTCGCAAGCGAACGATCCATCTCCGCTCGGGATGACAGAGCTTGGGAGGAAACAACCGGGGCACCCTCGCATTGGGTGATTCCCGTCACAGGTCAGAAGTTATGAAGGCCGGGCCCTATCCCGGCTTGGGTATTGAACAGGAACTCGGTTTATACTGCATTCTTGACCGGCGGCAGGGCCACCCTTCCACCGCGCATGTGAACAGGATGAACCCGGAGAAGATCATTACCGAAATCGAGTGCCTGGAGCGACTGTACTCGCTTCCGGACCCGAGACCACTCCAGCTGTCCGATTTCTACGCTGCGAACCAACGACACGACGAAACGTACGCGAATAATCCGTGGTTCCGGCTGTGGAAACGCTACGGCATCTGATCGTCACAATTTTCCAACTACCCGCAATAGCGAGTAGCCGCCCGCGCCTCACGACCTTGTTCTCAGCATCGATCCGAGTGAGCGGTATGTCGAATACCGTCGCCCATACTGAATCTTCGCCAAAGCAAATTTCGCCACCACCAGATTAAATCGCCCAGGCGTGAGCCGCATGCAGTTGAGTACACCCCGCTCATTCGTAAACCCCGCGAATGAGTGGGGCACTTGCCGTTTCAAACCGGAACACAGGGCCTGAAGGCCTCATCTTCGTTCGCTAACGCGGCCCTGAAGGGCCGCTCTTCCACGGTGTCTCCATCGTTCGGGGGAGACTTCATGGAAGAGTCGGGTGCCCCATCCTTTCGCGCTTTTTGCGAAAGGGTGGGATTCCACTGTCCTCTCTCGCTTGGGATTTTACTGCGGCATGATCGTAGCCTTTTGTGTTCTTGTCATCCTGAGCCGCGCGCGGGAGCGCAGCGGAGGGAGCGCTGGCGAAGGACCTGCTTTTGACGCACCGGGTGCCCCATCCTTTCGCGCTTTTTGCGAAAGGGTGGGATTCCACTGTCCTCTCCGCTTGGGATTTTACTGCGGCATGATCGAAGCCTTTTGTGTTCTTGTCATCCTGAGCGCGCGTGGGAGCGTAGCGGAGGGAGCGCGATCGGAATATAGGCCGTCCAGAATCGACCAAGAAATCTCAAGCGGAAGAGCTGCCGTGGAATCCCACCCTTCGCAAAGTTGAGGCGCTATCTGAGACTGAGCCCGCAGCCGAAATCCCAAACCAAGTCGAGGGCACTCAGAACGCGCGAAGGATGGGGCACCCTCGAATTTGGTGATTCCCGTCGCAGGTCAGAAGCTATGAAGGGCGGGCCACCCGCCTTTTGACCTGCCGTGTGCCGCTTCGTTTCGCCCTTTGCAAAAGGGTGGGATTCCACTGCCCTCTCCCTTGGCGTGGAAGAGCGGCGCTTTAGCGCCGCGTTACGTTCTCCCCTATTGTCATCCTGAGCGCGCGAGGGAGCGTAGCGGAGGGAGCGCTGGCGAAGGACCTGCTTTTGACGCACCGGGTGCCCCATCCTTTCGCGCTTTTTGCGAAAGGGTGGGATTCCACTGCCCTCTCCCTTGGCGTGGAAGAGCGGCGCTTTAGCGCCGCGTTACGTTCTCCCCTATTGTCATCCTGGGCGCGCGAGGGAGCGTAGCGGAGGGAGCGCTGGCGAAGGACCTGCTTTTGACGCACCGGGTGATTCCCCTCACAAGTCAGAGAAGTGATGAGGCGGGTCACCCGTCGTGCCCTTCATTGCGTTCTCCTCCTGGTTTAGGAGAACTCACATTTTACCTGGTCCAGTTTTTGGGGGCTGGGTCAGTTGGCTTCAGGTCCTTTAGACAGGGGAGGAAACTTCTAAGATTACAGCGGCACAGTACCACGTATCCGAGGCCCTGTCAGGATGAACGGTTTTGCAGAGAAAAAACAGCCCTTCTCGGTTAAAGCCAAGCCGCAACTTTCCTGTTTCCAATCAGATAACAGTTCAACGACAGTTAATGCGCAGTTGGTTTGACCTTCCTTCTGTTTTGCCGTTTTCTCTCACTCGTCGCGAATTTCGGTGATGAGGAGGATGTATGTTCCGTACCGTTTGTGCCTGTGCATTTCTGCTCGTATCCTGCGCTTTGCAGGTAGCCGCTCAACAACAGCCACTCACCACAACGTATTACGCTTGCATCAACAACTCGACAGGCGCTATCCGCATCGTCGGTCAAAATACGCCTTGTAAATCAACGGAGCACAAGGTTCATTGGAATCAAACCGGGCCACAGGGACCTAAGGGTCCACAAGGACCGACGGGACCTCAAGGCGCACAAGGCCCTGAAGGACCGACGGGACCTCAAGGACCAGCGGGAGTGTCGGAGGGCCGTGCCAGTATAGCCCCTTTCGGTGCAAACATATTGTTATCGTCTTCGGCGAAGGTTGTATTGAAAACGAATCCTTTGGCCACTTCAGGAACGTATTACATTTCGGCGTCATTATTTGTGGCTGTTGCCACTGGGGATCAATACGTGTTCTGTTATGACACACTGGCAAGCAACGGAAACCCCAGTCAAATGACTGGAAGTTATGGTCCCCCGCCCTCGATATCAGCAAGTATCACCGACGCGATATCCATTGGCGCTGGTGACTCTATTGAGGTTCTCTGTTACACAGCCGGAAGCAACGGGAGCTACGTGGCTAGCGCTGGACTCACCGCAACCTTAATCAATAGCGCGGATGATGCACCCAGACCTGCTGGCAATCCTAACCCAAGGCCGAAATCGCTGATGAAAAGGCCGCACTAGGTCCGCAGGCGTTAGCACGGATTTGTGGAATAGACATGCCCTTTGCCTTCGTTTAATGTGCGACCTGTTTCCCATGGCCCCGGCCTCAATTCGCTTCGGGGGAAGGGGCGGATGGACTTCTCCCGTTTTGAATTCCAGCCGTCTCCGAAGGCTCAGTTTGCTTTGGCCCAGTGTGTTGGTTCAGCGTGAAACGGAGAGCGGGCGTCGCTCCGTTAGCGAGTTATAACGCCAATTTCGAGGGGCAGTTCACACCCAGCCGGAAGCGGTTCCGGCCAGGCGGAAGGGCGCAGCCCGCCGAAAGCGCAACTGGTTTCAGGAAAAAGGAAGTCAGTTTGGCGGCTGGTGGCCCACTCAAGCCCGGTTTTGGCTTGAGTGGGGCAGTTTGACCGACTCGATCTCGAGGCGTCCTTCAGCGCCGCTCTTCCACCTTCCACGTCAACTCTCACCTTCTCTCGTGACCTGCGTCCTTGACGTCCCCAACTATGGGACGCCAGACTTTCACTGATCCCTCACGATCCGCGCGCAAGTTCTCTGTGACCCAGCATCGCGCATCTGGCGCGCTTCCCTACAGAGCCATCCGCTAACTCTATATTCCGGAGGATTTTACGTGTAAGTCTTTAGATGTCTAGATTTTGCGGACACGAAATTCTTAACCCGAACGCGCTCTAGATTTTGCGGACACCAGGGGGGAGGGGGGTATACCCCATTCCGCGCCCACATCGGGAAAAACGTGGCACCCAGGAAGTACCCGGCTCCCGTTCCCTTTTTCCCCCGGTTGGCGGTATAGTCTACGACCGCGCCTGAAGGCGCTTTTTTAACGTCCTTTTTTGGAGGCCCACGTTGGCAACCAATACCCGTCCCGAATGCAAGGCCAAAAGCTTCGGCGAAAACCTGGAAAGCGATCTCGCGCTCGAGTTCCTGCGCGTAGTGGAGAACGCCGCCATCGCGTCCGCCCGCACCATGGGCCAGGGCGACCGCAAGCTGGCCGACCAGGTTGCGACCGAGTCGATGCGCGAGACCATGGAAACGGTGCCGATGCGCGGCACCATCGTGATCGGCGAGGGCGAGCGCGACGAGGCTCCCATGCTCTACATCGGCGAGCAGGTGGGCGCCGAGTTTCCCGACGGCCGCGAAGTGCCGCATGTCGATATCGCGGTCGACCCGCTCGAGGGCACGAACCTGTGCGCCACGGGCGCGCCGGGTGCCATCACGGTGCTCGCTGCGTCGGAAAAGGGCGGCCTGCTCAACGCACCCGACTGCTACATGGAGAAGATTGTGGTCGGCCCGTCGTGCAAGGGAGCGGTGGAGATGGATGCTCCCGTGGCCAACAACCTGAAGAGGATCGCGAAATGTCTGGAGCGCGATGTCGAGGACCTGGTCGTGATCGTGCTCGACCGTCCGCGGCACGAGAAGCTTATCAGCGATATTCGCGCGGCGGGTGCGCGCATTCGGCTGATCGGCGACGGCGACTTGTCGGCGGGGATTGCGGCGGCGGTAATCGGGACCGGGGTTCATGCTGTGATGGGATCGGGCGGCGCGCCGGAAGGCGTGATCACGGCGGCGGCCATTCGTTGTCTGAACGGCTACATGCTGGGGCGGCTGGTGGTCGACAAGCCGGAGCTCGAAGAGCGCGTCAAGCGCATGGGAATCAAAGATCCGAAGAGGATTTATGAAGCGGAAGATCTGGCGCCGGGGAAACAGCTAATTTTCGCGGCGACCGGCGTGACCGACGGCGCGTTGATGCGCGGCGTGCGCTTCTTCGGCGAAGGGACGCGGACGACGTCGATTATCGTGACGCTGCGGACGGGGAAGGTACGGTTCATCGACAGCATCCACCTGGACAAGAAGGCGGATGTGAAGATCAGGTTCTCGTAGGAGCTGTCAGCCATCAGCCATCAGCTATCAGCTTTTGGCTCTTAGCCTTTAGCTCTTAGCTTTTAACTACTAACTGGTCGCTACTTCAAGCGTTCCGAATTCTCTTACCGGCTCTCGAGGATCTGCGGAGAATGGGAGCTGATAATGATAGCTGACGGCTGATAGCTGACGGCTGAGAGCTGACAGCTATTTCAGATACTCCGAATTCTTCTTCAACTCCTCAGGAATCGGCGGGAATGGCGGAAACTCGTGCGAGTTGCCTTTGAACAGGCTCGCCGTCTGCTCTGAGCGCTTCGTCCCGTCGTGTACCGCGATCGTGTGCGGGTGGGTCGGCGAGTAGCCCTCCCACAGCGAAACGCCGGCGTAGGCGCCGTCTTTGCGCAGCGCGTAGTAAGTCATGTCGACGAACTTGAGCTTGGTCATGTCGTTGTTGTAGTCGCGCGCGATGCGCTTCAGCGCATCCATGCCCGCTTCGTGCGGAGTCATGCCGCGACGCATGTTCTCCACGATGGTGTGCGCGCCCGCCACCTTGATGTTCTCTTCCCCGCTTCCGGTCGCGCCCGCTGATCCCACATCCTGATCGGTGTAACAGCCTGCGCCGATGATGGGCGAGTCGCCAACTCTTCCGGGAAGCTTGAAGGCGAGGCCGCTCGTGGTCGTGATGCCGGACATCTCGCCCTTCTCGTTCAGCGCCGAGCAGTGAATCGTGCCGGTCGGCGGGAAGATGACACGCCGTATCGCGGGCCAGCGGTCTTCGGGCGCGATGCCGAGGTTGGCGGCCATCTCGTGCAGTTGCTTGAACCGCTCCTGCCAAAGCTCGCTCTGCGGCATGGCGGATCGGGCCATCTTGTGGCGGCCTCCAGTATGGACTGGCGAGTCCCGGTCCCCACCAATCGCCGTTCGAGTGGAACTGCTTCCACAGAAACCATATCTTGCGCGAGTGTTCGGTAAGCAGGTTTTCGCGGGGCAAGCCGACGGCCACCGCGAAGCGCTCGGCGCCTTCGCCGACAAGCATTACGTGCCCAGTGTGTTCCATCACTGCCTTGGCCGCCAGAGAGACGTTCTTGATGTTGCGCACGCCGCCGACCGATCCCGCCCGGCGCGTGGGGCCATGCATGCAACACGAGTCGAGTTCCACGACTCCTTCTTCGTTGGGCAGGCCGCCGAGGCCGACGCTGTCGTCGTTGGGATCGTTTTCCGGACCCATCACCACGCGGATGGCAGCGTCTAGCGTGTCGCCGCCCTTGCTCAGGAAGGCGTACGCGTCGTCGAGGTAGTTCGCGCCGTTGTGGGCACAGATGATGATTGGCAATTTGCCGGAACCCGCGGCGCGAGCTCGCTGCGACGAATCCTGCGATTTGCTCTCCTGCCCATTCAGACTGAGCGACAACGAACCTATGACGGCGCTGGTGAGGAATCCGCGGCGTGAGACGGTCATGCCATCCTCCGGGTGGGTATGAAACGGCGAACAGCATAGCACGCGGAAACCAGCAGGCATCGGCTGGGCGAACAAAAAGGCCCGCGGGAGGCGGGCCTCTGGAGCGCTGCGAGTCTCGGACTATGCCACGAAGTTAGTCTTGCTCTGGTCGGCGCGGAAACGCAGCATCGCGGCGATATTGCCGACGTGATCAAGATCGGAATTCCCCTTGACGTAGAACAGCTCCACATCACGGCGGATCGCTGCGGGGATCAGAGCCTCACAGAGATCCTCCAGTTCTCGGGTAGCCTTGCCACACACGGGACAGAAGGACACGACGTGCGCATCGAGATGTCCGCAATTGGCGCACTCGACGCCGCGGGCGGTGTAGTTCTCTTCCAGGAAGAGAGTTTGCACCTCACCCAATTCAAGCGACTTGAGCACACGCCGGAGTCCAGTGACACCGAGGCCATTGCTGCGAGCATGTTCCAGCGTTGACTGCAGCAGGTCGTGGCGGCGGCGATCCTGGGCTTCGGCGAGAATTCGGTCGGCATGATCCCGGATCTGTTCATCTTTCACGGTGGTGACATCGGCTGAGAAGTGCCCGAGCAGCCTCTGCTTCACGTAGGGGTGCAGGTGCGGTTCGAATTCGGGCCAATTGGTGTCGTGACATCCGATGATCAGTTTTTCCCAGACGCCCTTTTCGTGCTCTTCCTGCAAGCGGTCGGCGACGGCTTTGTAGTGATGCATGGCCTCGTTGGCCACGCGGCGTTCGGTATGTCCGGCATCGTATCCGGCGTATCCGTCGCTGCGACGACGAGGCAGCGCGCGGAAAAGCCCGTCGCGCTCCTTCAATTCGTGGAGCCGGAGGTCAAACAGGCGGCCGTGCTGGCGGTCGACCAGAGCAACACAGACCGCAGGCTGGGCTCCCAACAGAACGGCCAATGGTTGAAGCTGAAAGCATCGATTTACGAAAAGCCTGGTTGCGGGCAATTGCGGCGGCAGATCGAACTCGCGCCAGAACTTCCTGGCGCCACAGGCAAAAATGGCTTTGGCACGCGCCTGATTGCCGTGCAAGTTGCCGGCGATCTCGAGAATACGGTCGAGGTCAGCCCGGGCGCAGGTGTTCTTTCCATTCTTCTCCGCTTCGCGGAGCGCCTGGCGAACCAGGTCTTTGGCCAGAATAGCTTCTTCACGATGCGACTTGTTTTGCGGAGTTCGTGGTTGAAAATAAAAACTCAACGCACAAGCTTCGCCTTCCTCGGGCTGGAATTGTGCTAGTTCACGGATTTCTTCACGCGTGATCATCACGATCGCTCCTACGACTGGATTGGCTAAACAGGTTCGGCTTTATGCAGGAGTTTTTCCCCGAATTCGTTAGCGAAGGGCGATTTGCGGACGTGCTCCCGGGCAAAAGCAATAGAAGCCCGGACGTCCTCTGACTTGCGATCCACAATAGATGAGATTTCTTCAATCGAAAAGCCTTCGATGCCATACAAGATGAAGGCATCACGATCTCGCGGTTTCAGGCCCAGGAGGGCGGCTTCGACGAGGGTAATCATCTCGTCGGAGGAAGCAACCTGCTCGGGAGTAGCGACGCGAGTGTCAGCGATGATGCTCTCTTCGAGTAATGTTTCATCGGGCTGGTGGAATTGCAGCTCGGACTCGTCGCTGGCGCGGACGTTCTGTCTGCGGGCGGACTGCTCGAGTGGCAACGATGGCTCGAATTCGCGGCTTTCGTTGGCCAGGTCGTTCAAGGAGCGCAGCGCGAGCCGATAGAGCCAGGGTTCGAGCGCCATGCGGTCGGGCTTCTCGCCGTCACCCAGGGCGCGAGCGATCACCTCGTCCACTACCTCTTCCTTGCTGACGCTGTCTTCGAGCAACTGATCGGACGATTGGCGGAAATAGAGTTCCCGCTCGACGAAACGTTCGAGGCGGTTGAGATTGGCATTCACATAGGAGCGAATGTCGTCGGACGAGATTGTGGAAGGCTGCACTGCGGCGATGGTCTGCTCGAACGGCACACCCGGCTCCGGCTTCTCCATTGCAACCCGGCGCCGGCGGGGCCATTTGTGGGTCGAACGCAGAAGATCCTTGTGCTTGGTGATCTGCTGTAAAAGATCGTCGAACGCCGCCTTCACCGCGGTAGTTCCGTTGGCGGCGGATTTCTGTACCGCCATCTGTCCGGAAGGCAGGCGCAGGTTCAGAGAAACGATCGTCCCTTCGCGCGGCGAGTTCTCCTCTATGCTGCCCTTCAGGTGGATCAACTCAGGACGAAAGACCTGCAACCGCTTGCGCAGCTTTTCGATCTGGTGGTTGATTTCTTTTTCGAGGTCGGGAGTTTTGTGAACCTTATAGCCGATATGAACATTCATGAGAGCCTCGGAAAACGGGGGCAGATCCCGTGAAGCTTTCAGTCCCTTCGCTTTTGATTCTACACCTGCGGGGAAGGACACAAGCTCAAATTACAGATGAGATGTAACGGTGGGCGGAAGGGTTGTGACGTGTGTACTTGCGGAGAAAACTGCAAACGAGATTTAGGGAGAGGCCGTTCCAACCGGGGCGCCTAAACGGTTACGGTCACTGACGTCTCGGTGCGGGTGACGGGACGGTAGAGGGTGTCGCGCTCAATCGGCTCGCGGCCAGCTTCTTTGATCAGACGAACCAGTTCCTGGCGGCGCATGCCTTGCGGCGTGGTGGCGCCCGCGTCGTGGTAAATCTTTTCTTCGATGACGGTGCCATCGATGTCATCTGCGCCGAAGCGCAAGGAAATCTGTGCGATCTTCGCGGTCATCATCTGCCAGTAGGCTTTGATGTGGGGGAAATTGTCGAGCACAAGGCGGCTCACCGCGATCTGCCGGATATCGAGCATGCCTGTGGTCTTCGGAAGATGCTGCAACGGTGTGTTATCGGGATGGAACGCGAGCGGAATGAAAGTCTGGAAGCCGCCGGTTTCGTCCTGTAGGGCGCGTAACTTCAGGAGGTGGTCGACGCGATCTTCGTCATTCTCCACGTGCCCGTACAGCATGGTAGCGTTCGACTTGAGGCCGATCTGGTGAGCCAGGCGCGCCGTATCGAGCCACTGGTCACCGTCGATTTTGTGGTCGCAAATGATGTGGCGGATACGGTCGGCGAAGATTTCAGCACCGCCACCGGGCAGAGAGTCGACACCAGCCGCCTTCAACTGTTCCAGGGTTTCACGGAGAGTCAGTTTGGCGCGCTTCGCCAGATACGCAACTTCGACCATCGTGAAGGCTTTCAGATGGACCTGCGGAAAGCGCTGCTTAAGGCCCGAGATCAGGTCGAGGAAGTACTGAAAGGGCAGATCTGGATGCAATCCGCCGACGATGTGGAATTCGGTGACTGCCTCAGTGTAGCCGGATGCGGCCGTCTCAAAGGCTTCTTCGAGCGCCATGGTGTAGGCGCCGGGCGTGTCTTTCTTCTTTCCAAACGCGCACAATCGGCAGGCCGCCACACAGACGTTCGTGGGATTAATGTGGCGATTCACGTTGAAATAGGTCGTGTCGCCGTGCATCCGCTCGCGCACTTCGTTGGCCAGCCAGCCTACGGCAAGGATGTCGGCGGTCCGGTACAACGCGACGGCATCAGCCTCGCTCAACCGTTCTCGGGCGAGAACCTTGTCTCTAATGGGCAGAAGACGGGCGTCGTCGGTCTGGAAAGCGTGCGCGTTTGACATCGTCTCTTGATGATAACGCAGGATGGGTAGCGACTCCTAGCCGGTGGTGAGGTTTGGCGGAGGTGCAATCTTGTTTCTGATGGTGGTGGACCTGCACGCCAGATCTTCGCTCCGCCTGAGGAGCGGCTTCGCTCAGGATGACGCCCGTTTTGAACTAGATGGTCAAGATCCAAACTGCACCGCGACGGCGCGGTTCTCCATTGGTTACGAGCGGTTCTATCGCTTCAGCAGCAGGTCCGCCGCGACAAACAGGAAGAACACCACCGAGATTACGCCGTTCATGGTGAAGAATGCGGCGTTGAGCTTGGAGAGATCGTCGGCCCGGACGAGGGAGTGTTCATAGGCAAGAAGAACCGCGACGGCAACCACGCCTGCGACCGCCAGTTTGCCGAGCCCAAAGAAGATGATCAGGCTCACGAGCAATAAGATCATCAGAACGTGGAACAGCCGCGCCACAGTTAAAGCTGTACTTACGCCGAAGTACCGAGGGACGGAGTGCAACCCGGCGCCTCGGTCGAAGTCGAAGTCCTGACAGGCATAAAGAACGTCGAAGCCGCCCACCCAGAAGGTGACTGCCGCGGTGAGCAGCAGAATGCGGGGATCAAGCGAGCCGCGAACCGCGATCCAGGCCGCGGCGGGAGCGATTCCCAGCGCGAAGCCCAGTGCCAGATGCGACCAGCGGGTGAAGCGCTTGGTATACGAGTACACGAGCACCACAGCCAGAGCAACCGGAGACAGCGCCAGCGCCAGCCGATTCAATTGAGACGCTGCCAAGACAAAAACCCCGCACGAGATAACCACAAACGCCGTCACGAATCCCGGAGTAAGAGTTCCTGCAGGCAAGGCCCGAGTCTGGGTTCGCGGATTGGCAGCGTCGATCGAAGCGTCCGCCAGACGGTTGAACGCCATGGCCGCCGACCGCGCCGACACCATGGCGACGATAATCCAGCCGAGTTGATGAAGCGTCGGAAGACCGTTCGCGGCGAGCATGGCTCCGCTGAGAGCAAACGGGAGAGCAAAAACCGAGTGCTCCCACTTGATCATTTCAAGGGTTACGCGAAGATTGCGCAAGAACGGCACGAGTCGATTCTAGCCGAAGGCGGTGGCGGGGCTATCCGGAAAGAAAGCCCCCGGCCATTTCTTTCTTGCTGAGTGCGGGAAACTAGGCCTCAATGGCGGCGGACGCGACGTCAGCGAGAGGCTTCGTTAGGTCTGCTCCTCTCAGATTGCCGCGAATCTCGAAGCCGCTGGAGCGGGAGGTTGTCGCCACAATCGGGAAACGGGACCCGAACGAAACCCGAAACGGAATTGATTTCACTGCCCAATTAATCCTACACTGTAGCCGATTAGAGCTATTTGTTCCTCCCCAGCGCTCTGGACGCTGGACTCGTATCTACTGTATGAGGAAATTTCAAGCACTGCTCTTTCTGAGTTGCTCCCTGCTCCTGCCCCGGATGCTGTTTGCCTTCGAGGCACATTGGCAGGACGGACGGATCATGGATGTTCAGGCCGAACACAACGGCAAAGTTCTCTATTGGATTGCGAATACCCCCGTTACCAAGAACAACGACGTAACGTACCGGATTTCCGTTCATGTGAAAGACGAGCTTTACACCGGAACGTATGCGCCAGGCCAAGCCCAAGTCCCGCCGCCGAAGACGTGGGTGAAAAACCATCCCGTCAAAGTCGAGATTTCCGGTAACACGATGTTGCTGCAAACGCCCACGGGCGAGACCTTGAAGGCGGGCAGCCTTAGATGGAAGTCGGTCGCAAGGATGAAACCGATCAAGCCCGAGGAATGGGGCGCACAGGCGCAGGCAGCCAAGCCAGAGGCCGTGCCGCCGACTGAATCCCTGGTCGGCTTCTCCAAACCGGCTGCGGAGAGCTCCGCGACGACGCCGACCAAAGCAGGAGAAGCTCCCACCGCAGATGCCGCGCCTGCGCCCGCAGTGGAGGAGTCGCCGGCAACATTGTCGGTATCCTCCAGCCCTTACCTGGCCGACGTCTACATCGACGGCAAGCTTGAAGGTTACACCCCGGCCAAATTTACTCTCTCTCCCGGCAAGCACACCGTCCGCCTGGAGAAGCAGGGCTACAAATCCTGGTCGACGGATGTAACCGCCGAGGCAGGTGGGCAATCCACCGTCGACGCCACGCTTATTATCGGCAGACGATAATTTCGACTGCGTCTTCAATCGTTAGGAAATCCTTCTCCCCCAATCAGGGGGACAAACCGGCACCCTTCGAGAGAAATGGTCTGCACCTTCCCTTCGTGTTTGCGGACCAGTGTCAACACTTGAGCGTGGGAGGGACCGATCGGAACGATCATGCGCCCTCCCTCCTTAAGCTGTTGGACGAGACTTGAGGGTACCTGGGGAGCCGCTGCCGAGACGATGATGTCATCGAACGGCGCAGCTTCAGGCATGCCTCGACTCCCGTCTCCCACAGTGACGGTAACGTTGGCGTATCCAAGACCAGCGAGGGCACGCTCGGCTAAGTGGGCCAGCGCGGCTTGACGCTCGATCGAGTACACACGCGCGGCGAGTTCTGCGAGGAGAGCTGTCAGATAGCCGGAACCGGTGCCAATTTCCAGAACAATGTCCGCAGCTTGTAATTCCAGCGCCTCGAGCATGAGTGCGACGATGTACGGTTGGGAGATGGTCTGGCCGAAACCGATCGGCAGCGGATGATCATCGTAAGCCTGGCTCTGGTAGCGCTCCTCGACGAACTGATGGCGTGGCACGCGCGACATAGCGTTCAGAACTTGTTCGTCGCTGATGCCCCGAGAGCGCAACTGCGAATCGACCATTCTCTGGCGTTGTTCGAGGAAGGCATCGGCTTGAGAAGCGAACGTCACGGGAGTTATCTGCGAGCTTACGGATCACCCTGCTACGAACGCTGCGGCCCGACACAAAGGAAGCATCGGCAGTGCCCCGTCACACGATACAACTCACTTCTTTCTCTTGCGAATCTTTACGTCGAAGCTCACCACACCGTTGTAGTCGCGGAGAGCTACGATGGAGACGTTGCGCGTCAGGGCGTATTCGACCTGGATGATCTGTTGCGAAGTCTGCGAGACGTTGGTGCTATAGGTCAAGATCAGGTTGCTCGCAACCTGCTGCTCGATAGTCACCTGGGGCGCGCTGGTCACGATGCTGGTTTCCGTTCCCGGTCCGTTGGGATCGACCTTGATACGACTCACTCCGAAGAGCCGCTGAGCCCGATTGCTGACTAACGAATTGAGGGCCTCGCTCAGGATGAGGTTTGAAGTTTCCTGACTGAAACCGGAGGAACCTTGCAAGGAGGCGGACTCTTCCCGGGTGCGGCCCATAGCAAGCAAAGCGACGATGTCCGCACTGGGAAGCGGCGGCTCGGAACGATAGTTGATGCTGAGTTTGTCCATGGTTCCGTTCAGGCCGAGGGTGATGTCGTAATCGCTGACCCGGGTGGTCGCCTGAAGATCCAGAACCGGTTCGATCCGGACCGGATTGGTGAAGGTTACGTCGCCGCGATCGAGGCGGTACTTCGAGCCGTTGAACGATACCTCTCCTTCCAGAATGTCCACGCGGCCCAGCAGAAACGGCCGTGCAGCACTGCCGCGCAATCGCAAGTCGGCGTCGCCGGAGAGCTTGGCGAGAGCGGTCTGCATCTGAAGATCGGGCGTTGTAACGATGTGGATGTCCATCCGGACATTGTTGAGCAGTGAACCGGAGCTGGGAATGGCGGACGACTGCTTGCTTCTTTCGAGGTAAGAGCCGAAATCGAAGCCGGGCGTGATCGTAAGCTTGGTCACGAGGACATCGCCCGTAAGACTGGCGGCAGAAGTGTTGCCCACCAGCCGCACATCCGCATTGGCGGTCGAACTCACGCCGGGTGGATAGCGCAGCCGGACATCCTGGCCGTGCGCGGTCAGATCGAAACTGAACTGGCGGTGATAGTACGCGATGAAGCCGCCCAGGTTGACGGTGCCGCCGCCCGTGTGAGCACTTAGGGTCTCGATCTGCATGCGCTCCTGATTGAAGACCAGGGAACCCGTCATGCCGCTGAGTCCGCTCGGCAGATCGGCATAAGACAGAGCGCCGTCTATAACCTGCAAGCGGCCCTGAATGATCGGGTCGGCAGCGGTTCCGGAGACCGTCAGATTCATGGCCACGTTGCCCGAGGAGGTGAAGTCGGGGTCGAACGTTTCGATCAACTTCAGATTCACGCGACCGTCGGCGTGAAAATCCAGCGTGCGTTTTCCCGTGAGCTGTGCCGTGCCTTGGGCTGAGAAGTCCGTGAGATCTCCAACCAGGTGAAGCTGTTCCAGGTTGAGCTTCTGATCTTTGACGGCGAAGCGAATCGGACCTTGGTTGCGGAGCTTGAGATTTTCGACATCCACGAAGAACCCGCTGAGATTGGCGGAAGCTGTGAGTTTGGTCGGCTGACGCAGGGGTCCTTCCAGCTTGATCTCGCCTGCCATCGCGGAGTGTCCGGTAACTCTCCCCGCGAACCGCGCCCGGATCAGCGAATCCACGTCAAGGTGATCAAAGTGCAAAGTAAGATTGGACGGCCAGTCGTTGCGCAGGTACACATCGCCATCGACGTCCAGATCGGATCCGCCAAAATGAGACCGGCCGGTGAGGTGGAGGTCTGGACCTTTCGTCGTCGCAACGATGCTGTAATCGCCGGCACGCTCCTGGTCGAAGGTGAGATCGTGCAGCTCAATATCCGCGTTGATCATCGGTTCCTGCGGGGTGCCAGAACCTTGAACCGTGACCTCCACGCCTCCTTCCACGGTGAAGCGGGCGGCCTGAAAGCGCTGGACGCGATGAAGGTCAAAGTTGTGCCCTGCCAGATTGAAGTGGAAGTCTTTGCCCTCGAGATTGTAGGCAGCGCTTCCGCCGACGCTGCCGCTATAGTATTCCGCCTGGATGTTGTTGAGCTCAATCTCCCCCTTAACAAAACGAACGTCGCTGGTGAAGCGTGTGACCGGTTCGCCGTAGAGCATGGCATTCGCCAGCTGGACGTGGCCTTCCCCATGCGGCTGCGATTTGGTGCCCGAAGCCTGTAACGTCAGGTTGACGTTTCCGCTCACGGGATAGTCATAACCAGCCAGGGCCTGGATTTCCGCGAGATCGCCGTTATGAATGTCGACACGAGCAAGAAAGTGGCTGGTGTCCGAGAGTTGCCCCCGATCCAGACCGCCGCTCACTTCGAAATGAATGTCCGTGCCGGCGTGATGCATCGATGCATTGTGGACAGCAAAGTTAGTGGGCGAAAGCTGCACATTGGCGGCGAACGAGTCCCAGTGGATTTCCCTTTCCTGGGTTTGCGACGTGGCGGGAATCGTCGTATCAAAGTTGTTGATCTGCACGCTCCCGGTCACTGAAGGACTGGAGAGTCTTCCAGCGACGGTGCCGTTGAAGGTCGCGCGGCCCCCGAGGGATATGGGAATTTCAGTGGGCCCGCGCATGGCCGAAATCAAGGGATGCCACTCCTCAAGATCGGTCGTGCTGGCAATCACTCGCAGGCTCGATGTGGAAGAAAGCTTGCCAGAAACCTGAAGTTGAGAGGAACGCGTGCTGGCAGAAAACTCTGAAACTTCAAATTCCTGAGGTCCGGCGCGATAGAGGAAACGAGCCTTCGTGGTTAGTGGCAGCGCGGGAGGTATGACACGCGCCGGCGGAGCGATGTCGACTGCGACCTGAGCTTCCGTGTCGCGAAGAGAACCTTGCCAGCGGGCATCGACGGTGGCATCGGCTGTGCCCACGAAATTCTCGCGATCGAGAGGGCGAGAGCGGGTAGAAAACGCAGTGGCAACGAGAGGAACCGAGAGGCCCTTTATCCGCAGCCTGAGAAGGCCCTTCTGTTCTTCGGTGGCTTTCTTTGCCTTGGCGCTACGTGGCGGGGGCGGAGCTGGCGCAGGGCTCAGCCAGTTCGCTACTTCGAGATCGCCCACCACTGTTCCTCCAAATATGCGAGCCTGTGCCTGGCTCAGTTTCAGCTGCTTGTCGCTTACCCAAAATTCGGAGTTAAGTCTTGCGCCGCGCAGCGAAACATTCTCGTCCCGCCAATCCAGGTCGCGAAGCTGGAATTTCCCCTGGGAAGAAAATCGATCGAGAGACCAGTCGCCCCTGCCCTGTATGTCGATCATCCCCTGGCGTAGTTCTCGCCGGTGCAGGATAGAAGCGACATCTGAGAGGTCAAAGGTAGCGGTGTAGTCGGCTTCGATTCTGGGCTGCTGGAAATCGGCGAGACGGCCGTGCGCTTCCAGGTGAGAAGGCCCCGAAGACCACTTCAGTGAGGTAACTTCGATCTGTCGCCGGCCCAGACTGATGTCTGCCTCTGCATGCCAGGCAAAAGGACGGTAATCCGCGATCCGGCTGTCGACCTTCCCAACCGCGATATGTCCGTCGTAGCGGCGGCGGAATAACGCGTAGGTCATACTGGCGGAGAGATCATTCGCCACAAAGTCGAGAGGGACGCGCTGGTTGTCCCACAGCAGTTCCCCATCGCGCACGTCGAGCTGACTGATGGAGAGCGAAAAGAGCCGCTCTACCGGGGCCTTGTCGGACGCGCGCTGTACTTTGGGGTCCGGCTGATTGGTACTGCCGTCAGGATAGACAATGACGTGAACGACAGGATGATCGAGGAGGAGAGACTGAAAGCCAAGCTCGGCGCCGAGCACAGAGATGATCTTGACCTGAGCAACGAAACTGTCGGCGTGGGCATAAGGCACCTCTTCGGCACTCTCGCGTCCATGGATGGTGATGTTTCTGACTTCGACTCGCAAACGGAATGGGATGGTGTGAAAGCTGCCGATTTCAACCTTACCCCCCGTGATCTTTTCCAGTTCGGCGACGAGCCGGTGGCGGACCATCGTCTGAAAAGAATCAGTAGTGGCGTACCAGGCCACACCCGCCAATGCCAGCAGGACTATCAGGGCCGTCACCAGAAGATATTTCCAGACGCGGCGGGGGGGCTTGCCGCGAGTTTCACTCACCGACTCTGGCCTCCAGGGGCTGAAGGGAAAGTGTCAGTGCTGCGGATTTGACTCTCGGCTCTGAGGGTCTGCAGCCAGGCGGTGAGCAGGTCGTTCATCTTCTTCTGCGTGAGCACTTCCTTGATTTCGGGAATGACTTCCGCAAGCGGAGCCGGCTGGCTGCCGGCCTTGCGTACCAAGGGAACCAGCGTTTCCTGATAGTAAATCTCAATGCTCTGTTGATCGATTTGGATCGCGGGCCGAAGGCGGGCATCAACAAACCGCGTGAGGTCGAGCTGTTGCGCCACGCGGCGTTCCAGTTCCTTCAGGTTGAGTCCGTGCCGCGCCAACAAGTCGCGCCAACCTTCCTCAGTTTCCGCGGCCGGATAAAGCTTGTGGATCTCCTGGATTCGCTGCTCGATTTCCGCGCGACTTTCTCGGCTCGGCTCGGCGGGATGCACCTGCTCGCGAAGAAGTTCCTGGTCGATCAAGCGATCAAGCGAGGCCTTGCGGTCAGTAGCTGTGAGCGAGTTCAGGGACCGGCCATCGATGAAAGCCTCGTAGGCAATGGCTTCCTCCCAGTCGCTCTGCAGGATGGGATGACCGTTCACGGTCGCAACGATGCGATCAATCACGTCACCGGCGTGCGCGGAACTCGCCGCAAGAGCGAGTAACACGATCACGATAAGAGAGCGAGCGGGCTTCATTTTCAGAAAGTCTGGCCGATACTAAAATAAACGTTAAAGTGCGTAAGATGCTGGGGTACGAAGACCTGTTGATTATTTACCGTCTGGAAACTGGGAAACGCAGGCGGATTCAGATTGTACCCGAAATCAAAGCGAATCGGACCAATTGGTGTCTTATATCTAACGCCAACCCCGACGGCCTGAGACATATAGTTGTAGCTGCATAGATTCGCCGTGCTCTGCTGTCCACAGGCGCTGGCGTTGGGCTGGCGCCAGTGGATGAGGCTGTGCAGCATGTCATGGCCGGCTGCAAAGACGTTGCCGGAGTCGTGAAAAACCGCGAGGCTGACATTGTCCTCAAGGTAGGGCAAATTGAGCGGGGGGAAGCGAAGCTCTAAGTTATTGATAAACAAGGCACTGCCGCCGAGCGGGAAGCCTGTTGAAGGATCCCGCGGCCCGGCTTGATTTAACCCGAAGCCACGATGAGAATTGCCGCCGCCAGAGAAGAATCGCTCGGGCAGCGGAATAAGGGAGACAGTATCGGGGACCACCGTCCCCGGTTCCACGACCAGGGTGTTGCGGAAGGGATTCTCAATACCGATCCGAGTCGAGCGGGCAAATACGTATTGCTTATCGGGAGGGCGATTCTTGCCGAAGGCCTGGTAAGTGGAGTTCTGAACCAGCAAACGTCCGAAATCCGCCTCCGAGGCAAAGTACCCGGATGCAACTCCACCGTCAATCGTGGTGTAGTTTCCCCGGGTGGTTTCGAGGGGATTGTCGCGCTTGTCGCGAATGTAAGTGAAGCTGGGCATGCCCACGCGGGTGGGTTGCGAGAACAAGGGAATCTCGTCGGAGGCAACCACGATGTTGGTTGCTTTCACTCGCCGGTAGGTGAAGCGGTACAAGAGTTTGCTGACCCGGCTAAGATTCTCCTCCAGCTGAACCGACCCTTCCAGCCGCTGCGAAGTAAACGTGGTGACGTCCAGTGTGTTGTCGTAGAAAGCGGTAAAGGACAGCCTCAGATCCTCCCGATTCAACCAGTGCGGGGCCTCAAAGCTCATCAGGGCTCGCTGCTGCAGGCTGCCGAGGTTGGTGCGGAAGGTGATGGTCTGGTTGCGGCCCCGGAAATTAAGGCGCGTCATGGCGAAAGAGAATCTCGGACTTACTCCCGTATTGCCCTGCGGCTGCGTCGAACCAATTCCCGGCTGGCCGGTCTGGAATTCGATGCCCAGTCCGTAGTCAAACGTATAGCGCTTGGCTTCCTGGACATCGACCAGCACGTTCTTGTTCGGCTGCGTCCCATCGGGATTCTGAACTGCCGTGTCCACCTGGTTGAAGATTCCCAGGTCATACAGGCGGCGTTGCGTGTCCAGCATGTCTTGTTGGCTCAGGGGCGTTTCAGGCTTGACCCGCAGTTCACGATTCACGACAAAAGGTCTCGTGTGATTGAGGCCCGAGATCAAGACCTGATTTACAAAGAATTGCTCGCCCTCATTGATCTTGAAAGTAACGTCCATCCGATTGAGATTGGCTTCTGACTTCTGCGAGGAAGGCTCGAATGTGGCATTGGGAAAGCCATGGTTGAAGTAGTAGTTCAGAACGGAATCGCGATCGGAGGCGATGTTGTATTCGGAAAACGGCTGGTTGGGAGCCGTATTCAATAATGGGACGAGCTGGTCCTCAGGAATGCGGCTATTGCCAACAATGTGAAGCGCGCCCACCAGGGTCTGCGCACCCTCGGCAACGCTCAACTCCACCGCGAGCTGGCGGTCCACTCCCTGGTAGTTGTCGTCAACATTCGCATTGATCTTGACCTCCCGAAAACCGCTGGCGTGGTAGAGATCCTCAATTCCGCGCACATCGCGATTGAGCAGGTTTTGACTGAAGCGACCGTGGGAAAAGAACCGGCCTGCCGACTGGATCTGCATGTGGGACCGAAGCAGGGCATCATCGAAGTACTTGTTGCCGCTGATCATGATCTTGAGCAGCTTGTGGCGGGGTCCGGCATCGATGACGTAGATGGCGCGCAGTTCGTTCCTGCCAGTGTCAGATTGTTTCTTGATGCCAATCTTGGCGTCGAAGTACCCGCGGGTTTGCAGGTAGTCCAGCAGGTTGCGGCGGCCTTCGGCGAGCAGATCGTCGTCCAGCGAACCCTCCTCGTATACCGGCACATTTTTCTTGAGGATTCCCCGACGGATTTTGAACCCTTCGACGTCAATATCTACCGTCGGGCCGCGATCAATCTTGAATGTGTAGTCGACGGCATTCGTTTCGGGTTGGTACTTTCGCTCGGCAATGGAAACTTGTGCCAGGAGGCGGTTCTTCTTCTGGTACTTCTTGCGCAGGCGCTGAAGAGCTTTGGAAACCCGGTCCGCGGTGATGCGATCCCCCGGATGCATACGTGCTATGTCTTGCACCTGCCCCTGGGAGTAACCAGCGTCGCCGGTAAGGCTGACCCGGCCAACGTGAGCCTGAGATCCAGGCGCGATCTGAAAAACGATGTCCACCTGCTGATTCTCGGGCCGGGTCGTTTCCTTTTGCGAGACCGAGGCGTGGTAGTAGCCGTCCTCTTCCATGAGTTGCAGGATACCCTTCAGCGCCCGCTGCATCTTGTCCAGAGTAAGAACCTCACCGAGTTGAAGCTTGCTGGCGTTCACCACCTGGTTGTATGTGGGCCTCGTTAGCGAGATTTCAACGCGAATATTGCCGACAAAAAAGTTGGGGCTCGTCTGGAAGACAAGGTCCACCTCATCGGCGGCAGTTCGCTCAGCCTCGACTTGGACGTCAGCAAAACGACCGCTGGCGAACAGTGACTGGATACTCTCCCGGATCAGATCGCGATCCAGAGGGGCCCCGGCCTTCTGAACAATCATGGCTTCCAGATGATCGTTCGCTGCCGCGGGGAGCCCTCGAAAAGAAATGGAATGAACCACCAGCCCCTGATACGAAGCTATGCTTCCTAGAGCGGGCGCGGCCTGCGCGGCCGTTTCTGGACTTTGGGAGGGCGATGAATCCTGGGATGAAACTGAAAAATCCGGAGAAGCTGAGGACGACGCTTCCGCAGACACTGCGGCGGCGAATGCCAGCAGAGCCGCAATAGTGACCAGCGCGCCTCTTACCCGCAAATAGGCTCCTCGGACACAATATGGGGATATAGCAGGTTCGATGAAGAGCCAATTGGCAATGTTGTTTTCACTCGACCAGCACCGGCCATAGTTTCGTCGTCGCGCTCGTCGCCTCGACGGCGCAATCCCGGCACTTATAATAAGGCTCAGCCGTCAGGGATCAAAAATGTCTTTGGACCGAAACGAACGCTATTCGCGGCAAGTCCTGTTTTCGGGGATTGGAGCCGAGGGACAACAGCGGTTGCAGATCGCGAAAGTCGCGGTTGTCGGGTGTGGGGCCACCGGCTCCGCAGTCGCTTCCCTTTTGGCACGCTCGGGTGTCGGCACCCTGCGGATTATCGATCGAGATTATGTCGAGCCCAGCAATCTGCAGCGGCAGGCGCTTTTCGATGAGTCGGATGCGGCGGAGTCGATGCCGAAGGCGGCTGCAGCAGCGCGTAAGATCGCGGCGTTCAATTCGCAGATCGTGGTTGACCCAAGAGTAGAGGATCTCACCCCCGCGAATATTGAACCTTTGCTTGAGGGGATGGATCTCATCCTTGACGGAACGGATAATTTCGAGACTCGCTACCTCATCAACGACTACGCCGTGAAGTTCTCCCGTCCCTGGATCTATGCTGCAGCGGTGGGAAGCTACGGAGTTACGTTGAATGTCCTTCCCGGCGAGACTGCGTGCCTTGCCTGCGTTTTTCCGGATTCGCCCCAGGGAACGTTTGAAACTTGTGAGACGGCAGGCATTCTGAACTCGGCAGTGAATCTGGTGGCCTCGGTTGAAGCGACCGAGGCCCTGAAAATAATGGTTGGCGCCCGAGAGCGGCTGCGACGGACCCTGCTCTCGTTTGATGTTTGGAGGAACGAGCGCGCGGAGGTGAGAGCAGAGTCGCCACGCAAAGGGTGCCGCGCTTGCTCTGAGCACGACTTCGTTCATCTGGCAGGCGAGGGTCGACCTCACATCACGCTTTGCGGACGAAACTCCGTACAGATTCACGAGCGTCACCGACCGGTGGACTTCCTGGAAATTAGCAACCGCCTCAAGCCGCACGGAATGGTGCGCCACAATGATTTCGTGTTGAAGTTCTGGCGCGAGCCTTATGAAGTGACCCTTTTCCCGGACGGGCGGGCAATCATAAAAGGGACAACGGATACGGCGGTGGCGCGAAGTTTATACGCACGGTACGTGGGGAACTAGGTTGCACGCTAGCTCGTCCGTTGTCTCCTCGGCTTAACCGAAGCTACCCGGATCGGAAAACGCGCCGTCACTCCCGGTGATCACCGCCAAATCTAAAGTGCCAACCACGGTCTCATCTGCTATCTTCTTGGCTTCGTGAAAGATCGATGGCTGAGCCGTGCGCAGCGCCCGGCCCGGGAGCATAGAACTCCCAAGGATTGGAGCGAACGGATTCCTGATGGCTGACATCGTGCGTCCTGCCCCTTCACGTTTCTATCGCTGGATGGTCCTCATCTTCGTCAGCATCGCGATGGGGGGCAACTACTACATCTACGACAGCATTAACCCTCTGGAGCGCATCTTTATTGACCGGCTTGGCTTCTCTGCGACCGAGTTCGGGTGGCTTAACGCCAGCTATAGTGTCGCGGCAGTCCTCACGTTGCTGATCGGCGGAATCGTCATCGACCGGATCGGCACGAAAAAAGCGCTGACGGTTTTTGCCGTTCTCTGCCTCCTCGGCGCGATCCTCACGGCATTCAGGGGGAATCCCGTAACCATGATTGCCGGACGAACAGTCCTGGGCCTGGGCGCCGAGTCGATGATCGTGGCGGTAACCACAGCGCTGGCCAAGTGGTTTCGGGGCAAAGAACTCAGTTTCGCTTTCGGCATCAACCTGACGATCGCTCGACTGGCTTCGGTAGCGGCGGATAATTCTCCAACCTGGGCTAACTCGGCCTTTTACCCGCAGGGGCCAAACGGTCCGCCAAGTTGGCGGGGACCGCTGCTGGTAGCCGTCGGAGCAGGTGTCCTGAGCCTGGTGACAGCTCTGATTTACTGGATTCTGGAAAGCAATGCAGAAAGAAAGTACGAACTGGGCAAGAGTGGGGACATAGACAAGCTCGAGTTTGGACAAATCTTCCGCTTCAACCGGTCGTACTGGTACGTGGTCGCCCTGTGCTTCACGTTTTACTCCGCCATCTTCCCATTCCGGACATTCGCCATAGACTTCTTCACTAACAAGATTCTCGCCGGCCAAGGCGGGATCGCGGCGTCGGAAGCAATTCGGGTGCTGGCTCTTCAGCGCGCTGGAATCCTCAATAGCCTGCTCCCCCTATCGGCAATGATCGCTACACCGCTTTTTGGGCTTCTGGTGGATAAGATCGGGAAACGAGCACTGTTGATGACGGTCGGCTCGGTCTTACTCATGCCGGTTTACCTGATGATGGCGTACGTACCTCCGACCCGAGAGGTAACATTTGCATACCCCTGGGTTAGCGACTGGCATTTGCTAGTTGGACATGTGACTTTGCCTCTTGTGTTGCTCGTGACTATGTCACTCATGGGAATCGCATTCTCCCTCATTCCGGCAGTCATGTGGCCCTCCGTCGCTTACATCGTGGAGCAGCAGAGACTGGGCACGGCGTATGCGTTGATGACCCTCATTCAGCAGATCGGGTTCTTCATCCTGAACCTGCTGATTGGGAAGGCGAATGACTTCTCCCATGCCGGTCTGGATAATCCCGGCGGCTATGGCCTGGGAATGTGGATTTTCTCGGTTCTGGGGTTTGTCGGGTTGACCTTCGCCATTTTGTTGCGCGTCAGAGAAACGGGTCCCCAGGGTCACGGGTTAGAAACGATTACAACCGCCTCCGCCGCGGCCTGAGGATTTCTTGGGCACTTATGGGGGCTTCCTCACGGTTCGACGTGACGGAGGTCACCAGCCGTTCCGGACCTCGTCGGACAAGTCCAGCAGAGGCAACGGGTTCTGATATTCTGTAGGTGATCGGCCCGGGATAACGCAGGTCTGAAACTGTCTGCAACCAATACAACAAAAAGGCATTTAAGCCGCATCTGACCAAGTGCGGCCGGAAAAAGGCGACTTGACCGAGCCACGAAAACGACAGGGCGCAGGGCTCTCCGAAGCAGAAGCGATCGAAAAGGCGAAGCAAGGCGACGCTCAGGCGTTTGAAGTTCTATATAACCTGCACAAGCGACGCGTCTACTCACTTTGCCTCCGGATGACAGCCAATGCCGCGGAGGCGGAAGACCTGACGCAGGAAGCGTTCCTGCAGTTGTTTCGCAAGATCGCAACGTTTCGGGGCGAATCTGCGTTTTCGACGTGGTTGCATCGCATGGCAGTGAACGTAGTTCTGATGCAACTGCGGAAGAAGAGCCTTCCGGTAGTTCCGCTGGAAGATACGCTAGACACCGAGGAAGAGGCCCCGAAGAAGGAACTCGGAACCGCGGATCTGAAATTAGCCGGATCTCTCGACCGGCTGCAGTTGGAGCGGGCCATCGAGCGCCTGCCTCCGGGCTACAGGACGATCTTTGTGTTGCACGATGTAGAAGGGTTCGAACATAACGAGATTGCCGACATCGCAGGTTGTTCGATCGGCAACAGCAAGTCGCAATTGCATAAGGCGCGCATAAAGCTACGCGAGCTTCTCAAGACGAGCAGAGCCGAAAAGGCCGGAAAGCCGTGAGGAGCAAGCCGGAAAAGCGGTATCGGGGAGAGAGGTAGTATGAACTGCGCTGAGTTTCACGAACTGTTACCTGATCTGATGGAGAGGGATGAGGACATCAGGCTCGAGGCTCACCTCAAGACTTGTCCAGAATGCTCGGAACTGGTCTCGGACCTGAAAGCCATTTCCGAAGAGAGCCGATTGCTAAGTGCGACGGAGGAGCCATCGCCGCGTGTATGGCAGTCCATTGCATCGCAACTCCGCCAGGAAGGCCTTATCCGGGATTCTCAACCGGAAAGACCTTTCCTGGTGCCGACTGTGCAGCGGCGGTGGAGGCCCACGATGTGGCTGCTACCTGTGGCCGCAGTCCTGACGTTCGGATTCGCGTTTCTGATGAGCCGTCCTCCAGCATCGCCGGTGGTAGAGTCGAGACCTCCTCAGATTAGTGACGATGACAGGGACGTTCTGGCCGAGATACAGAAAGCCGCGCCCATGATGGAAGCGGCTTACGAGCAGAGTTTGAGAGACGTAAACGCGTACATTGCCGACGCCGAACGCTCGGTGAATGAGAACCCCGGCGACGATGATGCCCGTGAATCCCTAATGCAAGCTCGCGAGCAAAAAAGCATGCTTTACCAGATGGCTTTGGAGCGATCTCTGCCATAATGTGGCGTCCAGCGACCGTCCCGGTGCGGGAACTGGCGAGAGGATTTATGCCGAGTATGAAGCGCGCCCTGAAAATGTCTGCCGTGATGCTGGTTTTGATTGCCACCCTGGCCAGTGGTGAAGCAAAGAAGGAACTTCGTTTCACGGTCGGTCCGAAAGCGTATGTAACGGTCATCAACCAGTACGGGCCAATCAGCGTTAAGTCGACTGCCGGCAATCTGGTAGTGGTCAACGCCACCTTGCACTCGGACAAGGTGGAGGTAGACAGCGGCCAGGACGGCAACCGGATCGATATTAAGTCCCACCTCTTGCCGGGCGCAGATGCCGACAGCGGGCGGGTGGATTACGAAGTTCTGGTTCCAGCGGACACAAGCGTTACCCTGCATTCCCCTACCGGGCCACTGCACGCCGAGAACTTGCACGGCGACGTTACCCTGGAAGGCTCGGGAGCAGCCATGGATGTCCGGGACGTATCCGACGGTCACGTGCATGTGAATACGATGAACGGGTTGATTACGCTCACCAACGTTCAGAACGGACACGTAGAAATCAATTCGGTAAGTGGGGAAGTCAATTTGAATGATGTGAGTGGCCCCAAAGTGCAGGTCATTTCCACGACCGGGAAGATTCTCTACAACGGAGACTTCGGCATGGGCGGCGCGTACTCGCTGAACAGCTACTCGGGCGACATTGAGGCCACGATTCCTGCCGACGTATCGATGAAAGTGGCGGCGCGCTCGCTTCACGGCAAGGTGCAGAACGATTTTCCGTTCCAGCCGGATCCCCATCCCAGCTTTGCTGTCGTCCCTGGCAGTTCGCTGGCAGGAACGGTGAGTGCCTTTGCAGGCACTATCCACAAGGTGGCATCCTCGGTCAGCCTGCGATCCTTCAGTGGTAAAATCCGCCTCAAGAAACGCTGACAATTAGAAGGAACTCCCAAGAGGAGCTTCGGAAGATCCAGTTCATGGCAGGCGAGCCAGACTTGTCCCTGCAAGGCAAAACGTTGGGACCGTGCGGTTCGCGGCGTGCAATGGTGGTGTTCCTTGTCGGCTTTATGGGATCGGGAAAAACCAGCGTCGGTCAGGCATTGGCCCGGATACTGGGCTGGCGATTTCAGGATCTGGATGATTACATCCAGCAGCGTGCGGGGCGAATCATCGCAGAAATTTTCAGAGATTCGGGCGAGACTGAATTCCGCAGACTGGAATGTGTGGCGATACGAGAGCTGCTAGCTCGCCTTGACGCATCTTCGAATGCGGTCATCGCTTTGGGTGGCGGAGCGTTTGCCCAACCACAGATCGCCGCGATCCTCAAGGAGAGGAACTGTCCTGTGGTTTTCCTCGACGCACCCATTGAGGAATTGTGGCGGCGATGCGAGGAGGCGGTGGTCCGTCCCATGAAACGCGATCCGCAACAATTCCGGCGTCTCTATGAGACGCGCCGGCCACATTATTTGCAGGCCACGGCCCGAGTGGACACTCAAGGCAAGACAGTGGAGAGCATTGCTGCCGAGATCGCGGCCACGTTTGAATTGTCTTCTGGCGATTCCGGTAAGGAGAAGTAACGTGCAGGTGAAAAAAGCTCTGAGCCTCGCAATCAGGTTCATTTTTGTGGTCGTCCTGGTAACGGCGGCCACTGCGGGCTATTCCAAGGATAAGGAAGTTCCAGCGCACGTCGTCGACTCGGGCACCTTTGCCGTGTTCAAAGGTGGTCAGAGAGTGGCCACAGAGACTTTCTCGATCCAAGAATCTGCAACGGGAAAGACCATCACGACGAATCTGAAATTGGTTGGCGACGTGGCCGCGCAGGCATCGGAATTGAAGCTTTCCCCATCGGGTGATCTGGTGCGCTACAACTGGCACGAAACTGGCGCCTCAAAAGCGGAAGTGACGGTAACGCCCAACGATCAGTTCCTGATCGAAAGAATTACCACCGCGAACTCGACCGAAAAACCTGTCGAGCAGCCTTTCCTGATGCCCACTTCCACCATGATCCTGGACAACAACACGTTTGTGCAGCGCGAGGTGCTCGCCTGGCGCTATCTGGCATCGAACTGCAAGCCCGAAAACGGCGTGGGCAAGTGTTCTCAGGCCGCGGCGCAGTTCGGAGTGATCGTGCCCCAAGATCACCTGTCGATGAGCGTGACCCTGGAACTGGTTGGGAAAGAAAAGGTGAAGGTGAACAACGTGGAGCGCGACCTGTTGCGCTTGAATATGAAAGACGATAGCGGGGACTGGGCACTTTGGCTCGACGAGCAAAATCAGTTCAAGCTGGTGCGAATCGTCGTGCCCAGCAATAGCACCGAAGTGATACGCGAGTAATGAGCCGGCAGAATCCGTTATTCACCGGCGCTAGAATAGGAACCTGTGGCCCTGATTGACTCACGTGCGTCGCGGGTTCTTTTCACCACTCTGATCTTCGGTTTGGCGCTGGCCTTTCTCTACTTCGCCCGGCACACCTTGGTGGCGTTTCTTTTCGCAGTCTTTTTTGCCTACCTGATGGAGCCCGCAGTGTCCAGAATTGAGAAGCTGGTACACGGTCGTGGGCGCGCCATTGCCGTGATTTATCTCGTGTTACTTGTTCTGGTGGCTACGTTCTTTTTCTTTGTTGGGCCTCATCTGGGACGGCAGGCCGGACGCCTGGGAGAGGCTCTTCCCGCCGTGTTGAGCAAAGTCAGTTCCGGCGATATCGCTACCAGCATCGGTGCCGAACACGGGTGGAGCGCCGCCACCCAAGAGCAAGTTCGAAAGTTTCTCAAGGATCACAGCGATCAGATCACGAGTTTGGCCCAGGAAGCAGGATTGAGAGTAGCTGAGGTCGCGAAGAATGTCTGGTTGCTCATTCTGGTCCCCATTCTTTCCATTTTCTTTCTGCGAGATGCCCGTAACTTCAGCGAGGTGGCATTGTCACTGGTGCATGCGCGCCCGCAACGTGAGTTTCTACAGGGCGTGATTGATGACCTGAATCAGATGCTGGCGCACTTCATACGTGCACAGCTGACACTGGCAGCCCTTTCGCTTTTCGTGTACTCAAGCACTCTCGGGCTGATGCGGGTGCCATACGCCATGGTGTTGGGGACGGCGGGCGGCGTGATGGAATTCATTCCGGTGGTTGGACCTCTGGTAGCGGCCGTGCTCATCCTGGGCGTGGCACTCCTCATGAGCTACTCCCATTGGGTGGGCCTGCTCATCTTCCTGGGTTGCTGGCGGCTGGTGCAGGACTATGTGATTTCGCCGCGGATCATGGGCGAACGCATGGAGTTGCACCCGCTGGCCGCGATCTTCGGCGTGCTGGCCGGCGGAGAAATTGCCGGAGTTCTGGGAGTGTATTTGTCGATTCCGATCATGGCCAGCCTGCGGATCGTGTTCCGGCGGTGGCGCATTTACGCCGAAAAAAGGAAGTTCGGACCGCTGAATGAATATGCATTCGGCAGCGAGATTGCGCCGAGGAAGCTCTAGAAAGGGCCAGCCGTTCGGACGTTTCACGAGTTAGTTCTTGGGTGCTGGTCGATTCCCTGCTCTGATCCCAAAATTCTCACCCCGCTCCCACCGCGCTTTCCCCTTTCACATTCCGCAGGAACTCGGCTGCCGCTTCCGGTAACACGGTATTGATAAACATCCCGGAACCCAGTTCAAATCCCGCGACACGTGTCAGACGAGGAATGATGCTCAGGTACCAGTGGAAATACTTCACCCCCACGTATTCTTCGGGCGCACTGCGTATCGTGAAGTTGAAGTCGGGATCGTTCAGGCCGTAGTACACCTTCGCCAGCACCATGCGAAGGACACGCGCGAGATCGTTGATCTCGGGCACGCTGATGTCGCCAAAACTCGCCATATGACGCCGCGGATACACGTGGGTGTAAAACGGCGTGTAGGAAGCAAAGAGTTCGAGTGCCACGAAGTGCTCGGTGACCATGACGATACGTTCTTTCTCCTGCATTTCCTCTTCGACCATCTGGCAGAACATGCACTCGCCGTAGTCGTCGTAGTGGCGTAGGGCTTCCTGCACACGCTGGCGGACCTGGTATGAAATCACCGGGCTGGCGATGAGTTGGGAATGGGGATGCTCCAGGCTCGTACCCGCGTCGGCGCCGTGGTTCTTGAAGATGGTGATGTGAGCGATACGCGAATCGAGGCTGAGATCGTCATAGCGAGCTTTATAGCAGCGCAGGATGTTGGCTACTTCCTGGTCCGGCATGCGCGCGATCACCTGGCTATGATCTGGCGTTTCAACAATGACGTCATGCACGCCAAAGCCTCCAATCTTGCGACGTGACCTATGGATCTCGCGTTTGGGTTCGGCTTCCCTCGAGAGGGCAGCAAACTTGTTGGGAATGACCCGAGCCTGCCAGGCGCCATTCGAGGGTACGCGCAGGATCTCCGGAGGTGTATTGGCCTCGTTTCCCGGGCAGAAAGGGCAGTTGGGCGAAAACGCCACAGGATGTCGTGGCGTATGCTGTGACACCAGTTGCTCCGGCCGTTTGGCGCGTTCGGTGGCGATGATCACCCATTCCTTGGTGAAGAAGTTCTGGCGCAGTTCAGGCATATCGATTAGCTCCCCTCGCGAGTGCTTGTTTTAGTGAGTCCCATGTGGTTCCATCTTTGAAAATTCCTGCCGAAAAGAAGGTCGAAGCCCAAGGCCCCACTCGTCCGATGCCGCCGGCGGGCCTGTTCAGCGGCATGTTGTAGAATCCAAACGAGTCCCATGTCCAAGAAGATTCCCGCAGGAATACTGGGTGCCACCGGCGTTGTCGGGCAGCGTTTTATCCAGATGCTGGAGCACCATCCGTGGTTTGAAGTCGCATGGCTCGCGGCCTCGGACCGTTCAGAAGGGCGTCCATACCGAGAGGCAGCGCGCTGGCGGCTGAAGACGCCAATTCCGGAAAATGTCGCCAGAATGCGCGTCTCGCCGGCCAAGCCCGATGGTGCGCCGAAGCTGATTTTTGCCGCGCTCGATTCCGGGATCGCGGCTGAACTCGAGCCGCAATTCGCCGAAGCCGGCTGCGCCGTGATTTCAAACTCTAGCGCGCTACGCATGCAAAAGGATGTGCCGCTGGTTATTCCTGAAGTCAATGCCGACCATATCGAGTTGCTCGAACACCAATCCTGGCGGCAAAAAAAAGGCGGCTTCGTCGTCACAAATCCCGAACTGTTCCGCCATCGGTCTGGTTATCGCGCTCGCCCCATTGGAGCAGCGATTTGGCCTGGAAACGGTGATGGCGGTAACGATGCAGGCGGTCAGTGGCGCAGGATACCCCGGCGTAGCTTCGCTCGACATTCTCGGCAACGTGATCCCGTACATCGCCAAAGAAGAAGAGAAGATGGAGGAGGAGACGCTGAAACTGCTGGGAAGGCTCAATGGCGCTGGGATCAGGCCTGCCACTTTTGCGATGAGCGCACAGTGCAATCGAGTCGCGGTGGAGGACGGACACACGGAATCGGTTTCGGTAAAGCTCAAAAAGAAGGCAACAGCCCGAGGAGATCATCGCGGCCTGGAACGAGTTTTCGAACAGAGCCGCAGACACTCAATCTACCCAGCGCGCCGAGGAAGCCGGTCATTTATATGGACGCACCAGACCGCCCCCAGCCGCGGTTTGACGTTGACTCAGGTGCAGGCATGTCGACCGCGTGGGGCGCCTCAGTCCATGCGGTGTTCTGGATTGGAAGTTCACGGTTCTTTCGCACAATACGATCCGTGGAGCGGCAGGCGCTGCCCTTCTGAATGGTGAACTGCTCAAAGCGAAGGGGTATCTTGATTGATTGGCCTCGCAGCTTTAGGACCGAGAGTCAGCGCAGGCACGGCAGGCTAAGGCCGGGGAACGACTCGCCATGATCGTCATGAAATTCGGCGGGACCTCGGTGGAAGACGCCAAGGCAATCGATCGCGCAGCGAGCATTGTCAAAGCACGATTGCCGTTGAAACCGGTGGTCGTCGTCAGCGCGATGGCCAAAGTGACGGACGCGCTGCTCGCCATGGCACGTGCGGCTGGCTCCGGGGATCGCGATACGGCACTTCAGCTCTCCGAGGTCACTGCGCGAACGCCACTACAACACAGCCGGCGAATTACTCGGGACGGCATTCTTCACCCAGTTTCACAGCAAGCTGGAAGACGACTTCGATGCCCTGGACGAACTGCTTCGCGGCATCGCGGCGGTCGGCGAACTCACGCCACGAACCACTGATCATGTTGCCGCGTTTGGCGAACTGCTTTCCAGCAGGATCGTCACAGCGGCGTTCTCTGCACGGGGCTTAAGGCGCAACCCTGGTGGACTCGCGGCAATGCATCGTCACCGACAATACTTACACCCGTGCGGTCCCGCTCTTCGACGAGACAAATGAAAAGTTGCAAGCTCAAACTCAAGCCGCTGCTGGATGACGGCAGGGTTCCGGTGATGGGCGGATTCATTGGCGCGACACGCGCGGAATCACCACCACGATCGGGCGTGGCGGATCCGACTTTTCGGCCGCGATTGTCGGCGCCGGGTTGGGAGCGGAGCGGATCGAGATCTGGACCGACGTGGACGGCATGATGACGACGGACCCGAATGTCTGTCCAGAGGCGAAACGGATTCAAGGTCATCAGCTTTGAAGAGGCCGCGGAGTTGGCATATTTCGGAGCGAAGGTGCTGCATCCCGCCACCGTTCTGCCCGCGATCCAGAAGAATATTCCGGTCTACATCTTGAACTCGCGCAACCCGACATGCGAAGGCACCAAGATCACGGCACGCGCGCCGCGTTGCCGGAATATCTTCAAAGCCATCGCCGCAAAGAAGAGGATCACGATCGTGGATGTAGCGGCTCCGCGCATGCTGATGGCGCACGGATTCCTGAAATCCATTTTTGAGGCTTTCGATCGGCATCGGATTCCGGTGGATGTGGTTTCCACCTCAGAAGTCAGCGTTTCGCTCACCGTGGATTCCAACGAGTCGATTCCCGCGCTCGCGGCTGACCTGGCGAAGCTGGCCGATGTGAAATATGAAGGCCGCAAGGCGATCGTGTGCCTGGTGGGCGAAAACCTGCGCGAGATTCCCGGTATCGCGGGAAGGTCTTTGGCGTGCTTGGGAGACGTAAATATACGGATGATTTCGCAGGGAGCTTCGGAAATCAATCTGACATTCGTGATCGAAGAGGAAGATGTCCCTCAGGTGGTGCGGCGATTGCACGAAGCATTTTTCACGGATTTGGATGCAGAGGTCTTTGCGTAGAGCCGTGGTTGTAACTTCGATGATCGGTTCGAGAAACTCGAGTCGCGATATGCACCTGTTAATACTTGGACGCGGCAAGACCGGATCGCTGGTGGCAGAGGTTGCCCGGGAGCGCAGACACCACGTGCGCGTTCTGGGCGCCGCAGAGAATCCCAACGGGCGCGCACTGACCGCGGACAGTCTCCGTGACGTTGATGTCGTGATTGACTTCACGACTCCCACTGCCGTCCTGGAGAACGTCACAGCTTGTGCGCATGCAGGCAGGAACATTGTGGTCGGCACGACGGGATGGTACGGTGAGATTCCCAAAATTCGCGCCCTGGTAGAACAGAGTGGCACTGGACTTCTGTTCGCCGCTAACTTTTCTGTGGGCGTTAACCTCTTCCTCGAGGTCGCGAGGACCACGGCGCAGGCTCTTCAACACGGCTATCACGGCCAGATCTTCGAACGCCACCACGCACACAAGAAAGATGCGCCTTCGGGAACGGCGGTCGTGCTTCAGAGAGTCATCCGCGAAGCGTGTGGAAGGGAACTGGAAATTACCTCGTTTCGTGAAGGCGATGTGGTGGGAATGCACGAGGTGGTTCTGGATTCGCCGTCCGATCGCATATATATCTGCCATGATGCGCAGTCGCGTCGCGGCTTTGCCGAGGGCGCAGTGCTGGCAGCGGAGTGGATGGCGGGAAAGAAGGGATTCTTCGAGTTCAAGGATGTGTGGCGAGACCTATAGGCGTCTATAAAGAGGCTCAATAAGCCTGGCCGGTCGCCATTTCCAAGAAATCTTGATAAGGGTTATCTTATTGTCATGCAACTGCGCGGATGCGGCACCGCTTTAGTCACGCCGTTTCATCAGGACGGCTCGATCGACGAACCTGCTCTGCGAAATCTAGTAGCCTGGCAGGTGGAATCCGGGATCGATTTTCTGGTTCCCTGCGGCACTACGGGCGAAACTCCTACCCTTTCGCACGACGAATGGCTGAGGTGATCGATATCACCGCAGAAGTAGTGGCGGGACGGGTAGGTATTCTCGCCGGCGCGACCTCAAACTCGACTCATGATGCGGTCGAGAAAGCGAAAGAAGTGGCATCCCATGCTGGGGTAGATGCCATCCTGACCGCGTCTCCTTACTACAACAAGCCCACGCAAGAAGGGCAATACCGGCATTTCAAGGCGATCGCGGAAGCGGTCGACAAGCCGCTTGATTCTTTACAACGTGCCTGGGCGCACCGGCGCAAACATCGAGCCGGCAACGCTGGCGCGGCTGGCCGAAGTGCCGAACATTGCAGGAGTCAAAGAAGCCAGCGGCAATATGACTCAGATTGCCGAAGTGTGCAATGCGGTGCCCGAACGTTTCCTGGTTTTCTCGGGCGACGATGCCATCACGCTTCCGGTAATAGCGCTGGGCGGGGTCGGAATCATTTCGGTGGCATCGAATGAAATTCCACGTGAAATGGCGGAAATGACAAGAGCGGCGCTGAACAACGACTGGGACACCGCGCGCCGCATCCACCGCAAATATCTGCCGTTAATGCAGGCGAATTTCATCGAGTCGAACCCGCTGCCGGCCAAGGCCGTTCTGGCCATGATGGGCAAGGTGGAAGAGATCTATCGTCTGCCTCTTCTTCCCATGCGCCGCGACACGCGCTCCCGGCTGCAGAAAATCGCCACCGAAGTTGGCCTGATTTCGAAGCCGGCAGGTCCGGCGTCTGACACCGTTGAGTTCTTCGTGTATGAAAATTGGCTGGCGGGGCCGCACAAAGTCGTTGTCCATCGTTCCAGTTGCGGCCAGTGCAATCACGGCAAGGGACGGCCGGCGGGGCATGACAGCAATCACGCGCGCTGGCATGGGCCTTACGCAACTCTGGGGGAGGCCCGGGAAGCGTCCCACGCCATGCCTGGGGTGCTGATTCGCAGTGAGTGCAAGTGCATCTAAGCGACCGGCAACAACCTCATGAAATCCTTGAAATCTGCCATTGAGCGCCTGGCCTCTCTCGGCGAGGTGGAGAAAAATCCCGAGGCGCGCCGGATTTTCATCGAGTTCCGCGACGCGCTGACTGAAGGGAAGATTCGCGCCGCCGAAAAGCAGGGTGACGAATGGGTCGTGAATACCTGGGTCAAACGGGGCATTCTGCTGGGATTTCGCCTGGGCGAACTGAGCGAGATGGGCGATGGCGCGGCGCTCTCCTTCGTCGACAAGGACACCTTCCCTGCCCGCCACTTCTCCGTGGCGGATCGCGTGCGGCTGGTGCCGGGTGGCTCGTCGGTTCGGCTGGGAGCATACGTCGCGCCCTCGGTTATTTGCATGCCACCTATGTTTGTGAACGTGGGCGCCTACGTGGACGAAGGCACCATGGTCGATTCGCACGCGCTGGTAGGGTCGTGCGCGCAGATTGGAAAGCGCGTGCATCTGAGCGCCTCTGCGCAAATTGGAGGCGTGCTCGAGCCGATCAACGCGGCACCGGTGGTGATTGAGGACGATGTGCTGGTTGGGGGTAATTGCGGGATCTACGAAGGCACGCTGGTGCACGCACGCGCTGTGCTGGGTGCTGGAACCATACTGACTCGCTCTACTCCGCTGTACGACATCGTGCGTGGCGAGGTCTACCGCGCAACCGACGAAAAGCCTCTTGAGGTCCCGGAGAACGCGGTCGTAGTGCCGGGTTCCCGGGCGGTGCACAAAGGAAAAGCGGCGGAGTGGAACCTGTCCTTGTACACACCCGTGATCGTGAAATATCGGGATGAAAAGACCGATCAACGAATCGAACTGGAAGATCTGCTGCGGTAACCCTAAATCGCCGTCGAGTTGCTGCTGCCCACGAACTTGAACTCAGGACGTTAGCGTTCGCTGTCCCAGGACCGCCGATTGCTCAGCCAACATGCGTTCCCGAAGGCGCAGATGCTTCGCCCGGAAGTGCTTCCGTCCGCGCTCTCCCCAGGCGCGCACGAAATAGTAGTTGAGTCCAGCACCGATGAGCGAACTGGCAATCGGGATCATCCGCCCAGCCCACTTTTCGACTACTTCACCGCTTGCCTGCACGGCGATGCGCTGAATGACGCGAGGCACAAACCGGTTAACGACTTCCTTCTCGAGCAGCTCGCGGCTGATGTCGACCCCGGCGGCACTGGCGGCGGCGATCCAGAGCTCGGCGATTTCGTCGTCCGTATTGAACTCAAAACCGTAAAGCAGGCTGAGCTTCTGAATGGTGCGCAGGGTGATGCCGGCAAGAATGCTGAGATCGGGAATTATCGTGGCGAGCCCACCCAGGCCGAATCCGGCACCTTCAACCGCGGCGACCTTCATCCCACTGCGAACGATGGAGCCGGCGACGTCCTCAAGCTGGGTCAGATCGACGGAATACAGCCCATGGTACGTGGTGATCGGCAGGCCGTAGGCGGCGCGAAGCTGTAACAGAAACCGGTCAGGATGGACCCGAACCGTTTCGTACGCGTGAGTCAGCCCCGTGCGCAGGGCGTCTTCTGCGCGGCGCCGAAGCCAGGTTTTGCGGGCCTCATCGGGCATCTACTAGAACCTTAGCGCAGAGCAAAGGAATAAGCCAGGTCAGGGGAGGCGTTGGTAGTAGGTCAATTTGCCAGACTCCACGCCAGATCCCTCGCCCCGCTGGAGAAAACGCGGGGCTTCGGGATGACAACGCTACAACGATAACCAAACTTTGACGGTGATGTCCCACAGCTTGCGAGAAACAGAGTGAGGGAAGCAGCCGAGCTTCGGAGTACGCAGCACCTAGACCTGGTGAAAGCAGCGATACTTCCTCCACACTGGCAAATCAAAACTAGACACTAGGTACTGGGCACTAGGTACTCACAGCTGTGCTAGCATCAAGTTACCCTCAAAATGCCATCTGGAAAACTGCATATAGTGCCCCTAGGCGGGCTAGGCGAGTTCGGAATGAACTGCATGGCCGTCCGCTGGGGTGACGACATTATTGTTATCGACGCGGGCCTCATGTTTCCCGAGGCCGAACTGCTGGGCGTCGACATTGTCGTTCCCGACATCTCCTACCTGACCGAGAATCGCAGCAAGGTTCGCGCCATCGTGCTCACGCACGGGCACGAGGACCACATCGGCGCTCTGCCCTGGATACTCTCCGAACTTAACGTGCCGGTGTGGGGTACCGAGTTCACGCTCGCCTACGTAGAAGACAAGCTGGAGGAGCACGGTCTGTTCGAGGATGCCGACCTGCGTGAAATCAAGGCCGGCGAGCGTTTCCGAATTGGCCCCTTCACGATCCATCCTATCCAGGTCACGCATAGCTTGGTCGATTGCGTGGCACTGGCCGTACATACGCCGCTGGGCGTGATCATCCACACCGGCGACTTCAAAGTTGATCCAACGCCCACCGACAACCGGCTTTTCGATCTGCACTCGTTCGCGGAATACGGAAAAGAAGGCGTGCTTGCGCTCTTTCAAGATTCGACCAATGTGGAGCGCAAGGGCTACACGCCCAGTGAGCGAGCGGTAAGGCGAAAATTTGATGAAGTCTTCGCCCGCACCGAGCGGCGGCTGTTCATTTCATGCTTCTCGTCTTCGATTCACCGGATCAAGCTGGCCGTCGAACTGGCGTGGCAGCACGGACGGAAAATCGCGTTCATCGGACGGTCGATGAACAGTTCCGCGGAGATTGCCGAAGATCTTGGATATGTCGAGATCCCCGAGGGCTTGCTCATCCATCCCGGCGAGATGAAGAATTTTGCCCCGGAGAAGGTCTGCGTCCTGATCAGCGGAACGCAGGGCGAGCCGATGTCCGCGCTGTCGCGAGCCGCCGTCGACAACCACAAGCACGCCAAGATCGAGAAGGGCGATACAGTAGTGCTTTCCTCGCGCATCATCCCCGGAAATGAAAAAGCAATTTACCGGATGATCGACCATCTTTTCCGTCGCGAGGCTCACGTCATCTACGAGGACGGCTCATCGCCGCCGATCCATGTGAGCGGACATGCCAGCCAGGAAGAGTTGAAGCTGGTCATCAATCTGGTGAAACCGAAATACTTCATTCCGATACACGGCGAATACCGCCAGCTGAAGCTCCATGCAGAACTGGCGGCGTCGATGCACGGCTCGATCGGCAACGTCATACTGATCGAGAGCGGCGATATCCTGGAAATTGACGAACTGGGAGCCCGCAAGGCGGGCCGGGTAAATGTGGGGCGGGTGTGCATCGATTCCGGCTCGCGTACGGACGTGGTCGAGGATCTGATCATCAAGGACCGGCGGCACATCAGCGAAGACGGAATTGTGCTGCCCATTATCGCCATCAACAAGCTGACCGGCCGCGTCGAGACTGCACCCGAGATTGTCACGCGAGGCTTCTCGGCGGGAGAAAACGGTATCGTGGACGGCGCGCGGCAGATTGTAATGCAGACCCTCGATGCTTCCAGCGACGAGGAAAAGGCCGACTACGGCGTAATCAAAGAGAAGATACGGGCCGATCTGAAGCGCTATATTTCCAGGCAGACGCAGCAGAGACCCCTGATCATGCCGGTGATACTGGAGATTTGAGTCACGGGCGAAGACCGTACGCGCATCTAACCGATTACAACCAGGAGTGACAACTATCGTTACGCTCGACGACCTTCGAGAGGCAGGGGCTCGTTTGGAAGGAATCGCGGTCCGCACGCCCCTTCTGGAAAAACACTTCCACGCTGCGGACCAGCCGGCAGACGGGCGACGGCTGTTTCTGAAACCGGAGAACCTGCAGCCGATTGGCGCATTCAAACTCCGAGGGGCTTATAACAAGATCGCTGCCTCTGCCGAGGAAGCGCGGAGCTGCGGCGTGATCTCCTATTCCAGCGGCAACCATGGCCAGGGGGTCGCTTATGCTGCGCGCGCGCTTGGCGTCAAGGCAGTCATTGTGATGCCCAACAATGCGCCGATGGTCAAGCGGGAGGCTACGAAAAACCTCGGAGCGGAGATCGTGCTGGTGGGGCCCGGAAGCACCGAGCGGCAACTCAAGGCGGAGGAGTTGGCAGCCAAACACGGATACGTGATCGTGCCTCCTTACAACGATGAGAAGATCATCGCCGGCCAGGGGACAATTGGGCTGGAGATACTCGAGGATCTTCCCGAAGTCGAAACCGTGCTGGTGCCGGTTGGCGGCGGAGGGATGATCAGCGGCGTGGGGGCGGCGATCAAACTGAGCAAGCCCTCTGCGAAGGTGATTGGCGTAGAGCCGGAACTGGCGGCGGATGCGCAAGCCAGCCTGCGGTCAGGAAAGCTCGTCCAGTTCCCTGCCGACCAGGTTTCGACCACCCTAGCCGATGGCTTACGGACTCAGAGTATTGGCCCGATCAATTTCGAGCACATTCGCAAATTTGTCGATGACATCGTGACAGTGACCGAGGATGAAATCAAAGCGGCGATGCGGGAGCTGGCTAGAGATCCCAAGACTGTGGCCGAGCCGAGCGGAGCAGTTGCTGTGGCAGGGTTCCTCTTTCGCCGAGACGAACTGCCGAACACGAAGTTCAATGTAGCCGTCATCAGCGGCGGAAATATCGAACCGAAGATGTTAGAAGACATCCGGCGATAGCGGTAGCGTTATTACAAGCAAGAATGAGGGGTGCAATCGGTCATGAAGTGGTTCCGCGGTTTAAGTTGGGTATTGTTCATACTAACCTGCGCTAGCGCAGCCTTCGCGATCGGCGAGCGCGCCACGATCGTGCGAGAGGCTAACCTTTATCTGTCTCCAGATTCGAGCTCGGCCAAGTTGGCGGAAGTCGAGCGCGGGCGTGAACTCATCATTTTGGAAACGAGCCGGGAATGGGTCCACGTAGAGGCAACCCTGGGAAAAGCGCAGGTGCAGAACGGCGAAGACGAAGAGGATATCCCGGACCGCACGGTGACGGGTTGGATGCTGGCCAAGGGTATGGTGAGACTTATGACCCAGGATGGCGACAGAATTGTCTTTGGCGAAGCGGCGAATTCGGAGGACCAGGCCAGCAGCCGGCGTGGCCGCAGGGGCGCCGCTCAGGACGCCATGCGGCTTTACTATCGCGTATATGACCTATATCCCGCCTCTCCGCTCGCAGGTGAGGCGCTGTACCGCGCTGCAGATATCCGCTGGCAAATCGAGAGAGTGGATGTGAACTCCAGACCATCAGCTAAAGAGAAAGAGGCGTTCCTGCGTCAGGGCATGGGTGAGGAGTGGATGAAGCTGGTGATCAAGAAATTTCCGGGAACGAAGTGGGCGGACCTGGCTAGCTTCAATTTGATCGAGAACAAGCTTTGCGGCGACTGGCAGGGATCTTCGAAGTGTCCAGACAAAGAGGCGGAGATTTACGAGAAGTATGCCACCGAGCATCCTCAATCACCCAAGGCAGCCGAAGCGCTTTACCAGGCAGCGTCACGGCGTGCCGCCCTGATCGAGATCTACAAGACCGAAGAAAACGCCAAGAAATCGGAAGAGTCCAAGGGCAGGGCGCTGGCTCTGACGCAAAAGATAATTACGCAATTTCTGCAAACGGATTGGGCGGCGCGAGCGTCAGCGTTAGCATTCCTGATACAGCAGAACGTGCCCAGCTATGGAAATGCGATCGAATAAACACGCCTTTTCTAAGAATCAAGCTGACTAGCCGCGGCCTGCCCAATTTCTGAGATACTCAATGGACTCCCCCTTCCGGAGGAAGATTGAACGACTATCTACTGTCAGTTTTACTGGGCATTGTCGAGGGCCTTACTGAGTTTTTGCCGGTCAGCTCGACCGCCCATCTGCGGATTTCCGAGGCTCTCCTGCACATCAGTCTGACCAGCGGCTACTGGAAGATGTACACCATCGTGATTCAGCTGGGCGCCATCCTTTGCCTGCCGGTCTATTTTCGTGAGCGCATCGCGAAGTTCCTTTCCACGTTCCCCCAGGGTGAGCGTGGCGATCGCACGGCGCTGACACATCCGCTGGGACTGACGATTGTAGCTTTCGTCGTCACCGCGATTCCTGCCTTCTTGCTTACGAAGGTGATTGGCAAGCACCTCGAGAGCCTGTACATCATGGGTAGTTCGTTGTTGATCGGTGGAATCGTGATGTGGATTATCGACGCCATGAACGCCAAGTGGGAAGCTGCTGGCCAAGGTGCAGCGGGAAGCCGTATACACACCTGGCGCATGGAGGACATGAGCCTTGGGCAGGCCGTCTGGATTGGCGCTTGCCAGATTCTGTCGGCGGTGTTTCCGGGGACTTCGCGTTCCATGTCAACCATCGCCGGCGGCCAGGTTGTGGGTATGTCACGCGCATCGGCGCTGGAGTTTTCGTTCTTTCTCTCGATCCCGACCATGGTGGTCGCGACTCTCTACGACTTGCTCAAGTCTTTACGGCACGGGAGCCCGAACCCGATTGGAGCTTCCTCGATCGATTCGCATGGGTGGGTGGTCCTGGCGATCGGGTTCGTTGTCTCCTTCATCGTGGCCTATGGCTCAGTGGCATGGTTCATGGCGTGGGTACGAAAACACGGATTCGTTCCCTTCGCTATCTACCGGCTCATCGTGGGTACGCTGGTGCTGGTTTTTGCCTCGCGCCTAGCAGGGTAAAGGGGCTTCGGTTTTGGACAGCTAAGTCTCATTAGAAATCCCTGTTTTCTTTGCTCCGTATTCGCCCCAGAGACTAACTCGATACTCCCGGAAATGCTGCATTGTGAGAAGCGGTGGTTCTTGGCATAATCGTTTGGCTCTGGCGTGCTCGGGCATCGCGGTGGGGTGTCGTCTCGTCCTGCCTAAGATGTTGAATACGCCTTCATGACTTCCGTTTCGCGTATTTTCAATCCGACCAACAACCGCCGGCTCAATGAGTTGGTGGGATTCTTGTTGTGCGTCTCCGCGCTCCTCCTTTTCCTTGCTCTTGCGTCCTATTCCCCACTCGACCCGTCGCTGAACAGCGCCTCTGTTTTGACCGGCGCCCGCGCGGCGCGCAATTGGGTCGGGATCGTGGGTGCGTTCATCTCCGACCTGCTGCTGCAAGGCTTCGGCATCGGCAGCTTTCCTCTTGCCGGTGTTCCCAGCCGTGGTTGGAGCGCGGTGGTTCCGCTCAAGGAAGATACAGTCCCCCGTGGCGAAGAGCCTGGGCGCTATCTGGCTGGTGATCTTCGTTCCTGCCCTGCTGGCTCTGTTGCCTGGACACCTTCGCTGGGAAGGTGTGATCCCGATGGAGGGATTGTTAGGGCGAATGGTGGGCGATGCCTTGATCCATTACTTTAATCTTGCGGGCGCGTACATCGTGTGCGCAAGCGTGTTGGCCGTTGCCCTCTATCTTTCGACCGCATTTTCCTTCTCTTCGTTGCAGCTTTGGGTGCCTACACGATTCGCCTTTGCCATTGCCCTTTGGCAGCGGTGGAAGGACTGGCAGGAAGCACGGGCCAAAACCAAGCTGCAGAAGGAACTGGAGAAGCGCCGCGCAGCAAAGCCGGTGGTAGCGACGCAGATGTTCCCGGCGCGAGCAGCGGCTCCGCCAGCGCCGTCTTTTGCCGCTTCGGTGCGGACCGGTATCGAGCGGATGACAACAGAGGACGAGGAAGATCCCGCACAAACTGCAGTCTCTCCTCAGCCTGCTGTGCTCCGTGCACTGGAACCCGTTCCCGTTCCGGCCGACCCTGAAGTCACGCAGCGGGCGGATACGGGTCAGAAAGCGAAGACAACTCTTCCACGCATCGCCGGCAGCTTCAAACTTCCGCCCAGCAGTTTGCTGCACCGTTCTGATGAGCAGCAGACTATCGACGCTGATGAGCTAAAGCTACTGGCCCAGGTGCTGACCGAGAAGTATGCCGAGTTCGAAGTTCATGGGCAGATCACTCAGATCAATCCCGGTCCGGTGGTCACCACCTTCGAATTCAAGCCCGAGGCGGGCATCAAATACAGCCGTATAACGAACCTGACCGACGACCTCTGCCTGGCTCTGAAGGCGGAGAGCATTCTGATCGAGCGCATGGCGGGAAAGTCGACAGTTGGCATTCAGGTGCCTAACCGCGAGCGCGAGATCATCTGGCTGCGGGAAAACATCGAGGCCCAGGAATTCATGGGTTCGAAATCGAAGCTCACGCTGGCCATGGGCAAAGATATTAACGGCCGGATCGTGGTCGCGGACCTGGCGGGAATGCCGCACCTGCTGATCGCCGGTTCGACCGGCGCCGGCAAGAGCGTGGCCATCAACGCGATGATCATGTCGATTCTGTACAAGTCGACTCCCGATCAGGTGCGCCTGATTCTGGTAGACCCCAAGCGGCTCGAGCTTGGCAACTACGAGGGCGTACCGCACCTGTTTACACCAATCATCACCGAGCCCAAGCTGGCCGCGAACGCCCTACGCAACGCCGTGCGAGAAATGGAACGGCGCCTGAAGTTGCTGGCCGAAAAGGGCGTCCGGAATATCGAGCAATATAACAAGCTCTTCGACGGCGATGGCACGCCGAGTCTGTTCGGCGAGGGTTCGGAAGAGCGACCGCTTCCCTTCATCGTGATCATCATCGACGAGTTGGCCGACCTGATGATGCTCGATTCGGGCAACGTCGAAGAGTCCGTGACCCGTCTGGCGCAGATGGCACGCGCTGTCGGCATCCACCTGGTGCTCGCGACGCAGCGGCCTTCGGTGGACGTGATCACGGGACTGATCAAGGCGAACTTCCCGGCGCGCGTCTCTTTCCGGGTCGCAACGAAAGTGGATTCGCGCACGATTCTCGATGCCAACGGCGCCGAGGCATTGTTGGGCAAAGGTGACATGCTCTACCTGCCCTCGGGATCGGCTCGCGTACACCGGCTGCACGCGCCGTTCGTCACGGAAAAAGAGATCGCGGCGGTGGTGGAGTTCTGGCGTTCCCAAGGCACGGCAGAATATCAACAGGCATTCCTAGAAGCTCCGAAGGACGAGCGTGAACCGGGCGAGCCGGGAGCCGCGGGGGAAGGTGACGAAGACGAGCATGATCCGATGTACGAAGATGCCGTACGGCTGGTGCTGGAGTTCGGCAAGGCTTCGACCTCCCTGTTGCAGCGCCGGTTAAGGATCGGCTACGGACGCGCCGCGCACCTCATCGACCTGATGGAGCGCGATGGCATCGTGGGCGCAGCCGATGGTCCAAAGCCCCGGGAATTGCTCAAACGTCCGGACTGGTTATCGGAAATCGAAGAGTCGATGCGGTAAAAATTACGAGGCGGAGCTTCAAAAGGCAGCCATAAGGCTGCCCTTTTTATTTTCAGGCGGCCGTCTCAAATCCCAGGGTCCAAGGCTTGGAGCTCAGTTCGGTTGCGGACCGGACCTTAGGCCCTGGATGGCCAAACCCGTCAGAGTGACGATCGCCAACAGCATCGCGATCCAGAGAACCGTCTTGTGACGCTCTGACCAAGGGCGATCATCGGGTCGTGGAGTGTAGGAAGGGTTGCGAGTCTCGGGCCCCAACTGAGCCGCGACTGCCGCGGGATCTTCGCGGAACAACTTCGCATAGTCATACACGGGAGCCGTGAGCTTGTCGTCGCCGTAATAGAGCTTGAACGAGGTCTTGCCCTGCGGTTCGAAGTACAACCGCCGCTCCAGCGCCTGTGGTAGGACCTGATCAAATTGCAGAGGAGGATCGTCGCCGTTGTCGATGGTCGCGGTGACGCGGCTCGTGTGTGCGCCTGGCACATTGACGGTCAGCTCTTCAGAGATCACGCTGGTCCCGGCGCGATTGATCTTGATGCGGCTGATGTCACCGCTGGCAATCTGCCTGTTCTCGCTATCCGAGACACTCACACCTCGACGAAAATTGATTTGGCTGCCGGCAACTTCGAACAGGATGCGCTCGACCGGAACCTTGGTAGGTACCTCGCACCCAATTTCTGTGTGCCTGTTGCTCTGGCCAGTCACATTGCAGCCCCTCACGGACGTCCACGCGGCGACCTTCTCCTGAGCACGGTAAACGTATGCGGCGGTCACTTGCGCAGGAACTAACCCGGAAGAAAAACTCACGTGCAGGTAGCGAAAGCTCGAAGGCGGAAACTTCAGCGTCGTGCTCGAACCTAACTTCTCCTGGGAGAAATCGTAAAGGGTGGAGGTCCCTAACTTCGTGCCCGGGGACTGATCGAGAGCGTTCGTGCCCTCGGTGGATGCTTTAACAATGAAGTTCTTGGCGTCCAGATGCAGGCGCACCCGGTCGTATTCCTGGATGTCACCCACGTCCAAATCGAATTCCGTGAGCCCATGCTTCGTACCAAGGTTGAGAATACGAGCCTGGCGTTCCTCGCTGGAAACTCCACCCGCCTGCTGCTTCAGTTCGTAGGGCACCTGAGTTTCATCGTCATAAAGGCGGAGGTCGGCCAAGTCAGGGCGGGCGTGGTTCCAGATGTCGGCATCGACCACGATGTAGTTTTGACGGTCAGCTGCTGAGACGCTGACCTGCCTCAGGTTGCTGAAATATTCCGACGTCGATTCCTGGGCAGATGGGGCAAATGCCATTAACACGAGGAGGCTTCTGAGAGTGAGCTTCATGCTTGAGGTGACTCTCCGCCGGGCGAGCTCTTACGGCCACTGAGCTGCAGCCAATCTCGCTGATATACGAATGAAATGCTGAGCAGGAGGACGCCTAGCACTATGAAACTCACGATCCGGTAGGCGCGATCGAGCTGCGAGACATCGTAGACGAACACCTTTACAGTGGTAGCGGCAATGAGGAAGAGCGCCAGCCAGCGCACAAACGCCGAACGGCGCCAGAAGCCCACGACCATCAGCATGGCTCCGTATGCCATCCACAGCGCCGAGTAGCTGAAATCCTCCGCGATTCTTAGGCGATGGGCCTCTGCGGACGCTCTCAGGTTCCAGCGCCCCGGTGTGACGAGATCTCTCATCTGCCGGTTGTAGTAGTCCGAGATTTCATGGCTGAAAGCTACAAGCGCGAGAAGGTTCAAAGCTACGATCGCCGCGGCGCTCCCCATCTTTCCAGTTTCATCACTCCGCTTTGATCCGTACCATGCCACCGCGGCGAGCACTATGATCGCCACAGCATAGGTGGCCATTCGTGCGTTGAAGATCGGACTCGAGGGAGCGAAATCGTCGATAGCCACAAGCCGCACCACTCCGAGCACCAGTGCGGTGACCGCGAATGCATTGAGGAAGTCGGAGCGAATGCGATCCGCCAGCCACAGGAGAACACCGGCTTCGACCATCCAGCCGATTGTGATCCAGTGGCCGTCGAGGCGGAGCGGGATCGCGATCGTGATGAAGCCGATGGCCAGGGCCAGATGCAAAAAGTGCAACTGGCTGAGAGCGCTGGCGTGAGCGTGCTTACTCCCCGCCTGGCGACTCAGAAAGACATACACAGCAGCCAGAGCCAGTGCAAACCACGCAGTGCTGGGCTTGCTGATTTCCTGGTACATCCCGTAGACCTGAAGGAAATAGACGACCGCGTTGAAGAAAGCCAGGTAGAACGGGAGAGCCGAAAAAAGCGGGAACTCGGACTCCGGCTGCCGCGCCACCAACGGAGCCACAGCAAAAATAGCAAAGAAGAACGTGGCGAAAGCCATCGTCAAGCCGAGTTGAGGCCGACTGTAGAACGTTGAATACCAGCCGATGAACAGCGTCAAGGTTCCGATGTAGCTCAACAGCAGCAAACGGCGCCAGGGTTTCAGCGCGACCAGGAGCAGTGTTGCCAAATCCAGTACGGCGAGATAGGCGAATAGCTGCAGCTCGCGATTTTGTCCGGTCGAAAGCAGCAACGGCGTGGTAAAACCGCCGGCGAGAGCAAAGGCAGCAAGGATTTCGGCATCTTGCGCAATGGCCATCGCAGCCGTGGACAGTGTCACCAGAAACATGGCGATGAACGCCACAGCACTGGGCACCAGGCTGTACACCTGAAATGCTGCCCAGAGGGAAAGGTAGAGAACTCCGATCCCTACGGCCTTCAGGGAGTAGGAAAAGAGTTGATATCCGCGGCGGCGAAATTGTTCACTCCAAACGACAACCGCAATGCCGGCAAGCAAGCCGATGCTCACGCGGCCTGCCGGCCCGATCCAATTGTTGTCGAATGCGAACTTAAGGAAGTAGGAAACACCGATGAAGACAGCCGTGATGCCAATGCGGTTGAGCCAATGCGACCCGATGCGCGATTCCAGATTGGCCTCACGTTCCTTCGCAACCGAGGCAGGTGGACGTGGCGGGATTGTGGGAACGGCGATGGGAGCCCCCGGTGGCTTGGCCGGGAGAGGTGTTGAAGGCTCAAACGGCGGAGCAGTGGTAGTGGCCTTTTCCGCGGGCGCCTTTTCGATGCCGAGGGAGCGTTCGATCCGGTACACTCGGCCGGTTAATTCGCTGATGAGCTTTCGAATTTCTAGAAGTTCGTTCTGGGCAGGGTCCAATAGCGTCCCCAAGCTGATTTCCACGGCATTATCTGCGAAACTGGTGTGCCGATCACCTAAATTCCGCAGGAGTAAGCCTTTGAAGTTCCATACTGAGTACCTCACGTTTCATACCAAGAAGCACCGCGAGTACATTCACATCACACCGCAAGTCGAAACCGTACTTAAGAAAAGCGGCATTCGCGAAGGAATGGTGCTGGTTTCGGCGATGCACATTACCGCTGGAGTCTACGTGAATGACAACGAAAGCGGGCTGATTCAAGACATCGATACCTGGCTGGAAACACTGGCGCCATTCCGGAAAGATTACCGGCATCACGAAACGGGCGAAGACAATGGCGACTCTCACCTGAAGTCCCTGCTTGTGCACCATGAGGTGATTGTGCCTGTAACCTCGGGCAAGCTGGATCTGGGTCCCTGGCAACGCATTTTCTACGCAGAGTTCGACGGCCGGCGCGATAAACGGCTGATCGTGAAAGTTATGGGAGAATAGATGGTCGGCTGACAGTGCGCCCTTCAACCAGGTTGCTCGACAGTACAAATTGAGAGGCTACAATGAGTTCAGAAGAGCTCCAGGAACTTCAGGAGCACGCCGAACATGCCAAGCATGATCCGACCATAGCGCCGGTCTCGGTGACCATGGCCATCCTGGCTGTTCTGGTTGCGGTGGTTTCCCTATTGGGGCACCGGGCACACACCGAAGAGGTCCTGCTGCAGAACAAGGCTTCCGATCAGTGGGCTTACTACCAGGCCAAGAATATCCGCCGACACAATGACGAGCTGTTCGCAGATCTTACGGCTATCACGCCAGCCAAGGATGCTGACCAGCTCAACCGATTACGGGAGAAGTATTCGCAAGAAGCGGACCGTTATCGCGATGAGCAGAAGGAAATCGAAGCAGAAGCTCGCAAACTGGAACAGGAAGTTACAAGCGAAAGGAGGCGTGGCGATCGATATGACTTGGGTGAGGTCTTCCTCGAAGTGGCGCTCGTCATTACTTCCATTACCCTGCTGACCGGAAGGCGAATTTTCTGGCGCGCGGGATTGGTGCTCGGAGTCGTAGGCCTGATAGTTGCCGGGACGGGCTGGATGATTCACTAGTCCCAGATCCGCGCCACATGTCCAACTTAATCCTTCTTAGGTGGCACACTCCTAGCTCGTTGCTCCATAATCTTTATCCCCTGACTTACCGTCCCAACTCCTCCGATTCGCGCAACCTCTGGGCGTGATAGCCCTAACTCCCCTATTCACAAGGCTCTGGCACTGGTCGTCCATAAGACGTGGGTCACGGTCCGAGGTGACTCGGGTCACAGCACAACTTCCTACAGAAGCTGAAACTTGCAACAGATAACGCGAAACCTGCTGAGATTCACTACAGCGGGTTTTCACGAGATCTTATCAAGTGGTCATTTTCGCAACAGCGAACCAGAAATACCGTGAAAACGGCCACTGCCTTCATCAGGTTGACAAATTAGGAAAGAGAGAAAAAGCCATTATGAAGACGACGAAGCTCGCAATGTTAGTGCTGACGATCGCGGTGGCCTTATTCGTCCTGATCCCGAACTTGTCCTGGGCAGCCGACGACGGTGCAACCCTCTACAAGACAAAGTGCGCGGCTTGCCACGGAGTCGATGCAGGTGGCAAACCGGCAGCAAAGATCCCAAGTCTGGTTTCCGACGAGGCTAAGAAGCTGTCGGACGAGGACTTGAACGACGCGGTTGCCAACGGCGGGAAGACTAAGAAACCCGGACATGCATTCTCGCAGAAGGGATTGGCTCCGGACCAGATCAAGATGGTTATTGGCTACGTCCGCGATCTGCAGAAAAAGTAGCTTCTGCCGGTCTGCTTTACGCAAGGGCAGCACTGCGACAAACCTTTCCGGTGCTGCCGGAAGGAAGCGGAGGTGCCACTTGCCATCGTCTGGTGGATCGCGGTGCGACGACGAAACTCGAAGATGGTCAAGTCGCGGCGAACCCCTGTTGGCCTCGCACGCCGCTTCCGGAACTGCGTGCCCGGGTCTGAGGAGACAATCCCGCAAGACCCGGGCTCTTGTTAGCAACGGAACCCATAATTGCCCACTGCAGGCTGGCCGACGCCTCTCCCCAATAGTCTTCGTTCCTATCTTTGATGATCCGGCGTCGGAATCCGTGCCCTGGATCTGCCAGGAGAGGTGTTCATGAGCAAGGCACTGTTATACGACGCAACAGTCTGTATTGGCTGCAAACAGTGTGAACAGGCTTGCGCGGAGAAGAACAAGCTCCGCTACGACGAAACGGTTGCTGCGGAACAGACCCAATCGGAGCACAAATTCACGGTGGTCCTGACCAAGGGTGAGAAGTTCATGCGGAAACTCTGCATGAACTGTTCCGATCCAGCATGTGCTTCGGTCTGTCCAGTTGGGGCACTGCGGAAGACGTCCGCTGGCCCAGTGATTTATGAAGAAAGCCGTTGTATGGGCTGCCGCTACTGCATGGTCGCCTGTCCGTTTGGGGTGCCGAAGTACGAGTGGAACAAACTGCTGCCACGCGTCCAAAAGTGCACCATGTGCGCTGACCGTGTACTAGCCGGGCAGCAAACTGCGTGCGCGGAGGCTTGCCCCACGGGCGCCACGAAGTTCGGGGAACGTGACGACCTGATTCAGGAAGCTCAGCAGCGCATTCGCGACAATCCAGGAAAGTATGTCAATCACATCTACGGCTTGAGCGAGGTCGGAGGGACATCCGTCCTGCTGCTTTCCAGTGTGCCGTTTGAGGAGTTCGGGTATCGGCCCGACCTGTCACAGGATCCCTTGCCCATGCTGACCTACCGCGTACTGTCGCGGATTCCTGACTTCGTTCCCCTCGGAGGAATGTTGCTGGGCGGCGTCTGGTGGATTACACACCGCCGCGAAGAGGTTGCGGTCGCCGAGGCCATGGAAGTGAAGGCTGCGCCTGACGTTCGAAAAGGACAGACCCGATGAAGGTCAAATTTCCTTTCTGGAAACTGGTGTTCCTGGCCCTGATGGCCGCCGGCCTCTATGCGACAGTTGTCCGCTTTACCCAGGGCTTAGGCCGTTCGACTAACCTGAACGACCAATTCCCCTGGGGCATCTGGATTGGCTTTGACGTTCTCTGCGGCGTGATGCTGGCCGCGGGCGGGTTCACGCTGACGGCGGCGGTGCACATCTTCAACATTAAGCGGCTGCATGCAATCGTTCGACCCACGATTCTCACGGCGTTCCTGGGCTATGTCCTGGTATGCGTAGCCCTGATGTTTGACCTGGGAAAGCCTTACAACATCTGGCATCCGTTGATCATGCGCAACCCGCATTCGGTGATGTTTGAGGTCGCGTACTGCGTGATGCTTTACACCACGGTTCTGTCGCTGGAGTTCGCGCCGATCGTGCTGGAGCGGTTCAATCTGCAGAAGCCGTTGAAGATTATCCGCGGGCTGCTGGTACCGCTGGTGATCGGCGGAGTAATTCTCTCTACGCTGCACCAGTCGTCATTAGGCACGTTGTACCTCATCATGCCGGAGAAGCTTCATCCGTTCTGGTACACCCCGCTCCTCCCGGTCTTCTTCTTTATTTCGGCGATCGCCGTGGGACTTGCCATGACGATTTTTGAATCGTCGATGAGCGCCAAACACTTTGGACGCCAGCTCGAACTCCCGATCCTGCAGGAGCTGGGGCGAGTGCTGGTAGTTGTTCTGTGTGTCTATGGGATTCTTCGCTTCGAGGATCTGCTGCACCGGGGAGCACTCAAGCTCGCGTTCCGGCCGGGGTATGAGATGTATCTTTTCTGGCTCGAGATCACGTTGAGCTTGGTCGCGCCGCTGGCTGTGCTGGCCTCGCGCAGGCTTCGCGCAACTGCGGGTGGCCTATATGTCGCGGCAGTGCTGGTGGTGCTTGGCTTTGTGACAAACCGGCTGAACGTGAGCATTACCGGGATGGAATCGTCGGCCGGGATGCACTACGTGCCGAAGTGGACTGAAGTCGCGGTCACGGGCGCCATCATTGCCGCAGGGTTCGCGCTGTTTGGACTGGCCACGAAATACTTGCCGATCTTCCCTGCTGCGGAAGGTGCACAAACAGTCCAAGAGATTGAGGAACCGGTGGGAAGAACTGTGTTGAGCCATGCCGGAGACTGATTCAAGCCGGATCGTCCCGAGCCGCTGGGAGCGGTTAACGCGCAGCATCAGCGCCAAGCTCACCCTGCTGCTGCTGGTCACCATGCTGGCGATCTTCGGGCTTCTGGGATACCTGAACATTCGTCTGCATCGCAAGCACCTTGAGGCGGCGGCACTCACCAGCGCCGAGCGGGTAAGCGACGTCATCAAGCGCAGTACCACCTACTACATGCTGCGCAATGACCGGGAAGGGCTCTACCACGCCATTGGCACCATGGCCGATGAGCCGGGCATGGTGAGAGTGCGCATCTTTGACCAGGAAGGTCGAATTGGATATTCGAGTAACCCTGCGGAGGTCAGTCACGTTGTCGATAAGGCGGCCGAAGCCTGCTACGGCTGTCATGCGCAGTCCCAACCGCTGGCAAAGCTGAACCGTCCTGACCGGTTTCGCTTTTACCGCGCCTCCAATGGAGATCGGGTTCTGGGGGTCATCACGCCTATAGAAAACCAGCCGACTTGCGCGAATGCCGCGTGCCATGCTCATCCATCCAGCCAGCAAATCCTTGGCGTGCTCGACACGAACATTTCTCTCGCACGCGCGGACCGGCAGCTCGCGCAGGGAACCTGGTTGATGTTGTTGTACGACGTGGTTGCAATGCTCGCGATCGCGCTCCTTAGTTGGATTTTCGTTCGCCGGGTAGTTAACAAACCGCTGAAGGAGCTTAGGGCCGGGACTGAGCGCCTATCCAAGGGCGACCTGGGTTACCAGATCGAAATCCACTCGCAGGACGAACTCGGCAACGTTTCCGAGTCGTTTAACAGCATGAGCCTGCAATTGCGCTCGGCCAACGAAGAAATCGTCGCCTGGGCGAGGACTTTGGAAGAGCGTGTGGATCAGAAAACCCGGGAACTGAAGCGCACCCTGGACGAAGTGCTGCATGTGGAGAAAATGGCCTCGGTGGGAAAGATGGCCGCGGTACTGGCCCACGAGATCAATAACCCGCTGTCGGGAATTCTCACCTACTCAAAACTTCTACATAAATGGCTGGAGCGCGATCAGGCCAGCGGCGAAAAGAAGCAGGAGGCTCTCCAGTGCCTCGATCTGATCGCAAACGAAAGCCGGCGCTGCGGAGACCTGGTGAAACATCTGCTGACCTTCTCCCGCACTGCCCCCATGCACGTCGAGTCCACCGACCTTAACGTCGGGGTGGAACGCTGCCTGATGTTGGTTCGGCCCCAGATGGAGCACACCGGTATTCAGTTACACCTCGATCTAGGGGAGGGCTTGCCGCGAGTGCAATGCGATCCTTCTCAGATCGAGCAGGTACTCCTGGCACTTGTGATGAACGCCATCGACGCGATGCCCCGCGGCGGAAACCTCTGGCTGCAGACCCGGGTGACTCCGGCGGGCAACGCGCTTGAGATCGAAGTGCGCGATGACGGTTGCGGTATTCCCCCAGAAATACTCCCACACATGTTCGAACCTTTCCTCACGACGAAAGAAAGCGGCAAAGGCGTCGGACTCGGGCTCGCCGTCAGCCGCAGCATTGTCGAGAGGCATCACGGAAGTATTGCGGTTGAGTCCGAACCGGGTAAGGGCACAACTTTTTTCATCCGACTGCCTCTTCAGGAAAAAGATGAGCGTGTGGCCGCGGTCGAAGCACGGCCCGCCGCTCAAAAGCGAGGTGATTGAATTGACTACTCAGGCGAAGATGCTGATCGTGGACGACGAACTCAGCGTACGCGATTCGCTGGGAAAGTGGTTTCGCGAAGAAGGGTATCAGGTCACCACGGCGGAAAACGCCAGCGATGCCTTAACCGGTCTGGCGGAACAGCAGTGGGATATTGCCCTGGTCGACATCAAGATGCGCGGCACCGACGGCATCGAACTGCAGCGCCGCATGCACGAGATCGATCCCAATCTGATCGTCATCATGATGACCGGATATGCCTCAGTGGAAACGGCCGTCACAGCACTGAAGAATGGCGCTTATGACTACGTCACCAAGCCGCTGGACCCGGACGAGATCGCACACCTGGTGAAGAAGGCCCTGGAGCACAAGCTGACCCAGCGGGAGAACGTCCGCCTGCGCGAAACTGTGGCGGAAGCTGCCCGGCCGGAAGAAATGGCCGGACAAAGTGCCGCCATGCGGAAGGTCTTTGACGCGATCGAAACGGTCGGCCCCACCGACGCTACCGTGCTCATTACCGGCGAGAGTGGAACCGGCAAGGAATTGGTGGCACGCGCCATTCATCATGCCAGCAACCGGCGATTTCATCCTCTGGTCGTGATCCACTGCGGCGCCCTCACCGAGACATTATTGGAGAGCGAGCTATTCGGGCACGAGAAAGGAGCCTTTACCGGGGCCCAATATCGCAAGAAAGGAAAGTTTGAGATCGCCGAAGGTGGCACCGTGTTTCTCGATGAGATCGGCGACATCAGTTTGAAGACCCAGACCGACCTCTTGCGCGTCCTGCAGGAACACGAGATTGTGCGCGTCGGAAGCAACCAGCCGATCAAGGTGGACTTTCGCTGCGTCGCCGCGACCAATAAGAACCTGGAGCAACTGATTGAGGAAGGAAAATTCCGGCCCGATCTTTTCTATCGCCTGAACGTGTTCCACATCGAGCTGCCGCCTTTGCGCGAGCGCCGTGACGACATCCCCTTGCTGGTCGACCACTTCGTGCGCAAGTTTGCACTGCAGATGAACAGGAAGATTAATCGTGTGGCCCCGGCGGCAATGAACCTGCTACAGCAGCAGCAGTGGAGCGGGAATGTGCGCGAACTGGAGAACGCAGTCGAACGGGCCATGGTGGTAGCCCAGGAGCCTGAACTGCGCGAACAGGACTTTGCCTTCAAGACCACCTCGCCGAACGGAGCGTCCAAGAGCCTGGAGGAGATCGAAAAGGCCCACATTCTGCGTGTGCTGGAACAATGTGGCTGGAATCAGACCCGAGCCTCCGAGATTCTTGATATCGACCGGGTCACACTGCACCATAAGTTGAAGAAGTATGGCTGGAGCAGGCCTGTCCTTGAAACGCGATGAAAGCGTTGCAACTGCTTCCGATCGGGCAACTCAACGACGGGCTACTGCGGGACCTGGCGCCTGGACTCGCGGATGTGTTTCAGCTGCCTTGCGAGATCCTGCGTCTTAAGCTCGATCCGGAGCCCGCCTTCCACGGCGAGCGGCAGCAATACCATTCCTCCGAAATCCTTCATCGCATGCAGAGCTACTTGAACGGAAATTCCTGGCGGATGCTGGGAGTCGCGAGAGTGGATCTCTATATCCCGATTCTCACGTTTGTTTTTGGCGAAGCGCAAATGGGTGGACCGTGCGCCGTAGTGTCAGCTCATCGGCTGACACAGGAGTTTTACGGACTGCCTGGGGACGGGAATATCTTCCGCGAACGGCTCTTAAAAGAGGCAGTCCACGAGATTGGACACACGCTGAATCTGACACACTGCGACGACTACCAGTGCGTTATGGCTCCGTCGCACGCGGTGGAGTGGATCGACCTCAAGAGCACCGAACTTTGCGCCAGTTGCCGAGGGCGAGTGTTCGCGCCCGCAGAGTGATCAATACATACCCTCAGTTAACAAAAGAGAATCCCCCTCTTATTCTCTTCCGCTAACGCCCCCGAGCCATCACTCTTTAACCGAAACTCCAGGATCTGCACTCTTTGCCAGCGCCAAGTTTGTGACGAAGTACTGGTAGTGTGCAATCGGTGCATCGGGGCGCGGCTTCCCTGAACTCACCGAGCCACCAGCCGGAACGTCAAAAGTTTGTGATGTGCTTGGTGAAGTAAAGGGAGTTACTGGAAAGTAGACACTGAAGTGGTCGCCTGAGGAAATCCAAACAATCTCATCGCCGACAGATCGGCTGAGATTGACTACTTCATTGTCCACGTCGCCATCCTGGCGAAGATGCACGGGCAGACTCTCTGGGTCACGCATCCGCCTGCGGTGGGGAAATTCCACCATGTCATTGAGAACTCCTTTGATCTCGTCCATCCTTGTCTCCTTTAAGTGTATTTAACAGCCAGAAACCGTTGTCCGATCAGTTTCTTCCAGCCTCCAAGCTTTTCAACCTCGGATCACTTTGAAGGTGATCGAAGTCTGGAGTGTCCCGAATCGAGGCAACCGAAGCACCCTCCGAAAGCGCTTGACCTAACCACTGCAACGTCTGATCGGTATCCCCAAAATGGTTATAGACGAGCGCGCCGCGAAAGCGTACGTCGGGGTCCTTCGGGGAAAGAACTACCGCTTTCTCGATTGATGCGATGGCGGCGTCCCGCTGATTGAGCATCGCCAGATAATTCGCACGGTAGGCGAGGGTGGTGCCTTCTTTCGGGTTGACCTTGAGGGCCTCGTCAGTCAACCGCAGCCCTTCACGATACGCCGCCGCTGCCTGTTGTCGCTTTGCAGGTGCCCAATAGTACGCATCACCAAGATTGCCCCAAACCAGATAGCTGGTTTTATCCAGGTTAAGTCCCTGCTCGTAATTGTGAGCAGCCGCATCGAACTTGCGCAGATAGAAATAAGCCGTGCCTAAATTGATATACGCATCCACAGTTGGGCGTATGACGATCGACTTATCGAGAACACCTATTGCATCGGAATAGCGCGCCTGAACTACATACAGCGCACCGAGATCGGAGTAACCGCGAAAGTTGTCCGGTGAGAGGCTAATGACTTCCTTAAACATTTTCACAGCGTCGTCGTAGCGTCCTTGACGGAAGTAGAAGGCTCCGAGCCAGCTATATCCGGCCCAATACTGAGGACGGAGGGCAATGGCGCGCTTGTAGGTCGCCTCTGCCTCAGCGGGATGGTTGAGTTTTTGCTCTGCCTTTGCTAAGCCACGGAAGGCCTCGTCGTTGGTGGGGTCCAGGGTAGTGGCTTTTTGAAACTGCGATGCAGCTTTCTCGTATTCGCCGGTTCCGCTATAGATCGTACCCAGGCATGCGAAACCTTCAGCGGACTTGAGGTCGTCGGCGACAGCCTGCTGACACGCCGTGCTCGCCTTACCCACCCAGTCACTACCATGCAGTCCTTCCTGGTATCCCCTCCAGTATGCCTGGCCCAATCCGGCATACGCCTGCGCATACTTCGGATCGGAACTCAGGGCGCGATTAAACGAGGCGATGGCATTGTCGATATTCTCCGCCTTGTGATATTCGAGCAGATAGCCCCGGCCACGCAGATATTGATCGTAGGCTGACGGATTGTTGGTGCCGTGTGCCGCCAGCACGACGCGATCGTTGGTCTGAATTTCGAGACCAAGCAGTTCCAGAACTCCGTCGACCACACGATCTTCCACTCCAAAGGCGTCGGCCGCGCTGCCGTCGATGCTGCCGGCGTGTACCTGCGTCCTCACGTTCGCATCCACCAGGCTGTAGGTGACTCGCACCTGATCTCCGGAAGCGTGCAAGCTTCCCTCCAGAACGTAGTTCACGCCGAAGTCTTTCTTGGCCTGTTCGACGTTGGTGACACCTTCGGCTCGAACCTCGCTCGTTGGCACAACTTGCAAGGGATAGTTGCCCGAGAGCTGAGTGAGCTTGGCGGCCAGAGTTTCGGTCAGGCCATCGCAAAAAGCCTTGGTGCTGGGATCATTGCCAGTTGAGATAAATGGCAAAACAGCGAGGTGGATCGCTCCCGGTCTGCCGAAGCTGAGCCAGCGCTTGATTTCTCCACGCCAGAGCAGGCCGGCAATCAGGAGGACGAGAGCAATGATCGCCGCCGCCAAGCCTTTTTTCGAAGAAACCACCTTCCGTTCCTCTGTCAGCCGTGAAGGCAGCAGACGCAATCGTCGGGCAGGGGTGATGCCAGTTTCCACAGCACGCAACTCATCGAGCAACTCATGGGCGCTCTGGTAGCGCTTGGCTGGGTCCTTGGCCATCGCCTTGTTGACCAACGCCTCCAGCTGATCGGGCACTTTGGCATTAAAGATCCGAATTGGCGTAGGCGTCTCGTTCCTGATGCGATCACTGGTGGCAACGAAGCTGCCTGCCATGAAGGGTGATGGCCGGTCAAGGCTTCGTAAAAAACCATACCCAGGGAGAAGATGTCAGCTCGCGCGTCCGGAACCCTTTCCAGCAGCACTTCAGGCGACATGTAGGCGGGCGTTCCGCCCATGCCGCCAGTGCGATCGACGGTGGAGCTCTGGTCGCTACGCGGCAGGTGTTTGGCCACACCAAAGTCGAGAATCTTCACTCGGCCATTGGTGGCCAGCATGATATTTTCCGGCTTGATGTCGCAATGGATGATGCTGCTCTCGTGCGCAGCCATGAGAGCCTCGGCGCATTCCTTGGCGATTCCGAAGAACTGCTCGAGGGTCATGGGATCGCGTAGGCGCCGGCGCAGAGTCTGCCCTTCGACATACTCCATGACGAAGAGCATTTCGCCATGGTCTTCGAGAACATCAAAGATCGATGCAACGTGGGAGTCGCTGAAGCGCGAAGCCCGTTCCGCCTCCTGCTGAAAGCGGCGGCGATAGATGGGATCAGATCTTAGTTGGGGAGCAAGCCGCTTCAACGCGACCGTTCGCTTGAGCTTCAGGTCCTCAGCCCGGTAGACCTCGCCCATTCCGCCTTTGCCTAAGCGTTCGCCAATTACAAACCGCCCAGCCACAACTCCAGACAGGGAATCATCTTCTTGCTGCGGATTCGAGAAGGCGGGCCGGAACTCCGACATAAATAAGCACCGGTGGCATCAGGGCGAATGCCATTTCCATTCGTGTGAACGCTAATACGCGCAGCGGGGGCACAAAGTCGCTCGGTTGGCATATTACTCCGCATCCCTTTGACAGGGCAATTGCCTTGGCGATTGGGCAGTCGAAAGATGGGGGCAGTTAGGAGTTGGGGGCGCCATTTGCGGCTTTTTTGGGGAGGATTAATCGAAAAAGCACTTCATGCAGAAGACGCTGCCGCCGGACTTCTCAAACTCCGACGTGTCCACCGTACACGGTGTCAGGCCCTCGGCTTGCAGAGCCTGCCGAAGGCTGGGTGTAAGATGAGAGGTGATATACCTTCCATTAATAACGATACCGTTACAAGCAAATTGATAAGCCTCATCACGATCGAGTTCATGGACTCGCTTCCATCCTCCTCGTATGGTCGCGAACGAATCCGGGCTGAAGGCGTGAGCATGAATGAGGACTGCATCGCTGTTCAGCGGGCAGAAGCAGGTGTCAAGGTGATAGCAGCGGGGATCAACCAGTTGCAGGGGAATGACCGGGAAACCGAGGTCCTGCATAACGGATGAAAACTTCTCGACGCCACGACGCGTAGAGCGAATGCCGTGCCCCGCCCATATCTTTGAATGATCAGGATGCCAGAGCAAGTCGCCGTGACCCTCGAGGCACTCGCCAACCAGGTCCAGATAGATGACTCGGTAGCCGCGCTTGTGGAACCAGTCGACATAGTGCGGGACTTCGCGTTGTCGCGACACGAAGCGCATTTCACTTGGGACAATGAATTTTCCTTTCTTGTCGCGACCGACAAAAACCGGGTTCGCGGCGAAGACCATGTCTTCAAGACCGGGCACAGGCTGGATGGTTTCCACATGTGCGCCTGCATCTTTCAAGGCGTGCCGAAGATCTTCCCACTGGCGAAGCGCATTCTTGCGATCAACGGGCCCGGCCCCCTGCATATAAGGGTTCTTGACATCGCGGACCTCGAAATATGTGGGTGGACAAAGCAGTACGCGCCGGGTCATCTGCTCTCAATATACGAGGCGGGTGAGGTTGAATTCCACGAACTGAACCGCCCCGGCAACGTTTGGTCCGTGTGCTCCCAGATGGACGGCGAATGCTCAGTGCCGCTCGACAACAGCTCTGATGCGGTCAAACGCCCAATCGATCTCTTCGCGCGTAATCACGAGCGGGGGAGCGATACGAATGACGCGATCATGCGTTTCCTTACACAGAACTCCCTCGCGTTTCAGGGCTTCGCAGTATGGGCGTGCCGGCCGGTTCAGTTCGATGCCGATCCACAAACCCTTGCCACGAGCTTCGCGGAGCACAGAACTACGAAGTGTCTTGAGGCGATCGAGGAAGTAAGTTCCCAGTTCGGCAGAGCGTTCGACCATCTTCTCTTGGACTAGTACCCGCAACGCCGTACGGGCGACCGCGCAGCCGAGCGGGTTTCCGCCAAAAGTGCTGCCGTGGTCACCCGGCTGGAACACGCTCATGATCTCTTTCGAAGCGAGAACCGCAGAGACGGGATAGAACCCGCCAGCGAGGGCTTTACCCACAATCAGGACGTCTGGCGTGATTCCGTCATGCATGTAGGCGAACAGCTTGCCAGTACGGCCCAGGCCCGACTGGATTTCATCCGTCATCAGAAGAACCCGGTTCTCGCGGCAAATCTCAGCGGCTTCCCGGAGATAACCGTGCTGGCGGAATGATGATGCCGGCCTCGCCCTGAATAGGCTCGACCAGAAAAGCGCACGTATTGGGAGTGATGGCTTCACGCAGAGCGCCTGCGTCGCCGAACGGAATCACTTTGAATCCTGGCGTGAAGGGTCCAAACCCGTCGCGATATTGCTCGTCACTGGAGAAACTGACAATCGTGACCGTACGCCCGTGGAAGTTGTTCGCACAAACGATGATCTCCGCCTTCCCTTCCGGAATGCCTTTCACCTTGTAACCCCATTTGCGCGCCGTCTTGATGGCGGTCTCGACGGCCTCCGCGCCTGAGTTCATGGGCAACGCATGTCAAAACCCGTGAGCTCGTGAAGGTCCTTGTAGAGGAGAGGCAGTTGCTCGTTGCGGAATGCCCGCGATGTAAGCGTGACTCGATGGGCCTGCTCGGTGAGCGTCTTGAGGATCTTGGGATGGCAGTGCCCCTGATTGACAGCCGAATAGGCCGCCAGGCAATCGAGATAACGGTTGCCTTCGACGTCATATACCCAGACGCCCTCGGCGCGCTCGATGACAACATCAAGGGGATGGTAATTATGGGCGCCATACTGGTCTTCGAGATCAACAAATTCCTGGGTGCGAGTCGTCTCTTCAATAATGGACATAGGGCCCTTTCGAATATTTGTCAGTCGCTCACTTTCTCCAACAACATGGTTAACAGCGCCATGCGAACGTAAAGGCCGTTGACCGCCTGGCGGAAGTAGAGCGCTCGGGGATCGTCATCCACGGTCTTGTCAAGCTCCACCGTTCGTGGCAACGGGTGGAGGATCATGGCGTCTGACTTCATCTTCTGCAAGACTGCCGAGTCGATCGCATATCGCTTCAGCCCATTGATATCCGCGAGCCGGTCCGGCCTGATCCGCGTCTGGTAGACGACATCTACTTCGCGAATGACCCGGTCCACGTCTGATTCCAGGTCATAGTGCACGTTGTGCTCGTCGAGATATTCCAGGATGTCGGGCCGCATCTGGAGTTCGGCGGGCGCTACGAAAAAGATTCGCACGCGCTCGAACTTGGCGAGCAGATACGCCAGCGAGCGTGCTGTCCGGCCCTTGTCCAGTTCGCCGATGAAGGCAATGCTCAAGCCGTCCAGCGGACCGTTCGCGGTAGATGGTGTAGAGATCAAGCAAGGCTTGGGTGGGATGCTGTCCGCCATCGCCGTCTCCGGCGTTGATGACCGGAACCGGAGAGACACGCGCTGCCCGACTGGCGCCACCGGCCTCATGATGGCGGATGACGATAACGTCAGAGTAGCTGCCGATGATGCGGATGGAGTCTTCCACCTGCTCGCCTTCGATCTCTGAAGAAAAGGCGCGCGCGTGCTCGGTGGAAAGCACGCTACCGCCCAGGCGATGCATGGCCGCTTCGAAGGAAAATCGCGTCCGGGTGGACGGCTGATAGAACAGCGTCGCCATGATGCGGTTTTGATAGTCGAGTGAGCCTCCACGGGCGACAACTCTTTCCATACCGCGGGAGCGGGCGAAGAGTTCCATAAGAAGAGGAACCGTGAACTGCTGCGACTCGACGACGTGTCTCAATTTCACGCGCTCGGACCGGACACCATCGTTCGGATTAAGGGAGAGGGCTTTTTCGTTGGCCAGCGTCAGGTCGGGCATTAGCGTCCTCCCACGGGCAATTCTTCAGCGAGGATGGATTGAGATTCCCCGTGCTGCGAGTCCGGGACTATATGAGTACCGGCGCGGCCCGCTAACGCCGCACAGAGGTGCTCATAGCTGGTGATCACGGCCTTTTTGCCGCCGCTGCGGAGAAAGCGCAGAACGGATTCCACCTTTGGTCCCATATTTCCGGGCGGAAAATGTCCGGCTTTGGAGTGTTGCTCAAGTTCAGCCGCAGTCACTCTCAGCAAGGGTCGCTGGGCAGGCTTCTTGTAGTCCAGGTAAACGTAATCGGTATCGGTGGAAATGACGAAGACATCGACTCGCAACCGTGAGGCTAGCAGGGCGGAAGCTCGGTCCTTGTCGATAACGGCCTCTACTCCCTGCACGCCGTCCGGAGTTCGCACTACCGGAATCCCACCGCCGCCGCATGCCACCACGAGCACGCCGTCATCGATGAGGTCACGGATGACCTCCAGTTCGACAATCTCGACAGGTTCCGGCGACGGCACAACTCTTCGATAGCCGCGCGCCGCATCTTCCACGATCTGCCATTTGAAAAGGCGGCGTCGCTCCTCGGCATCAAGTCGTGAGTAGAACGGGCCGATCGGCTTGGTGGGATGCTGCATGGCCGGGTCATCGAGCGAAACGACCGTCTGAGTCACGATGCTGGCCACCGGGACGTGCAGACCGGCGGCGGCGAGTTCATGTTCAGAGACTGGGCAAGCAGGTATCCAATTTCTCCTTGAGTGGCCGCGCCGCACACATCCAACGTAAGACTGGGAACCTGGTCGGATGCGCGTTCGGACCGCAGCAGTGCGGCCCCCACCTGGGGGCCGTTCCCGTGGGTAATGACAAGGCGATGACCGTCTCGAATCAGGCCGACGATGGCCGCTGCTGTGCGGCGTGCATTGGTCAGTTGCTCGGCGACGGTTCCCTTTTCCCCCGCCCGAATCAGGGAGTTACCACCCACGGCGATGAGAATGGTTGACATCGAAGCCTAGCCGTCAGGAGTCAGCCCTCTTTCTCCCGGACAGACGGACAACGTCTCTGTCACCGCTGACTGCTGACGTCTCACTCTCGACAACTTCCTTCACGCGTGCACCGACTCACGGAACCACCAGTTCGCGCAACGGCTCAAGGGTTACATCCTTCATCAGTTCCAGCATGATTGCCTTCTGCGCATGCAGCCGGTTCTCCGCTTGCTGAAAGACGAAGGAGTGCGGAGAATCAATGACCTCATCTGTGACTTCGTCACCCCGGTGAGCCGGCAAACAGTGCATGAAAATCGCGTCGGGCTTGGCTCGCGCCATCAGCTCAGCATTCACCTGATACGGCAGAAACGTGTGCCATCGCTCTTCCGCTTCGGACTCCTGCCCCATGCTGGTCCAGACATCGGTGTAGATGACGTCCGCATTGGCGGCTGCTTCTCACGGGGTCGTTGGTGATGGTGCAGGTGGTCCGCCGGTTTCCGCAGCCCGTTGCTTCGCCCACTCGACAGCGTCTGCCTTGGGTTCGTAGCCGCTGGGAGTCGCAACCCAGACGTTAGCGCCGAGCTGTGCACCGGCAAACATCAGGGAGTGGGCCACGTTGTTGCCGTCACCGATGAAAGCGACCTTCAGGTCTCTTATTCTTCCCTTGATCTCGAGCATGGTCAGATAGTCGGCCATCGCCTGGCATGGGTGGCTGTAGTCTGTGAGGCCGTTGATAACCGGAATGCAGGCATACTGAGCCATCTGCTCGACGATTTCGTGCGCGAAGGTGCGGACCATGATGCCCTGCACCATGCGTTCCAGGTTCTTTGCGACGTCGTAGACGGACTCGCGCTTGCCCAGATTGATCTCTGCTGGCGATAGATAAATGGAGAAGCCGCCCAACTGGTGAATGCCTACGTCAAACGTGACGCGTGTACGAAGGGAAGGTTTCTCGAAGATCAGAGCCAGCGTCTTGCCCTTCAGCACACTCGTGTAAGCCGCCGGATGGTTCTTCAGCTCCCACGCCAGCTCGAGCAAGTGCCGAATTTGTTGCGGCGAAAAGTCTCGAATCGAGACAAAGTCGCTGGGGCCTCTCATAGGATCGCTCCTGTAAGTTCCGGCTGATGCTTCTGTGAGAACTCTTCGAGGGCATCGACCAGTCCGCGCTTGTTCAGGTCCTCGACCTCATAGCTGACTCGAACGCTCGGCTTATCGATTTTGATCACGTGCGCCAGATCAATCGGAGTAGCCACGACCACCAAATCGCACGGGGTCCGCCGGATGGTCTCCTCAAGCTCGTGACGCTGGGTGGCGCTATACCCCATAGCCGGCAGAAGGCTGGTCAAGTGGGAATAGTGAGCAAACGTCGTCCGGATGGAACCGACAGCGTAAGGCCGCGGGTCGACCAACTCTGCCGCTTCGCACTGACGAGCCGCCACGACCCCGGCGCCGTACGGCATCTCGCCATGCGTGAGCGTGGGGCCATCCTCCACGACCAGAACCTGCTTCCCCTTGACTAATGCCGGGGATGGAACAGAGACGCGGCAAGCCATTTCTACGATGCGAGCCTTGGGATTGTTCAGCAGGATGTTCTGGCGGACAGTCTCTACATCCTTCCGAGCAGCCGTGTCCACTTTGTTGATGATGATGATCTGACCGCGGCGGAGGTTGACTTCGCCGGGATAGTACGCCAGTTCGTGGCCGGCACGATGCGGGTCAGCGACCACGATTTCCAGATCCGCGGCATAGAACGGCGTGTCATTGTTGCCGCCATCCCAAAGAATGATGTCGGCTTCTTTTTCTGCCTGCCGCAGGATCTTCTCGTAGTCCACTCCGGCGTAGACGACCGTGCCGTGCTGAATATGGGGCTCGTACTCTTCGCGTTCTTCAATCGTGCACTGGTTACGCTCCAGGTCTTCCAGGGTGGCAAAGCGCTGCACGGCCTGAGCGGCAAGGTCACCGTAGGGCATGGGGTGCCGGATGACTACCGGCTTCCAGCCCAAACGGCGAAGCTCCGCAGCCACAAGGCGAGAGACAGGGCTCTTGCCGCACCCGGTCCGGACAGCACAGATTGAGACGACCGGCATGCGGGACTTCAGCTGCGTATGTTCAGCCCCGAGCAGCCAGAAATCGGCGCCTGCTGCCACCGAGCGCGACGCGAGATGCATCAAGGTGGTGTGCGCAACGTCACTGTAGGAAAAAACGACAATATCGATGTGGTGCTCGCGCACGAGCTTTTCAAGATCCTGCTCCTCGGCGATAGCGATACCCGCGGGGTATAGCGGCCCTGATAGTTCGGCAGGATAACTTCGGTTGGCAATATCGGGTATCTGTGTCGCCGTAAACGCGATAACGTGATAGTCAGGATTGTTGCGGAATACAACGTTGAAGTTATGAAAGTCTCTGCCGGCGGCTCCCAGAATCAGGACATTCTTCATGTTGGATCACCCCATTTAGACGCACCACTTGCTTTAACTTTGTATGATCTTCTTGGACCAGCCCTCAGGCAGTGAGAGCCGTCACAAGCAGGTGTGAGCGATAAACGTCGTGCTGTGAGTCTTGAGCAGGGCTACACGCACTTAGCTGGCGAGATAGTTCGATTCTCGGATATCCCTATTTAGACCGGCTCGAACCGAAACTGCCAGTAGTCGCGTCAAGCGATTGTGTGGCAATCGTGACGACTAACTTGACGATGCCTCGGCAACGCTGACAAGCTCTCGGCAGCCTAGCCAGCTCAGAGGTATGACTCCTCGGTAAAGTTTTTCTCCAAGCTATAGTCTGCTAGCACACTCAGACTCCTTTTCGGCGTGCACGATTTTCGGCAGTGTGCGTGCACGAGATCGGCTTCTCCGGGAACTAATCACTCAATGGGACGATTCGGCTCTACCTCGGCGGAAGAGGCACGAAATGCTCCATAAATGCGCCAACCCAGCTTGCCCAAATCTTTTTCGCCGTCTGCGCGAGGGAAAACTCTTTCAGGTCGAGACGAAGCGCCTTGCTGACTCTCGAGAACAGGGGTCGAGCCGGGCGCGAAGACATACCCGTCATGTCGAGCACTACTGGCTTTGTGACGAGTGCGCTCCCTTTGTGACCCTGGTATTCGACAGAAACGAGGGGATGATCATCGTTCCTCTACCCGGGGGATTGGGTAAAAAGGTCGTAACCATGCTCCCCCAGGCCGGCTCGGAGTCTCTGGGCAAGGCTGCCACGCCCAAGCGGGTCACAACATTCAATCCATCGTAAGAGAGGACAAACATGAATTCACTGGGGAGCTTTGCTTGTTCCATCTGTGGGGACGAGAAAACCGGCCAGCCCGGCTGGTTCCTGCTGGTCGAGGACACGTGGCTGGACCGCCTGAAGGTCCTGCATTGGAGTGAAAGACTAGCCAAGCGGGAAGGCGCACATTGCTTGTGCAGTCCAAAACATGTCCAGGAGCTAGTGGCCCACTGGATGGTCACTGGGAGCCTTTCCTACCCGTTCGCCTGCGCCGGAGAGGTCGCCTGGAAAGGCGAGAGCCACCCTCCGGTTTCTCCCGACACCGATCCAGTGTGTCCCGAAGATGTGACCACCCACCTGATCGGCGAATTGGCTGTGCATCGCGAGAGCCTGGAACGTGTGCTGGAAGAGAATCCACGTTCCCTCTCGACGATATTGGAAGCCCTCCTCGAAGCCATGCAGCCCAAATCCATCGTCATCGACACGCCAAAAAGTCGGGAGGAGGATGAGTTCGTGACGGTTTGAGTCTCCAGCTTCTACCGGTCGGACCACCCCTTGCTCCACGCACGCCAGTCTTTCATGACGGCCTGAAGCATTTCCTGCGCGGCGCCGTAAAGCCAGCCGGGTTTGAGCTTCTTCAGATGCGACCTAACGTTCGCCACCGCATTGCGGGAACCCAGATGGATGTTGGCGGTTTCCCATCCCATGGCTTCGAGCAGCCGCAACTCCCACCCCTCCGCTTTCAGCGTATCCAGGCCAATCCGCGAACAGTAGGGGCCCAGACGGCGGACAATCCACTTGCCTCGGACATGGACGAACGGGTCGAGACAACGCACCGCGTTGCTGATGATCGGCTGGCACAGGATTTCGGACGGTCCCTGATCACCATTGGCCCAATAAACCGAAGAAGGCACCAGCGCTTTCGCCTCTCGCGCGACGTACCCGCCGTGCCACTCCGCCAGAGCGACAAACCGCATGTGGCCAAGGCTGCCTAAACCGGCCGTCCGGTGTGCCACCCGATATTTGATTCCTGGTCCCGGCAGGAGATGTTCCAGCCCTTCCCGCGCACTAACCGGGATTTCGCCCTGGAAGGTTGGTAACCTGTCCATCTTGCCCCAGAAACGAATCGGGTCGCGTAACTCATTCTCGGCGATCACTCGCATCCACTTATGATTTTCGGCCAAAACGAAGGGCTCGCCGCCCCCCTTCAGCGAGTTTCGATAACCCTCGAGGATGGCATCGCATCCCTCCTTGGGTTTGAACCTAAGGTGGCCACCTTCCGCGGCCAGGAGAGCACTCGCCGCCACACGCACCAGGTCGATCGTGTAGGCCAGCGTGTAAGCCTCGTCAAAGTCGTTTACGCCCCAGATCAGCCGGCCCTCCAGGTCGCGCCAGGTGCCGAAGTTCTCGATGTGAAGGTCGCCAACCGCAAGAAGATGCGGCGCCTTCGCCAGGTCAGGACAAATCTGAGGCCAAAGCTGGACCCAGCGGTAGAAGGTCGCGCGGAAAAAAGGAAAGGGAGCCTGCGCCATGAACTTGTGTTTCAGGCGCAGATCAGAAGCAACGAGGTGGGTGTGTTGGCCCAGCCACTTCTCGAAATGCCGGCTGGCTTTGATGACATTCATAACCGCAGAGCGGCACCTTAGAATGGGCCGCCCCGAATGTCAAATAAAACTGCCGTACGGTCGCCAGGCCTATCAGTTGTAGAAGCTGGCATTCTTCTCGATAAAAACCTTCTGCGCTTCAGCGAGATCATCGATCGGAAGAATCGAGTCCGAGGTGCACACCGGCACGCAGGCTCCACAATCGATGCAGCCATTGGGGTCGACATAGAGCTGGGTGGCGGCCTCGAAAGCCGGCTCATCTTTCTTGGGGTGAATGCAGTCGGTGGGGCAGACATCGACACAAAGCTCATCTTTAATGCAGGAATCGGTGATGACATAGGCCATGGCGGTCGTTCTCCTCGCGCAAGCAGATGATGAATTTCGCTTAAAGAGTAGCGAGCCGGTGCGGTCGTGGCGGTGATGCAGGTCACGAGCGGCGGGTTAGATAACACTGGCTCGACAGTCCCAGAAATGCAGCTCGAGCGCTGGCGAATGCAGAACTGCTCCGGCGAAAGAAGAGCTCGGTTAGGCGCCGGTGAATGGAAAATCACTTGGTGGACGCGGACTTTTTGTTATCCACAGGGATACTGTGACTGCAGTCACAGAAGACGTTTCCGCTGTTTGAGAGACTGCGTAAAACACGAGCGAGACAGAAACCCAGAAGAACGCCCGGCCTCGATCAACCCATCGCCGCCACCCAGCGGCGGGGCCGGGCACCTCCCAAGAGAGTTCATAGATTCCGTTACTACTACCCGATCTGACCCAATCGATCTTGTGTCTGTCCTGACACGACCGTCCGTGATGAGACACGATTCAGCGTTCTTGCCATCCCCTTAAGTCATTCCTTATCAACTACATACCATTGGCCGCAAGACTGCCCTCTCGGAAAGTGCAAGGCACGAGGCGGCAGAAATGCAAAGGCAAAGCGGATCAGCGGCGAAGGCAGCAAGTGGAGTCGCAGTACTGGCTTGTATGTTGATCCTTACTGTGGCGGTCAGTGCACAAACCGCCGAGCACGCTGCTGCCGCCCGAGGAAAGCGCCGGGTCGTCGTCAGCATCCCGGATCGCAAGCTCGCGGTCATAGACAACGACACCGTAATCCGGATCTTTCCCGTGGCTGTTGGAGCCGATGTCAGCCCTAGTCCCACCGGTGAATTTCAGGTCGTTAACCGTCTGGACAATCCCACTTACTACCACCCTGGCACCGTGATTCCACCGGGAGTGGGCAATCCGATCGGGACGCGCTGGATCGGTCTGAACAAAAAGGGATACGGCATCCACGGCACGAATGTGCCGCAGTCAATCGGCAAGGCCTCGTCGCACGGCTGCATTCGCCTGCGCAACCGCGATGTCGAGCAACTCTTTGCCCTGATGGAAGTCGGAGACACGGTCGAGATCCACGGCGAGCGGGACGCCGAAATCGCCAGCTTGTTCGGAGATGGAGATCCAGCGGCAGCCGCTTCGTCCGCCGAGGTCGCCTCCGCTGGCGGTGGACAGTGAAGTTAGGTGGTCAATTTCATACCAAGGAGATGGTTATGCAATCCGTAATCACCGCAATGACGGTAATGGCAGGAATGGTCTTTTCACTCGCGGTCGCGCTCTTCGTCGAGGAGTTGATCTTCGGAGAAGTCTTCCGCCTCTTCGGCCGCCACCTCGAACGGGTTCGAGCGGTACAGAAACATTGAAGTAAAGGAGAATCGCCATGTTGTTCGTAAAGCACTTGCTCATGATGGGCGGCGTCGGAATGATTCTGGTGGCCGTCGGAATCCTCACCTATGACACTTACCGGGAGATGAATTACCGGCGCGCCGTGGCTGCGGGAGGGCCCGAACCATTGCCGGAGAATCCGCAGATGCGCTGGCGCGCAGGATTGGCTCTGGCGCTGCTCGCATGGGCGCCAATGTTGCTGGCCTTAAGCCTCGCAGTCGTACCTAGTGGGATGGCGGGCGTCCGCGTCAGCCAGACGCAGGGCACGCTGAGTGGAACGCTCTACCCCGGCGTTCACTTCATCACGCCTCTGCTTGAAGACGTCGCGCTATTCGACACGCGCGATCAGTTGTTCACTACCGGCAACACCGAGGACGCGGTCAAAACGACCAACGTCCCCGCCAACCGGCCACAACCGCTCACGGTCCAGGCGAAAGAAGGCCTCCCGTTAGGGCTCGCGATCACGGTGCGTTATCGCCTGGACCCCAAGCGACTGGACTACATCCAGAACAACCTGCCTCAGCCGGTGGAGAAAGAAATCGTGCCACCGGTGGTTGCAAGCGCGTGGCGCGAGCTGGTGCCAAACTACACCGTCCGTGATGTTTTTGCGGCCAAGCGAGAAGAAGTGAGGAAGCGTGCGGCCGACATCATCACTCAGAAGCTGGCGTCGGACGGGATCGTCGTCAAGGAAGTGATGCTGCGCGATATCCAGCTTCCGCCTGAATATGCGAAGGGGCTTGAGACCCTGTTATTGAAAGAGCAGGAAAACGACCGCATGGGAGTGGAGACGGACATTCACCAGAAGCAGGTACGGATCTCGGAACTCGATGCCGAGGCCACAAAGGTTCAGCAGGTCAAGCAGGCCGAAGGTGAAGCCCAGGTGCATGTGCTGCAAGCGAAGGGCGAATCTGACGCCATGCAGTACACCCTGCCCTTGAAGGAAAAACAGATTCAGCAGTCGAAACTGGAAGCTGAGGCGCGCAAGGAATCGACCATCAAGAATGCAGAAGCGGCCGCCGAAGCCAAGGTTATCGATAGCAAAGCCGAAATGGAGCGCCGCAAGTTGCTGGCCGAGGCCGAGGCCGATCGGATTCGCGTCACTGCCGTAGCCGACGCCGAACGCATGCGCAGCGAAGGCGTGATCCTGAAAGAGAACCCGCTGCTGATTAACAAAATCGTTGCCGAGAGGCTGTCCGACAAATTGCAGATCATGATGGTGCCTGCAGATGGCAAGTTCTTCTTTGCCAACGACGTGCTGCGCAGCATGAATGTGGCGAATCACGCCAGCCAGGCACAAGACGTGGAAGAAGCGCCGCAGCGGTAATGGCGACTTACCGCTGGTCGACGCGCGGGGCGGGCCGGGGGACCCGCCCTGAATCTTGGGTGTCTATATATCTGAGGCCGAGCACCAGCAGTCAGGGAGACTCGACAGAGTACCTGTACCATGGTCATCATCCGGCATCACGCGGTTTATAATTCGCGCAATCCCGAAATGCAGACTCCGTTTCGACGATCCCGGCGTCCTTTGTCTCGCATCGCCCTCCTGCTTGCACTCTTCGCCGTTGCCTCCGACCATGCTCTGGCCACTGATTGGAAGATTCCTGAGCAGCAGCTTGCGCAGAAGATTGTCGCGGCCACGGGGCCGGGGGCTATTGCCTTCCAGCTGACCAACCGTTCTTCTCTTGGCAAGAAAGAGTCAGAAGACATCGGAAGCGGCCTTAAAACACTCCTTGGCGCGGCTGGAGTACAAATCGCGAGTGCGGAACAGGCCGCAGCGACGGTGCATGTCTCGCTCTCCGAGAACTTGCAAAGTTATGTCTGGGTCGCAGAGATTCATCAAGGCACAAACGAGTCTTCCGTGGTGCTGGTAACTATTCCTCGCTCGGACTCAAACATCTTCACGCACGAATCGGCTCCGCTCACGATCCGCAAGATCCCGCTCTGGTCGCAGGAGGAGCGCATTCTCGATGTCGTGTCGCTGGATGTGAATGGTACGCCTCTGCACCTGATCGTGCTTTCGCCGGAGCAGCTTGGCATCTATCGCTTCCAGGACAGCCGCTGGCAACAGGATCAGGTTCTTTCCATCACGCATAGTCGCCCGTGGCCTCGCGACGTTCGCGGCCGGCTCATCCTGAGCAAGGATCATCTATTCGACGTCTATATGCCCGGCGTTTTCTGCCGGAGCACCGCCGCAGCGCCGTTGAGCCTGACGTGTCGGGAGAGCGACGATCCTTGGCCGCTCGGCACCGCTGACATCACGCAAAGCGCCTTCTTCTCGCCGACCCGGAATTTCTTCACTGGCGTGCTCGTCCCTGGTGTTGGCAAGCAAAAGACGGCGCCCCGGTTCTACTCGGCTGCTCCGATCCCGCGCGACAAATACACTCTTTGGGCATTCAGCGGTGTGGATGGCCAGCTTCACCTGCTCGACGGCATGACCGATCTAGCCTCTAATCTGGGATGGGGCAGCGGACTTGCCAGTGTGAAAACCGGCTGCGGAACAGGCTGGCAAGTGCTGGCTACTCGTGCTGGTGAGACTGGCTCCGATTCGATTCGAGCTTTTGAGTTTCCCGATCGTGATCCCGTGCCGGTGAGCGCGCCGGTGGAGTTTAGCGGAAATGTTACGGCGCTTTGGGCCGAAGCGAGCGGTTCGACGGCAATCGCTGTGTCGCACAATTCAGAAACGGGGAAATATGAAGCGGTCCGGCTGGCAATTACTTGTAGCCAGTAGTTTGATTCTGGCGGCGCTGGCGAGCGCAGAAACTCGGCCACAATATGGCGGAACTCTGCGTGTTGCCTTGCAGATTGCGCCGATGTCTCTCGATCCCGCCGACCCTGCTTCTCGCGATTCTATTTCCCGACGTAACCTCACATGGTTGATGTTCGACCCGCTTGTAACGATAGACGATGCAGGACGCGCTCGGCCATCTCTCGCCGACACATGGCAATCCGATCCAGGTCATCAGCGGTGGCAGTTTGTATTGCGTCACGATGTGAAGTTTCACGACGGCTCGCCGCTGACGGCAGAAGTGGTGGCAGCTTCGCTGAGATTCGCGGATCCCGACTGGGCGATTTCCGCAAACGGCGATTCCGTTCTCATTGAATGCAAGGCTGCCGCTCCCAACTTGCTTTCGGAACTGGCTCTGCCGCGCAATGCCATTGCGAAGCGAGCCTCTGGAAGCGCGATTGCCGGCACCGGGCCGTTTCATATGTCCGATTGGCAAGCCGGCAAGAAACTCACGCTCGCCGCGGAAGAAGACTACTGGGGTGGGCGGGCTTTTCTGGATTCCATCGTCATCCACTTGGGAAGGAGCCCCCGGGACCAGATCATGGCGCTCGAACTCGGCAAGACTGACGTTATCGAGCTCGCACCCGAGCAGGCACGCCGAGCTGCCATGGAGAGTCGGCGAGTTGCCAATTCGGCCCCGATTGAACTCATGGCCCTCGTTTTCGCCCAGGACCGGCAATCGGCGGAGGATGGCTGCCTGCGGGAAGCGCTGTCGCTCAGCATCGATCGCTCATCTATCCGTGGCGTGCTGCTTCAGGGGCAGGGGGATCTGGCAGGAGGCATCCTGCCGGTTTGGCTTGGCGGATACGAGTTCGTCTTTCCCAGCGAATTCAACCTGACTCGGGCGCAGCAATTGCGTGGGGATGTCCAGCACGCACCAGCCTGGACTATCGGCTACGATGCCAACGATCCCCTTGTCCAGCTGGTTGCCGAACGTGTAGCACTGAATGCGCGCGACTCCGGACTTCGAGTGCAACCAACGACTTCCGGCCCAACCGACATACAGGTTGCGAGGATAGTGTTTTCCTCCACCGATGCATGGCAAGCGCTTTCCAACGTCGGGGTTGCGACCGGCATGGCGCTACCGAAGATGACGGGGAATTCCACTGAAGACTTGTATCAGGCCGAGAATGCAATCCTGCAAACGCAGCGAGTCATTCCACTCCTGCACCTTCCTGCCTCTTACGCTGTAGGCTCGCTTGTGAAGGCCTTCAGGCTGGATCGAGACGGCCGCTGGCACCTCCCTGACGTTTGGCTCGGGACAGACAAACCATGAGTTTTCGGCGCAAGCTGCTTACGGTTTTCGCGCTTACCGTCTTCCTGTCCGTTGCCGCCATCGCCACCATTGTGTCCGTCGTCACCCGGCGTGCGTTTGAGAAGGCGAACGAAGAAAGAACCAACGCCCTGGTCGCGCAGTTCCAGCGGGAGTTCGACCGCCGCGGACAAGACGTTACACGCCGTGTCGAGAGCATCGCAGAGAGTGAAGCCGCCAATCGCATCGCCACAGCCCTGAACCGAAATCCGTCGGACTTAGGCGGGTTTCTCAACGAAGCGAAGTCTATGGCCGATGAGCAGCAGCTCGATTTTCTGGAGTTCGTCGACAGCTCCGGTACGATTATTTCCTCCGCGCAACGTCCAGCCCAGTTTGGATACAAAGAGAATTCCCTGCCTGATCTTGCGGGGTTGACGTCGAAGGCCGCGTTTCTCAACCGTGAAGAACTCCCTGGCACAACAGTTCTCGGTTTGACCGCCGTGCGTGCCGTGGCGGTTGGGGACAAGCCACTCTATGTCGTCGGCGGGCGAAAGCTCGACAAGACATTTCTGGCCAGCCTCGATCTTCCCACCGGAATGCGCGCAATGCTGTATCAGAACTTCAGTCCCGCGTTTGCGCCTCAGTTCCTGATTAACTCCTCCGGGAGTGTTACACAGCCAGACCCGCTGTCTTCCCTCATTCAGCGGGTTCAACAGCAGGGACAGGAAGCCACGCAAATCGTTCACTGGTCGGCGGACTCCGCAGACGACGAAACCGTGCATGCAATTCCGCTAAAGGGCCAGGACAACCAGTTGTTGGGCGTGCTTTTGCTCGGCGATTCGCGGCGCACTTATGTCGAACTGAAACAACACATCCAATCCGCCGCCCTTCTCGTGGGTGGTGGAGGCATTCTGCTGGCAGTTCTATTGAGTGGATGGGCCTCAGCGCGGGTGACGCGGCCTGTGGAGGAGCTGGCTGCTGCCGCGAAGGAAGTCGCCGGGGGAAACCTGGAAACTCGAGTCGAAGTAGGATCGACTGATGAACTGGGTCAACTGGCAGAGTCGTTTAACCGCATGACGCAGGAGTTGCTCGATCAGAAGGAAAGGCTGGTGCAGACCGAGCGCGTGGCAGCATGGCGCGAACTAGCGCGGCGGCTGGCGCATGAGTTGAAGAATCCACTCTTCCCTCTCCAACTCACGGTTGAAAATCTGATTCGAGCGCGGCGGCAGAGTCCCGAGATTTTCGAGGAGATATTTGTTGAGAGCTCCACTACACTTTTGACCGAAATATCGAACCTGAAGACGATCATCTCCCGCTTCAGCGAATTCTCGAAAATGCCCCAACCACAGTTTCAGGCCGTGGGGCTCAACGACATCGTTCAGGATGTGGCAAAGCTGTATCGCGCACAGCTGCAGTCCTCGGATGCAGCCCCAATTTCCTGCGAGATGGCGCTGGATGAGAGCATGGAGACAATCGCCGCTGATCCGGAATTGCTGCACCGCGCCATCTCCAATCTGGTGCTGAATGCCATGAACGCGATGCCCGAGGGTGGCAAGCTGACGATCCGCACGCAGAAGTCTGGCAATCATGCGGTGGTGGAGATATCTGACACGGGAATAGGGCTGACCCCAGAAGAAAGCGCGCGCATCTTCACTCCTTATTACACCAGCAAACAACACGGAACGGGGTTGGGACTTGCAATCGTGCAGTCAGTAGTGAGCGACCATGGAGGCAAGATCGACGTGCAGAGCGCCCCCGGCCGGGGAACCACATTTCGAATTGAATTGCCGCGCAATCTGGATAAGCTGGCTTCTTCCGGGGAAAGCGGTTCAAAGACAAGTTAGGGGAGACCACACTGGCCCAAAAAGCACACCTTCTGATTGTCGACGACGAAGCCAACACACTGGCCTCGCTTTCGCGTGCCTTTCGTTTGGCCGGCCATGAGGCCACGGTCTGTGACAATGCGGCGAAGGCCCTCGATTTGGCGAAGGCGGCGAATTTCGACCTGATTCTTTCCGACGTGGTGATGCCCGGGAAAGACGGGCTTTCGTTACTCGAAGACTTGAAGGCGCAAGGTGTCGCGGCGCCGGTGGTGATGATGTCAGGCCAGGCGCATATCGAGATGGCAGTGCGCGCCACCCGTCTCGGCGCTCTTGATTTTCTCGAGAAGCCGATTTCGACCGAGAAGCTGCTGCTCACAGTTGACAATGCGCTCAAGCTTCAGCGGCTGGAGGCCGAGAACCGCCAACTTCGTCAGCGCCTCGGCAAGCACGAAATCGTGTGGAAGGGCGAGACGATGCGCCGGGTGATGGCGCAGGTCGAGCGGGTGGCCGCCAGTGAGACTCGGGTTTGCATTCTCGGCGAGACCGGCACCGGAAAAGAACTGGTGGCGCGGACCTTGCACGAACGAAGTTCGCGTTCGTCTGGACCGTTTGTCACCCTGAATTGCGCGGCAGTGCCGGCGGAGCTGATCGAGTCGGAATTGTTTGGTCACGAAAAAGGTTCGTTCACCGGGGCTGCGGGACGTCACATCGGGAAGTTCGAGCAAGCCGAACGCGGAACTATTTTCCTCGACGAGATCGGCGACATGCCGTCTGCCTATGCAGGCCAAGTTGCTGCGCGTGCTCGAAGAGGGCGAGGTCGAGCGCATCGGCGGCGACAAACCGGTAACCGTAGATGTGCGCGTCGTGGTGGCTACGCACCGCGATCTGGAAGCGCAGGTCCGGGATGGCAAGTTTCGTCAGGATTTATTTCACCGGGTGTACGTCTTCCCTCTAGTGCTTCCTCCCTTGCGCGAGCGTCCGGAGGATATCCCGGCACTCGTGGAGCACTTTGCTAAACAGGTCGCTGCCCAGAACAACTGGAAGCCGATTCCCTTCTCGCCAGAGGCGATTCAGGTTCTGCAAGTGCACTCGTGGCCTGGCAATGTTCGCGAACTGCGAAACGTGGTTGAGCGGTTGATGCTGCTTGCTACTGGCAACGAAGTCGATGCCGATACTGCACAGTCAGTGCTTCCCGCTGCGAAGCGTAGCGCGATCTCATCCGCTTCCGTTGACTCGGGGTCACTCGCCGAGCGTGTCCAGCGCGTGGAACGCGAAATCCTTCTTGCCGAACTTAAACGAAGCAACTACAACGTTACCAGCGCCGCGAAGGCTCTCGGCCTTGAGCGCAGCCACCTTTACAAAAAGGCCGAGCAGTTAGGAATCGATCTGCGCGCCGCACGCAAGGAACAAGACTCTACGCAAAGCTAGCTGCGCGTGCGCTCGTGGCACCATCGCCAAGAATATGGAACGGAGAATGTAGTGCTCAGAAACAGCGCCCTTCTGTGTCTCCTGTTGTGTCTGGCAACATCGGCATTCGCAAAAGAGCCCGCGTCTCCTCCGACTTACGGTGTGCGCATGGTGCAGGCATGGATTCCGATGAAAGACGGCGTGCGTCTGGCGGCTACCCTTTACATGCCGGATGGCGCGAAGCACGGCAAGAAATTTCCCGCCCTGCTCGATTATCTTCCCTATCGCAAGGACGATGCCACCGCCGCGGGCGATTATCCCAGGCACTCATATTTTGCGCGGCGCGGCTACGTGAGCACGCGCGTTGACATTCGGGGCTTTGGCACAAGTGAGGGCATTCCACCTGACCGTGAGTACTCCGAGCAGGAACAGATCGACGGCGAGCAGATCATCCATTGGCTCGCCACACAGCCGTGGTCCAATGGCAACGTGGGGATGTTCGGCATCTCCTGGGGAGGGTTCAACGCGTTGCAGATGGCGATGCGGCATCCGCCGGAACTCAAAGCCATCATCGCCGTGGACGCGACCGAAGAGCTATTTCACGACGACGTCCATTACATGGACGGGATGATGCACATCGACGAGTTCGAGCTGAATATGGACATGGCTCCCGGCATGACCGGTGCCCCCGACTACACGCTCGACGAGAAAGTGCTCGGCCCTCGCTTCGATACTGCGCCCTGGTCGCTGCTCTACCTGAAGCATCAGCGGGACGGACAGTTCTGGCGCAGCCCGGTTCGGCCTCTTAGGGACATCAAAGTTCCCTGCTTTCTCATCGGCGGGCTGGTGGATGGCTATCGCGACAGCATCCCACGCATGCTCGAGCAGACGAAGGCGCCGATTCGCGCGCTGATCGGGCCGTGGAATCATTCTTATCCCAACGACGCGGACTTTGGGCCCCGTATCGAATGGCGCGAGGACGCGGTGCGCTGGTGGGACTACTGGCTGAAAGGCCGTGACACGGGCGTTCTGCAGGATCCGAAGCTAACGATCTTCATGCGTCACTGGTTTCCGCCCGATCCGAATCTGGAGACGGTGCCAGGAGAATGGCGGGCGGAGACGAGATGGCCGCCGGCGGGCGTGAAGAATTCAACTTTGTATTTGCAGAGCAATCACACTTTGTCTGATTCGGCGCAGAGAGACGCGGCGGTTCATCAGTTGAAGTACGTGCCTTCGATCGGGGTGGAGGCGGGATTCTGGTGGGGTGAGTTGCTCTCCGACCAGCGTCCGGCAGACGCGTTCAGCCTGGTTTACGAGTCTTCGCCCCTGAAAGAAGAGATCGCGATCATGGGGCGACCTCATGCCCTGCTCCAGGCAGCGGCGAATGCTCCGCTCGCCGACTGGTTTGCCAGACTCTCGGATGTCGCGCCCGACGGCACTGTCACGCAAGTCACCGGCGCAGGCCTGAGCGGCGCGCAGCGGGATTCGATGAGCGATCCAAAGGACCTCGAACCCGGCAAGGTCTATCCCCTCGACGTTGAAATGCACCTGACCACGTGGGTCTTTCCAAAGGGACATCGCATTCGGCTGTCGGTTTCAAACTCCATGTGGCCGATGGTGTGGCCGACGCCGTACAACATGACGACTTCATTGAAGCTTGGCGGAGTTGATGGTTCACGGCTAGTGTTGCCTCAGGTTCCTGTTAGCGGAGAACCGGCCATGGTTTCTCCTCCGCAACCATCAGAAGTACGGACCGATCTGCACACCTATGGATTTCCGTGGCCAGGAGAATGGAAACTGGAGCGAGACGAGGGGCGTCAAACCAGTAAGGTGGTTTGGAAAGGAAAAGAAGGGTCTGATTACCCGTGGGGCAAGGAGACTGATCTCGAGAATCTCATCTACGAGATCGCCGATGCTCATCCTGAGAAGATGACGGTGCAAGGCGAAGCGGAAACGACGATCGCGCTGAAGGATCGTGTACTAGTCTGGCGCGGACATCTTTCCGTTACCAGCGATGAGAAGAATTTCTATTACAAATACACGCGCGAACTCCTGAAAGACAACATGCTGACCAAAACGAAGACATGGGAAGAGACGGTACCGAGGGATCATCAGTAAGGATACTGCTCGGGGTAGCTCGTGTAGTCGCCCGATTGCAACAGTTGAGGCCTCTGTGGGCACGTGACTGATCGACTACTTGTAGCCCTGCACCCAAACCGGATGTCCTCCGAACGTCGCGAGAAAGCTGACCATACCAGCAAGCAATGAAAAAATCAGCAGAAGCAACAACGTTGGCAACAAGCCTCTGCGCATTCGTAGGGTACTCTGTTTCAAAAAAGCGACGATAAAACCGACAATGACTAACACCGGAGCGGCGAAGACAAGGGCCAAAGCTATTCCAACTAGCGGCTCCCAAACCCCGAGTTGTATCGGGTCCTTGCCAAAACGCGAACCACCCGCCCACTCAAAAACGAGCAGTAGCCAAGTCGGAACGACCATGGAAATGATTTGCCAAGTGATCCTTTGGCGATCCCTTATGGCAGCATCAGTGAGATCTCGCATGTGCATTAATCTACCTGGGCTTCATGAACTTGCTATACCGTCGCGCTCGTCATAAACCTCGCTCGTCACTCTATTTCGATTATTGGTGAAACATATCTTAACGACTCACACTAAATGTCTACTAGATGGTTTTGCCTTGTCGGATTGGGCTTGAACCTGCACCATTGCAGCCATCACCTAAGCAGCCTTAGTCGGCCGCGACCGCAGTGTTTCCCAACCCACCCTTCAAATCCGCCGCTAGCAAACGATGGAACAGCTGTTCCCCCGCTTCGCGCCTCACCGAAAGCCGACCCGCACCATACGCCCTTGATTTCAAGCCGCGCTGAACGTCCTCGCAGATGCCAAGATCTTCGTCCTGTACACGATCTCCAACCGCGAGCGACTGTTCGTTGTGCTCGCGCGCCGCGTCGCTGACGTCACTGAAGTAGAAATCAAAGATCACCGTGCAGTGGTCCACGTCGACCGGCAGGACCAGGTTCGTGTCCATGTAGCCTTCGTAGCAGTTGATCATCAGGTTGGGATATTGCCAGAAATACCAGGCGCGGTCTCCCTTACGCGTTGCGCCGGTAGCTGCGTCTTCGTTCGAAGCAACCATGGGACTCGACTGCAGGCAGTAGCGGTCTTCGTTTTCGATGGTGTACTGCTTGTAGTCGAGCACGGAGCTCAGCCCCTTGTGCAGGTGCGGCACATGATATCCGCCGTCGAGATAGTTATCGACGAAAACCTTCCAGTTGCAGGCGATGTCATAGGTCTTGCGGTCGAAAGTAATGGAGCTTACGAAACCTCAAGCGGCGCGACGTCGCGCGCACGAGCCCGCCGAGAAAGCCCTGTAACGGCGCAGCCTGCGGATCAAGATTGACGAAGACAAACTTCTCCCAGGTCTCCACTCGTACCGGAACGAGCCCGTTCTGCTGGCGATCGAAGTTTTTCACGCCGTCGAATTCGGGCATGCCCTTGAGCGCGCCGTCCAGTCCGTAGTTCCAGCCGTGATAGGGACAATGCAGAATCTGCGCCTGCCCGCACGGCTCCGTCACTACCGCCGCCGCGTGATGACGGCAAACGTTATAGAAGGCGCGGAGAATATTGTCGTTGCCGCGCACGGCAACGATCGGTTCGCCCGCCACTGTGGCGCGAAGAAATTGGCCGGGCTTCTCAAGCTGGTCGACGCGGCCGATCATCTGCCAGGTCTTGCTGAAAACGGTCTGGCGCTCGAGTTCGGCGATTCGCGCATCGACGTACCATGGCCCGGGAATCGTCGCCGCTTCCGCTAACGGAGCCGCATCGTTGTAACTGGCCAAAATCTGTTCGACTGAAACGGTCATGTTGCTTGTCCCTTGCTCTGCTGAGTTCTGCTTCTAGGCGCGCGCCTGTCCCTCACGTTGTACGCCAATGGCGCTGCGCAGTATTTCCAGAAATTGATTCACCCGAGCCTGCTTCTTTTCCAGACTCTTACCCTGCCTCCGAAACAATCCCGGGTCCAACTCTTCCGTCAGTAACGCGTCCTGGAAGCGTTCCATCATCCAGTCGAGGATAGAGACGATCATGTCTTGATCGAGGTCCTTGCGCAGTTCGCCTCGTTGCAAGCCAAAGCGCACAAACTCGACCGTCCCGTACGGATCTTCGGTCATGAGAAAGCGGTTGATCTCTTTCTTCAGGGCGAGGTCGGTCCCGTAATTTCCGAGGAGCGAAACCCGGTAAGGTATCGAGTCTTCGTGCAGCAGGTGCTCGGTGCTTTCCAGCCAGTACCGCAGGACCTCATAAAAGCCGCGGTCGCGTACCTCGGCAGGAGCGTCCAGATAGGCCGGGAATGAGCGCACAGCTTTCTTGTAGACCTCGAAGAAAAGGCCGTCCTTGCTGCCGAAATGCTGGAAGACGGAGCCCTTGGCGATTCCCAGTTCGGCGGCAATATCTGCGACACGCGCCGCGTGATAGCCCTGCTCGGCGAAATGGCGCATGGCCGCGTCGATGATGCTGGTGCGCTTGGCTTCAGAACGAGGCCGCGGACGGGTGTGGCGCCGATACCTGGGGGGAGTGGATACGCTACTGCCGATACCGCTCATATAAATGACCTCAAGTCAGAGAAAGATATCGGATAAATGTGGCAATGACAATTCATTTTTTCTGATAGATACGCTAATGTAAGTTGCCGACGTGGGCAGATTAATGACCATTGGTTAGTCTTGATGCAGCCTGTTTCACAGCGTACTTTCGACGCCGTCGTGGTGGGAGCAGGTCACAACGGCCTGACCGCGGCAGCTTACCTTGCGCGCGCGGGCCTGTCGACGCTGGTCCTGGAGCGACGAGGGATTGTGGGCGGTTGCTGTGTAACCGAAGAAATAGCGCCGGGTTGTAAATGCTCGACCACATCGTACGTCGCCAGCATGTTGCGACCCGAGGTCATCAGGGACCTGAAACTGGCTGAGCATGGCCTCCGCATGGTGCCATGTGACCCGTCGATCCAGGTCCCCTTCCCCGACGGTCAAGTTGTTGCCTGGTGGGCCGACCGGGATCGCACAGTTGCAGAATTCAGGAAGGTCTGCGCCGAGGACGCAGACACTTTTGTCCGCGTCGATGATCAGCTGAAGAAGCTGGCTCGATATCTCCAGCCATTCTTTCTTGAGCCACCGCCCGAACTCGATACTTCCAGCATGCATGGCTGGGCGGATCTGTTCCGCGTGGGCAAGCGCTTCCGGTCGATCTCCAGCAAGGAAATTGCACAGCTGATTTCCTTTCTGACGGGCAGCCTGGGTGAGTTTCTCGACCGGAACTACAAGTCCGACAAGATCAAGACCATGTTCCTTGCCAACAACGTCTACGGCAAACATGGCGGACCTTATCAGCCGGGAACGGCGATAGGGCTACTGTTTCATTTACTCAGCGGGGGAGAGCACGAACTCCAGGGATTCTACGGTCACGTAATAGGCGGGATGGGCGCTATCACGCAGGCCATGGCCGCCGCCGGAAGAAAGCTGGGAGTTGAGATTCGGACATCATCACCCGTGGCGCAGATCGACACGAGAAACGGGGTTGCACGCGGAGTTGTATTGGAAGATGGCACCGAGATTGGCGCGAAGGTGGTGCTTTCCAACGCCGATCCCAAGCGCACTTTCCTCAAGATGATCGCGGCTAACGAGTTGCCCGCCGACTTTGTGCGTGCAGTACAGGGAATCAAGATGGAAGGTCCATGCGCGAAGGTGAACCTTGTCCTCGCCGAAGAACCCAGATTCACTGGTACTTCCGCGGCCGCGACCCCGTTGGAGCGCACCTTCTACACGCTGGTTCCTTCTCTTGAATTTGCCGAGCGGTGTTACGACATCGCAAAGTTCGGCGAGATTCCGGAGGAGGTGTGGGTGGATTGCGTTGTGTCATCAAATGCTGATCCGTCGCTGGCACCCGCGGGAAAACACATTCTGACCTGCTTCGTGCAGTATGTGCCCTATCACCTGCGCAGCGGCACGTGGGACGAAAAGCGCGATCTGCTGGGCGAACGGGTGGTGAAGAAGATTGCTGAATATGCGCCTAATGTGCCGAATGCAATTCTTGCGCGGCAGGTTCTCACTCCGCTCGATCTCGAGCGCACCTATGGACTGACGGAAGGCAACATCTTCCACGGCGACCTTTCCCTAGAACAGCTGTTCTTCATGCGCCCGGTAGCGGGATGGTCGCAATATCGAACGCCGATTGCGGGCTTGTATTTGTGTGGGGCTGGTGCGCACCCCGGTGGCGGCGTAACCGGGGCGCCCGGTCATAACGCGGCGCATCAGGTCTTGCGCGACTTGAAACGAAGAAAGGGCAACCCATGAAAAAGAAAGGCATTCTGGAGCGGCTGAAAGAAGGGCCGGTGCTGGGGGACGGCGGGTATTTGCTGGAACTGGAAAAGCGAGGCTGGGTGCGTGCGGGTCCGTTCACACCTGAAGTCGCGCTCACCTATCCGGACGCTTTGCGGGAACTGCATGTAGAGTTTCGCGAGGCAGGCGCCGAGGTTCTACAAGCACTCACCTTCTACGCCAGCCGCGACAAACTTGCCACCGTGGGCTTGGAGAACCGGCTCGAGGACCTAAATCGCTCAGCCGTGCGCGTGGCGCGCGAAGTTGCCGGTGATCGTTGCCTGGTGGCAGGGAACATCAGCCTGACCTGGATGTATGAGCCGAATAGCCCGTCGGCAGCAGACCGCGTCCGGAAAACGTTCGACGAGCAGCTTGCCATCCAAGTCGACGAGGGAGTCGATTTCATCGTGGGAGAGACATTCTCATGGCTTGGCGAAGCCCTGATCGCTGTGGAGCGCGGCAAGAAAACCGGACTGCCCACCATGGTGACGATCTGCTTCGAAAATAAAGACGAAACCGCCGAAGGAAAGAGCGCCGCCGAGGCAGCGAAAGCGCTATTCGATGCCGGGGCTGACATCGTGGGCATGAACTGCCTGCGTCCACCCGAGCACATGCTGCCCGCCATGGAAGAGATGCGAAAGGCAGTTCCGGGCTTCATCGGTTGCCAGCCCGTGGGCTATCGCACCCCCAAGGACAAGCCGGATTTCACCAGCCTGCCTGAGTTCCCTTACGCGTTAGACCCATTGCAACTCACGCGCAGGGAAATGGGGGAATACGCAGTGAAGGCCCGTGAGATTGGCATCAACTACATCGGCGCCTGCTGCGGGGCAGTTGCCATCCACATTCGGGAGATGGCCAAGGCGCTCGGTAAGACGACCGATGACAATCGCATCTGGAAGAAAGGCGGAGAGAAGCCGATGTCGGCCTACGAGTACTACGGGCACGATGCGGCGGCGGTCAAGAAATAGACCGCTATGAACTTCCGATAAGAATTCCGGTCACAAAAACCAGCACTCCGCCCAGCACCACCTGAAAGCCTGCGGAGAGCAAGGGCGTGTCCATATAGCGGTGGCGGACAAAGCTGATCACTCCCAGTTCTACAGCCACCACAATCATCGCGGCGATCATCGCAACATGGAAGTTGGGGATCAGAAATGGAAGTGTGTGGCCGATGCCGCCGGCCGCCGTCATGAAGCCGGTAACAGATCCGCGCAAGATAGGACGTCCGCGGCCGGTGAGCGAACCGTCATCGGAAAGCGCCTCCGCGAAGGCCATGGAGATGCCGGCGCCGATCGACGCGGCGAGCCCCACGAGGAAAGCATCCTGCGTATTCTTGGTTGCGTAGGCAGCGGCGAAAACAGGCGCCAGAGTGGAGACCGAGCCGTCCATTAGCCCAGCTAGTCCCGGCTGCACGATTTGCAGGATGAGAAGCCGGCGCTGGGCATCGTCTTCCTTCTCCTTCACTTTGGTGGTGATCGTCTGTTGCAGGGATTCTGCAGTCAGGTAATGCTGCCGCTCGACCTCGGCCAGGTCACCGAGCAATTTGCGAATGCCTGCATCCTGCACGTGCTGCATGGCGCGCTCGTAAAAACGCCGCGTCTCCAGCTCCATGATTTCCACTTGCTTGCGAACCTCGTTGATGCCAAGCGGCCGTGAGAGCCACATAGGTTTCCGCTGCACGAAACCCTTTACATCCTGTCGTCGGATCAGTGGAATGTGTTCCCCAAAGCGTTGCCGGTAAGTCTCAATCAAGCTGGTCCGGTGGCCCGATTCTTCCTCGCGCATCTCCTCGAACAGCTTTGCGGTGTCAGGAAACGATTCGCGCAGGCCGTCGGCAAAGTCGGCGTAGATGCGTCCGTCCTCTTCTTCCAACGAAATTGCGAGCGCCAGAATTTCGCGCTCGGTCAAATCCCGGAATTTCTTGGCCATGTCTTTTCTCCCCTGTAGGAAGTAGACATATTAAGGGAAAGAGCGGATCTCGTGCGCCCGAACCGCAAGTGGCGGCGGTGCAATCTTGTCCCCGATGGCGGTGGAGGTGCCCGCCAGACCCTTCACTCCGCCTGAAGAACGGCTTCGCTGAGGATGACACCTGTAGAGAAGTGGATCATCAAGATCCAAACCGCACCACTAGCTCTGCCAGGCGAACTTAGCGCGTGCCGGGCTCGGTGGCGGCGTGAGAGCCTGCTGGCTTTTCCGAAGCAAAGACCCGGGAATGAAATTGCATCGTCTCCGCGAAATGGGAAAAGAAGTACTCCGGGCTGTGGTCGCCGGGGTAGAGATGGTATTCGTGCTTCACGCCTTCCGAATCGAGTATCTGATGCAAGGCTTTCGCGCCCTCGTCGAACCTGTAGTTATCTTCGTCGCCGCAGTTGAAGTAAATGGCGAGATTTCGCAAACGCGCTCTGTTGGTTTTCGCTAGAACAAGAGGATTGTTTTCGTTCCAATGGCGAGCATCGATAGGCCGCCCAAAAACGACGGCCAGCATACCGCTCAGTGGCGAGCGAGACTTTTCCGCGGTATTAAGTTCCTGTGGCGACTGGGTGATGAGCGCCGCGCTTTGCGCGCTCACCGACGAGAACAGTTCGGGATGAGCAAAGGCGAAGTGAAGCGCACCGTACCCGCCCATGGAAATGCCGCTGATCCCTCTTGCCTCGCGACCTGGGCGAATCCGGAACTTGCCCTCAATATGGGGCATGAACTCGCTGAGGAAGAAGTCGCTGTATGGAACTTTGCCGTCCGCTGAGTTGATATAAAAACTCCGCTTCCCTTCCGGCGCAACAATCAGAAACTCACCAATCTTGTATTCCTGTCGGAGGTCATCGATCACAGTCCAGCCGCCGGTCTTGAAGAGAGTCTGCTCGTTGTCACCCAGGCCGTGCAGGAAATATAGAACTGGATATTGTCGTTTGGCCGCCTTCGACTCCTTGGAGTCATAGCTCGCGGGCAAAAGGACACAGTAATGGACGGTCTGCTTCAGAACCCGGCTTTTGATAGCACTGCAGTCGATCCGGCTCTGCGACCAAGCCGGGGCTGGTAGGAAGATCGATAGAAAAATGAAATAGCGAGCCAGCCGACGCATGCGGTTTAGTCTACTCGTAGCGCAACGCCTGCACGGGATCGAGGCGGGCGGCGCGGGCCGCAGGATATAGGCCCGATATCAGGCTGACGATTCCGGCGAACACGATCGCGCCAATCACCAGCCACCACGGAGTCGACCAAATCTGCTCAGCAGGAAAATGCTGGCGCCGCAAATAAATGTTCGCACCCAAATTGATCACCCTACCAATAGCCCAACCCAGTGCCACGCCCGCGACGCCGCCGAACAGGCCCATGACTCCGGCTTCGGCGAAGAAAAGCTTCTTCACGTCCGTATCACTCGCACCGATCGCTTTCATGATGCCGATTTCGCGACGCCGTTCAAGAATCGCCATCACCAATGTGTTAACGATGCCGATCGAGGCCACCGCAAGTGCCAGGCTTCCGAATATCCCCAGAAAGAGATCCAATACTGCAAAGAATTGCCGCATGCCACGCGTCGCGTCGACGATCGAAAAAGTATTGAAGCCCATTTTCTTGATGGCGTCTTCGACCACCTGGATATTCTTTGGGCTCTTGATTCGGACACTCAATCTCGAATAAGTCTGGGCGCCATCAAGTGCGCGGGTGGTGTCGCGCAGGTCGGTGGGTTGCACCACATGTAAGCTTTCGGCGAGTTTGATCGGCAAGAAGACTCGGGCCTGACCACCGCCACGCATGGTGTCCGGATCGAGATCGGAGATTCCGACAATTTTCAGCGTCAGCAAATGTGAGACCACTGAGTACGAAGCTCCCTGCACCTCGTCAGATTTACCCAGCATCCTTTCGTCCGAGGCATTTCCTGCGGAAGATATCGGCTGCGCCGTGCGCTCCGCATACCGCATCACGAGTTCCTTGCCCAGTAGGGGTTTCGCCAGCTCAGCGACGGGCGGTTCTTCGACACCCGGCCTAGATTTCCTTCCCAGCAGTTGCGCGGCAAACGCTTTCTGCAGGATGACTTCCGGTGCGGTTTCGGAGGAGAAGAATGACCCCTGCATCCCCTCGAATGCATCATTGTTTCGCGAGGAAAAGGGCAGGCCGGCGACCATGGTCAGGTGAGGCTTACCTTCAAACTGGAGGTCGGTGATGAAGCGAATGTCGGGAAAAACCTCGGCTACTTCAGGAAGCTGCCCAATCTTCTGGCGGGCGGATTCATCCAGCACAGGACTCTCGGCAGGTGACGGACCGTTATCTTCCTCGCGATTGAACCCGCGTAAGTCACGGCGGGATGTGACCACCACCGTGTCAAAGAGTCCCGACCGCTGCAGACGGCGCGAAGCCAGTTGCTGGAGTCCGATGCCCAGCGCCAGCATGGCAACGAGTGACGCCACTCCCACGGCGATGCCAATCGTCGTCAGAGAATTTCGCAGAAAAGACTCGCGGAGGTTGCGGACGGCGAGTTCAGAGAGATCGTCAGTCTTCAAGGCCGGTCTCCTCCCGCATGGCTCACCCCCGCAGGAACATTCGGCTGATCGCCCACCAGTTTGCCATCTGCGAGGAAAATCATTCGTTGGGCATAGCGGTCGGCGAGAGACCTTTCGTGTGTGACCAGAACAACGGTCATTCCAAGCGACTTGTTGAACTCGCGAATCATATTCATGATCTCGGTGCCCGTGGTGCTGTCGAGGTTGCCCGTCGGCTCGTCGGCCAACAAGAGTTGAGGCCGGTTGATCAACGCCCGCGCCAACGACGCCCGCTGCTGTTCGCCGCCGGAAAGCTCACTTGGCCGATGCGACATCCTCGCTGCCAAACCAACTTTTTCCAGAGCCTGGCGGGCCAGTTCGGCGCGTTGGCTGCGTTCCACTTCTGCAAAACGCATCGGCAATTCGACGTTTTCGCGCAGCGTCATGCTGGGGATCAGGTTGAAGGATTGAAACACCATCCCCACGGTACTCAGGCGATATTTGGCGAGTTCGTCCCGAGAAAGCTTCGACAAGTCTCTCCCCTGAACCACCACCGACCCCGCGGTAGGGCGATCAAGCCCGGCGATCAGGTTCAGCAGCGACGATTTCCCCGAACCCGACGTCCCGAGGAGGGCAACGAATTCTCCGGCCCGCACCAGGATGGAAATTCCATCCACGGCACGAATGAGGGCCTGTCCCATCTGGAAGTGTCGCGAAAGATTCTCGGTAAGAACGGCCAGAACGCCGTTCTGGGGGGTTGACTTGCCGGGGGTTGTCATTCTTGATTTAGCGAATCTCTCCCCTCATCACGCGCAATGCATCTGCGGCATTAACATCCGTCTTGGAACCATTTCCGGAGCCGTCTTTATCCGCGCCAACCAATGCTCCATCGCCCTCGCCGGGAGCCAGAAAGAGGTTGCTCTCCAGGCCATGCTGCTTCGTGTACAAATCGAAATAGCGACCGCGCAGTGCATACAACTCTTCGTGCTTCCCTCGTTCCACAACTTCGCCCTGTTCGATGACCAGGATCTGGTCCGCTCGCCGAATGGTCGACAGCCGATGCGCAATCACAAAGGTCGTACGGCCCTGCATCAGATACGAGAGCCCCTGCTGGATCAACGCTTCAGACTCCGAATCCAGGCTGGAAGTGGCCTCGTCCAGTATTAGGATGCGCGGTTCGGCCAGGATAGCGCGTGCAATCGAAATTCTCTGTCGCTGCCCGCCCGGAGAGCTTCACTCCCCGCTCACCGACGACGGTGTCGTACTTGTCGGCAAAGCTCTCAGCGAACTCGTCGACGCGGGCGATCCGGCACGCCCGCATGAGTTGTTCCTCCGTCGCGTCTGGACGGGAGAAAGCTACGTTCTCTCGAATCGTGCCGTCAAAGAGAAACGATTCCTGCAACACGACGCCGAGATGTGTGCGGTAGGAGTCGAGGCGCACATGGCTGAGGTCGGTGCCGTCAATGAGCACTCGGCCTTCGGTCGGAATATAAAACGCGGAAATCAGGCCAATGGTCGTCGACTTGCCCGACCCCGAGGAACCCACAAGCGCGGTTACCGTGCCCGGCTCGGAATGAAACGAAACATCGCGCAAAACGGTGCGGTTGCCGTCATAACTGAAACATACGTGGTCGAAATCAACGTTTCCGCTGATATTGTCCAGCGCGACTGTGCGTCTGGGGTCTTGATCCTCAGGGCGTTCGCTCAGGATTTCGTGGGTACGTTCCAGGCCCGCCAATGCTTCGGTGAGCTGCGTGCCAATAGAGACAATCTGAATGATAGGCGCTACCAGAAAGCCGAGAAACAATGTGTAGGTAAAGAAACTGCCGACGGTCAGCACGCCCGCCATAATCTGCCGCGCTCCGACGTACATGATCACGGTTCCGACTACCCCGAGCAGCAGGCTGGCCGACAGGCTCATCACGGACGTCGCGGTCAGCGTGCGCATCACGTTGTCCAGCAGGCGGCGCACCCCCACCGCAAAAACTTTCTCCTCGCGCTCTTCGGCGTGATACCCCTTGATGACACGCACACCACCCAGCGATTCCGCCAGACGGCCAGTCACTTCCGCGTTGATCTTGCTCCGTTCACGAAAAATGGGACGGATCGTACTGAACGCCTTGTTCAGCGCGAGGGCAAAACAGATCAGAAAACCGAAGGCGACAAGCGTCATCAAAGCGCTGATGCGGAAGAGCACAACGAGGCGATGGTGGAAGTAAGCAACCCCCCGGCGAAGTCCACCAGCCCCGTGCCGATAAGGTTCCGCACGCCTTCGACATCGTTCATGATGCGCGAGACCAGGGTGCCCGTCTTCGTGGAATCGTAAAAGGCGACCGGGAGATCGCCCGACATGCGCCTGCACCTTCTGGCGAAGCTCGGTAATCAACCGCTGCGCAGCTTTTGACAGCAGCTGGGTAAGCGAGAACGAGGTTATGCCCTGGATCGCGGTCGCCCCCAGAACCCCGAGCACCAACGGCCTGAGGAGTTCCACGTGATGCTTGGCAATCACCAGATCGATCAGGTATCGCGTGGAATACGGCAGCACCAGGCCGGCGACGCGGTTGATTGCCATCAGCAGGAACCCCAGCGCCAGCAGGCCGCGGCGGGGACGAATCAGCTCCCATCACCAGCGGAAGAACGGTCCGAAGCTTGGGGCTGCGCGACTTTCGAGTCCTTGGAATTGGCGGCTATGCTTGCCATTGTGCCTCAGGTTTAGACAACTTCTGCCTCCGCCGGGCTTCATTTTAGTATTCGGCCTTATGTCGAATTGGAACGATCCCGCTCGACAATGCGCAGTACCTGGTTCAGGAACCCCTTCCCGCAGAGAGTATTTAGCGGTACGCTAGCAACCATAAGAAAGTTTGGTTCCTCTATAGGCGATACACAGGAGCATTAATCGATGACTACTATCAAGGACCAGGATCGAGAGAAGGGGGCAGTGGAGCAGGATGACCCCACCCAAAACACAAACGAGTCCCAACGCGGTCAGTTGGGGCACCGCGACCAGAATCCCATGCTGAAGGATGCCGACACCGACTTCCCTGAACCAGGATCAAGCCCGGAACACAGCGGCGAACCTGAAGATCGCAAGCTGCAATTGACGTAGCAACGCAGCCGCGACTTAGCAGCGCGACCAGTTGCCTTCTAAGAGAAAAGCCCTCCGAAGTGGAGGGCTTTTTATTGCCACAAAAAATATGGGATTACCGCAGCTCTTCCATCACCTGCTCCAGTACCTGGCGGCTGGGGCGGGTAACCGACTCAGGCAGCGTTGCCAACGGCTGGTCAGTCATATTGAGCATGTCGATGAAGGTCGGCGCCTGCGTGTTCACGTAAAAGACCCCGGTCAGGACCTCACCTTTTTCATGAGCTTCCATAAGGCGCTTGATCGCCTGGATCTTGTCCGTCGGATCGTAATCTTCTTCCAGCTTGCGCAGACGCAGCCGCGATCCATCATGCATCGTGACCTCAACCGTCGCACCGGCATCGTATTCTACGTTAATCTCTTCGAATGCCTGCACTAAGCTGATGTCCTGCAGCGGCTCTTCGTGGTCCTTCATGTACTTGTAGGACTTCGTGGATCCCTCGTGATCGTTGAAAGTCACACACGGCGAGACCACATCCAGCATCACCGTTCCCTTGTGGGCAATGGCGGCTTTCAACATGCTGTGCAACTGCTTCTTGTCGCCAGAGAAAGAACGGCCGACGAACGTCGCTCCGAGTTCGATCGCCATCGCGCACGTATCGATCGGAGGAAGGTCGTTGATGACTCCGGTCTTCAGTTTCGATCCAAGGTCCGCCGTGGCGGAGAACTGCCCCTTGGTAAGACCGTATACGCCGTTGTCCTCGATGATGTAGATGATGGGCAGATTGCGGCGCATCAGATGCACGAACTGTCCTATGCCGATCGAAGCGGTGTCGCCATCGCCGCTGACGCCCAGAGTCATCAGATTGCGGTTCGCCAGCATGGCGCCGGTAGCCACCGACGGCATGCGGCCATGAACCGTGTTGAAGCTGTGGGCGCGGCTCATGAAATAGGCAGGGCTCTTCGAGGAGCAGCCAATGCCGCTCATCTTGGCGACGCGCTCGGGTTGAACACCCATCTCGTACATCGCGTCGATAATTCGCTCTGAGATGGCATTATGCCCGCAACCGGCGCAAAGTGTGGTCTTGCCTCCGCGATAGTCGAGTACCGCCAGTCCGATGCGGTTAGTCTTGGGAGCAGGGGTGCTGGTGGGTGTCGTCGCCATCTTACTTGCCCTCCATCATCATGATCTCGTCGGTTACGGAACGCGCGTCCATGGGCAGGCCATGAATGTGCGAAACGCTGCGGAGACGCGTAATCAACTCCGGCTTTACGTCCAGCTTGAGCAGGCTCAGCATCTGCGCGTCGCGATTCTGCTCGACGACATACACGCGGTCGTGGTGCTCGACGAAATCGTGCACTTCGCGGCTGAACGGGAATGCCTTCAGTCGCAAATAGTCGGTCGCCAAGCCATGTTCCTTCTGCAGTTGATCGCGGCCTTCCAGGATGGCCCAATGCGACGTGCCATATGCAATGATGCCGACCTTAGCCTTGCCGTTGCTCATCAGTTCGGGCCGCGGGACATAGCTTCGCGCGGTCTCGAACTTGCGGTTGATGCGCTCCATGTTCTTTTCGTAATCGTCGGGGCGCTCGCTGTACTGAGACTTCTCATTGTGTCCGCTGCCGCGGGTAAAGTAAGCGGCGCCGGGATGATTCGTTCCCGGCAATGTGCGATAGCCCACTCCGTCACCATCGATGTCCTGATAGCGGGCGAAACCGCCGAGCCGGTCAAGATCTTCCTTGCTTAAGACCTTGCCCCGCTTGATCGGCTTGTCCGGATACTTGAAGGGATCCGCCATCCAGTTGTTCATGCCGAGATCAAGGTCCGACATCACGAACACCGGGGTCTGGAACTGTTCAGCAAGATCGAACGCATCCTGCGCCATGGCGAAACATTCTTCGCAAGACGACGGGATCAGCAGGATGTGTTTCGTATCACCATGACTGAGAACCGCAGTGGAGAGAATGTCTCCCTGCGACGTTCGCGTGGGTAGTCCCGTCGACGGACCAACACGCTGAATGTCCCAAATAACCGCCGGAATCTCCGTGTAATAGGCGAGGCCGGCAAACTCAGCCATCAACGAGATACCGGGGCCGGCAGTGGCCGTCATGGCGCGAGCGCCGGCCCAGCCAGCTCCAATCACCATGCCAATGGCAGCCAACTCATCTTCGGCCTGAACGATCGCAAACGTGGCCTTGCCATCGGCACCGATGCGGTGTTCCTTCATGTAGTCGATCATGGTTTCGGGAAGCGAGGAAGAAGGCGTAATCGGATACCACGCAACCACCGTGCAGCCCGCAAACATGCATCCGAGAGCAGCCGCGGAATTTCCGTCGATGATGATCTTCCCTTTCGTCTTGTCCATGCGCTGAACATAGTAGGGATCGCGCTTGGTCAGGCTGGAAGCAGCGTAGTCATAGCCCGCTTTGACGGCGGCAAGGTTCAGGTTCGCAGCCTTTACCTTCTTGGAAAATTGTTTGCGTATGGCTTTCTCGACTTCATTAACGTCAATCTCGAGGAGCTTGGCCACCACCCCGACGTAAATCATGTTCCTGACCAGCTTGCGCAGCTTGGCTTCGGGGCATACTGGCGCCACCAGCTTGTCGTAAGGAACGGCATAGAACACCAGGTCGTTGCGCAGTGCGCTCAGGTTCAATGGCTCGTCATAAAGCACCGAGGCGCCCGGCGCCAGCGACATGACGTCTTCCTTGGCCGTCTCCGGATTCATCGCCACGCAGAAGTCAATTTCCTTCTTGCGGGCGATGTAACCATCCTTGTTGGCGCGGATGGTGTACCAGGTGGGTAGACCGGCAATGTTCGACGGGAAGAGGTTCTTGCCCGAGACCGGTACACCCATTTGAAAAATGCTGCGCAACAGCACGGTATTTGAACTTTGCGATCCGGAACCGTTTACGGTCGCGACCTGAATGCTCATGTCGTTGACGATGCGCTTCGGCTCCAATTGCCCGGAGGCTTCGTGGAGCGCTACATCCGTGGTGGCCATCCCCAATTCCTTCCTTTTGGTTAGAGCAGGATTTGCCTGCTCGGGTGTGAGTTGTGGAAGAGTGAAAACCCTACATTATACGGCAATCCGGCGGCGGCAGAGGCGGGAAGAGAAGGTCGAAGGACGCGATGTACCTGGATATGAACTACGACTCCACGCGGAAAAACTGCGCCATGTTGCGGAACTTATTATATCGTGATGCGACCAATTCCTTCACGGATAGCTTTTTCAGCTCGGCCAGATTGTCGGCCAAAGCCTTGTCCAGAAGCAAGGCCGCCGCTTCGTGATCGGCATGGGCGCCGCCTTCAGGTTCGGGAACAACGCCATCGATGCACTTGAGGTCCACCAGATCCTTCGCGGTAATCTTCAGCGCCTGAGCGGCAAGGTCTTTCTTGGTCGCGTCCCGCCACATGATCGACGCACATCCTTCCGGGGAAATCACGGAGTAGATGGAGTTCTCCATCATCAACACGCGATCCGCAACGGCAATAGCAAGCGCGCCGCCGCTGCCACCCTCACCGGTGATCACGGTGACGACCGGCACTTCAAGCCGCGCCATTTCGCGCAGGTTCCGGGCGATCGCTTCGGCCTGCCCGCGTTCTTCCGCTCCCAGACCCGGATAAGCGCCGGGCGTATCGACGAAAGTAAAGACCGGGCGACCGAACTTCGCTGCGATGTGCATGGCGCGCAGCGCCTTACGATAGCCCTCAGGATTCGGCATCCCGAAATTGCGATAGACCTTCTGCTTGGTATCGCGGGCTTTCTGGTGTCCCACGATCATAACGTCTTCGCCGTGGAATCGCGCCATGCCGCAAATGATCGCCGGATCGTCGGCGAACCCGCGATCACCGTGGATCTCGCTCCAGTCCGTGAAGATGCGCTCCACATAGTCGAGCGTGTAAGGCCGCTGGGGATGGCGGGCTAGTTCAGTCTTCTCCCAGGCATTGAGGTGGGCAGTCACCTCAACTCGGAGCGCATTCACGCGCTCGTGAAGCTGCTGAATCTCTTTCTTGGTTTCCGCGTCCTGGCCAGCTAGCGATTCTAAATGCGCAATATGTTGCTCAATCTTGGTGAGTTCCTGCTGTGCCCGAAGTCCGGACTCCATCTTCGAGGAGCCGTTCCCCGACGCCCAGCGAGTCTCGACCATCGAGAGCAGAAAATCAGAAGCGACAAGCCGCTCCTTGCCGTCGATCTCCGGCAGCGGCGGATTGTTAGCTCCGGTGCTGATGTCCTTGCTCCTTGAACGTCTCATTCGCCCCAAGTCTCAATTGATAATGCGCACACTGCCACGGCCACACAACTCTTCTACACGTGCGATGAAGCTGCGGTCTGGTTGCACATTATAGCCCTCCGGTTCCATCACCACCATGAAATCGCCCTGCCGTTCCACATCAAACAATACCTTGGCCTCACCTTTGCGCTCACTGAAAAGACCATATAACGCATCTACCGTTGACCCCGTAGCCGTCTCCAGTGGAACGCGAACGCGGATCGCCCTGGGCAGTGGCACCTTCGCTTCATCTAACGGCGTGATCTCGCTGACGGTAAGCTTGGCATTGGCGCCTTCTTCCACGCGCACTCCACCACGCATGAGCACCGGTACTTCCAGCTTCAGTTTTTCCTGCAGACGCTTGTAAGCCTCCGGAAAAACGAGCATATCCACTGCGCCCGCCATATCCTCGAGCGTTCCCTGAGCGTAGAACTCACCTTTCTTCGACTTGAGCACACGCAGATTCGTAATCACTCCAGCGGTGCATATCTCATCTTTACCGGTCGAAGACTTCATAGCCGCGATCTCATCCGTCGCAAGCGCGCTCAAGTCGGTGAGCTTGTCTTTATACTTCTCCAGCGGATGTCCTGTGATGAAGAAGCCCAGAATCTCTTTTTCTGCTGCAAGACGCGTGTGCTCGTCCCAGTCAGCCGTCTCGGGCAGACGGTCGTTGCCATTCTGCGGCGAATCTTCCTCCTGAAAAACTCCAAACAGCCCGTGCTGGCCAGATTCCGCATCACGCTGGACTTTCTGAGCACGTTCGATGGCCCGATCGATCACCGCCATTAACTGAGCACGCCGGCCAAGCGAGTCCATCGCTCCGCTTTTAATTAGAGACTCCAGCACGCGCTTGTTAAGCAACCGCAGATCGACGTTCTCGCAGAACTCGAAGATCGTACGGTATTGCCCAAGTTTTTTCCGTCCCGCGGCAATCGATTCAATCGCATTGTGTCCAACGTTTTTCACCGCAGCCAAGCCGAAACGGATGGCCGCGCCATGAGGCGTGAAATTCGCATCGCTGACGTTGATATCCGGGGGCTCGACGGCGATACCCATTTCGCGGCACTCGTTGATGTACTTCACAACGTCGTCGGTGCTTCCGGTCACCGAGGTCAAAAGTGCCGCCATGAACTCGACGGGGTAGTGGGTCTTCAGATACGCGGTGTGATACGCGAGCAACGCATACGCTGCCGAGTGCGACTTGTTGAAACCGTAGCCGGCAAATTGGGCCATCAGGTCGAAGATCTTTTCGATCTTTTTCGGTGGGTAGCCCCGTTGTGTCGCGCCGGTAACGAAGCGCTCGCGCTGGGCCGCCATTTCCTCAGGCTTCTTCTTTCCCATGGCACGGCGGAGAAGGTCAGCATCGCCCAACGAATATCCGGCCAGCTTGTTGGCGATCTGCATCACCTGTTCCTGATAGACGATGACGCCCAGCGTCTCCTGCAGAATCTCCTGCAGCTCCGGTAATTCGTATTCGATCTTCTTGCGGCCGTGCTTGCGATCGATAAAGTCGTCGATCATCCCGCCCTGGATCGGGCCAGGACGGTAGAGCGCGTTCAGGGCGGTAAGATCCTCGATGGAGTTGGGCTGGTATCGGCGCAACACATCGCGCATTCCGTGCGATTCAAACTGAAATACGCCAGAAGTCAGTCCCTTGTAGAAAACCTTCTCATAGGTCTCCTGGTCGGTCAGCAGGATGGTCTCGAGCGTGATGCTTTCGTTCCGCGTCTGCGCGATCAGCTTGAGCGCGTCGTCGAGAATCGTCAGCGTGGTGAGGCCGAGGAAGTCCATCTTCAACAGGCCCATCTTCTCGATGGCGACCATGTCGAAGGCGGTGACAATTTCGTCGTTCTTGGTGCGGAAGAGCGGGACAAGATCGGTCAGGGGCCGCGGCGAAATCACGACGCCAGCCGCATGAACACCGGCATTGCGGACCAAACCTTCCAGCTTCTTCGCAGTCTCCAGCAACTCCCTGATCTGAGCATCCTTCTCGTACGCTTCCTTCAGTTGCGGCGACTCCTCAATCGCATTCGGCAGCTTGATATTGAGCTGATTGGGCACCATCTTGGCGATGCGATCCACGTCGTTGTAGGGCACATTCATCGCTCGCCCCACGTCTTTGATCGCAGCCTTGGCAGCCATGGTGCCGAAGGTGATGATCTGCGCCACGTTTTCGCGACCGTACTTCTGGGTGACATAGTTGATCACCTCGCCGCGGCGGTTCATGCAGAAGTCGATGTCGATGTCCGGCATCGACACGCGCTCGGGGTTGAGAAACCGCTCGAAAAGCAGCTCGTGCTGAAGCGGATCGATATCGGTGATGCCCATCGCGTAAGAGACGAGCGAACCTGCCGCTGATCCGCGTCCCGGACCCACTGGAATATTGCGCTCCCTGGCGTAGCGGATGAAATCCCACACGATCAGGAAGTATCCTGAAAAGCTCATCTGCTGAATGATTGCGATTTCGCGCGTCAGCCGCTGCTCGTAGTCCGAGATGGTGTGCTTCAGCTGCCCCTTGTTTCCCAGTTCGCGCAACACCTCAAGCCGCCGCGCAAAGCCTTGTCTTGATATGTGCTCAAAGTAGCTGTCGAGCGTGTATCCATCGGGCACATCGAAGTGCGGGAAAGGATTGCTCACTTTTTCCAGCCGCATGTTACAGCGTTCGGCAATGTCGAGGGTTCGCGACAGCACATCCGGAGAGTCTTTGAAAACGCGCACCATTTCTTCGTGGCTCTTCACGAAAAACTGGTTCCCCTGGAACTTCATGCGATTCGTGTCCTGCAAGGACTTGCCGGTCTGGATGCAGACCATTACATCCTGGGCATGAGCGTCGTCTTCGCAGAGATAGTGGCTGTCATTGGTCGCTACGAGCGGCAGACCCATATCTTTCTCAAGCTGGAACAGTCCCGCATGAATGCGGTGCTCCATTTCCAACCCTTGATCCTGAATCTCCAGGTAGAAGTTTCCCTGTCCGAAAATGTCGCGGTAGCTGGCAGCCGCATCGCGGGCTGCTTCGTACCTGCCTTCGACGAGTCGTTCGGCGACCTCGCCCTTCAGACACGCCGACAAGCCAATCAACCCCTTCGAGTGTTCGGCGAGAAACTTCTTGCTCACCCGCGGCTTGTAGTAAAAACCGTTCAGGGAAGCCTCAGACGTGATCTTGACGAGATTGCGATATCCTTCGTCGTTTTCAGCTAGCACCAGCAGGTGGTTATAGGTGTCCCCTTCTGGAGGGGTGCGCTCGATGTTGTGGTCATCCTTCTTGCAGACATACAGCTCGCAACCCACGATCGGCTTGACTCCCGCCTTGTGCGCGGCATTCACGAAGTGCACGGCGCCAAAGATGTTGCCGTGGTCGGTCATGGCGACGGCCGGCATGCCCAGTTCTTTCACGCGAGCGACGAGTTTTTCCACGTCGCAAGCGCCGTCGAGCATGGAGTAATCGGTGTGCAGGTGCAGGTGGACAAATTGGGACATGATGGGATCGGTAATCCTGGCGCTTTTACTTCATTCTAGCGGTTGCGAGGCTGGGCGCAAGAGCCGCAAATCCGTGCATAGCGCGAGACAGCAGGGCGCTACTGCTTCACGGAGAAAGCTGCGTACAGATTCAATATCACAGCAAGTCTGATGTAAAAGCAAGCGACTAATTCGAACTTCCGCCTCCGTGCTTTTGGCGGCAGAGTTTGCAATACGTAGGAGGCTCACTGTTGTCGACCCGGTGCTTCACCGGCTTCAAAGTACGCAGGTAAGCAAACATCGCCTTCAGGTCTTCATCGGTGAGTTTGCCGTACACACCAAAAGGCATGATGGAACTCAGCTCTCTTGCCTTCACGTACCCGGTGCGTATTGTCTGGATGAACAGCGCTTCGTCGTAGTAGCCAATCCCACTCGCGTCCGGCGTGATATTCGCGGTTGCAGCTTCGAATCTTCCGACCCTCATCAGGTTTCCTCCCGCGAAGTCGAGCCCCGCAATTGGTGAACCCTTATCTTGTGCCGTGTGGCAATCTGAGCATCCAGCTAGCGTCACCAGATACTCGCCCCACTTCACACGGTCAGAAGGATCGGGGCTGGAAACGGGAGCTTCGAGCGGCTCCGGTGCTGAGCGGATCAGATACTTCACCGGGAAGATCACTTCCGTGGGTGGCAATTCGTTGCGTATCGGAGGCAGAGAACGCAAGAACACGACGACGGACGCCAGATCCTCGTCCGACATGTGTTTGAAGTGGGGATAGGGCATCATGGGGAACAAAGCGCGGCCATCGTGGCCGACTCCTTCGCGAATCGCTCGCGCAAGCTGATCGTCGGTCCAGCTTCCCGCTCCGGTTTGAGTGTCGGAGGTGAGGTTCGGAGCCACGATGCGCCCCGGCAGATCGGCGTAGGGCTCCACCTCTCCCATGCCCTCTTTCCCCGGAAGTACCGGCGCTCCGTGAGCATTCCAGTCCGCTTCTGAGTGGCAGAAAATACATCCGCTCAGCGATGTTGCGATGTATCGCCCGCGCTCCAGTCGCTGGGGAGTGGCTTCAAATCGGCGCGCCGTAAGAGGACGCGCTTTGGGTCCGATGAAAGGCCTCCAGCCAATGGTGAACGTGATGCCACACGCAAGGAGGAGGATGAGCACAATCACTGCGACCAGGAGAATTTTCCCAAGTCTCAAGTCGGACCTCCGGTTGAAGAGAATACCCAAAGGGTCCGCCACCCGAAGGCGGCATCCCCCGTCAGAACGATCCGGAAACGCAAGACATAGGGGCGGGGGGTAGTCTCGCGATTGTCACGCCGAAAATATCAAGCCCGGTGGCGAACGGTCAATGCTTGTCGCATGCCGAGCGGCCGCAAACGGAGCAACCAACCTCACAGGGGATTACTTCCCCTTCTTCTTTGGTTTTTCCTTTTTTGCCGGCTTGTGGCTCGTCTTTGCGGCCTTGGCAGCCGGCTCTTGGGGCGCGGGCTTTTCGTTCCTGGACGGCTTTGCCGGTGCGCCGGGCTTGGCCGCCGCAGGCGTCGCCTTGGCCACCGGAGCTGCTGGCGCAGCAACTGCCGCTTCCGCCTTCCCTTTTTTCTTCCTGGCGACCGCGTCTTTGACCGCAGCTGCGCCAGTCGCGGCGGCAGCCGAGATCGCCGCAGCCTTTGCGGCGCGCCCGCGTTTTGGCGGCGGAGGCGGTGGCGGTGGCGGCGGCGGAGGGGCGAATGGTTTCAAGAATTTCAAAATCTCGGTTCGCGACCGAAGCTTGCCATCGAGAAGAAGCAGGAACACGTCATTCGCGATCTTCGGATACTCCGGCAGCTGGGGCGTGATCAGCAACTCCGTCATCTCAGGTAACGGAAGTTTTTGTTGGACCTGCCGCCACTTCGTAAAGAAGTTCCTGATCTTCTGTACGACCGCCTGCTGGCGCGAGGTCACGGAGAGGAATAGGACCATCTCCGGCCGCGCTTCGGAAAGCACCTTCCACGTACGGGAAGGGGTTGCCGACTCCTTCCCTGTCAGCTTTTTTGTGAGTTCCTTGGCGTGGTCCTCCAGATCCTTCCAGGACTCAACCAGATCCTTGCGCGGGATCAGCCTGCGCATGTCGGCGATGTCTTTGTCACCGAGCCGCGAGGTAAGGAAATACATGACTGCGGGCGCAGGGTCGGGCGTATATCCCAGTTCATTCATCTGCTGGCGCGACTTCATCAGCGCCGCCAGGCTGGCGGTATCGACCTTGGCCGTTGTCCAGTGAGGATTCAAGACTTTCAGCCAATCTTCTTTTTCAAGAACGCGAATGATGTGGAGAGGGTCCTCTTCGTAGGCTAGTTGCTCAGTCTCGTAGCCAACCGCTTTGGACGTCACATACTCGATGTAGTTGTTCTCTTTTGCGGATTCGAATCGCGCCTGAGTGCGCTCCTCCAGAGGCCAGTGAAAGCGTGCCGCGAAACGGCTGGCGCGAATCAGGCGTGAGGGCTCCTCCACGAACGCGTAGTTATGCAGGATTCGTAGCAGTTTTGCTTCAATATCCGCTGCGCCGTTGAAAGGATCCATCAGCAGGCCGCGTGAACCCGGGTTCAGCGACAAGGCCATCGCATTGACCGTGAAGTCGCGGCGCCGCAGGTCCTCAACCATGCTGGCGGGAGCGATGATGGGCGGCTTCCCCGTCTTCTCGAATCGCTCGGTCCGGGCCATCGTGATCTCGGCGCGGACGCCTCCTGGCAGAACCAGGTAAAGAGACTTCAGGTCATCATCGGTTCCGCCAATGCGCGCCCCCACCCGCTCCAGGTCCTTTTGCAGGCGCACGGGGTTGCCCTGCACCGTGAAGTCGAGGTCCCGGATGGGAAAGCCACTGATAATGTCGCGAATGGCGCCGCCGGTGAGGTAGACGTTCATTCCGGCAGCCCTGGCCACGTCTTGAACCAGCGTCACACCCTTCTGCTGGTCCGGCGTGAGCCGGATCTCCATGGTGTATATGTAATCAGCCATGCTGTTAAGAGCGCCGCTCCCGGCTCAGCCGATCCGCCGCAATCCACAGGATTTCCACAGGCTGGGCCCCAAGGCCGAACAAAGACTCGGTCACTCCCATGTAAACAACTCTATACACGAGACTTACAATGCGTGAGGCGACTTGCGGCAAGCTACAGAAAATAACACAACGTTTACATTTTGGCTACAGGTAACCCGCAGATTTTCCTGTTCCTTACGGAAAGGTGCGAGAATTCCCTTGGACAGCCTGCGCAGGAGGCCCTTCCTGGCGGCAACCACAGTTCATGCCCTCAACCCACAAGAAAGTCATCGTCCGCAAGATGGACCGCGACTCCATCTCCGGCTATGTGACGCCCTCCAACTTCGTTCGCGAAGGCAAGCTGGAGCTGCTCAACACGGCGGGCAATGTCGTCGCCATCGACCTGAAGGACATTAAGGGCGTGTACTTCGTTCGGGAGTTCAGCGATTCCGAATCGCTTACCCGCAAGACATTTACCAGCCGGCCGCGAACCGAGGGTCTGTGGGTGCGCCTGAAATTCAAGGATAACGAGACCCTTGAGGGCATGATGCCCAACGATCTGCTGCAGACGACCAATGATGGATTCTTGGTAAATCCGCCCGACATGAGGTCGAACACCCAGCGCATTTTCGTCCCGCGGACTGCGCTCGCCTCGCTGACGGTGCTGGCTGTGATTGGCGGGACGCACCGGCGCCGCAAGCCTGCGCCGGAGGACGTGCGTCAAGTGCCCATGTTCGGGGAGTGAGCCTCCCTCTCGCAAACCGCGTCACCTCCCTGCCCAGTAGCTGTTTCTCGCCAGCACCGTTCTCTTTCCAGGCTCTTTCAGCCGAACTTGAATCCGATGTAGTCCCGGTTGAGGATCGATTGGAGCAAAAGTTAGCAAATATCGGCTGCGGAGATGGTTGGTGAATTCGATCATTTCCGTCTCGAACCCCTTGCTTGTCTCGAACAATTCATACTCGCCGCCCGTCTGAGCGGCGACCGCCTTCGATGTGTTCCTTCGCATGGCCTGCGCCGCGAGCTGGACCACAGCCAGAATGTCCGCCGTTGGACGCATCTCGTCCTGATTTGTGCCCCGCGCGGTGTCGAGAATATTGGAGGCAGACGGGGAGAAAGCCAGGGAGTAGATGCTCGTGTTGCTGTCACCGATCAGAGTCACGACATCTTCGATCTTGGCAAAATGGCTGCCGTGGTCCCTTGTCTCGCTGACCAGCAGCAACACTCTTTGCCGCTCTTCCGGCCGCTTATTAAGCAGCCTTATGCCATATTGCACGGCATCCAGAATGGCCGCGCCACTATCTCCAGATTGCAAGTTCTTCAGGCTGCCTTGGACCGCGGCCTCATCCTGCGTGAAATCCTGGACTAAATCGAGACCGTGATCGAAAACTAGTACAGCAGCTTCTGTCCGCGGCTGCTTCAGAATCGGCTCCAGCATCGTGCCCAGAGTTCGTATCCTCTCGAACTCCCGTTCGGCCCGGCGGCCGACCTGAATGGCAATGAGCAGCGAGATAGGCTGGTTGTCGTCTGCCTCCTCGACACGAATCTCCTGCCGAGCACCGTTGTCCTCAAGGATGAAATCGTCTTTGGTGAGTCCGTAAACGGGCTTCTGTCCTGGTCCCTGACCAATACCGGCACCAGCACGATATTCGATTGCGACGTGAAGGTGGGTGTCTTGACTTGTGCGGCTGCGACTGCAACCGTTATCAGCAGTAAGCAAGGCAGCCGGCACATCCCAATAGGGTACTCCCACTCCAGTACAATCTCCTGTCGCTTACTGCGGGCAAACACTAGTTGGATTTATGGTCTATGCCCCAGCCACGCGACACGGACAGGCCTATGAAACTTGCAGACATTGCCTCCAAGCTGGGAGCACGCCTTGAAAACGGTTCCCCCGACACGGAAATCACCGGGGTCGTGGGTATTGAATCGGCTGGTCACGGACAGATTACGTTCGTGTCGAATCCGAAATACGCGGCAGCGGCGAAGACCACGAAGGCCGCCGCCGTCATTGTCGGCGACGACTTCCCTCCCATCTCAACCGCCATGCTGCGCTCGAAGAATCCTTACCTGGCGTTCGCGCACGCCATCGAACTCTTTTACCAGTCGCCTGTGTACGCGCCCGGCATTCATCCCACCGCCGTGGTTCACCCGACGGCGAAGATTGGACCGAACGCCCACCTCGGCCCATACGTTGTGATTGATCAGGACGTTGTGATCGGAAAGAACGCCGTGCTCCTGGCACATGCGGTCGTTTACCGTGGCGTCGAGATTGGCGACAACTTCTTCGCCCATGCTCACTCGGTGGTTCGCGAGTACTGCCGCCTGGGAAACAATGTGGTGCTCCAGAATGGCGTGGTTGTCGGATCGGACGGCTTCGGATTCGCCAAGGATGACGCAGGGCACTGGCACAAGATCGTCCAGTCGGGCCCCACCGTGATTGAGGACAATGTTGAGATCCAGGCCAACTCCTGCATCGATCGCGCCAGCGTCGGAGAGACTCGCATCGGCCGAGGAGTAAAGGTCGACAATCTTGTTCAGGTCGGACACGGCTCGCTGGTGGGGGAAGACACCCTGCTCTGCGCGCAGGTGGGACTGGCTGGCTCTACGGAGATTGGCAAGAGTGCGATTCTTGCCGGACAAGCTGGCGTCGCGGGCCATTGCAAGGTCGGCGATCGGGTCGTCATCACCGCCCAAAGCGGAACCCACGGTGACATCCCCGCAGGTTCGATGGTTAGCGGAAGCCCCGCGTTTGATCACAAGCAGTGGCTGCGTTCGGTTACGGCATTCACAAAGCTACCAGAGCTGGTAAAAGCGCTGCGCAAGGCCAAACAGGAATGAGTGATTCCGGCAGGTTTCGCAATGCGGTCGCGTCACGCTGTCCGCATGCCGGCAGACTCGGCGCCCCCAAGGCTCGGTAGGACGTCCTCTTGAGCTTCGGGAGGCAGGGCGCCCCCGATTACGGCGCGTACCTTCGCCATCAAACACTCCCGGCTGCCAAAATCCTTGGGCTCGATTGGCTCATGAAAAATGATGGTGGCGGTTCCGGGCTGGATCGCAAATCTGGCCTTGGGCATGATCTTCTCTGTGCCAACGATCGTCACCGGGACGACCGGAACCGCGCACTCCATTGCCAAGTAGAACGGTCCCTTCTTGAACGGAAGCAATTTGCCATCGAAGGAGCGCTTGCCTTCCACATAGATGGTCATGTTGACGCCTGACCGGATGACTTCGGCGGCTGCCCGCACGGCGGCAATGCCAGCCTCACGATTGCCGCGGTCCACGGGAACGAGAGAGCCAAGCCGCATGGTTTTACCCAGAATCGGATAGCTGAAGAGCTCCTTCTTTGCCATCACCGATGTACGTCGCGGGATCAAGGGCAGAAGAATGGGTGGATCCAGGTTCGAAACGTGGTTCGACATGAAAATATAGCTTCGGCTGGGATCAATCTTCTCCAGACCGACAGTCTGCACGCGCACACCGGCGACCCGCACACCGGTCCACGCGCCCCACATTGCCATGCGGTATAGAAAGCGAATGTCTCCGGTAAGAAAGGTCCAGGGGAAGCCAAGCAGAGCGGCCACGGGGAGTGCGACCGTCCAGAAGAGAAGCATCAGGATAGTACGGATCAAGGGTGCACATCTCCTTCGGCTTCGCCTCTTAGCCAGGCGGCGCGACGGGCTTTCTGCTGCGGCGTGATATTGTCTACATCTTTCAGCTCAAACTCAACCTCTTCTTTCTGCCCCAGTTTCCACTGGAGTTTGCGCTGATTCAACCCTCTTCGTACCACCACGTGGATCGTCTCCCCCGGACGCATCAGCGCTAGAGCCTCGTGGAAGTCCGGAGGAGCGGTATGGCCGTTGATCTCGACGACGGCGTCGCCGGGGGCAAGACCGGCCCGCTGAGCTTCGCTTTCGGGAAGTACCGTGAGCACTGACGGAGGAGCGCCGAAATGATGGGCGCTGGTAAAACCCGGCTCGGCCAGGGTGACCACATGCCGCGTCAGGTGAAGTCCCACCGTCTTCAGAAAGTCGTCCCACGGTATCTCGTCAGTTCCGGATACGTATTTCTCGAAAAAAGGCCGCAGGTTCGAGTGACTGACCGCCTCGGCTGCTTCGCGAATCCCCTCCGAATCAGGAAAGAAACGCCCCTTCTTCGCATAGTTCTCGTTTAGCCACTGAAAGACCTCCCGCAACGAAGCACTGCCGCGGGTGGCATCACGGATCGCCAGGTCGAGCATCACGCCAAGCAAAAAGCCTTTGTTGTAATACGAGACGCTGCGCTCCGGGACGCGATAGTAATCGTCCCCTTCGAGCCACGCATCCAGGCTGGACTCCTCGGCCGATTGCGTGAGATGCGCAGGACGCCGCTCCAACTCCTGGATCTGAGTGGCCAGTTCGTTGAGACATCGCTCTTCGTTGATCAATCCCGCACGAAAGCGGATATACATCGCCGCTGTGCTGGTCACGCCTTCGCTGAACCAGAGGGCTCGCGTGTAATTTTCTTTTGTGTAATTGACTGGTTCTAGCGACTGCGGGCGGATTCGCTTCACGTTCCACAGATGAAAAAATTCGTGTGAAGTAACGTCGGCGAGCGCGCTCGGATTCGAGGCCAAGCGGTCCGCACCTAAATCGATGGCCGTCGAATAGGCATGTTCCATGCCGCCGCCCGCGGGACCACGGGGAAAGTGGTAGATGAACAGATAGGTATCGAAGGGACGGTCGGACATCCAACTCGTCGCCGCTGCCACCATGCGCGGCAATGAGTTCACGATGCTCGGCATGTTGTATTCCGCGGGATCGGCATCCACAACGACCCGGTAGTGTGCGCCTCCCTCGTCAAAGTCACTCTCCTGAAACGTGCCGAACTCTACTGGAGAATCGACAAGGCGGTCGTAATTGGGGGCTGTGAAGTCGGTCGCGGAGGACGCCACGACCGGCGTAGCGGCATGCCATCCCATGGGCACGTCGATGAAACTCACGTTTGCGGGAGAAGACTTGGCGCCGACCGGGTACATCAGCACCTCAGCGAGATTGAAAAAGGCGTGATGCTGATTGAGTTGTGCGCCAAAGGGCCCCGGGGTGTCAGCAAAGATCTCGTATTCTATGGTGGCGCCTTGCTCCGCGCCGGTCACCCTCCAGGTGTCTTTATCGAGCTTTTGGACCAGCAGAGACTGGCCCGAAGGACTCTTCGCCCGCACCCAATTCACGTATTGCGAGAAATCACGAACCTGATAGAGGGCGTTCCACACGGGAAGCTGCACCTCACGCTCGCTTGCCCCACCACCGAGCTGGATCGTGACCTGCACAAGGTGGCTCGTGGTTCCGCGGAGCGAAACCGTATAGCGGACTGCTTCACTTGAACTCGAAGGGGAACTGCTCGCTTGACTGAACGCGGGAACTGCGACCCAGCCGAAAAGGCAAACCAGCAAGATCGCGGGAGCAACCTTGCGTATGCCGATCATGCTTCGGCGGGCGCCTGGACACGATTATTCTCCGCGTCCTTCGCCTGCGGACTTCCGCCTATCGACCTAAGCCGCTGCGGCAGCTTCTCGTAAATACCTCCAAAGCCGCCGTTGGAAAGGATCGCGACTACGTCACCGGAACGCATTTCGGGAGCCGTCATTTGCACAATCGAATCGACATCGGAAATCACGCGTACCCGGCGTCCGAGCTTTTCCACCTGGCCCGCAACAACTGCGAGATCGAGTCGCTCGTGCTCCGGAATCGCATCCGACTTGAAAACACCCGCGACGATAATCTCATCGGCAAGCGCCAGACTGCGCGCCAGGTCGTGCTGCAGGACGCTCCGTCGCAGCGTGTTGGAACGCGGCTCGACGATGGCCCAGAGCCGCGACCCAGGGTAGCGCGAACGAAGCGCGGTCAGAGTTCCGGCGATGGCGGTTGGGTGATGCGCAAAATCGTCAACGATTGTGATTCCGTTCACTTGCGCTCTAACCTCGAGACGCCGCTTGACGCTTTTGAATGTCTTCAGCGCAGCGCGAATCTCATCCTTCGAAATGCCGTAACTGGCGGCCAATGCGGCAGCCGCCGTCGCATTCCAGACGTTGTACTCGCCCCCAAGCGCGAACTCGAAGTCACCCCAGGTTTTGCCGTCGCGTACGACGCTCCATGTGGTTCGCGTTGGCTCCAGGAGAAGATCAACGATCCTCCACATTGCCTTTTCGGTGGAACCATAGCGCTCGACCGGGCAGAACGCTTTGGCAATCGAGCGCTCAACACTGTCGCCGCGGTCAAAGGCAATGATGCGACCCCGGCGCGGCACCAGATTCACCAGGCGCTTGAATGCGGTCTCGACGGCATCGAGGTCCTTGTATATATCGGCGTGATCAAACTCTACCGATGTGAGAATGATCGAGTCGGGAAAATAATGTAGAAACTTCGGTCCCTTATCGAAAAACGCGGTGTCGTATTCGTCGCCCTCGAGGATGAAATGGCGCCCCTGTCCGACGGCGAAGCTGCTGCCGAAATTCTCCGCGATGCCGCCAATCAGAAACGAGGGCTGTTGTCCCGCCGTATGAAAGATCCACGAGAGCATAGAAGTGGTCGTGGTCTTCCCGTGAGTGCCTGCAACCACCAGAACTTCCTTCCCGCGCAAGAACTCGTCGTGCAAAACCTGCGGCAACGAGGCAAAAGGAATCTTTTCATCCAGGATGTGCTCAAGCTCAATGTTGCCGCGGGAGATGGCATTTCCCACCACGACCAGATCGGGCCGCGGATTCAAATTTCGAGCATCGAACGGTTGAGCGACGGGGACACCGAGCGACTCCAGGAAAGTCGACATCGGCGGGTAGGCCGCCGCGTCCGATCCTGTCACGCGAAAGCCGCGCTGCCTCAGCATTCCCGCGAGCGAGGCCATCGCTGTGCCACAGATACCAATCAGGTGTATATGCTTTTTTTCGTTCATCGATGTCATCACATTGCTCGTACGGATGCCGAGGCAGCCGTGGTTGCCGCTTCCACGAACTTCAAGCTAACAGCATCGGCAGTCACCGCAAGCGCTGCCTTCACACCGATCGGCAGCGTGATGTTCTGTCGCGACACATGCCCCGAACGCAAACCGAAGGCGATGGGCAGGTTGAGATCCCCTAGCACCCGCAAGATGACTTCTTCCAGCGTGTATCCCTGATTCTGAGTCTGTAAGCAATCGAGCATTTCACCGAACACAATTCCCCGCACGCCGCGCAGCTTTCCCGCCAGCTTCAACTGCATCAGCATGCGGTCGATCTGGTAGGGCTTGGCTGAAATGTCTTCCACGAAAAGAATCGTGCCGTTGGTACGAATCTCCCAAGGTGTCCCTAATGACGCCACCAGCATGGAGAGACAGCCGCCGTACAGAACACCCTCCGCCTCACCTTCCACCAACGGTTTTACCCCAGAATCAGCCTCCAGCGCGAGTTCCCATTGGGACAAGCCCGTTAGAGCCGCCTGGAGCGAGGCGAGGTCAACTCCGCCGGCGAGCGCAAAATCCTTGGTGACCATGGGGCCGTGAAAAGTCACGAACCCCGCGGAATCGGCGAAACACGTGACCAATGTGGTGATGTCGCTGTATCCCATGAAAATCTTGGGGTGGGAGCGGATGGTTTGCGGGTTTAGCGCAGGCAGCAGGTAGTTTGCGCCGTACCCCCCACGCGCGCAAATAATGGCGCGGACATCGTCGCGCGCAAACATGGCCTCCAGTTCGCGCGCACGCCGCTCCACCGAACCCGCAAAGTAGAGATCCTGATGAAGAATCGAATCGAAATAGAACGGCTTGTAGCCCAGTTCCCGGAGAACCGCGCACCCCTTTTCGAGCAATTCGCGCTTGATGTTGCTGGCTGGCGCAACAATGCCGACCGTGTCTCCGGGCTGAAGCGAAGGTGGCTTCAACCGCGGATTCTGCAAGGCGGATGCCATATTGGCTGCAATCTTAAACGAAAAACTCGCCCCGGCAGATTAGCAGCGCCGGTCCGCGCAAAAAGACCTGATCTTCCCAGCGCACGCTCTGCACGCCACCTGGCGCGTGAACGCGAACCGGCGACTTGGCTTTGCCTGCAGCTATGGAAGCGATCGCGGCCGCACACGATCCGGTCCCAGACGACTGCGTCTCGCCCACGCCGCGCTCGAAGAAGCGCACTTCAATATTCTTGTGGTCTGCGACGGCAACCAGCTCGACGTTCACACCATGTTTGAACTCTTTACTTCTTCCAATCTCGCCTGCTTCTGTTTGCCAGTCCAGCGAAAACTCGTTAACAAAAACCACGAAGTGTGGATTTCCCATGGAGACCGGAATCCCTCGCACCTCGCCAGATTCCAGCTTGACACCGAATTCCGCATCGACCTGCGGTTGCCCCATTGTGATCTCAAACTCAAAGGTGGACTCGTTCCGGGCCGTGAGTGTGCACGTCTTCAACCCCGCTCCCGTGTGGACCACAACTTTCTCTTTGCCTCGTTCGGCGCAGAGCAATGCCGCAACGCATCTGGTGCCGTTGCCCGATATTTCAGCCTCCGAACCGTCGGCATTGATCAAGCGGGCTTCGATATCCGCATCCTGGGCCGGAAAAAGCCACTCCACGCCATCCGCACCAACTCCCAGGTGGCGGTTGCAGATTCGGCGCGTAAAGCCTGCGATGTCCCCGGGTACATCCATCCCGTTGACGATCAGGAAATCATTGCCGCAGGCGCTGGCCTTCACGAAAGGAATGACGCCCGGCTGGAAGGCGCTGCTCATTCGTGTTCAGTGGTACCCAGAGATTGCACACGCGAGAATACGGCGGATTCGTGGAACCGGATGTTGACCGTTTCCTGTTCGGGCGGAGGGCAGTCGATGCCGAAGACGACGCGAGTCTGGCCGTTCGACGACATGGCACGCACATCCTGCATGGTCAACTTCTCCGCCTCCAGTATGCGGCCGAGTTCGCTGAGAACGCTTTCGGCACTGAGGCCCATGACTTCGTATGTCATGACGATCGATTTCAGCGCGAAGTACGCTTCCATCCGTCCCAGGAGCGCGAGAGCAATCAGAATCACCGCCGTCGCGAACACCGCTGTGACGTATAGTCCACCCCCGGCGGCCATGCCAACAGAGGCAACCACAAACAGCGTCGCTGCCGTTGTCAGACCACTGACCGAGCCACGAGCATGGAGGATCGAACCTGCGCCGATGAAACCTATGCCGGGAATGATCTGCGCAGCGACCCGAGTGTGATCGCCGCCAAAGCCTCCGGCGAGTTGGTCCGACATGACGGTGTACATGGCCGCACCGAAACAGATGAACATGTTGGTGCGCAGGCCAGCAGGCTTGTGACGAAGCTGCCGTTCCAGGCCGATGAGGCCGCCCAGGACCAGTGCCACAATCAGCCGGATGATGGTCGTGGAAAGGACCGCGCCCATCTCTTGCCGCAGCAGATCCATGGAATGTTGCAGCGCTGGCATATTGAGTGGGGAGGATCGAGTGGATTCTATCACCGGGAAACCGCGGCCTCGGCGACATACGAGAGCCCGGCATTAACGCGGCTGATTACCACCCTGCCAAATTACCGGAAGTCGAGCGCGCGCTGTAAATCGTGGCCTCAGGTTGGCCCGCGGTGTGAATCTTCACCAGCGAGTGCAGTCCCTGCGTTGATACCTGCATCGCTACCGGATCTCCGGCGATCGCAACCACATAATCGGCGAAGCGTGCTGGATCGGCCAGGGCTCGCTCCCAAAGTCCATCGGGGTCGACAGGGTGCTTCCAGGTACGGTGGTTCCCTTCCTGGATGAGACGCCGGAGGGGAATCCCAGCCTGCTGCACGGCCCCTACGTGATCTCCCAGATACATGAGGATCGTCGAATCGGGAGGCAACATTTTGAGCTGGCGGGCAAGTTGAGTTTCCAGAGCAATCCGCGTGCGCGAATTTACCCAGGCTTCACGAAAGCAGACCGGCTGTTCGCGCCAGATCGAAGCATAGCTCCCTACGATCAACAAGAGAGGTAAGGTAACCGCGACCGCCTTCGCCGTCGGGTTTCTGGCTGACGTCCACAGGAAGTAGCTGACGACCGCCATAGACACAGCGAAGGCAGGCAACAACTGGACGCCGTAACGCACGTTGTAGAACGAAAACGGCCACCAGACCGGCACAAAAACAGGAACGTCTCCGTACGCGACCGAGACCGGATAGAAGAGCAGAGGCACCCAAAGAAGCAGGAGCGTGCGCAACCGCCTCGCAAAGAGAAGAATCAGGACTGACCCGGCAAGCAATAGCGCAACCCAGAGCTTCTGCCAGTATCCTTCCGCCACATTCAACTCGGCAGACTTCAGAAAGTAAATTCCTGCCGTGTAGAGATCGTGCGAACCAGGGTGCGGCGGAAAACCGGGCCGAGTAGTCTTCTGTTCAATCGCCCGCGCAGAGTACGGCCCGTTGGCAAACTCGAGAGGATTGCGATAGATGATGCCATTGTATGTTAGCCACAGCGCAGGCACGGCAGCCAGGAGCAAAACGAATTTCACGAGAGATCGGCGAATTCTCAAATCACTGGGCTCCGATCTGAAAAATGTCACCAGCGCGGCGAGACCAATTGCGGCGCCGAGAAACCATCCGTCATAACGCGTCAGTTCCGCGCCAGCTACACAAACCGCACACTTCACCAAAGAACGCGGAGTAGCCGACGAAATATCCGCCCACGCCTTCGACCTTTGCTGCAGGAATTCGTTAAAGAATGTGACCGCCCAAATAGAGAATGCCAAATACAGCGCTTCGGTCATTGCGGTGGTCTGGAGATACACCAGATTCGGATTGGCAACGTAGACTAGCACGGCCATCCATGCCGCAATTCGCGCTGCCAGGTCCGGTTCTGCTGGAAAGCTCAGAACGCCGCGCACCAGGCGAAAGAGTCCGGCCGCGCCGGCCACAAATGCTGCCATCGATGGAATTGAACCGCCCACCCCCTTCTGCCACAGCGAATCCGAGATCAGAAAGGGGATCATCAGCAAGTGCGGCAAGGGCAACCACACGGTGCCCAGCTGCAGGAATCCGGGAGTGCGGGAGTCAAAAACGCGGCGAGCAATGTTGATATGCGCGACGGCATCGCCATAGAGCAAGATCGACCCGTGGCGAAAATACAACGAGCAAGAGAGAACGGAGACGCAACCTGCGAGTGCGATCACCCATGCCATCTCGGGGTCGGACCGCCGCATGGGCTTCATGATTACTCCAGATGGGTAAGTTCGCGGAACACCTGGAAGCGCGCGTCGATTTCATTGCGCGTCAGCGACTGCAGCCGGCCGGTGCCGAAGCGTTCCACCGCAAACGATCCCATCACACCGCCATAAAAGAGTGCGCGCTTCAGAACTTCCCGATTCAGCTCTTCCTGAGACGCGATGTAACCCATAAAGCCGCCGGCAAACGAATCTCCCGCTCCGGTGGGATCTTTCACCTCTTCGATAGGAAGCGCCGGTGCCCGGAACGGATGCGATCCAATCCCGAAAGCGCCTTCGCGAAAGAAGATAGTCGCGCCATATTCACCGTGCTTCACAACTAACGCCTGCGGTCCCAGAGCCAGCACCTTGCGTGCAGCGCGCGGCAAACTGGTGTCGCCTGCCAGCATCTTGACCTCGGTGTCATTGATCAACAGCACGTTCACCAGCTTCAAGGTTTCAAGCAGTTCCTTTCGCGTTCCCTGGATCCAGTAGTTCATCGTGTCCCCGCCCGTCAAGCGGACACCGTCCATCTCCAGCCGTACCGCAGCCTGCAGCGCAGGATGGATGTTGGCCAGGAAGAGAAAGTTGGAATCCAGATATTCCTTGGGAATGCGGGGCTGAAATTTTTCGAAGACGTTGAGCTCAGTGAAGTCGGTCTTGGCTTCGTTCAGATTGTCCAGATATTGCCCACCCCAACGAAATGTTTTGCCTTGAGAGCGCTCGATGCCCCGAATGTCGATGCCGCGCGCTTTGAAAACCTTCTCCTGTTCGGCGGTGAAGTCTTCGCCCACCACGGCAACGACGCGCACGTCGGTGAAATAGCTCGCAGCCAGCGCAAAATAAGTGGCCGCACCACCCAGTTCGTTTTCCACGCGACCTGAAGGCGTGGCGATGGTGTCGAAAGCGACGGAACCCACAACTAGTATGCTCATCGTTATGCTTTTGTGCTCTCCACGTACTTGCCGAGGATCAGCTTCAATTTTTCACGCGTAGCCGCCGGAATCTTGTCGCGCTCAGTCAGAATGGCGTGAGCCAGCGCGGCCCCGCACTTGCAAGAACGCGACCTCGGCATGGCAGCCACACTTTCGCGAACTACCTTGGCCGCATTCTCAGCGTTCTTCACCAGCACCGCAACGATCTGATCGACAGTCACTGAGTCATGGTGCGGATGCCAGCAATCGTAATCGGTTACCATCGCGACCGTGACGTAGCACAACTCCGCCTCCCGGGCCAGCTTCGCCTCCTGCAGGTTGGTCATGCCGATCACGTCCGCACCCCAACTGCGGTATACGTTCGATTCGGCTCGAGTGGAAAATTGCGGACCTTCCATGCACACGTACGTGCCGCCCCTTTTGCCAGTCACAGCCGCTTTCCGGCAGGCGCCCTCCACAACATGAGCGAGTTCGGCACACACCGGATCGGCAAATGAAATATGGGCCACGACACCTTCGCCGAAGAATGTATCTACCCGATGACGAGTTCGGTCGAAAAACTGATCAGGAATGAGAAAGTCCAGCGGCTTGTGTTCTTCCTTCAACGACCCCACAGCCGACACGGAAACAATCCTGCTAACTCCCAGCTGTTTGAAGCCGTGAATGTTGGCCCGAAAGTTGAGTTCACTCGGCAGCAGCCGATGCCCGCGACCGTGGCGCGCCAGGAATGCCACCTTGCGACCCTCCAGAGTTCCCAGGACATAAACTTCTGAGGGCTGCCCAAACGGCGTCTCGAGGCGCACTTCCTGCACATCCTCAACGCCGGGCATGTGGTAGAGACCGCTGCCGCCGATAATTCCTATTTCCGCTTCGGGCAAGAATCCTCCGGCTGACTTACCTGACACTAAACTGGTGTGGGATCAAACTCGCGATTATACAAGAGTAAACGCGGGCATTCTCGCGGCAGCATCCGCGGTCTTAACAGGGCAGACGCCGCGTGGTTCCACGTCAGACGGTACAATCTTCGCTATGAAGCCCGCGGCATTCTTGCTCGCTATTCTTTTGCTGGCTACGTCAGTTCTGTCCCAAACTCCTGCAGCGGGCGGTCCTGTTACCGTACCCATCACGCTCGACCACAACCGGATCATCATTGACGTCCATCTGCCCTTGCCGGGCGGGGGTGACAAACGAGTGCGCGGCTGGGTCGACTCGGGGAATCCTGAGCTCTGGGTCAGCGAGCGCGTAGCCAAGCTCATGGGCTTGCAGATGACAGGTGAAGCGAAAGAATCGATGGGCGCGAAGGTTCAAAAAGCTCAAGCGCCGCCTGCGATCATCGTCGGTGGACTGACCGTTTCGCTCGCCGCCGTGAAGGAGGCCTCGGTTGAATTGGGACGTGAAGGCATCGCGCCGGGTTTGAGCGCCGAGATTAACCTGCCCTCTTCTGTTCTCCGCAATTACGACGTGCTCGTTGATTATCCTAATCGCGAATTCACGATTGGCCCTCCGAGCAGCGTTCACTTCCAGGGCAAGCCGGAAAAACTGTTGCTCAATTTCGAAAATGGCCTGATCCATGTCGCCAGCAAGATCGACGAGAAGGACTATACATTCGGGCTCGATGTGGGTGCGCCGATAGGCTTCGTGTCCACCGAATTTGTCACCCAACTTCGCCAGGCTCATCCGCAATGGCCACGCATGAGGGGAGCTGTCGGAATCGCGAATCTGTGGGGGCTGGAGGACGAACCGAAGTGGGAGCTGTTGCGTCTGCCAGTGCTGCAGTTTGGATCGATTGAACTCACTCAGATTGTTGTTGCGGCCTTTCCTGACGCCGCCATCAAATGGCTGCAACAGCGTGCCGGCATCCCTATCACAGGCTTGATCGGAGCAAATGCGTTTCTGGATTATCAGGTTGGCCTCGATTATGCGCACAACATGGTCTACTTCAATCGGACTTCGACCTTTGTCGCACCCGACATGGATGTGATTGGTCTGGTCCTGCGCCCCGAAAACGACGGGCGCTACAGCATTCTCGGTGTCGCCGACTACGAAGGTAAGTCGTCCGTGCCCGAGGTTCGCAGCGGAGACATCTTGATCTCAGTCGATGGAATTCGCGCAACTGGCGGCACGATGGGGCAGGCCTGGTCCTCGCTCGAGGGCAGCCCGGGCCAATCCCGAACCCTGACCATCGAACGCGACGGCAAGCAGTTCAACGTAACGGCGATGGTGCGACGGTTCCTAGCGGCGGAAAAGGAGAAGCCGAGCCCCCCGAAATCAAAAATCAAAGTCTCGAAGAAGTAGCGGCTAGTTTCCAGCGGCGGCAGCTTTCGGGAAAAGTTCCTGCGTCACCTGGTTCGTAGTGGCCTCATCGAGACTCTCGGCGATCACAACCGTATCCCCGTCTACCTTGATGACAACCGGACCCTCCTCCGTCAACCACGTATGCTCACCTTTGAGAGACTCTACCTCGCTCGCCGCACCGGTGGATTTATCACTAGGCGCTTCCCGCGAGCGCTTGTATCGCTTCGGGAGATAGTTCGCGTAGGTCGCGGCGAACTCGGCAGCTTTTTCGGAACTGGACCAGCGCGACACATACAACAGCCCCAAAGGGGCCGACGAATCCCCCTTGGGCTGCGCTGCATAGTAATAGCCGCCACGCCAGTGTGGATACAGAGCCTTGGAAGCATCTACACCGGCATATTGGTCAATCAGCAATGCGACATCGAACTCGCCAAAAGCTCCCACATCGAACCGTTCATAGTTCTTGAAATCGCGGGCGAAATCCGGTACCCGCATCGGCTCGAGGTGCTCGTGCGCCAGGTAGGTCTTCGGTTCCATGATCTGGCGCGTGTTGACGGGTGGATTCGAAAACGCACCGGCATAGGCTTTATCCTTCCCACCCTTCGTCAAGAGTTCGGCCTCAAAGTCCAGGCCATAGCGATAGGGAAAAGTCAGCGACTCCTTCATGAAGATAGGAGCATCCTGGAACTGGACGGAATCGGCCGTGCCCACAAGCATGCCCGCCTTCAGGGCCTCGACGACCTGCGGTGAATCGAGCATTGTCTGGCCTGTCGGTGCAAGCGAGTAGTCGATGAGCACGACCATCGCTTGTCCTTCCACGATCGCCTGCCGCGCCTCAATTGCTTCGTCAGCTTCAAGGTCCGCGGCGGTAACGTGCTCGACCTTGGAAAGATCGGTGTCCGCCGCCTTCATCCACTTTTCCAGCCCGAAGGACTGATCCTGGAGAGCATGGGTCAGTTCGTGCGCCAGGACAGGCTTCTGCTGCTCGCCATCGATCCAGTCCAGCAGATTCACCGTCTTAGTCTTCGGGTCGTAATAGCCGGCCACCTGCTCACGAAGCAGGGCAATCAGGAACTTTTGCAGGTCAAAGTCGCGCGGCAGCATGCCAAACTTCTTCAGCACGCGCTCGGAACGGCGTAAGCGTTGCGCGTCTTCGTCTTCGGCCATGTGCTTTTCGATGTACGCGACCACTTCGTCCCGGCTGGTCAACCGACGCTTGACACTGTCATGGATAGGCAGTGAAGTATCTTTGCTGGCAAAACTCAGGATGTCGTCGACCGAGCGGAAAAGCTCCTTGGCCTCTTTGGCGGATATCTTGTGTTCGGTTCCCGCGCCCTTCTGTCCCTGCGGACTACCCGCTTCCACGCCAGCGGATTGGCCGGACTGACCCTGTGGCGGTGACGGCGCAGTACCTTGTGATCCCTGAGCCCACAGCACGCAGCTCAGAATCAGAACCGAGAGAAGCGAGAGAAGGCCCAAACCTGCTCGTCGATTTACTAGGGTCAGATCTAACCTCGGGTTTGACACCCCAACCCCTTCTCCCATCCACGGCTTCATCTACTCACCCGCTGTGCCACCCACTCCCCGACCTCGCGAGTGCCCAGACTGCCGCCGATGTCCACGGTAGTCTGTTTCTGCTTCACCGCTTCCAGCACTGCTCCTTCGATTTTCTCCGCTTCACCCGCCAGGCCAAGATGGTTCAGCATCATCGCCGACGTGAGAATCGCGCCCATCGGATTCGCAATGTTCTTTCCCGCAATCGGCGGCGCCGAGCCGTGCACGGGCTCGAACATCGACGTTTTTCCCGGGTTGATGTTTCCGCTCGCGGCCATCCCGAGTCCTCCCTGCAGGCCGGCCGCCAAGTCGGTGATGATGTCGCCGAACATATTGTTGGTTACGATCACGTCGAACTGCCGCGGATCGCGCACCATCTGCATGCAGAGCGCGTCCACGTACATGTGCTCCACTTTGATTTGCGGATACTCGCTGCTCACCTCTTTGAACACGCGCTGCCACAGCCCGCCGGCATGAGTCATGGCATTCGACTTGTCACACATCAGCACGCGCTGCCGCGGGCTGCCGTCGAGCTTCGTGTGACGCTCGCAGTATTCGAATGCATACCGGATAATGCGCTCCACTCCCTTGCGGGTATTGATGTCCTCCTGGGTGGCGATCTCGTCTGCCGTGCCCTTCTTGAAGACGCCGCCCGCATCTGTGTAGACGCCCTCCGTGTTCTCCCGCACCACTACAAAATCGACGTCCTTGGGTTCGACACCCTTCAACGGACATAGAGCCGAATCGAGCAGCCGTACCGGGCGTACATTCGCGTAGAGGTCCATCTGAAAGCGCATGCCAAGCAGGATTTCCTTGGCATGGATATTCGTGGGCACGCGGGGATCGCCAAAAGCCCCTACCAGGATGGCGTCAAAGTCGCGCTCCAGCATCGCAAAGCCGCCGGCCGGAACCGTAACCCCGTCGGCCAGATAGCGATCGGCGCCCCAATCGAACAACGACATCTGAAGCGCCGCGCCGCTAGCTTCCAGAACACTCACAGCCTGCGGAATCACTTCCCGGCCAATCCCGTCGCCCGGGATGACGGCGATACGCTTTTGCTGGGTCATTGGGTAGAAGATTACCAGCGAACCTTCGAGAATGTCATTTAGGGTCATGGCCCGCGATGGGCACGAGCCCTCGGGCAGTCGTCTATAATCCAATACTTGGCCATGGTTACAGCATCCCAGAACGACGTTCGCGCGGAATTTCATGCTCTGAGCACAGATTGCGGCGTCTACGAACTCGACTCGCGGGCCAAAGTTATGCTCAGCGGTACCGACCGCGTACGCTGGCTGAACGGGATGGTGACGAACAACGTCCGTGACCTGGCGCCTGGCCACGGTGTCTACGCCTTTCTGTTGAACCCGCAGGGACACATACTCGGTGATCTGTACGCCTATAACCGCGGCGATTCGCTACTGGTAGATACCGAACAGGCCCAGCTGCCGAAGATTGTGGCAACATTCGAGCACTACATCATCATGGACGACGTAGAGGTCCAGAACGTCAGCGAAAAGCTCACCGGACTGGCGATTGGGGGGCCAAGATCGCACGAGGTCCTGAGCAAAGCTGAATTTAATGTCCCGGAGCTTGAGCCGCTCCAACTGGCCGATTTAGTCTGGAAGGGGATCACCTTGACACTGGTTCGGGGTGAAGGTGACGCACCGTCGTACCAGACTTGGCTGTCGCCGGAGAATGCCACTCGAGTCTGTGACGCGCTGATCAATGTTGGAGCCAGGGCGGTGGGCCCCGAGGCGCAGGAACTGCATCGCATCGCACTAGGTATTCCGCGCTACGGTCAGGACATTCGCGAGCGCGATCTGCCTCAGGAGACCGAACAGACCCGCGCCTTGCACTTCAGCAAGGGTTGCTATATAGGCCAGGAAATCGTCGAGCGCATTCGGTCTCGCGGCAACGTGCATCGCAAGTTCACTGGCTTCCTGATCGACGGGTCTCTGCCCACGGGTGGCACGAAGCTTCAATTGGATGGGAAAGAGCTGGGTGAGATCACCAGTGCAGCGTCCCTGCCTGTGGAAAACGGAGAGCTGCGCGTGGCGCTCGGATACATCCGGCGTGAAGCTGCGACTCCGGGCAAGGTTTTACAAGCGGGCGACGCCAAGGCGATCGTCGCAGAGTTGCCTTTTGCTGGCATCTAGAGGACTTCTTATATGGCTGAAAAAAAACAAGACAGCTTCACGGTAACCGACCGGCGGCTCTTCACCTCAGAGGGCGAGCTGCGCAAAGAGACGACCGAAGAACACGCGCCGCCGATTCCGATCGATGCGGCTCCCGCGGCCATGGCGAAAGAAGCGGGCGAAGCTGCCGATGTGCAAGACCGCATCATGGGGCAGGAAAGCGCCACGATCCCGCCGATGCCTACCGCTGCCGAACAGCAGGAGCAGGCAGACGCCTATCGCCAGTCCTCCAAAGACCTGGATACGCGCGTCGAACTCGGCGGCCATTCTGCGAAAGAGCTGGAGATGACGTTCGAGCGCTTCATGGCATCGTTATACATGAGTGCCATGCTGCAGCTCGGCCTGATGCACGAGCAAGGTGGTCAGCCCCGTGTGGACATTATTGGCGCTCGCCAGACCATCGATACGCTTTCGTTGCTGGCGGAAAAGACGAAAGGCAATCTCACCTCCGCCGAGGAGCACTTCCTGCAAAACTGCCTGTATGAACTGCGCATGGCGTACGTCGAAGTGACCAATGCGCTGGTTCGACCTCCGCAGGCGCCGGGTTCGGCCACCGGAACTAAAGGACGATGAAGGCAATCCTTACCGTGCTCGGCAGCGGCACCTCCATGGGTGTGCCGACCATCGGTTGCGATTGCGACGTGTGTAGTTCAAGCGATCCCCACGACCGCCGCACCCGGCCTTCGATCATGCTGGAGTACGGCGGGAGCTTCGTCCTGATCGATACCACTCCCGACTTCCGCGAGCAGGCGATCCGCGAGCGGATTCGCCGCCTGGACGCCGTGCTTTACACCCATACTCATGCCGACCATATCCTGGGCATTGATGATCTGCGGCCACTCAGCTTCCATCGGCCGGGGGGAATCCCTCTGTACGCACGGCCGGAAGCGGGGGAGTTCCTGCGCAGAATGTTCCGCTACATTTTCGATGCGGACTACAAATTTGGCGGCATCGCGAAGGTTCAACTGCTGCCCATTGAAGGGCCCCTCGATCTCTACGGCGCTAGGTTCGAACCCGTCACCGTGATTCATGGCGACACGGAGATTTACGGCTTTCGCTTCGGAACGGCTGCTTACTTGACGGATTTCAGTTCGGTTCCCGAGGCATCCTTCGAACAATTGCACGACCTCGACATTCTTTTTCTGGATGCGCTTCGCCATAAGCCGCATCCGACACACTCGACCGTGGAGAATTCACTGCGGATTGTGGACCGCGTGAAACCGAAGCGCGCGTTTTTCACCCACATCTGCCATGATTTGCCGCACGAGGCCACCAATGCGACTTTGCCGGAAAATGTGCGCCTGTCGTACGACGGTATGAAGCTGGAATTCGAGATCTGATTTTTTTCAATCTCTGCCCCAGGAGCGAAATTCAGCCAGGCCCGTGACTGACGGGCGGTAATAAAAAAGCACGATGCGAGTCTTCCATAAACTCGATCAGGTACCCGGAGATTTTGGACCGACGATACTGAGTATCGGCAATTTTGACGGCGTGCACCGCGCCCACCGGCACGTGCTCGACGAAATGGTCCGCCGCGCCACGCAATCGGGCGCCAAGTCCGTCGCGGTCACCTTCGAGCCTCATCCCATCCGCATCCTTCGGCCCGACTCCGGGTTGAAACTGCTCACTCCGACCTCTGAGAAACTTCGCCTGCTCGAAGCCTGCGGAATGGATGCCACACTCCTCATTCCGTTCACCCGAGATCTTTCGCTGATGAGTCCGCATTACTTCGCCCATGACATTCTGAAAAAGTGCCTGCACGCGAGGGAAGTTCACGAGGGCTATAACTTCCACTTCGGGCACAAGGCGGAAGGCGATGTGGAGATGCTCGCGGCGTTTGGGGGGGAGATGGGTTTCGAAGTCAAGACTTATCCAGAGATGAAGCTGCGGGGCGAGTCGGTGTCGAGCAGTCACATTCGCAAGCTGCTACAAGCGGGCCGTGTAAGCCGCGCGCGCCATCTGTTGGGGCGTCCCTTCAGCATTCTCTCCACTCCCGGACGTGGGCGCGGTTATGGCTCCAAGTACACCGTCCCTACGATCAATTTGAGCCGCTACGAAGAACTGATTCCCAAAGATGGTGTGTACATCACACGAACGCGGGTTGGGCAGGAATGTTTCGATTCTGTGACGAATGTGGGCAATCGTCCCACGTTCGGGGCGGACTCATTTGCCATCGAGACGCACCTGCTCAACTTCCATCCCATCGATTTGACCGCCGACACCGAAGTGGAACTGCATTTCCTGAACCGCTTACGCGACGAGATCAAGTTCCCTTCAGTCGAAGCTCTGCGCACACAAATCGCGAAAGACGTGAAGAAAGCGGGCCGGTATCTCCAGTTGCTGAGATCAAATTCCTGACTCAGCCCTCTGCTACAATCCCCGCCTGATGGCGGCCTCCGCAAGTCTTTTCCTGGCACACGTCACTCCCGGACAACGCCGCACTCTCGTGGCCGCCGCCCTCGGCTGGATGCTGGATTCGTTCGACGCCATGCTCTACGCGCTGGTCCTCACCTACATCATGCGCGACCTGGGCATGAGCAAGGCCACGTCCGGTTTTCTCTACACCCTCACGCTGCTTGCCTCGGGCATTGGCGGCGTCGCGTTCGGATTTCTGGCTGACCGCATCGGCCGCAAGCGCTCCTTGATGCTCAGCATCCTGACTTATTCCGTTTGCTCGTTTGCCTCGGGGCTTTCGACATCGGTCCTCATGCTGGCTATTTTTCGCTTTATTCTTGGTCTTGGCATGGGCGGAGAGTGGAACACCGGCGCAACGCTGGTCGCCGAGACCTGGCCCACGGAGTTGCGAGCAAAGGCCCTCGCTCTCGTTCAGAGTTCGTGGGCGATCGGATACGCGTTCGCTGCGCTGGTTGCCGGCGTTGTGCTGCACTACGCCAACTGGCGAGCCGTGTTCTTTGTCGGGATTCTGCCGGCGCTCGTCACTCTGTGGATTCAGAGTAGCGTGCCCGAATCCGAGATGTGGCAGGAGCATCATCGGCTGGCGCAGGAATCCAGACGGGTAGCCGACGCGCGGCATAAGTATGAGCACGACGGCTTCCGGGGTATCTTCCGGCCCCCTTACGTCAAGCACACCTTCGCGCTTCTATTCCTCAATTTCTTTGGCATGTTCGGCTGGTGGGGCCTGTTTACCTGGATTCCTCCATATCTGTCGCTGCCAGTCGAGCAAGGCGGACGCGGCTTCGGCGTCATGGGGACCACCACGTTCCTCATCGTGCTTAACCTGTTCGGGATGTTCCCCGGCTACGCCACCTTCGGCTGGGTAGCCGACAAGTTCGGGCGCCGCAAGTCATTTATTATGTATACCTTAATGGCAGCTCTTCTGGTAACGCTTTATGCTATGGCGCGCGACCAGTGGGCTCTCCTCATACTGGGAACTGTGGTTGCGTTTTTTGGCACGGGATTTTTCTCCGGTTCAGGAATCATCGGCAGCGAGATTTTTCCCACCCGGGTGCGCGCTCGGGCTCTGGGCTTCACCTACAACGGTGCGCGAACCATGAGCTCGGTCGCACCGCTGGTGATCGGCAAGGTAGGACAGGCAAAGGGACTGGGCTGGGCATTCTATCTTTGCGCCGCATCGTTCCTGCTGGCTTCACTCGTTGCCACGCAGCTGCCCGAGACCAAGGGAAAACAGCTGGAGTGAGGGATCTCCTCGCCGCATCCATAATGGCCTACTCGATCGGCTCCAACACCGCTTGCTCGGCCGGCAGTTTTCCATCCGGCAGTTGCACGACGACAATCGCTATCAGAACGATCACGATCCCGAGTGTCTGAATCGCGCGCACGACTTCTCCCAGCACGACTGCCGCAATGACGATCGAAAACACGGGTTCCAGGCAGCTGCCGACGATGGCTCGAGTGGGCTCGAGATGCTGTAGACCAGCGAAGTAGAACGAGAAGGGTACCAGCACCGAGACCAGCGAAAAAATCAACAGAAACAGCCACTGCGCACCCGAGTAGTGTGCGGCTATGACCTTCCACGGTGGATTGATCACGATCCAGAACCCGGAAGCCGCTACCAGCGTCCACAGCAGCACGATCCAGCGGTCGTAGCGTGCAAGGATGCTGTGTCCGCCTACGTTGTAGAAGGCAAACGAGAATGCCGCGAGCAGGGCTGCTACCACACCAACAATGTTCAGGCGAAATCCGCCCGTTCCCAACGCTCCGATCGCCAAGGCACTCCCCGCCACCGCAAGTGCCACCGCCGCTACGCGCTTGAGCGATGGCCGCTGCAAGCCGCGCATCACGGTATAGAGCAGCACCCAGACCGGCGCCGTGTATTGCACGATGATGGCTGTGGCCACATTCGTCTTTTCGATGGCGAGGTAGTACGTGTAGTTCGACGCAGCTACGCCCAACACTCCCAAGATCAGGCAGCGAATCAAGTCAGGACGCGGCACCGCCAGCTTCCCCCATCCGCGCGTAATCGCCAGTAGGGGTAGGAGAACAATCAAAGACAGCGAGGTCCGGCTTTGCGACAAGATCAGCGGCTCGATCGGCTGAAGCACTTGCCCCGCGGGCAAGAGTCTTCCTGTAAACACCGCGCGGCCAAGAGTCGCCGCAACGCCCCAAAGGAAGGTCGCGGCAGCGATGTAGAGATATCCGCGTACAGGATGAGGTTTTCTAGGCAAAGATGTGAGATGTCCGGCGACTCAATTCTAAGTCTACGATCACCAGACACCAGCACGATAGGAGTTTAGGACTAAAGGAACCATGACCGCGAGCCAAACAGCACCAATGATGCCGTCGATAAGCTTCGAGAGTTTCCGTGACCTATCCTCACGCGTCGCCATGTCGACGGTAAAGAGCACGACGATCAAGCCCATGAGAGTGGTCAGGATCGCGGCAACGACGTTGTGCCAGAAACCAAAGAGCGTGTTTTTTACTTCGAACGTCAGTATGTACAAGCAGGCAAGATGCGCCGCAACTGCAATTCTGAAAGTGGTACTCACAACTTGATTCAGATTGGGAATTCCTCACATTAGCTATGACCGACAGCATCTACCAATAACGGCTACTGATCCACGTATTCTATTTCGAAGGTGATCTTCGCGGTTTTCTCGAGCATGGCGGATACGGAGCAGTACTTTTCCTTTGAAAGATGCACGGCGTCCTCCACTGCCTTTTTTGAAACCTTGCCACCCACCATGTAGATGAGTTTGATGGCTGTATAGACCGAGGGTGGATTGGCCGCCCTTTCTGCCTGCGCCCGCACTTCGAGGCTGGTAAAAGGCTCACGCTTCTTGCGCAGAATACTGGTGACGTCGTAACCGGTGCACCCACAAAGGCCGATCAGCACCAACTCCATCGGGCTGTTCGCCGTCTTGTCGCTGGCCGCGTCGATGACTACGGCGTGACCGCTCGACGCCTGGCCTATGAACCGCTCGTGGTCGGACCAGAGAGCGCTGGCTTCAATCATGAGACCTCACAAGGAATCTTCTTACGATAATTGCCCGATCTCACCGCCGATTGTCGGTCTGCGGCTCGGGGTGGATCAGAACTCGAAACAAATTCGGCGCATCCTGCTTGAAGCGAATCTCGAGCGCCGTCGAGACATCATGCACCCGCGATAGGGGCAAGTCATCCGACAACGTGCAGTGGCAGGACACGTACAGCCGGTCGCGCACCCGCTTCACCTGAACATCATGAACGTCGAGGACTTCGGGAAACTCGGCTGCCGCGGTCTTTAGGCGGCGCTCCAGCGCGGCATCGCGGACCACCTCATCCCCCGTCTCAATCGTAGCCGGTTCGCTCTCGATGTGGGTCAGAATCGAGGAAATCTCCGGCACATCGGTCCGCATCTCAGCTTCGAGCGCCGTCACCAGATCGTGCCCTGCCTTCAGGGTTAGCTGCTCATCCAACTCGACGTGCTGCTCCACGTGAAGATTACCCCTCAGGTCCTGAACACTGATGTCGTGAACGTTCAAATTGTGGCGGGTCGCGACCGCCCGGATCCGGTCGAAGATATTTTCGCTGTGCAGCGCGCGCGGAATGGAGTGAACCATCACGTCCGCGTCTGGCAGGACACTGTGCACGGCATTGGTCACGGCTTCGGCAACCTGCTCGGAACGCTGGAAGGTAACGTTACGGGCAAGGCCGACAGCGAGGTCGGCAAAGTAGCGGTTCCCCGCGCGACGAATGCGCACTCGATCTACTTCCAGCACGCCGTCGACTCTTCCCGTTGCGTCGATGATGCGACTGCGCACGCCAGTTGGAGCAGCATCAAGTAGCGCGTCGACTGTCTTTCGCGCCAACCGCCAACTGACATAGACGACAATCCCCGCCACCACCAGCGCCGCAACTGGATCGGCGTCTTTAAGCCAGGCAACTTGAAACTTCCGTCCAGCCAGAACCAATCCCAGGCCCACCACGACTACGCCGCTCGACCATATGTCGGTCGAGAAGTGCAGGGCGTCCGCCTCCAACGCCTGGCTGTCGTACTTTGCCGCTATTCTCCCCAGCGCCCGCGAGCGCCAGTAGTCCACGGCCATGGAGAAGAACATTACGAGAAACGCGGCAAGACTCGGCTCGATATCGATGCTCTTGAAGAAGAGTCGCCGGATGGCTTCGTAGATGATCCACACGCAGGTGAGCAACAATAGGCCAGTCTCTATAAAAGCGGAAAAGTTTTCGACTTTGCCGTGCCCGTATTGGTGGTCGGCGTCCGCCGGCTTATCCGAGACGCGAACGGAAAAGAATGTGATGAGTGCCGCCACGAGATCGAGTCCCGAATGCGCAGCCTCGGACAGGATTCCCAAACTGCCGGTGGTGATCCCGACCACAATCTTCAGAAGGGTGATAGCAACCGCTGCCAGCACGGAATTCCCTGCCACCCCGCGCTTCTCTGCGCGCATCGCCTCGGAACCGTATGTGGCCAGCGGACTCGACATAGCGGAATTATCTCTGTTCCGGACTTTAATATCCAACCCGATTCCCTCTCGGACCGAACAGACCGAATGACGGCACGTGTATGCTAGGATTTCGCTTTAACTTGATAGTTCCGGAGGCAATTCCTGCATGCGTTGGTTCCTCTTGCTACTGTTGACCGGCATGGTGTTCGGGCAGGCAGCTCACACAGCCCCTTCCAAGCCCACGAAGCCAGCGGCTTCCGTGGATCAGGACGACGATGACGAGGAAAAAGCGGCCGCGCCTGCCGTCCCGAACGTCGCTCCCGACGCCGCCGTGATCACCATCAAGGGCCTCTGCGAAGACAGGCCTCATGCCACCCCTGCCGGCGCCAACAAGTCCACAAAGCCTGCCACTCCCGCCGCGAAGGGCGCATGCGAAACGATCATCACGCGCGCGCAATTTGAAAAACTGGCGGATTCACTGCAACCCAATATGGCTCCGCAAGTCAAGCGGCAGCTGGCGAATTCATATCCCCGCATACTCACGATGGCCCACGAGGCGCGTAAGCGCGGTCTCGACAAGGACCCGCAGTTTCAGGAGAAGTTGCAATTTGCGCGTCAGCAGCTCCTCATGCAGGAGTTGAACCGTACAATTCAGATCGAAACGGGTAAGATTCCTGACAAAGACGTCGACGCCTACTACAAGAACAACCCCTCCGCTTACGAAGAGGCGACGTTGCTGCGCCTGTTCGTGCCGAAACGCAAAACAATAGAACCCGCTAAAGACGCCAAACCAGAGGACGTCAAAGCGCAGCAGGATGCCTCCGAAGCGATCATGACCAAAGAAGCCGATGACTTGCACGCACGCGCGGTGGCAGGCGAAGATTTCGAAAAGCTGCAGAAGGAAGCGTTCGAAGTGGGCGCTGTGAACTCACCGCCGACCGCCACGAAACTGGAAAATTTGCGGCCGACCAACGTTCCACCCGGACACACGTCCATCTTTGCGCTCAAGCCGAACGAAGTTTCTCCTGTAATTAGCGATGCGAGTGGCCATTACATTTATAAACTGGTATCCGAAGAACTGGTTCCTGTCGATCGAGTGAGAGATGAAATTCGTTCGACTATGCAGACCCAGAAAATCAGGGAGGCGCTGCAGAGGGTTCAAAATTCGACCACTTTGGAACTAAATGACGCATATTTCGGACCTGCACCGCCGCTACCGGGACGCGGGCCGGTGAAACCCGGTGCACAACCAGGAAGCAAGGAGCCGCCCAAGGCCCCTCCCAAACCCCAGTAATGCCTTTGGCCAAGCCAACCGTTTTCGTGACGGGTATCGCCGGGAATCTCGGTTCGCGGTTGTTGTCCAACCTCGAGGCATTCTCGGTCGTGGGCTTTGACATCAGGCCACCTGAAACCGGAAATCTTGCAAGATTTGTTCAACTCGACTTTGGCGAGGAGGAATCCTGCCGCGAGCTTTACCACCTGATTCAGGAATTAAATCCCGCAGCCGTGGTTCACCTGGCATTCGTGCTTGATCCGGTGCGGACAGGTATTACCGACCTCGATCGCATCTGGCAGATCAACGTGGCGGGAACAGCGCGCGTCATGGAGGCCATTACGGAAGCCAACCGCACCGAAGAGCGCGGGGTCACCCAATTTATTTTTCCCAGCAGCGTCGCTGCTTACGGATCAGATCTCCCAGGATTTGTGACCGAGGATTTTCCACTCGCCGGCCACACACTGCCGTACGCCATCCACAAGAAGGAGAGTGACGAGGTGGTGCAGCAACGAGCGCCATCCTTGCGTGGCTGCAGTGCGTATATCCTGCGTCCACACATTTTTGCCGGCGCAACCGTTGAGAATTACATGATCGGCTCGTTTCGCGGCACGCCGAATGGCAAGAGTAACCGGGCCGCCAAAATGCGTCAGAACGGGAAACGCCTACCCTGCATTCTCCCGCTCGGACAGCGCTACGTCGACAACAGGATTCAATTCGTTCACGTGGACGATGTGGCGCGGCTGATTTCGCACATTCTTTCGCGGGAGCCCGAGGCTAAACGCCTCACCATACTGAACGTTGCAGGACGAGGCGAACCCCTCACCCTTGGCCGATGTGTCGAGATGGCTGGCGCCAAGCTGTTGCGCGTCCCGGGAACAGCGGCGATGCGAGTGGCACTAGAGTTTCTCTGGAAGCGGCAGGTTTCCGCCGTTCCTCCCGAGGCCGTCCCCTACATGACCGGCGAATACCTGATGAATACCGAGCGGCTACAGAAGTTTCTGGGCGGAGACTACGAAAAGGTAATTCGCTACACCATCGCCGACGCCTTCGGCGACAGCCTGGTGGCCCCTCCCGCGGCGGTCCAGCACACTGCTGCCAGCTAGTTCCACCACCGCATTCTGGCTCTCCTGAATGGCCGCCGTGTCACGTGGCACGACAGCCGAAACACCCGTATTCCTCGTCACGCCGCCCTCGCAAGCCACCCCCCAGGTTAGAGTTCCACGGGCGAGGGAATAAAAAGTGGGCTGGAAGGTTTACCCTATCGAGGTGTCGAAAGACCTCGTGCCTGCCGCGACGTTTGAGGAGCTGGCGTTACCGCTCTTTGACCAGCTCTACAACTTCGCGCACTGGCTCACTCAGAACCGCGAGGAAGCCGAGGACTTGGTGCAGGAAACCTACGCCAAGGCGCTCCGGGGGTTCGCTTCATTTCAGCCGGGCACCAACTTCCGGGCCTGGATGTACCGCATTTTGCGCAATACTTTCCTGACTTCGCGGACCGGTCTGAAATCGGCGCTGACATCGCCTCTCGATGAGGAGGTTCCTTCCCTGGAGGCTGGCACACCGCAGACACCGGAAACGATCCTGATCGAGCGTTCCAACCAGCATCTGGTACAGGCTGCGATCGAGGAACTGCCCATTCCCTTTCGCGAGATTTTGCTTTTGTGTGAAGTGGAAGAGATGTCGTACCAGGAGATTTCTGAGACACTGTCGATCCCTATGGGAACCGTGATGTCGCGTCTGTCGAGGGCACGTGGGGCCCTTCGCAGTATCCTGAAGCAGAAATTGGGAGGAGCCTGACATGGCCGACGAGTGGCAGGCAAAAATCGACCTTTACCTCGACGGCGAACTCACCACAGAAGAGATGCGCGCGCTCGACACTCATCTTCGCGGTTGCGAGTCGTGTTCGGCCGAAGTCTTGAACCGCGTGCAACTCAAACGTTCGATTCAGAGCGCCGGCAAGCGTTATGTGCCGAGTGCGGCTTTCAAACGCAGTCTCGAAAACAAGATTGCTACGCCCCGCGCCAGGAGAATCGGTTGGGACCGCTTGGCGCTTGCCCTGGCTTGCATCCTGATCGCGGTCGCGGCGCTCCTCGTCTACCAGGGTCGGCAGGACCTCGATCGGGCACAGCTCTACAGCGAAGTGGCAGACCTGCATGTCGCGACGCTGGCGAGCTCGACTCCTGTGGATGTGGTTTCGTCGGACCGCCACACCGTGAAGCCATGGTTTCAGGGCAAGATTCCGTTTTCATTCAGCTTGCCGGAGCTGAAGGAAAGTGAATTTACGCTCCTGGGTGGACGGGTGGCTTATCTGCGACAGTCTCCCGGCGCAGAACTAATCTACCAGGTGCGCAAACACCAGGTCTCAGTGTTCATCTTTCAGGAAAGTGCGCTGGGAGGAGGATTGACCTCGGAATCTTCCGTGACGAAGAAACTCTCGTTTAGTGTTGAGACCTGGACTCGCGACGGGCTCCGCTTCATCGTGGTGGGTGATGCGGCCACAGAAGACATCCACAAGCTGGGCGATTTAATCAAGACTGCTCAACAGTCCTGAGCGCTTCTAGGCTGAACCCTTCTTGCCCCGGTAGAGGCCCGCGATTCCGAAGGTGTAGGGAGTCCAGGTTGTTTCCCGAAAGCCGGCTCGACGCATGCGGTTCAACATCTCGTCAGGCGCGGGAAATCTCTCAACCGAAGCCGGCAGGTAGGCGTAAGGTCCCCGCACACCAGAAATCAGCGTTCCCACAGCCGGCAGCACTCGCCTGAAATAGGTGCGGTAGAGCGCGCCAACGACGCCTCGGGGCTCGCCGAAGTCAAGGATGCCGCACTCACCGCCGGGGCGCAGTACGCGGGCGATCTCAGCCAGACCGGCGTCGTAGTCCGCCAGATTGCGAAAGCCGAACGCGCTGGTGACCAGATCGAATTGTAGGTCGGCAAAAGGCAAGTTCAACGCGTCCGCCTCAGCCCAACGGAGAGCTGTTCCCGCGGACTTTGCGCTCGCGCGTTGCAACATGGCGTGGGAAAAATCGGCGCCCACAATCTTTGATTCCGGGTTGCCAGCGCGACGATGCAACGAAAATGCCATATCCCCAGTTCCGCAGCACAGGTCCAGCACCTGCGCGTCTGGCCGTCGAAGAATAGCCTCGAACGAACGCGCCGTGCGCCACCACCACAAGCGGTCTACATTGAAGGAGAGAACATGGTTGAGGAGATCGTAGCGGGGAGCGATCGACGTAAACATCTCCCGAACCGCTTTGGCAGCCGATTGCGGGTCACGTGCGCCCTGCGGGGCAGCGCCCAGGACCACCGCCTTGTTCGATTCGCTCATCGATAGGATGAATATCCGCTCTCGTCCGAAGCCTAAGTTCCCGATAGCCGGCGCAGTTCGTCGACCGAGGCGATGACCAACTGTTCCGGGACACCGTCGACGACATCGACCTTCCCCACTTCCCTCGGCAAGATGAAATGGACGACACCGTTCCGCGTCTTCTTGTCGTTCTTGAGCCGACCAAGAATCTTGCGACTGGCCACGTTCACGCGCGGAAGATGACCGAGGCCCAGCACCGCATCCGTAATGCGCCCTGCGGTCACGCTGTCAGTCCTTCCCATCGACAGCGCAATGTTGGTGGCGGCGACTATGCCCCACGCCACAGCCTCGCCGTGCAGCAAGCTGCGATAACCGGTCTCGGCCTCGAGTGCATGGCCGATGGTGTGTCCCAGGTTCAGGACGCGCCGCAGACCGTTCTCCCGCTCATCGGCCGAAACCACTGCAGCTTTCAACTCCACCGAGTCCGTGATCAGCCGCTCGAGAGCCGCTGGATCACGTTTTAGTATCTGACTCTTGTTCTCTTCAAACTGGTGAAAGAGACCTGGCTTTCCGATCACGCCGCACTTCAGGGCCTCATACAATCCCGAGCGGAACTCACGTCCCGGCAAGCTGGAAAGCACCTCTGGATCGATCAGCACAGCTCTTGGCTGATGGAAAGTGCCCAGAAGATTCTTCCCGGCGCGCAGGTTGACCCCTGTCTTACCGCCAATGGACGCGTCCACCTGAGCAACAACAGTCGTGGGGATCTGGATGACATCCACTCCACGCATGTAGAGCGACGCCAGCAGTCCCGCCACATCTCCCACCACGCCGCCGCCGAAAGCAATGACACCACTGTTTCGATCCGCACCAGCTTTGGCCAGCTTTTCCCCAAGCTGCTCGACGGTTGCCAGCTTCTTGCTGGTCTCGCCCTCCTGCATAGGAATGACAGTTACGCTGAAGTCAGCTCCTTCCAGAGCCTTTGCGAGCTTCTTGCCCCACTTCCTGCGCACTGGCGGGACGGTGACAACGAAGAAATGTTTTTTTTCGGGCACAATATCGCGCAGAAGCGTGCCCGCTCGAGCCAGCAGGCCGCTCTCAATCCAGGCGTCGTAGGGACGCGGCTGTACCGCGATTGTGACGCGCGTCATCACATCCATCATAGCTTAGGCAGACACCGCTCCAGCATTTTCAACGGTAGTGGGTTTTCGAAGTATTCTGCGCAAGCTATACCCCTTCCTTCCGCGGAAAGACCACTGAAGCCAGCACGGACATGCCAAGCACAGCCACAACAATTCCAAGTGCTAGCACGGTAGGAATTTCAACATAGTGCGCTGCGATCATCTTCAGGCCAACGAAGATCAGTACCACCGATAGCCCGTAGTGCAGGTAGTGAAAGACGTCCATCATACCCGCCAGGGCGAAGTACATCGAGCGCAAGCCTAGAATCGCAAACACGTTCGAGGTGTAGACAATGAAAGCATTCAGCGTGATCGCAAGAACCGCAGGGATCGAATCCACCGCGAAAAGCACGTCCGTCGTCTCCACGACGAGAAGAACCACAATGAGAGGCGTCGCGTACAGGCCACCTCTACGGACGAAGAATTTGCCACCTTCGTAGTCCTTCGTCACGGGTACCAGGCGGCGAAATACGCGGAGCACCGGGTTCTTCTCCGGATGAATCTCCGCATCCCCTTGTCGCAGGAGCCTGATTCCGCTGTAAACCAGCATGGCCCCAAAAACGTAAACGATCCATTCAAAGCGGCGGATAAGGCTAACGCCCGCAAGAATGAAGATTCCACGCATAATCAGCGCGCCGAGAATTCCCCAGAACAGCACCTTGTGCTGCCGCTCTGCGGGCACACGAAAATAGCGGAAGATCATGAGGAAGACGAAAAGATTGTCGACGCTGAGAGACAGCTCAATGACGTACCCGGTCACGAACTCGAGGGATTCCCTTCGTCCGTGCCAGAAAAATACAAATACGGCGAAAGCCAACGCCAGGCCAACCCACATCAGGCTCCAGCCGAGGGCCTCACGAAAACGCACGGAATGAGCGCGCCGGTTGAACACGCCCAGATCGAGCGCCAGCATCGCCAGAACAAAAATGTTGAAGATGATCCAGAAGTAGATATGGTTCAATCGCTACCCCGAAGGCTGGCCTGAGTTGCATTCATTCCACTGATCTTGGGTCCAACCCGGCATATAGAGTAACGGATTCCGGCGGGCGCTCGGCAGCTTGGCGCTGCGGAAGGAAGATTCGCAATTGTCCAGTTAGCTTCTGAGTCTATTCTTCCCTTCCCCTCTTCCTGCTCGCCCATTCGTCCCACATGCCTGCAGCTTTGAGCTGTTCATCCAGGTGAGTTTCACGCATGGTTTGTTCGATCTCAGCCCGGGTCAGCCGAGGTCCAACACGTTCCGAGGAGTTAGCCAATCCATAGGCAGCACGGCGGCCTCTGCCACCTGGTTCTTCAATTGGCCAAGATCGACTTTGTCGAAGGTGTCGGAGCTGGCGTGGTAATTGACCAGGTAGTTCGATTCTTCGTTGTGCGCGACAAATGTCGGTACGCCCTCCAGCATGAAGTCAAAATGATCCGTACCCCAATCGGCGTCGGGAGTCAGTGTATTGGAGTCGAACGGCTTCAGCGGTTCCACCAACCGGTTCGCAGCTTCCATCACGTCCTTGCGGCCGCCCAATTGGAACCCTGTGACGTGTCCCGTACCAGAGTCGAAGACGACGACTCCCGTAGCCTGATCCAGTTCCTTGCGATGCGCCGCAACGTAGGCTCGGGAGCCCACCATGCCCTGTTCCTCGCCGGAAAACAGAATGAAGCGAATCGAGCGCCGGGGCCTAAGGCCAGCAGATTTGATCGCCCGCAAGGCGTCGATCACGAGCGCGGCGTCGCAGCCGTTGTCAAGCGCGCCCGTGCCCAGATCCCAGGAGTCCAGATGCGCTCCCAACACCACAAATTCGTTCGGGGCCTCGCCGCCCTTCAATTCGGCAATCACGTTAGAGGTCGTGATCGGACCGCCGATCTTGTTGGGGATTGCCAAGTCTGCCCATACCGGATGCCCAGACGCCAACAACCGTCCGATGCGTTCACCATCTTCCCGAGCAACCAGAACCATCGGAATACGATCGATCTCGCCGTGATCGGAGTTGGCATGGCGATAGAGCAGGTCATGTTCTCGCGTCGAAATGAAGGCGATGGCCTTGGCTTTGCCTTTCACTGCCGCATCGATGACGGCTGGCGCCCGCACGTATTCATCGAAAAGGTCTGCCCAGGTCTTCAGCAGCACCGAATGGACAAGGACAATTTTCCCCGAGATGTTGCCAGCCTTACTAAAGTCATCGGCCGTTCCCATGCCCACATCGATAATCGGAACGTGATGCACAGCCTCCAGCGCCGGAGCCCAGGCGATAGAAACAGCGCGGACAGAGAAATGTGCGAAGGGCATGGAGCCCTGCTTGGAATCCACGCCCTCGTAGATCGGCGTGGTCGCCGAAAACTGGGTAGCGCCTTCCGCCCACGAAAACGGAAGAGTGAAATCCTCCTTTCGAATGCTGTCCGCGCCCGCAGCCTTGAAGCCTTCCACACCCCATTCCACGGCTTGGTCCATGGCGCGCGTGCCCGGAACGCGGCCCCCGATCTCATCGGTAAGGCGGCGGAGATTCGATTCCAAGGGTGATGGCTTCAGCGACTCGGCGATGATGCGGGCGGCGTCCGAGTCGGACGGGGAGGCAGCACAAAAAAAAACGGCGAATAGCAGGCAGCACGACAGAAGCGCGCGTTTGCAGCTTGGCATATGCGCCGCATTAGAAATCAATTCACAGAAAACGGGAAGCGTGAAACAAGGTTAGAACACCGCGGCGCACAGTTCTCAAATTGAGCCGCCGCCTGGCAGGCGCCGGGTAACTACTTCTGATCCACCATCCATACCGTCTGCAGGATTACGTTGCCTGCAATCTCCAGGCTTTTGGGGCTGAGTTTGTCCATCGTGTCCTGCGCTGTATGCCAGAACACACCGCCATATCCGTAGTCGAGGTCGATAATATCGGCACAAGGAACACCAAGGCGGACAAACGGGATGTGATCATCTTCAATAGGGGTCGTGACCGCAAAAAAGTGCGATTGGTAGCCGAGGCGGGTTGCAGCCTGAAGGACCAGGTCCTCCAGCCATGGCGTGGAATTCTCGTCGCGCTGAATATCCAGATCGGCATCGCCAATCATGTCGGCCACGAAAAGCGCCTTGATCTTCTTGAGAGTGCCATCGGCACGCCATTTCTCGGCCAGATGGCGTGCACCGTAGACGCTGTCGGTTGCTGTCCACTGTTTGATCGCTTCTTCCCCGTCGGTCCAGACCAGCCACACGCTGTATCCATCACGCTTTTTCCCCCGCAACTGGTTGGCGAACTCCAGCAGAATTGCGGTGGAAGAGCCGCCGTCATTCGCGCCAACGAAACCTCTGTCGCGCAGGGGATACACCGTGTCGTAATGCCCTGCAATGACGATGACTCCGTCTTTCGCACCGGGGTACTTTGCAATGATATTGCGGACGGGAAACTTGCCTGCTGGCGTGTCGGCGGTGAAACTGTCCTCTTCGACCTGATCGCCCTTCAGGTGCGCGAGGATGTAATCCTCCAGCTTCTTGTGATTCGCGCTCCCGATGGGCCGCGGACCAAACGCCGTAACCTCTTTCGTGTACTGAAAGGCACGCTTAGCGTCAATTGTCGGGGCCGCAGGAGCATCAGCGGGGTTGGAACCTGGTGGGGCCGACGCCGGACTTGATGTCGCTGCAGCCGAGGTAGGCTGCACGATCGTCTTCTCGCGGGCGCATCCCAGTGAACTCAACACGAGCAGCGTCAGCGTGGCGTTGCGCAGCGTACGCATCGCATGAAGTCCGCCCGCTAATCGCCCGCTCCCTATGTCAATTCGCATCGCTTCTATTTAGCGGTCTTTTCCCGCCGCGCGCGCCGCTGTTTCGGATGCACCAGCCACGCGATGCCGATGCTTAGTACGTATAGCGCCACCATGGGCGCCGCAAAAATGCACATGTTCAGGATGTCCGTCGTGGGCGTCAGGACGGCCGCGATGATGAATATCACCAGGATCGAGTAGCGGAGATTTCGCCACATCCAGCCCGCCGTCACGATCCCCATCAGCGCCAGGAAAAAAACCAGGATCGGCATCTCAAAAATCACGCCCATGCCGATGATGATCACCAGAAACAGATCCGTGTACTCGCCGATCGTGATCATCGGCTGGAACTGCTTGCCGTACCCGATCAGGAATTCCAGCGCTTGCGGGTAGACCAGTTTGTAGCCAAAGTATCCGCCGGCAAGAAAAAGTGCGACGGTCGAGATCATGAACGGCGTCACGTAGCGCTTTTCGTGGCGGTAAAGACCGGGTGAAATAAACGCCCATACCTGGTAGAGGACGAAAGGAGAGGTTACGAACAGGCCGCCGAGCGCCGCCACCTTCAGGTACAGGTTGAAGGGCTCGGTCGGGTTCAGGTAAACCAGCTTTTCCGCCATCCCGTTGTGGCGGAGGGCGTCCATAATGGGGCGCTGCATGAATCCGTAGATGTTTTCAGCGTATCCCCAGCAGGCAAAAAAGCCGACGGCCACCGCGATCAGCGAATAGATAATCCGCCGCCTGAGTTCCTCCAGGTGATCGAGGAAGCTCATCGCCGGCAGTTCAGGCCCTGCCGGCCCGGATGGCGAAACTTCACCCGCGATTTCAGGCATCGGCAGCCTTGCCGGTCGAGGGGGGCTCCGGCTGCGGGGACGGCAACTCACTTATTGCGCCGCTCGCTACCGCACCTTGCGGAGGCCGATTGGGTGGGAGGATTTCCGGCTTGGACTCGAGTTCCAGATTGTTAATCTCCGATTCGATCTGGGCCTTGAACTCATTGCTGGCGCGCTTGAACTCGTTGAGCGCTTTGCCGATCTGGCGTCCGATTTCCGGGAGCTTTTTCGGCCCGAAGATGATAAGGGCCAGGAAGAAAATGAACACCATCTCCGAGAAACCGAGATTCATGGTGTCATCATACTGCCCACTCTGAAATGCGGCAATCTCGGCCCCCGAACATCCAGTCCGACCGTCCCAACCAACCCAATGCCGCAAAAATGGTCCCAACACCGAGAGGGTGTTAACCCTCCGGCTCAACGGCGTTGAATCCCCTGGCCTTAGGAACGCATCCTACTTATCAGACGTTCACCCCTTTGGTAACTCCGACGGTGGAAATAGCTGTACCGAGGGGGGCTTTTTAACATGCTATACTGCGCAGAGATGCGCGGTGGATTGGGGCATTTTCACGCCCCTCCCCAAGGAAATTGAAGATGGTTCGTAGTTCTAGCCGGTCACTCCTACTGGTAGGTTTTGTTCTCGTTACCTGCGGTTTTCTGGGAATGCTGTTTGGGCAGAAGGTTAACCCGAGCGCCAACAGCAGCGACTCAGATATTAAAGACAGCCTTAAACAGTTTACCCAGGTCTACGACATCGTCGAGGACAACTACGCCGAGCCGGTGAACCCGGACAAAGCCATTTATAACGGGGCGATCCCGGGCATGCTGCATGCGCTCGATCCGCACTCCAATTTCTTCGATCCCAAGTCTTATTCCCTGCTGCGCGAAGAACAGCGCGGCAAATACTACGGCGTGGGTATGACCGTCGGTCCGCGCAACAATAAGGTCATCGTCATCGCACCGTTCGTAGGGACTCCCGCATTCCGGGCCGGCATTCACCCCGGCGACATCATCATCGCGGTGGACGGAAAAGCTACGGACAACATGAGTACGTCCGACGTAGCCGACCTGTTGAAGGGGCCCAAGGGCACCACGGTTCGCATCACGGTTTTGCGCGAAGGCAATGACAAACCGCTCGACTTCAACGTGGTGCGCGACGAGATTCCGCGCTACAGCGTCGATTTGCATTTCCTCATCCGCCCCGGCATAGGCTACATGCATGTTTCCGGCTTCCAGGAGACGACTGAGCACGAAGTTTCCTCGGCTTTGGAAGAGATGGGAGACCTCAAGGGTCTGATCCTCGATCTCCGCCAGAATCCGGGCGGACTGCTCAGCGAAGGTGTGGGCGTGGCCGACAAGTTCCTGCGCAAGGGTCAGCTAATCGTCTTCCACAAGGGACGCTCTTCACCCGAGAAGCGGTATGTAGCGACCCACGGCAACGGCGGCAAGGAATTCCCACTGGTGGTGCTGGTCAATCGCGGAACCGCCTCCGCTGCAGAAATCGTGGCAGGCGCCATACAGGATCACGATCGTGGCTGGATCATCGGCGAGACGACCTTCGGCAAGGGCCTGGTGCAAACCGTTTATCCGCTGTCCGAAAACACCGGCCTCGCACTCACAACCGCCAAATACTACACGCCGAGCGGCCGTTTGATTCAACGTGAGTATACCGGCGTGTCGCTGTACGACTACTACTACAATCGCGAGAGCGAAGATAGCAACGGCAACCATGAAGTGAAGCTTACTGACAGCGGGCGTCCGGTTTATGGCGGCGGCGGAATTACCCCCGACGAGAAGCTCGTTCCGGTGAAACAGAATCACTTCCAGGATTCGCTGCTGCAGCACTATGCGTTCTTCAATTTCGCCAAGCACTACACGGTGAACCATCACCCGGCGAAGAGCTTCGAAGTCGACGACATCGTGATGCAGGACTTCCGCAAGTTCCTCGACGAGGAGAAGGTCGCATACACCGAAGCAGATCTCGTCGAAAACAACGACTGGGTTCGCGCTAACATCAAGAGCGAGATTTTCACCGACACGTTCGGCCAGGAAGAGGGGCTGAGGGTGCGGGCTGAGAGCGATCCCCAGGTCAAGAAAGCTCTCGATTCTCTTCCCAAGGCTCAAGCGCTGGCCGAGAACGCCCGGAAGGTGATCGCTGAGCGCAATAGCGCACACCTGGTGAATCGGTAGAAATATCCTTATTCCATGGGACCCTAGGCCCGACAAAATCGGGCCTTTTGTTTTGTGGCGAATTCGAGTTTTCACCCCATTTCTGCGACTCCATCCGGCTTTTCTCCAGATTTTCTGGAGCCCTGGTGCACCGCGAGAAGAGGCTCTACTCCCAATGGCCTAACGCGCGTTGACTTGCCTCCCTTCCTGTGTGAGAATCCGGCCAATGGCCGCCCTTTTGGGGTGGTTCGGATCTTCGGCAGTCGAAACCTCCCCGAGCGAATCCTAGCCATTGGCGATCCGAGGTCTTGAAGCATGTCCAGGCAGCACCGATCCAGCGCAGGAAAAAGGCAAGAGCTGTGCGATCCGTGGCCGGCATGTTGAGGGATGCGGTTTGGGTGCTGGCCGTCGTTCTCGCAGGCGTAGCAGGATGGATGGACTGGCGCAGCCGCCGAATTCCCAATTGGCTTACCGTACCGGGGTTGCTTGTAGGAATTGCGGCAAACTCGTTGGCGGCAGGATGGAATGGCGCCAAGAGCTCGCTGTTGGGAGCTTTGTTGGGGCTGGGCTTGCTCTTGCCCTTCGTCCTTATAAGAAGTCTCGGTGCTGGCGACTGGAAGCTGGTTGGCGCTCTGGGTGCTTTCCTGGGCCCGGGGCCATTGACAACGGTATTATTGGGAGCAGTATTTGTTGCAGGCGCGATGGCGATGGGCCTGATCGTCTATAAAGGCCGCGCCCGGCAAGCCTTGCGGAACATTGGAGCCATGATCGCGGCGTTATTCAGTTTCAGGTTGCCGCCGCATCAGGTTTCGCTCGATAACCCTGACGCTCTCAAGGTGCCGTTCGGGGTGGCGGTTGCGTTGACCGTGATCTTGTACGAAGCAGCGCACGTTTGGGGAAAAGTCTAGTTACGATGAAACGCTTCATTCAGATCGTCCGGGATGTCCGCGGTCAGGAACTCGCTGAAGCGGCCTTTGTGCTGCCGCTAATATTCATGATTCTCCTGGGAATCTACTGGTTCGGGCGTGCGTACAACATTTACTCGACGATCTCGCACGCGGCTAGAGAGGGCGCTACCGTGGCTGCCACACCGGCATGCGCAACCTGTGCCGTCGGCGGAGGCACGTGGAACGGAACGTCGTTTCCCGACAACACTGCCGTCGCCACTGCGGTCACAAGTGTGCTGCAAGCGTCGCACGTCGACACCGGCGCCTTAATTACCTACACCCCGACTCCGGCACCAGTGGCCTGTGTCGGGGTCACGCCAGCCGGCGGCTGCAGCGTCGCTCCCAATAACATTACCGTCTGCCGCAATGTACAGCTCACTGTCGCCACTGCGCCCGCACAGCAGTGTGGCACCGTGGTGAGCTTCCGCTATCCGTACCAGTTCTATTTTCCCTTCACCAGTCTCAACTTTCAGCTCGTAAGAATCCCTGCATCGGCCGGCGTGGCCATGGAGTATTGATGCACCGAGCTACAGCAGTGGGAGGTAGCAATAATGCTTATGCGATCGCGCATTCGCTCGCCACGACGGAAGGTTCGCAGATCGTCGAGTTCGCGGTTGCTCTCCCTCTTTTGGTGGTCTTGATCGTGGGAATCTTTGATTTCGGATCGGCCTTCACGGTGAAGCTGAAGGTTTCGAATGCCGCTCTCGAAGGCGCCCGGATTGCGAGTTCCCTGCCCAGCACCGATTTGTCTCTCGCGGAGCCTCCGACTCTCGACAGCGTGGCCAGTGTGGTCGACAACGCTCTCGCCCGGGCGAACGTTAACGACTGCGCTCTCTTTCCTATCGTGAATCCGCCGGCGCACGCCGCTGGAACCTTGATCTGGACCTACACCGCTAACGGCAATGGATGTCCGGGCACCCTCACTTTGATCATCAATCGCGGCTTTGTCTACACCGCGCCATTGGGAAATCCGTTTCCCGCGAATTACAACGTGGAGGCGACCCAGGTACAGATTTCGTATCCCTACAAGTGGCAGTTCAACAACGTAATCAAGCTGCTTGTGCCGGGCGCGACCTACGCGGCGAACTCTTTGATTACGTCTACCGCGGTTATGCAGAACCTGAATTGAGCCAGCCATGAGACTAGGCAAATTCGCAAGGAATCGGAAGGGTGAGCGCGGAGTCACAATTATTCTGGTAGCCATCGCCATGATTACCCTGCTGGCGATGGCAGCCTTGGCGATTGACGTGGTCACGCTTTACGTTGCTCGCACCGAGGCGCAACGTGTGGCCGAGTCAGCCGCGCTGGCGGGCGCAAAGATGTTTGTCTCGTCCGGATATACTTCCGGCCAGCTTGGAGCGATTGGCGGCTCCGGTGGTGCAGTGTGTGGAGGCGCCACTGGCCCGGCGAACGTACAGGCGACGCAAGCGGCAAACCAGAATACGATCGGAGGCCAGCCGCCCACTACCGTCAACGTCACCTGCGATTTCACCGTTCCTGAGAATCCGAAGCTTACCGTGCAGGTACAGCGCACGGGCTTGCCTACATTCTTTTCGAAAATCTGGGGAGGAGGAGCGGCAAATTCCGTCAGCGCCACGGCGACCGCCGAGGCCTTTAATTCTTCCGGTTCCGCCAGTTCAGCCAACGTGCCGATTCAGGTGGCGTCGGTGAAGCCGTTCCTGATCGCTAATTGCGACCCAACCGTGGTTCCACCCCCTGCATGCCCACCCTATTTCGTGGACGCCACCTACGTCGCCGCTAATCAGGCGAACTATCTTAACGGCACTCTCTTCACGTTTGCACCGGGAGGCTCGGGAATCGGCCTAGCAGCAGCTCAGTATTGGGTCGCGGACATGCCGACGCAAGCTACGACATGCCCTTCAACCGCAGGCTCTTGCCTGAACGCCGGCGGCGGCGGCATCTACGACAACATTGCCTGCGCGAATCCGGCGCCGCTCGCGTGCGGAACCGGCCTCCAACTGACGATCGATCAATTTAGTGGTTCGGGGCCTGTCAACACGGAAGTCTCTGGTGCCACACAATGTCTCACCCATGCTACAGGGCCCGGTCTTAGCCAAGGCCAGGATACGTTCACCCCTGGCGGAATCGGCGCCCCGGTGACGATCTCTCCAGGCACCGCCAATCCTAATCCCACCTTTGCCAGCCAGGCCGGCACGATCAATATCAGCCGCAGCGATTCTGTAATCACGGTTCCAATCTTTACCTGGGTGAGCAATCCTTGTCCGTTTGGAGTAGGCGTTGCCTGCTCGGGTGCGACTGCGACTCTCAACATTGTTGGCTTCCTACAGTTGGGGATTCAGAGCGTTGACACTCTCGGAAATATCCAGGCCTACATCCTCAACGTCGCCAGCTGCAATCCAGGCGCGGGGGCCAACCCGGTTTCCGGCAACGGCGTCGCTCCCGTTCCAGTTCGGCTGATTCACAATTAGATTGACGCTCTTGATTTAGTTGGGCGGAGCGTTCTGGTCTGGCGCTCCGTTCACGGTATCTTCAGGCGATGCGTTGTCGTCTCCCGGTCCCGCATTTCCCTGTCCCGCGTTCCGCACACCCTGAGGAGGCAGACGCTGAACCATTCCTGGCGGCGCCGTCGCCGGGGGCGCGGCAGTGTCCGGGCTGTCATCCGGCATGTCCGAGCCGAAACGGGGTGTGAGAATCACTTGCTGCAAGGCCGTGGAATTATCATCCGCGCCGAGGATGACGAAGTTGTAATGGGAGCCATTCAGCAAAGCCGCCAACACCTCTCGGGCCGGTCCCGGCCCAAGGTTAGTCACGATCTGCTCCCGCTCGGCGCCGGCTGGAATCGCAATATCAGCACCGGTCAGACGCTGGATTTCGTACAACACCTGTGACAGGGTGGCTTTTTCCGCCTTGATGCTGAGCAGATCATTCTGGAATGTGACTCGCAGCGGCAGGCGTGGTGGTGTTGCGGGTTGCTGGGCCGACGCGGACTGTGCGTTGCCGCTGCCCAGCCGCACGATTACCGAATCGCTGGAAGGAAAAATCTGGAACTTCTGCGGCCCTGCGAGTTCAAGCACGACGCGGGTTACGGGCGGATTGGAAGTACGTAGCCCTAAGCGGACACGCTTCACGCCACCGCGATTGACCTCGATCGGACTCACATTTTCGCTCGGTATCGCTCCGAGCAGGTCAATGACAATGCGATCGGGGTCGCTCAGTGCCTGGGTTTGCGCGGTAATGCGCTGGGTTACGCTGATTTCGATGCCAACATCATCTCCGTTACCCAAGACATTAATGCCTCGAATCGCGGCCGGTTTTGATCTTCGTCCTGCGGGAGGAGACGCGGTTGCTGTTGTACCCGCAATGCATGTGCATGAAAGCGCTAGCAGTAGCGACGCTAGTAGGGACAAACGATACATTGGAGAGGACCTGCTGATGGAATTCTAGCAGCGTCGGCGGCATCTGCGCGCAATTAAGACCTAACTAGGATGGGTACGGCACTAGGGCTTCGAATTCTTCTTGTAGCGCACGTAAATCCCAGCCAGGCCCGTTGAGATCAACAGAATCGTGCTGGGCTCGGGAGTGACTCCCGGGGGCAGAGCGGGAGTAGAGGATGAGGACGATCCTCCGGGAATCGGCGGTATTAACGGAGGAATGAACCACCCTTTTGCGGCATGCGCAACCGGGGCCACGGGCACTGGCGGCGCAACCACTGGTGGAACGGCGGGTATTACCCCTGGCAGCAGCGCTCGCGACAACAGAGCCTCTTCGCTTGCTGATGGGTACGGAATCCGCGCTGCAGTTCCATCATTGCCGTCGACGGGTTTCTCGAACTTCTCAGCCGCAGGCTCCTGTGATGAGTAGGGCCCTTGGGTATGCTCGGAGACGGGGTTTGCGCAGCGCGTGCGTGCCATCATCTTCCCGTCCGTGATTAGCGTCTCTCCCGCGACGAGGCGAACTTTCTTCTTCGTCCAGTACACCCGGTCTTTCAGGCGGTAGGCTAAATACACGAGTTTGGGCTGTTTGAGGCGGACCATCGTGGCGCGCTCATAGGCGAATCCTCCAAATTGCGCCGCCACCACAGTATCCCGGGCACTCACCAGCCGTAATTCTTCGGGACCATGAACACCGCCGGGAATCAGGGAGTACGGATACACCACGCGGCCCAGTTGGTGACGTTCGACTGGCCTCGGATAGTCCACGGGAATCGCGGTGGAATCCGAGCCCATTTCCTTCTGCACCAAGAGCCGCTGTTGGTTCTGAGATAGCGCGGAAGAGGCACGAGCGTTATGACGCGGAATAAATCGCCACATCGCTGTTCCTACCGTCAGAGTTGCCAGGCAAATCAACAAACCCTGCTTTAGCCGACGGTCACGACTTGCGGATTCGCTCCGTCCGCTATGCACTCCACACCCAACTGGGTACACAGACCCTCCTAAGCATCTACTCGACTCGGTTGTTGTGGGGGAGCCAACCTTCAACTTGTGCAGTTTTGCTTCCATACTCAGCAAAAAACAACTTGCCGCATTTTCCTGAACATGGCCTCAGGTTGAGCGGAGTATCCTAGCAAACGTTGCAGCAATTTGCACAATAAGGACTGTGGATTTCTGGGCGCTTGGGGATGTGGACCAAATTGGAACCGAGTTAGAGATCTCGTTGTCAGAGTTCATCGCGTCGATCGGTCACTTCGCGCGTTCAACAACGCCTTCACGGATGGGTTTGCAAAGATTGCGGCATACGACCGCATGCCACCGCTTATTCGCCGGTTTGCGAAGACTGACTGCCAAAACGACTTCAGATCACTTTCTTGCGGCCTGTTCGAGTTGCGTCAGGCGCGCCTGCAACTGCTCTACAAGCACAGTAAGCGTCCTGATCTGCTGGTCTTTCTCTCGGTCAGCCTTGTCCCGCTCCTCAGCCTGCTTATAAAGGGCTTGAATCGCAGCAAGAGCTACACCCTGACCGTCCCCGAGCCCGATGTAGCGGTCATTGTCACCTAGACCAAAGGCAGCGTAGAAGTCCTGCGCCATGGGGCCAATATGCTTAAGACCGGAGGGTTCGCCCTTCATCTTCCACTGCGTGATCGGCAGTTGTGCGACACGCTCCAGGACGGAGCGAGAATCCAGGGGAGTGATGTCGTCTTTCAGATTGCGATCGCTCGAGCAATTCCAGCTTCCCCCGCCAGCAGAGAGATTACACCCAGAACCGTTTGGGCCGTCGTAGAAATATATGGGGCCGTAGACGGAGACCACGAAGGAATTTGTCCCAAGGCTACCGCACGGAGCGTCGTTGGCGGCGCACCACACGAACGAGTCGTTATCGGTGGCATTGGCAAAGTTGCCTGCGGCGAAACTGTAATTGCCGCTCGCAAGGTTGAAAGCGCCCCCGGCGACGGTCGAATACAGGCCGCTCGCCGTGTTTTGAGCGCCCCCGGCGACGGTAGCGGCTGAGTTACTCGCGGTGTTATGAGCGCCCCCGCCTACAGTCGAACTATTGCCGCTCGCAGTGTTTTGACTGCCCCCGGCGACGGTCGCCCAAGGCTCATCGCAAGTTGTTCCCGCATTGTCCCCAGCCTGATTTTGGCTACCACCAGCGACCGTTCCAAAATCATCCGTCACGAGGTTTCCAGACCCGGCCGACCCGCCGCCTCCAATCGTTGCTCCAGTGACGCCGCTGGTTACAGTGTTAGAGCTGAAGCCACCAATCAGGTTGGCGCTGACAAAGCTGCTGCATGGGTCAGTCACGTTCCCCAGTACCGTGAGTGAGCCGTTCAGCGCCCCCCACAGGATCAAGTTCCCTCGCAGGTTACTGCTCCCGTTCACGTCCAGGGTCGCCAGGGGAACAGTCGTGCCGATCCCCACAAGTGCACTGGCACCGCTGCCATGCTGAAACACGGCCGAGTTCCCCAGCGTCGTACCGCTCTTCCAGATGGGGAGATAGTTGGTCTTACCACCGCCAGTTATATTGGCCGTATTGGCCCACTCTGCGCTTGTGGCAGTCTGCTGAGCGTGAGCTATCAACCCAGTCACTAGAACGACGAACCCGACGACACCGAATCCAAGAACTCGCTTCATACCTCACCTCACGTTTTGAGCAATCTAGTCGATTCTTACCCGCTTCGCACTGCTAATTCTCAACCAGGATGGGTTTGAGGCCAACCGGAACGGTCTTGGGGTTTTGCCCCTGAGGAATTTGGGTTATGCCTCCAGACAGATCGCGATATTGCACATACTGGTTGCTCACACCGTATGGCGCGGTGGTGCAAATCCCGTTGCTACAGGTTTGCGAAGTGTCCCACACGGCCAAGCCCTGGTAGCCACCCGGGGCCGTCAGTATACAGGTCCATGTTGTCCCGTTCGCAGAGCAGGGGGATGTCATGCTGCGGCCCACCATCCAGCTGTAGACCTGGGCGTAGGCTGTGCCGGCTTCGGTCAGGCCTGTCGTAGCAGACCAGAGGGTACCTTCCTGAGAATTGTCATACTGATACCAGAACTCGCTGCTGACGCCGAGTGACCAGAGAATCATGTGATAGCGGGCAACAAACGCAGCCTGCAAATCGGGATCAGTAAATCCGCCGTTGGCAGTCACGCCCCAACTGTCCTCGCCGCTCCAGAGCGGCTTCGCCAGTTCGCTTGGCTGAAGGCTAGGCCGGATGCCATTCAAGCCTCCACCGCCGTTCACGTAATCCATCAAGTTGGCTTCGATCGGCTCCTGGTTGACATACAGATGGTAGTTGATGATGTCGATTGCGAGGGCTCCCCGATTGTTTGTGCTGCAGTCGGATCCGCCCTTCGGATTGTCGTTGCAGTACAGGAAATTTTGCGCGACCGCCAACGCTCCGTTCGTGTTTGCCACGCTGGATGGCATGACAATTTGTGCTGTGGGATCGATTGGCGGCGCAGTGCACGGATGGTTATTCACCGAACCTTTGCCGGTGATCACACAGCGGGCATCTTCCGCCAGTCGCACCAGTTCAGCGTAGGTGCCTTTATATGAGTACGGCGTCCTGTTGTAGTTCGAGATCTTGTTGCTGCGATAAATCTCGTTCCATATCTCCCAATACTTGATGTGTGCGTGGGTTTGCAGGTAACCGGGATCATTGACACGTTGTGCGATTCCGGTCACCCAAGTGATCCACGTCTGGTCGGATATGTCGACATCCGTGGGCAAGTCGCAGGACCCGTAATAACCCGGTGACGGGTAATCGCACGACACATCCGTCGGCTGGCTTGATGCCCATTGGGGCGTACGACCAAGGGTGTAGAAAACGTCGTTCACACCCAGGGTTTTGAGCGAAGCCAGATAATTGTCCAATGTGTTCCAATTGAACCCCTGCTGACCACTTGAAGTTTGGAGAAATGGCCAGCTGGCCTGATCGCTCCAAAAACGAAATTGCCCAAACGGAACCACCGGGGGCATATCGGTAGAACTATTGACCACCATGCCGAAGAACGAAGCGGGCACCGGAGGCGCGGTCACCAGCCGCGCGTTGCCCGAGATCAACGTTTGCCCCAGGAGAGTCACCTGCGCCGACGCGGTCGCGGTCGCGATCCAAAGCAAAGCGATCGCAGTAATGAACCTCCGCGTCATTTCGCCACCCAGGTTCCAAATGGGCTTGGCGGGCCTTCGCAGACATAAAGCGTAGACCCCGGACCGCCATCGATCCGGGAGTACAAACTTCCGACGTTGCAAGACGTGCTAGGTGGGCCAGTGCCCAGTGTCCAACTCACGCTAGTTGTCCCGGACGCGATCTGAACCACTCCTGCTTGGGAACCATTTGTGCTAATGGATGGTGCGGACACAGGCTCGGTAGAGGTAAGAGTTCCGCCACTGTCGGTGATAGGCGAGTTACCCACATTGTTTGGGTTCGGCGACCCGGTCCATTCCAGCAGAGCGCCCGTGCTTTGGGTGATGTTGCTCAAGGCGTAGGCGCTCGCCGGTTGATTGCCGAGGTTGACAGCGTTGCTTGCTGTCGCTGCGGTCAGCGCCGTCACTGCGGTTGCGGCGTTCACGTTGACGAGGTTTGAGCCGTCGCCGATGAAACCTTTACCTGATGTAATGCTCCCAGCAAAAGTGTTGTTCGCCGCCAGCAACGGAACCTGCGTGGGATCCACGCCCAGGTTAACGCTGCTGCCAAGCGCAACCGCGCCGCCGCCCGCTAAACCTGTGCCTGCGCCAATGGTCAAAGCTGGATTCGCCAGCATGGCGTTCGTGACTCCGCTATTGGCGATGGAGATGGTGCCACTGGAAGTAATAGGTCCCCCGGTCAGACCAGCGCCCGTACCGACGCTGGTTACGGTGCCACCTGCACCTGGAAAAGTCTGCCCCGATGCAAAACTGATGAGGCCTTGATTGTTAATCGACAACCCTGTCTCCGCGGGTATTGTGTTTCCAGAGGCATAAAAAGGAGATTGAGAGATCCGCTGTTTGCTGAACCGTTGCCCTCCGACTGCCAGCGGAAGAGCTGATTCACCGGCACCGTCCCGTTGTACGAAGAAGCCACCAAGTCCAGCGGATTAGACGGGAACGGGCTCCCAGCCGTCGCGGTGCCGGTCGGGGGCAGCACAGCCCCAACGGTCGTGAGGACGCCGGAAAAATTGCCGGTCGTGGCAGTGAGCCCGCCGGTCAGATTTGCGGAACTCCCAGAGAGCATGCCCGAGGCTGCAACATTGCCGGTGACGTTCTGATCCCCGCTATAGCTATTGCTCCCCGTAGTCGCGTATGCGCTGGGAGCAAGCCCTCCCAGCGCGAGTGCATTATTGGCGGTGACCGCCGTCGTGGCACTAACCGCCGACGCGACCGCACCTTGCACGTTCGCCCCCTGCAGATTGGTCAGGCCGGAACCAATCCCGGCGAGAGACTTGGCCGTTAAGTTGCCATTGTGGTCTATGCTGAACGCTGTTCCCGACAGACTCAGCGCTTGCCCGCTCGCGGGTGGAAAAACGGTGACCACGCCCCTGAGGTCCGTCCCGCCATTAACATCCAACTTAGCTGCCGGAGAGGTGGTTCCGATTCCCAGGTTGAAGGTATTCGTCTGGAACAGAATTGAGTTGGCCAAATTCGAGTTGCTCGTCCAAATCGGCAAGTAGTTCTTGTTGCCCCCGCCGCCGACCGCGGTCATCTGCTGCAACGCCGACTTGCCGGCGGTCAGAGATGAGTTCATGTTTGGAGACTTGGGAAGCGTAGTGCTGTTTGGGTCGTTAGCAGTCGGCGAGACCTGCGAATCTACAGTCACAAAAGCTGATGCTGGTTTCCCTCCCAGTGTGTCTGCATCCAAAGCCTTCAAGGCGTAAGGCACCGCCACCAGCGACACGCGTGCGGGCTGCGCTCCCGGCATCTCCGGTCTCACTCCGAGCCAAAGCGCCTTGCCAGAGGTGAAGAGCTCGAGAGGCAGACCATCTTCCTGAGTGCTGCCCAATAGTACGGAGTAGCGGCCGTGATCGCGCAGCGTGACATTCTGAGTCTCCGTCCAGAGCGCACTGTCTCCCTCGCGCGAATCGTAGAACGAGAACGTGATGTTCACCGTAGCCCCGTCTGCCTGCGCCTGAGGCAGGCTCATAGCCCCGGAATTGATAGCTCCGGTGAAGCGGATAATTCGCGGGATAGTGATTGGAGAAACCCCGGTTGCAGTCACGCCTGTCATTGGCGGAACGGACGTGCCTCCGGGGTTCGCCCCTTGAGGACTTACGTTCTGCGCCCCTGCAGTCACCACCAACCACAGAGCAGTTAGAAGGGCCCTGGCGCACACTCTCCGCATCATCGCTCGTTCCTTTCCGTTCTCTTCGTCGTCTGGTTGTGATCCCCTTACCTTGGCGTGATATCTCCCTCGTCGTTTGCCACTTCCACCGCAGAACGACAAGCCTCTGGATTGAACCTGATAGCCTAGCCAACCCAGTCTGCAGTAAATCTAGATCAGCTCTCTTTCCCTACCATTTACGTTGGGCCTGATGCCGATCTCTCACGATCGTTCGATCGATGTGAGGGAACAATTCGAAGCCGTCTTGGCGCAGTAGATTCGGGGTTCGGCCGATGGAACTGAACTAGGCTAGATCGATGTAGTTCCGGGAAAACGAAGGCGTCACTATGTGCCGGACCCACAGTGGAGTCAAGATGCAATAATCTGCACAGGTCTCCTGGCGTGTTAGGGTAGGGTCAATGTGATCTCAGAACAGCGCCAACTCTGCTTGGACGACCTAGCGTCCCTAATCAATCCCCGTCAGGCGCTCTGAATCGAGCATTCTGGAATGGAAATTAGCTGGCGAGCCGAACCGGTTCGTACTCACCTCGGTTGGCATAACCTCTCCGGTACGCATGCATGGACACTGCATACGGCTGCATATCATTCCTATGGAAAAATCTTACGGCACTGCACGGAACGATGCAGGTGAGTCGGTAGGGGCTGCTCAACGGAGAAGGACTGAGGTCAATCCGTTCGGTCTGGGCGATGAAGTAGACTCTTCTGCACTTCTCGCACATGATACCCATGTGGACCGGCATATCGTAGACATTATCGCAAGCAAGTATGAAGCAGACGTAAAAATTCGAATGTCCTACCTGGCGATGGAGCTAGGCATATCTGACTCTGGGTTGCTTTTGGTCTCGCGGCGCTCTTGCGTTCGTTTGTATCAGCGATGTTGCACCAGGAGAGGTGCGGCTCCTGCCGTTGCTGTCTGGCCGCTGAGCCTGGGTTCGATGCAACGTTCTGCACATTGACAGGTTCGGCCAGGGAGAGCACAGTCCAACGGCCCCTCTTTATCGTGTGCGGTGCTCCTCCCGAGCGATGATTGCACCTTCTGGTATTCGCAGGAGTACTACAACAAGAAGAATGGTGGGGGGCAGAGCAGCGATTGGACCACACACATGTTCTCTTTCAAGTTTGCGGGCTGCAGGTAGACCAAGGGATCTTCGTTTCGCGGCAACGCGGGAATGCGGCCGTCGTGGTTACAGGGCGGCATAGGCCAACTCTGAAGCTCGTTCGCGGACTGCCGAGCTCACCAGACCGTTGGCCTCCGTGTTGAGCTCGCGGCGAACGTGAGAAATCGAGAAGTCGAAAGACCGGGCCAGCTTACGGCAGATCCAGTTGAGGGAATATAGCCGCGGGCTGCGGCAAGCGTATTCGCCCGTCATTTGCTTGACCACCACTTCAGAGTCAGAGTAGACGTGAAGCACCTTGGCTCTGAGGGCTAACGCACACTGCAAAGCTTCAAGCAGGGCAACGTACTCGGCCACATTGTTGTCCTGGCAACCGATCCATTTGGCAATTCTGATCTTTCCCCGATGGGAGCCTTCGATCACGACACCAATTGCCGACGGGCCAGGGTTCCCCAGCGAGCCGCCATCCACGTAGGCTACGAGATTCGACATTGTCTGCTCCCGTTACCATGCGATAGGTTCCTCCTGCAGTCAAGCTGTTTAACTGGTTCCCCTGCAACAGCCCTGCGACGTCCACAGACTTGTGCAAGACTCTGTGGGAAACGAGGTCAACTCGACGCTAGCCGCTTCAAACATTTGCGAACAAATCGATTGCATTTTCCGGGGCAGGCTCGAACCGATAAAGACGTTGCACTGAAAAGGGGCATTGACAACGATCTGCGAAGCTCGTACCTTTCGTGCCGTCGACGATCGAAAGGATTGGTTCAAATAACATTAGCCAGTCCGAAGTAGATTGGGTGATTAGCTCGGCGGGGTAACCGGCTGGGCAACCAGACCCGAAAAAACCGACCGGTCTGCGAGGACCAGTTGGGGTTTGGAACTGCGAAAGCGGTGATCGCATCGAAGGGCCGTGACGGTGCATGCTCCACGCAGTTGGCTTCCTCGCAGGAGCTGGCAGCTAGAGCGTAACCAATGTCACGGCCTTTTCCATTTGGGCGACCGTACAACAGTGCGTGCGTCGATCACACTTGGCAAATCATCGGCAACTAGCGCTCCGCGCTAGCAGTTCTCGCTGGCACGGGCCGCAACGGCCGCGATAGTACTTGTTCCGGCAAACAACGAGAGCGGATCTCCTTCAGATACGCCCGAAACCCGCTTCGGATGCGGTATGCAGAAACCTGCATCGTGACACAGTCCAAGCTTCGTGATATCGTCCTCCGCGTTTCATCTCGGCATTCAGATAATGCGGCGAAACCTGCCCCCTCACTCTGAACTACCTTGGCTTCCGAGCCTGGGCGGCGTGGCGTCGCCGAGGTTCTGAGAACAATCTTGGGGTTCAAGAAAGAAAATTCAAAAGAATTAGCGAGGAAGACTATGAAACGTTCTTGCGCGCTGCCGGCTATGCTCGCAGCATTGTTCCTCGTCGTTGCTGTCTCCGCATCTGCGGTTGCACAGGACGGCGCCGCCTTTTTTGCAAAGCCTCCCATTCGGGTCCTCACCGGCCCGGATAAGAATCCCGCTGGACCACCACTTGGCGCAGAGACGCCGGGCACGATCGCCTGCGTCTACGTACTCGTGAAACAGACGAAGGGCTGCCCCATCAGCACCAGTAAAACGCTGCCCACGGGTGGCTGGGGCGCCATCGCGCTCGTCGATGCCTTCGACAATCCGCAAGCGGTAAACGACATCAAGACGTTTGCCGCACAATTCGGTATCAAGAAGTACACGTTCAAGCAGGTTTACGCCACCGGCACGCAACCTCCATTCAATTCAGGATGGGCTTTGGAAGAGGCGCTCGATATCGAAATGGCGGTAGCTATGGCGCCGAAAGCTAAGATTTTCCTGGTCGAAGCAGCCTCCAACTCTTCAAGCGACCTGTACTTCGCCGAGCAGGTCGCGGCAAAACTGGTGGCCGCTGCGGGCGGCGGCGTAATCAGCAATAGCTGGCAGGGCGGCGAATATAATGGAGAGCTCAACGACGAGAAGACATACTTCACCCACGCGAATGTTGTGTACACCGCTTCCAGCGGCGATGCCGGCTATGGCCATACTGGCGTTCCAGCGGTGTTCGCACATGTGGTCGCGGCTGGCGGCACCCAGATCAACCGCAACAATGGTAACTTTGTATCCGAGACCTATTGGTCCGGTGGCGGCAGCGGTCTAAGTCAGTTCGAGCCAAGACCGTCTTACCAGAACGTGATCAAGAGCATTGTGGGCACTCAGCGTGGCGTGCCGGATTTCGCTGCCGTGGCCACCAATGTGGCGATGTACGATGCTTCGAACGGTGGCTGGTTCGGCGTCGCAGGTACGAGCATCTCTTCACCCTTGCTGGCGGGCATCATCAACGCAGCCGGTAGCAAAGCAAAGTCGACCCCCGCCGAACTCACCAAAATCTATAACGATTACGCAAACAAGAAGACGTACAAGGCAGAGTTCCGCGACATCACTAACCCGCCACCCCACTGCAAGGCTGGCTGGGATTTCTGCGACGGCGTCGGCGCACCTTTGGGGTACAAAGGCAAAGACTAGTCCATTGGCTGACAGTTGTTCATGGGCCCTGCCACTCGGCAGGGCCTCTCTTTTTGCAGTACTGAAGTCTTGAAAACTCGAACGCGCCAGACTCGACGGCCCGCACTCCAGTTTGGCTATTTCCAACTGGATAGGTACTCAGTTCTCGCCGGCATTTAGCGCGCGTAGCGCCTGTTGTGCTTCGGAGAGTTTTGGGTCGAACTTAAGGGCCTGCCGATAAATACCGCGGGCTTCTGGCAAGCGTCCCTGCTGCTCCAAAAACCTGCCCAGCCGCAAATAACTTTGCCCGGATGGGGACTTGGCGACATCTTGCATCGCTTCGGAGAGGTCGACCTCGTCTAGGGCATTCTTGACCCGTTCCTGGTTGGGCTCTATCCGCAGCGACTGCTGGTAGCTCGCGCGCGCCTTGCTGTACTCTCCGAGTTGGGCATGCAACATGCCCAGAGTTTGGTAGACTCCCGCCAGGGTCTTCGGATCCGCCCCTAGTCCAACCGCCGTCTCATACTCTGCGATCGCCTCCCGCGCATGTGAACTCAGCGCAAGATCGGCCGCCAGATTCAAGTGACCGTGCGCATCCGAAGGCCTGATCCGCACGGCATTCTGTAAATGTGGCAGCGCCTCCTCGGAACGGTCCATCATCATAAGGGCAGAACTCAGATTTTCTTCGGCAAAGAAGTTATCCTTGGTCACGTGCACTGCGTGCGACCACAGATCAATGCTGCTATTCCAGTATCCGATCTGCTCCCGGGTGAAGAGCAGGAGAATCACCAAAGGGGCTGCGGCCATTTTTACGCGTGACGGAAAGGTTAGTTGCCGTCGATCGGCCCACTCGGCAATGCCAAACACTACCATCAGGAAGATTCCAATCATTGGGATGTAGGCGTAGCGGTCGGCCATCGCCTGCTCTCCCACCTGGATGATGCCAATTACTGGAACCAGAGTTCCGAGGAACCACAACCAGCCTGTCACGAGATAAGGTCGGCGGAAACGGTCGCGCCAGACCAGCAAAGTCGTGGCGAGCAGAAACAACGTCGCCACTCCCAGTTGCCACCGCGTGAGAGTGGACCCGGGGTGGGGATAAAACACAGCCAACCCCGACGGCCAAAATCCTTTCCAGACATAGATCGCATACGCGTACACGGCATTTTCCAAACGCACCGCGAAAGGAATGACCAGATGCATCGAGCCGTAGGACCGCTGGGCGAAGATGGTCAGCATGGCATCGAAGACACACAGGACGAACAACGGCAGCTTCTCAAGAATGAGGCGGGAAAACGGGGCCTGAGGTACGGAAAGCGAACCCCAAGGGCTCACCTGCTTCGGTAAGGTCTCGTGGTCTTCGTTTGCAGCGAGCTGAAGGGATGACTGCCCCCACCCTTCGATTCGTTCCAAGGGCCAGAAATCAAGCAGGAGGAGCACACAAGGCAGAGTGATAACTATAGGCTTCGCTGCGAGCCCGAGCACGAACAGCGCCGCTACGGCAAGGTAGCGCTTGAGGCTTGGCTTGACCGCATACCAGCCGTAAACGCCAAGGGTAAGCAGAAAGAAAAACGTGCTCAGAACATTTTTGCGCTCAGCAACCCAGGCCACCGATTCCACGTTAAATGGGTGCAGCGCAAACAACGCGGCCACCAGGAAGCTACGTCCTGCAAGACTCGTTGCGCGCACAAGTAACAGGAAAAGCAGTACGACATTAAGCACATGCAGTACCACATTCGTGACATGATGCCCGCCCGGGTTCAGACCGTAGAGTTCGCCATCCAGAGCGTGCGACATCCAGGTTAGCGGATGCCAGTTAGAGCATTCGGTCGATTTCAAAGCCCAGGTCAGCGTTGCCCACGTCAGGCCCGCTTGGACGTGCGAGTTGTTTAGAACGTAGCAGTCGTCGTCGTAGTTAAAAATGAAGGGATGTTCAAAAACGGGGCTGTAGACAAGCAACGTCACCATGACCAAGAAGAAACAGCTCACAAGAACGCGCTTTCGAGGTGACGCAAGCAAGACACTCCCGTCGACACCGTTCTTGCTTGCCGCGGCAACGCGTCCCTTAGGGTTACGTTCTTGGTCCCTGATCTTACCCCCACTGACATCTGACCCGGCGCTTCTGCCTGGCCCCTCTCCCTTGCCCCTCGAATCGTTGCCATGAGGCACGAAGTCTGAGACTCGTGCCTCCAGTAACGAAGCAGTAATGCAAACCGATGCTAATTCACGGTGATCGTGACCTTCTTGGAAGGGATTCCGTTCGCCACCACTTCGAGCGAACTCGCTCCCGTCTCCAGATCGGCGGGGACATCGAAATGCGTTGAAACGGTAGCCTTACCCGTGGCCACAGCCATCGTACTGTGGTCGTGCGTCCGGGCATAGAAGACGTGGCCAGAACCGTGATTCGTAATCCTCACCAGCGGGTAATTGGTCGCGGTCTGCAATTCATCGCCAAACGCGGCGGCTTGCGACAGGCCGTTGAATTGCTTCCCCGAGATTTTGTAACTCGATCCGCGCACGATAGTGTGTGGGTAAGTGGTGATGCTGGGAGCCCATGAGGCCTGATAGCTTCCCGTAGACGTGTAAACTTCCGAGCCGCCGACCAGCACTTCGCCAGTAGGCAACACGATCAAACTGCCAGGAGCAAACGGTCCGGGCGTCAGATTCTTTCCATCAAATTCGTAAAGGATACCGGAGTTCCCCAAGACCAGCACGCGACCATTCGTCAGCAACGCAGCGAATGAATCACCAGCGTTGTCGTTGTTGGGGAAGTCGGGTCCTACAGTCCACTTACCCGTACCGGGATGGTAGATCGCCGTGTGCCCTGGCCCACTCCCTCCATTCGATGCGGAACCGGTAGCGAACATCGTGCCGTCCGGACGAAGAACGCCGGGCCCTACTTCGCCAGGCGGATTGTAGCAACCGCCTCCGTACGGAATGCAGCCGCCGACATAAGGAGAGTGCAAATCAACAATCGTGCTGCCGGCAGTCAGCCATTTTCCTTGCGCGGATATATATCTCTCGGAATGGGGGGCATGTTTGACATCGAAGGTGAGGACTGAGCCGTCCGGCATCAGCGTCCAGCCCTCCTCAGCGTTGAAATCGCTTTTGCCCGCAGAGCCTAGCTCTGTCCAATTCAAAGTGGTAGGATCCAGCTCCGCCATCCGCTTATCCAGCTTTCTTCCTACCAGGAACTTGCCGTTGGGCAACACCGCGGACGGCGAGTCTCCAATGTAGCCCCAGCCTTTCGGATGCCCCAGGGCGGTCCAGGTGTTCGCCTTGGGATCGTAGATCGCACCTTTGTTGGTCAGCGCAAAATTGCCGTTGTTGTATTCTCCACCTACAACCACAACTCGTCCGTCGGCCAGTACAGCGGAAGAAAAGGCATAGGGCACATATCCCGCCGGCAGACTGGCAAGCTGTGACCAGGTGCCGTTGATGTAGCTCCCGGTGTCGTCAGGTGTGAGCTTCCACCAATCAGATCCGGCATTTCCTTGGAAGATCACGGTGCCATCGGTGAGCAGAAAACCGATTCCGGCGCCGTCAGGCGGCTGGTTTACGAGTTGCTGCAGCGTTTGTGCCGGCAAGACGCCAGACACCGCGAACAGAAGTATGACAAGAGCAAGGAGCATTTTCTTTGACAAAGTGACCACCTTTTTGATCGCTGGGAGCGAGAGCAACTTCGGACGGGGTTGCATGACACCGCTAAGATTCACAGCCTCCGCATTGAGTTCCTGACCGCTGTGCAGGCGCTCAATGCAACGAATGTTCCCGTAATAAGGCAGGGCGATATTTTGCGGCCAAGGTGAACGGTGAGTCAAGATGAAGAACATTGCGCAGGCGACGATCCATCGTGGTAGATAGACGGTGCTTGGAGACGACAGTGAGTCGATCTGTGCTGTGGGTTCGATGTGCGCGCAAAAGGATCGGGAATCGAGTTCAGGAAGGTACCGACCAGTCGTTCAGGATGCCGTAGCGCCATGACCGCGTATGTGGAACACTCGCGCTACCGGAAGGGCGCGATATACCATGCATAATAGATCCCCACACCTGTGAGCATGACAATCGACCACAGAATCAGTTCCGCCCGCATCCACCGCTTCCAGTCTTGGAAGCGCAGACTCTGCGGAAGAACCCTCGTACCTGCGACGAGGACAATATAAAGACCCAAAACCTCAGCCATTACGCCGAGGAATCCGTGAATCGCAGCCGCCGCGTAATACCTTCTATGAAGAACCTTGGGAAGCGCTGGCGTCACTTGCTGTTGAAACGACGGCCCCATGATCAAGACGATCATCACCAAATTCAATACCAGCACCGCTGTCTGGCAAATCCCATGCGCGGTGAAGCGTTTTCGTCTCGCGAGGAGAGCTCCTGCAATCAACGCTGCTTCCATGGCGATTTGCACCACGAGGTTGAGATCTGCCTCAAACGTGGCGCCCGTGCCGAGGAATCCGTTTACTGGGAAGAAGGCTAACACCATCAATCAGCAGTTCGGAGCCGCCGTTACAGCGGAACTACCGATCCTCACTGCACCACGACTTTGCCCGTCATCTTCGGATGGACAGAACAGAAGTAGGAATACGTTCCCGCTTTCGCAAACGTGTAGGAGAACTTTTCGTCCGTATCCCGCACCTGAGACTTGAACACACCGTCGGTGCTGACCACCGTATGGGGGATATCATCACGGTTGGTCCAGGTCACCGTGGTTCCCGCCGCCACGGCGAGCGTCTGCGGTCCAAAACTGAAATTGTCAATGGTTACGGCCGCGGTCGCCGATGACGTCTGGTCACTCGCCTTCACGCTCACTGATCCCGCTAACAGCAAAACCGCAACTACTACCGGCGTCACCAAACCCGCTACACAAACATATTTCCTGATCACTGTTTCGTTTCCTTTCTGATCTCGCGTGACTCTGTGCCTGCTCCGCGTGCGTAACGGTCTACGCAAGGCTCGAGTCAACCACCGCAAGAGAGTGTTGGCCTCGAACGAGGTTCACTTCGGTTATTCCCAGCAGGGTCCGCAGCTGTTCTGCCGGTACCTTCATGGGTCCGGGAGACTCCGCCTTGCCCGGCTGCGGCTGCGGAAACGCCGTCGACATCGCAGTATGAAAGGTTACGTTTCCTTCGACCTTTTGCATGATCTGGTGAATGTGCCCATTCAACACCGTGACGGAACCGAATTTCTTCAGGTAGGCCAGCGCCTGGGCGCTGTCCTCCGTGCCCCAGCCCCACTCCGGGTACACCGACCACAAGGGAATGTGCGCGAACACGACGATCGGCGTGCTGTGCTTCAGATGCTTTACGTCTTTTTCCATCCATTCGAGCTGTTCATTTCCGAGCGATCCGAGCCCACCGGACTTCAAGTTCAGCACATTCACGAGCCCGATGAAGTGCACTCCTTTGTGATCAAAGCTGTACCATCCAGATCCCTGAGCATTCTTGCCGTACCGCTCGAGATACGACTTCCCGTTATCGTCGAGCACGTCGTGTTCGCCGGGCACAAAGAATGCGTCCTTCGCGCTCGCACTTTTCAAGATCTGCTCGACGGTATCGAACTGTTCCGGTCGCGAGAGATGGCTGATGTCGCCGGTGTGCAGCAAGAACTCCGGCGGCACTGCCAGGCCGTTAATCTTGTCCACGGCAGTCCGCAGCGTCGCGACCACATCCGAATTCGCCGGCTTGTTGAATCCCATGTGGCTGTCGCTGATCTGCACAAAGCTGAATTCCCCGCCTTTTCTTGCCTCTTTGGTGCCCTTGGCAAAGGCCCGAGAGACTGGAATGCCACCGCTCATCGTCCAAACGAGCCCCGTGCCTGCCCATGCCATGCATTTCAGAAACCCGCGACGGTCGACGCCATCGTTATCCAGGTCGCGCAAACCTTGATCGATGACGCCTTGCTTCTTGTCCTTCATTTCCCCTCCTGAGCTGCTCTGTTCCGGGTTCTGGGCTGATAACTGGCGCGTGTCGCTTTTATTCCCGCGAAATCCGCCAGGAGGATGCCCGGAGACTTACCCGGTTTGCGCGCAGACTGACCCACATGGGTCCGGAGTGTTCCGTCTTTCCCGATGCCTTTTGCTTGGAGGGGAGGGGCCGGGGCCCCGAAGGGTCAGGATGATGGTGGCCAGGGACGGAGTTGAACCGCCGACGCCAGCCTTTTCAGTGCGTACAACCAGCTTATCCGCCTGGTTATTCAACAACTTAACTTTGCAGAGTGGCCCCAGTTTTGTGACCATTCTGTGACCAGCGCCGATGTTCGCCTAAGCGTCGGCAATGAATTGGGAAATCGTGGGGGAAGACACAAGAAACGTCGGCTCGACTCACAGAAACTACTCGACATCTGGTCATTGCCTGAAAAACATGATTCTGCTCCGACGCGCGGATCCAAAGCGGCCTTTGGGTCTGGATAGCTGAGCTCACATCGCGCCAATGGGCCGCAGAACTGAGCTTTCCTGGGATGCCTTGCGCGCAATCAATCCGAAGCCTTTGGAGTTGGCTGACTTCTGTAAAGCGCGTAACTCCATTTTGGCCTGTGAATCGCGTTTTGTTTTGTTCGCAAGTTCTGCTAGCGCAAGGTCGTCCGCAAACTCGAGACCGACGAATCCATAGCGGTGTGCGTCATCCGCTACTCGCTGAAATAGCGGGCGTGACGCGTCCGGATGATCGGACGCCAGGAAAACTCGACCTGAGGCCAACTCGAACTGTAAACGAAGAAAGCGGTTCTGGCTCTGCTTAGCGAGCGGTTGGTCTGCTTCTATTTCTTTTTCCGCCTCGCTTTCTTTACCCTGAGCAAGCAGCGCATCGATAATTACGAGGCTGGCCGCGAGTTCGTCGTCTTTTTGTAGCTCTTGTTGAAATTGTTGTTTACATTGGCGCGCCGAAGCTTCGGCATCCGGAGCGTGACCTCCCTCGATGGCGAGTTGCGCTAAAGAGACACGGCTTTCCGCTGCAGCCTGTTTTTCTCCGGCTTGACTCCTAAGGGCAAAAGCTTCTTCGTATCGTTTTCGGGCTAGGGCAAGATCACCCCGATCCAAAGCTACATCTCCCATCCCGCTCAGCACATAGGCAGTCGCGTTCTTGTCTTCAATTTTTTGCGCAATTACTTCGGCCTGCCGGTAGGCCGCCTCCGCTTTGTCGAGTTCGCCATTTTGTCTCCAGATATCTCCCAGGTTGTTAAGGTTGAGGACCACGCCTTCCTTATCGTCGACAGCTTGATACTCTGGTATGGACTCCTCCAAGAGTTTCTTCGCTTCCATTAGATCGCCTTGAGAAAGACGACTGTCAGCGAAGTCACTGAGCGCGGTCGCAACACCGTCCCTGTTGCCAACCTGCCTGAATTTTTTCACTGCTTGCTGGAACATTTCTGCAGATTGTGTGAGATCACCCCGATAAAAGTAGAGTGCCGCGAGATCGGTGCGCATCATGGCTTCGCCGTTTGGATCCTTGGCGGCAAGGGCCCCTTGAAGGGCGTTTCGGCAGATTTCGATCGCTTCGGTCGATGCACCTATAGAGGGCTCTTGCTGACAGAGGATGCCGTACGTTCGACTGACAATGTTCGGTGATCCTTGTGCTGTCGCTTTTTGGATCGCGAGGTTCGCGGCAGCGCGGGCTTTGGTGAAGTCTCTGTTGATCCATGCGGAAGCCTCTGTCATGTCAATTCGCGCATCGTCGCCAAGAGGCGGTGGAAGGTGCCGCAGAGCTGCCAGCGTCTGCAGTGAATCCGTCGCACTGAGATGCATTTGCGCCGAGGCGAATAAGAGACCATAGTCCAAATTGTCTGGGAAAAGCCGGAAAAGAGAGCGATACGTCTCAACGGCTTTAGGCCATTCTTGGACGGTCCTCTGATATTGTCCTTCCACCAGAAGCTGCTGCTCCTGGGAAAGATGATTCGACAGTTCTAGCGCGCGTCGAGCTTCCACCCGAGCCTTGGCGTCATAGCCGGTGTGCCACCAAACATCGGATAGAGCCGCGTGGGCGAGCGGAAAATCTGGGTCCGCAGCAATCGCTCCGTTCAGTAAATCGCGAGCTCCGAAAAAGTCGAATGCCCACAACCTGGCTCGTCCCTCGGAGTAGAGGCGGGCTGCCTTTTCATTCGAAGGAAGAGCTGCTCGTGTGGCGATTTCAATTCCCTCCGAGGGTGCAGCCACACCGAGACTTCGCCGCAGTTTGGCACCCAAATCCGAGACCAAGGTGAAGAGGTCGCTCTCATTGCCCGATACGGATTCTTCCGCGATGGTTTCTCCGCCGGCCGTGTCTTGAAGCTCGAACATCGAGACGAATCTTCCGCTCAGCGGCATTCGGCAGCATCGTGTACGAACCCAGGATGACCACGTCGGCGCCCGGGTTAGCCCGCAAACGCTGCAAGGTGGATTTGCCAAAAGAATCTTCGCCACTGAGCGGTAGTTCACTCTTGGCCCGCGCCACATCCTCGCCCGGGACCAGGCGGAGTTCTCCGCCTGCGGCTAGTTCCGTATTCAACATTTCACTGAAGGCAGAGGAGAGCCAATTGTCTTCTGACCTGCCGGGCAAATTGCGAAAGCCGAGCACTGCGACCGAACGGCGCACGTGGATTCGCGGAATTGAGTTCCCGGCCTGGGCTGTGGGGAGCGGAGATCCATGCCGCGGGCGGATAACATAAAAAACCGTTCCAACTAAAAGCAACACGAGAGTGCCGATGATCAGCCAATGCTTTGTCGCGTACGGATTTTGCTGGGACGCCGATACAGCCGGTCGCCGCAGGAGCTGGAACCGGGGAGCCGGCTACTTGCGCAGTCTCGACCCTAACGGGCGCGATGAACCGGTAGCCGCGTCGAGGAATAGTTTCGATGAATCTGGGATTACTGGCATCATCGCCAAGAGCCTCTCGGACCTTGAGTACCGCCACTCCCAAGCTCTTGTCGAATTCAACGAAGGTATTTTGCGGCCAAAGTCGATTTCGAATCTCTTCCCGCGAAATAATCTGTCCGGCGCGTTCCACAAGTAATACCAAAAGTCGGAAAGGCTGTTCCTGCAAGCGCACACGGACCGAAGCGCGCGTAAGTGCGCCATTAGCCGGGTCAAGCACGTAAAGCCCGAAACTGTAGCTGATTTCCGGGGCCGCAGAATGATCTGGAGCAGATGCCGTCATACGTCAAGCGAGATTTTGAGGGTCGAGTTTAGCACGAAAACGAGCTCAAACGAGTTAATCAGCGCTCGTAACCCTACAGAAAATAAAGAATTAGCGGTTAAAGCACAATTTGCCCACAGTTGGTTTGCTAATCCTTCCGGTTGCAAGCAGATTCCCGTCGTTGCAGCCCATCGACCAAAGTAGATCCTGAGGAGGGAGAGATGAGCGCTTGCCAATCTTGCGGTGCCAGCTTTAGCCGACGACACTCGCTTCTGTCAGTCCTGTGGGTCACCGACAGAAATCAAGGTAGGTGTCTCTACGACGGCAGTCGAGGGTTCGGCTGATATCGCTGTCATGTCTCCGCCCGGGGAAACTGGGCCAAAAACGATGGATACGAACGTGGTGGGAGCGCTCACCTACCTCGCCGGCTTCCTGACCGGGATCATTTTTCTTGTCCTGGATCCGTACAAGTCAAATTCCTTCGTTCGCTTTCACGCTTTCCAGTCCATTTTCTTTAATGTCGCGTGGGTTGCCTTCTGGATTGTCTGGATGATTGTCTCGGCCGTGCTGACACCTTTGACGGCCGGAGTCTTTGGCTTAATCGCTTTGCCGTTGATGTTGATTTTCACTCTCGCGGGCTTTGGAATCTGGATCTTCCTGATGTACCAGGCCTACCAGCAAAAACTTTTCAAGCTGCCGATCGTGGGGAAATTCGCCGCGCGAGCAGGCGGGCGTAAGGCTGTGATGTGCGGTGATATCTCGCAGGAAAGGAGTGAAGGATATGACTTATTGTTCCAGACTGGCGGCAGTGTTTGTCCTGTTTGCACCCATTGTCTTCGCGCAGCCTTCCGGCAAGACTCGCAGCTACTACATTGCTGCTGATGAAGTTGATTGGGACTATGCTCCCGGCGGCGTTAACAAGATGATGGGCATGAAGTTCGAGGGATACTCGACAATTTTTACCGAACGAGGGCCACACCGGATTGGAACCGTATACCGCAAGGCTGTTTACCGCGAGTACACGGATGAAACCTTCACTCATCTCAAAGCCCGCCCTCCCGAATGGGAGCATGCCGGCATCCTTGGACCCATTCTTCGCGCCGAAGTGGGTGACACGATCAGAATTCTGTTTCAGGAACAATGCAAGCCGTCCCTACAGCATGCATCCACACGGAGTCTTCTACGACAAAGACTCGGAGGGCGCCCCTTACGACGACGGCACGTCGGGCAAAGAAAAGGACGATGACGCGGTCCCGCCGGGGAAAACCCACCTCTACGCATGGAAAGTGCCCGAGCGGGCAGGGCCCGGGCCGAATGATCCAAGCTCCATTGTCTGGCTCTACCACTCACACACGAACGAATTGAAAGATGTAGAGAGCGGTTTGGTCGGCGCGATGATTATCACCCGGCGCGGCATGGCTGATGCGGATGGCAAACCGAAAGATGTGGATCGCGAATTCGTGTGCCTTTATTTGCTGTTCGACGAGAACGTGAGTTGGTATCTCGACCACAACATTCAAACGTTTACAACCGATCCGAAGGGTGTGAAGAAACTAGAATTCGCTCCCGTGGACGACCAGGGCAACTTCTCCGGCGTGGGTTCAGGATTCGTCGTTGCCAATGCCAAGTTCGCCATCAACGGCTACATCTACGGCACCGGCCCCAGGATGACGATGAAAAAAGGGGAACGCGTCCGTTGGTATCTGGTTGCCCTCGGAGAGCAGTTCAGCGTTCATACCCCTCACTGGCACGGCAACGTGGTCTTGCACGACGGCAAGCGCACGGATGTCGTTCCTCTCATGCAGGCGCAAATGGAGACTGTGGACATGGTTCCCGACAACCCAGGCATCTGGATGTTCCATTGTCATATCGATGACCACATGGATGCGGGAATGGTCACGCTGTACAAAGTTGAGCCGTAACGATCGCGGTTTTTCAGGAGGAACTCGAATCCATGCGGAAACAAAACAAACCAACCTTCTTGGCTTTGATGGTCTTGGCGATATTTCTGTCGTCCGCTGCGTCTGCGCGCGCTGCGGATGCTTGCCAGCCCGTCTTTGATGCGTTGACCAAGGTCGCAACAACTCCGAGCCACAGTTACACAACCAGTACCGGCGTTAACGGTGGCACGCCGACCGAAGCTGAGACGATATTCGCCAACGGGCAGAAGTACATTCGGGCGCGCGGAAAGTGGATGCGCATTCCCGTGACCTCGCAGGACGTTCTTGAGCAGGAGAAGGAAAAAGAAGAGAAAGGCAAGTCAACTTGTCAATTCCTTCGAGGCGAATCCGTGAACGGTGAAGCCGCAATGCTCTACTCCGTGCACCGAGAATATGAAGAGGTCAAAGAAGACGGAGAGATGTGGGTATCCAAAGGCACCGGATTACTTCTGCGGGTTGAAGAGGACGTGGATAACAGAGGCAACAAGGTAAAGGAACACCGCTCGACGCGCTTCGAGTACGGCAACATTCAGCCGCCAGTGTAAGAAACAGCGCGTCGGAAGCCACAAGGAAGGAAGCTATGGTGAACCGCCAATCGGCCTCAACTCTGTTCGCATTTCTCGTCGTTATGACCGTGCCACTGTGCTCCTCAACGGTCCACGCGGAGGATTCGTGTCAACCGGTTTTCGATGCTCTGACGAAGATGACATCGACTTCGAACCACTCTTACACAATCCTCACTAATCCCTCGATGTTCGGTGGCAAGCCAACGAGCACGGAAACCATCTATTTTCGCGATAAGGCGTTTATGAAATTGAACGGTGCCTGGGTCACAGCGCCTGAAAGTCCTAAAGAAACTCTGGCTCGAGACGAAGACAACCGGCGCCGTGGCCATGCCGTGTGTCAATTCATTCGTTACGACTCGGTGAAAGGGGAAGCGGCCGCGCTCTATTCCATGCACAGTCAAGCTGAGCATTCGAAGGAAGATGCCCAGTTTTGGATTTCAAGAATATCGGGGCTGCCGTTACGTGGGGAATTCGACATGGATATCGGGGGAAGCGATGGAAAGAGTCACCTTTCCACCCGCTACGAGTACAGCGATGTTCGACCGCCTATGTAGCGGTTACCCGAAGACGTTGAACCCATCGATGATCAAGAAGGAGCCAAGATCATGGCGAAATTTTGCAGCAAGTGTGGTTCACCGTTAAGCGGCGGTGCGTTTTGCACTGTGTGTGGAGCGGACATGCGACAAGGACAGATGCCGATGCAATCGCAGCCGGCACAACCTCCTTCATCGCAACAGCCTTTGTCACAACAAACTTTGACGCAAGCGCCATCCCCGACTCAATCCGCCCCTCCGCTTGCAACGACAGCACCACCACCGGCTGCAGGACCCACCAAGACCAGCCCTCTGGTAAAGCTTGCGATCGCGGCGGTGGTCATCATCTTTGTAGGCGGCGCACTGGCAGCGGGCGGAGTGTACTACGTTGTGTACCGGGTAAAGCAGAAGGTGCACGAGGTCGCCCGCGACGTGCCGGGCTTGGTGTCCAGTCCGGACAACAGTTCCAGCTCAGGCGGAATCATGGGCTCCATCTCGAAGATGGTTTCCGGTTCCGGTAACAGCAGCAGTTCAGGCAGCAGCGGTTCCAATGGCAGCATCAGCGGCGATCGCTGCCGCTTATTGAGTAAAGAAGAAGTCGGCCACGCCATCGGGGTTGAGATCATTCGTACCGATCCTATCGAAAACGGGTGCTCGTACGTCGCCAAGGGCGATCAGGCAGACATGAGCGCGAAGCACGCCACGGCCATGCTGGCCAGCCGTGGAGCCGACCAAAAAACGCAACAGATGGCCCAGGCATTTGCCGGTGGGATGTTCAAGATGTTCCAGAACGAAAGGCCGCCGGCCGAGCAGGATACCTCCGGTGAAGTGCCGGTGTTTTCTTTTTCGGTTGATCAGAATGCCGCCGACATGCAAATGCGACTGAATGCAAAGGGACTCGGCAGACTCGGGCCCACCGGCGCTCAGGGTATTCCTGGCATCGGAGACCAGGCGTTCGTATCGGCAGACAGCATGCTGTTCGTCCGCAAGGGCGACAAGCTGATCCGGATCATGTACATGACGTGCCCATGCGGCACACAGCAAGTGATCCCACTGGCAAAGAAAATCGCAGATGCCCTGTAAGAGGCGCAAGGAGAGACGATGCGTTTAGCAGCCCGATTGGCGGTGTTGAGCTGTCTGCTGGCGTTTGTGACGGCATGCCGCAAGGGAAGTGAACCCGAGTTCAAGGTTGATTCCACGAACCCGGTCGTTCGCGAGGCATTTTCACCCGCAGCAACGGCAGGCGCAATCGTGGGACATGCCGGAGACCCGCATTCGTTGACCAAGACAGAACTGCAATACGGACGGGCACCGCAGCCCGCGCCCGGGCTCACCTATCAGGATGGCATCGTTCTGATGGAGCACGGCGACCAGGCGATCCGCGGAATGAGTTCCGATGGATTGACTTGGATCATCGACGCAAATGCTTTGCATGCCAATGAGATTCAAGTGGATAAAGTCGTCTTCGTGACCGAGCGATGCGTCGGGCGAGTTCTCGACCTGCAGCGCAACGGAGACGAACTGAAAGTGATCCTCGGGCCGGTGCAGATCACAGACGTGATCAAGCAAGGCCATTTCGTTTACAACCAGCCGATCGATCTCAACAGTTTCGTTGCGGTTGCAGCCCCGGATTATCCCGGCGCTCCGGATTCTGATGCGGCCCTGCAAAGGAACGCTTCCGGCCCGACTTCTCGTCTGCGCGACCGGCCTTCGGTCGAATATTCCATAGTCACACCTTCAGGGGAATGGAAGCCGATGACGACAGTTTCCGCCTCAGGCGGGGCGCACCTCGTGCAAGCTTCCTGGCACCCGCCTTACTTCGGCCGCTCAACAGCAATGCCTGCTTCACTGCGCCCGCCCAAGATGCCCGGCGGAACTCGGCCACTGTTGCAGGTGGGAAACTACTTTCCGAACTGGCCGAAAGTCCCGCAAGGCCCGCTTCCCACGATTGGCGGAGTTCCGCAGGTCAATCTTCCGAACACGAAGATGCATCCCTGCTTCCTGGATTGCGGAGGTCTCGGCCTGCACCTGTACACCCAAAAGGGCGGAGTCAAAGCCGATCTCTGGGCCATCCTTTACATGAACGCGCCGAGCCTCACGTTCAACATCGACGTGAGTCCGGGATATGTGAAAACTGCCGCGATCCAACTCAGCGGCGGCGCAGGCTTCAGCATCATATTTCAGGCCGGGAGCGATCAAGCGTTTCAGGCGAATCTGCACCAGTTTGGTCAGGTTCCGCTTGAGATCGATTTTCCAGTTTTCGGGCTGGGCGTCCCATTGTCAATCAAGTTCTTCAACACATTCAAGCTCGACACTGGATTCAGCGCTAAAACCTCCGTGTTGCAAGCCCGGGCCGACTACTCTGCCGGCGGGGCGCTCAATGTCGGCTACGTGAATAACCATTGGGGAGCCTCGGGAATGCACATGGAGATGAAACACAATCTCGCGGATTCGGTCAGCGGCGTGTCGGTCGGCATGAACTCGCTGGTCTTCGGCGTGAACCAGACTCTGATGATCGGGTTGGGAGCATTTGGATTTTCCGCCGGCCCTTATGTTTCTCTGGTTTCGACCATTACCGCACTGGACCAGTCGTCGATAGCCCTTCGCCCTTGCACACAAGGGACATTCAACATGGGCGTCTACGCAGGGATTGGATGGAGCATCCCCAAAGTAGTTCAGGGGATTATCAATTTCTTCCTCAATCTGGTTCATGTGAAACCGGTTCCAGCTTCAGGAGACATCGCTCGAATGAAAGAGCAGGTGGTTCTTGTCGATCGCAGAGACGAAACGCCAGCGGGCTGCGCGGGGAAATGAGTGTCACCATGAGCTACTGTGGCAATTGCGGAACTCAGCTCTCCAGCGGGCAAAAGTTCTGCCCCGCATGCGGCACGGCGGCGAAGGGGACGCCTGCTCGTGTCGTCACCCTCGGGCCGGAACCGGTCGCGCCATCGGCGGTTTCGCCGGTGGCGGCATCGCCGGCTCAACCCCCTCAGGCTGCCGGTGGGGCAGGGAAGAAAATCCTGATAGTGATTCTTGCCGTCATCATTCTTGGCGGGGTGACAGCGATCGGCGGCGCTGTGTACTTCGGCTACAAGGTGAAACAGAAAATCAGCGCGACCCTGCATGCGGACGAAACAGGCGAAAACGGTCGGAAGATTTCGAAAAGCAGTTCAGGGGAAAACCAATCCGCGCAGGGCGGAAACAAGGACTCGGGGTCGCAGGAATCGTCGAACCCGCACGAGAATCCACTCAGTGGCGTGCTGGGCGCTCTCGGTGGCGGGACTGGTTCCTCCACCCCGACGGGCAGTATGGCAAAAGACATTCTCGAAGATCTCGGAGCCAGGAACCCTGAAATGCCACCGGACCTGCTTCGGAATATTCCTTATTCAAGCCTCGCGACGCCGCTTCCGTGCCCGGTCGGCGGTGGCCAAATCGACCCCGCCGCATTGGCGAAGGGCAGGATTCAGATCAAGCCGGAAACAGTACTCACTACTTCATGGTCGGTACCGGCAGGAGATCTCGAAGAGACTGACTCCATCATCTCTATCTTGCCCGAAAGCCTTGATTTTATCGACGACGGACCAACTCGTCCTCGTGTGCACGACCAGGGTCAATTAGGGCACGCCACTCTTGCCAACAAAGTTTGCCGGAAAGATGTCGTGGAGGGCGAAGCATTCTCCACTGGATGGGTATTCGACAACCATGACAAAGCGCCCGGCCTGTACCCCGGAGTTTCTCGCATCCTGTTACCGGCCGGAAAGTTTCAGACGCTGAAGACCTCCGGCACTCTACCGATGGTTTTTGGTTACTACGACTACATGGACACCCTCACCGAATGGGAACTCCTGGCTTGGAAAGGGAGTTTGAAACGGGTAGAGCCCAATGACGTGGCCTTTCCCCTCATCATCAACGATCAGCCTGTTGATGTTCCAGCTATTCACGTCCAGGGCTCCATGAAGGTCATTGAAACCGGGGGAAGATTCGGAACGCGCGACCAGCCGACCGACGCTTATATTCTGGACGATCCTGCGACGCCGGTCATGCTCTCGTGGATGTTTGGCGAAAACCTCAACCAGGATGACGCCTTCCGGGTCAGGTTCATCAAGGTCACATATCCCAGCGCCCTCAAGCCCACCATCGAGCAGCAACTCGCGAAGAACCGAAAAGCGATCACGTGGGGAATCAATTTTGACTTCAACAGCGACGTGATCCGACCGGTATCGGAACCAGTGCTGAAAGAAATCGCGCAGGCAATGGCGAACCGTCCTGACTGGAAGCTGACGGTCACCGGCCATACGGACAACATCGGCGGCCACAGGTACAACCAGGAGCTTTCGCAACGCCGTTCGGCTGCGGTGAAGAAAGCGCTGGTCAACCGATATCACGCGGATCCAAATCGTCTCTCGACCTCAGGTGATGGTGATTCTACACCGATTGACACGAACGACACACTCGAAGGCCGAGCGCGGAACCGACGAGTGGAACTGACGCTCGACTGAACTGAAGTCCGTTGCCAGAGAAGCACGACGGTGATGTTGTAGCAGTTTCGGCCAAATAAAGGCATATGGCGGTCACACATCGGAATGGAGAAATCGATGAAGAATGCACTAGTGGTCGCGGCAATCCTTGTTCTCAGCTTGGCGAACGCCGCAGGTCAAGCAAAAGTACTTACTAACGATCCGCTGACAGGCCTTCCGGTGATTCCGACGACCGTGACTAAGTACGGGGGGAATGAGCCAACGAAACTCCCCGACGCGATGGTTTGCAAAAGCAAGATGCAGGGGAACATGTACCCGCTCATCTATTACATCTTTTCGAAGAACTACAGTAAGGCCAACGCGACCGTTGCCGCGACCGTTGCATGGTATGCGTCGCATCTGACCGGGTTCAAGACGGCTCATGGTTATGACTCCGCACGTTCGCAAGATCTTTTTTACAATGCGGACCGAACCATCGTGGTGATTGTGACGGGATCGCCCGGAGCGAAGGGCGAGAACACGGATGCCTATTCCGTCGCCTATGAACGCTACCAACCCGGACTTTCCGATAAAACGATCACTGGTCTGACGCAAGGGAAAATCGTCTGCCAGTGATTGAAATGGCGAGTCAATCGCCGGTAAGAACCACTTTTCCGTCCCAGGTCTTTGGATCGGTAGGCCGGCCATCTCCCCGGGCATAGGCCAGCAACTCGCGGAAACGAATCGTTATGGTAACAAAAGCGACAACTCTTCCTGTAGCTGCCCGCGTACACCCCCATCTTTAGTCCAGGGATATGAGACTTTCTCCGGTTTCTGGTTCTCCAACGCTACACCTGCAATCACCCTCTCACCACCTGAGAAGCGGCTTCGTCCGGCGGAGCCATGCGAGCGCAGCCGGACGAAGCCGCGCTCCTCTGCGCAAACTCCGCGGGCGTGAGATAACCGAGCGCCGAGTGCGGCCGCACTTGGTTGTAGTCGCACCGCCAGGTCTCGATCTTCTCCCGCGCGTCGGCCAGATCGAGGAACCAGTTCTCGTTCAGACACTCGTCGCGGAACTTGCCGTTGAAGCTCTCGATGAAGCCGTTCTCCATGGGCCGTCCGGGCGTGATGAAGTGCAGCTGCACTTGGTTCTCGTACGCCCATTGATCCATCACCTGACTGGTAAACTCGCTTCCGTTGTCGATCACGATCGCCTCCGGCTTGCGGCCTCCTCGCTTCAGTTCTTCCAGCACTCGCACCACGCGCTGACCCGGCAACGACGTGTCCACCTCGATGCGCGGCGCGTAGCGCGTGAAGCCGTCCATCAGGTTCAGAGTTCGGAACTTGCGCCCACTAGCGAACGCATCCTGGGTGAAGTCCATGGTCCAGACCTCGTCGGGGCGCACCGGGAGCTGCAGGGGCACGCGTGCGGCGGTCGTCGGCATCCTCCGCCGTGCTCGCTTCCGCCGCAGTCCCAGCTTCTCCTCCACGTACAGTCGGTACACCCGTTTATGGTTCACGGCGAAGCCCTCGCGCTGCAGCAGGATCTTGAGCCGCCGATAGCCAAACCGTCGCCGGGTCGCCGCCAGCTCGCGCAATCGCTCCCGCAAACGCGGATCTTCGACCCTGCGCCGCCGATACCGGCATGTCGCCCGATGTGCCTTCACTAGCCCGCAGGCGCGTCGCTCCGAAACCACAGCTTCCGAGCGCATCACTCCCACCGCCTGCCTCTGCATCTGCGGGCCTACCACTTTTTTGTGACCACCGCCTGCAATGCTCGTTTGTCCAGCAGCAGTTCGGCTACGGCGTGCTTCAGCTGTCGGTTTTCCTCCTCCAGTTGCCGCAGTCGCCGCGCCTCGCTCACTTCCATCCCGCCGTACTTCGCCTTCCACCGATACAGGCTCCCGCGTGTGATCCCGTGCCGCCGGCACAGCTCGTCGGGTGCTATCCCCGCCTCCGCCTCCTTCAGGATGGCGATGATCTGTTCTTCGTTAAAGCGACTCTTGCGCACGACTCCTCCTCTTGGCCCTGAGCGGGCCATCCTAAATGGAGAAGTCACATTTCCGCTGGACTACTTTTCGGGGGGCAGGTCAGCCGAGCGTCACTTTTTCGCTTGGTTGGCGGTATCAATTGTACTTCTCGTTTTTATCGGTTTCTCGCGCACCTACTACCTCCATACATTATTTAAAACAGCCGACCTCACGATATTTCTGCACGTTCATTCGGCGGTGATGACTGGCTGGATCGCTTTGTTCGCGTTTCAGACCTTCTTCATCACTTCGAATCGCATCCGTACACACAGAATTCTGGGGGCATTCGGAGCAGGTTATGCCGTATTTGTCGTTCTGATGGCGTGTACCGCAACCGTGCTCGCAGCAAGACGCGAAGTGCGGGCGCACTCTGAGTTCGTTTCCAGCGTCCTGACCGTGCTTGCGCTCGAACTCACGCAGATGGCTCTGTTTGCATCCCTCGTGGCATTCGGCGTCTGGTTGAGAAACCGCACTGGCTACCACAAGCGCCTGATGCTTCTGGCTACGTTCTGCATGCTTCCGAATCCAATTGTCCGCCTGTTTGTCTGGGCCGGAATTGGAAGCAACATCATGATCCTAGGTTTTTGGACCTCACTAGTGACCGCAGTCGTATTGTTTGATTCGATAAGGAACCGCAGGGTGCATCCGGCTTTCGGATTCGGTGCCACGATCATCGTCGTTTCTCTCTATTTGGTTTACTTCGGTAGTCGCACGCCACTCTGGCAGCATTTTGCCGCGAACATGGTCGGCTAGAAACGTGGAGCGTTGGCGATCGAACTCGCGAATTGAGCAATGATTATCGTTTCGAACCAAACTTCGTTGTGGCCAAGGGAGCCAAACATGAAGAAACTTTTCAGAACAGCCTCACTTTCACTCTGTCTTCTGAGTGTTTGCGGAATAGCCATCGCTTGTGCAAACGCACAGTCACTAACATCTGTCCCGCAGCCATCCTCTGAAATTGTGGGACTCACCAAAGCTCTGGAGGGAGAGTGGTCTCTCAATGTGAGGTTTGAGCCTAACTCTACGACGCCCAATGGCCTGGCCAACACCGGAGAAGAAACCTGGCGAATGGGGCCAGGAGGGTTCACGTTGTTGGAAGAGGAGCACCTGCGCACGCCTGAAGGTGCTCTCTCTCTTCTCGGGATCCTCTGGTGGAATACCGCGAACAAAAGTTTCCACGGGATGGAATGTCGCAACTTGCTGCCGTACACATGTGATGTCAAGGGTGCGCAGAATGACATAACGATGAACTGGGATGGCAAACAGTTCGTCATCGATGGTCGAGGAACTATTTGGCTGTCCCCTGCTGGAAATCTGGGGCATGACTGAACTTGGTGGATGTGGCACGACTCATCCGCTGTACGCCCCGAGCCGGTTGGGATCGATTGGATTGCGTTGCCGGGAGTCGAGTGCCGCGTCGCTGACCCATTAAACTGTTCCCAAACTGTGTCGAGAGGAGAGGTCGGCGAGTTGATGGTGCGAGGGCCTATCGTCATGCAAGGCTATTACGGGAACGCAGCAAGCACGCGCGAAACAATCGAGGCGGACGGTTGGATGCACACAGGCGACCTTGCGCATATGGATAGAGATGGCTACCTATTCGTCGCTGATCGAAAAAAAGATATGATCATCAGCGGCGGCTACAAGGTTTATCCTGCCGAGGTTGAGCGAGTCGTCGCGATGCATCCCGCGGTTGCAATGGTCGCTGTCGGAAGACAGCGTGATCCGATCAAGGGCGAGGTGCCGAAAGCCTACGTGGTTTTGAAACGCGACACCGCGGGGGAAGAAATCTCGATCATCGACTTCTGTCGCGGACATCTCGCTGCATACAAGGTGCCACTCTCGGTTCAATTCGTCGAAGATCTGCCCAAAACGAGTACGGGAAAGATCCTTCGGCGAAAACTCGATACGCTCGATTAAGGAAGCAAAGGCCATCTACTGACCGAAAAGCCTTAATTTTCCTAGCGCAGATTGGCGTAACTTCTGAAACCAGGCGATTTCACGTTTTGACTGGTGGTCAGTAAGTGATATGGGGATGTTACGCCAGCTCGCAGAGACGGGAAACTCTTATCAGGGCCTCCTGTTGAGCAGGTCAATGACCGTACTTTCCAGCTTATCGGACCGATGGTCGCTGATGGCGGGTTGCAAGATTCCTCGGCGATCAATGACGAAGGTTGTCGGATAAAGCGCGACATAGCGATACAGCGCAGGGATTCGACCATGATAGGTGAGAAGAGGGTAGGTCACCTGCACGCCAGTCAGTCCCTTTCGCTGGATCGTGGCGTCTTCGTTAGAAAGGCCGAACACCATCAAACCCTGATTTTGGTGCTCCCGGAAGAGGCGATCGAGTTTAGGCATTTCTGAGAGGCAATGAACGCACCAGGTCGCCCAGACGTTAACGAGCACAACCTCCCCTCGATGATCACCGAGGCACTGCATCTTCCCATTGAGATCACGTGCTTGAAACAGCGGAGCAGGAATATTATGGGCGGCTTGGTGTTGCATTCCGATCAATACCAGAACCGTCCCGCGCAACAAGAACATTGGAACAATCAACGATACCAATGCGAAGAACAACCCTAGCCTGCCTAACCAACCAAGGTGGCAGGTTCGGCGTTCTCGGACGGCAAGAAAGAGCGTTATGAAGAACGGCACGCTCGACAGCGACGCTGTTGTGATACCGAAGGTTAGAGGGGAGAGGGTAAACAGGCGCCCGCCGACCCGCTCGGCATAGAAACCTATGGCCATTAAAAGCGCCGTGGCCGCAATCGGTGAGAGAGAGCCGACTATGAGAACCCGGTGCCGCTTCATTCCAAATGAAACAAGAATTTATCACGGCCCCGCCCCGTCGGAATACGAGGCGAAGATCATCACGCCGGAGCAATGCTTCAAGATTCTCATGGCGATGCCTCAGCCGGAGAGGACCCTCACACTCCTCATCGCGGCTACGGGGTTGCGCATTTCCGAATGCCTTGGTTTGCAGTGGGCAGATGTGGACTACGACAGCCAGCAGGTTTTCGTCCGCCGCTCGTGGACGGGCGGGAAAGTTGGTAAGCCGAAGAGTGCTGCTAGCAAGGCTCCAGTTCCATTGGCCCCGCTACTTGCAGGCTTCATTCGCCAGTGGCAGGAGCAGACTCCTTACGCTCAGGCAACGGACTGGGTTTTTGCCAGCACCCGGCTAAAGGGCAAGCAACCGCGCGTCGCCAACATGCTGGTTGAAGATCATCTCCGTCCGGCTGCGGTGAAGGCGGGCGTGCTCAAGGAAGGCGAGAAGGTCCGCTTCGGGTTCCACAACCTGCGTCATAGCTTGGCGAGCTTCCTCGTCCGGAAAGGGACAGACGTGAAGACGCTGCAGAAGATGCTCCGCCACAGCGACGTCGCTACTACGCTCAGAATTTACGCCCACAGCATGAGCGAGGATCGTCTAACAGCGCAGGATGACATGCTGGCAGCTATGATGACGCCGTCAAACGCGGTGAACTGAGCGGCCACAGGTGTACACAAGTGACCGACCGCCGCCAGATTGCTGCCCTATATGGCACGTCGCTTGCCACCTACGCTGACGCTGGCCTGAAGTTGCGGTCCACGACGATGATTTCCGGTTCGATAGCGATCTCGGATTTGATCGAGTTAGCCACCAAGCTGTACTTCTGCGCGGCTTGCAAGGCGCGCCGGATTCGAGCTTCCAGAGTCTCCTTCCGCTCCCCATTGAGGGCCACCCGAATCACGGGACGAAAGCACAGCTTGGTAAAGATCTCTGTGCGATCTAGTTCAATCAGCTTGGTGCCTTCAGTGCGGCATTCATACGAGAGGAGCTTGAGCTGGAAGCGTTCCGCCGCCCAGATGAACATCATCATCACGCAGGTGTTCGCCGCGGCCACAAAGGCGTCTTCCGGAGTCAGGACACCCGCGTGTCCTTGCGCGTCAGGTGGAGCGGAGAACGTCATCTCGGGGCCATTGCCCATCGCGATATGTCCCCAGTGCTCCCCCGTCCACTTGACGGTGGTGTGATATGTGGCAGTACGGCTCATTTCGCTCCTCCTCGCCAGAATGTGGCGTACTCCCGGAGGATTGCCGCACGGTAATCAGGTTTCGATTGTTCGGGGATGTAGTTGTAGACCGCGACACTCGCCAGAAGTTCATCCGCGGCACCGTCCGGTTCGCGCCCTCGGTCGCGGAAGTTCGCAAAGATGAGCGGTACCGCCAGGAGGCCCACCGATTGACCGTCAATCAGGACGTTCTGCACTGGTATTCCGGAACCGCAGGAGCAGCCCACGGATTTAGGCGCCTCAAGCGGTTGTGGCGCACTAATTGTCACGCGTGTTTTGGCGGAAGGGCCCGCGAGTAGCTCATCAGTAAGCAAAGCCAATCGCTCGGCAGTCAGTTCTACGGCCTTCTTGCCAGCGTTATTCAGATGGCGCCGGCCATCAATTGCTTCTAACCCCTGAGCGGCGGCAAGTTCGCTGACGACTACGCTGGCAGTGGGCTTTCCCGAATACATCTCGGTGCCTCGGGCAGCGCAGCGCAGTTCACAGCCGTCTACAGTAATGGTCGGGTGAAAACGTGCAAACGCCCGATCCCCTTCGCCGCCCGCCAGGAACAACGGCAGGCAGATCGTGACCGTTTTGCCGGGTCGCAGTTCGTGCAGGACTTTCAATGCTGCCAATCGGGAGACGGTCCCGCCCGCCAGTTCCTCGCCAGAACATGCGATGATTCCAACTTTACGTTCAGGCAGATCAGGCATGGGGTCCTCCTTGAGTGTCGCCCAAGGCTTCAGATATTTCGGCGGCGATCACACGCGCGAGTTCCTTGCCAGGCTCGTTCAGCTCGGCAATGCCTTCCGGTTTCAAGTGCTTGTATCGCCGGAAAACATCGAGTACCTGCACTTCCTGGGCGACAGACCCACCACTGAGCTTCACGAGTTTCGACGCGCACATCAACTTACAGCCGTCGATCGTCACCGCCGGTTTGCTGCGGACTCGCGCCTGTGCGTCTTGTTCGCCAAGAACGAGCTTCGACAGCGCAACGAGGTCGGTGTCTGCGCGCCGGAGGTTCTCGCAGAGCTCGTAAGCCGCTTCCCGGCTGACGGTCCCAAATGGCTTGCCGATCCCGCTGCATGGAATCACAACAACGCTGGAATGATGACTCATGACGTCTCCTTCAGTTCTTCGTCAATCTGCTGCCGCATCACCGCAAAATACGCGTCGGCATCGAGCAAATCGCGACGGCTGGCTGCCCATTCGGCTGGCTTCAGCACGATGAGCCAGCCTTTGTCGTAGGGATCTTGGTTGACCAGTTCAGGATGAAGTTCGAGGCCTTGGTTGATTTGAGTCACTGTGCCCGAAATCGGCGAGGGAAGACGCGGCATTAACCTTTATGGTCTCGATTTCGGCGAAGTCATCTCCGGTACGTAATGTCGTGCCAATCGGCTTTAAATTCACGAAGGCGATGTCGCCACTATGCTGCTGGAGATAGTCAGTCAGCCCAACCCGAATCATTCCCCCTTCGGAACCCTCCAGGGGCAGGAACCAAACGCCGTCGCGCGTGTACCAACGATTTTTGGCGACTTTGAATGTGAACTTATCAACTGTAGTTTCCAGATACTCCGGCATGTAGCCTCCTTTGGCGACACTCCGTTATTGCTTCGTCGCCGCCGTTGCGAGCCAGGAAACAATCTCAGCAGCATTCGGAATGCGACCTGCAGATTTCACCTCGCCATCGATCACCAAGGCAGGCGTCGCCAGGATCTTGTACGCCATGATGTCCCTGATGTCTTCAACCTTGGTGAGTGTGGCGGGAGCGGCCAGTTGAACAATGGCTCTTTCAGCCTCGCCGTAGAGCTGTTTGCACCTGGCACATCCGGGACCAAGGACTTTGATTTCGATACTCAGTTTGATTTCTCCTTTAGGACCTGCGTGGCACATGCGAAGAAGTTGCACACGCACGGGGTAAGAAGCCTGTAGTACACGGTCGTCCCCTGGCGGCGGTCTTCCACGATTCCATTGGCGCGAAGCAGAGCGAGGTGCTTGGAGACGGTTGAAAGATCAGTACCAACAAGCTCGGTGAGTTCTCCCACCGAGGACTCACCCTTATTCAAACGGTCGATGATCATGAGTCGAGACTCGTTCGCGAGTGCCTTCAGCACCCGAGCCTGCTGTTTGAAAACGCTGCGCTGGGTCATACACGTCATTGTCTGGCTATTTGGCCAAATAAGCAACAACTGAGGGAGGTGATTTCTGCGTTCGCCCCCGGTGTATCGTCAGCAATGGGAAGTTAGTGGTCGTAACCGACCACAGGTGTGAAATCACAGGTGTGAAATTTAGGGCTGGTCTGCTAAACCATTGAAAGAGATGGTGGCCAGGGACGGAGTTGAACCGCCGACGCCAGCCTTTTCAGGGCTGCGCTCTACCACCTGAGCTACCTGGCCACTTTGCCCACAGCGGGTATCAAAGCCCCTGCGGACCATGCGGCCTACGCTGTGCAGATTGCCTTCGACAAGGCTAGCAACGTAGGGAACTGAAGGTCCAAACGATTATAGCAATGGGGGCAGGTTCCCTCAATCGAACCAAAAGCGCGATCGCGGCTGAAATCGAATTTCAGCTAGGCAGCGACGTTGGCTCGGAAAGAGACTCGGCATTGCTAAGCGCGGTTAGCCAACGGAACTGCGTTACGGGCGTCAACCAGTCGCGGAAAGCGACGACGCCACCGCCCAACCGAGAGCGCAGACTCGCGCGATTTCTACTTCCCCGCCGACGCCCCTCGCCGCTGCAGCCAGGATGCGAGCTTCGAACCTTGCTGCGACTTCAAGTCCACGCAGTAGCTCATTCGCTCTAACGACTGCTTCAATGTGCGCTCGGCCGTCGGCACGGTGTGCCTGGTGAAGAAGGTCTGTACGTCATCGCGAAGTTCGGCGTCGCAGAACACGCTCGTCGCCTGCACGACTTCAGCGCTGGTAAATCCTCCGCCGATTTTCTCGATGTCGGGCCAGCGCGTCTGGACAAAGCTCCATGCCACTTTTTCACCAGCGGGATTTTCCATGACCGAAGCTATCAGCCCGAGCGTGTCCTGCGTCCGGACGTCTGAAGTAAGCGCGAATTGCAAGGTGCGCTCCAGCAATTTCGGATCGCTGAAGTCGGACAGAGCCCCAAAATAGAGGTAATACTGGTTCGGCGTAGCAGCACTCTTAAGATGACTGACGATCCTGTCGTAGAGCGCCGCATCGCCGTCGAGTGCCGCAAGACTGAAGACGGTCGCGGCCATGGTTCCATCTACCGAAGTGGGGTCTTCCAGAGCTTCGTCGGCCAGCTTGCGAGCCTGTCCCAGCACCTCGGGGTCACGTCCGGTGTAGCCCAGCGTGTGGAAGACGCGCGCCCGCAGACTCTTCTGCTCATCCGTGTCACTGGTCTTCGCTTGCCAGCCAAGCTCCTGCGCCAGCGGCGTGAACAGACGCCGAACCCACAGCTGATAAGAATCGCGATCCGAATCGGTAACGAGATAATTGCCGATGTAGTCCAACTGATCCGCCAATTGCGCGATCACCGCCCGATTACGATCGGCTTTCAAGCCCTCGGCTACAGCGAGGTAATCCCCTACCTCCTGCTTCCCTACCCGCACAGAAGCCCAGGCATCGCTGAGTAGCATGATGCGTTCCGCCGGCGTCAGATCCCGCTCGACATCGTTCGCCATAGCGCGCAACATCCCGGTTGTGTAGCCGGACCTGTAGTAGCCCGCCGCTCCTGCATTGTTCAGAACCCAAGGCGCACAGGATGGAACGCCGAAAGTCTCTTCGTTCCTCGTAAGAAGCTCACACTTAGCCACGTTCGCGCTACCCGAGGCTCCCGGAGCGGGTTTCATACAAACCGGAACCTGCCACAGTTCGGAGTTGTTCCCACGATTGAAGAGCGACCGATCGTAGAAATAGCGTTGCTGGGTGAGCCTGATCTTGGCGCTGTTCCCAGAGCATTGCAGATCAAGACTCACCATAGGAAAGCCCGGCTGCTTCACAAAGGTCGGCATGATGCGATCGACGGGCTTCTTCGAGACCGCCGCCAAGGTGCTCCAGAAATCGTCGGCAGTGGCATTCGAGTAGGAATATTTCTTCAAATACTCATCGACCCCCGCCTGGAACGACTCCTGGCCCAGATACGCCTCGAGCATGCGCAATACCGCGGCTGCTTTTCCGTAGGCGATTCCGTCAAACAGCTCCTGAATCTGTGCCGGCGTCTCAGCAGCTTGATGAATGGGCCGAGTGTTCGCCAGGGAATCTCCGTTTAGCGTCTGCGCGGTGTTGCGTACGTCATCGAGATCGAGGTTCCATTCCGGCTTCCACGCTGCGACGGCCTTGTTCTCCATCCAGGTGGCGAATCCTTCGTTGAGCCAGATGTCATCCCACCATTTCATCGTCACCAGATCGCCGAACCACTGATGCGCCATCTCGTGCGCGATGACGGTAGCGACTTCTTTGTGCAGCCCCACCGAAGCATGTTCGTCGTCGAGCTGGAGAATTACTTCACGGTAGGTAATGAGGCCAGTGTTCTCCATCGCGCCCGCTGAAAAATCGGGTAAGCCGATCATGTCGAGCTTTTCGAAGGGATACTTGATGCCGAAGTAGTGATCAAAGTACTTCATGCAGTGCTCGGCGACTTGGAGAGCAAAAGCGTCGTACTGCTTGGTGCCGGGAGGGCCGTAAACCCGGATGGGAATTCCGTCGGCGGAGCCTTCGATGTACTCGAAATCTCCTACCGCCAACGCAACCAGATAGGAAGACATCTTCGCCGTGGTAGCGAAGTGGACTGTGTGTTTGCCTTCGCTGGGGCCGGGCACGTCAGACAAAACCTTAGCGTTCGAGATAGCGGTGTGCCCCTTGTCTGCGATCACTGTAATATCGAAGGTCGCCTTGTACGCCGGTTCATCGAAAGAAGGAAATGCACGGCGCGCATCGGTAGCCTCGAATTGAGTGACCGCATACTTTTTTCCAGTCGCGTCCTTCCCGAGATACAAACCACGCAGCTCGTTGTTGAGGATTCCTGTGTAATGGGTCTTGAGCGTGGCCAGCCCCGCCGGCAAAGGCTTGTCCACGGAAAACGTCGCCATCTCTTTTTCTTTGTCGAGCGTGACCTTGGCCGTCTGGGTCGTGCCCCCACTTGCGATGCTGACATCCTGAAATTCAATTTCCGCCGAATTCAGGACAATCTGGGAGGTTGGCTTAAGCACCTCGATCTGAATGGCCTCTTCGCCGGCGAAATTGTCTTTGTCGAAGTTCGGCGCGAAGGTCAACTGGTAGTGCTGCGGCATGGCGAGTTCTGGCAGGCGCTGTGCCTGAGCCAGCAGGGCCATTGTCAAGACCGCAGACAGGAAGAAGAAGGTTCGTTTCATAATCCCTTTCAAACTTTGAATATTTTGGCTCATCATGAGCTCGCGTGGAAAAGTGCATTCTCAACCCGCAACGCGCGGACGCACGCCCATCCGTCACCAATTTATATTGTCTTGTACGGAAAACCCCACCCGATGGTTCAACCGAGTTCCCCAGAACCTCCCGAGGCAACCATCTTTCCGTTCAGTATTGTAAAAGCACATCGATTGGATGCGAACCAATAAGGAATCTCGCGATAGTCTCCCCCCTCAAAGACCGCAAGGTCCGCATCCTTCCCCGGCTCGACGGAGCCTTTTGAATTCTGTAATCGGAGTGCCCACGCACCGTTGATCGTCGCCGCCGCAAGGCCTTCGGCAGGTGACATTTTCATGTGCGTGCACGCCAGCGATAGAACGAACGGCATGCTGCAGGTCGGCGAACTGCCCGGATTGTAGTCCGTGGCAAGCGCCACCGGGACGCCCGCATCGATCAACCGGCGCGCCGGAGGATAAGCGTCCAAGCCGAGAAAATAGTTGGCCCCAGGCACCAGAGTAGCCACCGTGTCCTCCTGCGCGAGGGCCGAGATGTCGGCATCGGAAACGTGATCCATATGATCGAGTGATGCCGGCTGAAAGCGCTGTAATGGAGCCAGCGAACACTGCGCGAGCTGGCACACGTGGGCGCGAACACCCAGCTTGTATCTCGTTGCCGCCTCGAAAATTTTCTCGGTATCGCTTGAAGTGAAGGCTCCGCGATCGCAAAAAACGTCGACGAAATCAGCCAGCTTCTTCTTGGCCACAGCGGGAATCATCTCTGAACAGACGGCTTCAACGTAATTTTGTGAGCGCCCCTGGAATTCCTTCGGGACAACGTGAGCCCCCAACAAAGTGGAGATCACAGTTCCCGGCCAGCGGGTTGCGGCATCGCGAATCGCCTGAAGCGATTTCAGCTCCGATTCGACGGAAAGCCCATAGCCGGACTTGGCTTCTACCGTGGTAGTTCCCTGCTCCGCCATTTCATGAAATGCCTTCAGGATGTTCTCGGCGAGCCGGGCCTTGGACGCGCTGCGCACGCCTTCGACACTGGATCGAATGCCGCCGCCGGCCTCGGCAATCTGCTCGTAGGTTGCGCCCGAGACGCGTTTCTCGAAATCGATGAGGCGCGGACTTACGAATGCGGGGTGTGTATGAGAGTCAACAAAGCCGGGCAGTACAACCTGACCCGCGCAGTCGATCTCAACAATCCTCTTTCGATTCTTCTTGAGCCAGGGATCGCGCAGCGCGTCTTTAGTTTTGCCAACCGAGACAATCTTGCCACCGACGCACAGGACCGCCGCGTTCTCGATGATGCCGAGTTCGCTCAGCTCCTGATCGCGCCGCGGGCCTGGCTTGGATGAGGGTGAGCGCAAGGTCAGGAGTTGGCCGATGTTGACCAGCAACAACAATGGAACGTCGCGCTTAGTGGCCACGGGATCCCGGCTCGGACTCCATCGGAATCTCCACGCCCGTCTTCTGCGCAAATTGTTTCGCTTCGGTATAGCCGGCGTCGACGTGCCGGATCACGCCCATGCCCGGATCGGTGGTCAAAACTCGCTCAATGCGTTTCGCCATCATCTCGGTACCGTCGGCAACCGTGACCTGCCCCGCGTGCAGAGAATAGCCGATCCCAACTCCTCCGCCGTTGTGAATCGACACCCAGGACGCTCCCGCCGCCGTGTTCAGCAAAGCATTGAGCAGAGGCCAGTCGGCGACCGCGTCGCTGCCGTCCTTCATGCTCTCGGTTTCGCGGAAGGGAGACGCGACCGAGCCGCAATCCAGATGGTCGCGGCCAATCACAACTGGCGCTTTGATTTTTCCTTTTTTCACCAGATCGTTCATCGCCAGGCCAAACTGCGCGCGCTCTCCGTATCCGAGCCAGCAGATACGCGCCGGCAGGCCCTGAAACTTGATGCGCTTGCGAGCGAGATCAATCCAGCGCTTCAGAATTCGATTCTCGGGAAAGAGTTCAAGCACGAGCTCATCCGTGACGGCAATGTCAGACGGTTCGCCTGAAAGCGCCACCCATCGGAACGGCCCTCGGCCTTCACAAAACAGCGGCCGAATGTATGCCGGCACGAAACCCGGGAAGTCATAGGCATTTTTCACGCCCCGCTCAAAAGCGAAGGTGCGGATGTTGTTGCCATAGTCGAATGTCACCGAGCCCATCTTTTGCAGGCGCAACATGCCCTCGACGTGGCGGGCCATCGAGTCGAGCGACTTCTCCTGATAAGCCTTCGGATCGCGTTTGCGCAACTCCAGCGCGGCTTCGAGCGACATGCCATTCGGTACGTAGCCGTTCAGCGGATCGTGCGCCGAGGTCTGATCGGTCAGAATGTCCGGCACCACGCCACGCTCGGCAAGCTCTGGAATGACGTCGGCGCAGTTCCCGACCAGTCCAACCGAAATCGCTTCTTTCTTGCGAACCGCGTTCTTGACGATCCGCAGAGCTTCGTCAAGCGTGGTCACCAGGAAATCGCAATAACCCGTCTTAAGGCGCTTCTTGATACGTTCAGCATCAACGTCGATGCCGAGAAATACCGCGCCGTTCATGGTGGCCGCCAACGGTTGGGCGCCACCCATACCGCCCATACCGCCGGATACAATCAATTTGCCGTGAAGATCGCCGGCAAAGCTCTTCTCTCCAGCCGCGGCAAAGGTCTCGAACGTACCCTGAACAATGCCCTGGGAACCGATGTAGATCCACGAACCCGCCGTCATCTGGCCGTACATCATGAGTCCAGCGCGTTCCAGCTCGTTGAATTTCTGCCAGTTCGACCAGTGACCGACCAGATTTGAGTTAGCGATGAGAACACGCGGTGCATAATCGTGCGTCTTGAACACGCCAACGGGCTTACCCGACTGAACGAGTAAAGTTTCATCGTCAGCAAGCTTCTTCAGCGTGGCTACGATGGCGTGATAGCAATCCCAATTGCGTGCAGCCTTGCCCGTCCCGCCATAAACGACCAGATCGCCGGGACGTTCCGCGACTTCCTCATCGAGATTGTTCATGAGCATGCGCATGGCGGCTTCCTGCTGCCACCCCTGGCAGGAAAGCGCGGTACCGCGTGGTGCGCGAATCGTGGTTGGTTTAAGTTCCGTTTCGACCGGCATGAGTTAATGGTATTGCTTCTGGGAGATGGGCGCAATTCAGATAGCAGCTTGGGGCTAAGACTTGCAGCTGGATTCGAAGAACCCGTCCGATCCGGGGGCTACCATGTGCTGTACGCTGTCCCGTCGCTGCTGCTGGCGCTAGAGGAACTGTGCACGTCGCTGATGCCGGGCTCCTGCTGGTCGACCGCTAACAAGACATCCTCCTGCTCAACCTGCCAGTTGGGCTGCCCGGTCATGGGATCGTTGGGGATCTGTTTCAGGTAACCCGCCTGCACCAGATCGTCGAGCGACTGCGGAGCCTTCTGTTTGTCGAGTGTGTACTGCGAAATCACCGAGCGCAGCGTGAACAAATCCTGCCGCAGAACCGATTCCTTGGCGCGCAGAATCGACTGGTTGTAGATCGGGACCGAGATCGACACGAGAATGAGGATGATACTGATCACGATCATCAGCTCGATCAGCGTAAAACCTCGGCTCCGTCGATTCTTGGCCGCGCTCACCATTCCTTATATTTCGTCCCGTCGAGTGCTGTACCTTCCGATTTCGTGTAAACGTCGAACACGTTCTGCCCGCCCCATGAGTCCGAGGTCGGATCGTCCTGCATGGACCGCATGCCCCATTCATTTTTCCCCGTCATGGGGTCAACCGGAACTTTCCGAAGAAACCGCACTTTCTTGCCGCCGACATCCACACCGTTTACCAGAGTGTCCAGATCGGGGGGGTAACCTTCAGTTCCTACCTTGATCTGGAAGGCTCCACGGTCCGCGGCGTCCTTGTAGCGATCGATGGCGTCCCGCATCATCCACAGGTCATAGCGCAGTTCGTGCTCTTTCTCGCGCTGAATACTTAAGCGGGCCAGCGGGATGACCATACTCGTCAGGATGACGAGGATCATCGTCGCAACAATGAGTTCAATAAGGGTAAAGCCGCGTTCGTGGCTTCTGACTAGGCACGCGGCTCTTGACCCGGGATATCTTGCCTGCATACGGATATTCTACTGGGATACTGTTATTGAATTGTGACAGTCGCCTGGGCTCCATTCACCGGAATGCGCTGCATCGCAGGATCGAGCGCCCCGCCCTTGGTGATGGTGAGAGCCGACTGGCCACTTCCCTTCGCCATAAATGTCAGAGTGACCACCGTCCCCTGGCCCGAGACGCCGCCGGAGCCGGGCGGACGCGTGGCTGTGATTTGCAGAGTTCCTGTGGTCGGATCATCCCGATGCACCAGGGCGACGGCCTGTCCGTCCTGCGACAGGAAGCCCCCGTTGGAAACATTCACCATCTGCACCGCGTTGGGGTCGTAGTTCACTTGCACCGGAACCGAGTACACGTTCTGCACGCTGTTCAGGATGATGTTCGCTGTGAAAGTGCCCCCCTTCGCTTGCGTGATCGCCGGTGGGTCGAAGGCAAAACTGGAAGCGCCACCCGCCGGAGCGCTCTGCACTTCGGGATTCGCCGGAGTCGCTGGACCTTGGGGCTGCGGGGGCGGCATCGTCCCCTGCGGACCTGCCGACGTCGGAACTGGAGCGCTGGCGGGTTTTGAGAACCGGCGCAACTCGATGGAATTCGCCGTCCCGATGTCGAGCACTTCCTGATTGATCTTCGATAGCTCCTGGCTGCGAATGATGTGAGGAATCAGGACAAAGACCAGTTCGTTTTCCCGATGTTCTGTGTTTGTTTGCGAGAACAGATACTTAAGGATCGGAATATTGGCCAAGCCAGGAATACCACTCAGGGCGCGGGTCTGCTGATCTTCAAGCATTCCGCCCAGCAGGTTGACCTCTCCCTCTCGCAGGCGGATCTCGTGCTCGATCTTGCGCTGTCCAATGACGGGCTGACTGATACCACCGATGTTCGCCGTGGTATCAACTTCGGAAATGTCCATCGTAACTTTGAGAGTGACTTCGTTTCCGGCATGGACACGGGGCGTAATATCGATGTTTACGCCAACATCCAGATACTGGAACTGGGTATTAACCAGCGGGTTGATTCCTACGCCGCCGATACCCGGCTGAAAGGAGCCGGTTGCCACTGGGACGCGTTGGCCGATTTTCAGAGACGCCTTCTGCCCGTCCAGCGCCCGGATTTGAGGATTCTGTATGAGTTTCGACGTACTGTCGCTAAGAAGTGCGGTCGCGGTAGCTGGGGGAATGGTCACCGTGAAATCAGTTGCACTGAGGTTGCCGATTCGATTGAGGTTGACTTGATTCGGCGTTCCCGAGGTTGAGTTCGTGGCCCCCGTACTGGTGGTGGTGGTGCCGTTGGTTGTGCTGGTCGTGTTGATATTGTTCTGCAATGCGACCGTCGCGCTGGTGGGCGGGTTGATGCCATATGTCTTCATCTTGTCCCGATTCACCTGCATGATGGCAACTTCAACGATCACCTCCGGCTTGGCCTTATCCAGATCGTCGACCAACTTCTGCGCGAGCGCGATCTGGTCGGGCGTACCTCGGACCACAATCGCGCCCTGCGAGGGCAATTGCTGGATGCGACTCACTTCCAGGATGGTACGCATCGCGTTAACAACGTCCTGCAATTCCGTGGGCTGCGAAAGGTTCGCCAGATAAAAAGTTTTGATTACGCTTTGTTCAATTTCCTTGCGCTTGGCCGGGTTGTCGGCGGCCACAAATATCGTGTTTCCCGTAACCGGCCGCCAGAAAGTCTTCGACTCCAGAGCGATGATCTCCAGGGCCTCTTCCAACGAGACGCCGTTCAGCTCAATCTTGATGCGCCGCGAGGTGTAGTCCGGATCGAACAGGACGTTGACGGCCGCCAGTTTGCCGACGGTCTCGTAAATCAGCTTGCTATCTTCCGTGAGCTTCAGAGTGATGGGAGCGTTGGAGATGGGAGCTAGCTCAACCGGACCTTGGGCCTGTTCCAACCGCCGCTTCAGTACTCCTGGAGGGGAAGCCGATTGGGGACGAGGATTCTTTATCTCGTCGATCATCTGCCGAGTGCGGCGGATCTCCTGGTTGGCGATAAAGCTCGAGGAATCGATCTGGGCCGCCTTCTGGAACTCGACCAGGGCTTCGTCCAACTTCCCTGCGTCGCGCAGCAGCTGACCACGATGCACGTGGGAAGCTGCCGCCAGAAACCGGATGCGCTCAAAGGTCGTCCGGTACCTCAACTCCTTGGGCTTGAGATCGTAAGCTTGCTTGTAAAAGTCGTACGCCGCCTCGTAGTTCTGGCGGGCTTCCGCGTCTTGTCCCTGAAGATACAAGGATTTAGCTTTGTCGGCGGCGAGGGGCAGAGTCGCGGTCAGGATAAGCGCGAGCACGGTCGCCGACCGAATCAGGCGTCTCATTCGATTAAGACCTCACAGACAGTCGTCCCTGGGTAGCCATAACCCTCGGTCGGGCTGTTTTTCCTATGAAAATCAGAGCTCGGATGCGTGATTATAGCATCGGCAAAACTTCGGCCGAAGTTACTGTTCTGGTTGCATTTAATCGGTGGTGCTAGTACCAACGGAATTGCCCGAAAAGTCATCACTTAGGACAGGTACCAGACTAAAGCCCTTCGGCGATCAAGCAGTTGCTGCGCCCGTCCTGAACCTCAATGATCGCCTGTGATAACTTTTGCATACGACATGCCCAAGCCGCCCAGTCATCAAACCCGGCCCAATCCCGAGAAGAATCCCCGCCGCGACCCGACTGCTGCGGGCCAGAGGGATGCGTCCGTCAATAGGATCGCTTCCCACAACTACTTCTTGCTGGAAAAATTTGAGGCGGGCATCGCCTTGTCCGGCACCGAAGTAAAGTCTGTCAGGGCAGGCTTGGCAAACCTGAAGGACTCTTACGGACTCGTGAAAGACAACGAGCTTTGGTTGCTCAACGCTCACATCGGTCCCTACGAGCACGGCAACATCTTCAACCACGCCCCGCTGAGAACCCGCAAGCTGCTCATGCACCGCGAAGAGATCCGGAAGCTGATCGGCAAGACCCAGCAGCGCGGACTCACCCTGATCCCGACCCGGCTGTATTTCAAGAACGGAAGGGTCAAAGTGGAGCTTGCCCTGGCGAAGGGCAAGCAACTCTGGGACAAGCGCGAAACCGAGCGCCGGCGCACCGCTGACAAAGAGGCGCGCGAAGCGATCGCCCGCGGACGAAAGAATCGCTAGTCATCGCGGCGTGCGGTCCACCACGCCTCGTTCGACTTTCATCCTCTGACGCTTCCGTTAGTATCGCGCCACTCCACCTTGCGCATTTCCCTTCCTGCCGTCGATACTGGTGAAACATCATGAAACCAAATCTTTCCCTTTCCGCTCCCGCTGAAGTCGAAACCGAATGTCTGGTTGTGGTTGCGCTCGATCGCGGCGAAAAAGACAAAACTGAAGTCAGCCTCGAGACCAGCGACAGCACAGTCCGCGATGCCGCTCGCGAAGTGGTTGCCAGCGGCGAAGTCACGGGCAAAACCCTGGAAACAACTTTGCTACACCAACCCGCGAAACTCAAAGCCAGGCGATTGCTCGTAGTGGGCGGAGGCAAAGCCAAGAGCTTTTCCGCCCCGGACCTGCGCAAGGTTGCGGGAGCCGCCGTACGCACCCTTAAGTCGAAAGGCATTCGCAATTTCGCGTTTGTTGCGCCGGAGACCTTTGGCGGCGATACAGCGGTGAAGGCCATCGTCGAAGGTGCGTTCGTCGGCAACTTCGACCCCGACTATTACAAGAGCGATCGCAAGGACCAGAAGATCGATACTCTCACCATGATAGCGCGTGGGGACCAGACGAAGCTGGGCTCCGCTCTCGAGGAAGCCCGAATCATCGGTGAAGCCCAAAATTTCACTCGCGACCTCGTGAATGAGCCAAGCAACCGGATGACTCCGGCGATCTTGGGTGAGCGCGCCAAGAAGATGGCAGCCGAAGTCGGCCTGAAGTGTGAAGTCTACGGCGCCGACAAGATCAAGGAACTGAAGATGGGGGCATTCTGGAGCGTGGCCCAGGGTTCCGATGAGCCGCCGGCCCTGATCGTGATCCGATACGAGCCAGCAGGCGCTCCCGATAAACCCGTGCTCGGCCTTGTCGGCAAGGGCATAACGTTCGACACGGGGGGAATCTCGATCAAGCCCGCCGATGGCATGGAGAAAATGAAGTACGACATGGCGGGCGGCGCCACCATGATTGGCGTGATGCGCGCCATCGCCATGCTGAAGCCGAAGCTGAAAGTCACAGCGATTATATGCGCGACGGAGAACATGCCCTCGGGCAAGGCGCAAAAACCCGGCGACGTGCAGATCGCCATGTCCGGCAAGTCGATTGAGATCATCAACACCGACGCCGAAGGCCGGCTGGTGCTTGCCGACGGGCTGTACTACGCACGCCAGCTCGGTTGCACGCACTTGATTGACGCAGCCACACTCACCGGCGCGGTGGTGGTCGCACTCGGTTACGTGAACGCGGGAATCTTCACGAACGACGACAAGATGTATTCAGGATTCAGCAAAGCGCTCGATAGAGCTGGCGAAAAGATGTGGCGGCTGCCGCTCGATGACGAATACAAAGAGAACATTCGATCGAACATCGCCGACATCGTTAATTCCGGCGGGCGTTGGGGAGGAGCGATCAACGCAGCGATGTTTCTGAAGGAATTTGCGGAGGACACACCGTGGATCCATCTGGATATCGCCGGTACCGCATGGCTCGAAGAAAACAAGGCGTGGATCGCCAAAGGACCTTCAGGAATCGCAGTGCGGTCGTTGATCGAGTTTGTAAAAGACTTCGCTGGATAAGAGCTGTTAAGGAAAGCGGCCCAGAATTTGCTACGTGAACCAACCACTTCCACGCCGCCTCAGGGCCGCCACAATTCTCCCCGAATCCTACTTGCTGGCCTTCTCAAAGGCCTGTTGAAGCTGCGTCACCAGCGGTGTCTCGCTCTTCTGCAATCCGCTCGCGCCCATTGCCCTCCACAACCAGGTTTGACCGTCGGGCCAACCTCTCGCGTCGTAAAGCGCAAGCACGTCTTCCGATGGCCGCGACTGCACCATCAGGACGATGTCTGCATCCTCCGGGCGGTACACCAGGATGTAGTGTCCCCACTTCTGGATCGCGTCCTGAACGTTAGCGATTGCGTGAAGATCGTCCGGCAGCAGGTTGGCGTTAAATTGATCACCGTCGTAGCTCGTAACGTACACGTACTTCGCGTTAATCAGCGTCTTGGGAAATGGCTGGACGGCGGAATTGCGGCTCTTGGCCACAGCCAGAGATGTCACCATCAGCAGCATAAAACTCAGGATAATTACCTTCTTCACGGTTTCTACCTCTACCCGATTAGATGCGGAAACACGGGTAGATTCATCAGCTCGCCGGTGATTGAACAAAAGGACTGTAGACACTGAAAACAAGCGGGTTACAAGACACGCCACCGAACGATGGGCAGATTACATCACGGGCGGGACGGTGATCCCCATGACGGCGAGCACCCGAATCAGTTCGCGCCGGACGACAGCGGCGGTGGCGAGCAGGAACCACTTTCGGTATTCATCGCTTTCATTAAGAATGGGATAGCGGTGATAGAAGTTGTTGAATAGCTGCGCCAGCTGGAACGCGTGCTTGGCAAGATAAGCGGGCTCGGTAGTCGCGATGCACTGATCCACAAGGTAGGCGGTTTTGGACGCAGCCAGCCACAGGGACCAAAGCTCGCTGCCCTCTTCCCCATCGAGAAATCCTGATAGTTCAGCAGCGGCAGCTGAGTCCGCCGTTGTCGCGGAGGCACCGAAAGTTCCGGCAAGAAACTGTTCAGGATCGATGCCGCCTTTTCGGAAGATGTTGGTCGCCCGCGCCACCGCGTACTGGCAGTACGGGCCAGTCTCGCCTTCGAAGCTCAAGGCATCCTTGAAATCGAAGGCGATCACCGTCTGCTTGGTGTACTTGAGCATGAAGTAGCGCAAAGCTCCGACCGCGATCTGCCGCGCAATAGCGTCGCGATCCATGTTGGCGTAGCGGTCGTGGCTGTCTTTCACTTCCGTACGCTTGCCAAACAGGGCGTCCGCTTCCTCGAAGGAGAGTTCTGAGGCCGAATTGTCTGCCGCGCCCAGAGCCTTTTCCAGATTCTTTTCCGTTTCGCCGATGTACTTGCTGACCACGGCGCCGAGGTTGCCGGCATATCGCGCGTCCACTTCTCTCTTCGCGGACGCAATCAGGGTGTCCAGCAGGTCGTCAGCCTTGACGCCGAATCCCTTGCGCCCTGAGACCTCGATGTATGACTTTGCTTTGTCTTCGTCAGAGAGCTGGTAGCCGAGTTCGGCAGCACAACGTGGCGTGAGCGCCACCATCTCGTAGGAAAAATGGGTGTAGTGATCAGCCTGGAGGTTGTGTCCGAGTCCGCGCAGGGCTTCGATCACGGTATTCTGCGCCTCCGACTGCCGCGCGTCGATCACGTTGTAGATTTCCGCAACGTCCCCGAAGTGCGGATGCCCCGGCTCGCCATCGGTGGAAGATATCCAGCATTGGTGCTGGTTGGGGTAAAGGTAGAACTTGCGGTAGCCGAAATCTGTGCCCAGCAAGCCGAATTTCCAGAGGTGATAGGCAATGTCCTTGCCAACATATCCGACGGTGCCGTTGGAACGGACGATGACTTTCTGGTCTTCCTCGGAAATCTGATCACCTGATCTGATCTCGACACCTTGCATCGGTGGAATCTCCTTGATCAGGTCGTCCTCGTTGCCACTCTGAGAACCGTTTGCTTCGATCAGTTCCTTGCTTTTTTTCTCCGCGCCCCCCGTGTCCTCTGCGTTCAAGTTCTGTTTTCCAGTACCCGCCCGCCGCATCACCCAGCAACCCTTGTTCTTGCCGTCACTCTCGAAGAAGAGCACACCGCCTTCTTTAAGCTTGGCAAAGGCCGCATCCCAGAAGTGCAAGTGCAGGATTTCGCTCTCCCTTGGCAGGAAGTCGTATTCGATGTCCAGCCGATCCATGGTTTCGAGGTGGCGGCGGAGAACGGAAGTGGAAATCAAGTCGGCGATCGCAGCCGTCTCGTTCCCTCCCGCTTCAATGGCGTGGAGAGTTTCCACTCGTGCCTTCAGATTCTGCTTGTCCTGTCCGTACCACTGTGAAACGCGAGCGTAGAGATCCCAGCAGTAGTAATCGAAACGAGGCTGGCTGGCGAGCTGTTCGATCTCGGCCCGCGATTTCTTCTCAAGATGCAGAAACCCCACGATCACGTCGGCAACTTGAACGCCCGTGTTGTCGATGTAGTTCTGGACGTCGACTTCCCTTCCCGCAAAACGAAGCAGGCGGACAAACGTGTCGCCAAGGATGGCGTTGCGGAGATGGCCGACGTGAGCAGCCTTATTGGGATTAATGCTCGAGTGCTCGACCAGAACCTTGCCCGGGGGAATTTCGGCGCTCGGTCTTTGATCTCTCGCGAGGTCGGAAGCTGCTTCGCCACGATTCACGCGAGCGTTGATGTAGCCGGCTCCTGCTACCTCGAGCCTGTCAAAGCCTTCTATGTGGCCGATTCCGGATACGATTTCTTCGGCAATCCTCCGTGGCGCCTTGCGCAGCTTTTTCGCCAGCTCAAAGGCGAGGGGCAGTGCATACTCACCGAACTCCACCCGTGGTGGCTGTTCGACCACGATTTTAGGTGGGTCGAGGTCGTAGGTACGGCGAAGAAAGTCGCGTATGGCTTGGGTAAGGCGGTGTTCCAGGTGACGGTACAAGAAGCTCCCCTAAACTATTGAAGAAGATAGTGATTGTAGCAAACCGAGCTGGATGCTCGAAGTTTGACGGGTAGTGCCGGGTTCCCTATGATGAAAATTCGAAGTTCGTCATTAGTCGAGGGTCGTTGGCGATTCATCGCCCTTCAGCCTCAAAGGTTGGCCGCTGAACCGAGGCAACGCTGGAAGGCACAGAGGCGGACGTCGCGGTGTTCGCAGTGCCAAGACCAGCGACTACAGACTAAAGACAAACGACCGATTTTCCCATGCGCATAGCCTACCTCGATTGTTTCTCCGGTATCAGCGGCGACATGTTTCTCGGCGCCCTGGTCGACGCAGGAGTGCCCATCGAGCTGCTGGAGAAGACTGTCGCTGCACTGGACATCGGGGCCAGGCTGGAAGTGTCCAAGGTAGACCGCAGCGGGATCACGGCCACCAAGGTGGATGTCTACGCAGGCGGTGAAAAGGACTTACCGCGCGAGGTTTATTGGGAGCAGAGAGACGAAACGGAAAAGCATTCCCACCCTCATGAGCATGGTCACGGCGAGCATGAGCATGACCACGAAGGACATTCTTCGCGGGCGGGGGCGCCCGCGCCACACGAGCATGCCCATTCGCATGCCCATTCGCACGCCCAACCGCTGGAGGCCGAGCGGACAGGAGTGTCCGCTCCACAGGTTCACGGCCGCGGCCTGAAGGAGATTCGCGAGATCATTCGGAGAGCGGCGCTCAGCGAGGGTTCCAAACAGACCGCGATCGCAATCTTTGAGGCACTGGGTGCAGCCGAAGCCAAGATCCACAATACCGAACTTGAAAAGGTCCACTTTCACGAGGTTGGTGCCGTAGACGCCATGGTGGACATCGTCTGCGCGGCGGTCGGCGCGGAAGCGCTCGGAGCAAATGAGATTGTCTGCTCGCCATTAAATGTGGGAGGCGGCACGGTAAAGTGTGCGCACGGCGAGTTTCCCGTGCCTGCCCCGGCCACTCTGGAATTGCTGAAGGGAGCGCCGATATATTCTTCGGGTATCCGGAAAGAACTGGTCACTCCGACCGGCGCGGCCATCGTGAAAGTTTTGGCAAAACGCTTCTCCCCGTTCCCGGAGATGAAAGTCGAGAAAATTGGCTACGGCGCCGGCACGCGGGATCTTCCCGGCCATGCAAATGTGCTCCGAATCAGCATCGGAGAGGTGGCGAGCGGAATCTTTGTAGACAAGAAAAGCATCTCAAATGTTTCGTCGGAAAATGTGACTGTCCTCGAGGCCAATCTGGACGACCTGAACCCGCAGGTGTTCGGCTACGTGATGGACCGGTTGCTGGAAGATGGTGCGCTCGATGTGTTCGGGGTGCCGGTGCAGATGAAGAAGAATCGCCCCGGCGCCGTGCTGACGGTTCTTTGCAAGCCGGAGGACGCCGCGAAACTGACGAAAATAGTTTTCGCGGAAACCACGACGCTGGGAGTACGGCAGCGCGAAGAACAGCGAACAGCGTTAGCTCGCCGTTGGGAGACGGTGGCGACGAAGTGGGGCGACGTACGCATGAAGATCGCAAGCCTGAACGGGACAGTCACGAACTATGCTCCCGAGTACGAAGACTGCCGGCGCATCGCCGCCGAGCGGCATGTCCCGCTGAAGGACGTGATGCAGGAAGCGATCGGGAAATATCTGGCTTCGAGCTATTAGCTGTTAGCTCTTGGCTCTTGGATGTTGGCTCTTGGATGAGAAGCATGTGGTGAGCACTTGCCGGAGTCCGAGGTCAGGACGCCAATAGCTAACGGCCAAGGGCTAATAGCTAAAGGCTAAAAGCCAAGATCTCGTGACGACAAACTGACCTCACTTTCTATGAACAAGAAGTTCTACATCACGACACCGATTTACTACGTCAACGCGCGGCCACACATCGGACACGCCTACACAACCATCGCCTGCGACACCATCGCGCGGCGGCATCGCATGCTCGGCGATGACACCTTCTTCCTCACCGGCACCGATGAGCACGGCCAGAAGATCGAGCGAGCTGTCGAGGGTTCGGGGAAGACACCACAGAAGTTTGCCGACGAAATCTCCGGCGAGTTCCGCGCTCTCTGGGACCGGATGGGTCTGACCTACGATGACTACGTCCGCACCACCTCCGACCGCCACAAACGAGGTGTGCAGGAACTGTTCCGCAAGATTCGCGATAACGGTTACATCTACAAGGGCACGTACACCGGCCAGTATTGCGTGTACGACGAACTTTATGTCGATGCCGTGGGACCGGGCGCGCCATGCCCGGAGTGCGGACGTCCGACCGAAACGGTGCATGAAGAAAATTACTTCTTCAAGCTCTCCGCGTTTGCCGATAAATTGCTGAAGCTCTACACCGAGCAGCCGGACTGGATTCGTCCTGAAACCCGGCGCAACGAAGTAATGTCCTTCGTGCGCTCCGGCCTGCGCGATCTTTCTATCAGCCGCAGTACGTTCTCGTGGGGCATTCCGGTTCCGGACGATCCCAAGCACGTGATCTACGTCTGGCTGGACGCGTTGGCCAACTACATCACAGCGATTGGCTACGGCTCCCCTGACAAAGCCGATCAGGAGAAGTTCGCGAAGTACTGGCCGGCCGACTTGCAGATGATCGGCAAGGAGATCGTTCGCTTCCATTGCGTCTATTGGCCCGCATTTCTGATGGCGGCGGGCCTACCGCTGCCGAAGGGTATTGTGGCGCACGGCTGGCTGCTTTTCGAAGAAAACAAGATGTCCAAGTCGCGCGGCAACATCGTGCGCGCGGAGACTATTCTGGACGTGCTAGGAATCGATGCGCTCCGCTACTTCCTGCTTCGCGAAATCGTGTTTGGGCAGGACGGATCGTTCTCCTTCGACGCACTGGTGCAGCGCTACAACGCCGATCTGGCCAACGGGTTGGGCAATCTGGCCAGCCGCACGCTGACCATGATCACCCGCTATTTCAGGGGTGAGGTGCCGTACCCGTCACCGGCAGCGCAGCACAGAGCCTCTGACGATGCCATTGCCGATCTGGCACGCAAGACGATCACCGAATACGGCGATCTTTTCGATCAGTACCAGTTCTCGAGAGCGCTGGAAGCGGCATGGGGGCTGGTCGCGGCCGTCGACAAGTACATCGTCGAAAATGAGCCCTGGGCGCTGGGTGAGAAGCAAGACGAAGAGAGCCGGGCCCGTCTGGCTACCATTTTGTACACAAGCGCTGAAGCGCTGCGCATCGTGACTGCGCTGGCACATCCGGTGATCCCGGATTCGACCGCAAAGATCTGGACGCAACTCGGCCTGGGGGATATTAAGGCTTTCAAGCTCCCAGAGCTTAAATGGGGCCAGTTGCACCTCGGAACAAAGTTGGGGAGCGTGCAAGCCGTCTTTCCGCGCGCCGACAAGAGTGCCATTGAAAGGATGCAGAAGATGGAAGAAGAACGCAGAGGCCCGCAGGTTGCAACCGAGTCCGATGTAAGTACCTCGGCGGCTCAATCTGGGGTGAAGGCTACAAGCAGCGGTTCACTTATTGTTCAAGACCCACCGCCGTCGGCTCCAACCGCGCCTGCCGTTACAAAGCCTGCTGCTACGGTTCTCGACGGCAAAATCTCGATTGACGATTTTGCCAAAGTCGAACTGCGAGTGGGTGAGGTGAAGGTCGCCGAGCGCGTGAAAGGCGCGGACAAGCTGTTGCGCCTGGAAGTTGATTTAGGAACGGAAGTGCGGCAGGTGGTGGCCGGCATCGCGGAATCGTACGCCCCCGAAACGTTGATCGGCCGCAAAGTGGTAATCGTGGCGAACCTGGCGCCGCGAAAGTTACGCGGATTGGAATCGAACGGAATGATCGTGGCCGCCTCGCCGGAAGGCGGAAAAGCCGTGCTCTGCAGCTTCCTGGAAGATGTACCGGTGGGGACCAGGTTGAAATAATCCATCGACGAATCAGCCTCGTATCGAATGAACAACGACGAATGACTGACGACCAACGACTGGTTTTAGTGGATTCCCACGCGCATCTCGAAGGTAAGCGATTCGATGCCGACCGCGAGCAGGTGATTGCCCGAGCGAAAGAAGCCGGAGTCCAGACCATCGTCGCCATCGGGAATGGCGATGGCCCGAGCAACTTCGATCGCGGCATCCACCTCGCAGAGCAGCATGACTTCATGTATGCCACTATCGGAATCCATCCTCATGAGGCTCAACTGGCCGACCAGGCTGCCTATGACCGCATGGAGCAGTTGGCCAAGCACTCTAAGGTGATTGCCTGGGGTGAGATCGGGCTGGATTATTTTTACGATCATTCGCCCCGTGAGACCCAGCGCGCCGTCTTCATCAGGCAAATGGAACTGGCCCGCGCGGCCAAACTTCCCATCGTGATTCATTGCCGGCCTTCGGACGGGAGTGAGAATGCCTGGGACGACTGCTTGAACTTGCTCACTGAGCACTGGGCGCCCACTGGCTTGCGGGGCATTCTGCATTGCTTCACCGGAACCTGGACGCATGCGAAGCGAGCGCTGGAAATCGGGTTCATGATCTCCTTTGCCGGCAATATCACTTTCCCCAAAGCGCAGCAGATACGCGATGCCGCCAAGGAAGTTCCTCTCGACCGCGTGCTGATCGAAACGGATTCGCCCTTCCTGGCGCCGCTGCCGCATCGCGGAAAACGCAACGAGCCCGCATTCGTGAAAGAGGTGGCTCGACAGCTTGGGGAATTGCGCGGGCTGACCACCGAAACAATCGGAACGCAAACAACGGAGAACTTCTATCAATTCTTTTCGCTTCACGAAAAGCTCAACTCCGTTTAGCTTGTTAAAGGCGCACCCTTGCAGGCGCAGTTTAATCTATCTGTTTAGAGTAGAAGCACATGCCCGACAATAGTTTTGATCTCGTCAGCAAGATCGACCTTCCGGAGGTCAACAACGCCCTTCAGCAGTCATTGAAGGAGATTCACACGCGTTACGACCTGAAGGATTCAAAGTCGAACATTACGATGGAAGGCAAGGATGCCATCATCCTCGCGTCGATCGACGAGTACAAGCTCAAGGCCGTGAATGAGGTGTTCCAGGGAAAACTGGCCAAGCGTGGTGTTCCGCTGAAGGGCCTCACGTACGGCCCCGTGGAGCCGGCAGCGGGATCGACGGTGCGCCAGAAGATCACCATCCAGCAAGGCATTCCGATCGAAAAGGCCCGCGACATCGTCAAGCTCATCAAGGATTCAAAAAAGAAGGTACAGGCATCGATCCAGGGCGACCTGGTGCGTGTTAGCGGAAAAGATCGGGACACGCTGCAGGAAATCATTGCGTTGGTTCGGAGCCGGGATTTCGGGATCGACATACAATTCACGAACTACCGGACGAATTGAAGGCGATCGGAGACGTTTGAGCACATCAGCGGCCATCAACGGCAAGGAAGTTTTCGAACTGTTGCGCGACGACCTCGCGGCGATTGAGCGCGAGTTCGGCCGGGACACGGTTTCAGACGTCACGGCGATCACCGAGATCGGCGAGTACCTGCGCGAAGGCGGAGGGAAGCGCATTCGTCCGGCTTTGCTTTTGCTCGCTTCCAAGCTGTTCGATTACCGGGGACGCGGCGCAATCCGACTGGGTGCGGTAGTGGAGATCATCCATACCGCCACATTGGTCCACGACGACATCATCGACGAGGCCCAGACACGGCGCGGCCGACCGGCAGCCAACACCCAGTGGGGCAACTCCAAGTGCGTATTAGCGGGCGACTGGCTGTACATGCAGGCGTTCAGGATCGCCGTGCAGGAACGCAACTTCCGCGTGCTGGACGTGCTGATTGAACTCACGCAGCAGATGGTGGAAGGCGAACTGCTTCAGATGGAGACACTTGGGAAGTTGATCTCCCTCAAGGATTATTTCGATCTCATCTATCGCAAGACTGCGTGTCTGTTCTCAGTGTGTATGCGCATGGGCGCGATTCTTGGCGGAGCGTCCGAAGAACAGGAAGAACTCCTCGGGCAGTATGGGCATGACCTGGGCATGGCATTTCAGATTGTGGATGACGTCCTGGACCTGACCGCATCCGAGAGCGTCCTGGGAAAACCCGTGGCCAGCGATCTGCGCGAAGGAAAGGTCACCATGGCGGTGATTCATTCGCTTGAGCGCTGCACGCCGGAAGACAAGGCCACGATCGAAACCGTCCTGCGTGACCGCGCCTTCAATGGGGTCACCCACTCGCAGATTCTGGATATTCTCGCCCGTTATGGATCGCTGGAATATGCCTCGGAGCGCGCCGCTCAGTATGCTGAGTCCGCGCGCAAGGCGATCTGCACATTCCCTGATTCGGAATTCAAACGCGCCCTGCTGTGGGCGCCAGACTTCGTTGTAGCCCGGGAAAAGTAGTTAACTCCTGACCGCCACACCCACCATTTCAAACCTTCCGCCAAATAGGAGTGGGCCAGATCCCAGGAAAGCCCGCGACGGCAATTCCTTCGAGAAGCGCTTAACGTAAGCCACGTTAAAGGCCTCCCACAAGGACACGTCCGGAGCAAAGATGTGTACCGAAACCAGGTTGTCCATGTTCATGCCCGCCTGCTTGAGAACTGCCTCGAACTCATCAAGCAGAATCCTGACTTCGTCTTCCACGCGGGCAGGAGGACGTCCGGTCACGGGATCAAGGCCAATCCGCCCGGAAATGTAAAGAGTGTCCCCGACCAGGACCGCATCACTGAAAGGAAGGCTGGCCGAGTGCCCGGGCAAGTTGATGTAGCGCCGCTCGTTGCGGGGTCCATTCACCATGGGTTCTTTTTCTCCTAGGCCCTTCAATAGATGACGCCGCTTTGTCCCCGGGTTCGCCTCAAAATCCGTTCTTTAGGCCTTTCCGTACTAGGCATAGCGCGGTACATGAATCCTAAACCAATCAAGATTGAGGAGTATGCGAATGAAGAAGATTTTTGCTATGGTTCTGGCGGTAGGCCTGGTGTTCAGCGCGGTAAGTTTTGCGCAGGACATGGGCGGCTCAATGAGTAACGACAAGGCGGCTGCGGCGCCGCTGAAAACCTTAAAGGGAACGGTCAAAACCGATGGCGACAAGCTGACGTTCGTCAACGACAAAGATCAGAAATCCTGGGACGTCATGAACCCTGAAACCCTGAAGGGCCACGAAGGGCACCACGTACAGCTGAGCGCTCACGTCTATGCCGACAAGAAGGCAATCCACGTCATGAACGTGAAGATGCTCAAGTAATCCAGCCGTCCGACGACAGGGCAGCGACCGGCTGCCCTTTTCTTTCATCTATACTGATTCGACCCGCTGCGGGGTGGCTCTCAACACAGATGGAAGATCTCTTTTTGCTGATAACCCATCACGGATACAGCCTACTGGCCCTGATTGTCTTCCTGGAGGCAATCGGTCTACCCATGCCCGCAGGTCTGGCCTTGCTGACGGCTGGAGCCGTGAGCGCCTACGGCAAGATTAATCCGTTCCTGGCGTATGGAATCTGTGTTTTCTGCATCATGGTAGGCGACTCCATGCTCTTCGTGTTGGGCCGGTACACCGGTTGGACCCTGCTCGGATTCCTGTGTCGGCTCTCTGCCAACCCGGAGAGCTGCATTCTGAGATCGGCAGAATCATTCTACCGGCGCGGCAAGGTTACGCTGCTCTTCGCCAAGTTCATTCCGGGCATCAACACCATGGCTCCGCCTCTTGCCGGAAGCATGAAAATGCGAGTGCCGCAGTTCCTGCAGTTGGACTTCCTCGGAGCGAGTTTCTACGTGCTGGCTTACGGCGCATTTGGATTCATCTTCAGTGATTTCCTCCGTGTGATCACCCACGGCCTCCGGTCCGCGGGCCATGCCGCCGAGCTCGTGTTTGCCGTCGGGGCTGTGGCGTATGTGATCTACCGGGTATGGCTTTACAAAAAGTTCCGCCTTTACAAGGTCGTGCCCCGTATTCCGGTCGAGGAAGTTGCGCGCCGCCTGACATCCAAGGACGCGAGCAAAATCATGCTGGTGGATGTGCGGAGCCACGGGTATTACGACGCAGACGCCTCCCGGATTGCCGGGTCGGTTCGCATTGAACCGAACAATCTCGTCGACGAGGTCAAGAATCTTCCTAAGGACAAAGAGATTTTTCTCTACTGTACTTGAGCACGCGAAGCCACGAGCGCCCGGGTGGCGCACATATTGCGAGAACAGGGATTCAACGCGTACGTGATCGCCGGCGGCTTGCGCGCGTGGAGGCGGGCGGGACAGCCTCTCGAGTCAGTTCCTCACGATGACCTGGTGAAACTGCCGACTTTCGCTTAACGGCCGGCGACTGGGCGGCATTTCCTGATCGCATATACTTCTCCGGAATGGCCTCTCATAAAGAAATCGAGATCAAGTTCCACGTGGACAGTGTGCCCGCATTGTCGCGCCGGCTGCGGGATGCGGGCTTTCGCTTGAAAACTCGCCGCACGCACGAAATGAACACGCTATACGATCTGCCTGGCTCGCCCTTGAGGAAGCGTGGTGAACTGCTTCGACTGCGCAAGTATGGATCGGGGTGGCTTCTCACACATAAGGCCAAGGGCAAATCGGGACGCTACAAGACCCGCGTGGAAATCGAGACGAGAATCGCAAACGGCGGCAAGGCAGACGCAATCCTTCGTGCCCTCGGATTCAGGCCGACATTTCGTTACGAAAAATTTCGAGCCGAGTGGGGGGACGGAAAGGGTCACGTCGTCGTCGATGAAACTCCAATTGGGAACCTGGGAGAGATCGAAGGCTCCCCACGCTGGATCGATCGAACCGCAAGAGCCCTTGGAGTTGAGCCGAGCAACTACGTCACACAGACATACGCCGAACTGTTCTTCGAGTGGCGACGCCGGACCCGCAGTCTTGCTGGCGAAATGACATTCAAAGCCGTTGGAAAGAGGCACTCCCGCATAGCCCTGACCTCGAAGAACTCCCTCAGATCGCGAAGACCCGCAAAATAGATGGATCCGGTCGGAGTCGAACGGGCCCCGCCCTCTCGTTGAGAATCCATGCCATAATTCCCAAGTTTCTCTCGAAACTGCGCTACCCCTTTGCCGACGCGACGGATGTCCATGAGCATGACCTTCCAGCTCGATGAAGCCCTCCGGCTCAGGTCACGTTCTCCCCGGGAGTTGGCCACTTGGGCTTACGACTTGCTGCGCCAATTGTTGGATACCCCCGCACCAAGGCGCACAGAGTATCTGACCGAATTCACGGCTGCGATCGACCATCATCCGGAACGTGACCGCATACGCGAGACCCTGGCTGAATTCTGGTCCCATCATTCGTATGTCCGGGTGATCTCCGAAGCCGGATTACCCGACGAAGTATTCCTGCTGCGCGAACTGATGTCGCGTGCGCTCAAGCGCCTGACGCCGGTCGATGAGGTGCAGGGCGACTTGTACGTTCTGATCGATTCCCTCAACCTGCGTGAGGCCGACGCGCGTTGGCTGGCTTCCCTGCCTCAGTCTCTAGTCGACTGGTGGGCGGATGTCTTTCGCCCTTCTCAGGTTTCTATTCTTGCTTCCTGCAAGATTCTTGCCTTGCGTGCGACGAATCTGGCTCTCTCGCGTGATCTGATTACTCTGGCGAGTGACGAGGACATCACCAAGTCCAGCTTCTTTCACCTGCCCGCTCTAGTGGAGCATGTGGTGCTGCATCCCGAGGACTACGCACAGTGGGAAGCCGCACGTGCCGCCTGTGAAGCGCGTCTGCGTGAGATCACGGACATGCTCCACGAGAATGGATCCTCGGCAAGCCTCGTATTTCGTATCCGGCTCCTGCGGTCGATGCTCTGGAGAATCCACCAGGTTCTGAACCTGCCGCGACCGGAGACGGACGCGCGGCAGTTTGCTGTGTCGATCGTACATGGGTTCGCATCCCAGCGGCGCATCGGGAGCGTTGTGAACGCGAGCACGCGCCGCCTGGCCCGCAGTATGGTGGAGAAAACCGGCCGTGTCGGTATGCACTACATCGCTCGGAACTCCCGCGAGTGGCGACTGATGGCGCGAGGAGCGATCCTGGCCGGCGTGATTACCTGTTTCACCGCATTTTTCAAATATGCGATCTCCTCCCTGGTCCATCCGCCACTCCTCCTGGCCGTCGGGCATTCGATCAACTACGCCGTCAGTTTTCTGTTGATGCAGGCGGGAGGATACCTACTCGCCTCGAAAATGCCGTCCGCAACAGCCGCCACGCTCGTCGACGCAATGGAAGATCCGAAAAAAGATGACATGGCCAGCCTGCAGGCGATTTCACAGACCCAATTCCTGGTCACAATCGGCAACCTTGTTGGAGCGGTACCGGCCTCGATCATCGTGGATCGATTCTGGAACGCGATCTTTCACCATCCCTTTCTCGATCCCGCGGAGGCAGAGCACGGTATCCACATGCTGTTTCCGCTTCACTCCGGAACGATTCCTTATGCGCTGATCACGGGAGTATTCCTGTGGCTGTCGTCGCTGGCCAGCGGCTGGGTCGCAAACTATCTGGCCGTAAGCCACATGGAGTCGGCGATCGCCAATAGCTTGCGGGTTCGCCGGAGGCTAGGAGAAGCGCGTACCAGGGAACTCGCGCAATGGGTCGGGCATCACGCTGCTGGTTCAGCCGGGTATGTCGTGCTGGGCTTCCTCCTGGGCGCTGTCCCGATCTGGGTGAGTCTGTTCGGCATTCCGCTGGAAGTTCGCCATGTCACGCTGGGAGCGGCCAGTCTGGGCTATGCGCTGGACGGGGCCCAGATCTACGGCCAATTGCGATGGCTGGAAGCAGGAATGGCGTTCGCGGGTGTCATTGTGGTGGGAGTGCTGAATATCTTCACTTCCTTTGCGCTCAGCTTCCTGCTGGCGATACGGGCGCGCGACATCCAACAGTCGCAGGCACGTCACTTTTTAAGAGACGTTGGTCGCAAAATCTTGCAGCGACCCGCTGCGTTCCTGCTACCAGACACGGCCGGGAAGTTTCCCGCAGTGGAAGGCGGAGGTTAGAGACGGAGTAGCCTTAAGGCCGGTTCTAGCCTTTGGCCCCGCAGCACTTCTTGTATTTCTTACCCGAGCCGCAGGGGCAAGGATCGTTGCGGCCCACTTTGTCGCCGCTGCGCACGACTTGCTGCACGGGTTGGTACTCGCCTGATCCCGCCATGCGGGCCTGTTCCAGTTCACGGCGCTTCCGTCGCTGGAAAGCTTCTTCAAGTTCGTCGACGGAGGTAGCGACCGCGCGTGGCGGACGTCGACCGTTCCCGTCACCTCCACCGCCCGATCGCACCGCAGGAACGCCCGCCTCTGGACCGCCCAGTTCCTGGGGTACCCGCCCTCCAGGCCCGCCGGCGCCGCCAAAGTCTCCGCCCGGACGCTCCAGAATCTGCATCAGGTAGAGATAACGCGTGGTCTCTTCCTGGAAGCGCAGCATCATCGCTTCGAACATTTCAAACGATTCGCGCTTGTATTCGACCAGCGGATCGTGCTGGCCATAACCGCGCAGGCCAATGCCCTCCTTGAGGTGATCCATGTTCAGGAGGTGCTCTTTCCACTGCTGATCGAGCACGCTGAGCATGATCATGCGTTCGTGGTAGCGCATGGCCTCGGGACCGATCAGTTTCTCCTTGGCGTCATAACGGTTCTTAAGCGTCTCGAAAATTGCGTCGCCTAATTCCTGGCGGTTGAGGCTCTCGGCTTTCACACCCTCCGCGAGAAAATCAACACCGAAGCGGGTAAAAATCTGCGTCCTTCAGCCCTTTGATGTCCCACTCTTCTACGTGAACCTTGGGCGGGCAGAACTGTTCCATGAGGTCGGCGAGGATACCGGAAACGTAGTCCTCGAGGATTAGCTCTTTTTGATCGACGCCCTCGAGCAACTGGTGGCGCAGGCCATATACGGCCTCGCGTTGCTTGTTCATGACGTCGTCGTATTCGAGCAGGTGTTTGCGAGCTTCGAAGTTCTGCGCCTCGACAGCTTTCTGAGCCGCTTCGATGCGGCGTGTGATCAGACGCGACTCGATCGGAATGCCTTCTTCCATTCCCAGGCGTTGTAGAAGATTTGACACCCACTCCTTGGCGAAGATGCGCATCAGATCGTCTTCGAGTGAAAGAAAGAACCGCGACGAACCCGGGTCGCCTTGGCGACCGGCGCGTCCGCGAAGCTGGTTGTCGATCCGGCGCGCCTCGTGTCGCTCAGTGCCAAAGATGTGCAGGCCCCCAACGGACGTAACATCCTGATGCTCTTTGTCCGTCTCCGCTTTCTGACGCGCCACCGCTTCAGTCCACGGACCCGTCTCGACCACGTATTCATTGTCTCGATAGTAGAAGAATGTGAGCTTCGAGGGGTCTGTTGCCGCAGATTGTCTGGCACCAGCGTCGACAAGGTCCTTGCCACAAGTTCCTTATGAACCTCCCCCAGTTCTCGGCGGTCAATCCAGTACTGCTTCATCTGATAAGGAAAAGTCACTTCACCTGGGGGGTGATTCCTGGCTCGCCCCTTCCTCACAGCCTCCTTCTCAGTCTGCTTCTCATTAATCGCGTTTAAAGAACCGTCGTATCTACTTTTCTCAACCCAATATTCTCTTCCCTCGAATTGGAATCTAACTATCGGAGTGGCCAGTTTCTGCTCGATGCATCTCGGTCTAGCGATGATATTCCGGGTTGCCGCCCAGCAGAATGTCAGTTCCGCGGCCTGCCATATTGGTGGCGATGGTTACCATGCCCTTGCGGCCGGCCTGGGCCACGATCTCAGCCTCTCGCTCGTGATACTTGGCATTGAGCACCACGTGCTTGATGTTTTTCTTCTTCAAGAGTTCGGACAGCCGCTCCGACTTCTCCACCGACGTGGTACCCACCAGCACGGGCTGACCAGTCTGGGCAAGCCGCTGAATCTCATCCGCCGCCGCGAAATATTTTTCCTTCTCCGTGCGGTAAACAATGTCCGGATTCTCGATCCGCAATAGCGCTTTGTTGGTCGGAATGACCACGACTTCCAGCTTGTAGATCTTGTCGAATTCGGTGGCTTCCGTCTCCGCCGTACCGGTCATGCCCGCAAGCTTCTTGTACATGCGGAAGTAATTCTGGAACGTGATGGTTGCCAGCGTCTGGTTCTCGCGTTCGACCTTGACGTTCTCCTTGGCCTCGATCGCCTGGTGCAGGCCATCGGACCAGCGGCGGCCTGGCATCATGCGGCCGGTAAACTCGTCGACGATGATGACCTCACCATCTTTGATCACGTATTCAACATCTTTGCGGTAAAGGGCGTGCGCCTTCACCGCGGTCTCTACATGGTGCTTGATGTCCCAGTTCTCCGGATCGGCGATATTTCCGATGCCGAGCAACTGTTCCACCTTCTCCCATCCCTGATCCGTGACCGTAATCGTCTTGTGCTTCTCGTCCAGGGTAAAGTCGCCGGTATATTGCTTTGGCTCGCCTGGCGCGACGTCGATCTCCTCGCCTTTTTCGAGTTTTGGAATGACCCGGTTGACCTTGTAATACTTGTCGGTCGACTCTTCACTTGCACCGGAAATAATCAGAGGGGTGCGGGCCTCGTCGATCAGGATGGAGTCGACTTCATCGACGATCGCGAAGTTATGTCCCCGCTGCACGCAGTCCTTCAGGTCGAACTTCATGTTGTCGCGCAGGTAGTCGAAGCCGAACTCGTTGTTGGTGCCGTAGGTCACGTCGGCGGCGTAAGCTTCGCGGCGCTCGTCGTCGTCAAGTTCGTGAACGATCACGCCGACACTGAGACCGAGGAAACGATACAGCTTGCCCATCCATTCCGAGTCGCGCTTGGCCAGATAGTCATTCACTGTGACCACGTGCACGCCGCGCCCGCTCAGCGCGTTGAGGTATACCGGCAGAGTGGCCACCAGCGTTTTGCCCTCACCGGTTTTCATTTCCGCGATACGGCCACTGTGCAGCACCATGCCGCCAATCAGCTGCACATCGAAGTGCCTCATGTTCAGGACTCGCCGTCCCGCCTCGCGCACCACGGCGAACGCCTCGGGAAGAATCTCGTCAAGCGCACCTTTGAGGGCCTGCTGAAACTCGGTCGCCACTTGCTTGACGCGGTCGGGATCGGCATCCGGTTCCGGTTCACTCTGGACGTCGGTCAGACGCTCCTTGATGCGAGCGCGGAACTCCTCCGTCTTGGCGCGCAGCTCGTCGTCACTGAGCTTTCGCACCTGCGATTCAAGCACATTGATGGCCTCGACCTGCGGCATCAGACGCTTGACCTCGCGCTCGTTCTTGGTCCCAAACACCTTAGCTACTAAAGCGTTAATCAAATCGAAAGTCCCTCGAAGGCCTTATAGAACCCTACAATATAAGAGCCTTCCTAAAAGCCTAGCACATTAGATGCCGGCCCTGGCCGCAAGTCGCGAGCGGACGCAGTCCAAGAAGTATTAACCACGGACAACGCGAAGGTTTCGCGACAGATGTCAGGCCAGGACACATCGGGATGGGGTGCTTTTCAGGTATATTTCACTGCCCGACCATGCAGACTTTTTACGATCTCTTTCTGGAGTACGCCGAACGCTGGCCGCAAAACGTTGCGCTTGAAATGCAGCGGCACGACCGCCTCGAAAGCTATAGGTATGCCGACCTGCGGCGGATGGCGGAATCAGTCGGACAATGGATTGTCGATGGTCAGGTCGAACCCGGATCGCGCCTCGCCATCCTGGCCGACAATCATCCGCGGTGGGTAGCAGCATATCTGGGAATCATTGCAGCGGGATGCACCGCAGTCCCCCTGGATACCGCCCTTCATGCCAGCCAGGTTACCAAGCTGTTGAAGGATAGCGGTAGCACAGTGTTGTTTGTGGATGGCAAACATCTTCCGGTCGCGTGCGAAGCAGTCGCAGGCCTGAGCATAGCCGTCGTTCTGACGGAAAAAACGGCCTCGCCCACCCCGGGCTCCGATGCAAGACAAGACGTACCCGCCAAATCACAAAATTTCCCCGACTTCGAGCACATCTTTTCCGTCGGCCGCGGCTCCTTCAAGCCAGTGCAGTCATCTCCTGAAGCTGTCGCCGGCCTCTTGTACACCTCTGGCACCACCGCTGATCCCAAGGGCGTGATGCTCACCCACGCCAACCTCATGGGAGAAGTTGCGGCAGTTTTCAGCAGGCTTAATATCGGGCCCGAGGACGCCGTGCTGGGCGTACTTCCGATGTTCCACATATTGGCGCAAATGGCGAACCTGCTTCTGCCCTTGGCCAAAGGCGCTCGCGTCGTCTACCTGGAAACTCTGAACACATCTGAGCTGTTGCGTGCGCTTCGCGAGAGAGGAATCACCGCGTTCGCGGTGGTGCCACAGTTTTTCTACCTGATTCACGAACGCATCTTCAAAGAAGTTGCCGCCCGTGGCAAGGTCGCCGGCTTGCTGGTTCGCGCACTCATGAGCCTCAATCGCGCTCTGCGCAAGATCGGGGTCAACGCTGGACCGGTCTTCTTTCGAAAGATCCATGAGACCTTCGGCCCAAAGATGCGCTACCTCATCACTGGAGGTTCGCGTTTTGATCCTGTCATCGCCCGCGATTTTCATGCCTTCGGCATCGACGTGCTGAACGCATACGGGCTGACGGAGACCGCGGCAGCGGCTTTCCTGAATCCACCTGGCAACGTCGTGATCGGCTCCGTGGGGCCAGCTCTGCCGGGCGTCGAAGGGAAAATTGTCGATGTCCAGCCGCAGGAAGACGGCGGGCTACCTGTTGGTGAAATTGCGATCCGAGGCGCCATCGTGATGAAAGGCTACTGGAACCGGCCCGACGCAACCGTAGCGGTTCTTCAAAATGGATGGCTCCTGACCGGTGACCTCGGCTATTTCGACGATGCCGGGAATCTCTTCATCACGGGACGGAAGAAAGAGCTGATCATTCTCAGCAATGGGAAAAATATCTATCCCGAAGAGATTGAAGCGCACTATCTGGCATCGCCGTTCATCAAGGAGATCTGTGTGATGGCGCTCGAAAGCCGGCCCGGCGATCCTGCGTCAGAACATCTCCACGCGGTCATCGTCCCCAACTTCGACGCCTTCCGGCAACGCAAGATCGTCAACGCGAAGGAAGTGATCCGCTACGACATTGAGGGCCTTTCCACGAAGCTGCCCTCGACGAAACGTATCGTCAGCTATGAGATCTGGCAGGACGACTTGCCGCGCACCACCACGCGCAAACTTAAGCGATTCGAAATCGAAAAGCGGGTGCGAGCAAATCATTCAACCCGTCAATCGGCAGAAGACGACGTCATGGCGACGCGAACCGTCAGCGCTGAAGATCTAGGATGGCTGGAAAGAGCTGAAACCCAGCGGGCCCTTGCCATCATGCTAGAGACGGTGAAAAGCAATACAGGCGAGATTCGTCCCGCTGACAACCTCGAATTGGACCTTGGCCTGGATTCGATGCAGCGGGTCGAACTGCTGAGTGCCCTGGAAAGGGATCTCGGTGGCGACGTGCCGGAGTCGCAACTGGCGGAGATCTACACGGTTCGTGAGCTGGTTGACGCAGTTCTGAAGAGTGCCTCCGACGGAGAACGTGGCCCTGGCGCACATCCTCAGTTCGCGGGTTGGAAGGCGATTCTCGCCGAAGACCCAACCGACCCGGACGTGCTGGCTCTCGTACAGCCGCGCCCTTTTAGCGCCGTGTTTCTGTTCCTCCTGTCTCGACTGATTCAGGTGATCGCGCTCGACCGCCTCAGTCTCAAGGTCGAGGGTCTCGAGCGAGTCCCTACTGAGGGTCCTTACATTATTTCGTCGAACCATCAGAGCTATCTTGACCCACCGGTGTTGGCCGGCCTGATGCCGTGGGCGGTCTTCCGCAGACTATTCGCAGTGGGCACAAGCGATATTTTTGGGTCGGGTTTTATGCGCTGGCTTGCCCGCGTCATCCGCGTCGTGGTGGTCGATCCGGACGCGAACCTGATTCCCGCCATGCGAGCGGGGGCCTTTGGTTTGCGGCACGGAAAGGTCCTGATTCTGTATCCCGAAGGCGAACGCAGCATTGACGGCCCGCCAAAAGTATTCAAGAAAGGGGCCGCCATCCTATCTGTTCATTTGCAGGTCCCAATTATTCCAGTTGCGATTGAAGGCTTCTACGAGGCGTGGCCCCGCGCCAAGGCCTTTCAGGGATTTAAGCCTGTGAAGATGGTTTTTGGCGATCCTATCTATCCGCCGCCGGAGACGGAGGCTTCGGAAGAAACTTATGAGAAGGCTCACGTCAGATCTTAAAGCGAAGGTTGATGGAGATGTGGGAAGGAATGGAGGGAAATTAGCCGACTGCCACAGTTACCCAGGGGATTAGATCATCTAGCCCACGAGGCGGGCACAGACTTCATACGCAAGATCTTCTCCGTCACATTCGTCTTTACTCCGGTCTCGTGAGGCCTTCGGTGCCCTTTAGTTCAGAATCCTCACGAACTATGCCCTCTGTCTGTGTTGATTCGCTCGTATTTGTCTCTTACTTCGCCCGCGGATGGGTCTGATCGTAGACGTGCAGCACATGCTTCATCGAAAGCTGGGTGTAACGCTGCGTAGTGGAGAGACGCTCGTGACCCAACATCTCCTGGATGGCTCGCAGATCAGCTCCTTCTTCCAGCATGTGAGTGCCGAAGGCATGGCGCAGAGTATGCGGGTGAACGTCGGGCGATAAGACCTTTGGCCACGGCAATCTTCTTCACAATGCGTCCCACGCTCCGGGTCGTGAGACGGCCACCTCGCTGGTTCACCAGTAGCGCCGATGTCTGCTTCCGTTTCGCCGCAAGCAATTGCTGACGAACCGGCAGATAAGTTGCCAGTGCGGTCCTTACCGAATCTCCAAAGGGGACATAGCGTTCCTTCTTCCCTTTCCCGCGGATAAGGATGGCTTCGTTGCTGGTTCGAATATCGTCGAGGTTGATGCCAATCAGTTCAGAGTTACGAATTCCGCAGCCGTAGAGCAGTTCGAGCATCAGGAGGTCGCGCTCAGGGAAGGCAGCGATTTCGGGCATCTGCCCATCCAGGACTGAGTTCATCTCTTCGATCGTTGGAACGCGCGGGAGTTTCTTCGGCAGCTTCGGCGTCGAGACCAGTGCAGCAGGATTCTGCTCGACCACTCCCTCCTGCGCCAGCCACCGGTACAGCGACCTGACCGCCGCCAACGCGCGCGCGACGGACGTCTTCCCCAGCCCCTTCTCGTACAAATGCGACAAAAAACCGCGAATGGCTATGTGATCGATCGTGCGCCAGTCGCGCGATCCGATATAGGCGGCAAAGTTTTCAAGATCTCCTGAGTATGCCTTGATCGTGTGGGCCGAGGCGTTACGCCCTTGCAGGATATTCAGGAATTGGGACACCGATTTTTCAACTGCAGTCCGTTTCGTAGCGGGCTGTGCTTGTGTGTTCATTTTGTGCTTCAGTGTTAATGAAGAACCCGCGTCGTTCCGGGCCTCTGTGCCTCCGTGGTCAAGACAATTCCGCTGCTCTCTTCATCGGGCCTTCGCTCTCGGATGGTGCTTCTGATACACGTTCTTCAGACGGTCCAGCGCCAGATGCGTGTAAACCTGAGTGGTCGAAATGTCGGCGTGGCCGAGAATGGTTTGCACCGTACGCAGGTCGGCGCCGTTCTCCACCATATGCGTGGCGCAGGAGTGGCGAAGCATGTGGGGCGAGACCTTACGCCCGGTCGCGAGTGACGCTGCCTGCACCATCTGCCAGACGCGCTGGCGGCTCAGCCTCCGCGCTCCCCGGGCGATAAAAAGAAAAGGCGCGGTCTTCCCCGCCGCTAGAATTCCGCGCGGCTCGTGCAAGTATTCGGTCAGCGAATCTTGCGCCGATTTTCCCAGGGGCACGATCCTCTCTTTATCGCCCTTGCCTCGCACCAGGAGATATCCGAGATCGAGCTTCAAGTCTTCAAGCTTCACGCCGATCAATTCCGAAACCCGCAACGCGCCCGCATAGAAAACTTCAAGCATGGCGTGATCTCGCGCAGAAATCGCGACCGCCAGGCGGTTGTCCCGCACCGGGCGGCGGGCGACCAGGATCGTGTCCATCTCGTCGCGTGCCAGGGATTTGGGCAGTACCTTCCATTGCTTCGGGGAATCAATGTTGAGCGTTGGATCGTGATCGATCTTTTTGTCGAGCAATAGATAGCGGTACAAGTGGCGCAATGCAGAGAGCTTTCGTCCCACCGAGCGACCGTCTACCTGATTGGAAAAAAGTTGTTGGATAAAGTCGCGGACATCATTCCGCCGCGCAGTAGTCAGAACGCGCTTTCGCTTCTCCAGAAATTCGGCGAATTGGACGATATCTGTGGTGTAGGCGCTGATCGTGAGCCGAGCCAGTCCCTTCTCGATCTTCAGGTAGTCAAGGAAAGAGGAGAGAATGGCGGCATTGGCGTCGGACGGCACGGCTTGAGTATGCAAGTTATCGGACGTTGTGAAAAGTGTTGAGCGGGATACAGACTATTCAGGTCAGAACTACTTCCCCGTGATCGCCTTCAGCATCTCCACCGCGTACAGCGCGCCCTCCGGCGTTTCTTCGTGCTTGAAGTAGGCGTAGACGTCGCGACCGGCACTCAAGGTGTTCCCGAATACGAGCCGTCATGGCAGCCCGCTCTTCGGCCGTGTAATTCGGTTTGCGAAAGCGGTAATAACAATAAGGAGCCGTTACCACATCCGGAGTGGTTCGGTCTTCGTTTTCAGCGACGCAAAGCGCAATTCCCGGTCGCGCAGGGCAGTGAACGTTTCGTCGGTTAGCCAGGAATCGTGACGGAATTCGAAAGCAGCGCAAAGGCCGCGAGGCAGCGCATATAGGAAATTCTGCAGAACTTCCGAGTTCGACTTCAGGTTGGGCGGAAGCTGAAACAGAACCGGACCCAGTTTCTTGACCTGGGCCAAGTCCCTCGATCGTGCCCAGGAAGCGTTTTACGAACTCCTCGCTGTCCTTCAGCCGCTTGATGTGCGTGATCACCTGATGGGCTTTAACGCCGAAGCGAAATCCGTCCGGCGACTCGGCGATCCACTTCTGGATCGTGGTTTCCTTCAGGAGCTGGCGAAAACTGAAGTTCACCTCAACCGTGTTCAGCTGGGTCGAGTAATGTTTGAGAAAATTCTTCTGCGGCAGCTTCTCGGGATAGAAATCGGGCTTCCAGCTTGGATACGCCCAGCCCGATGTGCCCGCAAAGAATTGCGCCATTCCGACTGAACCTCAGGGAAGACGTTGTATCACAGGTTAATGGACGGAGTTTTGCGGCTCGCCCTCTTTACGAGGAGGAGGACAGTTCGCGATGCACTTCGGGCAGAGGACCTTCTCATTCTTCGCAGCCATCTCTTCGAGAAACCCGCGGAAAGTTGCACCGCAACCTTCGCATTCCAGTTCTACCTGTTCTGTCATAGTTCGCCCCACTCCAGATTAGCGTAACCCAGACCGCGGGTCATCGCCTAGGTCTCGGTCTCTCCTCCGCAGATTTCTTCTTCCCTCGTGGCTTCGCAGCTTTGCTCGAGATCGGCCTTGAGCTTCTAACTTTGGCGTCCGCACGCTCTTCAGCCTTAGCTTCGACAGCGGCCGGCATTCTGTCTTTTTCCGGCGCTGTGGCCCCAAGGTTCGCCAACTCCGGCAGTTTTTGCTTGAGCTTCAGCACCGGTTCAAACAGATCACCCAACTTTTCTGCCCGCCTCAGAACCTCGGGAGCCTCGAACACCAGCATCTTCGGATCCTTTTTCTTCACCAGCGCTTCGACCTCGGACCAGCTTACTGGCGTCGACGCCGTTGGGTGTTCACGCGCTCGAAGCGAGTAGACCGATACAGTGGTCTTGTGTTCGTCGTTCTGGCTCCAATCCACGAACACTTTGTTCGTACGAACTTCCTTCTTCATGTCGGAAACGACGAGGCCCGGATGCTCGTGCTCGAGCAAGCGGGCCACTGCGTTGGCGAAAGGCTTGGTCTTTTCGTAGGTCGTTGGAGTATTGAGGGGCACATAGATCTGAAGCCCCTTCGATCCTGACGTTTTCGGAAAACTCTGCAGGCCGAAGTGGCCGAAAATATCGCGCACCCACACGCCGACCTGTGCGCACTGAACAATGTTCGCCGGCGGCCCAGGATCGAGATCGAAGACAATCATCGTCGGACATTTGACGTCCTGAGCCAGTGAGAGCGAAGGATGCAATTCGAGCGACGCCAGATTCGCCAGCCAAACCAGCGTGGGAAGGTCCTCGGCAAGGATGAAGTCGACGTTGCGCCGGTTATGCCGGCTCCAGACCGGAGCCGTCTTCACCCAGTCAGGCCGGTGCTTGGGCGCATTCTTTTCGTAGAAGTATTCTTCATCCACGCCCCCAGGGTAGCGCTTCATGGTCAGTGCGCGTCCGGCTAAGTGTGGCAGCAGAACCGGCGCGATGCGCGCGTAATAATCGATGACCTGGCCTTTAGTGAATCCGGCGGCTGGATAAAGAACCTTGTCGAGATTCGAAAGTTTCAGGTGCCTGCCCTCGATATCGACGACTTGGCCAGTCTCCACGAATCCCTCGCCTGCCTCGCCCCTGGATCATCGCGAGGCTAATGAGATGTAAAGGCGTCTAGTATAGTTGCGCCGGCGTGCAGCGTGCGTGCCCTCCCAAGGTCCTGCCGCGGTTTGACAACTTCCCTTCCCGCCACGTAACTTCAAAATTCTCCCGATATTTGGCTGCTAACCGTGTGGAGGTCTGATGAGAAGGCGCATTTCTAGAAGTTCATCTGCTCTGGTTCTCTTTTGCCTGCTGTGGTCATTGCTGGCTGCAGCTCAGGATCTGGCTTCCTTCGAGAAGCGAATCACCGTCAAGAAACTGGCGAATGGGTTGACTGTGGTGATCTGCGAGCGGCCTGAGGCACCGGTTTTTTCCTTCTTCACTCACGTGGACGCCGGCTCCGCACAAGATCCGCTGGGCAAGACCGGTCTGGCGCACATGTTTGAACACATGGCCTTCAAGGGCACCGACAAAATCGGCACGACCGACTACCCTGCCGAGAAGATCGCGCTGGCGAAGGTAGAAACGGCCTATGCCGCTTACATCGCGGAGCGCGACAAGCCGGCGGGACGGAACGGTCAGAAATTGAAAGACCTGCAGAAAGCCTGGCAGGACGCGATCAAATCAGCCGATCAATATGTCAAGCCCAACGAGTTCGGCCAGATCGTCGAGCAGGAAGGCGGCGAGGGCATGAATGCCTTTACCAACGACGACGAAACCGGCTATCACTATTCGTTCCCGTCGAACCGGCTGGAGTTGTGGGCCTATCTGGAATCGGAACGCTTCATCCAGCCCGTCATGCGCGAATTCTACAAGGAGCGCAACGTCGTGATCGAAGAGAGGCGCATGCGCACCGACAGCAATCCCGTTGGACGCTTGCTGGAACAGTTCGTGACGGCGGCGTTTCAGGCGCACGAATACCATCGACCCACGATCGGATGGATGTCGGACCTGAATACGTTTTCTGCCACCGACGCGGAGCATTTTTTCCACGAATACTACATTCCGTCGAACATGGTAGTGGCGGTAGTGGGTGACGTCAAAGCCAGCGAGACCATGCCGGTGATCGAGAAATACTTTGGGCGCATTCCTTCCGCCCCCGCTCCGGACGAGCGCACCACCACCGAGCCACCTCAGAATTCAGAGCGCCGTGTCGTCCTGCATGACCAATCGCAGCCCCTGTATCTCGAGGGCTATCACCGGCCCGACTACCGCAGCAAGGACGACGCGGTCTATGACGCGATCGCGGACCTGATCTCGAACGGCCGCACGTCGCGACTCTACCGTGCCCTGGTGCGTGACAAGAAAATTGCGGCGTACTCGGCTGGATTCTCCGGCTTGCCCGGCAATAAATATCCGCACCTCTTCGCCTTCTACGCCTTCCCCCTCCCGGGCCACACTACAAAAGAGATGGAGGACGCTATTCACGTCGAAATCGAAAGGTTGAAGAAGGAAGACATTAGCGACGAAGAACTCAAGATGATCAAGACTCGCGCCAAGGCCGACCTGTTGCGTGGTCTCGCCGACAACCAGGGTCTGGCGCTCCAGATTGGCGCTTACCAGTCCCGCTACGACGACTGGCGAGAACTGTTTCGATCCGTCGATCGCATCGACCAGGTGACCAAAGCCGATATCCGGCGTGTGGCCAACGCAACCTTCGTCCCGGAGAATCGCACCGTAGGGATCATTGAGACGACGATGCCTGCTTCTGCCGGCTCGCAGGGAGGTGCGCAATGAAAAGGCTCTCTTTCCACTTCGCGCTGCCTCTACTGATCCTTGGCGCGCTCACGGCTGCGCTGCCCTCAGCAGCACAAACCGCCGAATGGCAGCAGATCAAGATTCCGCCTCTTCCGGCATTTAAGCCGCAGGAGCCGAAACGCATCGTCCTGCCCAATGGGCTGGTGTTTTTCCTGCAGGAAGATCACGAGCTCCCCTTGATTGGTGGAACGGCGCGCATCCGCGGTGGCTCACGCGAGGAACCCGCAAGCAAGGCCGGACTCATTGACATCTATGGCGACGTGTGGCGCACCGGCGGCACCAAGAGCAAGACCGGCGACGAACTCGACGACTTCCTTGAAGCGCGCGCTGCCAAGGTTGAAACCAGCGGTGGCGGGGACTCGACCACCATCGGATTGTCATGCCTCAAGGGTGACTTCGACGATGTCTTCAAGGTTTTTGTCGACCTGCTGAAGGACCCCGCCTTCCGCGCCGACAAACTCGACCTGTCCCAAAAGAATGCCTTCGATTCCATTTCGCGCCGCAACGATGATGTTTCGGAAATCGTCTCCCGCGAAGCGCAGAAACTGGCTTACGGCCCCGACAATCCCTACACCCGCGTGCCCGAATACGCCACAATCGCCGCGATCACTCAGCAGGATCTCTTCAACTGGCACAAGGAGCACGTCTACCCCAACAACATGATTATCGGGGTCACCGGCGATTTCGACTCCGCCGTCATGGAAACGAAGCTGCGCGAAGCGTTCGGCTCGTGGGCAAAGGGTCCTGCCTCGAAGAAGCAAGACATTGCGTTTCATCCGGCCAAGCCTGGCTACTATCTGGTCGAGAAAAAAGACGTGAACCAGAGCAACATTCGCATGGTGGCCCTGGGCATTCGCCGCGACAACCCTGACTACTACGCGGTCGAAGTGTTCAATGAGGCCTTCGGCGGCGGTTTCTCCTCGCGGCTGTTCAAAGACATTCGAACCAAGCGCGGTCTGGCGTATGGAGTCGGCGGCGGTGTCGGCACTGCCTACGATCACGTCGGCATCACTCGCATGGCCATTGGGACCAAGAGCCAGAGCACGGTGGAAGCGATTCAGGCGCTGTACGAGGATATCGACGATCTGCAGAAGAATCCGATCAATGACGAAGAGATCAAGCGTGCCAAGGATGGCATCCTCAATTCGTTCATCTTTAACTTCGACTCGCCCGAAAAAGTTCTTCACGAGCGCATGGCGTACGAATTCTATGGATACCCGGCAGACTTTCTGGAGCGCTATCGTACGGGCATTGAGAAAGTCACGGCTGCGGATGTAGCGCGCGTCGCCACTAAGTATGTACACAAAGATCAGCTTGCGGTTCTGGTGGTGGGTAATACAGGTGAGTTCGACAAGCCGCTATCCTCGCTGGGCACCGTGACACCAATCGATATCACCATTCCTCCGCCGCCGGGCGAACCTGCGCAAAAACCGGGACCGCCCGGAAACTCAAGTCAGTAGTCTGCCTGCTCTCGTTGCAGCGAGCAACCTGGAGAAAACCCGGGATTGAGCGCAACGCTAAACCCGATATCGCTAGTGGCGGAGCCTGCGGTCTGGGCACTCATCGGCATGGCAGCTGGCGGGTTTGTCTTCTATCGCGGGTTTCGCGTGCTGCAACAGCGCGAACGCATTCTCGACACGCCCACATCTTCGGTTCGCGGAGTTTCGCTCGGCTCGGTGGAAGTAGCCGGCACCGCCGTCGGACCTTACACGCTGATATCTCCGCTCTCCGAACTGGATTGCTACTACTATCGCGCCGTAGCCTGGGAAGGATCAGGTTCCGAGGGAAAAACCAGCTGGAAGAAAGTCGGCGAAGAAAGTTTGTGCGTGCCATTCTTTCTCGACGACGGCACTGGTCAACTTCTGATCGATCCTCGCGGAGCAGAGCTCGAACTCCAAGAGACGTTCGCGGAAGAGCTGACGAGCCCATCTTCGCTGGGAGCAGTCACAGGCTCGATCCGCCACTTTCTCGGGCGCCGCGGATTGTTAGGGGAGAGGCCGGCGAAGCTTGCGGAATACTGCATTCAACCGCGTGACCGGTTGTTCGCGTTCGGTACCGTACGGGAGAATCCTGGCGTAGAGTTCCCTCCCGTTTCCGGATCCAGCGAGTCCCCTCCGCCCGGCTCGGCGTTCATGAGCGGCGCGGCAGCGGACCTGCAAAGGCGTGCGGCCCTTCCCATCGATCTCCCCCCGCTAGGCTCCAGTCAAGCTCGTAGAGCTGAGCGCATGATGTCGGCGAATGAGTTTAATCTGTCGCCGCCGATGGTCCTGATGAGGGGACGACCGGACGAGCCGTTCTTTATTTCGTGGCGTAGCCAGCGAGACGTGCTGCGGCGTCTCGGTCTGGAGTCCGCGCTTTATATCGTGGGCGGTGCCGCGCTGATCTTGGGCTCTGCGTGGCTTATCCTGCTCCGACTGCAGTTGGTCGGGAGTTAGCGCGCTTAGCCAGTTCTCGGGGCTGGCCTAGGACAGTTTGGTTAGTACGTCACGAACTCTGGCAAGGGCCGGGCCTTCCTCGTTGGTCACCAGCGTATAAAACTCGCACTCCTTGCAGTTCGCGAGCTTTGTTGCGAATATGCCCTGAACCTTTCCTCCGCACAGAGTCCCAGCAATTGCCCAGCAGGACCGTCCTCCGTTTGTGCCGCGGTTGGTGCCATCGACCCGGGCCTCGACTGCCGCCGGACATACTCCGAGTTCCCCAGCCTTTGCGCCTCCGGGTTGCCGGCCACATTTCTTGAATTCCCAACAGTTCAATGACATGCGTTATCTCCTTATCCCAATTTTGGCAGCAACACAGAATCGAGTATCGGCAGAACGGCAAGCATTCTTCAGTGGTTTCGCGCCCTGCGTGGTGCCCAGAGGTCACCATTACGTCGAAGAACCTCTCATATCCCGCCCGGTTGTTTTCCCAGCTGTCTCTTGACCCTCGGGTCACGCGGGCATATCATAGGCGAACAAAAGACGAATACGACATGGCCTCTCCTCCCCTTCTCCCCCAGCTCGAGAAGAAACCTCTCGTCGGAATTGCCCGGCTTGCAGCCAACGGCGAGTCCATTCGTCAGGGGCACGAAGTCGAATACTTCACTCTTACCGTTCGTTCTTTGCTGAATCGTTGCACTGGCGCTCGTATGCCATTTGCCTGGACCATCAATCCTTACCGCGGTTGCGAGTTTGCCTGCAAGTACTGCTACGCACGCTATACGCACGAGTTCATGGAACTCCGTAACGGAGTGGACTTCGAGCAGAAGATCTACGTGAAGGAGCACGCCGCTGACCTGTTGCGGCAAGAGCTCCGGCATGTCAAGCCGGGCGAAGAGATTGCGATCGGCACGGCCACCGACCCCTACCAACCCGCCGAGAAGAAGTATGAAGTCACGCGCGCGATCATGGAGGAACTGGCCCGGCATCGCGGTCTCGAGATCGGCGTGGTTACGAAATCGAGCCTGGTCTTGCGCGACACGGATATCCTCCAGCGAATCTCAGAGCATAACCAGCTCTTCATCAATCTCACGGTGACAACCGTCAACACCGATCTCGCAAGAATTCTCGAGCCCCGTGCCCCGCGGCCGGACTTGCGCCTACAAGCCGTTCAGCAACTCAACGCCGCCGGAGTTCGTGCGGGCGTGATCTGCGCCCCGGTGTTGCCCGGAATTACGGATTCACCCAAAGATCTCGACGCTCTCGTGTGTGCCGCAAGCCAGGCCGGTGCGCGTTATATCTACGCAAACCCTCTCTTTCTTAAGCCGTGCTCAGCAGCGGTGTTCCTGCCGTTTCTCCGCGAGAACTTCCCTCATCTCGTCACGAGCTATGAGCAACGCTTCCGCGACAGCGCGTTCTTGCCGACGTCGTATCGCAAGCGGATTTCGCAACTCATGGCCAGCCTACGGAAGAAGTACGGAATCGGCGATGAGTACCGCCGATACAGCAAGAGGGCCTATCCTCTGCCGCAAGCGCTGGAACAGGAGCAGATGACTTTGTTCTAGGTGCGAAGTGAGGAGCCCACCGTCATCTATAATTTCTTCCTTCCATGGATTCCACTTCCCCACCAGCCGGCCAGCCCGCTGAGAAACTAACGCAGAAGCTCGATCGATTCTGGCGGCGCGTCACCGAAGGGCTCGAACTCAATCAACTCTGGTCGCAATTCGAAAAGGATGCGCGCTCCAGCTATCGCCTTTACTCACGTGATCTGCATGTAACCAGCGCCGAAGCCCCCGTCCAGAGTCGGTTCTGGCAGAAGACCAAGCAGCTGTTCTGGGCGATCCTCGAAAAACTGTCCCCGGCCCGACGCGTGCTTCTGCTGTTGGCTCTGATCCTGCTGTTCTTTCCAGCAGGCGGCTTCACCTACAAGGACAAAGCCGGTGACGTGCAAGTGTCGGAGCTTGACCTCCATGTCTATGGCGGCCTGCTGCTGTTTCTCCTCCTGATGCTCGAAGTAGCGGATCGCGTGGTAATGAAGCGCGACCTTGAGATTGCGCGCGAAATTCAGGTGTGGTTGCTGCCCGGCGTACCGCCCCAGGTGCCGGGCATCCAGATCGACTATGTCACCCGGCCGGCAAACACCGTGGCTGGAGATTACTACGACGTCTTTCCCCGGCCCGGCGCTACGCCTCCAGAAGATCGGCTCCTGCTCGCTGTCGCGGACGTGGCCGGCAAGAGCATTCCTGCCGCGATGCTTATGGCCACGTTTCAAGCCAGCCTCAAGACCCTCTCCACCACCCGTTGTTCTTTCCCCGAACTGGTTTCGGGAATGAACCTGTACGCCTGCACCAACAGCAGCGGAGGCTTGCGTTTCACTACTGCATTTCTGGCGGAGTTTGACCCCGTCAGCCGAACCTTTTCGTATATCAACGCGGGTCACAATGCGCCTATGCTCCGCCACGCTTCCGGCGCGATGGAACGCCTCGAAGCCGGCGGCCTTCCCCTTGGAATACAGCCCGAAGCAACCTATCAATCGGGCACTGCCAGTCTTCAGACCGGTGACTGGCTCGTGATTTTTACCGATGGGCTGGTCGAAGCAGTCAACGGCCGAGGTGAAGAATATGGCGAGATGCGGGTGGTCAACTTGCTAGAAGGCGGAACCGGAGCCACGCCGACAGAATTGCTGCGTCGAATCATGGCCGACCTGGATACCTTCGTCGGCAACACGCCGCAGCATGACGACGTCACCTGCCTTCTGATCAAGGCGGTGTAGTCCTTTTCTGATTCGGAGAACCGGCGCTCAGCGGCGGCGGCGCCAAGCCAGGAACATTCCCAATCCCATACCGAACATCACAGCCCCACCTAGCTTCTTGCGATCGGTGATCGGGATGAACCGAGTAGGCTGTTCGCTCACCTCAATGACGCCGATGGGGACTGCTCGAACACCACCGGCCCCACCCCCACCTTCGCCTTTGGCGGTGGAATCGCCTACTCCGCCCGTACCGGCCCCGGCGCCGTATCCGTAATGAATCTTCGCCACGGGAATGATCGTCTTGCCTTGTGCAGCGATCGGCTCACCGTAGATCGTTTTCACGCTGGCCTGGCTGAGAACACCTTCTTTGAGGGACTGCAATAAAGCGAGACTACCCATGATGAACTCCTTTCTCTTAAGCTTCTAGTCGCCCGCGGAAGAGCAGATGCCCTCCGGCAAACACGTTATCGCGTCGCCATCGCGTCTGCATACATGCGATGGAAAGCGTGCACGCCCTTTTCCTGTTTGACGCTGAAACGTCCACGCTCGTAGCTGCGTGAGCGCAGATTCTTTTGCACGACCTCACAAATCGTCACGTCTTCCATCTGAATCTCATCGCTGAACGCCACCGACGCTTTGGCGGCGGGACTGCCTAGATTCTCTTCCGGGAGATACCACTCGAAGATTGCCAGCGTGCGCTCGACCTCAAGCGGCAGGATGATGTTCAGCGACACATTATCGGGATAGCAGTTCAACATCCAGTTCGGAAAAATCCAGAAATAATCGGTGGTCAGGTCCTCGCGTGCTTCCTGGTACCGGCGAGGGGTTGCATCTCCAGCCTGTGCGCCTCGGATGGGACTCCACTGACGAACGTGCCGCGCGTGCGGCTCAACCATGTACGCGTTGTAATCCAGTTCACGGTTCAAGCCGGGATGAACACTCGGGAGATGATAGCCCTCAAGATAGTTGTCTACGTAAGTCTTCCAATTGCACTTCATATCGTAAGTGCGGCGCTCGAAGAACTTCATATTCTGGAAATCAAAACGCTCGGCTTGTTCGCGCAACTTGCCCAGGCTGTCGTTCAAGGATGGCGCGTTGGGATCAAGATTAGCGAATACCAGATTGAACCATTCTTCGATTCGCACCGGAGCCAGCGCAAACTCGTTACGGTCAAACTGCTGCACGCCTTCAAACTCAGGAGCACTGATGAGCGAGCCCTCCAGATCGTACGTCCAGCCGTGATATTTACAACGAAACAGCTTGCGAGAGCCGCAGCCTTCCGCCGGTGGACCAGCCCGGTGGCGACACACGTTGTAAAAACCGCCCAGCTTGCCGTCACTACGTCGCACGATCAGCAGCGGTTCTCCCATCAGGTCACAGGTGAAGTAGTCTCCCGGAGCCGCAACCTGATGATGGTGTCCCACTACTTGCCAGGTGCGAGCGAAAATCTTGTCTCGTTCACGAGTGAGCACTGCTGGGTCGGTATACCAGGCCGAGGGAATGGACCAGGCACGGGAAATGTCGGAATCGATGTGAAGTGCGTCGGGAGGGGAGGTCATGTTTGTGCCGGCGGACATTGTAAGGCAGGCCATCGGGCGCGAGACGGCCGGATTGCAAGTTAATCCGCCTGGCGCGTTCCTCAAGTAGCCTGGGAGGACGGGCTGGAGTGTGGTATCGCAAAAATGAGCGGTTTCTGGCGACTTAGCAGTGACATTCTGTGTCAATGTCGAAAGACGGTTTTTGTCAGTCAGGCCATCGTCGAAAAATGCATAAACTGTACCCGGAAGTGACCTCAGGATGAGGCATAATTGAAAACACAGTGCTTTACGGTGCCACGACGTCTTACCTAAGTAACTTTTCGCTCTGGCCCGTAAAGTGCCATCATACGTCACGAGTCGGTCATACAACGACCATCTGCTAGTCAAACACGGAGAGAGGGACAAACGAGATGCGGAAACAGAAGGGTTTTTCACTGATCGAGTTGCTGATCGTGGTGGCGATCATCCTGATTATCGCCGCGATCGCAATTCCGAACTTGCTCCGGGCGCGCATTGCGGCTAACGAGTCCTCTGCGGTCAGCTCGATTCGTACCATCAACACGGCCATGGTGACCTACAACTCCAGCTATCCCACGGTCGGCTATTCGCCTGATCTTAAGTCGCTCGGCGGCGCCACACCTTGCACTCCGGCGTCGACCAGCGCTTGCCTGATCGATAACGTTCTGGCTCTGGACGGTAACCCTGCCGCCTCTGGTAAGAGCGGCTACACCATCGCCGCTGCTAGCACCGCCGGTGCGGGTGGATTGAACACTACCTACGTCGCGGGTGCAGCGCCTTTGAACTGGAACCAGAGCGGTATCCGCCGCTTCTGCTCGGTTGAGGACGCGGTGGTTCGAGTCGATCCCAATACGGCGAAGTCGACCACCCCGGAGAATACGCACGACACCTGCTTGTCGAATACGTACGCGCCGCTTAACCAGTAAGACTGTTTGGCCTAGCGCCTCGGGGGAGGGGCTACAGGCACGGGAGCAGGGGAGAGATCCTCTGCTCCTTTTTGTTTTGCGCGTGCTCGCTAATGAGTTCGTGATTGGGTGCCTGTGAACCATACCTGCTAACTACGGGGTACGCCTCGTTAGAATTATAATTTTGACAATTCCCCCGGGCGTCTAGTTTTCGAGTGGCAAAGGTACGGTCTGCGATTCATTTGGCATGAAGAATGCAACGGCTTTTGATAGGTGGTGCGCTTAGAAAGTTCTGACACCGAAATAGAGCCACTTGTTATGCGAAGGCAAAACGGATTCTCGTTGATCGAGCTGTTGATCGTAATCGCCATCATTCTGGTGATCGCAGCTATCGCTATCCCTAACCTTCTGGAAGCGCGTAAGGCGGCTAACGAGGCTTCGGCGGTAGGTTCGATTAGAGAAATTAAGTCGGCAGAGTTTTCGTATTTTAATGCCTATCCCACGACCGGCTTCGCCGATTCTCTTGACAATTTGGGGGGTGCGGCCCCATGTACGCCGTCCTCATCGAACTCCTGTATGCTCGACAATTTTCTCGCAACCGCGAAGCCCGGTGGTGTCGGAAAGAGCGGATATTACTTCTTGGCAACTGGAGTAAATGGGGGCGGAACTCTGAACAGTGGTTATTCGATCGGAGCCGCGCCGATCGAGTACCGTCGCACCGGAAATCGGAACTTCTGCTCTACGAATGATGGCGTATTGAGATCCCAGCAAGGTTCGTCAGGATCTCTGCCGGTTGGCGACATCCCCAGTTGCCTCGCATTCCCTGTCTCACAATAGATCGCTCTCTACTTCACCCATATCGCCTCGCAACAGAAGGAGTCATCGCCTTCTGCACTCGGGATTCAAGCTTTAACATGGGAATCGTATTCGGAACTCCCTCGCGGCCCAGCTTGAACACTAATATGACTTGATCGGCGACGCGATGCCCGCAAATCTCAGCTCAAGCCCGAATCTCACAGAAAAATCGGTGTGGATATGGCTGGCCGTAATACTGCTCGTGACCGGTTTTGCCTACACCGTAACGCTGGGATTCGGCTATGTCTACGACGATGCCTTGCAGATCAGGGACAATCCCCGGATAAGGTCAGTAGACTCTCTACCCGGCTACTTTACTCATCAGGTGTGGGCGCAGGCGCAAGAGCAGCCACAAAACCTATATCGCCCCTTCTTCTTGACCTGGCTGCTGGCCAATTTTGAAGTATTCGGGACCTCTCCCTGGGGATGGCACTTCACCACAATGGTCCTTCACTTATTCGTGACGTGGTTGGTGTTCCTGCTGGCAAGGCAACTCATCCCTGACGATGGCACTGGCGCTCTGGTAGCTGCCGCCGTCTTTGCCCTTCATCCCTCGCGGGTAGAGGCGGTCGCCTGGGTTTCCGGTGTCACAGAGCCACTGGCGGCTGTTTTCGCTCTGGGAGCCTTCCTTTGCTTCGTCAAGTACCGCAAAGAAAGCAAAAGCATAGCGTGGATGGCTGTCTCACTCGGTCTGTACGTGGGCGCCATGCTGACAAAGGAATCAACCATCGTCGTCCCGGCTTTGATCGGAGCCTACGAGCTCTGCTTTGCGCCAAGCAAGAGCAGCCAGTCGTCATGTTTGCCGGAGTCTGCCAAGGCCAGGGGAATCTTCGCCACGTTGGCGCCCTACGCCATTCTTGCCGTGATTTATCTGGGGGTCCGTGCGGCGGTGCTGCACGGACTTGCACATCAGATTTCAGACGTTCCGCGATGGACATCGATCCTGACATGGCCGTGGGCCATCTACTTCTATCTGTCGCAATCGATCGCGCCAGCCGGGCTCGGCCCTTTCTATGATGTCGAGTTTGCCATCCGCGCTCCGCTGCTCGTATTCGCACTTCCGATGTTAGTGCTGTTGGTTGCGGCGGTCGCCTTGTGGTGGTGGTCGCGTAATTTGAACTCCCCACTGCCGGTCTTCTGCGGTGTTTGGTTCATCGTGACTCTTGCTCCCGCGTTGGCGGTATTTACTCTCATGTCCCGCTACGAAAACATTCACGACCGCTACCTGTATTTGCCGTCGGTTGGGTTTGCCCTCTTAATCGGCTTCGCTTGGACCAGCATCGTCCCGAGGCTTGGAGCTCGAACTCGGATTTGGGAAATGGTCGCCGCAGTCGCTTTGCTGGCGGCCCTGGCTGTGTCCACTTATCGCCAGGCTCTCTACTGGGAAAACGACGAGGTGCTGTTTACTCGCGGCTGCGCGGTCGCGCCACGCAACGTTCTCGCCAAACTGAATCTGGCGTCCGAACTGGTCCGCCAGCAGCGTTTCGAGGGCGCTTTTGCTACTTCGCAACAGGCCGTGGATCTCGACCCGAACTCGCCGCTGGCATTAAGTTCCGCAGCCCAGGCAGCCTACTATCTCGGCCACTACGACACCTCAGAGAATTACTATGAGCGTGCACTGGCTCTCGGAGCGCCGCGCGTGGATCAGCTCTATTACCTGGGCTTGGCGCAAACAGCAATGGGAAAGTATCAGCAGGGACTTGAAACCCTGCGCAAGGGGCTCGCTCTATGGCCCAACTCGCCTGGTTATCACACAGGTATTGGACGTGCCTTGGCAGGCACAGGAGACTGGTCGGGCGCGCGGGATGAGTACAAACTGGAGTTGCTGATGTATCCCGCCAGCCCGGGAGCCAAGGACGCGCTCGCCAATGCTGAGGCCCATCTGCAATCAGGCCCGGCAACACCGTTAATAGCGAAACCCTGATCGAATTCACAGCCCCCAGCGCCCCAAGCCTCGCGGCTTGAGGTAGCCTTTGGTTGGTGAAACCGTTGATTCCCGGGTGACCCTCGTAACCTGGGCCCCGTGCCGACGATGCCCGACTGGTGCGTATAATTTCTCTGGACAGTCTTAGTTCCTAGCATGGCCGCTATTGAAATTCTGGGGTTGGAAAAGATATATCGTGTCGGTTTCTGGAAAAAGAGACCGAAATGCGCTCTGCGCCCACTACACCTCAGCGTAGAGGACGGGGAGATCTTTGGCTTTCTTGGTCCCAATGGAGCAGGCAAGACCACGACCCTGAAGCTTTTGATGAGTCTCATCTTTCCGACCTCAGGCAAGGCGAAGATTCTCGGAAAAGATTGGACCGACCCGGGCGTGAAGGCGCAAATCGGATTTCTTCCCGAACAGCCCTATTTCTACGACTACCTGACGGCTGGAGAACTGCTCGAGTACTACGCTCAGCTTTCCGGCGTCCCTGCCAAAGAGCGCAGTGAACGGATTCGCCAGGCCCTCGGCCGTGTCGGCTTGGCCGACGTCAAGGGTGTACAGTTGCGAAAGTTTTCTAAAGGCATGCTGCAACGGGTAGGCATCGCCCAGGCCATTCTGCACGAGCCCAAGCTGGTTTTCCTTGACGAACCCATGTCGGGCCTCGATCCCATGGGGCGGCGTGAGGTTCGCGACCTGATCGAGCAGCTCAAACAGGAAGGCAAGACAGTTTTCTTTTCCACGCACATCCTCTCCGACGCGGAAGCGCTCTGTGATCGTGTGGCAATCATCCACCAGGGAGAGCTGCGTGGAGTAGGAGCCGTTGCGGATCTCACTTCCAGCGTACACAGCCGGGTAGAGTTCGTGTGGCAAGGTACACGGGTTCCGGCCTCATTGAGCGCATTGGGTGCAGAGTGTCACGTAACCGGGGACACCGTTCGCGCCATCGTCCCCGAGGAGCGCCAGGACGCAACCATTGACGCCCTGCGGCGGGAGGGATTGCGCCTCGTCTCCGTGATTCCGGTCCGCACTTCGCTCGAAGATTACTTTGTCGAAAAGCTCAAGCCCACGGAGAAAATGGCAGGGGCGACCGTATGAACGCGAGAATTGTACATATCGCCGCCAATACCTTCCGGGAAGCGGTGCGCGACCGCGTACTCTACAACCTTATCGCCTTTGCTCTGCTGCTCTCTGGCGCGGCGATCTTTGTGGGCCAGATTTCCATCGACATCGAAAAGTTAGTAGTCATCAATTTGGGGTTGACGACGATATCCCTCTTTGGCGTGGTGATCGCGATTTTTATTGGCATCGGTCTGGTTTCCAAAGAAATCGAGAGACGGACCCTCTACACGGTTCTGTCCCGGCCGGTGAGACGGTGGGAGTTCATTGTCGGAAAATTCCTGGGCCTAGCGGGCACGCTGGTCGTAAATACATTCTTCATGGCCATTGGCGTCTTTGCTGCCTTGCTTTACGTTTCGCACCGCTTCCACAAGCCCGATGCCTGGATACTCGTCGCTCTCTATTTCATCGTGCTTCAGTTCTTAATTATCTGCTCTCTGGCACTATTGTTCTCGTCGTTCTCCTCGCCGTTGCTTTCCGCCGTGTTCGCGTTTTCCCTATTTGTGATCGGTAGCTTCGCTGAGGATTTGCGCGGATTCGCCAATATGGCTCACGGCCTTAGCCGGTGGCTGGCGACGGCCGCCGCCTATCTCGTTCCGAATTTTTCCGCGCTGAACGTGATCAGTTCCGTTGCCCACGAGCAGCCTGTGGTCGGCCACCTGATCTTCTACAACACGGCCTATGCTTTTACCTATGCAGCCATGGCACTGTGTGGCGCCGTGCTGATCTTTGAGCGCCGCAATCTGAAATGAACTCGCGGCGATCAGTCACGTTGGTAGCGAGCCTGCTCTTGATCGTGTGCCTGCTGGGGTCCGTCGTGTGCTTGCGGCGCGTGGACCAGCTAAGAACCGGTGCCACGCTCGAAGAAGTTCTCTTCATCACCTCGCCACAAACCCTGAAGCGGCTGAGCCTGGGCTACGAGGGGTTGCTGGCGGATATCTATTGGACGCGGGCCGTGCAATATTTCGGCCGTAAGCATAACGTCGACTCTGACCGGTACGATCTCCTGGCCCCGCTGCTGGAAATCACCACCGCTCTGGACCCTCATCTGCTCGTCGCCTATCAGTTCGGTGCGAATTTTCTCGCACCTCGTCCTCCCTCCGGCGGTGGTATGCCCGACAAGGCGATCGAGTTGATGGAATTCGGCATTCGTAACAATCCGGATGACTGGAATCTCTATTACCAGCTGGGATTCATCTACTACACGGAGAAGAAGGACTATCCTAATGCTGCAAAGGCTTTCGAGCGAGGATCCCATGTGCCCGATGCTCATCCGTTTCTGAGAATTCTTGCCGCGCAGATGGCTCAACACGCGGGAGAACTGGAGATGGCCAGGATGCTATGGATCACGACGTACCAGAGCACGCACGACAAGCAGATACGAGCCAATGCCTATAACCACCTTCTCGCTCTGAAAATCGATGAGGACGTCACCCGCTTGGAAAATGCCGTCACTCAATACGGGGAGAAAACCGGCAGCCTGCCTCCCAGCATCTCTGCGATGGTGGCGGCTGGACTCCTCCCCGAGATTCCGCTCGATCCCGACGGTAATCCTTACAAGCTCCTGCCCGATGGAAGAATAGAAGTCCACAATCCGGAACACTTCTCCTTCATTGAACGGGGCCTACCTCCGGGCTACAAACCTCCGCCCCCCAAGTTTCGGCAACCGCCGGACTGAGCCAGCGTCGCACGTCTACCGGCAAGGCAGAAAGGCATCAGCTACTATTCCCAGGATGCCTGATCTCTCCGAGCCGAAGCTCAGCCTCATTCGTGAGCTTTCCGAGTGGTGGAAGGCCCACCGTTCGCGGCATAGATTTTTCTCCTCTGTGGGAAGCTTGGCGAAGGAAAGTTGGCAATTTCTGCGCGACTCTACCCCGGCCCGTCGCCGCCAGCGATACGGCGATGCCGACTTCGATTGGGATTACCGAGTGAACACGACGAGTGCTACTGTCAGCTGGCGCGCCCGGCTTCTTGGGCTACTCCACTCTCCCTATCAACCCACCGAGCCAGCGCTTTTTCACGAAATGCTGCACTGCTTGGACATCGACTACCGGGAGTTCATCTTCATCGACCTGGGTTCAGGAAAGGGCCGCGTTCTAATGATGGCTTCCGATTACCCGTTCCGCCGGATACTTGGAGTCGAGCTGTTGCCCGAGCTCAATCGCGCCGCACAAGAGAACCTGAGAAATTATAGGAATGAGGCGCAGAAGTGCTTCGCCATGGAATCGATATGCGGAGACGCGCGCGACTTTCTGTTTCCGCCAGAGCCTATGGTTCTTTACTTGTTTAATCCTTTACCCGAGTCAGGGTTGCGGCAGGTCATTGCAAATCTGGCTCGATCACTGGCCCAGGCTCCCCGGCCCGTCTACGTCCTTTACCACAATCCGCTGCTGGAGCCTCTACTGGCAGAGGGCAGGCTCCTGAAGAAGATAGGTGGCTCGCACCAGTACAGCATTTTCAGCCATGCCCCAGACCGGACGGATTGAACCTGAGTAGACCCCATGGCCAACCCGCAGCGGCGGGTTTACAATTGCAAGCACAGGCGCCGCCGGCATCGAAGAATTCATCTTGCTGTAAATCAAGGTTCTTCCCCCGCTGTTTACAATGCCTGACTGAGAGTGGTTCCACTCGTTTGTGAGCTTGCACTTTCCATCTATGAAAGCGGTGGCTGTTCTGGCTCTGGCTGGCTGTGCGATCACAGTCGAGGCACAGGATGCCCGCACCACGGCCAAAGCTGTGGATGAGCACTACAACCGGCTGCGTTCGTTGCAGGCGGAATTCACAGAATCCTTTCGAGGCGCCGGCGTCGAACGGACCGAAACCGGCACCCTGTGGCTAAAAAAACCCGGCAAGATGCGCTGGGAATATCGTTCTCCCAGGGAAAAGCTGTTTGTCAGCGACGGCAAGGAAGCGTGGTTCTACCTGCCCAGTGACCGGCAGGTCAGGAAAACCGTGGTGAAGAAACTCGACGACCTGCGATCTCCGCTAGCGTTCTTGCTGGGCAAGACGAAATTGGATAAGGAATTGGATGGTCTCTCCCTGGCCCCGGACCAAAAGACCTCGGCACCTGGGAATGTAATCCTGCGGGGACGTCCGAGGGTGTTGGCGGACCGTGTCAGCGAGGTACTGCTGGAGGTTACGCCTGGAAGCCAGATTGCACGCATCCAGATAGACCAGGCGGACGGATCGACCACGGAATACCGGTTTAGCGACCAGAAGGAGAACGTCGACGTGGCCGAGCCCCGTTTTCACTTTGTGGCCCCACCGGGGACAGAAACCGTGGACGGAGATTTTGGACAGTAGGCGATTGGACGAGATTCTCAACCATTCTTTGCAAGCTATTGCATTAGCACGGTTTGGGGGTTAGCAGGGTACTGGTTTTACGGATTTCCGGAGCAAGTTACTTACGGCACAGCTGTCGGCTTGTCTGCGGCTGATTGGTGCTAGATGGGATCAAGTGGAATGTTAGACTGGAAGGGGACGGATTCGACCGTACAATGGCGGAATTTCTCGTAAAAATGGCCGACGAGCGGGGCCATACACTGCAACAAATTGAACACGGTTACTCCGAATCGGAGGTCCGTGATCGTTTCTTGCAGCAGGGCTACCTGGTGCACTGGGTCAAGCCCCGGGGAATGTTCGTTGGCGGCGAGATTGGCTTAGGCACGCGGCGTCGGCTTCGACCCACCACATTCCTGATCTTCAATCAGCAGTTTCTGACCCTGATCAAGGCCGGCCTGCCGATCCTGACTTCGCTTGGATCTGCTCATCAAGCGGCAAAAGGACGCGTATCTGCGAACTCTGCTGGAGAATGTTCGAGACCGGGTGAAGAGCGGCGAATTGCTGTCGGATGCGTTTGCCGCGCAAGGCGCGTTTTCCGAAGATGTACACCACCACGCTGCTGGCCGGTGAGAAGAGCGGCAACATGGAAGAAGTGCTGGGCCGCTACATTGCTTTCCAGCGCATGGCCCTGACTTTCAGCAAGAAACTTGTCGTGTCTCTGGTGTATCCCGCATTGCTGGTACATTGTGTCCCTGTCATGGTCGATCTTTCTGGTCACCTACGTGGTGCCCAAGTTTGCCGAGCTGTTTAGAACTTGAACGCCAAGCTGCCGGCCATCACGGTTTTCATGCTGGCGGTTGGCACAATGCCCAGCAGTACGCTCCGGTCGCGGTTCGTGCTGGTGTGGTGATCTGGTGTTCCTGCTTTGGCGGTGGAAGAAGACCGATCGCGGCGCCGAGCAGGTTGACCGCATCGTTCTTGCCGTCCGTGCTGGGGGATATCTGGCTGAAGTATCAGGTCGCCAACTTCTCGCGCATGCTTTCCACCTGCTGCCGGTGGCTTGCCGCTGGTGCCGTCGCCTTGAAACCGCGGGCGCGTCGATGAGCAGCCGGCGCATTTTGAACGGCGTTAGCGAAGCGAGCCGACGCGGGTGCGGGAAGGCCAAGGCCTGGCCAAGAGTCTGGAAGAGCAGAAAATTTTTCCCGATCTTTCGGTGGAAATGATCGAGGTGGGAGAGTCGACCGGCGCTCTGCCGGCCATGCTCAATTCCGTGGCGGAATTTTACGAAGAAGACGTGCAGACGGCGCTGGGCGCGGCGATGGCACTGATCGAACCTGCTGATTCTATCGTTATGGCGGTGTTCGTGGGCGGAGTACTGATTTCGCTGTATATGCCGATCTTTACCTTGGGAACGAGCGGGATTCATTAGGATTGGGCGTATTGGCTGCGTCACTACGCCACGGGAAGCGGAGTCATCAGCGGACAAGTGGTTTGGAAATGGCAGGCATGGCGGAAAAGAAATCAGTCTTCGTGAACGGCGGGAACGGCGGTCCGATCAGTCCGACCGGCAACGCCGCCGACGAACTGGAAAGAGCGCGGACGTCGCGCGCCGTTATCGCTGCGAGTTTGTCGATCTGCACGACTTTCAGCTGCACCACGATCTGTTCAAGAAAATCCCTGTGCACCTGATGTTCCGCTACAACTTCGTCCCGCTGGAGGAGACGCGCGATGGCCGTTTAGCCATCGCCATCGCCGACCCCAGCCAATTGATGATGATTGACGAGATCAGCCTGCTACTGCGACAAGCGGATCGTCACCAAAGTTTCGACCCTCAGCAGATCAGCGAGATTCTCAAGAAGACCGAGCAGTCCAAGCGCGTGCTGGAAGACGCCAGCGAAGGTTTCACTCTCGACGTCATTCACGAGAAGACGAAACCGGCGGGACGAAACCATCTCCATCGACCGGCTGACCGCGCAGGGGCGACATCAGCCCGATCATCCGCCTGGTCGATACCACCATCTTCACCGCGCTGCAGCGGCGGGCCAGCGATATTCACATCGAGACCCGGGACGACTCGGTGGGCATCAAGTTCCGCATCGATGGCGTGCTTACGCAGGCCATGCCGCCGATCGGCAAGGAGCATCATTCGACCATCATTTCCCGTATCAAGGTCATGAGCGAGCTGGATATCTCCGAGCGGCGAGTACCGCAGGACGGCCGCTTCCGCGTGAAGTACGGACGCCCGAGCGGCCCATCGATTTCCGTGTTTCCATCATGCCTTCGATTCACGGCGAAGATGCCGTCCTCCGCGTGCTCGACAAAGAATCGATGAGCGAGAAGTTCCAGAAGCTCGTCCTCGATGTGGTCGGCTTTGACGAAGAGGATCTGCGCAAATTCCGCCGCTACATCAACGAACCTTACGGCATGGTGCTGGTCACCGGGCCCGACCGGCAGCGGCAAGACCACCACGCTTTACGCCGCGGTCAACGAGATCAAGACCGACGAAGACAAGATCATCACCATTGAAGACCCGGTCGAATACCAGATTCGCGGCATCACCCAGATTCCCGTCAACGAAAAAAAGGGCCTGACCTTCGCCCGCGGACTGCGCTCGATTCTGCGCCATGACCCCGACAAGATCATGGTCGGCGAAATCCGCGATACCGAAACCGCGCAGATCGCCATCCAGTCCGCGCTTACCGGCCACCTGGTCTTCACCACGGTCCACGCCAACAACGTGGTAGACGTGATCGGACGCTTTCTGAACATGGGCGTGGAACCTTACAACTTTGTTTCGGCGCTGAACTGCATTCTGGCGCAGCGGCTGGTGCGCCTGATCTGCGACTCCTGCCGCACGGTGGTGCATTATCCCGCCGAGGTGCTCGAGGCCAGCGGACTCGATCCTGCGCAGTGGTCGCAAGGTTTCTTTCTACGAAGGCCAAGGCTGCATTGAGTGCGCGGGAACAGGCTTCCGCGGCCGAACCGCGATCCATGAACTGCTGGACTTGAGCGACCGCATTCGCGAGATGATTCTGGCGCAAGAAGCCGACTTCGGAGATTCGCCGGGCGGCGCGCGAAGAAGGCATGCGCTTCCTGCGCGAGTCTGCGCTGGACAAAGTTCGACTGGGCATGACGACGCTGAAGGAGATCAACAAGGTTACGTTTATCGAGGCATGCGTTAGCCAGGCGAAGCAGTCCCCATGGTCACACCCATCTCGGGACGATGTGGTCATAGTGCTCTTCCAGCTATTGCGTTGACGAGTCGTAAGGTTTTTGCATCCATAAACTCGGTGTTTCTTATAATTAACCAGTCCGGCATGAGCAGTCACTCCAGTTCTGGAGCCGAAGCCCAAGCTGGCCTGCGAAATCTCCGCTGACCGTGTGCTGGCCGGCCGGGCTCTGCAGACTCGGCGAGTCCGTGGAGTTTGCGCCGCGCACGAGCTGGCGCCCGGCAGCGTAGTGCCCGACCTGACCGAAGCCAACCTGCGGGACCGGGACGCTGTACGCGCAGATGCATTCAGCGACACGCTGGGCAGCTCGCAAACGGTTCCAGGGACGTGATTGCCCTACTGCCCGACGCCGCCGTGCGCGTCGTCCTGCTCGACTTCGAGACCCTTCCCCGAAAGCGGAGGAAGCCGAATCGCGTGGTGCGCTTCCGGCTGAAAAAATCGCTGCCCTTCGATGTCGAGAAGGCCAAGGTTTCCTACCACGCGCACCCTTCGCAGGCGTCTGCGGGTGATTGCCGCGGTCGCGCTAATCAGCGTGATGGAGGAATACGAAGTCCGCGTTTCGTGAAGCGGGTTTCAGCCCCGGCGTGGTGCTGCCCTCCATGCTGGCGGCTCTGGGGCGGCCGATGCGCCGCGCCCGACTCTGGTGGTCAAAGTGGACGCCCGCACCACCAGCATTGCCATTCTCGACAAGCAACAGATTCTTCTGTTCCGCACCCTGGAAAACGCCGAGGCGTGGCCATTACCGGCGAACAGCTGGCCGAAGAGGTTTATCCCTCGGTGGTGTTTTTTCCAGGATACCTACCACCTGAATATTGAACAGATTTTTGTTGCCGGGCTTCCGACATTCGGAGCTGCTTCCCGCCTTGCGGGCGCAGACCGGCGCCGAGGTACAGGAACTGGTGGGCACCGCGCAGTTGGGCTCGGAGTTCGGGATTCTCGGTCCCGAGTGGAGGATGGCCGGGGTGGTGGGGGCACTGCTTTCTTAGCATGCGGCTCGACATCAATCTCGCGACTCATCCCTATGAAGATCCGCGCGGCTTCTGGTTGCGCTGGGGTGGTGCCGTGGTGCTCGCCGGCATCGTCACTCTCGCGCTGCTGTCGTTAGCGGTGTCGGGCTTTGTATATGCTCGCAAAGACCGCGAGAGAATCAGTCAGCTGAAGAGTCAGATCGCCGAGCGCGACCAGGAGAGAACGAAAGCGGAAGCGTTTCTCAACCTGCCGGCCAACCGTGACACGCGGGACAAATCACAATTTCTTAACGCGTTGATTCAGCGCAAGGCTTTCTCCTGGACCAAAGTGTTCGAGGAGTTGGAACGCGTGATGCCACCCCGGCTCCATGTAGTTGCGATTCGTCCTGAAATGACCCCGGGCAACCAACTGGAGCTCAAGCTGGTAGTGGCCGGGGAGTCGCGGGAGCGCGCCCTGGATCTGGTGCGGAAGATGGAAGCGTCCGAACATTTCCAGCAGACCCAGATTACTCAGGAACAGCAACTAAGCGGCATTGGCGGGGATAATGTCACCTTCGACATCAGCGCGCTGTATGTGCCGGAACTCTCGAAAGGAAGTATGAACGAATGCCAGACTTGCGCGAAGCCCGACGCAAAATAAAGATCGCGCTCATCGCCATGGCCGGTGTAGACCTGGTTGCGGCGGTCGTGCTGCTGTCTCCCTTGGTCGGTTCCTCGCAGTCACGTCGCGCGGAACTCGATCAACTCTGGCAAGATCTGCAGCAAAAGACGCGGCAGGTGGAACCGCTGCGCGGCATGGATAAGAAGGTCGCGCTTGCGAGTCGGCAGATCAGCGATTTTTATAAAGACCGGTTCACCTCTCAAGACTCTTCCATTTCCGATCAATTGGGGAAAGTGGCTGCAGAAAACGGCGTGAAAATAGGCTCGGTCAGGTACAAGGCCGAAGATCCCATTGATGTCGGCTTACGGCCTGTCACCATTGAGGCCGAACTCTCCGGCGATTATCTCCAGTTGGTCAAGTTCCTGAATGCACTGGAGCGGCAGAAGATCTTCGTCGTCGTCGACAGCGTGGCTTTGGGCGGGGAACAGAACGGTCCCGTCAAACTCGGCGTGAAGCTCGAGACTTATCTCAGGACAGGTGCGTAATTGAAGCTGGGAGCGGAAAATCGGACCAAACTGATCTGGGCTGCCGCGCTGGGAGTCGTTGCCATCATTTTGGTTGTGTATGAACTCATCGATCTCTCCGGTTCCCCGGCGGCCGCGAATACCACTCAACCTAGTGTCGCTGCCGAACCAGCCAGCCAACCCAAAGGGCGACGGACCCCAAGTGCAGGCAAAGCAGCACGGACACTGGCACGCAGGCTCGATCCCACCCTGGACTTGAATCTGTTGAAGGAGAGCGAAGATATCAAATACGCCGGCTCAGGCCGGAACATTTTTGTGGCGCATGAGGATGTAGTCATTCCTCAGCCTAAAGGCCCTGGGGTTACGGACAAGCACGCCCAAAGCAATACCCCGCCACCGCCGCCCCCTCCTCCACCGATCAACCTGAAGTTTTTTGGTTTTGCCAGTAAGCCGGGTCAACCGAAGAGAATTTTCCTCTCCCAGGGGGAAGACGTGTTCATTGCGGGAGAAGGAGACGTCGTCGACCGTCGATACAGAATCGTGCACATCGAATCGCAGTCCGTGCTGGTCGAAGACGTGATCAACAACAACCGGCAGAGCATTCCTCTGACACAGGGATAGCTAGCAAACGCCAGCTTGGGAACAAGAGTGAAGCCACCATTGAAATCGCGACGAACCTCTCGCATTTCCCGCCGGGAAAGCGGCTACATCTTAATCACCCTCATGCTTATGGTATCGCTGCTGGCGATTGCAGCAACGATCGCTGCACCCTTGATCTCGTTTCGGATTCGTCGCGACCGGGAAGACGAGCTCATCCACCGGGGGGTGCAATACGCGCGTGCCGTGAAGAAATATTTCAAGAAGTTCGGTCGTTATCCCACCCGAATCGAGGACTTGGAAAGCACCAACAATATGCGCTTCCTGAGAAAGCGCTATAAGGATCCGATTACTGGACAGGATTTCAAACTACTTCATTTCGGCGAAGTGCGGATGACATTCGGGCCGGGGATTGCCGGTGCCACTCCCGCCGGCATGGCCGCGTTGGGGGGCGCAAACGCTCAGAATCTGGCGAATGCTGCGATGGCCGGAGCGATGATCGCCGCTCAACCGAACGGACCGGCTGGGTTACCGGTCTCGGGTTCCTCGCAGGCAGGCACTGGAGATAGTTCCTCCACGCCCGGAACTTCTTCCTCTGCTTCGGGAGCCTTTTCCTCCACTTCCAGCAGTGGAGGCTTCGGTTCTCCTTCGGGACAAGTGTTTGGCGGCGGTCCCATCGTGGGGGTGGTGAGCACTAGCGAAAAAGAAACGATCCGCGTGTTCAACAAGAAGAACCACTACAAAGACTGGCAGTTTATCTATGACCCAAGCTCTGATCGTGGCGGACTGCTGAATACTCCCGCACAACCCCCGCTCAAGGGAGCTGTAGCCCCCGTTCAACCAGGTGTTGCCGGCGCTCCGAATGGACCGGTTGGGATTACGGGCATGCAGGGAATCCAGGGACCTCAAGGCATTCAGAACCAACCGCCTCCCCAACCCCCGCCTCCAAGTCAGCCGCCTCAAGACCAGCAGTAGGTCTTCCTTGCAAGGTCGACAACGAACCAGTCCAGTTTGCGATAAGACCAAAAGAGCCTCGATTTCTCGAGGCTCTTCTGCAAAATATTTTGTCGGAAAATTCTAGACGTTGAACGAGGAGCCGCAACCGCAGGTGCTCTTCACGTTCGGATTCTCGAACTTGAAGCCAGCGCCTTCCAACGTTTCCACGTAATCCACGATGCAGCCGTTGAGATACATGACCGACGTCGCATCGACATAGACCTTCAGCCCGTCCATATCAAAAGTCTTGTCCATCATGCCGGAGCTATTTTCGAACGACATGGAATAGGAAAAGCCGGAGCAACCGCCCCCGACCACTCCGACCCGCAAACCTGCGGGAACGGGATTCTGCTGGGCCATAATCTCTTTCACTTTCGCGACCGCGTTGGCCGTAAGGCTGATGGGAGCAGTCTTGGGTTTCACTTCTGGGGTGGTTGTCGTCGCCATTCGTATCTCCTTGACTCTACAGCTTCAGATTATACCAAAGTGGTCCCGGTTATGGACAAAACCTTACGGCATTGATGTGCCTGAAGTTACGGGTCAACCACAGGTATCAGCTTGCTTAGATGTCTCTTTCCCGGCTGCGGTCGCATTGCGCGAAATCTATGCGTTTGCACCGGCAATCGGGGCTATAATTCCCGTGACAAGGGCCTTTCCCCGAGACCGGTTCTGAAAAGCTTAGAACCTGTACCCGGATGGGAATCGGCGGGACCGGCTCGACATCAGTGCCGAGGTGGCATATGTCTCCCATGATGTGGCTCCTAACTGTGTGGGGCGCTCTGACGGCCATCCTGATCATCCTCCTCATCTACAGAAGCACACTCACAATGCATGAGGACGATCAACTGTTTCTCAACGAATCCGACACTCACATGCAGGTGGAGCAGACCGAGATTCTCACCAAGGTGAACCGGATCACGCCCCTGGTCAAGATCCTGGGCGCGGTTTCGGGGGTCATGATCCTTGTGATTGCGGGTTTGTTTATTTATCAGGGACTGAACAACTCGGGCCTTCAATAGTAGGAAGAAGTGTCAGCAGTCGCGAACGCCGTGGGAGGTCCTCGTCGAACTCCGTGTGCGGAGTTCTTGTCTGACGGTTTCCCGAATACCACTCGAATCGGATGTTTACACCTGGGTAGCCACCGTACGCAAAAATGGAGATCGCTCCCTTCCATCCCTGAACGCATCGCCGCGTGCGCTTAGAGGCATAGCCGTCCGCTACTGACTCTCTCCTTGATGCGCTCGGGTATAGTCTTCCAGTTGGTTCTCGTACACCAACCCCAGGTGATCGGCACAGCTGGGCTCTCCGTCTACCATATCGGTTGCGGGCTTGCCGCAAATCTTGCAGACCAATTTCTCGCGTTCGCCCACCTTGGCTTTAACCATCCGACCTCTAACCGTTCTGTCTTTCACTACTCCTCGCATTGTCTTCACCTCATACGACGTCAGGACACGGTTATCCGCTGATACGCTCGCGTCACCGGTTAAGCTAGTCTTGCTAGACAGCCGCTGCGTGCTCAATCGTCTCCAGCGTGGCCGTTAGTTTGATGGGCACGTTGAGCGCGCGAGAAATCGGACACTGTGCTCTTGCACTCCGGGTCACCTTGTGAAAGGTTTCTTCGTCCATGTGGGGCAAGCAGGCATGAACGGTCAGCTCGATTCTTGCCACGTCCCAATGCCCTCTTTTTTCCTGCAAAGTCAACACAGATTCTGTCTTAATCTGCTCCGCTTTGAGGCCGACCTTCGCGAATTCCTGCGCCATCATCAGCGACATGCACGAAGCAACTGCTGCCGCCAGCATTTCCGAAGGACTGGTGCAAGGCTCGTTGCCGGTACTCGATCCAAACGAGTACAGAGCGTTGGACATCACTCCGCTCGACGTGGAAACCAGGCCTTCGCCAATGGCCGGGCTTCCCTTCCATATGGCTACTGCGCTACGTATCATAGGCACCTCCGGCTGCATCTCCTTTTTACCGCTTCCCGTTAAGAAGTGATGTGACCCATGCACCATGCTCATGTGCTTACAGGCATGCGCAAGAGTTCAGAGATCTGTGGAAAATGGCCCGAGAGGAACGCTGATGCTCGCGCGTAGAGCGGCCGGCTAAGGGAAAGGCCAACGCGGCGCGGAGACTTTGCACACTGACCGGCACTACTCGAACTGCACCAATATCTGATTAACTTTCACCGCATCACCCGGCTGAACGTTCACCGATTTGACCTGGCCCGCTACGGGTGCAGTGACATTGGTTTCCATCTTCATGGCTTCGAGCACGATCATCATATCGTTCGGCTGGAGTTGTTGGCCCGGCTGCACGTTGACCCGCAATACCACTCCCGCCACGGGGCTGTGACAAACCTTGGATTCGTCCACATTGCCGCCCGTTGCCGGCGGCGGTTTCGGAGCGCCTGGAACCGGAGCAGACGGTACGGTCATGGGAATCGGATGAGGCGGCAAATATCCAGGGGCACGAACACCGGAGTCATCGTCGATGACCTCTACCTCGACCTCGTAGGTTTTTCCGTCGATCCCAATCTGCAGCTTCAACGTCGACTCTCCTTCGGCCAGCAACAACCTCAGTGTCCCCGCTGGGCGAGATTGTGGGACGCCTGCACAAACACTCGGCCTTGCTGCGCCCAGGCACTGAAAATCTCAGGGTTCGGAAGCAATCTCGCAGAACGAACCCGGACCTTCTTTCCCAGAAACGCAGTCACGGCTGCTGCGATCACAAGGAGCAGTTCGGGCGTGATTTCTTCTTCGCGGTTCGGCATCAGCGATTGAGCCGCCGGGCGTGCGGTCACTACTGCCCCGCTGCCGACCAGCGATGCAGCCTGCACAGCGGAGCGGACCTCAGCCTCGAGCGTGCGAATCCGCATCTCCGATTCGCGACGCAACTCCTCGAGCGCTCGCTTGAGGGCACGCCGCGACGCGACGTACATCACGGCCCAACCGGCGAGCACCAGTACTGCGGCGATCACCCAGTACCCGGTATTGAATCCACTCTGTTCGACGAACAATCCCATTTGCTCTCCATCAAAGAGGAATCAGCCCGTGTTTCTTGGGCGGCCGCAGTTCCCTCTTCGTGTGCAACGCTTCCAGGGCCTGTGCCAGATATCTTCGCGTCTCCGCTGGCTCAATGATGTCGTCCACCAGGCGGCGCCCAGCGGAAACGTACGGATTGGCGAAAGCATCTCGATATTCTTGGATCAATTCCTTGCGGCGCGCCGCTTTGTCAGGGGCTGAATCGATCTCGCGGCGAAACACGATCTCCGCCGCCCCCTCAGCACCCATGACTGCGATTTCCGCCGTCGGCCATGCCACCACGCGATCCGCACCAAGATCTTTGCCACACATGGCGAGATACGCTCCACCGTAGGCCTTGCGCAACACAACCGTAATCTTCGGCACGGTGGCGGCTGAATACGCAAAGAGCATCTTCGCACCGTGACGGATGATGCCACCATATTCCTGCTCGACCCCAGGCAGGAACCCTGGAACATCCACAAAGGTCAGCAGAGGAATGTTGAAGGCGTTGCAGAATCGTATGAAACGCGCCGCCTTATCCGATGCATTGATGTCGAGCGCGCCGGCCAGCGACGCAGGCTGGTTCCCGATGATTCCGACTGAGCGCCCCTGCATGCGCCCGAAACCGACGACAATGTTCGGAGCAAACCCGGGCTGAATCTCCAGGAAATCCTGCCGGTCCACAATGCGCACGATGACGCGGCGAACGTCATAGGCAACCTTGGTTTCGGTGGGTACTACGGTGTTCAACTCGGGATCCGGCTCGAGCGGCAAATTGTCGTTCAGGCGCGGAGGGTCCTCCAGATTGTTCAACGGCATGAAACTCAGCAGACGGCGGCAGAGGTATATGGCTTCTTCATCGTTTTCCGCCACCAGATGCGACACCCCCGAATGGTTCATCTGCGCTTCAGGCCCGCCGAGGGCTTCCGCTGTGACAACTTCGCCGGTCACCTGCTTGATAACTTGTGGCCCGGTGATGAACATTTGCGCCTGTTTCGTCTGGATGATGAAATCCGTCAAAGCCGGGCTGTAGGCCGCTCCGCCTGCACATGGCCCGCAGATCAGCGAAATCTGTGGCACTGTCCCGGATAACACCACGTTGTTATAGAAGACTCTGCCATACCCGGAGAGGCTGTCGATTCCCTCTTGCACGCGCGCCCCGCCGGAATCGTTGATGAAGATGAACGGTGTGCCCGTCTTGAGCGAGAGGTGCATCATTTCCGAAATCTTGTCGCAATGAACCTCTCCGGCCGCGCCGCCCGCCACCGTGAAATCCTGGCTGGCAAGGTGCACCAGCCTGCCATCCACGGTTGCGCAGCCCGTAACCACACCATCAGCCGGCATTTCCTTGCCGGCCATCCCAAAATGCGTCGCTCGATGCTGGGCAAAGACACCAGTTTCCTGAAAACTACCAGCGTCGACCAGTTTCTGCACGCGCTCTCGAGCCGTAAGTTTGCCCGCGGAGTGCTGCTTGTCAATTCGCTCCTTGCCACCGCCCAATTCGACTTGCGCGCGCTTGGCCCGCAAGTCCGCAATCTTCTCGTCCATGGTCTTGCCGGCCGTTTTGTTCGTCACCTGTGTCGCCATCGATACCACCCTTCCCGCGATTCCGATCCCAACTCAGAGCCAAGCCCTCACGGCGAAGGTGAAACGCTCACCTTGTGTTCCTTCCCGTTCAAGGTGATCACGTAGTTCACCTGCCCGTTCAAGGGCTGTCCGCCATCGCCCTTTCCGTCAGTCTTACCTGGAGCCACAGGCACCACCGTTTTCTGTGGATCTTTTCCGAGATTCTTCGGCCCTTCGGCTCGGCTCTTGAAAAACTTCGGAGCCACCTGCGGGAACATCGCATAGGTCAACACATCTTCATCACTGCCGTTGCAGCCCGCGAGGGCAAGAGCGTCCGAGCGCAGCTGGTCCCATTCGGGTTTGAGCAGATCCGCCGGACGACACGTAATCGGCGACTTCTTCCCTTGCTCAGCTGCCTTCTTCAGCACTTCTGGATTCTTCTCGCCCAGAGTATTGGCGTAGTAACCGAGCATCAAATCGGCGAATTCGCCTGTCATCACCTTGTACTTGCCCATCAGAACATTAAAGACTGCCTGAGTGCCCACAATCTGGCTGGAAGGCGTGACCAGCGGCGGATAGCCGGAATCCTTGCGAACGTTCGGCACCTCCGCCAGGACCTCTTCGACCCGATCCCCTGCCCCTTGCCCCTTAAGCTGGCTCTCCATGTTGGAGATCATTCCGCCCGGGATCTGGCTCTTGAATATCTCCGTATCGACGCTCGTGATGTCGCTCAGGAATTCGCGATAACGCGGACGAATTTTCGCAAAATGCTGCTTCACTCTGAGAATCCGGTTTTTGTCGAGACGCGTTGTGAAGCCGGTGCCCTCAAGCATCTCTACGAAGCTCTCCGTGGGATTGTGTCCGGGACCGAGCGAGAGCGAACTCACCGAAGTGTCTACGATGTCGCAACCGGCCTCCACGCCCTTCATTAGGGAAACCAGAGTCACACCTGTGGTCGCATGGGTATGCACGTGGACTAAGGTATCCGTGCCGCAACTCTCCTTAATTCCCTTCACCAGGTCATAGGCCGGCTGAGGTTTCAGGAGGCCCGCCATGTCTTTGATGCAGATCGAATCGCAGCCCATTTCGCGCAACTGCTGCGCCATTTCAACGAATGCCTTAATCGTGTGAACCGGGCTGATGGTGTAGCAGATCGTTCCCTGCGCATGCTTACCTGTCTTCTTTACGCCCCGGATGCTGGTCTGCAGATTTCGAATGTCGTTAAGAGCGTCGAAAATCCTGAATACATCCATGCCATTGGCAGCCGCCTTCTCCACGAAGCGCTCGACCACCGAATCTTCGTAGTGACGGTAGCCCAACAGATTTTGCCCGCGCAGAAGCATTTGCAGCCTCGACTTGGGAAGCAATTTTCGGAAGGTGCGCAGCCTTTCCCACGGATCCTCGTTCAGAAACCGGATACAGGCATCGAAGGTGGCGCCTCCCCAGCATTCCAAGGACCAGTAGCCGGCGTTGTCCAGATCCGCGCAGGCTGGAACCATGTCCTCCATCGCCATCCGGGTCGCCATCAAACTCTGGGGAGCATCTCGCAGAACCAGTTCTGTGACTTCAACGTTCCGCAACATATGTGCAATCCTTTCCCGGCGGGAATTCTTAGTTTAAACGCTCGACACGGTACGAAGTGTGGGACACGTCACAAAGTGGCTGTGGAAACTGAAGTGGGAGAAAGTTACGGTGGCCAGTACCCGAGGTTGTAACCCTCAGACCGATCCCCTTCGGGAGTATACTTTTGATAGGGATCAGGGAAAGAATGCATCCGGTTAGGCCGTTTTGCAGTCCAGCCGACCGTGCGACTACCCAGTTCTGACTGGTAACTTTCGGTAATGGATTTCTTTCCCCCGGGGCTATTTATTGACGCTGACTCGACTGTTGTTATTCGTCGCTTTTGCCGGACTCATCAGTTGCACCGGTTTCCTCTTTCTGACAGTCGTTTCCGCTTTCCGCTTTCGGCGTCGCGCCTCGCAACCGCCCGCGGCAAGTCCTTCGCTCCCAAAGGTCACCTTGCTGAAGCCGCTGTGCGGCCTTGAACCAAACCTTGAGGCCAACCTCGAGAGCTTTTTCCGCCAGGACTATCCAAGTTTTGAGATCATCTTTGGCACCCGCGACGGCACCGATGCCGCCCTCGCAATCGTTCACAAAGTGCAGCAGCGCTATCCGCATGTCCCGACGAAGATCGTTTTTTCAGGAGAACCGGACCGACCGAACGCCAAGGTTTGCTCGCTGGACAAAATGTATTCCCATGCTGCCGGCGACTACTTCATCATCAGCGACAGTGATGTGGAAGCACGCCCCAACTATTTGCGGGAAGTAATAGCCCCACTGCTCAACCCGCAAGTGGGGCTGGTGACCTGCCTTTACCGCGGAGTCTCAACCGGAGGCGTTTGGTCTCGACTGGAAGCCCTTGGTATGTCGGTCGAGATGACGTCAGGCGTGCTTGTCGCCGAAATGCTGGAAGGGATGAGATTCGCCCTCGGGCCTACCATGGCGGCCCGGCGCGATACCATCGATTCCGTCGGGGGCATGGCCTCGCTCGCAGATTATTGCGCTGACGATTATGTCTTGGGCCACGCGGTATACGCATTGGGACAAGAAGTTGAGCTTTCCACCCATGTGATCGATCACATCGTCAACCATCGCTCGTTCCGAGCCTCACTTCTCCATCAGCTCCGATGGATGAAGAGCACGCGGTTTTCCCGTCCTGCGGGGCACATCGGGTCCGGTCTCACCTTCGCTATTCCCTACGGCCTTTTCGGACTGACCGTCGGTCTTCTCAGCGGCCATGCCGCAGTAGGGTGGGCTTTGATGGCATGGGCCGTGCTGAATCGCGTACTCATGTCAATCGTGGTCGGCTGGGGCGTGGTTCGCGATCCGTACTCCCTGCGCGACTGCTGGCTCTACCCGGTTCGCGACCTGCTTGGCTTTCTGCTGTGGTGCGCCAGTTTCATGGGACAGACCATATTGTGGCGGGGCAGACGTTATCGCCTCGAAAACGGTGGGAAGATGGTGAAGACCGGAACCGCCGAACCTGAGGAGCCTTCACGGTCGATTACTGTAGATAATCTTGCCTGAGTTTTCCGCCGCCACAAATCTCTGGAACGGAATCAGCGACTCAACCTTCCCCTTTTGGTGCGGAGGAACGAACAAGAATATTCGGGTGCCGGAACCCCAGGCGCGTAGCAAATCAGCGTCAGTCCAGTAAATCTTCGGGGCGTCCGGGTAATTGGATCCGAACCACATCGACGTGGTCCGCCCTTCCACCAGCATAATCGGTCGGCGCAGATAAAACAGAAGAGAAGACCCGTAGGCCTGATCGCCATATATCGCGACGAGATCGCCAGGGCGAGATTCCTGCGCAATTCGGTCTGCAAGTTCCTTCGAAGAAAGATATGAGCCGAAGCGTCCCAACGCGATGTGAGCGGCAACCAGAAACAGAGCCATGGTGAGCGCGGCGGCCCACGTCGCCGCAAAATGTTTGCGCCGGATGCGGAGCCACAACGCGATTCCCGGCCCTGTCACCAACACAAACGCCGCGAGTATGGCCGGCAATCGGAGTGCCGCGAACGATTCCCCGGTGAGATCGAGAATGTGAGACATCGACAATGTGTCTTCTGCCAGGTCGTGCTTCGCCAGCACAGTGCTGATGTCCGGGACAAACGGCAGCGCTCGGGAACTCCACAAACCTCCGACGAGCGCGCACCCGGCAACCAACGAAATCGCCGCCGTAATGCCGGCTGTCCAGACGAGCCACTGGCGCTTACCCTGCAACTCGTCTGAGGCAATCGCTCCGGCCGTTAGCAAAAGAATCGGGAAGTATCCGGGGAAGGTGTAGTACTCCTGGCTCGTGGAGAACGCAAAAAACGTCAGGACAACTCCCCCCCACAGCCAACACAGCAACTCTGTGTGCGCACGAAACATGGCTTGCCGCACATCGTCGTCTGTTCCGGTCGCCGGACGGAATGCTCGCATCAGGTTGCGAAAAACCAGGGGCAGACAAACACTCCATGGAAACAGCCAGACCAGATGCAGGCTCCAATAGAGGACTGGCGGCACACGGTTGTAATCCACAGGGTAGCGTTTCCCCAGGAAGCGGAGAAAGTGCTCGTTTACAAAATAGAACCAGAAGAAATGCGGGTTCCGGAAGCCTGCCAGCAGGTGCCAGGGAGCCGCGATGGCGAGAAACAACCCCAGCCCGGTTGCGATTCGGAATTCTCGCCAGCGACGCCATTCGCCGCTGAAAGACAAGTATGGCGCTGCGGCAGCACCCACAAATATCAGCGCGACCAGGCCCTTCGTCAGTACCGCCAACGCGAGGCACGCATAACCGCCGTACCACCGCCAGAAATGGGTTGGATTATCGAGCGCTGTCAGAAAAAGATAAAACGCCGTCGCAATCAGGAGGCTGAGGATGGCCTCGGGAATCAGGATGCGAGTAAACAGGTAGTACCCTGCGGCGGTTGAAACGAGCAAGCCGGCGTACACACCCGCCCGCGCGCCTGTAGGCACGCTTCGCCCACCGCATGGCCAGCAGAACCAACAGGAGCATGGCGACCAGCGTGGGCAGACGGGTTGCAAATTCATTCACTCCGAACAGGCGGTAGCTCAATGCGACCAGCCAATACATGAGCGGCGCTTTTTCCAGATAGCGGACGCCGTTGACGTGAAGCGTCACGTAATCTCCGCTCACGAGCATTTCGCGGGCTGCTTCCGCGTGAGTCGAATCGGCATCATCCTGCAGCGCAGGAGAAAACGCCGATCCTAGGTAAACCACCAGGAACACGACTATAACCGCCAGCCACCCGCGAGCAGGGGTAGCTGTCTTCGCCTTTTCTGAATGCTCTAAAGTGGGAGTAGCGGAGATGCTCAAATGGCGGAATCCCTTGAATCGGCTGCACCTATGCTATCAGGTGGAGCACTGCCATGCTGAGTGGCAACCCTGATTGCCCGCGTCATTTCACTTCCATACCTGCACAGGAAAACCGGCGTGAAGTTCGCACCGAAAGTTGACACGGTTTCACTGGTTAGAGCAGAATTAGCTGGGGCAATGTATCGCAATTGCTACCTAGTCTATTCCGGCTAGGAAGGGCTCTAGGATTTGGAGGCTGCTATGAACCTCGTGGTTTCCAGGCTGTGGACTGACGAGCAGGGCCAGGATATCGCGGAGTATGCCGTGATGCTGGCCGTGATCCTGGTACTGGTCGTAGGCACCGTGCGACTGATCGGTTCGAACGCCAACACCGTATTCTCGAACGTGGCGAGTTCGATTCAATAACCGGTCAGAACCGCAAGGTTACTTTTCTGCCGGCCCGTTCTGCGTCGCTGCCGGTTTGGGTGCCCTTCTCGTTCCACCTACGAAGTATTCCTGATTCAGTTCCGCTTTGATGCTTTTCGTCAGGGCATCCGTCGACTCTTGCATCCGTTGAGACTGAATGGTTCTGTTGATTTCTGCTCTCGCCTGGTCGAACGGGACCGTCTCCTTCGAGATCACTTTGTAGATATAGTATCCGCCCCCATCGCTGATCAACTCAGACACTTGTCCAACCTCCAGGTCGAAAACTTTCTTGTGGTCGACCGGCAGGTTCGCTGGGGACAACTTGCCCATATCTACTTTAGGAGCGCTGGAAGCTACGCCCGCGGCCTCAAAAGCCTCCTTCTGTAACTGCTGAAAATCCTTGCCGGCAACCGCATTGGTACGGAGCTTTTCCGCGACGGCCTTCATGGCAGCTTCGTCCGCCGCTCTGTTATCCGCGGCGCTGCCCCCTCCCGCACCGAGCTGTTTCTGTTTTGGAATAAAGATACGCAGCAATTCAGCCCTCTGGAATCGGCTGCTATTTTCTTTGTAGTATTTCTCGGCGTCCGCATCGGTGATGTTCCCCGCGGTCTCCTGCAGATGCCGGGTGAGCCTTTGCGTCAGCAACTGTATGCTGGCGAACTGCATCATTTCGTGAAAACCGGGCTCCTGATCGATTCCAAGCTCGCGGGCTCTATCGGCAAAAACGAGCAGTCGCGGATACGCTTCCGCAAGCTGCTTTCGCACAGGACCCGACATCTGCGGATTCAACGCCTCTACCAGCTTCTCAAACTGCTCACGCGTGACGACGGTCTTGCACTCGGATGTGGGTTCGGGTTTGGCATCCTTTGAAGATTCTGGCAACTTCCCCTTCTTGTCACAGAGACCGTTGATGGTAATCACTGGGGCGTCGGGAGAAACCTTCGCGGCGGAGGCGGGAGGAGGCTCGGTGTCGTCATCGTGGCGCGCTGCGCCCGGCGCTTGGGTTGGCTGTGAGGCTTCCGCCGGCTTTTGTGGGGCGCTTTGTCCCCAGGCGATCGAGGACACGAGGAGCAGGATCATCAAGAAACTTCGCATGGGATTATTGTTCCTGTTGGGATACTGCGATCGTAGCACAAGGCAAGGGCCATTCGGGGAATCAGGGACTCCCCATTTGTGACTCGCCATAAGGTAGGTTTGAGCCTCTGCCGTCTTAGCGCGTCATTGGTTCTTGCACAAATTCAGCGACAATTCCAGAGTCTTCCAGGTCTTCCAGGGATTGATTGGACTCCCGCCTGTCGATCACTTCCTGACCTTGGCGGCTCAGGAATTCACGCAGGAGCAGACGGCTTTCGTGTGACATGTCCGTGAACTTGATCCCGGTGCCCAGCCCATAAGCACTACTGACCACGATTCCCTGCGCCCAGATTCTCACCTGGTCAACCCAGACTCCGATAATGAGTTCCGTTGACGCGGGCACTCTCAGAGGCGTTTGCACCGAGCAGCCACCCTCGCTCAGGTTCTCAGTCGTCGTCCACATCGGTATCTTCACATCTTTAAGCCGCAGTTCCGCAGCAAGCTCGTGACGATAGCGGAGGTGCTTTCTCCTGACCTGAACCCGCGGGTGCTCATACTCGTCGGGCGCGGCAGCGGGCAGGCTGGGGTCCTCCGTCAAGCCTGCGGAGGCCAATCGCAGAAGACCAACCTTCTTATGCTGGCCATGCCCTGGCTCTTGTACCCATACCACGCGGAAGCGTCCCGTGCTCGAACCGCTTCGGAGCACGACCGTGTCACCCGTCTCGATGGCGCAGCGAACACCCTCGATCGCAGCACCCTCCCGGCTGATATTTTGCGTGATTCCGCGCTCTATGAAGGCGCGCCCTTTTCGGTCAGTGCCACAGATACTGACAGGCAGCGTATACGATGCGCGTGGCTGGCGACGAGAGCCCATGTTCCTCATTACCCCCTATACTCAACGCTTTCATCCTCGCTTCAGTGGCCGTGGGGCTAGGTCACAAGAGGAAGCAGTCCGCGAACTTGATTACCAAAGTAATCAGACCCAGAATTTGAAAACTAGTCACGCCTCATGTTTGCACTTCGCCTGCCACAGTTAGATCGCGAAGCTGCAATATCTTAGAGCCCAGGCCACCGCTCATGTGCAACGAGATGCACACGGCAGGGTAAGCGCATCCTCTGGTCAATTCCCCTGGTAGCTCGGGCTACCTTCGCTCCGCTCTCTCAAAAGAGTTCGACAAATCGCCCGCACCGCGAAACGCAATACTGACCGAGTCCCCTACCCGCAGGAAAAGTAAACTCGGATTCTTCATCCCCCACTTGACGTACGGCACTTTGAAGGTGGCTTTTGCCGTCCATTGGTTGTCGTGGAAGTCCACCTCTACAGGGATAGTCACATCGTGCTCAGTGCCGTGAATTCCAAACTGTCCGTGCACCTGGAACAGAGAAGGTCCGGTCGCGGCCATCTTTCCCTCGGCATGGTCGGGTCGAAACACAATCTCGGGATATCGCTGGCTCTCGAGTACGTCTTTCTGCATTTTGTGGTCTCTTGATCCGTTTCCGCTGCTTCCACTGGTCGCGTCGAAAACAACTTCGCCACCAGCGACTCCCGTCGTCGGATCAAAGCGGATCGCGCCGCGTTTCAGCGCGAAACTGCCGCGAACCGAATGCAAGACATCTTCAAGCCCGAAGTCAGCCGCAGTCTGCGCCGGGTCCAACTGGAGGACAATTTCTTGGGCGGTTTGAGCTGACAGATGTCCCGCCACCGCAAGCAGCAGCGCTAGCATGACAACAAGTTTCTTCATCATGATCACAAGGCTTCCTCTCTTCGAGGGTTTAGGATGCGCCATCCCAAAGCGATCCCATTCGACACAGAACCTGTCAAAGATCCCACACCAACATGCATGGCGAGCAGGCCTGCGAACAGCCGGGGTTCCGATTGAAATGCAAGCATCGCTCGCTGCCTTAGGGGAGCACTTCGAGCCATCAGCAGCATCAGTTGCGACATCAGCGCTGGACGCCACGCCAGCTTGCGATGCTCAGACTGATACCTTTCCAGATCACCAGAGGCAAGGCAATCCGCGAGGATCGCCGCTTGCTTGAAGGCCAGGCACAAACCCTCTCCCGTAATGGCATCGACCCCGCCCGAAGCGTCCCCTACCAGAACTGTGCGCTCGCGACAAACACGCCGCAATCGTCGGCTCACGGTGATTGCTCCGCGCTCTGCCGAACCATGCTTCGCGCCCCGAAGTCGGCCCGCCAGTTCTGGAAATTCCATCAGCGCCTCTTCAAGTCGCAAACGAGAACTTGCGGAGACTACCGCAACACAGATCTCTTCCTCGCCCACCGGGGTCACATAAATCTGGCAGTGCCGGCCCCAATACAGTTCCATGAAGTCGCTATGGGGCCTCACCCGGTAGTGGCGTCGAAATGCAAATCGCATTTCTTTCTGCCAATGCGGAGCCAGATGCGCCCACTGCCGGATTCTTGAACTGGCGCCATCCGCACCGACAATCCAACGCGCGCGAACTAACTTCCCGCCTACTACGACGCCCCCGGGTTGCAGGCTACTCACTGCCGACTGCCACACCATGCGTACACCCACAGCCGCGGCATGATCCACCATGACGCGGTGCAGATCAGTTCGTCGGATTCCGTATGCCGTACCGGACGGAAAGCGAGCTTCGGCCTTCAAGGATTCGCTCAAGAAGCGGATACCGCGAAACGGGTAGGCACATCCTTCGGGCAGCGTAATACCCAGATCTCTCAGGGCCTGGACACCATCGGGCATCAATCCTTCGCCACAAGGTTTATCAATCGGCGCGAGGGCACCATCGGCAACCAGCACTTCCAGCCCGTGCCGGCGCGCTGCGATTGCTGTTGCCAATCCTGCTGGCCCGCCTCCTGCAACGAAAACGTCGGTAGAGCCAGGCAGCGTCCCTACCATCGCAGCAACACCAATTCTGAGCAGAAGCCGGGGCCCATCGCCGCCAACAAACCAAGCGTCCCTGGCTTGGGACGCCGATTCTTCATCACTTCTTCGAGCACTACCAGCACCGAGGCCGAGGAGAGGTTGCCGGTTCGGCGCAGGCATTCCCACGAGACGTCGAGTTCGCCGTTCTTTAGTCCCAGCGCATCCGCAGTAGCTTCCAGGATCTTCGGTCCGCCCGTATGCAAAACCCAGTTGCCGATGTCCGAGAGTTCATATCCCTCCTCACCCAGGAATGTCTTCACGTCAGAGGAGAGATTTTTGCGAATCAGATCGGGTACTTCGCGCGAAAGAACGATTCGAAATCCTTTTTCGGATACCTCCCAACCCATCATCTCTTCTGTCTCCGGATAAAACACAGAGCGAGTAGCGAGGATTTCTGGGCCCGGCAAAGCGCAGTCCGTGCCTGCTACGATCACCGCGCCCGCACCGTCCCCAAACAATCCTGAGGAAATCAGATTCGCCATGGAAAGGTCGTCGCGCTGAAGCGTAAGCGAGCAGAGCTCCACGGCCAGCACCACCGCGGCCTGACCGGGATAGGCGCGTACATAATCTGCCGCGAGGGAGATCGCCGCTGCACCAGCCACACAACCCAGCCCGAAGATCGGCACCCGGCGAATATTTCGGCATAATCCCAGACGGTTGATGAGCAACGCGTCGATCGAAGGGCTGCAAATGCCTGTGATCGAAGTGAAGAAGAACGCACCCAGACTGCTCGGATCGACACCCGCTTCCACAAGTGCCTTCGAAATGGCTTCTTCTCCCAACTGCTGAGCGGTCCGAATCCAGTGGTCGTTGGCTTCGCCCCAGGTCTTAAGCTTCGGATAAGCTTCCATCGGCAGTGAGAGGAATCGGCCGTCGACACCGATCTGACGATGGAGCCGCGCCAGAACTTCGGGGTTAGAAATGCGATCTCCCCAGTACTGCTGGAGAGCGGCAAGCAATTCCTGTTGCCGGTAATAATGTGCGGGAAACGCGCTCGCGGCGCTGACAATTTGCATGCTTGATTTCGGTCTAACTAATCTTCAATGGAATGCCTGCTCTAGTAGTGATTCTGGTCAGAGGTTGATGGCTCTCTTCGCCAGTCCTAGCGCCTCCGACCAGAACGAACTGGAGGTGTGGGCCAGTTCCATGACCTGCCGAATCGCCACCACGAATTCGTCAATTTGCTGCTCGCTGACGATCAGAGGAGGCGCGACCTTCAATACCAGGAAATTGTTGCCGCAGATTTGAGTGAGGATTCCGTGGTCCCGGAACAATCGCATGACCACGATCTGGCCGAACATCGCTGGATGTATCCGCATGAAAGACTGGAACGGTATCTTCAGCCTTAGCTTCTGGGGCGCTTCGAATTCGATTCCGGAAAGCTGACCTTCGCCCCGAACCGATTTGATCATCTCGTAACCGCTTAACGCTTCGGTCAGGCGTGTCCGCAGTTGCTCGCCCAAACGGGCGGCTCGATCGCCAAGATTTTCCGCGTCCAGTACGTCGAGTGTCGCCAGACCCGCGCGCATGGCCAGGCCGTTCTCACTGAACGTCGAGGTGTGAATAATCGAGCGCTTCAGCGAACTGTAGGTCGAGGAGTAGATCTCCTCGGTCATCAGAACCGCACTCACCGGGATGAGCCCGCCACTCAACGCCTTCGCGAGCACGACCATGTCCGGTTTCACACCATACAGATGAGAAGCCAGAAACGGGCCCGTGCGGTGAAGCCCGGTCTGGACTTCATCCAGCACCAGGAGAGTTCCGTAGCGGCGGCAGAGAGCTTCAGCGTTTCGCCAATAATCGGCGGCGGGGAGGCGAACCCCTGCCTCACTCTGGATCGGCTCGCAAACGAATGCCGCAAAATGGCGCGTGGACAGTAGTCTCTCAAGCGCTTCCAGGTCGTTGAATGGAACCGCGGAAGTATCCGGCAGCAGAGGACCAAAACCCTCGCGCCAAAACGGGTCCCCCATCAAGGAAAGCGCCCCGCAGGTCAGGCCGTGGAATGCGCCGACGGCGTACAGAAGGCCGGGGCGGTCCGTATGCGCGCGAGCAAATTTTATGGCTGCTTCAATCCCCTCGCTGCCTGAGCTCCCAAAATACACTTTTGTGAGGTTTCCGCCTGCAAGATTACACAGCCGCTCCGCCAACTCCCCGGCAAGCTCGGGTGCATGGGACTGGATCATCGCAGGTCCGCAGCGTTCGAGTTCCTCGCGAACTGCAGCGACTGCCGCGGGATGGTTATGCCCCACGTTGTGCACACCATAGCCAGATAGAAAATCGAGAACCCGGCGACGATCCGAGTCGAACAGCTCACAGCCGGAGCATCGCTCCCACCGGACATTCATTTCGAGAATTTCCAGGAGCCTCACCCACTGTGGATTTACATGGGCGGAATAAGGGTCGATCCGGCTTCGAACAGCAGTTGTAGTCATGAAAGAAGGCTCATGGGGGACACCGACATCGTCACTCGTGATTTGCAAGTGAGAAACCATCTCTGGAGTGAAGCTGCTGTTTTCAACTCCGATGCCAATCTCGATCGGTTGCGTTGCCAAACATAACAGTCACATGGCGAGGCGGAGAGAAGTGCGTAGAGAATCGTCAAGGAAGTGTAAAGGTTCGTAAAAATGGATCAGCAGAGGCACACTATTCGTGCTATGGCGCTCGATCTGCTACGGACAATTCACGAGCCTCGCGGGTTGCAATTCTGTCGCTTCGATCTTTCGCGGCACCGTTGACTTCCATGTGTCGAGCTTTTTATACGCCGATGTGTTCAGATTACTGAACTGCACACAACAGTTTTCGATGTCGAACGCGGAGGCGCTTGGACAAGGGTCCCAACCGGATTGGTTTATGTGCTAATTCGCGGGAGGGCCGCCGAGGCCATGGCGAAGAGAAACGGGCGAGCCGTGCGCGGAGGTTAAGTCTCAGCACTTCGATGCTGCAGGAAGACTCTAAGCCCTAATTTTGCGCGTTCAGATCTTCAATGATCATGCCTTCGCTGTTCGTCACCACATTGACTTTTTGTTGGATCAGGTAGTCCGCCGTCTGCTCAAGAAGTTCATGGGGCACACTGATGGGATTGCCGGTCTCGTCGACTCGATGAAAAAGGATGATCAGCCACAATTTGTTCGCAGTTGCATAATCGATCCAGCCGGTGATGTCGCTTATCGTGGTGTTCATGTCTGCTTCAGCAGCTTCACTGTACAAGTAGAGAGGTTTATTGGAGTACACGCCTCCGTGACACCCGGCGGGTGGCGTAAACAGCAAGTTGCAATCGTAGCCCAGGTCTGAGGAGCGAGCGCCGCGAAATCCTGCCGCCTGAACTACGCTCTCGACCTCGGCGTTGTAGTCCCCATAGGGATATGCGACTGTGACCGGTGTGATGCCCTGCACCAGGAAGTCCTGCTGTGCTCCAACTATTTCATCCTGCATTTGCATTTCGGTAAGCGTGGTCAAGTAGGGGTGCGTTCTCGTGTGATTGCCGATCTCATGCCCCTGGGCAAGCATCGTCTGCACCTCGTCCCAGGTGACATACTCAGGCGTTCCGACGTGGCCCGTAATGATGTACTGCGTGGTCCGGAGTCCCGCAGCGTTGAAAATGGGCAGGCCGTTGTCATACATGGACTGATATCCGTCATCAAAGTCGATGGAGACAAATCCCTGATTGGTAATTGCAAAAGGTAACTGGTTCGAAGTCCCCGCGTTGGGCGCCGGATTTGTCACGCTCACCGGGAGCGTCGCGGCCGATGTTAATTCCGCTGCGGGCACGGCTACCATGATGGATGTGGGACTTATGGAAGCTGGGATCAGAACGCTCGAACCGAAATTTACGACTGCGCCGCTGGCAAAACCGGTACCCGTGATGGTTAGAGAAGCTAGATTCCCGCTCCCCACCAGCGCTATAGGAGGCGAGAGTCTTGATACAGAGATCGGACCTGGCGGTGGCGGTGTCACGATAGTCAAGGATGCTGGCGCATTCACACCCTGAGCAGACGCCGTTACCTGCACGTGGGCAGCGGAAATTCCAGTGGCGAGGCCTTTAGCGTCCACAGTCACTGCAGGACCGCTCGCAGTCCAGGTGAATGACACCCCGCTCATCACCATTCCGTATTGGTCCGTAGCAAAAGCAACAAATTGCTGCGTCGACCCAACGTTGATTGTGGCGGCACCCGGTAGGACCGTGATTGTGGTCACCACAGGTGGCGGGGGTGGCGGGGGCGGCGCGGTGACCGTCAAATTGACAGCGTTGCTTGTCACCCCTTGCGCAGAGGCTGTGATCTGGGTGGAACCTGCGGCAACCCCCTTCGCCAGTCCCGTATTCTTACCCTCTGAGTTGATGCTGCTTACCGTGGCGGCGCTCGTGTTAGAGCTTGCCCATGCAAACGTGACCCCGGTCATCACATTGTTGTACTGGTCGACCCCGACCGCCGTGAACTGCTGCGTATTCCCTGCCTGAATAGAAGCCGTGGTCGGCGACACGCTGATCGAGGTCAGAACCGAAGGCGCCTTCGCCACCGTCAACGTCGCGGTGTTGCTCTTTATCCCCTGCGCGGATGCGGTGATCTGCGCGGTACCGGCTGACAATCCGCTCGCCAGTCCCTCGCTGTTGATCGTTGCGCTACCGGTGCTGCTGGACCACGCAAACGCAATCCCGCTCATCGGGGCTCCGTTTTGGTCATATCCCACCGCCGTAAACTGCTGCGTTCCGCCCGTAAAAATAGAGGACGTGGTTGGCGTCACCACAATTGTTGTCAACGTGGGCGGAGGTGGCAGCACAGTCAGCAAAGCTGGCGCGCTGCTGACGCCTGCAACCGACGCGGTGATGTAAACCGTACCTGCCGACACTCCGGTTACAACGTTATTGTTGATTGTCGCAATGGCACCGCTGTTGTCTGACGACCATGCGAAAGTAAGGCCGTTCATCACATTGTTAAATTGGTCATAGCCGACTGCAGTGTAGTTTTGCTGCTGCCCAACCTGGATCGCGGCCGTGGATGGTGACACGCTGATTTTTGTCAAAACCGGTGGCGGCGTTGTCACCGTCAGAGACACCGGATTGCTCTGTACGCCTTGCGCGGCGGCTCGAATCTGCGCGCTTCCCGCTGACACTCCGGTAGCGAGGCCGCTGTTGCCGATTGTCGCGACGCCAGGGTTGCTCGATTCGAACGTAAACGCGACTCCGGTCATGCCCGCGCCATTCTGATCCTTGGCGACGGCGGTGAATTGCTGCGTGCTTGCAGTTTGAATCGAGGCTGCGGTGGGTGAGACTGTGATCGAAGTCAACACTGGTGGGGGTGGGGTAACAACCAAGGATGCGGTTGCGCTCTTGCCCTCAGCGCTCACTGTGATCGTGGTCGTGCCTGCCGCCATGCCCTTCGCTAGGCCAGTGTTGTCGACGGTAGCCACACCGCTGGAACTGGAAAAGACAAAGCTGATTCCCGACATCACATTCCCGTTCTGATCCTTGGCGGTCGGTTGAAACTGCTGCGTGGAACCAACCGAAACCGATGCGGCCTGGGGTGTAACAGAAATGTTACTTACAGCTGCCAGGGCGGACGGACCGCCCGAACTACCAGACCCACCTCCGCAACCTGAAGCAAACGTCAGCGCCATCAAGACCAGTGCAAATAGCCAGGTGAAATTGCTCGCGGGTTTGGCCTTACGAACGGGCGCAGTCTGCGGGCGAGGGCTAACCAAGGGCCCACACGTGGCGTGCGCACGAGAGAGTCTTGTCATAAGAGTGTGGGGGGAGCCGAACTAGTGGTGGCTTAGTCCAACGGAGCAATTGCGCTGCCACGATGGGTATAGCCATCGCTCAGCGTCATGATCAGCCCCGTACTTTACGGAGCTTGATCGCTTGTAAGTTGCTAATAATACATAACTTTGTTGCATGTTCACCGTCAGAAGGGTGGCCCCCTGTCACGCTATCGACCCGCTTTGAAACCCCTCATCGCTCACTGGCTGGAATGTCGAGATCGGTCGATTTCGAAGAACTCCTCCACATTCTGTGAAATGTGTTGCACAGTCGTTCTAGGCCTGTCTGAGGCATATCTGCGCGTTTTGAAGCAGAGTAGCTCCGTCCGCTAGTCTCTGCTCCGCGGAGCGAATGGTTCAATTTCCTAAGTGTCCGCCGTATCGTTTTCGCCCGCGAAGTAGCCAGCAAGCGCTCTCACCAACCATGTAGATTTCCGGCCCCATGCATCCGTTCCCAATCAGATCTGCCTCTTCACCACCACTCAAGGATGTACTTCCTATTTTGACGACGTAGCCATCCACCACTCACCATCATCGGCGTCACATTTTCGGCACCTTCAAAGTTCGGCTGCTCGACTGACAAATCGAAAGCCACCGCGGCAATGCGGACAGAGAAATCAAGTTTCGCTTGAAGGCGAATCGAAGACGCTACGGAACTCGAGCTACTCAACGCTCCGGTAACTGAGTCCGTGGTATCAGCCGTTAAAAACTGCCACACCAGAAGTGCGCCTGCGCTGATGCACAAGCCTAGGCTGGCATCGCTGCGTCGGCGAAGAATTCGAACGCGCACTAAAGACTTCATCCTTGGAGAAAGAAAAAGATGAGACTATGGATCGTTCTTATGCTCTTAGCTGCTTCCGCAGCCGCACAACAGCAGGTACTTGGCAAGCCCACATTCGAGGAAGACTTCAACGAGGGAAAGATCAATACGAATGTCTGGGTAGTCAGTAATTGGAATGCTCCAGGAGGAGGCGTATTCCGTCCCAACTATGTTGACCTGTCGCAGGGCTTACTTCGCATCAGCCTGACGCAGACCGAGAGCAACGGCTACGTATCCTCAGTGGGCGGTGAGATTCAGACCAAAGCCGCTTACGGTTATGGGACCTACGAGTGGACCATGCGCATGAGCAGTACATCTCCTACTAAGGGCGGATACGGCCAGGTTGTGTCAGGACAGGTCTCCAGCGGCTTCAGTTTCATCAACAACTCCCAGAGCGAAATCGACTGGGAAGTGGAAGGCCAGTATCCTAACCGGATCGAGATGACCAATTGGAAGGGGCTGTACGCCAAGCAGTACACCAGTTCATTCCTGCAGTCCCCTGAAGCCGGGTTCCACAAATACATGTTTGTGTGGTCAGCCAACAGTCTTGTCTTTTACATCGATGGCAAGAAGGTCTCTACCCATACGCAGAACATTCCCAGCGCCCCAGCCTACATAATGATCAACCACTGGGGTACCAACTCAACCAGCTTTGGCGGGCTGGCTACGCCAGGCGTGGAGCGCTATATGTACGTCTCAAGCGTCAAGTATTGGGCACCGTAGTTTAGGGATCGGCCTCAGGGCGATTTCTGTTTCAGATCGCCGAGCTGCTTTCTGGGGGGAGCGTCCGCAACGACAGTCCAGCTACATCAGTGTCCTTCCGTAATAGCAAAACGGAGCCGCCGTAGTGCTAACGTCTAAAGACGAAAGCGGCTCCAAATGTTGCGGATGCGAACTCCCCTGAAAGTTCAGCCTAAGCTCGAAGCCGGCCTGCAGGTGGGCAGGCCATCGATCGACAACCAATCTATCGCTCTCCGGATCAGCATTCTCGTCTTGGCGACTGCGGCATTGGTGGGCTGCGGCGCGAGCACGACGCCTCTGCCGACGGTCAATCCATCGTCGTCGGGTGCCGCGTCACCCGCGCCCGCGCCAACTAGCGGCGCTCCCACTGCGAACGGTCCCAATGAATTCACTTTTTCCGGCTATACGTGGGAGAAGGACGGTGGCACCGCTCCTCCGGTAGGCAATGTGAACGGGAACGTTGGGACTTTTTCAACCTCCAACGTGGCAGTCGGTAACGAGATCGCCCTAACGCTCACCCAGACACCGCAAGGCAGCCAGATCCTATCTACCGGCGCTGAGATCCACACCAAGCAGACGTTTAGTTACGGTACCTTCGAGTTCACATCCAGGGTTCCGACCGCGGTTTCCGGGACCACTGCATCGGGCTTCCTGTTCACGAACAACTCCGAAACCGAAATCGACATGGAGCAGACGGGGGTTAAGCCTAACGCGGTGGACTGCACCAACTGGTCCGGCTTGCAGAACTACCAGGATACGGAAATCACGGGCTTCGACCAGACACTAAGTCATGACTTCAAGATTGTCTGGAAGGCGAGCGAAGTGGATTGGTATGTAGATGGCCAACTCATCGTTAGCCACACCCAGGCCGTGCCGGTCGCCCCTGCGCCGTTCCTGTTCAATATCTGGGGCACCAACCAAAGCTCGTGGGGCGGCTACGCTACGCCGAACGTCACGCGCTACATGTACATCAGCAACTTCACCTACACGCCGTAGCGCATATCTGATCGTTTGACTCCAAATAGCTCTACGAAGTATCTCCCGTCCCTAAAGCTCCTTAAGGACGGGAGATTTTCTCCCTACCACCGACGATTGCCGGTTTAGTGGATATGCATCTCCTTACGCAGCGGCAGGGGCGACTCGGTTACGTGCTTCCTCTGGATAATGTATCGGGGTGTAGGTATCCGCTCGGGATGCATCTCAACCTTTGCGACGGCAGCGGCCGTACCTGACACTTGCACCCACGTCGCCAGTGACGGTGTACCCGCCTTGTTAACCAGGAACAACATGTAGTAGCCGGGAGGCGCAATATTTGAGTTTGGAGGACCCGATACCTTCAGGCCCGCGGAACTCGTGCCCGTTGCTACAGAAAACGCCAGGCCAACGTAGCGCTGATCCATGTCGAAAGAATGGGTCACAGCTCCTGCCTTCATGAGAACCACGGACGCGATGCTGGACGCATCGGGCGTCGGAACAGTAAATGACTGGCCGTAGCTGAGCGACGCAGGCACACCGGACGCGATGGTCGGCCGGGTTGCCGGACTGCCGTCCGAGTTGAAGAGATACGACGGCTGGTAGATCTCAATGTGGTTTTCGTATACGCCCTGCGCAGGGTTGCCTCCAAACAGAGCAACTGTCCCATCCGGCAAGAGCAACTGCGTGTTGTGATAAAGCCGGGCAAAAGCATTCGACCCGGCGCTGGAGAACGAATTCGTCGCTGGATCGTAGATTTCGGCCTTCAGGCTGGCCGTGGTTGCGTCCTCATCCTTTGCCGAGCCACCATCCACCAGGACCTTGCCGTTGGGAAGAATAGTAGCTTCCATCTCGACGCGCGGCTGAGCCATGTTCGGCCCCTGAACCCAGCACGGAGCATAGGTCGGGCAGGCAGCCGAGATCTGGGCACCAGCAGGACTAAGATCGATCAATTCAGTGGTGTCGGTTGCCGGATTGTCGCCGCCCATGATCATGACCTTCGGGCTGTAGTTATTCTGCGGCGTGAGCGGAAGCAGAATCGACGTACCGTAGGTTCGCTCTCCGTTGGGATCATTCTGACCGGGATAGATGGTCCAGGCCACCAGAGTCCATGTCTGGCTCGTAGGATTGAAGTCAAGGGCAGCCGACGACGGCGCAGAATAGAAGACGTGACCGGTGGGCAGTAAATGCATCCTAGGATAGAGCGGGAATTGGAATCCGGGGAAGTCAGCGATATTGGGATTGCCCGGGATCTCGGCACTCCACTGCTGGCCGTCCCAGATCTCGGACGTGTTGTTGTTCGCGCCATCGGTATCGTTCAGTCCAGCCGTGGTCATCATGCGACCATCGTTGAGTTCCGTGACGTTCGGATACCACCGCCCATGTGCCGTCGGCGCCACGTCTATGAAGGAATCGCCGGACGGATCAAAAATGGACGTGTTCGCAAAACCGGTGAACGGTGTATCACCCGTTGCACCGACTACTGCCAGCGCCCCATAACCCTTCGTCCCACCGTTGATCAAGGCCCTGCCATCTTGCATGATCGACATGCCGTTGCAGAACATGTCCCAGGTCGTGGGCATGGTGGTGATCTTGCTGCTCTGTAAGTCGAAGAGCGCCGCCCCTTGCGAATACTGTGGCCCCTGTGGGCAGCCGGCTTGCTGCGGAGGGCAGTTGCCTGAGCCGGCAATGACGAGAATCTTCCCAGTGTGGAGGAGCGCCGCATGAATCGGATTGACCGGCATGGTAAGAGGGAGCGTCGACCACAGGCCATTCGGGCGCGGAGTGTAGCTCGGTGCGGGCGTCGAGGGCGAGGTAGACGGGGTAGTCGTTGTCCCGCTGGAGGCCATGGTTCCTCCGCCACACTGGATGAGTGGAAGACTGATCAGCAGAACAAAGAGCACGGTTGCGAACTTCTTCATTAGTATGTCCCCTCGCGATATCGGTCGAATGTAAATTGCACTTACGGTTTTGACCTTCCCAGAAGCGGGTGAAATCACTTGGCACCGCCGGCGGAACCAATGCCTTCGCTCTGGGGGATCGAGACCCGCGTCAAATAGGGGAAAAATGGAGTGACCTCAAATGGCATCTTTTCCTGGGGAGTAAGCAGGGCAACACGCTTTGCGGTCATCATTTTCACCTGATTACTCCATGGATCCAGCTTGATCCGGCTGCCCAGCGGAAGCGCGGCGATCTGATCGATACGCTTCATTTCGAGTTGCGGAGCGGAATTCAGCAGTGCAGACATGCGAACGGTTTTGCTGCTGCCGAGACTGTTGCCCAGGTGGGGCCTGATCAGACTGGTCAGTTCCGGTGCGCGACTTTGCAACGCCTTCAGGAACAATCCAGCATTGCCCAATTTGTCTTTGTAGGGAGAGTTGGCGAGCAACTCAAGGGCCTTGCGATCCGCAGCCTCTTCGTCTGCAGGATTGCGCACAAAGTCCAGCCGCTGGAACGTATTTTCATCAGGAAAGAAGAAGCGATCGTTGAAGGCCAGCTTGGTATCGATGCGGTGCCCCAACGCGATGTGGCCAAGTTCGTGGGCCAGGACCATCGCCAGAGAAGGCTCGTCGGGAAGGACATCGAGCAAACCCCGGCTGATGACAATGGTATGTCCGATCGTGAAGGACTCGAGCGGCGAGGTCAGCAGGACGCGGCAACGAACGTCGGGAACGATTTCAAGATTGTTCGTGATGATCAGATTGTTGACGACAGTTTGCAGGACCTTGTCCACCTCGCCTTGCGGCGCCAGCAAGCCAATTTTCTGCAGGTGATCGGTTGCGTTGTCCTCCGCCGAACGCTCCCACATGCGCTCAGCCTCCAGGGGACTCACGTCATTCGCGGAATCGCTCTGGTCACGTGCTGCCTCCACCTGAACCTGAGTGAACTCCTCGTTGTGTTTGAGGTGATCCACGTCGTAACCCCAAAGTCGTGTCTGGGCTTTGAAGTGCAAGATCGTGAAAGGCGGCGTGGACAGTCTGGAATCCGACTCTTCGCTGAAGATATATGCGGGCAGCCACAAGCCTGCTTGAAAATTCAAGCGCCAACTATCAAAGTGCAGGTAGCGGCTGTAGCGCGAACGCGGCGAGTATGTGCCATTGAACCGAACGATGTTGTAGTCCCGGTCCTCTGCCCAGATCCGTCCCGTAAACCGCCCGGCGCCTGCCCCATCTTTCGGCTGGACATCTACCACGACGCAGCGCACTTCCCCGAGGAATTCCTGCCGCACAAAAGTGAAGTCGTAGTTCTTTCTCTGGAAATCTCCATCCAGCATCACCATCTGCGCAAAACCCACGGGCAGGAATTTCCGAGAAAACAGACTCGTGAAGGGATCCACTATGTGCTGCCCGAGATTGGAGTCCTTCTCAAACATCCGATCGGCCGGGCCCTTGCTCATATCAAGCCGCCCAAGGAAATACTGATCGCTGGCCGGCACGGGTCCCAGTTCGTGATCCTGCTTCAAGTTCTGAATGTAGGTCTCCGCTAACGGATGCATCTCCTTCATCCGGACTACGAACGCTCGCTCGTGCTCGACGATGCGATCCACAACTTGATCAAATGACACCGGAGCGTCGACGGAGAACTTCGCACTCTTGGTTACGCCATAGTTGCCATAAACGGTGACGGGGATAGCGGCACGCGCGACCACAGAAAACGTCGCACTGAGAGCGCCGGCTGGAACAGTCACGCTGACCGGGAGCGTAGCCGCGTTCGCCGGATCGGCAGCCAATGACACCATTGCGCCACCGGCAGGAGCCGCCGCGTTCAGCGTCACGGTGCCTTGCAAGGAATTGCCTTCCACCAGGCTCGACGAACTCAGACTCACAGAAGACAGAGCAGGGTCCGCGCTCTGCGCAACGCCGATGCCAGCCATGCCCAACCCAGCTAAAAGCAACACAAGAAGCGATCTCAAAACACGCATGTGAATCCCCTTAAGAAGCAAGTTGGAAAACGATGTGCACTACAGCCGTCGAATCGACAGGCTGACCTCCGCGCATTGCCGGCTTGAACTTCATTTGTTCGGCGACCCGCACTGCCTGTTCGTCCAGCCCATGCCCTAAACCTTGCAGTACCCTGACCACGTGTACTTCGCCGCCCACAGTGAACATGACTTCCAGCCTGACTTCCCCATCGACTCCCAGCTTGCGAGCTTCTTCGGTGTAGTTGGGCTTCGGCTTGAAGAGAATTTCGACCGACGTCGTGGGCTGACTGCTCACGCCCGCAGGCTTCTTGCGTGGTTCGTCCAATGCGGCGACGTTGAAACCCGACTGCTGAACCACCCCTCCGGGCCGGGGCCCGCTCACCGCGACTCCGTTTCCGAATCCGGCGCTGACCACAACGCCTGGGTTACCGTGCGCGCCGCCCTGCCCGTTGCCATGTCCAGCACCAGAAGGCAGGTCGAACGCCCCGGTGCTTCCGATGTTCACGGCAGAATTGCTAGCGCGCGCCTGAACTCCGTTGGGATCACCAAAGCCACCGGTCTGCACCCTGGTTGCCGGCTTGTCGGTAGTAGGGACTGCAGAAGAACCACTGGAAAAAGTATTTGTCACGACCACTTTCTCCGCGGACGCTAGAGGCATGTCTGGAAGCTTGCTCTCGATCTTCAGTTCGGGAGCTTTGACTTCCGCTTCCAATTTCTTGCGCTCCGGAGCAGGCAACACCAGCTTGGTGGTAGGACGTTCAATCGCAACCGGGTTTGCGCGCATCGCCGGGAAGCGCACACGTGACGGCTGAGCCTGGTGCGAGATGCTTGGGTGGTATGCCACGAGATTCGTTGCAACGTAATCGTGGTGAGCGGTTAAGGTCTTAGAAAATCGTCCCGGAAAGATCAAGGGCAAGTTGACAATCGACAATGCCACCACGATCTGAACACCCCAGGTCGCCGTGAACACTCTCCAACGCGATTGCGGCGAGGGCATCGAAGTGAACAGTCCCTGGCCCATTGCTCCGCCACCTTGATTCGACTGCACAAGTTCTTCAAATCCACCCGAGCGCCCCTTCCCTATCCGCCCGCCACCGACGAGAGCTCCTGCGGCAGGAGGAATTTTGGCGATCACGTGGATAATGCAAGAAATACTTCCAAAACCCGGAAGGGCCATTTGTTATCTACCTGCCTTCCTATTCAAGAGATTCCATTCGAACGAGAAATTCACAAACCCGGTCAAACCACCTGCCGATTGACCCGACTGGAAGCGCCGTTCGTGGAGATACACAGTTCCGATCTCGGTATAGACCTCTTCTCGCGGGATCACGACCTTGACGCCGCTGCCATACAGAGCCTTGTTTTCCCAATCGAGACCTTGGGTATCGCGGGATAACGTCAGCTGTCCAAACGGGACCAGAGCCATCTTGCTGAAGCGCTTCGCAACTACTCCCTGCGACACGAAACCCTGAGAGATGATGTTGCCGTGCTCGACGGGCGATATCGTGCCCACAACTGCCCAGGTGGAACCGGGGAATCGTTTCGCCTTGTCAGCCACGGGCTGCCACCCAAACCAATCTTGTGCGTACAGGACCAGACCGCTGCTCTGGAGACTGTTGAAGCGGTCCTCATACGAATAAGCCGAGCCGATACTCACCACGCCGTTGCGGAAAAACTTGTTGAGTTTCATTCCGACCCGCGGTTCAACTTTGTTGTTCCAGTTGTAGCCCTTCGTGTCGAGAACCATTCCTAACGAGACGTATGGCGTGAGCGTTATGGCACCGGAGTTCGTGGCAAACAATGCCGCGTCCTGCTCGACGTAGGACTGCGCGTAATTGTTTCCGCGCTCGATCGGGCTCAGGTTGCCGATGGATGTCCAGGTCTGTCCCGGGAGTCCGACGGCATCGATGACGCTCCCTTGCAACGCCGGCGCCGCCGCCTGAGCGCACGCAACCGTTGCCAGAACCAGAACCGCAAATAACGTGGACAGTGACTTCGTTTTCATAATCCTGCTTTTCTGTTAGTACCGTTTGACCGCAAACCAACCTCTTACCTGCTTCTTCTGGACGACTGTTTTCCAAAAGCTGTACAGGAACACCGAACAATCGACGAAGCGCAACAAACCGTAGAGTGGCGACGAGAACAACACATCGGTTCGCCAATCACACAGCGCACAAACCAATGACAGCAACATCAGGACAAGGCAATCCATCCCGACCCCATAGAAGGCAATCCTCGGCCAGAACAACAACCAAACGGGCAGCAACAGGAACAGGGTTCCGAAAACGATGCCCTCACCCATCAGGAGCTTGTACTCCCAGTCGATCTTTCCTCGCCCGGTGATCATTCCGTACTTCTTGCCTACCTGCCATGCGCCCGTGTGCCAGCGGTACATTTGCTTCACGTAGTCACGAAGCGTCCTCGGGTCCTGAGTGGAAACCACGGCTTCCTTCTGATAAACGATCTTGCCCAGTTTCTTGCGGTGCACCTGAATCGTGCAGTCCATGTCTTCCACGATGGTGTCGTTGTTCCAATCGAGCTGGGCGAAGGCGTCGGCCCGAAACCCGGCGGCGCAGCCTGGCGTGACCGTGATCACCCCCATATTGCTTTGCCCGTCTTTGTAAATCGCGTGCGAAATCCAGTACGCCAGACAGCGATAGGCGGTGAGCCAGTTGTGCGCTGCGCTCTTGGCGCGGCCACAGACGGCGGCAACTTTCGGGTCCTCGAAGCTCTTCCGCACTGCCTGAAAATAGTTCTCGCTAACCTCGGTGTCGGCATCCATCAGGCAAACGTAGTCATAGCGATCAGCCAACTCAGCGGTGCGTGAAACTTTAGCTATGCTGTGAGCCTTCCCGATGTTCTTCGGATTTCTGAACACGTTCACGCCCAGGGAGCGTGCTATATCGCCTGTGCCGTCGCTTGACCCGTCATCCATGACGTAGACATCCCCCGGCGCAACTCCGGCGTGGAGAATGCTTTTGAGCGTCTTGCCGATGCCCAGGCGCTCGTCTTTCGCGGGAACGATCACACAGAGCTTCTTCACATTCCCCCTTTCACGATTAACTCTCGTGAATCGAAAGAAATTGAATAGACTCCGTTCTTGTTCGGGCGAAGCTCATGACCACCCTGATACAGGCGTGTGTGCTTCGCGTCATTCACTGTGGCCTTGAGCACTATCCCTTGCGGGAATGGAACCGGCACCGCCCACGACAGCCGTTCCTCGTGGTCCGCAACTTGAGCTTGCGCCGCTTCCAGAACTTTCTGAGCTCGGAAGTACGCCGCGACTTCGCCGAAGGGTGCGACCCACAGCCCTTCGCTTTCCTTAGCTTTCAAATAGTCCAGGAGGTAAATGAATGTATTCGTCGGTATCGGCTCAAATCCGGTCGAAGGATCCCCAATACCGTGAATCTGAAGAATGGTCCAGGTATGCGTTGCGGTGGCTTGATCAATCCAACCTTTGTAGACGGTCGTATCGCACTTCGAGCAGCTCGCCTGGCTCGGCAGGTTGTACCAATCGGGCTGCACATCCGAGCGAATGAAGAGTTGGTTGCTATCTCCGCGCCCGCCGCGTGCCGCGAAGTCATACCTCTTCACCCAGTAAGCCAGCCCTGGCGAAATCTCTGTGTACGGATAAGCGAAGATGATGGTGTTCGACTTGAAATTGCTATCCAGGAAACTCTTGGCGTCTTCTACTTGCGTCTCTTCAGTTTCCTTAGTCAAGTCGGCCGAATGTAGGTGGCTGACCGAGTGATTGCCGATCTCATGGCCCTGCGACTGGGCCTTTCTCCAGTCATCCAGTCGCGTCAGCTTGGAAACGATAAGAAAGAAAGTGCCGTGCAGGTGACGCTTGTTCAGTTCCGGAATTGCTACATTCAGATGCACAGCCCTGGCATCGTCAAAGGTCAGCGACACAGCAGCGGCGTGGCCGCTCCAAGGCAGAACCTTGAGGGCTGGCGTCTGCGCGAAACAGCAAGCCACAAAGAGACCGAAGACTGCGACCATCTGAGCAAGTTTTGCCATAGTCGAAACGCGGGAACTGCTCACTACATTGCACTCGCGGTGCCACCTGGCGACCGCAGTCGCATCGCATTACGGTAACCACGCCCTTATTTGCTGGTGAGCGGTTTGGAATTCAGGCAAGAAGAAGGACTTAGTCGACTCCAGCCAGTCGGAAGACGGATGCTCTGGGCTCGTTGTCTTTTGCCTTATGCGTTACCGTTGGGCAGTTACGGCGGTAACCCAAGTACCGAGTTCACAGGGACGGGCAATTCCACGCGAGGAAAAACTTTTCACATTCAGCATCCTTGCCGGCGGAATCCGCCAGGTGCATTTGGGAAGAGCGTAAGAAGCAACGCCTCTGCCTCGAAAGCGTTTCGCTATCTGCAGAAATCGCGATAATCCCTCTGGAGGTCTATGCGCGTGACAGCCATCTCCCAAGCCAGTTCCGAAGGATCGATGGGTTGTTCATGCTAAGGTAATCACTTGGCCTGGCCTCGCGGATCATGTCGATCTGAACACCACAGATAGCGTGCTTTTTGACACCATGAAATTGTCTGTCGTAATTCCGGTCTACAACGAAAGTGCTACCCTGCGATTGCTCGTTGCCAAGGTGTTGTCCTTGCCAATGGACCTGGAATTGATTTGCGTCGACGATGGGTCGAATGACGGCTCGCGCGAGATTCTCGCTGAGCTGCAGAGCGAACATCCTCAGGTGCGCGTATTTCCGCAGCCGAAGAATATGGGCAAGGGTGCGGCGCTACGACGCGGCATTCAGGAAGCGTCCGGTGACTTTGTAATTATCCAGGACGCCGACTTGGAATATGATCCCTCGGAATATCCCGTCCTGCTGGAACCCTTGATTCAAGGGAAAGCCGACGTGGTCTACGGGTCCCGCTTCTTGGGTGGCGGACCGCATCGCGTGTTGTATTTCTGGCATTCCGTGGGCAACCGGCTGCTCACGCTGCTGTCGAACATGTTGACCAACATCAACCTTTCCGACATGGAAACCTGCTACAAAGTCTTTCGGCGCGAGATCATTCAGTCGATCCCGATAGAAGAAGAGCGTTTTGGCTTTGAGCCGGAGATCACCGTGAAGCTGGCAAAGCGCCGGTTACGAATCTATGAGGTCGGAATCAGCTATTGGGGCAGGACATACGAAGAGGGCAAGAAGATCGGTTGGAGAGATGGCTTTCGCGCTTTGTGGTGCCTTTTGAAATACTCCCTCAAAGAAGACAAGGTCTAGACTGGACCGCTTTACGGGCCGGCAATGTACAGAGTGGGTATTCCCAACCAGAACACTCCCGCAGCCGGACAATTCCGAGGACTGGGCCCTTGGAGCCATTCCGGCGTGGAGTCACCTCCGAGGGCCTAGACCAAACAACTGTCTTGACCTGGTGTCCCACTTCTTCAGTTTGTGCCCTGTAATTCAGGACCCGACTTGCCCTGTGATGCGTATTTGCTTCTTGCGGAAGGAGTTCTCACATCTGAGGATGTCGCTTGAAGGCGGCAATCGAAGGCTCCGAACCAGCGGGAAAACGAGCTGAGTTACGATCGCAATGGTGCTCAAGAAAACCTTTGTTAAGACCCATTTTCGTTATATAATTTACTTCGTCTTAGTCTAGTAACCTCGCCCCGCTTGATCCCCCAAAATGGTTCGGATGGAGAAAAGCCTGTGTCTTCACACACGTACAGCATTATTATCCCCGCCTACAATGAGGGCGCGCGCATCGGTGCCACCCTGGACAGAGTTCTAAAATACGTCACAGACCAGGAATGGGCTGCTGAAGTTATCGTTGTTAATGACGGTTCCAGGGACGATACTGCGGAGATCGTTCGCCGTTACGCCTCGCAGGACTCACGACTGCGACTTCTCGAGAATCCAGGCAATCGCGGGAAAGGTTACAGTGTGCGGGCGGGGATGCTGCATGCCCTGGGTGACCTGCTGCTGTTCAGCGATGCTGACATGTCTTCCCCCATCGAAGAGGCGGCGAAGCTCTTTGAAGCCATCCGCGCTGGAGCCGATATAGCAATTGGCTCGCGCTGGCTACGAAGTGAACTCCAAACGCAGCGGCAGTCCTTGTCGAGGCAGCTGTTGGGCCGGACCTTCAACCTGGTTCCCCGCTTTGTTTTGGGACTCAACTTCAAGGACACTCAGTGTGGATTTAAGGCATTCACACGCACAGCCGCTCAGGTGGTCTTCACCAAGCAACAAATTGAAGGCTGGGGTTTTGACCCTGAGCTCTTGTTCCTGGCAAGAAGTGGTGGATTAAGAGTCGCCGAGGTACCGGTAGTATGGGCACATTCCGAGGGAACGCGCATCCGCCCGCTCAGGGACGGCATGGCTATGGTCGGAGAAATGTTCAAGATCCGCGGTTATGCCTTGGCGGGCAGATACTCCCGAAGCCTTGCTTTGCGGCCTAAGGTTCGCCCCCAAGTGCTATGAACCGGTCGAGCCAGGCCCCTGCGGAGCCTCGATTCAAGATTTCATAGAAAACACCCCGCCCGGCCTTTCAAGACAAGGCGCAATTTGTTTCATACACCACTTTCGTGCCATTGTCTCTCCACTGCCCTGCCAGTAAGGTTGCGATAGCTAGAAAGACTAAGCGCCCCCCTCCTTAGCTTCGGGAAATCTAATGCAATATCTGGCCAAAAATTTCAGCGTAAAAAGTTTCGCTTTACAAGTTGTCTTTGTTGCCATCGTAGGGGTGTGCATCGCGGGTGTCTCTCGGCATTCACTGCTTCTGGCGTGGTGCCCTCTGGTCGCGACCTTCATTCTGTTGATTGCAGACCCTCTCACTGCCTCTCGCCAGACCAGTGTTCACGTGGATACTGCGCCAGCACCAGATCCTGCCACGAAACGAAGAGTTCTGAGCCCGAGTAAAGCAGCTCAGAGCCCGACTGGTACCCTCGTCAGTTCTGAAGTGTGACCTTTCGAAGAATCGCGTGACTCCCATTCTCTAGGATCGACCCAGCTCAAGTTAGAAGCTTGGGCTCGTTGAGCACATCGTTCTGCTGTTTCGCGTCCATCGTTGGTTCAGTCGAATGCTGCGACCACCTGTTGTCGGATTGCTCTAGCGGTAATCACATACGTTCCCGCGCCCGTGCATCCCGCGCTTGACCAGCCAACAAATTGGTGACCGGCATTGGGAACTCCGGTAAGAATCACTGCCGTAAACGCGTCTGGTGAGGAGCCAGTTCTCGCTCTCCCGCCGCGCCTCAAGTGGTGTAGTTAGGAGCGCGCTTGATTCCCCTTGTATCGATTACAGACCAATCGGTTACACACAATATGAAAACCGATTCACACTGTCATCAAAGGGTTAAGCCGTGTAGAATCTCCAAAGCTTGGGGGAGAGATTGTGTTTCATTTAACAACACTATTAACCAGGGACCCAGGGTATGAAAGAGAATCTCAACAGCGTTTATCAGTCGGCGGAGCAGTGGAGTCCAGAGGATGTGCTGCGTTGGGCTTATACTAACTTCCAAAATCAGGTAGAAATCGCCTCAGGCTTTGGTCCAGAAGGGCTCGTACTCATCGATATCGCCTCGCGAGTGCAAGTAGACCTCCGCGTTTTCACCCTCGATACTGACTTCTTGTTCCCAGAGACTTACGATCTCATTGAGAGGATCGAAAAGCGTTACAGCATACGGGTGGAAAGGCTCAAGTCAGCGCTCCCACCGAAAGATCAGGAAAGATTGCATGGTCCGGAACTTTGGAAGCGCGATCCTGACAGCTGCTGTAGCCTGAGGAAGGTCGAACCGCTCCGCAAGAAGCTTGGCAGCCTTAAGGCTTGGGTCACCAGCATCCGCCGGGACCAGACAGCGGCCAGAGCCAGAGCGCGTAAAGTCGAATGGGACTCGAAGTTTGATCTCGTAAAAATAAATCCCCTCGCTGATTGGAATTCGGCGAGGGTATGGCGCTACATCCAGTTTTACGATGTTCCTTTTAATCCCCTCCACGACCTCGACTATCCAAGCATTGGCTGTACCCATTGCACCCGCCCGATACGTCCTGGCGAGGATCCGAGAGCCGGGCGGTGGGCGGGTCTGGAGAAGTCCGAATGTGGCCTGCACGTTCGGTCCCGGCAGTCCACGATTTGATTCAAGACGATTGCCTGCACGCACCACCGGCAGGGCGAAGTCGTAGATCGGAATCAGAACTCGTCCTGCAGACAGGCGCGGGCGGACAGCTCCCAAACGTCTCAGGAAACGAAGTCGGACGGATCAAGAATGGTGGAGTACTTGTCGAGATAAGGGAAGGGAGTGTCCGGACAAACAAACGTGCAGACGACCTCTCCCTTTTGATTACGAAAGCTGTCTAAACGAGGTTGTTCTTTCAGAAAATGGAGGAGTCCCGCATAAGCAAAACCAGAGCTTGGTCCCGCTAGCAAGCCCGCTCGACAGAGATCGAGGCTTTTCTTGAACGACTCCTTTGTACCAACTCCGACGGGGTGGGAAATCTCAGACCGCCAATTAAATGAGATTTCGGCCAGGCCTTCCATCGAGCGAACCCCCGGAACCGCGTTGTTTGGCAGGCAATAAACGCCCACAACAGTTACCCGCGCTCGCCGTTGCCTAAAGTACTGCACTGCCCCCAGGGCAGTTCCCGTCGTGCCGAGTCCTGCGCAGAAAACAGTCAACTGCCCTTCCACCTGCTCCCATACCTGCTTTGCCGTCCACTTTGCATGGGCTGCCACATTGGCCTTGTTGGAGTACTGGTCCAGGTTGAGAAAGCCCTTGGCTTTTCCCATCTTCCGCGCGGTTGCAATGCCACTCGCCCCTTTCTCTGGAAACCGTACATCTGCGCCGGAAAGACGAAGCAACTCCAGTTTCCCCGGAGCAATGTCCAATGGAACCATCGCCCTGACCGCTTGAATCCCAAACAAGGGAGCCATAATCGCGAGCGAGAACGCAGTGTTTCCAGACGAGTTCTCGACAATCGTGTGCACGCCCCCCAATTTGTCAGAACTATCCAGCATCATATTCAGCACAGGAAGAGACTTTGAATTCAAAAGCGGCAGCAAATACATCAACTTCGCGAACACCCGCACCTTTTGATCTGCAAATGGATTCAATCGATTGGGAAGTTCCACAAGCGGTAGAGGCACATTGCGGTCGGGATTTAGGAAATTCTTGAGAGCGTCGGCACCAGAGAACACGTTACTAAAATCTTGCCTGGATTTTTTCATAACGTTTCGGTTTTCCTTGTTTGATTTCCTCAGAGTGTGAACTCGCGAGGACGAAGGGCGGCATCTATCTCGGTCCCAAGGCGGATCACCAATTCAGGCAGAGCCTTGATGTCCTCAAACGAGGTTCGGAAATTCACAATGCAGGTACGCAGGGCAAACTTCCCTCCCATCATCGCATTGGAGAGGAAAACTTTGCCACCAGTCTGCAACCGGGTCAGCAGTTCACTGTTGAGTTGGTTCAGATACGACTCGATCTTCGGGTTGCCCCTCAGGTCGGGTGGGACATATCGGAATGTTGTGATGCTCAGGCTGTTGCTGAAGGCCTCCAGTTCGCTGCGCTTCTTGACGAACTCGTAGAGCGCGTTTGCCAGCCGGATGTTATCGCCGATCATCCGTTGATACCCTTCGCGGCCCGCTTGCCTCAGGCACAACCATACTTTTAACGCGCGAAAACCCCGAGCGTTCTGCGGCCCATATTCGTAGTAGTTGATAGCCCTCTCCGCTGGATCCTCGACCAGGTGATAGTACTGTGGGCGATAACTAAAAGTGTCATGCAACACTTTCGGATCGCGAACCAGGGCGCAACCCACTTCCAACGGGGCGTACAGCCACTTATGCGGATCGACTGCCACAGAGTCTGCGTGGCTCAATCCTCGCAGATCGGCTGAAGCGTCAGGCAAAACAGCCGCAAAACCACCGTAGGCACCGTCCACGTGAAACCAAAGATCATATTCCTTGCATACCGCGGCGAGCGCAGGCAGGGGATCCACGGCGCCGGTGCTTACTGACCCCGCGGTACCCACTACCAGGAAGGGTAAATCTCCTGCTCTCAAGTCTTCCACGATAGATTTTCGCAGCTCGTCGGGATCCATCCGGAACTGTTCATCCGTTGAGATCCATCGTATCGACTCGGTTCCCAGACCAAAAAGATCTGCGGCTTTCTGAACCCAAAGATGGGTCTCCGCCGACGTGTAAACTCGCAACCTTCCCTTGTTGGGGTCAATTGCCCCCGATGCTTGCACCGGCCAGGGTGCTTTGGACCTTCTTGCCGCCAAGAAACCGACGAAGTTAGCCATGCTGCCGCCGCTGACCAGCAGTCCCCCACAATCCCTCGGATAGGAGAGCATCTCCGCAATCCAGCGCACCGTCTGTCCCTCGATTTCGGTGCCCATCGGAGAAAGAATCCATTTGCCTAGGTTTGGATTTAGGGCCGACGCGATCAGATCGGCAAGCGCCCCGATCGGAGCGGGTGAGCCGGTGATGTAACCCCAAAATCGCGGGTGGCTGTTGAAGGTAGAGTGGTCTATCAGCAGATCCAAGGCGTGTTCGAGCAATTCTCGAGGCGGCTCTCCTTCTTGGGGAAAAGGCAGCGAAATCAGTTCGCGAATGGAAGTCGCCGATTCGTTTGGAGCAACCGGCCTTGTGTGGAGCGATTTCAAAAATTCCGTGATCCGGTCGACTACCTGATACCCTAACTCTCGAAACTCCTCCGGACTGAGTTCGAGCGGCGCAGATCCTCTAACTTCTGCAGCCAAGTCCCCTTTTTCCATTCCCTTCTCCTGTCGACAACAAAGGCGTGGCAGTTCCCTCTCTCTGAAGGCGTGAAGCCTACGGCCAGGAAGACTGTCTTGCGGCAGACTCTTGAGAGCCAGTTGGACTGTAAATGCACTTTCTTGATCGCCTGGCAACCTGGCCAGCAGTTGGCCGGTCGTTTCCCCAAGCCATTATCCGCTGAAGGCGGGCATTTGTGTCTTGTAATTTTTACGAACGAGCAGTGTTGATCACGGCCTTGTGACGTTGCATCCAGTTCCACGCTGTTCCGACCATATCGTCTAAAGAGCGCTTCGCCTTCCACTGGAGTAACCTCTCGGCAGCCGTGGGGTCAGCCACCAGGGCAGGCGGGTCTCCGGGCCGTCTCGGCGCGATCCGCACGGGAACGGGACGCCCCGTGACCTGCTCCACCTTGTGCAGCACTTCCTTCACGGAGGAGCCCTGGCCAGTCCCCAGATTTACCATAATCGACTTGCCGTCGCGCTCCAGGTATTGCAGCGCCAGAACGTGAGCCTCCGCTAGGTCGCTGACATGAATGTAGTCCCGAATGCAGGTGCCGTCCGGTGTGGGATAGTCGGTTCCAAACAACTCCATTGCGGGCCGCGCTCCAATGACCGCTTGCAATGCCGAAGGAATCAAATGGCTTTCAGGTTCGTGCACTTCCCCAATCTCTCCGCTCTCGTCCGCACCTGCCGCGTTGAAGTAACGGAGGCTGGCGAAGGATAGGCCGTAGGCACGGCCGTAGGCCTCGAGCGCATACTCGAAAAAAAGCTTCGACGCCCCGTATGGATTCACCGGCTGTCGCGGAGCGTTCTCCACGATGGGAACTTCCGCCGGAACTCCGTAGATCGCACAGGTCGAGGAGAAAATAAAGCGGCGGACCCCGGTCTCCAAGCACTGGTTCAACAGAATGAGACCCAATTCTACGTTGTTGCGAAAATATTTTCTGGGATTCTCCACAGATTCGCCGACGTAAGCGTGCGCGGCAAAGTGCATGACGGAATCGACGCGGCGCAAGGTGGCGTTGAGTTTTTCCACGTCCGCAATGTCACCTTCCACCAGTTCGAAACCATCGGCCAGAAAAGCATGTCCGGTGGATAGATTGTCATAGATTATGACCTGATGCCCACGACGTCGCAAAGCCCGAACTGCGTGGCTTCCGATGTATCCCGCGCCACCCACGACAAGAACGACCAATGGATTCCCTCCGGCTTGCGGCCACCTGGTTCGCCGAGGATCCGCGCGTCAACAATCGTGATCGCGCCAATCCGGAGCACAGTTCGCTGACAGGTCAATGTCGCGAAGTGCACGACCCGCGATGGCAATATAGCATGCTCGATTCAGCAGAAAATGCGAAGAGGGATTTGGGGATATTCCAGGTTTTGTTCGGGGAGAGTTCGTCACTTCATCGAACAGGGTAAAACTAGGCTACCTCGGCATTCGATGATGCCTCAGCGGCATGGCCCGTTGCCGTAATAGAAGGCAAGATTGCCTGTTTTTCTTTCCTTCTGGAAAGCGATCATGGTGTCTTTTCCGAACAGTGGCAGAGGCCTCCCGAAGCAGTCTTCGATCCGCGTTAACGCAACGCACAAAGGGTGGAGCAGCCACTCAAGAAATCTCTGACCACGTGGCATCCTCTGCGATTACAGAGTGCACAAGACTCCCGAGGGTGTTGCCATGTAGGCAAACCGGATGCCAACCCAGTTCTCGGCAGAGGTGCACAGTATTGCGAAGACTCAATAGCAGGTTGTGGTCATCCCTGGTCGTTTCTCGGTATTGGCGTCTCATTCTCGCCACCGGTTCTTCAAAATTTTCAATCAGGACGACGACTCCATTTGGTTTCGTAACCCTCATGGCCTCACGAATCGCCATCCGCTGCATTTCTGGATCGAGCAAATTGATGAGACATCGGCTGGTATAGACCACATCAAAACTTGCGGTTTTGAACGGAAGCTCGCGGGCATCGGAACGAGCAAAACCCCTCACTTCCACGTGATGCCGTTTTGCTAAAACCAACATTTCCTCGGTTATGTCCGCACCGAATGTACGACAGACTTCGGACAACGGCCCCAGAAGGCTGCTGGCGTTACCGCAGCCGATTTCCAAACACGGAATCGTTCGCCCTGACGATCTTCTTGAGTCTTCTGAGTGACGCAGCGCGCACCCAACTGGTGGAAGCTGTGGCCGTCAGGCTCTTGCCATATTGAACAGCCCGGGCGCTCCAGAAGGCGCTGTTACCTCTTCGCTTCTGTAGATAAGACTGTAGCTTCTGCGTGGGTCGCCCTGGTATCTCTTCAAGCTGGCGAGAAGCCCCTGGGCTAGGGGCGCTGCGCGGCGAGGAACCGACAGTGGTGGACGTTTCGGGCTGACCTACAGATTTGACCTCGGCTTCCTGGTGGCGCGCGACCTCATCGTCAATGACCTTACCCATCTGACCTTCGACAGCGATTTTCATCAACTGCAACATCCTTACAAAGAATCGGAGCCGGCTAAGCCTGAACGCTTGGCACGTGCATGGTCAGGCCCACTCTGTCACAAAGCGTGTCAGCTAACTATGGCTCGACGGTACCGTTACACAAGTAACCCACTCGGTCATCCAGGGAGATACAAGTGATCACGACTCTGGGGAGGATTCCTGCTCAGCTGTTGGAACGCCGATCATTATTCAGGGGGGAACTACAACTACGGCTCTGAATTCGTTAATGCCCTCTGGCAGGTTCGAGGGAGGAGCGGGTGAAGCCAGAGACCCAACACTGCTGTTATCTCACTCCGACTATCTTCAGGCCGATTAGCGCCGCCCCTGCAGATTGTCGGTTCACTGTTAACAGCACCTCCACGGTACGAACCTAGTCAAAACCACGCAATGGCACAAACGTGGGGTGAGTCCTCCCCGCGAAGAAACAGGTTTGACTGAGCGACTCCGGCGTTCAATCAAACGAAGATGCGGGGAAGATCCCAACCTGATCGGATGGGCCTGGCCCGCAGGTATAGTTGGCCACCTCGAGGCAAGGGGGCTTCCATTGGTCACCGCAGTAAAGGTGTTGGGCGGATTGACATCGCGAAGAACGTGCCCACATCCGCGGGAGAGGTTTATCGAGGCAATTTAGATCCTCGAAGCTCCGAAACCGGGGGTGTTGGGTCACGGGCGGAGTGTTTCGCGATATCTGGCGCTATCGGAGATGCAAATTATTGCACAAAGGTTGCACTGTTCGATGTTGACGAATCCAGTGGACTTCGTGTTGGAACTGATCAACAACATCTGGTAAACTTCTTTTTAAGTTGGCGCCGCGCACACTGTGAAGTCTCGGTGTGCAACTTCTTCCTTATAAATCTATGGGCCTCTCGGGCAGGTTATTTCTCCGCTTCACGCACACTCTACGTCGCTCTCAAACTCTGGAAATACTCCGCGAGATTCAGGGTGAACCCACAAGGTCGCGATCAGAAATCCTTCAACGTCAGTTTCAGAAGCTCTCGGGCCTCCTCGCCATCGCGGAAGCCCATATTCCGTATTATCGGGAGCTGTTTAAGTCGTTAGGCATACACGCCCGTGACATCCGAAATCTGCAGGATTTTGCGGCCCTTCCCATTCTCACCAAAGACATCATCCGTGAAAGGCTCGATGATCTCGTCCGGGAGGACATCCCCAGAGACACCCTGATGCCTGTCTACAGCGGTGGGTCGACCGGAGTTCCGCTGAAGTTCTATCGAACCCGTTTTGACTTGGACGCGGGTGAGGCCGGAGCCTTTCGCAGTTGGCTTCAATGCGGATGGAGACCGGGTGACATGGTGGCCTATTTCTGGGGGGATAGGGATTTGTACAAGATGTCCCCCTGGGAATTTGAAGTCCGTCAACGGTTGCGTCGCATGTATCAGTTTGACGCCTTCAACTCTGGCCCCGAACAAATGGACCAATGGTTTGAGAAACTGCAACGAATTCGACCGAAGATTCTGTATGGCTACAGTTCTCTCATTTCACGCCTCGCTTTGCACCTCGAGGAAAAGGGTCGAAAAACACATCCGGTTCTCGGTGTGTTCTGCACCGCGGAGAAGTTGTATCCCAAGCAGAAGGACGTCATCTCGAGAGTTTTTGGATCTCAGGTCTACGATATGTACGGCAGTTCGGAGGTGAATAACGTTGCATGCACGTGTTCGCGCGGTCGCATGCACGTGAACATCGATAAGGTCGTGCTCGAGACGACAGCAGCGGTACCCAGCCCTCCCAAAGCCCGCCTCTTATCGTCACTTCCCTTTGGAACGACGTGATGCCCTTGATCAGATACCGCATCGAGGACTGTGGAAGGCTGCTCGACGGAAGCTGCGATTGTGGGAGCCATTTCCCGCTGATGGATTTGAACGTTAGCCGGATTTTCGATCATTTCATCATGCCCGACGGCCGCTTCGTACATGGCATGCTCTTCATCCGTTTTATGGACGTCGCCCAAGGAATCGCGACCTTCCAGTTTCACCAGATAGCTCCTGAGTTAATTATCCTCTGGATCGTGCCTGGTAACGCAGAACGGTCTGCCCAAGAGCGTTCGATTCGGAAAGTGGTGGAACAGGTGCGGAATCTCGATCCAAGCGGTCGAATCAAAGTCGAAGTCCGCATTACTGATTCCATCCCTCTCTCGCGAAACGGTAAGCACCGGTTTATACGTTCCGAGGTGCGCGCTCCCGAAAATTTCTCAAGCCAGCCGCTGGAGAAGTGCTCTTAACTCCGGGAAATTGGCCTTGCGCACAAGCGAATTAAGAAACCGTGGCAAAAGTGCGGTCTGCGGGACGGAAGACGGTGTTCGCTCGGGCGCGCCCGACACTCCGGGACGCGGAACATCCATTCGTGAAAAGAGACAACTCCATGGTCTCCGCGTCTTTTCGCGCAATCTCGTAGCACGATTTGCCATTTGAAAACCTGCCAAAAACGCTGGCAGTTGTCACCTTACCCCCTGTACTTCCTATTTTGACGTTCTCCTCCGACCGTCGCACCATAACCCTACAACGCGCGCAGCCGCCACTGCCTACGCGCTCTCCGGACAACGCTTGTTGAAGTAACACTCGGGTGCCGTAACGAGACTCGATACGTGTCCGGTCGTGTGACTGCTCTCAAACCTAAGGATCTGTGGAGACATGCGAATGAAAATAAAACAGGGTCTTATATTCTCGCGCGAACGCCAGGCGACTCATGCCGGTTTCAGTTCTCTATGCGGCTTTGCCCACGTTAGTCGCTCGCTTACTCTAGCCGCCACAGTGGTTGCACTTTTTTGTGGCAGTAACACCGGAGTTGCAGTGGGACAGGTAGCCAACCGCGGTGACGAATTTAGGGTTGCGAATCAGCCGGCCAGAATCGAGATCAGCATTTTGCCAACGGAGACCGTGATCAGAGCTGGTTCTTCAACGCGGTTTGTCGCTACCGTTAAAGGCACACGGGACACGCGCATCACCTGGACGGCTGCACTCGGCTCAATAGATTCAAACGGGACTTACCATGCCCCCACGGTGCCGGTCGAGACTCCGGATGCCATCACCGCCGTCAGTGCAGCGGACGGGAGTATCTTTGCGACCATAGACGTGATCATCTCCCCGACTGTTAAGTCGATACATCCTTTCTTCAGCCTTACCAACCAGCCCCCCGTGACCTGGGTTCCTTACAAGAGTAATCCCCAGAGTATTACCTCGAAACAGTTGCCGAATGCAGGTAACGGTGGACCAGTAAATCACCTCTACCCTAACAGTGATGCAATTGCCCGGTGCGCTCTTACTGATTGTGGGAACATCGGCGCGCCATACGGGCTCATACAATTTGCAAAGCCGGGAGTCAACGACAGAGGAACACCCGTCTACTACTCCGATACCAGCATGCCTTGGTACAAGTTAAGCGGCTGCACCTTGAAAGGGCTCAACGGCAAAGCTTTCCACGCTCCCAGCGGGGCGATGTTCAGCCAAAGTTCCGATGATCAAGACATCACCATACTGGATTCATCCACCCACCTGCTGGTAGCGAGTTATCACTTCGGCCCCACATTGCATTCTTTGCCGCCGTCAACTTGCCCGGGTACTGGACCCTCGTCCTGCGCTGTGGGAACCAATTTCTCCGGCTACTGCGCCGTCGAAGATTACAACAATGATCCTGATTGGGGACTCGAGTTCACCGTTACCAAGCAGGGCACGGGAGGTTCCATGGCCACCGGAACCGGTTTGAGCGTCTTCGCCGGAATCGTGCGTCAGAAAGAGGTGCAAAAGGCAGTGATCAACCACGCTCTTCGTCTGATTGACAACTGTCATAATCCCGCAAACCCGGTGGTGTTTCCCGGAAGTGTCTACGACCCGGGTTTACTTTGTAACAATCAGAATAGCTCCCGGCCTCCCGGGGGAGCTCTCCTGTTTCTCGACTACACGGATGCCCAGATTAACGCAATGAACCTGCCGCCATGGCAAGAAGCATTTGTCCGAGCGATGACCCATTTTGGTGGGTACATCGGCGTGACCGCAGGCCAGGGGGGTCTAGTTTTCGCAGAGAACAATGGCGAGGGTGGAGAAGCTTGGGCGTTTGCCGGACTGACCGATCCATTCTGGTCGTGGTTTGGTTCCCAGCCCGGTGTCATCGTCTACCAAGATCGCTACACTGGCTATGTCTTCGCCAACATCCCGCCGGTGAACGGAACCGACGTTACCCATCACATCCACATGGCCGACCCGTGCGTGGTAAAAACCCTTGCGGGAGTATCGGGGGGCTGTTAAGCGGATGCCGGGTTGGAAAATCCCAACCCGGTTCCTGTGGGTTAGTCCGAGTCTGTACTGATGGTAGATAAGCGAGAGCGGCGGAACGCTGCTTCATTTTTCGATACTTGCTACCGAGGCTCTCTTCACCATTCGCACGTCGGAGAGCGTGAAGCGATGTTTACCGGCCTGGGAAAGCGGGATTGCGTCCGTTTCTCGAACCTGAACCTTCATCCCAGCATCCAGTTTCTCCACTTCCTTCACCACCCTCTGGACGGCCTCCTGGCGTGAGGTCGCCCGGCCCGGTCCGGGAACCACCCATAGGGTGATAGAGTCCGTTGCTGTCTGGTGGAAACGGAACGTCGAGATTCCTTCGCTGCCGTACATCAAGTGGGTGAAGAATTCACCGTGCACGACGCGACCGGAAGGTAATACGAAGTTGTCGCTCACGCGGGCAATATTAAGCCGCATCAGCGGAAACTGATTTCCACAATCGCAAGACTCTTCCAATAACTCGCCACAGTCTTCATTGCGATAGCGAATAAACGGCATCACTTGATTCCATAGGGCGGTAGCGATGAAAGGGGTCGGCTCGCCGGGGGGCACACCTTTCTCGACCTCGAGCACTACGAAATCCGCGTTGATGTGCATACGGCCCTTCGGGCATTCCGACGCGATGTTCATCACTTCGGAACTGCCATAACAGTCGTACACGCTGCAACCAAACGCCCTCGTGATCACCTCACGCTGCGGTAAGTAGAGTTTCTCCGCGGTAGTGAACACCCCAAGCAAGGGATCCAGTTTCACTCCATTGGCCTGGATGTGCTCTGCAAAACGGGCGATCGTGGAGGCGTATCCGTACGCTACGCGCGGCTTCAGTCTCGTCCACCTGTTTAGCCAGCGATCCATTTCTTGCGGACCCGAACGAAACGGATCAAATTGGTATTGACGGCGCAGGATTTGGCGTACCTCGAATTCCAATCGCGACATGGCGTCGAGTTTGTCATCGCCGCCCCAAAAGAAAGCGATCATCTCGCCGGGCTTCCATCCCGACTGCAGAAGATTGCGGAAAGTACCCGCTTCCTGAGCGTCTAAGATGGAATGGGAACGGTAAAAGCGGAGTGGAACGCCGGTCGAGCCGCCGCTGTTTCCGAACAGCAGCTTTTCCTTACGTATGTCTTCCCGTACGAGATCGGCGAGCCTTTCGCGAATGATGCTTTTGGTTAGAATCGGAAGGAACGCGAAGTCCTTCAAGGTGCGGACGTCACGACTTTTGATTCCCAGCGAGCCCAGCATCTCCCGATAGTACGGGACATGCAGTTCCGCCAAGGTGAGCAGGTTAGACAACCGGGCAAACTGTTTGACCAGGATCTCTTGCCGCGATGGAACGGCGCCGTCTGGATCTCCTTCAGGATTCGCAGAGTTCGCGAACGGCGAAACCCGTGAGTGACGCCTAGTAATACTCTTCCGGCAATATCCATCAGCAAATGTCCTTGATGTTACCTTCTTCCGCTAGTCCGCACAACAGAGACGCCTTGCTTTCACGCTCGTCTTGTCCCGCGGTGTCGTCAGCTCGACGACAAAACCTCGTGCTCCGGCAAGACGCGCTGATAGAGCAAAGTGCGAGATCGCCGGTTTTCAAGGATCTCGTTCAATAAAACCTCGACCGGCTCATTCAAAACGAAAAGGCGTTTCAGAATGGCATAGTTCAACAAGGACCACAGGGTCATGGCGGCGTGACCTGCAGTTCCCTGCAAACTGCGGAGTTCCCTTATGTCCACAACCTTGGCCGCGACCGGGATGAGAGGTTCGAGAAGACCTCCTCTTTCCGCCCATCGGTTCGACTGAACTCCAAAACTCCGTTTCGGGCGGTCTAAAATCACCTCCGGAACCCCAAGTCTCCGCCCGGCTTTCAGCAGAACATCCTTGGGCATTCTCAGCTTGATATCCCAGGGAATCGAGAACGCAAGGTCCAGGAGATCTTTGGCGACAAAAGGATAGTAGACAATCTTGCCCTGCCCTTCCCCTAATTTGGACCAAACTGCCGCCGTGTAAGCGGAGTCGCAGCTGAGCGAATACAGCGAAATGATGTCATTTACGGTCTTGTGAGCGGCCCACTGCAGGCCCTCATAGCGGTTGCGAATGATATCGTCTGCAGACACTCCATAGTGTGTTTTGACCCATTCCGAATCCCCATATGCACCCAGGGCCCAAACCGGACATTGCGGACTTGCCAGGGGAAGGCCCAAGCGTCGAATGGTGTCGACATCCTTGCTGACCTCGAGGGCCTTGGGCCAGAATGCGCCCGTCATTCGAAGACCTGTGCGGAAGGGTTCCCGGGAGAGGACGAGTTGTCGCCAACTATCGGATCGACGCAGCAACATGTGCATCGCCAAACCCCATGCAGCATCGGCTCCTTGCCCGCAGACGATCGTATCGAGACGGCTCGGAATGGCGTACTTGAACGTCAGGTGGAGAAGCACCGATTGCAGGTGGCTCAACGGAGCTTCGGCTATTGACAGAGCTTCCACGAAACCAAGGAGAAAGTCCACCGAGGTCGGAACGAAAACGGTATGTCTAGTGGACAGGGCCGCAGCAGCCGATAAGGCGTAAGCGGTTTCAAAGTCCTTGCCCGGTTTTTCGAAAGGATACGCGCTTGAGTATGTGTCGCAAGCCCCAAGTTCGTCTTTGACCAAACGGCACAAAATGGATGAATCCACACCGCCGCTCAGCAAAGTGGCCACGTTTCGAGCAGCCGGTTGCATCTTCCTGATCGAATCGCGTAGGCATTCTGACACCCGCTTCGAGACATCAATCCCATTGTGGGTGGGGACCACATCCTCAGCGCCATATCCACCACTAACGTCAGCTTTGCAACGATGCTGATCCAGACGAACCACGATGCGTCCCGATGCGGGCAATTGTCGAATCTGTCGATAAAGCGTGCGCGGAGCGGCTACAGTCCGGTAGACCAGGAGTTCGGGAAGAACCTCGGGATCATCTTCTAGTGCAACTCCGACCTGCCGCAGCAATTTGAGATGAGTGGATGCGAAGAATTGGCCGGCAGGAGTCACGCAGTAGTACAAAGGCCTGCCGGAAACGATTGATTTGCATATCTCAAGAGTTTGCAGACGATGCACAAACCGCGCTTCAATAAATTGAAGATCGGGGCTGGTGTTCGACGAACCGAGCAACGACTCTGACCCTGTAATCTCCTCTCTCGACACCTCGACTCGGGAAAGAAAGCCATCCGTCGCCAGCGTCAGGAGCCAGTCGCCTGCGACCGTAAACTGCTGAGCTGAGTAACGGCTCAAGTGGCCCAGCAGAGTCGATCGAGATATCGCCACTAGCAACATGCGATCTCGATGCTAGCTTCGCCCGAGGTTCCCCCACAAGTAGCGCATAGTAGACGGTGGATAACACCCGGTCATGCCCTTCTGTGCAGGCCTGCGGAATAATTCCGCCATAGGTCGACAGCTGGCCAGTGATCCGACGTGTGGTATCTCGGAAAAGGTACGACACCATCGCCAGCGATCATTAGTTATCAGAAAGGAAGTTACTACCTGACCTTTTAGGACTTTCTCAGGAGCGACTTTCGGGCCGCCAAGTAGAGGTTTCCGCCCAACCCCTTTGCAACCTTCTTGGAATTCCACAGAACATATTGCCGGAGGCGCGGCGGCCAATCCCCGGATGCGATGCGGGCGGCGGTCGCAGCGGAAACTCCCTGTCTAACAGAATAGCGTCCCACGATGACGCAATCATTGACTCGTCCCACACGGGTTGTGGGTTCAGAATTAAAAAGCACTTCGATTCCCGCAGCCCACGCCGCTTCGGCCACGGGGCGCGAGTAATAGCCTCCGGGCACCGAAGCCACGCGCAACTTTTCACCCAAAATCTCCGCCAGGACGCGCGAGCTCTCTTTCCATTCTCTTTCAAGCTGGTTTTGCGAGCAGTGCGACATCGGGTCGGGGTGGGAACAGGAGTGGCTGCCAACCACGTGGCCTCGCTGATGCAGTTCCAGGACATTATCCGCGGTTAAGAAATTCGGCTTGCCGATATAGTCGGTGGTAACGAAAAAGTGCCCCCGCCAGCCGCGGCGCTCTAGAAGCGCGGCAGTGGCGAGTGCGCTTGCGCCGCCATCGTCAAATGTTAATAGCAAAGCCCTCGAACTGAAATCGTGCTCCGCTCTGTCCAGCACAGTAACCTCCGGCCGGGACGAAGAGCTTTGGATGGCCTCGAGATGTCGTTCGAATTCCGGCTCATCAAACTTGTAGACGTCGGCATCATCCCCGGAAAAGCCGCTGCTGTCGTACTGCCCGGGCGCGACGACATCATGGTAGAGCAGAGATATGATCATCGCCTGCTCGCAGCGCGCTTCCATGACAGGTACTTGGTCAACCAGGGCTGGCCCCAGGCTGCTGACTTCCTGTCCGTCACATCAATCGGCACGGCAGTGCCCCTGAAAATGTCGAGTAGCTTTTCTCGGAGAGCGTCTAGATTGTCGAAAACGGTTCGGGCTTGTATGACCACGTGCGACTCCCTGCGCTCGTCGAAATCGCAATGGTAGTAGCCAAACACAGGTCCGGTATCCACTCCGCGATCGATTCGTAACAACGTCATTCCAACGCGTTCCATGTCTGCATTAGCCAGGGCCCAGAAACACCCATGAGAATTGCGGTATTCAGGACAAATCCCGGGATGCATCACGAAAGTTCCGCAAGCCGGGATCGAGAAGATTTCATCTTTGAGCATAAATTTGCAGCGCGCTATCATCAGGTCCGGTGCCGCGCCGCGAATGAATTCACGGCATTCCGCCGTATTCGGGGAGGCACTGACCAGGACCGGGGAGGATGCCGGGACTTCGGGATAACGCCGGCACAGTTCCGCCTGTTTCTCACGTTCCCATTGCATATCGGGGCTAGCCAGAAACAGTGCGTAGTAAAGACGAAACGCCAGGACATCCAACAGTCGCCAAAAGCCCACCCGCTTCAGTTCTCGCTTGACGCGCCGCTGTTTTTGGTCACGAGTGTCCCGCAGTACAATTGTCCCCGCCAGGGTGGAAAAGGACGCCAGCCAACGAGCAAGAGCGACTCGGTTTAATGCTTCGTCTTCGTGGCAGATCAGAAACGTTCGCATGTCCGATGCCAGTCCAAAATATCACCAAATCCCGCGCCCAATGGTTGTCGCATTAGACTCCACACCGCAGTGAAATTCCTGCTCGCTATCAGAAACTGGGCCGCGCGTTTTCCAGCGGTTCGCGCAACTCAATCCCACACTCGGCGTGCTCGCTACCCTACATCGATGTGATCGCGACCTTGTCTTGAATCACTTGGCCGCCATGAGCACCAGGACGCTCCCGAACGTTACCTGCGGTCCATGTCCCCTCGGACGCGCCGAATAGACCTCCGTTACCTTCCAACCTGCATACCATGCTTTTACGCTGGGTTCGGCAGTAATTACCAATTAACAAGTAACCGGAGTGCCCGATGTTGAAATCTTCCCCCGCACGCTCTCTCACTTGTCTCGCACTATTGTCCGCAATCACATTCCTGGCCGGCTGTGGAGTTACGAACGGATCCAGTTCGCAATCTTCCGCAGCGAACTCGCAACTTTCGCGATCGGCGGGAGTCATCATTAGCCCGTCATCGGCAAAGGTTCTTACCCATACTAGCCAACAGTTTTCCGCCCAGGTCCTGGGTACCACTGCGACTGGCACTCGGCAGTTCCCCGTGCCAGCCTTAGGTCCGAGTCAGCCGTCGCGTGCCACTGTGACTTGGATGGTGGACGGCATCCCCGGTGGCAATTCCAGCCTGGGTACGATTGACGACAGCGGTGTCTACCGGGCCCCCGCAACCGTCCCGAGTCCCAACACGGTCAAACTGAGTGCTGCCGTCGGTTCCGCAAGGTCGACTCCGGTTCCGATCACGCTCTACGAATTGGGAATGGGGCAACTCGCAGTCACCCCTGCGAGCATGAGTTTCGGAAGCGTTGCGGTTGGCAGTAACCAGAGTCGTGCCGGAGCCCTGACGGCCGGTAAATCCAGCGTTACGGTCTACACCGCCAGTTGGAACGGTCCGGGTTTCTCTGTGGGCGGCCTTTCGTTCCCTTTGACGATTCCGGCCGGACAGAGCGTACCTTTCACCGTAATGTTTACTCCCCAGACCGCGGGAGATGCAACCGGCGCGGTGTCATTCCTCACTAATGCGGTGAATGCGCCGATTAGTGCGCAGGTATCGGGAAGCGGCGTATCCAGCTCCCGGCAGCACAAAGTTAGCCTCAGCTGGAGTTCGGTGCCCTCGATCCTGGGATATTACGTGTACCGCGGTGCGCAAACGGGCGGACCATACGGGCGGGTCTCGAGCCTGCAGCCCGGAACCTCCTACTCGGACAGCTCAGTGCAATCCGGCCAGAGCTACTATTACGTTGTGACCACGTTGAGCAAAGGTAATCTGGAAAGTGGTTATTCGAATGAATTCCAGGCAGCGATTCCAGCACCCTAGGATCTCGCCTCCGGTGAAGACCTAGGCGCGACGGGAGTTGACACAGGCATCATCGCGGAGTTAGGCGCTTTGCTCCCGGGGCCGCGACACCGTAGGCCAAAATCTGTGCTATTTATTCGGGGGACTTCTCCATCGAACGCGCAAATAAGACCAATTCCAAGCGCGATGTGATGGCAAGTTTCTCAAAGGTGTGGAACAGATAATTCTTGACGGTGTGCTCGCTCAGCTTTAGCTGGTGCGCTATTTCCCGATTGGACAGGCCCTCAGCGACCAGCTCGGCAACTTCTCGTTCTCGCTTGGAAAGCGGAGTTCTGCCATTGCCCTCGGCAAAGCGCGGCGGGGCAACTCGCGCAAAAGCCTCCAGCACTGATTCGATTTGGCTACTACTGGCCCAGATATGTCCCGCAGATACGGTCTGGATGCACTTGGGCAATGATGTGAGCGAGTCCTCCCTGCAAAAAATCCCCTTTGCCCCGGCTCTGAACGCATCAATGACCCATCCCCGTTCGGCCGAGTCCACCAGCAGGACAGCCCGCAGGTCCGGGAATTGAGTGCGCAGCTCGCGAACCACCATGAAGCCTGCTTGCGAACCATCCCGCAGGGTGGCGCTAATGAGCGCGACGTTTGGATTGGTGGATTTCACCTCTGAAAGTATCTGTTCCGAATCTGTAGCGCAGCAGACGACGCGTATTCGGCTGCTCCTTTTGAGTGCGCTGATCAGCAATTGGCAGTTCATCCGGTTCTCATCCGCAACCAGCAAGCGGACATGGTCCTCCCGCTGGTTACTTGAGTCCGAGTTCGCCTCCGGAAGACTCATACGCTGCGTGACCCCACGGACGAACCATGAAGGAATCCGGCCGCTGCCGTAAGGGGATAGACTTATAGACTCTACTGACATTTGACGTTCATGTCAACTCATCATCAATTGCATTACAGATGTATAACGCATCATCATTACGCTAGCACACATTTAAAACACAACATTTTTGTTTTCTATATCTTAACTATAATGCCAGAGATGATATTCTCTGATATATATAGCACACCAAATAACCTATTAATGTATGAGTAGTTACTACTTGCATAGTGTCCTTACATGGCTAGAGATGATAGGTTAATGTGACTGAGTAATATCCCTCCTTGGTGACGCCTCCTCGTTCCGCTACCATCGCAATCGGGACAACAAATGGCACGGTTTGGGGTTGTGGCGTTAGAACGCAGGAAATCAAGCCGATTTCGATTGCGTTGCAATGTGACATTCACGTGGCGCAATGAGCATGGCGTATTAAACGCCACAACCGGCATTGCCCGCGATATCAGCGTCAACGGCATGTTCGTCTCCTCCCAGGATTCGCCTTGGATTGGCTCCATGGCGGAGGTCACCGTTGAGATGCCAAGCCGAGGCCCCTTCGGGCAGGCGATGCAACTGCATGGGATTGGGCGAGTGGTACGTGTCGTGCGGGATGGAGAGGGTAGCGGGTTCGCAATGGCGGGGACGCCGTGCTGGACCATGACGCGCAGCCGCAAGCAGACTGTGGCGAGATCAGTCTAAGTATTTGTATTAAATAGGCTTAGACGAAATCTGGTCTCTAGCTGAGAGGGCGGAGCTGTGCATGAAGGTGTGGAACTTTCCTTCCGCCAGTGCGAAGTTGCAGGCGCTTGGGTCAAAGGGGCGGTTAACCGGAAATGGAGAAAAACTAGGTGAGCAGAATCTACGAAGCTCTGCGAAACGCAGATAAGGGCGCTGGCGGGGGCCGAAGTTTGGGAACCGGGGAGACCCTGGCTCCGATCCGTCGAGAAATATCGCAGCCTGTAGTGGCACCGGCCCCGTGGCCGTTGCCCATCGCGGAAAAGGCCGAAGTCGAGTGGATCCGCGCGCTCAACATCCTGCGCAAGCACTGGCGCATCTCAGCGCTATTCGCGGCTGTGCTCACCTTCACCGTGATAGTCGTGGTTTTCAGTCTGGAGCCGGTGTATGAGCCCGTGGCACGAATCGAAGTTGATCCTCCGGGCGAGACGTTTTCACTTGAAAGCAGAGCTTCAGGGAGTGACTCCGAATACCTGGAAACCCAGGCGCAAAATCTCAAGAGCGACAAGCTGGCGATGGATGTAATTCGCCGCCTGCATCTGGACCAGAACCCTTCCATTGTCGCCTCCGGCGATAAGACCTCCAAGGCTGGAGAGCAGGCACTCTATCAACTCAGTCCGGCAGAGCATTCGGCCCTGCGTGCGTTCCGCTCCCACCTGACGGTCAAGCGGGACACCTCCAGCCGCTTGATCGGGGTAAGTTTTGCGAGCAACGACCCGAAAATGGCTGCGTTGGTAACGAACACGGTGGTAAATGCTTTCATCGACGACACCTATCGCGACCAGCACGATTCCATCATGCAGTCCACCGAATGGCTTTCTCGCCAGCTGGACGACATCCGTGCCCGCATGGTCGAGTCCAATCGAGTTCTGGCGGAGTTTCAAAAATCTATCGGCGTGGCTGACTTGGACTCGAACAAGAGCACTTTCACTGAGCAGATGGCCGAACTCAATCGGCAACTGACGCAAGCCCAGGCTGACCGCATTCAGCTGGAAGCGCTGCTCAAGAGCGTCCAAGCCGGCAGCCCGGATGTACTGCCCGAGATTCGCAACAATCCAGTGGTCCAGCAACTAAGCACGCGCCTGGCGGAATTGCGCGCAGAACTGTCACAAGCGAAGGTCATTTATGGCACCAACCACCCCAATGTGAAGAAGCTGCAGAACCAGGTGGACGAGTTGCAATCGCAACTGGAGTCGCAAAAAACCGCAGTTCTGGGTTCGATCCGGACGAGCTATTCAGCTGCGCGCGCCCGCGAGCAGTTGATGGATTCGCAGATGAAGGACGCGACCAACTCTTTGAGCCAGATGGGCCGCTACAACGCTCTGAAGGCCGAAGCCACCGCCAATTCCGAGCTCTACAACAGCCTGTTTGCCAAGGTGAAAGAAGCCGGCATTGCAGCTGCCTCCAAATCGAGCAATCTCCGCGTGGTTGACGAAGCACACGTTCTGGATTCGCCTACGCGTCCCAATCGCTTGATGGCGATCCTGGTTGGGCTCCTCGCAGCTCTAGTGGGTGGGGTAGGCATCGCGTTCCTTCGTGAGCAGTTTGACACCAGAATCTTCACACCAGAGGACATGCGCAATTGGACTGGATCTTCCAATGTCTCCATTGTGCCGCTCTTCCTGGCCGCGGATGGAAAGCTGTTACCCGGGGCGAAGCAGGATGGTAAGCCTGTGGTGTCAAGTGATGGAACTCTACCTGCCGGCGTGGACTTCCTGCTGGACCGCCCGCATTCGCCCGAAGCTGAGGCCTTGCGATCGCTCTATACATCCGTAATGCTCTCGCGTCCGGGAAATCCGCCACAGGTCTTGCTGGTAGCGTCGTCCTTCCCTGGCGAAGGGAAAACCACGGTCGCAGTGAACCTCGCCATCGCCATGGCCCAGCATGGATCCACGTGCCTTGTCGATGCCGACCTGCGCCGAGGCAGGGTGGCTTCTGCTCTGGGGATTCCCAACAGCCTTGGGCTGACTGACGTCCTGAACGAGACCACCTCTTTGGATCGTGTTCTGGTGCGTGTTCCGAGTCTGCCGAACCTGACGGTCGTGCCCGCCCATGCGGGGAGCGCCAGGGCTGGACAGCTCGTGTGCTCGGACCTGATGCCCAAGGTTCTGGCGGATTTGCGGCGTCAGTTCCAATTTGTCGTGATCGACTGTGCTCCGATTCTTCCGTTCGCCGATGGTCGAGTTTTGTCGAGTCTGGCGGATGGTTTGATCTTCGTCGGCCGTTCCGGCATAACCACCCGCGAAGTTGTACAGCAAAGCGTACGGCTGTTGAATGAGGTTCATGCAGCCCCCATTCTTGAATTTGTGCTGAATGCTGCTGACATCAGCTCACCCCAATACCGGTACTACCAATACGGGTACGAGTACTACGAACCAGTTGCGAAGTGAGGAAATAGGTTCAGACGCTATGTCAACTTTGAATGCACCAAGTGTTCGCGAAGAGTTTGCGGCAGAAACAGCGCTGCATAATTTCGTCAAGCACCGCATCTGGCTCATTGTTTTTTCCGAAATCGTGTTGATGGTCAGCAGCTACTACTGCAGCTTCCTTCTGCGGTTGGACCTGCCGCTGAGCCCAGCGAGTCGTACCCAATTTTGGGAGACTTTGCCTCTCGTCCTCGTAGTCAAGTTGGTGGTCTTCTATCACTTCGGACTGCTGCGAGGCTGGTGGCGGTATGTGGGCATGAGCGACCTGATCAACATTACATCCGCCGCTTCTCTCAGTTCGCTGATCCTTTATGCGTCAATCGTGATCGGAACTTCGGTGGCGGGTTACCCGCGATCGGTCCTTCTGATCGACATGCTGCTCACCATGGCATTCGTGGGCGGAGCGAGGTTCCTGGTGCGCGCTTATACAGAACGCGCTCGCAGGTACGACGGGCAGAAGAACACTCTCATTGTGGGTGCTGGTCAAGCGGGTCGCTCCATCGCCCAGCAACTGCGCACTAATGCGGACTTGCCGTACTACCCAATCGGCTTTGTCGACGACGATCCCAGCAAATTGGGAGTCCGAGTCAACGGGCTCAAAGTGCTGGGCAACACCGATGCACTGAGCCAACTGATCGCCAAGCACGAAGTGGAATGCGTTCTTATCGCCATCCCTTCTGCCAAGGGCTCCCTGGTCGACCAGATCATGAAAAAGTGTCGCGATAGCCGAGTTGTTTTCCGGATTTTGCCGCCCATCGGTGAAATGCTGAATCGCAATGTTTCTATTAAAGAAGCCAGGAAGCTCCGGATTGAGGATCTGCTCAGCCGCGAGCCGGTTCGGACTGATCTCAACAAGATTCGGGCCCGCCTGGAAGATAAGGTTGTGCTAGTCACTGGCGCCGGTGGCTCGATTGGTTCCGAACTGGTTCGGCAGCTCGCCAGCTTCCGTCCCGGCCGGATTGTGTTGCTCGAGAGGTCGGAGAACGACTTGTTCAAGATCGCAATGGAGCTTTCCAAGAAGTTTCCCGACGTTAACTACGCGCCCGTGGTGGGAGACATCCTGGATGTAAACCTTTTGCGGGAAGTGTTTTCTCTCCATCAACCGACGTCCGTATTTCACGCCGCTGCCTTCAAGCATGTTCCGATGATGGAGAGAAATTGCTTTCAGGCGGTGACGAACAACGTGTTTGGTACGTACAACGTCGCACTGTTGGCAAAACAGTTCCACGCCGAAGATTTTGTCATGATTTCCTCCGACAAGGCGGTCAACCCCACGAACATCATGGGAGTAACAAAGCGTATTGCGGAGCTGATCATCCTTGCCCTGCAGTTCAACAAGACCAGGTTTACCGCCGTCCGCTTTGGAAACGTGCTTGGCAGCAATGGGAGCGTCTTGCCGATATTCGAAGAACAGATTGCCACTGGCGGCCCAGTGACCGTCACCCACGCCGACGCTCGGCGGTATTTCATGACCGTAACCGAAGCAGTGCAGCTGGTCTTGCAGGCCTCGGCCATGGGTAAAGGTGGAGAAATTTTTGTTCTAGACATGGGGGAACCGGTCAAGATCGTGGATCTGGCTGAGCGAATGATTCGCCTGGCTGGGCTTGAGGTAAACAAGAACATCCAGATCACATTCACGGGGCTGCGCCCAGGCGAGAAACTTTTTGAAGAGCTGAAACTAAAAGGCGAAGGGATAAAGCCAACCCCGCACGAGAAGATCCACGTTTTCGAGGGAGGAACCGTGCCCATCGAACGCGTACGCGAGTGGCTGCAGGACCTGTCATCCCTGGTGGATTCCAGAAATGCCCACGGACTGGTGGCAAAGCTGGTTTCGATCGTTCCGGAATACTGGCCCAGTGAAGAGATCATCGCTCTGTCTGAAGTCGACCGCTATGATCGAGCGCTTTCCTACAAGCGCGCCAGCTTGGCCGCGATGAAAGAGATTGCCTAAGGTATTTGCGGGGCCGCAAGCGTGCATGCCGCCCCGCATTTCAAGTGTGTTGACTCGGTAAGTCCGTTTCCAATCCTGTCTCCCCTCGCCACGCTCACTCCCCCTTCGTCATCCCGCGAATTGCCAGCCTCGGCGGCAGGTATCGAGGGAAAACGACCCGAAGTTCAATAGGCTACACAATCCATGTGGTTTGATACTCCGGCTTACGCATTCTTCCTCGTCTTGGTGGTGGCCGTCTATTGGCGGCTGGGACGCAGGAACCAGAATCTTTTCCTGTTGACGGCCAGCTACGTCTTCTATGGGTGGTGGGACTATCGATTCCTGCTGCTCATGATCGCTAGCACGACCATCGACTTCTTCATAGCCCGCGCGATTGAAGACACCGTCAAGAGTTCGTCCCGCCGCAATCTGTTGATTGCCTCTCTGATCATCAATTTTGCCATCCTCGGTGTTTTCAAGTACTTCAATTTCTTCATCGATTCGTTTACTCACGTTTTGTCGGCAGCCGGGATACACGCATCGACGACTCTGCTTCGCATCATTCTGCCACCGGGAATCTCGTTCTACACCTTTCAGGAAGTCGCGTACATCGTGGATGTGTACAAAAGGAAGATCCCAGCGGCTAAGTCGTTCGTTGATTATGCGCTTTTCATAAGTTTATTTCCGCACCTCATTGCCGGTCCGATCCAGCGGCCAAACCACCTGCTTCCGCAAGTGCAAGGCGAGCGCACCTTTGATTCGGACAAGGTCTTCAATGGGATCCTGCTCATTTTGTCCGGTCTCTTCAGGAAGTGCGTGATTGCGGACAATTGTGCACTGCTGGCCAACGCGGCGTTCTCCGGCGGTTTTGGAAACACTAGTCTCAGTGTTCTGGCCATCGGCGCCTACGCCTTCGCTTGGCAGATCTACGGCGATTTCAGCGGGTACAGCGACATCGCGAGGGGCAGTGCCCAGCTGCTCGGCTTTCATTTCATGGTCAACTTCCGGCAACCCTATCTGGCAACTTCCATACGGGATTTCTGGCGTAGATGGCATATCAGTCTGAGCACCTGGCTGCGGGATTATCTCTACATACCCTTGGGCGGGAGCGCGGAAGAGGGCTATAAGACTTACCGCAACCTGCTTTTGACCATGCTCCTGGGGGGGTTGTGGCACGGCGCTAACTGGACCTTCGTGGTCTGGGGCTGGCTGCATGGAATGGCGCTGGCAGTCGAACGATTCCTTGAGGAGCGACTGACGTTTCTGAAGCGGATCCCGAAATGGCAGATGGTAGTCTGGCTACAACGCATCTTCATCTTTCATCTTGTATGTTTGGGGTGGATCTTCTTCCGAGCCGACTCGTTGGCCTCGGCCGGACACTTGCTGCGGGGTCTCGGCCACTGGGATTGGCGACCCGAGTATTTCGTCGCCTTTAAATTCCTCGCACTGTTTGCTGTACCGCTGTTCCTGATCGACTTGTACCTTGAACACAGTCAGGAAGAATATTTGTTCGAACACAGCGCTCCGGTTGCCCGTGTCTTAGTTGGGTGCGGCGCCCTTGTACTTATTGCGTTTTTCTCGGCGAATCAGGCAAATGCATTCATCTACTTCCAGTTCTAGAAGTCACAAGGCCAGCTTGCGGCACATTGTCCTGCTGCTGGGCCTGTGTCTCGTGTTCTGTGCGACTGTCGAAGTCGTCACGTCGCATTTCTTCGGTCGAGTCAGCCGGGTCGAGAAGCGGCGGGAGTCAGAATTCCGCGCCGCGGCGGCAGTTCAGTCGGCCCGGGCTCGTCACAAAACCTCAGTGGTAGTAGCCGGGAATTCGCTCCTTCTGCACGGGGTTGATTTCCCCCAACTGGAAAAATCCCTGGGTCCTGACGTCGAACTCAATCGAACTGTGTTCGAGAACACCTTCTATTTCGACTGGTACTACGGCCTGCGCCGGCTCTTCCATGCGGGCGCACGGCCTGACGTCGTAGCGCTTGTCCTCGATCCGTGGCAGCTGATATCCGACTCCTTCGATGGCGACTACTCGGTGCAGATGCTTGTGGATGGACAAGACCTGCTGCATTTCGCGAACGATACCGGAGCAGACCGCAACGGGATGAGCGTCATGGTCCTGGATAAAGCCAGCTACTTCTACGGGACCAGGTCGGAAACCAGGAGTTGGGTGCTGAACAAGATTCTTCCTGACCTGCCGGTCTTAACTGCATTTTTCCGTTTCAAACCGACTTTGCCAACCGACAAGAATGTTTCGGGAATTGCCGGCGACCGGCTCCACGCGCTCCGTGAGCTATGCCACCGCAACGGGGCGGAGTTCGTTCTGGTTGTCCCTCCGGCGCGGGACGATTCCGGCGTGAGCGCGATCAGCGAGACAGCAGCGATACAGGGCGTCGAGGTTTTGATTCCTGTCCGCATTTTACCCGGCAACGACTACGCCGACCGTGTTCATCTGAATTCCACGGGAGCTGCCGTGTTTACTCCAGCCCTGGCGAAGGATCTGAGACAGGTCGTGGACAGGCGTAATACACAGGCGCCGACGCCAACAAATATGGCTGCACCCGCACTTTATCGCGCCGCAGGAACCTCGCGCGGTCCCGGCGATGCGAGTCAGGCGGGCACAGCGCTCGACATCAACCCGTTGTCGAAGTAGAGCCGAGCTTGCCGTGCGCTCTCAATTCATCCCGACTCTTAGTAAACGATGCCAGTGAGTATCGGCAATCCTGGCTCCGACGTCACGCAGCCCCCCGAGACTCCTGCCATGCCCTCTGCCACACAGGGATCGGCAATGTGCATGTGGTGGAGGATATCCTTACCGTCGGACGTACTGGATATGCCGGCGAACGGCTCCATATTCCAGCGATCGTTACTTAGTGGATAGCTCGAATTAAAGTGCTGGCAATTACTGCCCGTGCAATTTGTGGTCAGCCAGTTCGTGAACGAGTCTGCTATAGCTTTAGCACCCGGATAACCGTTCGACTCCGACCAGACGTAGGCTTGTTCGCTCTCGATCGCCATGGTTTGCACGCCACCGTAATTTCCGGTGTCTTCCAGCACGCCACCGTATAGGGTCATCGCTTCAATCAGTGGAAATTGCCACGCCGGCAACTTGCCGATTCCTGCGCACGCTGGCTTTGTGGGATCAAAGCAGTTCAGTTGATCCTGCGTGTAGTCGAGAAACACCAAGGCGCCGTTGGGAGGCATATAGCTGTAGCTGAAAGTGCTGTCGACTTGCGCTCTCAGGTCCGAACATGTGTACGCGGTATCCCAGGAGTTCACATCGGGAAATACGACTTTGGATGGATAGGTTCCGCCCCCTGTATCGCTGCACAGGTGGAGCAGGCGCAGGTGATGGTTGATGTGCCCGAAGTTTGAGCCCGTGCACGGCAGACCGCCGCAGATTTCCGCGATCCGAGTGGTGCCGCCAAAGGGTGAGATCGTGGCGGTATTGACCTGATTTCCGTATCCCTTGTCCGTCGTCCAGTCGGCCTCCGCGCAATAGCCGTTCGGGACGTTCAAGGTGCAACTTCCCGTGCAGGCCGGAAGCCCGGGATACAGATCATAGAAGGAGAAGACTTTATTCGTAGTCTGATCCCAGACCGACAACTCCTTGTCATAACAGCTCGCGGGATTTCCGCCGCTGCAACTGAATCCCATGGTGGACAAGGCGCCGGATGGCGCATGGAAGGACATCCCATTAAAGATCTTGCTGCCTTGGGTGCAGCCTGCAAGAGTGTAAACCGGATCGCTCGCCTGTCCGTAATAGAGCGCGTTATGGTTGCCGTCGTTTTGGCCGACGCTGGCATAGAACGTTGCCCCGCCGGGACCGTATCCTTGGGCATTGAGAAGATTGAACGCCGTACCCTGCGACCAGGCGTCACCCAAGCTCATCATCTCGCTCACGATGAGATCGGAGTTCGGCATAAGGTGATCGGTTGGTCCACCCTGACCCGCATTAGGCAGTCTCTGGCTCAAGAAGGCACTAGGGTAGGGGACGTTCGATGTGGGCTGTTGGTTGAGAATGTTGTAAGGCCCTTGCGCTAGGGCGGCTTTCACCAGGAAACAAGCGATGAATGCAGTTGTTAGGAAAAGGTTCAGTTTCGTTGGTCTGATTGGGGGTAGATCAGTCACGTGCTACACCTCGAGTGGATTGGTTTTCGGCGAAGGGCCTAAGTCGCATTGTGGCGGTGACGAGAAAAGAAAGGAAAGGTCACGTTAGGACAGCGACCTTTGCAGAACCCACGATGGACGCTGGTTTGCCGCTGGACCCCAGCAAAGATTGCTAACTTCGGCAACCCGGGCATGGGCCGTCAAACCATCGCAGTCGGGCTTTACCCGCTGCATTTTTCAACAAAAATCTCCCCCATTGCGCACTTCGAATCCGACATGATTCAGACTCTCATCAAACCAGAAATCTCCACTTCCACAACAGGCTCATCTCCTGAACCCGTAATGCGCGTTTTGGCGCTTGCTGAGGGACACACGGTCCACGGTCCTGCTAAGAACCTTCTGACTTTTAGCCGAGTCTGCCAGCAATCGGAAGGCATGGACTTGGTAAGGCTCGAACTCGCCCCGTTCGAGCGGTCCCACGAGGGTTTGGCCCCTTCGCTCGAGCCCAACGAATTTCTCGAGGAAGCGTCCCGATCAGGTATCCCGATTCATTGCATCCGGGAAGGTTTTCGGTTCGACCCGCGGATGATCCGGAGCTTGCGTACTTTGGTGGCGCAGGTCAATCCTGATTTCATTCAGACTCATCACGCGAAGTCGCACTTTCTGGTGCGAATGTCAGGCGTGTGGAAGAAGCACCCATGGATTGCCTTTCATCACGGGCATACTCGTGGCGCGGCTCGACTTAAGATTTACCATGGCCTCGATCGATGGTCACTGCGCACCGCGGCCCAGGTGGTAGCGGTAAGCGGCACGTGCGCACAACAGTTGGTCAGCTTTGGGGTTAGATCGGACAGAATCACGGTCATCCACAATGCGGTGGAACCTGGCATGGCATGCGACCGCCTTCCACCGGACCGGATGCGGGCGCTGAAAGAAAGTCTGGGTGTGCCGGCTGATGCCAAAGTCGTCCTGGCCGTCGGACGTCTTTCCGAAGAAAAAGCCCATACCGATCTGGTGGCGGCAATCGCCTCGCTTCGCAAGCTGCAACCGGCAGCCGTATTTCGCCTCGTCATTCTTGGCGAAGGCGACCAACGTCAGCGAATCGAAGAGACCATACGATCCACCGGAACCCAAGACGTGGTTATGCTGACCGGACACGTAAGGGACGTCACCCCGTACTACCAGATATCCGACGTGATGGCGATCTCCTCCCTGAGCGAAGGCTCACCCAACGTGCTGCTGGAAGCGATGGCCGCTGGGCTACCGGTTGTCGCGACGGCGGTGGGCGGTATTCCAGAGATGATCACCGATCAGGAACACGCGATTCTGGTCCCCCCGCGCGACACCACTGCCATGGCGAACGCATTGGATGTTGTCCTTTCGGATCGCAAGAAAGCTGACCGACTGGCTTTCGCGGCCTACCAACTGGCGACTACCCGGTACTCACCTCTGCAGCGTGCCCGGTCCCTGGTAAGTCTCTACCACAGCGTGCGAGCACGCTGGGAGGCCGAACGGCCGAAGAATGCACAGGCAAATCGCTGATGAGAGCGGGTCGGCATAGATGGAGTTCTTCCCTCACAGCGCCTGCCGTTTCAAGGCGACAACGTCTAACCCGTTCGTAACTGGACACATACCGACACCCCGCCCTATAAATACAATTGGTGAGTCGAATGAGCGAGACCCGAGGGAGATTCTCCGTAGTCGTTCCGGTGTTGAATTCAAAGGATCATTTGCGCGGTTGCCTGGACTCGATCCTCGCCGCGATGGATCACCATGGGAACTGCGAGTTGATCGTCCTCGACAATGGCTCTGACGACGGATCCTACGAAATCCTTTGCTCCGAATATTCCTCGCGGGCTCAGGTACGGCAAATACGCGGCATAACCGTGAGCGCGTTGCGTAACCGCGGGGCTGAACTGGCCAGCGGAGAGTTTCTGGTTTTCATCGATTCCGATTGTCTGATAGGCCCTGACTACTTCGATTGCGCTCTTCCGGTGTTGCGTTCCATTGCCGACGCGACCGGCTCCGAATATGCGGTGGAAGATTCCGATCATTGGATTCAGAAGACCTGGCGTGCGCTCCACGTGCCTGCCGGGGATGGCTTCGTGAAATACATAGCCTCCGGCAACCTGGTCATCAAGCGCCAGGCGTTCCTTGCCGTCGGGGGTTTCGACGAGAAGATGATCAGCTGCGAGGACAACGAGTTGGGATTGCGCCTGAACAAGGCGGGCTTCAAGGTCTACCAGTCACACGCTGTCCGTGCACTCCATCCCGGTGGCGACCAGGACCTGGGGGTTTTTTTCCGCAAGAACGCGTGGCGCAGCCTGGGTATGTTCCGCATGATGAAGCATGCTTGGATGAGCAAACCTCTCATCAGCACATTTGCTCATCTGTTTCTCTGCGTCGCTGCGGTGATCAACCTGTTCGGGTCCTACACGGCACCTCTCACTCGCATCGCGGTTTCCCTGGCGCTGGTCAACCTGGCCCCGGTATTGACGGTTCTATATTTCTTCGTGCGGGTGAAGCGCTTTCAAGCGCCGCTCGAGTCAGTTCTGCTCTATCACGTTTATCTGCTGGCTCGGTTTTACGCCTTGTGGAAAATAGTTATCTCCATGGGCGCCTCGCCAGAACGAAAAGTAGCGATTGGGGCCCGTCTGCATAGCTCGGCAGACGGGTTGAACCCGCGCCCAACAAACTACAACAAAGACGATGCGAAACAAGCCGAAGAACCGGAGAGAATAGGGGCCGTGCTTTCTGGCGGGCATGACCGCGCACACTAAAATTTTATGACCAACCATTCCTTTGTTCCTTTTCATCGCCCCTCCATTGGGCAAGACGAAATGGAGGCCGTACAAAGCGTTCTCGAGTCCAAGTGGCTGACTACCGGCCAGGTCACCCTGGCGTTCGAACGTGAATTTGCGGCTTATCTGGGGGTAAAGTATGCCCTCGCGGTCAACTCCGGCACATCTGCTCTGCAACTGGCGCTCGATGCCATCGGCCTGAGGTCGGGAGACGAAGTCCTGGTTCCCACCTACACTTTCACCGCTACCGCCGAGGTTGTCACCTATTGCGGCGCCCGGCCGGTGCTCTGTGACAGCCTCCCGGGAGAGTTCAACATCGATCCCGCCGACGTGAAGCGCAAGATCACCGAGAAAACTCGAGCCATAATCCCGGTGCACATCGCAGGCCAAGCTTGCGCAATGGACGAACTGCAGTCGGTCGCGAACCAGCACGGCTTGCGCATCGTGGAAGACGCCGCCCATGCTCTTCCTACCACCTTTCGCGGCCAGAAAATTGGCAGCGTTTCCGAACTGACAGCCTTTAGTTTCTATGCCACCAAGACACTGACCACGGCCGAAGGTGGAATGCTGACGACCAACGACGAAGAGTTGGTCAAGCGCGTTTCCCTCATGCGTCTCCATGGCATCAAAGGAGACGCCTGGAAGCGGTACACAGCGGCAGGCTCCTGGTATTACGAGATCGAAGAGGCCGGTTACAAGATGAACCTGTCCGACTTGCTTTCTGCTCTCGGCAGAGCCCAGTTGAAACGCTGTGACCAGTTCTGGCAGGAGCGCTGCAGGATTCGGGCCCTTTATGACGCCGCCTTCAGTCAGCTCGAGGAGGTTCAACTGCCCCCTGCCGACCGGGACGACGTACACGCATGGCACCTTTATATTCTGAGAATCCGGCCCGACCGGCTTCAGATTGATCGAAATCAATTCATCGAAGAACTGAAGAAGCTGGGCATTGGGGTAAGTGTCCACTTTATTCCGTTGCACATTCACCCTTACTATGCCCGCACCTATGGCTATCGGCCCGAACAGTTCCCCCAAGCGATCGACGCCTATTCGCGCTGTATCTCGCTACCCATCTTTCCGGACATGACCGAATCCGAGACCACCAGGGTGATGGAAGCGGTCAAGACGGTCGTGCAACACAACCTGAAGAACCGATCGATTGCGGTGACCCGGTGATCGTTGATTGCACAGTCCCGTTGGACCGCGCTGCGGCCGCTCCGGGTGCGAACAGCGGAGTTCCGTGGACATCGAGTCCATGGAGCCATTCCCGAGGCAAGAGGCTCCTCGACCTGGTCGTGGCCGGCGTCGCGATTTTGGGATGCCTTCCGCTTATGGCCATCGCGGCTTTAGTGGTCGCGGCCACTTCGCGCGGCCCGATCCTATTCCGCCAGGAGCGCATCGGAAAGAACGGCCAACCTTTTCGGTTGCTGAAGTTCCGCACTATGGTGCACGGCGAGAGCCGCCGGGGGCCGCTTGTCACCCAGGGCGGTGATCCCAGAGTTACGCCGGTGGGACGCTTGTTACGGCATTGGAAGATGGACGAGCTGCCGCAGTTGTTCAACGTGCTCCGAGGCGACATGAGCCTGGTCGGTCCACGCCCGGACGTAGCCGAATTCTTGCGGGGATTGTCAGCAGAGCACCAGGCCTTGCTGTCGCTTAAACCGGGGCTTACGGGCTGGGCGACGATGCAGATTCCAAACGAAGAGCGTCTTCTTGCCGACGTGCCGCAAAATGACTTGCCCAGCTTCTACATCAACCATCTTCTCCCTCGGAAAGCGGAGCTCGACCTTGAATACGCTGCTCGCGCAAGTTTCCGCAGCGATCTGCAGTTGCTAGCGAGCACGGTGTTAATGATCTTTGGTTCCCGGTAGTGGCTTCACCCATCAGCCCTATGACGATTAAGGCAGGCACAAATAACTCGGCGATCAGTACGCTGGCAGAAGGCCCGGTTCTCCTGCGGCTCTCCGTCATCGGCGCCGCCATATTGGTGGGTCTGGCTGTCGCTCAAGGCTACTGGTGGTTTGTTCTGCTGCTGGCTGCCGTGCCCGTCGTACTCCGCTGGCCGGTGGAGTCTGTGTTCGGACTTTTTGTGCTCCTGATTCCATTCGAAGACATCAGCCTGCTAGGCGGAGAGGGAAGCAAGACTCTGGTGTGGCTGGTGGGCGGCCTTGCCGCCTGCAGTTTCATCGCCGTCGGCCTGGTGAGTAAACGTCTGGAGCTCCCGCCCCGCACGGCCCTGTGGTGGACAATGTTTACGCTGTGGGGGTGCGCCTCGATTCTGTGGGCAGCCGATGCACGCGCAGCTCTGGTGCGCCTGCCAACTTTTCTCAGCCTGTGGGTCCTGTATATGGCCGCGTCGTCATTCCGTCTGCGTAAGAACGAGATGAAGTGGATTGTCCTCATGGTGATCCTCGGAGGCTGCGCGGCGGCGCTCTTTGCCATCTACCAGTTCTACGGAGGTGTGCATTACGCCGGCAGATGGCAGACGAATCGAGAGACCATTGCCATGGGTGAGTCAGAAACCAACCCCAATAAGCTCGCGCTAGTATTTCTTCTTCCCCTCACGATGGCCACCGCTCAGTTTCTGGCCGCCCCTCGGCGCCTGTTCAAGTTCGCGATGCTGGGTGCAGTCGGAGTTATTGGCTTCGCGGTTTTCCTCACCATGTCCCGCGGCGCCTTGCTCGCTCTTTTGGTCGCAATGGTTCTTTTCAGCATTAGGCTGAAAGTCGGCCGGAAAGTCTTAGTGGTCGCACTGCTGCTGTCGACTCTGTCCTTGGCCATGCCCAAGGAATTTTTTGACCGCATCAAGGGTGAATCAGGCGGGCCGGGAGGCGCCGGGCGACTTTATATTTGGAACGTTGGATGGAAACTGTTCAAAGACCATGCCGTTGTGGGCGCAGGGTTCGACAACTTTCCCGTAGTCTACAGCCGCTATGCGGGTGACGCTCCCATATTCGAGGGATTCGGCAGAGGTTCCCATAACATTTATTTAAAGATCGTCGTGGAAGCAGGCCTTATCGGCTTCCTGTTCTTTCTCCTTGCCATAAATTCTCAGCGTCAGCTGGTGGCAAACTGCCGAAGATATAGCAGCAACGGTCCACCGCCGTTGCTGGTTGCCAGCGAAGCGGCATTTTGGGCAGTCCTTGTCTTCTCGTTCTTTGGAGACCCGCTTTACGACAAATCATTTTGGCTCGCCTGGATCATGCTGACGTTCGCCACCAAGCTTGCAGGGGAAAGTGCGGAACCCTCGCTTCAGCCGGCGAAGTAATCGACGGAGACGTAAGGAAATATTGAGACTCATGACAAGCAATATCAAAAAGCTGCGAATCGGGATCATAGGATGCGGAAAGGTGGCGGAGTACCACGCTCGCTTCATCCGTGAGCTGGGCAATGCCAGCCTGGTGGGTGTTGCCGATGTTAACCGGCAAGCCGCAAATGAATTCGCCAAACGCCACAATGTGCCCGCGGCATTCGGCTCTATAGAAGAGCTCTTGGACGGAGCCGAGCTCGATGTATTGCATGTGGTTACGCCCCCGCCATATCACTACCAGACCGCTAAAGTTGCGCTTGATCGTGGCGTCCATGTCTTCATCGAAAAACCCGTGGCCCTGACCGCTCACGAGGCAGAAGATCTGTTCCAGAGGGCTGACCTCAAGGGTGTCCAGCTTTGCCCAGATTTTATTCAGCTTTTTCACCCACGGATGCAGGAATTGCTCGACGTCGTCAGTTCGGGCCGGCTGGGACGCGCTCTCCACGTTGAAAGTTATCTGTGCTGGAATCTCGACGATAGTCCGGAGCTGCGAGAGAGTGAGGGTTTGCATTGGAGCTACAGGCTGCCCGGTGGCGTGCTGCGCGACTGCAGCAGCCACGTGCTCTATCTGGCGCTCTGCCTGGCTGGGGCTCCCAGGGATGTTCAGGTCATCCAGAAATCGTCAGGCAAATTGCCGCAGGGACTCGTGGACCATTTAGTCATTCAAATCGATGGCAGTCAATGCACCGCGACAGCTATCTTGTCATGCCAGTCCAAGTCCTCTGCGTACGGCGTTCGCGTGCGTTGCGAAAATGGTTCGGTGGAAGCCAACTTTGAGACGCAAACGCTTTCTGTCAGCGGTGGAGGGATGCTGCCCCGCCGGCTTCAGGCGGTAACCGGAACGTTCACTCAGGGATTCAGCCTTGCCACTCAGACCTTGGGGAATGTCTTCAATTTCCTACGGGGCAAGTTAGTTCCCTACAACGGACTGCGGATCCTGATCCCGCGCTACTACGAGAGTATTCAGAAATCGGAGGCCCCGCCCATCTCGCGGGAACTCGCGCTAGCTGCTACGCAAGTGGAAGCGGCAGTGCTTGCGGGTCCGAACCAAATCCAGGCGAGCGGATTTTATCTGCCTTCGTCCCAGAAGGAAGTCCACCAGACTGAGCGCGTCTTGGTCACCGGCGCCAGCGGATATGTCGGATATCGTGTGGTGAGAGCCTTGATGGAAGCCGGCTACTACGTGAGGGTGTTGGTGCGGCCGACGAGTTCCCTCGAACGCTTGCAGGAGTTGGGCCCGGAAATATTCTTGGGTGATGTGCGTCGGCCTGCAGATGTCCAAGCCGCGGTGGCTGACATGGACGTGATCGTGCACCTGGCCGCGGGTATGCAAGGTAGTACCGACTATGTCGTGGACAGTTGCGTCCGAGGAACCAAGAACGTCGCCGATGTGGCACAGGCCATGGGAGTAAAGCGGGTCATCTATATGAGTTCTTTTTCGGTCTATGACTTTGCTGCGCTCCGGAACGGCGAACAAATAACCGAGAATAGTCCGCTCGAAGCACAGCCCGAAACCCGAGGCGCCTACACGTTAGGCAAGAGACGAGCAGAAGACATTGCTCTTCAGCAATTACGGGAAACGACTCCGGCGTGGACCATCCTGCGGCCGTCGCTGATCGTAGGTGAGGGACGAGACATCTTTGCAGCGGTCGGCCCAAAAATCGGGAGGAATCTCATCTCTCTGAGCAGCCCGCGAAAGAAACTGCTCCTGGTTCACGTCGATGACGTAGCAACCGCCATCGTGGTCTGTCTTCAGAACCCGAACACCAAGAACCAGCTTTACACGCTCTCGGACCAGGATGAACTCACCGTACGCGACTATGTGAAGACCTGTATTCGCCGGGGTGCGCACAAAGATATCCGCACCATCTACGTGCCCTACGTCGTCGCTCGCCTACTGGCGGCGACCGCCAATCTTTTTCATAGAGTTACACCTCGCGTGCCGGGCATGAACCCGCGCCGCCTGCTTTCCGTGTATCGCAACGCCGGGGCAAATAGCAGTTTGCTGTGCAACCACACTGGCTGGCAACCGGAGGGACGATTGCTCGCACGGCTCAACGGTGAAGTGCAAAGTAGCTCACCCGTAAGTCCCGTTGAGCACGATCAAATCCCGGTAGGTCAGGCATGACCATGACAACTGAGCGAACCGGACTGGGACATTCGACTGGCAGTGCAGGCGCACCTGCGCCGAACTCCGCCGCTTGCGCTATTTCCGTCGTCATTCCCATGCGGAACGAAGAGCACTACATCGGACCTTGTCTGGACTCCCTTCTCCATCAGACATGTTCTCTGGACGGCTACGAGATCGTAGTGGTGGACGGACGCTCGACGGACGGTTCCATGGACGTGGTGCGCGAATTCCAGAAAAATTACGGCAACATTCGAGTTTTGGACAATCCGGCAGGAATCGTCCCCACCGCCATGAACCTGGGGATCGCCAGCGCTCGAGGGGACCTGATCATCCGGGCTGATGCGCACAGCACTTATCCGGCGCACTACATCGCGACCTGCGTCGAAACACTGGAAGAGACCGGTGCGCATAACGTGGGTGGACCGGTGACGACCGTGCCGGCCAATCACACGTTTCAGGCAAGACTGGTTGCCGCCGTACTGAGCAATCGTTTCGGCGTAGGCGACTCCAGATTCCGCACTAGCACGACGAGCGGGTACGTCGATACCGTTCCCTTCGGAGCCTTTCGCAGGGAGGTGCTCCATCGCATCGGATATTTCAATGAGGAACTGGGTCGCAATGAGGACAACGACCTGAACGCCCGCATATGGCAATCCGGGGGTAAGGTTTACATGACTCCCAAGCTGGCGCTCAACTATTTTCCCGCCGACACCTTTCGGCGCTTCCTGCGCAACAACTATAAGAGCAGCGAGTGGCATCTGTATACCATGTATCGCAACCCTGCAGCCATGGGACTCAGGCATTTGGTTCCGGCGCTCTTCGTGCTCACCATTGCCATCTTGCTGGCTCTCTCATTCACCAGCCGCACGGCCCTGCTGATGCTTAGTTTGATTCTGGGAATTTATTTGCTTGCGTCACTTTTCTTTGCCGTTCGAGACTCTAAAGATGCGTCGCCGTCACTGGTTATGGCGATGCCATTCGCATTTTTCGGACTTCATCTGACGTATGGCGTGGCAACTCTGGCTGGATTCCGGTTTCTGATCAAGAAGCCATTGGCCAAGCCAACTCGATAATGACTGTGAAAGCGAGCCCTGTGTTAGTGAGCGATCAGGCAAGAATAGGTACCGGTGCTGGCAACCAGGAGAGCAATTCCCTGCCCACACAGGATTTCGGGGGCGAGGAAAGTCGGATTGTTCAAGCCTATTCCCGCCGGCAAAAAAACGTTCCCAGTGACTGGTACACGCCGTTTAATCAAGGGGATCTTCTTATCACCCAGAGCATCGAGCGAAGTTTGCTTCGCTCTCTGCAGCGCTGCGGATGTGCTCCACTGGCAGGCAAACAAATCCTGGACGTTGGTTGCGGTGCGGGCCACTGGCTGGGACGATTTTTGATTTGGGGCGCCGAACCGGAGAAGGTCTTTGGCATTGACCTGCTGCCGGACAAGGTCGCCGAAGCGCGCCGTATGCTTCCACCCCAGGTCACTCTGGAAGCGCGCAGTGCGGCCTCACTCGGCTTTCCGGACCACAGCTTTGACCTGGTATTTCAGTTCACGGTCTTCAGTTCCATCCTCGACGACCGCATGAGGAAGCAGACTGCGGCAGAGATGTTGCGAGTTTTGAAGCCAACGGGAAGCATCGCGTGGTACGACCTTTGCGTCAATAATCCCCGAAATTCAGACGTCCGCTGCGTACGCAAAGCCGAGCTCAAGGAGCTGTTTCCGGGCTGCCGAATCCATTTCGACAGACTCATGTTGGTCGCACCTCTGGCCCGTGCCATGCCGTCTCTGTTCAAGCTGCTGTCGCCCATCAAACTGCTACGCACACACTATGTCGCCGTGATCAGACGGCCTTAAGAATCTTTACGTAGACTCGTATGCGACGACTACTTTTGATTGCGTTTGCTTATCCTCCGATCGAGGTCATTGGCTCGGTACGGCCCGCCGCGCTGGTGAAGTACTTACCCCGATACGGATGGGAGGCAGTTGTCCTGACCCCGAAGAGAAAGGTTCCGCGTGACTCCAAGCAGGTCATCGAAACCGGATATCGAGATGTCCTGACGGATTGGAAGGCCAGGCTCGGCTTCGACCAGAAAAAGGGCATACACGAACAGTTTGGCCTCCCCGTCGCCCAGAAGCCTGGAGCCGTGCTGCTTCACACTCGCGCACTCGAACTCGCGAAATACCTTCTGACTTATCCCGACCCGTTCAAAGGATGGCTGCCTTTTGCTGTCGGAGCGCTTGAGGAACTTCGCCGTCAGAAGCAGGACATCTCGGCCATCGTCTCCACTTCGCCGCCGATCTCGTGTCACTTAATCGGCAGGCAGGCGAAAAATATTCTGGGCGCCCCTTGGATCGCTGACCTGCGTGACCTGTGGACGCAAAATCTCGGCGTGAGTGGCCCTTTATTTCTACAGCGTGGGTTGGAAAAGCGAACCTTCAAGCACGCGGACGTGTTAGTCACGGTCTCGGACCCTTGGGCAAGCCGGTTGCAACACCGGTACCCGGACAAGAAGGTCTGTACCATTCCCAATGGCTTCGATCCCGATAACTACAGCTCGCCGGCACCACCTCTCACCCGCGATTTCACTATCAGCTACACCGGTCAGCTCTACCAGGATCAGCGTGATCCCACCGCGCTGTTCGAGGTTCTGCGCGATCTGCTGAAAGAAGGCGTCATTTCTGCCGACGACCTGCGGGTTCGGTTTTATGGTCCCATCGAGGACTGGCTCCCGGCAGTGATCAAGAAGCATGAATTGGAAGCGGTGGTCGAATTGCACGGCCCGATACCCAGGGATCAGGTGATGACTCATCAAAGAGAATCGCAAGTACTCTTGATCCTGCCTTGGAGTGATCCTCGCGAGACCGGGCATCACTCCGCCAAGCTGTTCGAGTACTTTGCTGCGGGCCGGCCGATCCTGGCAGTCGGTGGAAGCCGGGGCGTGCTCACCGAGGCGCTCGAAGAAACATGTGCCGGCGTCCACGCTTTCACCAAAACGATCCTGCGTGAATTTCTGCTTCGTTCTTATGCCGAGTACAAGAAAAATGGCAAGGTCTCATACGCCGGCAAAAGGTCGGCGATCGATCGCTACAGCCATCCCGAAATGGCGCGGAGCTTCGCCGAGGTACTAAACAGTGTTGCGAATAATGAAGTAAAGCTTGAAGTTAGTCAGCCGAGTTTGGCATCTCCGGTGGTTTAGACGCATCGCTCTAGTACTCGGGCGGTGTTCAGTACCGACGAAGATTGCCTGCAACAGAGTGAGTCAGGGCAATAGATAAATGACACTGGCTACGACGGATTCTCAGGACATGACGGTCGAAGACATCAAGGTCCGCCTCGACGACGGAAAAGCCGGCCGGGAGATGCACCGGTTCATCAGCATCATCGACTGGAAGTGCAGGCCGCGCGATCGCCAGCGATGACTCACGCCACTGAAGGAATGAAAGCTCTTATACTTTATGCCGCGTTTTAGACGTATAGCCCAGAACGTACTCTCGAATTGGTTTGCGTTAGCGGTCACCACGCTGACCGGCTTTTTCCTGTCGCCGTACGTGGTTCATCATCTGGGAAATCTCGCCTACGGCGTGTGGGTGATCATCATGTCACTCACCGCCTATATGAATCTTCTCGACCTTGGGCTGCGGGGGGCGATCACTCGCTTCGTCTCCAAAGGTTCGGCACAGGAGAATCACGAAGAATCCAGTAAGGCGGTCTCCGGAGCCCTGTGGATCAGGCTTTGGATAAGCCTGGCCATTGTCACCACCGGTCTGATCCTCGCTTTCGGGCTCCCACACATCTTTGTTATTCCGCCTGCGCTGCAACAGGCGGCACGCACGGCGCTTCTCGTTACCGCGATCAGCGTTGCCATCAATCTGTGGTGTGGAGTCTTTGGCGGTGTCCTGGTAGCTCTTCATCGCTACGACCTGACCAGTTCGATCTCGATTCTGCAGACTTGCGCTCGCACCGCCGGCTGGGTCCTTCTGCTCCGCTCCGGGCATGGCATCCTGGCACTTGCGCTCTGGGATCTCTGCACCTCAGCGGCAGCCCAAGGCGCCACCATAATTCTCTGCTTCCGGGTTTACCCGCAGCTGAAGCTTTCCTTCGGACGGCCGGATCCCGCTACGCTCCGAAAGCTGTGGAACTACAGCTTCTACGTGTTTCTGATCAACGTCGCTCTGCAGGTGACGTACTACACCGACAATCTGTTGGTAGGGGCGTTTCTCTCGCCCGCTGCGGTTACGCTTTACGCCATTGGCGGACTACTGATCGGCTACTCGCGGCAGATCGTTTCCTCCATGACCACAACGTTCACCCCGCTGGCTAGCAGCTTCGAAGCGCAGGGCCACTACGAGAACCTGCGTCGTCTGGTTATCCATGGAACCCGGGCGGCTCTGATCGTTTCTCTGCCCATCCAGGTGGCATTGTTCTTCCGCGGACATACTTTCATCCGGCTTTGGATGGGCGAGCAATATGCCCAGCCCTCGGGCACCGTGATGCAGATTCTTCTGCTGTCGGTGGTCTTCAGCTCAGCCAACACGACGAGTGCCGGGATTGTTTATGGGATGGAGAAACACAAGCGCATTGCGCTCTGGGGCATCATCGAATCTGTCCTGAACCTGAGCCTGAGCGTGATTCTGGTTCGCCGCATTGGAATCTACGGCGTGGCGTGGGGTACCACCATACCCAGCGTCATCATGGAAATGATTCTGTGGCCAAGTTATATCTGTAAGTTGCTGGCGATGCCCGTTCGTACCTATTTGTGGCAAACCTGGCTTCGCACCGGACTGGGAGTCATCCCTTTTGCCCTGGCTTGCTATGCCTCTGAGCGATTCTGGCCAGCCCACAACATGATTGTGTTCTTCCTGCAAATTGCCGTTCTTCTGCCGCTTGTGCCCGTCTCGCTCGCTCTGCTATTCCGCACCGAAGTTTCCCAAAAGCTGCGCGAGTGGAGGCTGAGCCGCAGACAGTCACCGACTACCCTGACTCATGAATACGAGACTTCAACAACCACTGTTGGATAAGGTCGGAATCATTTCTCTGGCGCCCGACCAATGGGGTCCACGCTGGATGGACCGGCACTATGTGATGGACCGCCTGGCGAAGTACTTCCACGTCGTGTGGATGTATCAGCCGGATTGGCGGGAGTGCGTTTCCGCTCTGCGATCGGGCAATAAGGAGTCCACGGACGCATCGGCCAGACGCTCTTCGCTGCATGTTTACCAGCCACAGTACTGGCTCCCGCTTCTTGGCCGGCCCGCCTGGGCGGCAAATTTCACCTTGCGGCAGCGCCTCAAACGCGCGCGCCATGTGCTGCGCTCACAGGGATGCACCAAAATAGTGCTCTACGTGTGGCGGCCTGAATTTGCCGATGCTCTCGGGCAGATGCCCCATGACTTCAGCGTTTATCACGTGAACGACGAATATTCTTTCACTTCGACTGAGGTCGCAGTCGCCCCCGCAGAACGCAATCTTCTCGAATCCGTGAATCAAGTCATTCTGACTTCACCGGCCCTGATGGAGAAAAGGGGCACATTCAACCCGCATACAGAATTCGTGCCCATGGGGGTCGACTACAGTCTGTACGCCACTCCCACCCCGGAACCCGAAGATCTCCGCTCCATCCCTCATCCCCGCATCGGATACGTGGGGTACCTGAAAGCGGTGCTCGACTGGCCTCTGTTGCTTGAACTGAGCGCACGCCACCCGGAATGGTCGTTCGTCTTTGTAGGACCGAAGCGTCCCCACCCCCAAATGCAGGAAGCGATTGACCAGATGTCGCGCCGGCCCAACGTCTATTTCCTGGGTGGGAAGCCGACTGAAGAGTTGGGTGGTTACGCGCAGCATCTTGACAGCTGCATTATGCCCTACCGCCTGGACGACTACACGAAGTATGTGTACCCGTTGAAATTACACGAATATCTCGCCACGGGTCAGCCGGTGATCTCGTCCCGGATGTATTCCGTCGAGGAATTCAGCCCGGTCGTGGCGATCGCAGACACCGGTGAACAGTGGTCGCGCGCCATTAAGCAGAGTCTGTCCGCCCAAGAGAATTCGCCCGAACGACGCGCGCAGCGACAGGCCGTAGCGCGCCAGTACGATTGGGATACCCTCGTGCATAAGATTGCGTACCCGATTGCGGCCCATTTCAACATGTCTATCCCGGATGTCGCACCCGCAGAGGATTCCCCGTCTTCATCGACAGTTTCTGTGTCACTTGTCTAATCCATACCATCATGCATCGTCAAAATCAGGGAGACCCTAAAATGAAAGCTGTAAGAGTTTTGCATCTTCTGGGTCTGATAACGGTCTTGCAGTGTTCCATGTACGTCGGGGCCCAAGTATCAGTACTCACCCAGCACAACGACAATGGTCGTACCGGCCAGAACCTCAACGAAACGATCCTGAACACCTCCAACGTGAACGTCGCCAATTTCGGCAAGCTTTTCTTTCGCACAGTGGATCAAAATGTCTACGCGCAGCCGTTATACGTCGCCAATCTCAATATTGGTGGCCGGACGCGCAATGTGATCTACGTTGCGACCGAAAATAACAGCGTCTATGCCTTCGACGCCGACGACCCTCTCTCCACCACTCCCCTCTGGCGGGTCAACCTGGGTACGCCGGTGCCCTCGCAGGATGTTTGCCACGTTAACCCGATGCCACAGGACGGATGCCCAGTGGGTCAATATTGGGGTGACGTCGGGACCGAGGTAGGTATCACAGGTACGCCGGTCATCGATCCGACGACCAACACTCTCTACGTCGTCGCCAAAACAAAAGATGTGAGCAACAACACTTGGCACTTCTTCCTGCACGCACTGGATATCCTCACGGGAGACGACAAATTTGCGGGACCGGTCGAAGTCACATTCCCCAGCAATACTCCAGTTCAGTTTGTCCAACTCAACCAGCTACAGAGACCTAGCTTGCTTTTACTGAATGGAACTGTCTATGTCATGTTCGGGTCTGCCGGTGACTTCAATGTTTGGCACGGCTGGGTAGCGGCTTACGACGCTTCCACGCTTCAGCAGCTATCTTACTTCGTCACCACTCCCAGCAATCAGCCCTTCGACCCCAGCGGTGAAACCGGTGGGGGCGGTATCTTTGCAGCGGGCGGGCCAGTCGCCGACAGCAGCAACATATACTTGATGACGGGAAACGGCCCCTTTGACAACTCAGCTAATTTCGGTGTCAGCGCCCTCAAACTCAGCGCGTCCCAACTCACACTGCAGGACTGGTTCACTCCTCATAACGCCGGCTACCTTGGTTCAAACAATATCGATCTGGGGTCAGGCGGCCCGCTGATGATCCCAGGAACGACCTTGCTTGTGGGCGGCGGCAAGGACGGATTGTTGCGCTTGATCGATGGCAACAACATGGGAAAATTCAATCCCGCCATCGATAGCAATCTGCAGAACTTCCAGGTTACTTATAACTGGATCTTTGGCACACCCACCTTCTGGCATGGTCCGGGCGGCCCATGGGTATATTTGTGGGTGTCGGGCGGCCTGCCAAACGCTTACCTGTTCAACGGCTCTACCACAGCCCCTGCATTCCAAACGAGTCCTATATCGGAAGGCACGATCTCAAGTCCCTTGGGAGAGGTCGATACCTCCCCGATGTCAATTTCGGCCAACGGAAGCCAGTCGGGTACGGGAATCCTCTGGGCTCCCATCGCGCAGTTACAAGGCAATATTCCAGGAGTTATTGGAGTGTTGCATGCCCTGGATGCATCCAACCTCACCCACGACCTTTGGAACAGCGAATTGGATTCGAACCGTGACCGGTTAGGTAATTTTGCCAAGTTCAACCCACCCACAGTCGCAAACGGCAAAGTTTACATGCCGACTTTTTCTGGTCAGGTGGTCGCGTATGGCCTCAACCCGCCGGCAACGGCAGGGATTTACTTTGTACAGGATGCGACTACGAATTCGTCTGGGGCATCACAAATTGCCGTTTCCTTCCCGTCGTTGCAAACCACCGGAGACCTGAACGTCGTCGTAGTGGGGTGGGCAGATACTAGTTCAACCGTGCAGTCCGTGACCGATGCTCTGGGGAATACCTACACATTAGCGGCCGGCCCGACCAGGGGAGGAGGACTGACCCAGGCGATTTACTACGCGAAGAACATTCTCAGCGGTGGCAACTCGGTCACCGTAAAGTTCAACACCGTGGCAAATTCCCCCGAACTCCGGATCTTCGAATATGCCGGAGTGGATACTGTAAGCCCGCTTGACCAAAATGCCACTGCTACGGGTTCCAGCGCGACTGCGGACAGCGGTCCCGCCACTACCACTGCGCCGAACGAGTTGATCTTCGCCGCCGACACCATAAGCTTTGGAAACGGACTCGTAACCGAGGGTGACCCATACGTGTCTCGGCTGGTCTCGTCGGGCAAGGATCTGGTCGAGGACCGCGTGGTCAACATCGTGGATACCTACGACGCTACCGCCGTCTTATCCAACAGTGGGAACTGGGTAATGCAGATGGTTACCTTCCAGGCCCAGAACAGCGGAACGCCGGACTTCAGCCTGAGTGCGTCTCCCAACAGTGCCAACGTGACCACCGGAGGTTCGGTCAACTACAGCATCCCGGTAAACGGGCTTAATTCGTTCAGCGGCTCGGTTACCCTGACATGTTCCAATCCTCCGGCAGGTATAAGCTGTTCGTTCAACCCGCCTTCGGTCGTCCCGGGATCCAATTCCGCCACCAGTACACTCACCGTGAGTGCAGCCGCCGGGACCTCTGCCGGTACCGACAGCCTGACCATTAATGGAGCCTCAGGATCGCTCAGCCACAGCACTTCCGTTAGCGTGACGGTCCAGGGCGGAACGACTGCCGATTTCACGATTTCCGCCGCGTCACCCGTAACCGTTTCAGCCGGAGCCGCAACTAATTCGACGGTAACGATAAGCTCGCTGAATGGCTTTAACGGCACAATCAGCCTCACCTGCGCGGTCACCGGAAGTGGAACCCCACTGCCGACGTGCACTCCGAGTCCGGCTTCAGTTACGGGTTCGCAGACGTCGACGCTGACGATTGCCGCAGGTTCTTCCACGCCGGCCGGAAACTATACCGCTACTGTCACGGGAACATCTGGATCCTTAGCCCATCCTGCGCAGGTGGCGCTGACGGTGCAGGCAGCCGCAAGTTTCTCGCTGTCATCACCCACCCCGTCCTCGATGACGGTGACGGCGGGCAGTGCGGCCTCATTCACTACTACCATCACGCCGTCGGGCGGTTTCGCAGGCACTGTAACTCTCACATGCACCGTCGCCACCAGCGCAACCCCGGCGCCGAGCTGCTCCTCAACTCATTACAGTGTGAACGGTGCGGCAGTGAACGCGCAGTTGACTGTGAACACGACCGCAGCCCATGCATCCCTGAGGCAATCGAGCAGTGTTTTCTATGCGATGTTGCTGCCCTTGGGTGGCATAACCTTGCTGGGAGCCAGTTTCACGTCGCGTCGCAGGAAGGCGCTGAGCCTGCTGCTTATGCTCCTGATGGCTTCAGGCCTGCTATTGCTCGCCGCTTGCGGCGGTGGCAGTTCGTCCACGGGGGGTGGCGGTGGAGGTACGACCGGAGGCACTCCGTCCGGCACCTACATCATCACCGTGCAAGGTACGTCAAATTCAGTGACCTCTCAAGCCACTACGTTCACTCTAACCGTGCAATAACTCACTTTCACTTCTGGCCGCAAGAGGCTCGTTCGCATTGCCTTTCGCGGCCAGCACTAGAAACGCTGGAAGTTACCACGGTGACCGAAGTAAGGCCGTGGGGATTGGTGAAAGACGCGCTGGGTTATATCCTTTCTCTGATTTCCCCCGCTTTGGTCTGTCAAGTCTTCAGGAACTCTGGAACTAGCCTTACCGGAGTGTGCAGACGTTTGCACTTTTGCAACCGGAGCATCTCAGTCAAGACCGTAACGCTTGTATTTGCAATGGTTTGCGTTGGGGTCTGGCGGAACTAGGCGTGCAACTTGTGCGACCAGCGTTCACAGATTGAAAATATCGAGGGTAATGCCGGATCGCTGGAGCTGTTGAGCCGCTGGTCAATCCCAAGCGGATCATCGAGCTCTTGTGGGGGGCGAGTATTCAAGCGGGCCCGTCTGGTTAATGAGAAACCCCAGCGCGCAATTCGCCCGGAACAAGGCGCGCACAGCACAGAGGATTGAGCGGAATGCATTTCACAAAGGCTTCAGTTGGCGGCGCTTGGATCATTGATCCCAGCCCCCATCGCGATGATCGCGGCCACTTCCAACGGGCGTGGTGCACGCGGGAATTCGAGCAGCAAGGCATAAATTTCCTGCCGGTGCAGGCAAACATGCAGTTCAGCGTCCGCAAGGGCACCGTTCGAGGCATGCACCTTCAAGTAGCACCTGCCCTTGAGGCGAAGCTGGTTCGCTGCACTCGAGGCGCGGTCTTCGACGTGGCGCTCGACCTGCAGCCGGATTCACGCTCGTATGGCGAATGGTGCAGTGTGGAACTCACCGCCGAGAACGGCCGTATGCTGTACGTTCCTGAGCAATGCGCTCACGGTTTCCAGAGCATCGAGGAGCATTCCGAGGTCTTGTACCTGACCTCCGCCTTTTATGCTCCGGAGGCAGTGCGGGGCATACGATTTGACGATCCGGCGTTCGGCATTCGGTGGCCGCTGCCCGTGACCTCTATCTCCGAACAAGATCGCAACTGGCCTCTGAGCCAGGCCCACAGTTCCATGCCGACCGGAAACAGCTTCTTAAAGGAGAGATCTCTATGAACGTAGATACTGCTCTTCTGCAGCGCGAAGAAGCAGGCAAGCCGATCCGGGTTGGCATTATCGGGGCGGGCGCGACGGGCCGAGCCATCGCCTTGCAACTGGGAACCCCGGTCGCAGGCATGCGGCTTGTAGCCATCTCGAACCGCACGCCAGCGCACGGCGAACGGGCTTTCCGGGAGGCGGGATTCAAGGAATGGCGGCATGCGGACTCGGCGCGTCAAGCTGAAGCGTTAATCGACCAGGGAGTGCCGGTGTTGACGGATGATCCGTCTGTTGTGACCACCTGCGATGCGGTCGACATTGTTGTGGAAGTGACGGGCACAGTTGAGGCCGCAGCCCATGTCGTACTGCAGTCTTTTGAACACGGAAAACACGTAGTGTTGGTCAATGCGGAGCTGGACTCTTTGCTTGGGCCGATTCTTAAAGCAAAGGCGGATGCAGCCGGCGTGGTGGTCACGCACACGGACGGGGACGAACCCGGAGTCGCGATGACTTTGCTGCGTTATCTCCGCTCGCTGGGACTTCGTCCCGTAGGCGCGGGCAACATCAAGGGTATGGTTGACCACTATCGCACGCCGGAAACGCAGCGAGGGTGGGCTGAGAAATACGATCAGGATGTGCGCAAGGTCACTTCTTTTGCGGATTCCACGAAGCTGTCCATGGAGACTACGGTTGTTGCCAACGCCACTGGTTTTCATGTGGGACGTCGCGGCATGTATGGGCCGGCCTGCAAGTATGTCCGGGAGATTGCCAATCTGCTGCCTGCCGAACAGTTGCTCAGCACCGGTCTGGTTGATTACACCGTGGGCGCCGCCCCTCTCACCGGAGCCTTCGTCATTGTTCATGAAGACTCGCCACTGAAGACGGCGCAACTCTCTTACTACAGACTCGGTGATGGACCATTTTTCGTGTTTTACACACCGTTTCACCTGCCGCACATTCAGATCCCGTCTACGATCGGTCGGGCCGTAATCCACCACGATGCGACGGTTGCCCCGCTGGCCGGCCCGGTCTGCGAAGTGCTTACCATCGCCAAGCGCGATTTGAAAGCCGGGGAGCGTCTTGACGGCGTAGGAGGCTTTTGCACCTATGGACTTATCGACAATCGCGCTGCAGCCCGAGCGGAGGACGCCTTGCCCATTGCCTTGTCGGAAGGATGTGTTTTGCGGCGAGATATTTCCAAGGATGCTGTGATCTCATTTGCTGACGTTGACTCCCCGCGTGGGCGGCTGGTGGAGACGCTCTGGCGGGATCAGAATGCGCGCTGGCCTCTGGAAAGCACCGCATTTCAGCCGCAGAGCCGGCAGCTTGCGCCAGTGATTGTGGGTTGAGCATTCGTATGAGCAACCGGTTCGCAGGCAAGTGCACCAATAATTAGGAAAGAAGGAGCTGTTCTTCATGCCAAATGTCGTCATCCTGGGAAGCGGAATGGGCGGTTTCGGGGCGGCCTATAAGCTTCACCAAGAAGGCATTACCCCAACGATGTACGACAAAAACGGCTATCACGGCGGTCATACGGCGTCATTCCGCCATGACAGCGGTTTTATCTTTGACCTGGGGCCACACATTTCGTTTACGAAAGATCCCCGCATGCAGGACTTGTTTGCCGACAGCGTCGCCCAGATGTATGAGACGATGCAGGTCAACCTGAACAACTATTGGCGGGGTTACTGGCCTCAGCATCCCGTGCAGCAGCATCTGCATGGCCTGCCGCAGGATGTCATCGTTAAAGTGATCAGCGATTTTGTCGAAGAGGAAAAACGCCCAGATCGGCCCATCAACAACTATGGCGATTGGCTGCTGGCGAGTTTTGGCCGGACTTTTGCCGAACTCTTCCCCATGCAGTACACGAGAAAATATCACCTCACCACCGCCGAGAACATGAGTACAGATTGGCTGGGGCCACGCATTTATCGGCCCAGCCTGGAAGAGGTGCTGCGGGGGGCCCTTTCGGCTTCAACTCCGACCGTTCATTACATTACCCACTTCCGCTATCCGACACAGGGCGGATTCGTATCTTACTTGAAGAAATTTGTTCCCCTGGGCAGCCTACGGCTGAATCATGAACTAATCTCTATCGATCCGCGGGCACATGAACTCCGCTTCTCAAACGGTACGGTCGGAAACTACGATGTGCTGGTTTCTTCAGTGCCGCTGCCGGATTTGGTTCGCATGATCCAGGGAACGCCACAGTACGTTCTGGATGCTGTGAGCCGGCTAGCTTGCTCTACTTGTGTACTGGTAAACGTCGGGGTGGATCGCGAGGACCTATCGAATCACCATTTGACCTACATCTACGATGAGGACATCTGCTTCACCCGCCTCAGCTTTCCGCATATGTTTGCACCTAACAACGCCCCTGCGGGTACAGGCAGCATTCAGGCAGAAGTTTACTTCTCGGATAAGTACAAGCCCTTGACCGGCAAGCCCGAAGACTGGATTGAACCTGTTATTAAGGACCTACATCGCATGGGCTTGCTGCGCGACAAGGATCGTGTAGTACACCGCGATGCAAAATTGTTGCGCTATGCCAATATCATCTTCGACCTGGAGAGAGCGGAAGCGTTGAAGACAGTTCATGCCTACCTCGATGATCTGGGGATTGCCTACTGTGGGCGATACGGAGATTGGGGTTACTTGTGGACGGACGAGAGTTTCAAGAGCGGCGAGAAGGCCGCCGAACAGGCAATTGCATCGTGCACAGTTTAGTTGGCTGGTGCTCAAGAAGTGCGTAACCCAAGCGTTGACGAATTCCGGGAAGCGGATGGAGTTCGGCAAGGAGGATTGCAATGAAGGTCGTATTGTTCTGCGGCGGTTTGGGAATGAGAATCCGGGAGGCCAGCGAGAACGTTCCCAAGCCCATGGTCCACGTGGGGGACCGGCCGATTCTGTGGCACATCATGAAATACTATGCCCATTTCGGCCACAAAGACTTCATTATCTGCCTGGGTTATCGCGCCGAGGTGATCAAGAATTATTTCGTCAACTACAACGAATTTATGTCCAACGACTTCGTCCTCTCGAATGGCGGCAAAGATCTGCGGGTCTTTAATTCTGACATTCACGATTGGACTATCACTTTCGTCAACACTGGAGTGAATGCAAACATCGGCCAAAGATTGAAGGCCGTCGAGCCATATCTCCAGGGAGAAGAAACTTTCCTCGCGAACTATAGTGACAACGTCACCGACTTTCCTCTCCCCAATCTCATCGAACGCTTTCGCGAGCAGGATGACAAAACGGGAGCTTTTCTCTGCGTGCGACCCAGCCTGACCTGCCACTACGTCGAGATGGGACAGGGGGGACTCATCGAAGAAATCAAGACCATGGGCCAGTGCGGCATTCTGATCAATGGCGGGTATTTCGTTTTCAGACAGTCGATTTTTGACTACATGAAGGATGGCGAGGAGCTGGTACAGGAACCATTCCACAGGCTCATTCAGGAAAAACGCCTGATGGGATATGCCTACGATGGTTTCTGGAAAAGCATGGACACGTTCAAAGAGAAGCAGGAACTGGACGACTTACACAGCAAGAATATGGCTCCCTGGGAAGTGTGGAAGCGACAAAACACTGCGAACAACTCTCACAAAACTCCCTCCTCAGTCAAAATCTCAGCCTCAATTTCGTCCGCGTTAAGCGAGGCACATAAATTATGAATATGAATGGCAGCAAACCTAAAGTGACGATCGCAATCCCGGTTTACAACGGCGATAACTTTCTGGCCGAGACACTGGACTCCGTACTTGCGCAGACCTTTCAGAACTTTGAAGTATTGATGGTTGACAATGGATCGACGGATGGCACGGAGAGAATTTATCGCGATTATGCCGCCAGGGATCCCCGCATTAAGATTCATCGGAGTGAAGTGAATCTTGGGGTCACGCGGAATTTCATACGCGCAGTCGGTTATTCTTCCGCGGAGTATTTCATGTACCTGGCGCACGATGACAAGTTGGCGCCGTCGTTCCTTGAACAGCACGTAGCAGTTCTCGATGCCCACCCCGATGTCGCGTTGTGCTACCCCAAGGCCATCGAGATTGACACCCAGGGAAATCCTTTATACAAAAAGGAGCAATTCCTCGACGCCGACTCTCCCCGTCCCCACAAACGGTTCCGGCAGCTGATTCGCATGGATCACAACTGCGAAAGCCAGTTCGGACTCATGCGGACGGATGTATTGAAGAAAACGGTGATTTTCGCGCCGATTCCGGACGGCGACCGGATCATGCTGGCTGAGGTCGGTCTCTATGGGAAGTTTTATCGGGTTCCCGATTACTTGTTCCTGCATCGTGAACACGCCCACAGGACCCTGAATGTCTTTCCCACCAGATTTGATCGATTGCCCCTCTACCTTGTGCCGGAACAGGCCGGCAAGCTTATCCTTCCTTACTTCGCTGAGTTCTTTGAGTACTTGCGGTGTATACGTCGGGTACCGCTTAAGTTTACTGAGCGGCTCGCTTGCTATGTAGAAATGCTGAGATGGGTTTGGGACAATCGCCGAAGGTTAACGGGCGATGTGATGTATGTGTTGAAACGCTTCGTCAAGCGGGCGCTAGGGATGCAAGCGCACCCGAGTGTGGCGCATTAATTCCGAATCCTACCCCAAGTCAGGACGTGCCATGTTTAGCGGTGACTGGAACTGGAAGGACCACAGAGTTTTCGTAACTGGAGCCACAGGATTTATTGGATCATGGCTCGTGAGGCGCTTGCTGGAACAAGGCGCGTATGTCGCGGTGCTCGTTCGCGACGCGGACCCGCAAAGTCAACTCATCAGCAGCGGTGACATCCATCGCACCCGCGTGCTGAACGGGGCTCTGGAGGATTATGCCACGTTAGAGCGGGCGATCAATGAGCATGAGACGGACACCGTGTTCCATCTTGGCGCGCAGACCCTGGTCGGTCCGGCTTTGCGTAGTCCGCTCCCAACCTTTGAGGCCAACATCCGGGGAACCTACAATCTTCTGGAAGCTTGCCGTGTCCACCCCGACATCGTGCAGCGTGTCGTGGTGGCCAGCAGCGACAAGGCATATGGCGAGGCGGAGCGTCTGCCGTACACGGAAGACATGCCTCTTCAAGGCCGGCACCCCTACGACGTCAGCAAGAGTTGTCCGGACATGATCGCCCTCACTTACGCCTGGAGCTATGGGCTCCCGGTCGCCATTACCCGCTGCGGAAATGTTTACGGCGGCGGCGATCTTAACTGGAGCCAGCTTGTGCCGGGCGTGATTCGAAGTGTTCTCTCGAACCAGAGGCCGGTATTGCGGAGCGACGGCAACTACACCCGCGACTTTATATTCGTCTCCGACGTTGTGAATGCGTATCTGCTGCTGGCTACCAGGACGACGGAAGATAACATTAGGGGACAGGCGTTCAACTTCGGGCTCGAAAGCCGTGTTACGGTCATGGAGTTGACTCTTGCCCTTCTCCGCCTGATGGGGCGTACTGACTTGCAGCCCATCATTCGCAATGACGCCCAGAAGGAGATCAAGGACCAGTCATTGGATTCGCAGAAGGCGAGAAATCTATTGGGATGGGCGCCAAACTACGATCTGGAGCAAGGGCTGATAGAGACCATCCTCTGGTATCGAGAGTTTTTTGGGGAAAAAGGCACCGCAACCATCGATACGGCGACTATCGATCTCCGCGAAACCTCGAAGTCACGAGTCTAATCGCTTCACCGGGTCGATTGAGCAGCCGCGGGTCATTCGTGCAATCAGCAGCGGATCATTAATACGACGCAGCAAAACATTTCGGTTTCTTCGTGCACTCTTGAACTTTTCTGACCGCATCCACTCGACAAAGAAGATTTTGTGCCTGGGCGCACACGCCGACGACATCGAGATCGGTTGTGGCGGCACTATTCTGCGTTTGCTGAAAGAGCATGAGGATCTGGAATTCTACTGGGTGGTCTTAAGCTCCAACAGCAAGCGGAAGAAGGAAGCGCTTAAAGGCGCAGAATTGTTTCTGAAGAGGGCGCGCAAGAAAACAGTGCTGGTGGAGAGTTTTCGGGACGGTTTTTTCCCCTATACCGGTACTGAAATCAAGGAGTACTTTGAAGCCCTCAAGAAACAAGTCTCTCCCGATCTCGTCCTGACCCACTATCGCGACGACCGCCACCAGGACCATCGTGTGGTTTCGGACCTTACCTGGAACACCTTCCGCAAAGAATTAATCCTCGAGTACGAGATCCCAAAGTATGACGGGGACTTGGGACAGCCCAACTTTTTTGTGCGCCTGAGCGAACAGGTTTGCGACAAGAAGGTTCAGCACATTCTGGACGTCTATCAGACCCAGATACAGAAGCACTGGCTCACGGAAGATACGCTTCGGGCTCTCATGCGGCTGAGGGGCGTGGAATCTGCCGCCGGAAAATACGCGGAAGCTTTTTATTGCAGGAAGATGATATTCTAGATCCGCGTCAGGGTTGCTCCTCCAATTGATCCAATCCCTCTCCCCTTTCCTGACGTATCTCGCTGCCTCGGACATTTGTGAAGGTTCGAACGAGACCAAGGCGGGCCGAGTGTGCGCTGATCTCAACTCTAAAGGACAAGTCAGACCCAGTTCTGTGGATAGGAGTCGTGCTATGAAGCGAATATCGGCGTCTTTGGGCCTGACCACGCTTGCGGTGGCGATACTGCTGAGTGCCATAGCCCCGTTGGCGATGGGCCAGGCAAACCTATACGGACAATGGAACACAAAGTCCTATACGATGCCCATCAACCCGATTCATGCCGCGCTTCTGCACAACGGCAAGGTGCTCATCGTTGCCGGTTCGGGAAACTGTCCATCGTCCCAGCCCGGTTGCCCTTCCGGACCGCCGTATGGTCCTGCCAACAATTCTGGTGCACTTCTTCTGGACCCCGCAACTGGAAATATCACCCAGTTTTCAGTCAATTGGGACATGTTCTGCAATGGCATGATCGTGCTGCCCGATGGGCGCGCCTTCATCAACGGCGGCACGCTGCAATACGACCCCTTTCATGGGGCATTGACTTCTTCAATTTTCGATCCATCCACCAACACCTTCACCAATGTCCAAAACATGGCGCACGGCCGCTGGTATCCCACCGTCACCACACTTCCCGACGGCCGGGTAATGACCTTCTCGGGATTTGATGAAAACGGAGAGATCACCAACACGGCAGTGGAGATCTATACGGTAGGTTCAGGCTGGAGCCCGCAATACATCGCATCTTGGACTCCTCCCCTTTATCCCCGCATGAGCGTATTGCCTAACGGCAAGGTCTTCTACTCAGGGGAGACGCCCACCACTCGCCTGTTTGACCCTTCGAATCAGAACTGGACCACGGTGGCCAACACGTATTACGGGATCACACGAACCTACGGCTCGTCTGTCTTGCTGCCTCTGACACCGGCCAATAACTATGATCCCCGAGTGTTCATTATGGGCGGAGGCAACCCGGGCACCGCCACCACCGAACTCATCGATTTGGGGGCGCCTCGCCCGCATGGAAACCCGGCCCGAACATGTCCGAGGCTCGAATCGAAATGAATGCCACGCTTCTCCCTAGTGGCAAGGTTTTGGCTCTGGGTGGCTCGATCAACGACGAAGATGTCAACAGCGCCAGTTACAACGCCGATCTATACGATCCAGCGACAAGCACGTTTTCATCCGCCGGGAAGAACGCATATCCCCGGCTCTATCACTCGATATCCCTGCTCCTGCCCGACGCAACCGTGCTCTTCGCCGGTGGAAACCCTACACGTGGCAGTTACGAGCCGCACATCGAGATCTATCAGCCCGCCTACCTGTTCAACTCCAACGGGAAACTAGCCACGCGTCCAACCATCACTAGCGCTCCCAGCAGCATTACCTACGCCACGCCTTTCACCGTTCAAACTCCCGATGCCGCAAGCATTACCTCGGTGGTTCTGATGCGGGACGGCGCGGTCACACATGCTTTCGACATGGACCAGCGGCTAGTGGGGATGTCGTTCACTGCCGGAAGTGGAAGCCTGACGGTCACGTCGCCGCCGAACTCGAACATCGCCCCGCCGGGATACTACATGCTCTTTCTGCTCAACAGCAGCGGCGTGCCTTCCGTGGCCAGCTTCATCCAACTGAACAGCTCCGGAAACCCTCCGCCTCCGGGCATCAACTTCGTGCAGGCGAACTCGGGACCGCCAACGATTCAGCCAACCAACAGCTCTGTATCGGTCGCTTACACCAACGCACAGACCGCGGGTAACCTGAACGTTGTGGCGGTGGGTTGGGGTGACACTACCTCTTCCGTGGCCTCGGTCACCGACAGCAAGGGCAATACCTACACCAAGGCCGTCGGTCCCACCTCCATCACCGGAGTACAGCAATCCATCTACTACGCGAAGAACATCGTCGCCGGCAGCAATACGGTGACTGTCAAGTTCAACCAGGCAGCGGCTTATCCGGATGTGCGCATCCTGGAGTACAACGGTCTGGATCCTACCAATCCTCTGGATGTTACCGCGGCTGCTTCCGGAAACGGAACCAATGCCAACAGCGGCGCCGCAACGACGACGGCGGCGAACGAATTGATTTTCGGTACCGGCACGACTGCCGGCGTGGCTTTGACTGCCCCCGGCCCCGGATTCACCACGCGTATCTCCAACATTTACGGTAGCCTGGCAGAAGACGAGATCGTATCCACCACCGGCAGCTACGCGGCCACCGCCACCAACAGCGGCGGTAACTGGGTCATGCAGATGGCTACCTTCCGCGGCAGCGGCTCCGGCGCGCCACCGCCGACCGTGACCTCCGTCTCGCCGAACTCCGGCACCATCAACGGGGGCACTGCAGTCACGATTACCGGCACAAACTTCGCCTCGGGCGCGACCGTCACTTTTGGCGGAACGGCGGCTACCAATGTCAACGTGGTAAGCAGCACCTCGATTACTGCCACGACTCCGGCTCATGCGGCCGGAACCGTGAATGTGGTGGTCACCAACACCAATGGCGGAGTCGGGACACTGACCAACGGATACACCTACACCAGCTCAAGTGGAACGATCAGCTTTGTGCAGGTGAATTCTGGACCAAGCACGATCCAGTCTTCTAATACCTCCGTCTCAGTCGCCTACACAAATGCGCAGACTGCCGGCAATCTGAACCTCGTAGCCATCGGTTGGGGCGACAATACCTCTTCGATCACCTCAGTCACTGACAGCAAGGGCAATACCTACACCAAGGCCGTTGGCCCCACCTCCAACACCGGCCTGCAGCAGGCCATTTACTATGCCAAGAACATCGTCGTCGGCAGCAATACGGTCACGGTCAAATTCAACCAGGCGGCGGCCTATCCCGACGTGCGAATTCTGGAGTACAGCGGACTCGATCCGTCGAGCCCGCTGGATGTCTCAGCGGCCGCGACTGGCAACGGAACTAACGCGAGCAGCGGTTCTGCCACCACGAATTCGGCCAACGAGTTGATTTTCGGTGCGGGCTCAACCACCGGTGTCGCTTTCACGGCACCAGGTTCCGGGTTCACTACTCGCGTGGTCAACATCTACGGCAACATCGCGGAAGACGCGACGGTTTCCAGCACAGGCAGCTATGCAGCCACAGCCACGAACAGCGGCGGCTTCTGGGTCATGCAAATGGCAACCTTCAAGGCGAAACCATGACAGTGAAATCCAACGTTGATATTCCGAAAATGGATCAGCAGGCAGACGATTCCCCGCAGCGGGTGAACTCTCCCATGAATCGAGCTGTGCGGGCCACCGGATCGGCGCCCGTCCTGACGCCCGCGCGCTCAGCCGCACTCTTGGGCCTCATCACCGTGATTGGCGCGGCGTTGCGCCTCCACCTGCTGGCGGTCCGGAGTATGTGGATTGATGAGGCGGCCAGCGTCACCTTCGCTTCCCTGTCCTGGCGGCCTTTTCTCAAGGTGCTCTGGGGCTACCAGGGCAACATGGCCTTCTACTACTTTTTGCTGCACGGATGGATCCGCCTGGGCGACAGCGAGTTCGCGGTTCGCAGCCTGTCGGTGCTGTTTGGCGTCCTCACCATACCTGCGATATATCTGCTCGGGGTGCGCCTCTTCGACCGGCCCACCGGACTGATCGCTGCAGCCTTGTTTAGCGTGCACAGCTTTCACATCCACTGGTCCCAGGAGACTCGAGCCTACAGTTTGTTGATCCTGCTGCTGGTCTTGACGACCTACGCCCTCGTTGCTGCCTTGGAATCGAACTCGAAAATCAGCTATTGGCTCGCATTTTCTGCCATGGCGGCGCTTTGCATCTACACTCACATTTTCGCCTTCCTGGTGCTGGCAGCGCACGCGCTAGCGATCGCTTTTCCCAAGCCTTACCGGGTTCAACTCCCAACGATCATCGCGAGCGCCGCTGTGTTTGCGTTCCTCTGTGAACCGATGGCGGCCTTTGTGATCCTGCAACACTCGGATCAGCTCGCCTGGATCGCGCAACCCTCGCTCGCCGACATTTATGAATTCCTGAAGTTACTGACCGGCCAGGGCGGTGTCTTGTTGGTGGTCGTTTATCTCTCCCTTTGCGGCTTAGCATTCCTGAAGCCGGCCGGGGTCAAGCGGCTACCGAAAGAAATCTGGGCGTTGCGTCTTAGTCTCCTTTGGCTGCTTTTGCTTCCTCTGCTCACACTCGCGGTTTCTCCCATCAAGCCGCTCTTCAATCCACGCTACATGGTCATTTGTGTTCCGGCGCTGGTCATCCTCGCTGCACGTGGACTGATCAATCTGTACCAGATGACGGCCGTGAAGCGCTGGGCAGCGGCGGTCGCTTTCTTTCTGCTGATGACTTTGTCCCTATGGGGCACTCAGAAATATTTTGCCAACTTGGCCAACGAAACCAGCGATTGGCGCTCGGCAGTGAACTACATCCTGGAACACCAGAACCCCGGTGACGGCGCCGTGTTTTTCCTGCCGAATACGTATTGCTATCGTTATTACATTCACCGTGCCGAAGAAAGCCAGCACAAGACAACACCCGCGCCCGAAGTGCTGTACCCGCCTCCAGTCTGGCAGCCCGTAACCCGCACTGAGGTGCAGGAGGTCGCTTCGGGTCACGAACGCGTGTGGCTCATCCTGCACATCGATTCGATCAACCCTCAGGCCTCAGCCACCATCCAATCGACCCTCGGCGAGACGTACCGGATGGTGGATAAACATGAGTTTCCCGGAGAAGACTTGATTACCGTCGCGCTTTACAGCCACACACCGGCGGGAGTGTTAAGCACGTCGCAAGGTCCACAAGGAGCGCACCAATGAAACGCCCCCTATTTCTTCTCATCCCTGTGATGGTCGCAGTCTCTCTTTTGCCCTCCACTATGCTAGGCGGATCGCAGCCGACGCCAAGCTCGCTGGTGGGCAAGTGGAGCGGCAGAGTCTCGTCCAGAAACTTTGCTTCGTTCTCGGTAACCATAGACGTCGCTCCGGATTCGAAAGCGCACCTGACTGCAGACGGCTCTCCTTGTTTTGGCGAAGCCGACCTGGTGGTCACGACCCGAGGTTCGAATTCCGTAACCCTTGCAGGAAGCAGCAAAGCGGGCGAGAGCATCACTTTTAAGGGAACGATTGACAGTAGCGGCAAACAGCTTGACCTGACCTATATCGCTAACGGCAGCGCGAGCGCCCGTTGCGAGACCGATCAGGGCGCGGGCACATTAGATAAACAGTGACCGCGCGCGTTCGGCTGCTTGACGCGAAGGATCTTTCAGCCGTACAGATCCAACACAGATCACTATCGCAAACCCGTTTCACACAAGCTCTCTAGTCCATGTCATCCTCTCGAAGACATTTCCTTCGCACCCTGGCTTACTCGGGCAGCACAGCGGCTCTGTTGCAGCCGGGATGGGCACGACTCTCTCTAAATCACGCTGGCTTCGAACCAAGCCGGGATGGGGAGCCTCCCGGCCTGATTCGCCTCAACAGCAACGAGAACGCCTATGGGCCTTCCAAAAAGGCGGCAGCCGCCATGGTGTCGGCTCTTGTCAGCAGCAATCGCTATCCCCGCATGGAGTACGACCCGCTCGCGGGGTCCATTGCGAAACTTCACCGATCGCTCCCGAACAGGTGCTTCTGGGGTGTGGTTCGACGGAAATTCTGCGGATGGCGGCATGCGCTTTTCTCGGTCCAGGCAAGCAATTGCTTCTGGCAACTCCGACCTTTGAGGCGATGGAACGCTATGCCCAGGCCACTGGCGCCGACGTCGTTTCCCTGCGCCTGACGCCGCAGTTCGCCCACGATCTCGAAGGCATGTTACGACGCGCCGGAGACCATACCGGCCTGGTGTACATTTGCAACCCGAACAATCCCACCGGCAGCCTCACTCCCCGAGCGGACCTGGAACTCTTCCTCAAGAAACTGCCCGCGAATATCTACGTGCTCATCGACGAAGCCTATCATCACTATGCCGGAGAGTCCGAGCGCTACGAGTCATTCATAGACCGCCCGGTGGACGATGAACGCGTTATTGTCAGCCGCACATTTTCCAAAGTGTACGGTTTGGCCGGCCTTCGGCTCGGGTACGCCGTGGGCTCGCCCAAAACCCTGCAACGCATGCGGGCCCACACCACCGAACAGAGCGTCAACAGCGTGGTGGCCCGGGCCGCGATGGCCGCGATCGAGGACGTCGACAGCGTGCGCGAAGCCGTGAAACGCAACGCCAATGATCGCGTGGAGTTCCGCAATCAGGCCATGGTTCGAATGCTCAAGCCGATTGACTCGCACGCCAATTTCTTCATGATGGATACGCATCATCCCGCTCAAGAAATCATTCAGCATTTTCAAACACACCAGGTGCTCATCGGGCGCCACTTCCCGGCCATGGACACTTATGTCCGCATCTCGTTGGGAACTCCAGCCGAAATGCTTAGCTTCTGGCAGGTCTGGGACAAGCTGGGCTACACCCAGATGCACATGTGACGGCATTTTGTACAAGTCTCCCGTCTCCTCTTGGGAAAGGGAAGATCGGAGCTTCTGATTTCGTTAGCGAAACCCGAGAGAGTACCCCTTGTGCGCAACCAATTTCACACCTCCCTTCAACAGATTTCATGTAACTTATAGATTCTAATATGTTTATATCAATCACTGATGGCTTCCGATTTGCTTGGTAAGACTTGGGACTAACCCTTTGGGCGAGTAAATCGCCCCCAGGGGGGATGTCAGGTAAGCACTTTTTGATGAGCACCAGATGAGATTGAATATCGGGTATCAAAACAACAGGGTGCTTGGGCGTCGACTGAATGAAAGTCGGCAAAGAAAACTACTCAACAACGAGGTCAAATTCCGTGAAAGTTAATTTCCTAGGGCGCTTCCAGTTTCTGCTCAGCACAGCGGTGCTGCTCTCAGCATTGCTGATTCCGGCTTTAGCGGTCGGCCAGTATTCCCACGAATCAAGTAGTATCCGGTGGCGGCATCGGCTACCAGAATCCGGTGACGGTCAGTTTTCCCAATCTGCCCAGATTGGCCGGCGGTCTTAACGTGGTGGTCGTGGGATGGAGTGACAGCACTTCCACAATTGGGTCTGTTACCGACTCCAATGGCAACACCTACTTTCTGGCCGCTGGCACCATGGACGCGACCCTGCCGGACGTTTCGCAAGCCATCTACGTTGCCTCGAATATCAAGGCGCGGCATTAATACCGTCACGGTCACTTTCAACTCCTTCCACAGGTGCGCAAGATGTTCGTCTTAGTCGAGTACGGCGGACCTCCATTCCTGGAGAACACTGCTTTTCCCCTGGATACGTCCGTTGGAACAGCGGCCGCTACCAGTCCTGCCAGTACCGGTTCGTTGACGACAAATTATGCCAACGATGTGCTGGTGGCTGGTGGCACTATCAGCGGCAGTGACTTCGCCAGCACGATCACGAATTGCGGCAGCGGCTGCAGTTTGTTTACCGAAATCCACCCCATCGCTCCGTTTTTTGATGTTGTGGTAGACGCGGAAGTAACTACCGCCCCTGGACCTTATCAGGCCCAGGTCAACACAAACGGCGGCGGCAATTGGGTCATGCAGATGATTGCTCTGCGCGTCGCCGGGCAGACGACTATCGTCAATCCCGCTCCGACAGCGACGTCGGTGGTCCCCGCCACCAGTGGGGAAACAGGCGGGGTGCCTATTGTGATTACCGGCACAAATTTCCTGGCGGGCGCAAATGCAGTTATCAGTGACGGTACATTCACAGCCTCGGCGGTAAACTGCGCCGTCGCCAATTCCACCACTATGAACTGCGTGTCTCCGGATTTTCCCACAACCCACAGCAGCCCAACGATCGTGGTTACCAACCCGGATAATCAAGCAACGACAGGGCTTGGTTTCGCGTATACATCAGTTACGCCCTTCACCACTACAGCAGGTGTCATCGGGCCGAATGGCGGATCGGTAAATGGTGGAACGCCTGTAAATATCACCGGTAGTGATTTCGCCGCCGGCGCTACGGTAAAGGTCGGTACAACTCCTGCAGACAAAGTCCTTGTTATAAATAGTGGCCTAATCACTGCTGTGATGCCCGCAGGTCCCGCTGCCGACCAAACGGTGGTCGTAAAGAATCCCAGCGGCGCCAGTGCAACAGCCGGCACCTTCGGCTACGCGAGCGGAGCGGGAATTAATTTCGTACAAGCAAATTCTGCCCGTGCCGTGTCGGCTCCTTTCACCTTGGCTCAGGCAGCAGGTGACCTGAACGTGGTCGTCATCGGTTGGGGCGACACCACGTCAACCATTACGTCGGTGACCGATAGCGCGGGCAACACGTACGCTCCCGCCGTCGCTCCTACCCAGGGCACTGGCCTTACCCAGGCCATTTACTACGCCAAGAACATCAAGGCCTCGGCTGCCAATACCAACACGGTTACTGTCGACCTTCAACGCAGCGCCTAACGCTCCCGATCTTCGTATCGTGGAATACAGTGGGCTTGACACGGTGAATCCTCTTGATGGTAACGGCGTCGGCGCTTCCGGGACTTCCATCGCCATGGACAGCGGATCGGTTACGCCGACTAGCGTAGGCGATATGATCATTGGCGCCGGCACGGTTGCCGGTGTCATCGCGGTTCCGGGTAATGCTTGCTTTGGCAGCAGTTGCGCGTTCGCGACTGCGGTCTATTCGGCGGACGGCAACAACGTGGAGCACGCCTTTCCAACTGTGGCCGGACCGTACGATGGAACCGCAACCCAGGATAAGCCTCTGCCTTGGGTCATCCAGGCTGTTGCCTTCCGGCAGCCCAGCGGGGCACTCCCGGATTTCACGATCGCGGCCGCGCCGACTTCGGCAACCGTCACGGCAGGAAATCCGACTAGTCCCATCACGGTCACGATTACTCCATCGGGCGGATTCACCAGCGCGGTTAACTTGACTTGCACTGGTCTTCCCACCGGGGCGACCTGCGGATTCAACCCGACTCCTGTCACTCCGGGCACGGGTGCCGTCACCTCAGCCCTCACCATCTCCACAACTGCAGGCACACCTGTGGGCTTGGCGAACGTAGTCGTTACGGGTACCTCCGGATCCGTGGTTCACACCACACCGTTTGCACTTACCGTGGCGGCAGTCGGCAGCGGCAACTTCACGCTGACGGCGACCCCGACCATCGGCAACCGTAGCGGCGGGAAGTTCAGCCACTTCCACGATTACGTTAATCCCACGGGTGGCTTTGCCGGCACGGTGAACCTTAGCTGCGCCGTCACGGGTGGTGGAACACCCGCACCGGTTTGCTCACTGCCGGCGACGGCTACAACCACCGCAACCTTGACCGTCAGCACCACAGCGCCGCACGCGGCTCTCATGCACTCGAGCAGCGTCTTCTACGCAATGTTGCTTCCCTTGGGTGGGATGACGCTGCTGGGAGTGAGCTTCGGCTCGCGCCGCAAGAAGGCACTGGGCCTCCTGCTCATATTCCTGATGGTCTCAGGCCTCCTGTTCCTGGCGGCTTGCGGCGGCGGCTCGTCCACAACCACCACACCTCCGCCCAGCGGCGGAACGCCGGCGGGAGCTTACACCGTCACCGTCACCGGAACTTCCGGTAGCCTGACGGCGCAAACGACCACGTTCACACTGACCGTGCAATAAGCTAAGGGCTGATGCCTTCCGCGAGGAAGGCATCAGCCCATGGTAGGTTCAAGGCAATGCCGGGGACGAGCGGGACAGCGCTCACATCAAGCGTAGGCGCCGACCACACAATCCTCGGCATTTGCTCACTCACGACCCTAAACCGCAGTTACCCCCGATAATGGTTAGGCACTTTTCTCCTCTCCCCGCAACGGATGCGCGCTTAGAATAGAGTGGTACGTACCGCGAGCACCCTAACTGGCACTTGTAGCATTTTCGTTATTCGGTCTGAGGTGGTTCCATGAATTGCATCATCGGTTGCAAGAGACTTTTGTGGATAGCCGTTCTGCTATCGACTGCGAGTTTGGTTTGGGGGCAGAACACTACCCCCGCCACCAAGGCTCAAACGGCGCCCGCCAAGACTGCCCAGCCGGCGCCCGTAACCAGCGCCGAACCGGCACCCGCCAAAGCCGCGACATCCACAACATCGGCTCCGACCGGCAATGTCGCCGATTCGTCCAGCTCGGCCAGCGGCGAGATTTTGATCGGTGCCGGTGATCTGTTGAAGATCGGTGTGATTGGCGCTGCGGATTTCGACCAGGAAGTGCGCGTTGCCAGCAATGGTGATGCGGCCCTGGCGCTGGTCGGTAACGTGCATCTGGCCGGGTTGTCAGTCGACCAGGCCAGCCAAGTGATACGCAAACGCCTGCTCGATGGAAAATATTTCGCCGATCCCCAGGTTACAGTTTTCGAAAAGGAATATGCCACCCAAGGCGTAGCCGTTCTGGGTGAGGTTCAAAAGCCCGGTGTTTATCCTCTGATCGGTCCCCATCGTCTGTTCGACGTCTTATCGCAGGCTGGCGGAACCACGGTTAAAGCAGGTGAAATGGTTACGATCACCCGTCAGAACCAGCCGCAGTCGCCGCAAGTGGTCACGATGTCTCCCGACCCCAACAAGAACAACCAAGCGAACGTCGAGATGCGTCCGGGAGACACGGTTGTGGTCTCTAAGGCAGGTATTGTTTACGTCGTGGGCGACGTGCACAAGCCGAGCGGCTTCGTGATGGAATCTCACGGCATGACCGTGCTGCAAGCCCTCGCTATGGCTGAAGGAGCCAATGGAACCGCCGCGTTGAACGCTGCCAAGATCATTCGCCCGACCGCTAGTGGTCCGGCGGAAATTCCCCTCGAGCTCAAGAAAATGTTGCAGGCGAAAGCTCCGGACGTAAGGCTTCAAGCCGAGGATATCGTGTTCATCCCTGGCAGCACGGCAAAGAACGTCGGGGCCAAGACGCTGGACTCCATCATGCGCGTCGCGACCGGGGTGGCCGTTTACCGCATGCCCTGATGGGATGTCGGGCAGGATCCGGCGTGCGGTATTGTGAAATCGTTTAGCTCGATCAACCCGGCCCCCCGAAGTTGCCGTTGAAACATCTCCCCGTTTCTTCAAATTGAAAAGGCGAGGTCCGCCAACAAACCATGCTATCGCTCGGAGCTATACGCAAAATCAGCTTAGGGCATTGCCCCTATTGCAATAGTGCTGCGATTGTCGCTTCGGTGACAAAGAGTACATTCGAAAAACTCCCGGCGCTGTTGTTGCTCCGGCTCGCGAAATGCTACACCTGTCGGAAACAGCATTACCGGCCGATATTCATGCGAACGCCTCAACTCCCGAGCCACCTGCGGAATTAGGATCGATGTCTTCGGCTCGTGAGGCTCGCTGTGATGAGCTCTCCAGCTGAACGCGCCGCCGATGATAGAATTTTCGCACGCTGCACCGACGGGGAAGGCCTCGTAGATCTCGGGAGTCGAGGGTTACTATGCGCGTCACCTACTATGGTCAAGCCTGCACGCTGATCGAGGCAGGCGGTCGAACCATTCTGACGGACCCTTGGTTGACGGAGGGCGCCTACCTGGGCACATGGTTTCATACTCACGTTCTCGCAGACGCCGGTGTCACTCCGGAATCTTTCCCGAAGAACATTGACTATCTGTTTCTGTCGCACGAGCACGAGGATCACCTCGACGTGGCGACCCTTCGGCATTTCCGGAAGGATATACCCCTGCTGCTGTGCAAGTTCTCCACCCCCAAGCTGCGTTCTTTTCTTGAGAAACTGGGGTTCACGAACATTCGCGAGTCACAATCCGGCGAGGAACTGGATCTGGGCGATGGCCTGAAAGCCACCATACTAACCACCGCCGAGTATACGAATGACTCTGCTCTTCTTATCGAGCATGAGGGCTGTCGCCTCTTGAATGAGACTGACTGCAAGCTCGGTTACCACGATCTGGAGCGCATCGGCGAGGGCGGTCTCGACATCGGCTTCTACATGTTTTCGGGGGCCAACTGGTACCCGATGCTTTACAACTATCCGCAAGAAGTACAACTCGACTTGATCCGCCGCAGGCGTAGGGCATTGCTGCGGAGCCTGGTCCAGCGTGTTCAACTCACCAAGCCGAAGATTGCTGTGCCCGCGGCCGGGCCTTGTACCGTGCTCGATCCGGACATGCTCTGGCTGAACACTGAAGAACGCGGAATTTTTGTCGATCCCGAACTCGCGGTTCAGGCGTTGCGCGAGGCAAACCTGGGCTCCAGCGCGCTATACATGGCTGCAGGAGACGTCTGGGACAGCCGAACTGGCTTTGAACCGCACGCACCTGCTGCTTTCCGCATGCCTCGCCACAAGTACATTGCCGAGGCTTCCGAGCGAATGGCGCCGGGGATTGCCGGAAAACAAAAAGCTGAGAAATCCGCGAACAGTGATCTTGCCAAGCTGCTGCCGCAGCATTACAACGACCTGGTGAGAGCGCAAACCCAGTCAGTTCGCCAACGCATCAACGCCAAGCTGGCGTTTGTCGTCACGGGGCCGCAGGGAGGTGAGTGGACCGTGGATTTCACCGCACCCGGCCCCACTTATGTCGTCGAGGGATTACTGCCCGATTGGACCTACACGATAGAAGTTGAGGACAAACTTATCTATCCGTTCGTCACCGGGCAGGAGCCATTTTTCGAACACCTGTTGCTCTCCTTGCGATTCCGGGCGGACCGTCGTCCGGATGAGTACAACGAACCGCTTTACCATTTCCTTTACGAACCTGATCCGGAAAGACTTCACAACTGGTATGCCAATCATTGAGCTGTCTCTGCAAGATTTCCTTTCCGACACCCTCTTTCGCGTCAAGCGCGATGGAGTAGCCATGGTCGTTTTCCGCTCAGCTGGACGCATCTCGGCATTTGTCGATGTCTGCCCGCACGCCGCCTGGCCGCTGTCTCAGGGAGAGGTTGAAGAGAAAGTAGTGGAGTGCCCGGGACACGGATGGAAGTTCAGCCTGGACACGGGGATATGCCTGAATGCCCCCGCCTACTGTCTGACGCCGGTGTTGACGACGATCGAGGGCGATCATGTGCGCTTTGAATTTACCCCGCTGCCTGCACACGATAACCGTCAGTGTTCGCAGGACGGAAATGCGGTGTGAGGGTATTTGTCGCCGAGGAAACCCCACCAGATAACCGCGGATCGACCGTCGCTGCAGACGCATCATAATGGAATTGGAATTTCGGGCTCGATTGTCCAAGTTCCTGAGAGGCCAAACACGTAACGAAATCTGCTGACTCCATCAGTTCCCTCATCCCCTCCGCTTTTCGAACCCAACTGGCAGTAGCTCCGTTGAGTCTCCAGCCCGTCCGATCCCACCGGTAAGACACTCCACCCCTAAGAGGGCGAAAGCACCGCCTCGCCCGACAATTGTTTTCGCGCCCACCCAGTCTTCTTCGCCACAGACAATCAGCTGTCGCATGCCCCCCGGATTTCCGAGAAGGCTACTTCTTTGCCATAATGGATGTGTTTCACCGTAACCTGATTTCTCAGTCCCTCTGCACGACACCTCCTTGTGCAACCCACGCGTCAGCTTCGTTACCTTGGTCATGAC
>CAVQFB010000001.1:0-217524 GCA_963711675.1 uncultured Acidobacteriota bacterium | reverse complement strand
CGCGGCTGGGTCACCCCGCCTTCCGATTCGATATGATGAGGCCTTATGGCCATGTATTTGATCACCGGCATTGCCGGCTTCATCGGCTCTTCGCTGGCGCACGCCTTGTTGCAAAAAGGCGAGCAGGTGCGCGGCATCGACAATTTCGCCACCGGCAAGCGCGAGAACCTCGCCCCCATTCTGGACAAGATTGCATTTCAGGAGGCCGACCTGCTCGACTTGGAGGCCATGCAGCGCGCCTGCCAGGGCGCAGACTATGTGCTGCACCAGGCGGCCATTCCCTCGGTGCCGAAGTCCGTGCTCGACCCGCTGGGCAGCAATCGCGCCAATGTCGATGGCACCGTCAACCTGCTGGTGGCCGCGCGCGATGCCAAGGTCAAGCGCGTCGTTTATGCGGCGTCTTCTTCGGCGTATGGCGACACACCCACGCTGCCCAAGCGTGAGGAGATGGTTCCCAATCCCATCTCACCGTACGCGGTGGCCAAACTGGCCAGCGAGTACTACATGACTTCGTTCTACCGCTGCTACGGACTGGAGACCGTGTGCCTCAGGTACTTCAATATCTTCGGTCCACGGCAAGACCCGTCGTCGCCCTATTCCGGAGTATTGGCGAAATTCATCACCCAGATGCTGGCCGGAAAGCAGCCGACGATTTTCGGCGACGGCACACAGAGCCGCGACTTCACCTACATCGACAACGCGGTCTCGGCCAATTTGCTGGCCTGCCAGGCGCCGGCGGCAGAGGTTGCGGGCCGGGTCTTCAACGTCGCCACCGGCACTCGCTTCGACCTGAACCAGACGTTTCAGATCCTGAAGGGCCTTACCGGGTATTCCGGAGAGGTGAAGTACGGGCCCGAGCGTGCCGGGGATGTAAAGCACTCTCTAGCCGACATCTCGCGCGCGGCAAAATGTCTGAACTACCATCCCGTCGTGCAGTTCGAAGAAGGCCTGAAACGCACCATCGCCTGGTATCGCACCCAGACCCATGCCGCAAAGGCTTAACCAATTTCGTCTATATAGAATCCTCCTGCGCCGCTCTTCTGTCGCTGATCACGCCGCCTATATCGTGGCCGTCGCAAGCCCCATTACCTTCGTGATCTACGGAGGGATTACCGCGGAGAATAGAGTGACGACATGACACTCTCGTCCATGGTTGTCTCCAGCGATTGGCAGGAAGTCAGCGTTTTGGAATGCATTCTGGGCGGCCTTCATATGGTGGTCGATGTGGTGCCGGAAGCGGAACGCGCATGGCAAAAACTCACAACGTCCAAGGTGGACGCGCTGATCGTGGATTGCGACCTCAAGGGAGCGGATACGATCCTGAGAAATCTTCAGCATGACTCGCGCCGGCCTGCGGCAGTGCCTCTGGTGATCGTCAGCGGACCCCGAGCACAAAATGGACTGGCTGAGCGGTGTGCGGCTTTCACCTTTGAGAAGCCGATCTCGGTTGAGCAGGCAGTCCGCACGCTCTCCGCCGCACGCAATCTGATTCTGGACGGCAGGTTGAGATATCACCGGCAGGTTCTGGAATTGCCGGTCACGCTGGCATATGGCAAGAAGCAATTGAAGGCTCATCTGACCAACCTTAGTCAGGGCGGCATGGGCATCCGGCTGTCGCAGCCCGTCGAAATCAGAGGATCGGTCCAGATCGTCTTCGAGTTGCCGGGTAACGAGCAACCGATGAAAGCGCAGGGCGAAGTCGCTTGGACGGATCAGCGTGGCCACGCGGGAATCCGCTTCGGCCAGATGAGTCAGAAGTTGCAGCGCGGCCTGCAACTGTGGCTGGAACAGCAATATTTCATCAACTAGTCAGCACAACTACGCCGCATTCCCTCCCCTATCGAAATCGCGCCAGTTCTTGCTCCGACGCCATCTCGTTAACGGGAGTCTCGCTTGCAATCCTTGCCAGCAGCCAACCCGGTGTCGACACACCCATCGCAGCGAAGAGAAGCCAATACACCACGCCGAATAGGATTCCGACTCCCAAACTAACCGCCCCCATTTCGAGCCAGGAGAGCATCTCATGCGTCATGGCCAGAAACACCACCGCGAACAGCAATACCGAGGTCAGCACAATCAGCCTATCCACGAGCCTCGCAAATGAAATAGCGGAGACCGGGGACGGCCACCAGGAGAAATGCAGCACTTCCCGGGGGCTTGTCTTCTCCACCGCAATTTCGGTTGAGTCGATCGGGATCACTGAGCGCGGTGCTCCGCCCAGGATGAGCTGGCTCCGATGGTCGTTGCGACTAGGGTCGCGAAAGACCGGAGAAGACAAAGCGTTGCTGGAAGCGTCTGCCAGCAGGTTGGTCAAGAGCCATTCCTTAAGCTGAAGCCGCGTTCGTGGGGAGACCTGGGTCAGCTGTACACCGGCATTCCCAGATGGTTTAGTCCAGATAACCTGTCCGGCCGCATCCACTCGAACTCTGGGATTGAATAATTCGAAGCGCAGGTGTACCTGCTGGCGGGGTTGCAGCGCGCTCACGGACTGCAGGGCCAAACCATCTTCGCTCAAATCACGGATGATTCCACCATTGCCCTGGTCGAGGACCACATACACCAGGCTGCGCAGCCGGTGCCGGGGACGGCCACGCTGGGAGGTTTTCGGGAGAAGGCCAGCTGGCAGTTCAGCCGGAGTGCCTCGGCCGTACGGCGAATCCATGTGGAAATCTTAAGCTGGACACAGGCTCTCCTCCCTTAACGGTTATGGTTCACGGCGGGGAGCGGTCGTTAGGATGCCGAGCGGGCTGCCAGGGTGTCCTCGAGCTCGCGCTGGCGCAGGCGCTTAGCCCTTTCCCATGCAGTCAGGCGTTCAAGGTCGTAGCTGTAAGGGCCGTAACTGCGGAAATTCTTCTCATCAAACAATCGCTTGATCCCACAGTTGAGGCAAACCTGGTAGGAGGACTCCTGCGAACGGACCGGCCAGCTCATCTTCCTGTGCCAGCATCCGCGAAGCACTACGACGGCAGCTCCCGCCACAGTCGTTGCCATGAGGCTTAAAGGCCAGATCCAACGCGAACTCTTCTTCTCTTCACTCAATGTCCACTGCCTGGAAGAACAACTGTCTCCAGCATATGACGAATACTGGAAAGGAGCAAATGCGCTTAGGAGACAGCCAAAAGTATTGCAGGGATTAAGCTTACGAAAGGACATGTCCGCGTGCGCGCCACCGACCGCGCGGTCCGCGAGATCCTGAAAGTACAAGGGTAGGCAGGGGTCACAAGCACCGCGAGGTTCCCGATTTCGGCCCACATGATGGTGGCTGCCCAAAGGTGCTATATCGCCAAATTGACAGTCGATTTACGCTAAGAGAAAACCTTTTAGATATGCCGGGATCATGTTAGTCCGGCAACCTTTATGAGTTCGGCGCCGACCACCAAATCGGACATCGAGCGGGCACTGCACCCGGCGGACGCCACACGGGTTCGGGCCTCGCATTCTCCGGTCATTTCCGGAGATGAGGCCATTGCGCGGCGTAACGCGTTGCAAGCTCTGCTTGCCTTCTCGTCTTTGCATGCGCAGGTTCGAGAGCGGCACGACCGCGACGCAGGGCCGAGCCCCGCTGCCGACGTTTCGAAAGAACTCCTCGAAGCTGAACAGTTCGTTCTCGATGAAGTGCTGCAGCTGGTCGCAGAACGGGCTTTGTCCATCACCGGCGCGGACGGTGTCGCCATTGCGCTGGCGGAAGGGGACGAAATTGTTTGCCGCGGCTCGGCTGGGATCATCGCTCCCGACCCCGGGGTCCGTCTGGATCCCAACGCGGGGCTTTCCGGCGCCTGCTTTCGTACCGGCAAGCTGGTTCGTTGCGACGACATCGAGATCGATTCTCGCGTAAACCTTCAGGTGTGCCGGCGTCTGGGCGCGCGCTCCATGCTGGCGGTTCCGCTTTGCGGCAGGACCAGCGTGGTCGGCCTGCTGGAAGTTTTTTCGGTCGACGCCTACGCCTTCAACGACAGCGACGTTCGCAGTTTGACTCTTCTGGCTGAGCTCATCCTCGGCGCTCTCAAGCCGAAAGAAGAGGCGATCTTGGCTCAGGCAGCGGATGCCGTTGTCAGAAAAGCGATCACGGTTCGCGGGTTCCCTGCGGAAGCTTCGGATGAGCACTCGACTTCTGTGGCGGCGCCCCCATCCAATCAGGACGCCGAACATGCGACTGAAGAATCACTCTTCCGCGAAACCTCGCCCATCTTCAGCGAAGTTCATGACCAGGAATCATCCCGACCAGGGTTGTGGGTTGTAGCAGCGGTCGTGCTGGTGGCTGCCCTGCTGGCCGGCGGAGTGTGGTGGAGAATTAGCCGCGCCACAAACACAGTTGCCAAAGCGCCAGGCGAATCGTCGTCCGCAGCCTCAACATTTCAATCTCAAGGGAAGTTGGCTCCTGTATCGGAGTTGGTTTCTGGACCCGCGCCGGACTCTTCTGCCTCCCAAGGTGCTGCACCCGCGGCTCAGGGCACGACAACAACGGCTGCAATTACACCCGCCGACATCAACGCACAAAAGCTTGCCGTACTTCCGAGTGTCACTGGCGTACGCCATTGGTCTTCGACGAACGCCAGCACTGTCGTGATCGACCTTCAGGATCAGGTACAGTATGAGGCTCACCGCCTGACCGACCCCGACCGCATCTACTTCGATCTGCACGACACTGCCTTGGCTCCCGGTCTTTCACCGGGGAGAGTCATCGAAGTGGACGATCCCCTGCTCGCACGTGTACGTGTCGCACAACTGATGGTCGGTGTCACACGGATCGTGCTCGAGACCAAAGGCAGTTCCAACTTCTCAGTAAGCCTGGAGCCCAGCCCCTACCGCCTGGTGGTACAGATACGAGCCATTGGCGCGGGTGACGCGGAATCTTCGCCGAGGCCCGAACTGTTTCCCCCGATCAGCGAGCCCAAGAAGGCTCTTGCCTTGTCTTCACCGAGCGGCAGAGAAGATGCGCAGCTGCGGGGCCGCATTCCGAAATTCCGCGTCGTTCTCGATGCCGGCCACGGAGGCTGGGACCTGGGCAGTGTCGGCCGCAAGGGTCTGCTGGAAAAGGATCTTGTGTTTGACATATCGCAACGGCTGGGCAGACTCCTGGAAAGCCGCCTGGCGTGCGAAGTCATCTATACCCGCAAAGGCGACAACTATGTTCCCCTGGACCAAAGGGCAGATCTGGCCAACCAGTCGCAAGCCGATCTTTTTGTGTCGATCCACGCCAACTACAGCAATCTGAAGTCAGCCCGGGGCGTGGAAACCTACTACACCAACGTTTTTAATCCGTCGGGTTCGGAAGAGATTGAAAAACGTGAGAATGGCAACGTAAAAGCCCCGGCGTTGAAGCTCTCCACCGTTGATCTGCGGGAAAAGGTGGAAGAGTCACGCAAGTTGGCAGCGGCGGTGCAACATTCGCTTCACGGAACTTTGTCGCAGCAGGACTCCGAGATCCGCAATCGCGGCGTCCGCGAAGCGTCTTTTGTCGTGCTCACCGGCACGACGATGCCGGCGATACTTGCCGAAGTATCCTTCGTAAGTAGTCCGGATGACGAGAGTAGCTTGAAGAGTGCAGCCTATCGCCAGCAAATCGCAGAGGCGCTCTACAAAGGCATCACCCGCTACGAGGCGGGCTCCCACCATGTGAAAATGGCCTCAGCTCGTGGGACGAGCGAGTAGCAGGTCCGGGAATTTCACTACGCCAGCGCCGGACGGTCCTCTCCTGTCAGTTCTAAGGCACGGTTCCGACCCCACCGTATTTCTGTAGCCACTTCAATTCTTCCCTCACTTTGATCTTGCCATGCCACGGGTTCTTGTCGAGATTGTGGCCTTCCCCGGGGAAGATCAGCAGACTGCTGGGGACGTTCAACGCGTGCAGAGCGTGGTCCAGCAAATAACTTTCGAGGGGTGGAACTCGAATGTCATCCGCACCCGTGACCATGAGTGTGGGAGTGCGTACTTTGTCGATCTGGAAGATGGCTGCTTCGTCATGGTACCGCTGTGGGGCTTCCCATGGCCGTCCGCCGAGGCAGTAGGCATCATCGCGAGTTGTGTCGTCGTTGCCCCAGTTAGCAACGTTTTCGACGGCGCCCGCTCCGGTCACGGCAGCCTTCCATCGCGTACTCTGGGTGATCAGCCAGTTGGTCAGGTAGCCACCGAAGCTGTATCCGCCGATGGCGACGCGGTCGGGATCGGCGATGCCGTCCTTCACCAGCGCATCTACTCCCTCGACAATGTCTTTTCCTGGGCGCGACACGATTCGAGGCACCATCTGGGCGAAGAATTTGTCACCATATCCACTGGAGCCGCGATAATTGGGCTCGAACACGAGCCAGCCATGGGTGGCTGCAAGCCGGTCCCACTGATACCAATCTGACTCGAAGTGATTGCCGTCGGCATCGTTGGGACCACCATGAATGTAGACGAACAGGGGAAGATTCTTCGCTTCAAATCTTCCCGGCGGGTACATAAGCATGCCTTCGACGGTGGTGCCATCGTCTGCTTTCCACTGGTAGGGTTTGCCCTTAGGTAGCTCCCGCTCGCCGAAGATCTTGTTGAAGGAAGTAACCGGCCGGGCTTGCTTCAGGTCGTCGACACTCTCCGCGATGTAAACCTCGCCAGGCCGATCCAGCGACGAATAAACAAACGCCACGCGCGGCGAGCGTCGCGCGACAGCCAGAAGTTCATAAGTACCAGGCCATCCTCCCTGTCCCGCGAATGACGAGCCCGATCTGGCCTGCGTGTACAGCTGGACTTCGGTGCCAACCCGGCCAGACGCAACGACTCCACCGTTCGCGGCCACTCCATAGCGAGTAATCTGGCCCGCGAAATCGGTGGCCCATCGCTGAACCTCGTTGGTTTGACTGTCGACCCAGTAGAGCCGGGTCTGCGTGTCCAGATACTTCCCTTCCACCGAGCCGTAATCGACCTCGAAAAATATGTGACGGCTGTCCGCAGCCCAAACGATGTCCTGCTCTAGGGCTTCATTGTGCGTCACCTGTCGCGGTGGGCGGACGTGAGGAGCGTCGGACAGAGCGACTGTATAGATTTCGTACTCTTCGATTTTCTCCTCGCGCTCGGAGATCGATTGAGTGACAAACGCCAGCGCGTGACCATCGGGCGCGGCATCGAGTTGGTGAATGCGCCATGGACTCTGCGCCAGCGGCCTTGACTCGGGAGTCGTGTCCGATGCTTTCTCGGACTCGGAAGTCTCTGGGATAGCGGCAGCGGCATGGCGCTTGATCGCATCACTCACATCAATACTGAAGATCGTGTCGCCGCGCTCGGCAGCGCGATACTGAACGACGTCTTTCCACTCTTCCTTGTACTTATCCTTCTGTTCTTTTATCCACGGCTGGCGCGTGGCGAAATAAAGCATCCGCGAGTCCGGGGACCACGAAAATGCGTGAACCCCCTCTTCGCCGGTAGTTGCGCTGAAAGCCTCGCCGCCATTCGCCGGGATGAGATAGAGCTGCGCCGTGTCTCTATCTTTGGTGTCGGAACTGTCTTCCGAAGAAGCTTCTTTGCTGGCAGAAGTTTTTCTTTCCGAGAGGAACGCGATCCAGCGGCCGTCGGGCGACCAGCGAGGCATGGTGTCATGCCCGGACTGCGTCAGTTGGACCAGCGAGTCGCCCTTGCCGTCGTCGCGATAGAGCCACAGATCTTCGCGAAAGATCTGCTGATCCCAGTCGGCCCGATCCGTGCCGATGACCAGGGCCGTGCCATCGGGCGACATCTTTAGCGAAGTGAATTCTACCCAGTTGAAATGATCGTCGATCGAGATCGGCGGCTTCTGGGCGAACACGGGAAAAACAGCAACTAACAAAACGGCCAAAACAGCCACCGGACACAGCTTTTGCAGGGTCATGGAGAAATCTGTACTTCGGGTCATATGGGAAAGTCTTGGGAACAGCAAGGTATACAGCTTCGGAAGGTGCTCGTGCAAATGGCGAGATACAGGTTCACTCAATTACGCATTCTATTTCGACCTCAATGCAACTTCTCCAAAGCGTCGACGTCATCGCGCAGCCCCAGATACTCCCAGCGCTGTAAAGATATCGGTACGTTCCCGTTCTGCCAGAGAAAATCGTGGAAGGCGCGCAACTTGAATCCGTCACCTTGCTGGCGCCGCGCGTCGGCAAGAAATCTCATGATCTGTAATTTGCCGATCTGATAACTGATCGCCTGGCCTGGTCCCGAAGCGAACGAAGCCGCCTCACCGTGCGCAGTCTTCGCATCCATGGGAACCGTCTTGGCCAGATACTCCGCGGCTTGCTCGATCGTGAAATCGCCAAGCGCCAGCTTCACGTCCACCTCCACGCGCAGTGCTCGAAGCCGCATGAAGTTGTCGATGATCTGCCGCGTCCGTGGACTGTCGTCGAACAGACCTGCTTCCTGCATCATCTCTTCCGCATAAAAACCAAGGCCCTCATTCGCTCCCGAGTCATAGTAATGACGCCGAATTGGGTCTGAGTCAGCCCAGCCCAGCGCGAGCTGAAAATAATGGCCGGGCACGCCTTCATGAACCAGGTCGGGACGCGTGTCCTTGGCCGTCGCAAGAGAAAAGTAGCCGAGATCAGGACTGGGCCGAGGGATATATCGCGTGCTTGGTTCCTTCAGGCGACTTGGCCCGGTGAAATCATCTTCTTCTCCGATCCCGCTCAGCGGAGACAGATATGCTGGCAACGGGAGAAAACGGTAGTGCTGCATCCAGCCGGGAACGGTGAGGATGTCATGCGCTTCCAGGTAGCGACGAACTGCGAGCTCGTCTTTTTCTACGCGAGCTATTTCTTCGGCTTGATCTTTGGCCATCGTCAGCTGCGGCTGGCCGAGATTGTGCTGCTCTTCGTAGGTCTGGAACGCGACCGAGCGCGCCCACTCTGCGCGGCCCATTTGTAACAGCTCGTCAGGAGTATAGGGAATGAGGGCAACATTCTTCAGGAAGAAGACGTACGCATCGCGGCCGACCGCGATTTGGGTGGACATAGACGGCAGGCGCTGGGTGATCCAATCGCGGTAGGACTCCAGCGCTGTGATTGCCTTCTCCGACACCAGATCGAGCGCCGGAGAATATTCGGCACCAAGTACAGGTTTCAATTCGCGAACCGACGCCTGCAGTCTGGGCCGGATGTCCTGCAGTTGCGCGAGCGCGAGCTGGGCAAACGGCCCCACGGGCTGGGTGAGATTCCGCTTGGGCGCCTCGATTGTCGCCGGAATCGAATTCAGAGTGGCTATGATCTGCTGCGCTCGGGTCGCATCAAACGGCGGAGGCGGCAGAAGCAGATGAAAGTACGCTCCCAGGCTCTGGTCCACGTAGAACATGGGATGACGTTGCCAGTTGCGTGTGACCTCCAGTTCCCAGCGCACTCGCGCAATGGCGGACCCGATCAATCTGTAATCGACCTGCCGCGGTACGGACCAGTGGGACGCGTCGATCTTCTTCCAGTGGGACTCGAACTCGGTGAGTTGTTTGCGGTAGCGGGCTACCGCCGCCGGCGACCAGTCGGGGACCCAGCCTGCAGGGCGTTCAATTCTAGGTATGTCGTCGCTCGATATGGGCTGTTCGGCCGCGCGCCAGTTCCAGAAGTCGCGAGCGAGGTCATCAAGGTCGTCGGCTTGTGCGGAAAGATTGAGAATAAGAACTGCAACTGCGAAACATAGCCACCCAAGTCTGATCTTCCTCATCCGGTCTCCTGATTTCAGTTACGGTACTCTTCGAAGCTGCAGGGTGATTCTCAAGCGGAATTGAATTCTGCTACTCCGGCGCGGGTTCGGCGTTCTTCAAGGCCTCATCCAGGTCTTGGTTTGTCCTCACCGAGGCGCTCTCAATGATCCGCCAACCGTCGTCGTAGTGCCGGAAAGCGACCGTAGATCGGTACTGCAGCCCGCCTGCGTAGAGCGCTGCGCCCACTTCGTTGGTCGGCACCCACTTCCACACAAAATCGACATCAGCGCGACTGCCGTCCTTGCTGACCCCCGTTATACCGACCAGTTCCCGTCTGGCCGTAGGCATACTGAAATATTGCTTCTGTGCATCGCCGCCACTGATCAGGTCGCGAAAGGTTTCAACCCCCAGGGGAGTCAGCACGACGTCCCAACAAGGCGGAGGAGCGATCTCCACCGGACACTTAGAAATTCTTCCGGTAATCCAGCCGGAATGCTGCAATACGAGGTACTCGGGCGACGTGAAATCCTTGTTGGAGACGATCCCCGTACGAAGCCAGTACTGTTGCGTCGTCTTGAACGCGTTCGAGCCGACTATGAGATCGGTGGCCAGTCGGCGCGTAAGGAAATCGCGAGGTGAGCATCCCGCCGCAAGGCACAGGGACACAAGCACCAATGAGAGTTGTCTATGCATCAGGACTTGGGACTAGTGCTGGTTGAAGATTGTAACCAAACGTGAGGCTCGCCGCGGCAAGAAAGGACGAGAGGCAATCTGGCCGTCAAATTGAGACGACCAGCGGCCCGGAATGGCAGTCTTGCAGGACAGGCAACTGCCGTCTGGAGTGAGGCGGTACTCCTCGATGTGGTATCCGTACCGCTCAACCAGCAGTTCGTCGCACTGGGGACAGCGCGTATCCTCCAGACCGCCGACCTGCCCGGGCAGATTTCCCGCATAGATGTACCGCAGTCCTGCTTTCTTTCCGATTTGTGCCGCTCGAAGGAGGTCAGCGGGCGTCGTATCCTCCGGGCTGGTCATCTTGTAGTCCTGGTGGAAGGCGGTGACATGCCACGGGATGTCGACGGAGATGCCCGCCAAAAATTCCGTCAGGCGCCTGAGTTCGTCGTCTGAATCATTGAAGCCGGGGATGAGCAGGGTCACAATCTCCAGCCAAATGCCCATCTGGTGCAACGAGCGAATCGTCTCCAGGATCGGGCCGATGCGGCCGCCGAGTTCGTGGTAGTGACGGTCGTCAAAGCTCTTCAGGTCGACTTTGTACAGATCGATCCATGGCCGCAGATACTCGAGGACCTGAGGCGTTCCGTTACCGTTTGAGACGAAGCCGGTTATCAGCCCGGCCTTCTTAGCTTCCTTGAAGACGGCTACCGCCCATTCTGCAGTGATCAGCGGCTCGTTGTAGGTACTGACGAGAACTTTCGCGCCCTGGCGTAGCGCGTCCTTCACCAACTCCTCGGGCGAAGCCTCCAGTGGCGCAGACACCGCGCGTGGATCCCTCAACGCCTGAGACGTCACCCAGTTCTGGCAGTAGGCGCAGTGCAGATCGCATCCCAGCATTCCGAAGCTGTAGGCAAGGGCTCCAGGATAGGCATGAAAAAAAGGCTTCTTCTCGATGGGATCGCACTGCACGCCGCCGACATATCCCCAAGGCACATAGAGTGTGCCGCCTTCGTTGTAGCGAACCTTGCAGACTCCAGGCTGGCCTTCAGGGATGGGGCAGCAATGTCCGCAGGCGTAGCAGCGGACACGATTCTTCTCCAGCTTCTCGTAGAGATCGCCTTCGCGGACCTGTTCGTAGATCACATCGCGCAGGGCGGGCATGACGAACTCCTGACGTAATTTTACCGGACTTGGGAGGTTCCAGTCTGGAAGTTGGGACCGAATCGGACCAGCTCATTACCAACGTGATGTGCCGACCGCCGGAACGATAGAAAAAGTGCCGATCATTGCAGGACACTGGCTTGGAGAGGGAGGTTTTTCAGCTGTGTTGAGGCTCGACTATCTGTCCTGCGTGCTTACGGTGGTTTCCACAATTCTGATCGGGCGAAGGTGCTGGGAAGGCTGGATCCTGGCAGCAGTCAATAGCGCAATCATTTGCATCATAGGGATCAAGACGGCACAGATGGGCTTCATTCCCGCCAACCTGTTCTGCATCGTCATTTATGCCGTTAACTTGCGGAGCTGGCGCAAGGCAGAAATCTCATAAGAGTCCCTGCGTCATGGATGGAAATAGCGGAACGGGGTGGCTGCCAAGGTCTGGCGCCAATAGTTAGTGGGCTGGCGCGGTGTTGCTGGCAACCTGATGTAGCTTTAACCAGTTGTCGGCTTGCTGCTGGACCGCAGCGATCTGTGACCTTGTCATCCGGGACGACAGGACCGCCGCCCGGTATTTGCTGGCCTCATCCCCACCCGCCCGCGCCAGAATAGACCAGAAATACGCCTGGCTGAGGTCTTGCGGTACGCCGCGCCCGGCCCAGTAGTACGCCCCGAGCGTGGCCTGAGCCACAACGTGTCCCTGATCGGCTGCCTTTGAAAACCAGTTTACGGCCTCTGAATAATCCTGCTTGACCTGTTCTCCGGTGGCAAAGCGAGCACCGAGAGCGAACTGAGCGTTGGGGTCGCCCTTGTCGGCCAGAGTTCGCAAGTCTTCCAGCGTGTTGGCAGGTGTCGGACTCTTTGTTGTCGACGTCGGTTTCACTTCCGCGGGAGCTGGCTGCGTTGCCTGCTTTTGGCTCTCCGTAACACCGCTCGTTCTAGCTCGAACCAGGTTTCCAACCCAAGGCGCTCCCCAGTAGCCCAGCGCGCCTACTAGCAAGATGACTCCCGCGATCCACAGCGCCAGTCGCGATCGCGACGATTTCTTCCCCTCAGGTTCCTTTACCGCCGTGCCGGGAAGTTCATCTTCGTCATCGTCATCCAGGCTGTCCGCCCAACTCTCCGAGGGCAATGACTGCTGAGAGTTTGCCAAGGCGTCAGCGAATGGAACTGCGTGCCCCGCCTGTTTTAGCGCATCCGCAATCGTCTCACTGAGGCCTTGTAGCGCCTGAGCATCTTCATCCTTGAACGCGAAGGGCTGCGGAGAAAAAACTTCCAGTAGCCCGATCACTTGCTGATCCAAACGAATCGGCGTCGCAGCCATAGACCTTATACCCAGCGCCCGGCAGGTCTCGCGGTCGACCCGCAAGTCAGTCTCGGCATCATCGCAGCGAAGCAATAGCCCCGTTCGGACACACTCACCGGAGAAGCCCGACCCGACATGCAAACGAGCGCCAACCGGCGGAGCGTCTGCGCCCGCATTGGCACGGCAAACCATCTCGTCTTCTTTCCCTTCAGAAAGAGCAATCGCGGCTCCCGTCGATCGGGTCAATGTTTGTGCCCTCGCCGCTACTAACTGAAGTGCGCTGTCCAGGTTAGTGTCCGGGGACTCGACGTCAGCCTTCACCCCCTCGATCCCGTCCGCAGAAGTGGCGAGATCAGCGCCAGGCGTGTAGCGATACGTACTCGCCACGAGGACCCCGGACGGGGCTGTGTCGGCTGCTTTTGGGGTTTGGAAAACAGGAGCCGATGCCTCCGAATCGATGAGGTGCTTCGCACTGCCGTGCAGCAGATTGAGAAAGAGCCACTCGCGAATCTGGCGCGAATCCGTGTCCGGTAGTTCGGGGATCGAAATTCCAGCCCGACCGGTACGATCGGACCAGATCACATGCCCCGCCACGCGCACTGTGGCCCCAGTTTCGGAAAGATCAAGGCACAGATTTACCGCCCGATTGACCTCGATGGGCGGCGACGAGTGAATCGCGATTCCGCGCTCGCTGATGTCTACGATCGCATTCAGGTCCAGCTGGACATTCGAGGACTCGCCACTGAAGCTGGAATATGCAGGGATATGAGGTTTTTGCCGCGGAAAACGCCGCCGTTCCTCGGCCAATCTCTGGCGATTGACGTAAGGAAAGAATTCCGCGTTTTCGATTGGGTCAGTCGCAGACATCGACAGACATATTAACCCGAGCGGATGGAATTTCAACAGTGCAGGTTGCGGGCGATCGGCCTTGGCCTCAATCTGTTACAAGACAGACATGTTTCTCTGGGTTAAGTCTGGCGCGTATCCCGCTTCAGACGGCGGGTTTCAGCGCTGAGAGCCGCGAAATGGCCGCCACCATGAGGCTGGACAGCAGTTGCATCGTCGCGGCATCCCGCTGGTCAAAAGCATGCGGCGAAGCGGAGAGGACCTCAAAGACTCCGAGAGTCCTGCGGAAATGCTTCAATGGGGCGACCAGGATGGAGCGCACACCCAGCCGGCGGCAACTGGCAAGGTCCACCTGCGGATTGTCTTCCGCATCGTGGCAAAGCAACACCTCTCCTCGGCGGACGCACTCCGCCGAAAGCCCGGTATTGGTCTGGAGGCGGACCCCCAGGTCTGGCGCTGTGCGGCCAGCACGAGCTCGACAGACAATCTCGTTGCCCTGCCGTAACGCTATGGCGGCCCCTGTAGCCCCTGTGAGCACCTGGGCCCGCTCCGCCATAATACTGATGCCCGGCTCGAGAACTTCCGCCGACTGAATCTCGAAATCAGGAGCGGCGCCCCGAGCCGCAAAATTTTCGTTTCCGTGGCTCAATCCGGGCCGTGTGCGCAGGTGATGGCGGCCGAACTCATGCACGTTGCCCCCAACATGAGTGGGATCTTCAGAACCGATTTCTGCCGGTTGCGGAACCGCGCGAAGCAACTCCCGCACCAGCCGGTCGAGCTCAGCATCCGCGATAAGGCGGGCGGTCGCCTGCCCGCGCAGTGACCCTCCCAGTACCCGAGACAGACTCAACACGGCCTGGCTTCCGCATGCCAGGCACTGTGGCGTGTTGTTCTCGCTGATCAGCTCACATTGCACGCAAAAGACTGCTGACTGCATGGAGAGGAAGCTCACGTCGCGGGCGGTGATGCGGCCTATCATCTCGATCATTTCCTTCCGAGAGTTTATGAAGAATTAGAAAAATAATTTGATCAGAGACCGCGCAGAAGTAACGGCAGTGGTTCAAGCTGTGGATAAGTGAGAGTAAATACGCGCGCAGACTCGACGCGATGACGGCGCCCCACGTAGGGAGCGCAAAAATCGGATCGTCGAAGAGATTCCGGGAACGGGACGACTGACAACTAGCTCGCCGCGGCAGCAACAAGAGGAAGATTCTTGTCGGGGCGGGCGGCGTCTTCCATCGATCGATCAAGCGCCCGATCCAACGCATCCGCCAAAGCGACTGGAAAAACCGAAGTCAGCAGGTTTAGATCCAGTTGCAAATCACGTTGTGTGTACAAGCGGCGAATGGTTAGCGTGCCGCGCTTCCGGCTGGACGTAGTCATCAGATCCAACGCAAGATTCCACGCCATTCCCTCGCGCAAAGTGGCGGACGACGACCGGGTCCAGACAAACGAAATCTCATCGCGCTGGGGACGGCGGATGTGAAGAAAGTCAACCATGGAACGCTCGCTGGGCGAAAGCTTCACATTCAGGTCGAATCCATCGAAGTCATTCGTGCTGAAAGCAGCCACCAATATTTGGCACAACTGCTCGTAGCTGCGGGCCACTTTCAGTTCCTCAGTCGCTCTGCGTATCGCCAGATTGTTGATGAAAATCTGACGCTGCTCCATGGTTCGTTGCGCGACCCGTCGGAGTTCCCCGAACTCGATGTATCCCAGATGCTGCACGCCCATCCAAATTCCGGTTCCCAGGACGGCGAGTACCAGCCCCAGCGAACTGCCGGTCGGCCAAAGCAGGAACAGGCTCAGCAACGCGAACAGCGCGGAGACAGCATAGAGAACAATCACGACTTGGCGATGCGACAGCCCAAGTTGCAGCAATTTGTGGTGAATGTGTTCCCGATCGGCCGTGAACAGGGGTCTGCCGCTGAGAAGCCGGCGAAGCAGCGAAAGCGCGGTCTCCAGGATCGGCAGACCAAACGAAACCACGGGAATCGCAACCGCGATAATCGTAGGCGCTTTCTGTGCGCCTTCCAGCGCCAGGGCGCTTAGCAGAAATCCGATAAAGAGACTGCCGCAGTCTCCCAGAAAAATTGTCGCCGGGTTGAAGTTGAATCGAAGGAATCCAAGAATCGCGCCCGCCAGTGCAATGGTCAGCAGGCAAACCAGCGACGACCCGCTCAGCAGCGCGACCACAAACACCACCAGGGTAGAGAACAAGGCCGACCCTGCAGCCAATCCGTCGAGCCCATCAATCAGGTTGAAAGCGTTGGTGATGGCCAGAACCCAAAGGATAGTCAGTGGCAGTCCTACATACCAGGGAAACTGGTGAGATCCAAAAAACACCGGGAGATCGGAGACGCGCAGCCCTCCCAGAAAGAGCATCGCGCCTGCCACCGCCTGGATCGCGAACTTGACATACGGTCCCACCGCGCACATGTCGTCGTAGACACCCAGCAGAAATATCAGTAACCCGGGAAGAAGAATCGTGACGAGAGCACGGATGGAAAAACCGAAGTCCAGCTTTTGAAGTACGCAGCCTAAGAGCGCGGCGGTGGCCACGCTAAGGAGAAACGCCAGAAAAATCGCTACGCCACCCAACCGCGGAAGTGGCGTTTCATGGACGTGGCGTGCGAACGAAGGTAAGGCCAGCCACCCGCGCGCACTCGCCAGGTTTCGCACATAGCGAGTCAGTACAAACGAGAGTGTCAGTGACAGTACAAAGATTCCCAGATAAAAGACTGCCAACCAGCCCCCCTTGCGCAGCGCGGTTGCCTGAACCAATTCAGGGCATCACCGCGTCTCGCAATGTAAGCCCCTCTCGTGCAGTCTTCCGCACGAAGACCCAAAGAAAATGCTTTCTTTAGTTACTATATGACGTCGAAAAAAACGGCGCTATTCTCTCTCATGGTTCCCTAATGAAAACGCCTGGCCAGATAGTTGCCGCTTAAGACACCTGCTTTGCGGGAGCCCCGACGTAGGCAACACGCTGTGCTAGACTCGGCTTTCTTACAGAAAAATTAGAGGGGTCTAGCGATGTGGTCTGGCGGAAGACGCTTGTCCAAAGAGCATTACTTGGCCATGGTTGCTCTTTTACTGCTGGCGACCACAGTTTTCGATCTTGACGTTCGGGCGCAGCAAGCGTCGCCCACTGCGGCAAGTGCTCCAGCTCAATCCTCGACTTTGACTGGACCATCCAACGCGGGTCCGCTACCCGTCACCTCTTCTCCAGACGTTTCCACTCTCAAGCTCGGCCCGGGGGATCTGCTCGAATTGAGCGTCTATGGCGTGCCGGAACTGAACACGAAAGCCCGGGTTAGTGGTGCCGGTGATCTATACCTTCCGCTCGTGGACTACGTTCATGTCGGAGGTCTCACGCTCGAAGCAGCGCAGAAACTCATCGAGCAGAAACTCTCTGACGGAGGGTTTGTTAAGAACCCGCATGTCACGCTTTTCATCAATGAGTACACATCGCAAGGTGTGACGTTGCTCGGCGAAGTGGTCCGGCCCGGCATCTACCCCGTAACGGGAGAACGCCGGCTCTTCGATGTCATTTCAGCGGCCGGCGGGTTCACCGACAAAGCTGGGAAGGTCGTCACCATCACACGTCGCGACAAAACAGTCTCTCCCATTAAGGTTCATCTCCCGCGTCAACTGGAGAGCAGCACGTCGGACAATGTCGATATCGCTCCCGGAGACACCATCGTTGTCTCGCGCGCGGGGATCGTCTATGTCGTCGGCGATGTCGGACGGCCTAGCGGTTTTGTCATGGACAGTGACGGCATTACCGTACTTCAGGCGATTGCCATGGCTGGCGGGACGAACCGGACTGCCAAGCTGAACGCTGCCCGGATCATCAGGAAGACGCCCGCGGGAATGCACGAGGAAAACATCCCACTCAAGAAGATTCTGCAGGCCAAAACACAGGACCTGCCCATGAGCGCGGATGACATTCTCTTCGTTCCTTCGAGCGCGGGAAAGAGTGCGGCTTATCGCGGAGTAGACGCGGTTATGCAGGCCGCAACCGCCCTGACCATCGTGGCCGCACACCCATAACGCAAAGGTCAGGCTGCGGCGGCCGCTCGTGCGGCTCTGGCCCCCATTACCCCTTCGAGAACATTTAGATACTCTGCCGCTTTTTGCTTGCGCGAGAAATTTTCCAGAATGTGGCGCCTTCCATTCCTGCCTAAGGTGGCGGACAACTCTGGAGTCGCCATCAGTCGCAGGATCGCTTCGACGAGCTCGGAAGGATTTTCAGGTTCCACTGCCAGTCCTGCCTGCGCGCTCTCCACAATCTTCCTGGCTTCGCCTTCGACGCCTAGAATCACGGGGCGGGCGCAAGCCATGAACTCCAGCAGTTTCGTGGGAATCACCGTTTTGAAGAGCTCAGCCTTCTTAAGCGGAACCAGGCAGACATCCGACGCGGAAATGAAGTCTGGAACTCTTTCGCGCGGTTGCTCGTCGAGGAAGATCACGTTCTTGAGCCCGCGGCCGGCAGCTTGGCACTTCACACGATCTTTGTCGGCACCTTCCCCAATGAGCAGGAACAGCACATTTGGCGCCGTCGTCTGGAGCGTCTCCGCCGATTCCAGTATCGTATCCAGTCCGTGGGCCATCCCCACGGTGCCGATATAGCTGACCACGAAACGGTCGTGTGCACCCAGTGACGTTCGGATTTTGTCTGCCTGAGACGGCTTGGGTTGGAACAGGTCCGTCTCGACGCCGTTTTCGATCACTGAGATCTTGTGCGGGCTGATTTGCCGGTGATGGTTAAGGTGCTGCTTGAATGCCGGACTCACAACCACAATGCGGCTGGAATGTTTATAAAGGTACCCCGCAACGCGTGCCAGGCCCCGATGAAACAGGGAAGAATCACTTCCCATGCCCACCGCCACCAACGATTCCGGCCAGAGATCTCTTACTTCAAAAACGAATGGCACACGCTTCCACCGCGCAATCCAGCGTCCCGAGAGCCCGACTAGCAGCTGTGGCGATGTGGCGATGACTACATCCGGACGATCGACAAACATTCCAGCCAGCGCGGCAGACGCGCAAAACGACCCGTAATTCAAGATGCGCTCATACGCCTTTCTATTCGGCAGAGGCAAAAGCCAGGTGCGAATAACCTCCGCTCCGGAGAACTCTTCCCTCATAAAACCTGTGCGAAAGTGTCTGCGATATTTGGATGCAACGACTCCTGTCGGGTGATTGGGAAAGCCGGTGAGCACCGTAACTTCGTGTCCAGCCCGCACCCAATGCCGCGCCAATTCCGCGACGCGGGCGGCAGGGGCTCCCATCTCCGGCGGAAAATATTGTGAGACGTAAAGAATCTTCACCGAGAACCTAGTAATAGCAAAGCTTGAACGCGCTCTTGTAGAACAATGCGCAGGCGCGTTTCACGTGACTGTGCGCATAGTGTTCCCACTTATCTGCGTATGCGAGGAACTTCTCTTCCCCACTCAGCCTGTACATGATTCGCAATTGAACGACGTGCAGCCGGTGGTAGAACGGACTCGCCAGCATGCGCAGCCGTGTTCCGGATTGCTCGTAGAGAGACCAGAATCCGAAATCGTAGCGATGCAGATTATTCAGGACGGTTCGAGTCGTCCGGATAAAAAGTTCTCTTGCAGAGTCTTCCTGCGTAAGCAGCAAGTAATCGTAGATTCCCCATATCGCCCAAAGAAATCCGTTCAGAATATGCGTGGGCGGCCGGACGATGTACTCCTCAATCCAGGTATCTCCGCGCTCATCCTGGAACATGGCACCGCCCTCTTCGACGGGCTTCAGGAAGGCGGCATACGCGCACAGTGCGGCTTTCAGGTAGTCATGGTGCCCGGTCTCACGATAGGCACGCAGGAGTAGCGAGATTCCCTGCCCCTGCGCGAGTCCTGAATACCACGGGGCCTTCAGGCGGCTGCGATACTCCCAATCGAAGTGATGCTGCCAGGCCCAGACGCCAAATTTGTTGTGCTCGAGGTGATCACAAAGCCAGTCACTAGCCTCGAGAAACTTCATGCGACGATCAGCGTCTCCGCTTCCTCGATAGAGGTTGTAATTTCCTAACCCCCACTGCGCGATCGCGATTGGGTTATATTGCAGACCAATCTCACCGCGGTAGTCGAGCATGGGAATGCCGCCCGCGTCGTGCGGACCGGCGTAATCTGCTTTCTGCGAGAAAAGCATGTAGTAAGGCCCCAGCTGATTCACTCGCAAATCAGGATTGATCTGAGGCGTCTCGTGCCAGAAAGTTAGTTGGCTGGGACCAGGCAGCAGATAAGCTTGCGCAATACGGCGATAGTATGAGATGCGGCTACTGAAAGGCATTCTCAGCTTGGGACATTGAAACTTTTCGGACTATAGCATGGGAAATGACGCGCTCCGGTTGGAGGAACCACAGGCATTACTTCGTCGCAACGCGCCAAAGCGACAGTTCCATGTCCGCACCGTGAACCGCGATCGTTGAGAGCGCGAGCAGATCGGTGGTATTTGTGCCGTCAGGAAGAAAAACGTTGCCATACTGGAAGAACTTCATCGGCCAACTGTCTTTTCTCCACTCGCCCAGGGCAGTCCAATCCACACCGTCAGCGCTTCCATAGAGAGCCACGTGGTCGGTGGGGTTCACCTCACTGGGCTCCGCCATGGTTGCAAAGAACGTGGAATCGCCAAGCCGGCACCCGTAGATAGAAGAACTGGCCAATGGGGCGAGGCGGGAAAGGTGCCCCGCTCGGTCCATGAAATAAATAAAGTTCCTTTCCAGCGGCGTATCAGTCGAGAAATACAGTCCCGATTCCGTTGGCACCATCGCCACGGCACGCGCCTGTTGATTTCCGGACATGACAACTTCGACACTCTTGAAATCGCACGAAGCGCGCAGAATACGGCACTCCGCGCCTACATCCCCGGTCAGCACCCAAAGACATTTCTGCCACTCGTCGTAGACGACATTGTGGACATGGCGGACGGCATGCTTCGGGAATGTATAGGCGACTTCCCACGTCGCTCCCTGATCTCCCGATGCATAGATGTAGACTTCGTCGCGCTCGGCGTTGTCGAAGTATTCCCCCCAGAAGATGCGCCCGCCGGGAACAGCTGTTATGTGCAAGGGTCGGCCACCGCGAAGCAACGGGTGTGAGATTCGAAACTCCCTCTCGCCGGGCGCCAACGTTGCGATCGCACCCGGCACCGCTGCAATCAGATGTCCCGAGGGAAGTACGGCTAGAGCGTGGAAACCGTCGCGCACCAACCGATAAGTAATCTTCGCAGCGGAACTGATTTTTCGCCACCAAGCGGGAGAGAAAGACCCCACTTCCTTCCAGTCGACGCCCGCCTCATCGGGCGTGGCGCACAGCAGCGTGTAGCCCCTGGATGCATACAACACGTTCTTGTCCCACGCCAAGGCTCTGAGCCCCGGAAAAGTGCCAACCCTCGACAACTGGAATCGCGTTCGTAACACCGGGGCAACGGCACCGATCGGTTGGGCAGACATTCTCAGTTCTCCGACTTTAAGGCCAGAAAAGGACCAATCGCCAACACGTCCATCCGCGTGCGCTGGAAACAGTCAATCGCCTCCACTGGAGCACACACGATGGGTTCGTTCTCATTGAAGCTCGTGTTCAGGACCACCGGAATGCCGGTCTGGCGCTGAAAAGCCTTGATCAAATCGTAATAAAGCGGATTTTCGTCACGCGCTACCGTCTGCAAGCGGCCCGTATCGTCGACGTGATTCACGGCACAAAGTTCTTTTCGCTTCTCGGGACGAATTTTGTAGACGTGCAACATGAAAGGCGACGGATGATCGTGCTCGAAATATTCGCTCTGATGCTCGACAAGAATCGAGGGCGCAAAAGGCCGAAACCACTCGCGATGCTTGATGCGCGCGTTAAGGACGTCTTTCATATCGGGCCGTCCGGGATGCGCCAGAATGGAACGGTTCCCCAGCGCCCGCGGTCCCCACTCCATTCGCCCCTGAAACCACCCGACCACGTTTCCATCTGCGATCTGCTGCGCAACCGCCTCGAGCAGAGGTTCGCGATCCAATCGGCGGTATCGCAGATTGGCCTTCCGCAGGTCTCCTTCGATTTGTGCGTCCGCGAATTCAGGTCCGAGATAGGAGTTCTTCAACTCAAACCGGCGAGGCTGCTTCAGCACGGAGTGATACGTGTGCAAGGCCGCACCCACGGCCAGACCTTCGTCGCCTGCGGCAGGCTGAATCCAGGTTTGGCGAAACGGCGTTCGGGAAAAAAGCTTGCCATTCGCAACACTGTTCAGTGCACAACCGCCCGCAATCGCCAGATTCTCGAGCGGCACTCGCCGATGCAACGCATTCAAGAGATGAAAGAACGCTTCTTCGAAGTTCGCCTGCATGGCATAGGACAGGTCCATGTCACGCTGAGTGATTTCACTGTGGGGTTCTCGAGGTTCTCCGAAATGCTTCGTCATCTGATCGGAGAAATGCCGCTCCAGCAGAACCGTACCATCCGATAACACCCGCATTCCCTGATTGCTACCCAGCGGCTGGAAGTACTTGAGGTTCAGCTGGAAACTTCCGTCCTTCGGTCTCACGATGTCTCGGAACTGGTCGGAATAATCAGGCTTGCCATAAGGCGCCAGGCCCATGACTTTACCCTCGTCACCGTACTTCTTGTATCCGATGAATTCGCAGACCATGGTGTAGAAGCTGCCCAGCGAATGAGGTAGAAAGACGCGTTCCAGGACCTCAATGTCGTTGCCTTCGCACCGCGCCATCATCGTCGATACAAAGTCGCCTGACCCGTCGTAGCTGAAGCCTGCCGCTTTGTCCCAAGGTGAACAGTAGTACGCGCTGGCGATGTGAGCGATATGATGTTCGAGATAATTTTCCTGAAATCGAAGCAGCTCCGGATCGACATCCAGAGCCTTCACGAGCAGAGATCTGATGTTCCGTACCGCCTGTTTCCGCTGGCGGAGACGGATGAAGTTCAGTATTTTTGCGGGATTGGAAAGTGCGTACTGGACTTTTTTCGCAAGGTTCGCGTCACGATCCTGACCAATCGCCACGTGATCGATGTCGCTGATCTTGGCCCCGACGAAGTCAAGACATGCTTTCACCGCAAGCGCTGGAAATCCACCGTAGTGCTTGCGCCGGTTCAGGCGCTCCTCGGCGATGGCAAAAACAGCTTCACCGTCCCGGACGATCGCTGCGGAAGCATCCGCATGGAACATGTTGAGGCCCAGGATCAGCATCCGCGGCGGGATTTCCTCTTGCGCAGGCTCATTTTTCCAGCGGCCTCAGGCCTTCAGGCATAATACTCGCAATTCGTAGATTTTTGCCTTCGTGTGGAACAACTGAATCGCCTGAAATCCGCAGTAGATCAACCCCGGAATGCCGTCGAGAAATCCCAGGCGCACAAAGTAGCGGTATGCAAAGAGCAGAATCGGAGATCCCGGAATCGCGTACAGCTTCTTCTTGAGCCAGCGACGGCGTTGCGCCTGAGTTCCGAGCAACGCGGGCTGCAGCCCCGTGTCGTCGCCATCGGCCCGCCGCAGTACCTTTGCCTCCCAGTTCGAGTATTCGTTGTGCTTCTGGATGTAGCGCGAGAGAGAATCTACGTTGTAGTGAAGTAACGGGTTCTTCAACTTTGCTGTTTCACCACGCACCTCGATGTGCTCATGCACCTCCATGTCCGCCATCGAGGCGTCCTGTTCGCTGAGCCGGCACTCATACTGCCCCTTGCCACGACGGAACAACACCAACTTCCAGAAGTTTGCATCACCGTACCGTAACTGGCGTCCCAGGAAAAACATCTGAAGAGAAATGTAGTACCCGTCAATATAAGGCTGCCGAATCGCAGCCCTGATTTCTTCTTTAAGCTGCGGGGTTAGTGCTTCATCGGCGTCGAGCAATAGAACCCATGGGTACGCCAGCGGCAGCTTGTCCATCGCCCACTGGCGCTTCTTGGGCCATCCCCCGTGATAGTGAAACTGTACGACCTTGGCGCCGTGGGAGCGGGCAATCTCGGGAGTGGCGTCGGAACTCTGAGAGTCGATGACATAGACCTCACCGACATCCTGCAACGATGCCAGGCACCGGGGAAGATTCAGGGCCTCGTTGCGTGTGGCGATAATGACGCTGATCGGCAACTTGACGGCCACCGAACCCGTCGTTGATTCAAGCTCTTCAATCCCTTGGATTACAGGATTCATAGATTCAGCTCACACCATCTCTGAAGAACGAAAAGTGACCATGGCCGCGACCACGATGTTCTCCCGCCCAGAAAATCATTCCACACATTCCGAATAGCAGCAGTGTTCAGTAGGGTTCCAAGTGGCCCATCAGGAATGTTATGCAGGGCGTTTTCCATCAAGGGACGCAATTCGTCACGCATCCAGTGCTCGAAAGGCAGAGTAAAGCCGCGCTTGCGACGGCGAACGATCTTTTCGGGAAGACCATCGCCTACTGCCCTCACCAGCAGTGGCTTCGGGACTCGCCCGCCAAGTTTTCGGGAGCCGGGCAATGCTAGAACTTTCTTGGCAAGCCGGTGATCGAGAAATGGAACCCGAATTTCCAGGCCATGCGCCATGCTCATTGAGTCGGCATCTCGCAGTAAGGTGTTAAGCAGGTAACAGCGCGACTCGAGATAAGACACCCGATTCACCGGATCCAGCGAGGCTGAGCAGCGCAACACATCGCGAAGACAAGTGTCAGCACGGCTTCTCGTCTCGCTGTTTATGCGAGAAAGCAGTTCGCTCCGCAGGCGCGGCGTGAATAACATCCGCGAAAGAAAATACGGATGAAGGAGATTTCCGTTCTCGCCGACGAGGGCTGCCAGCTTGCGGTTCTGATCGCTCGACGGAGCAAGCAGAGCGAACAGGTCGCCTAACGATCGTTGGGCAGACCGTGGCATACGATTGCAAGCGCCGTATATCCGCTCCAGCTGCGGCACGGTGCGGAAACTGGAATATCCCCCGAACACTTCGTCACCGCCAAGACCCGAAAGCGCCACCTTGAGCCCAGCCGCGCGAGTCTGGCGCGAGATCAGGAATGTGTTCACGCCGTCCATGGTCGGCTGATCCATCGCTCGGAGAGCACTCGGGATAGCATCGAGAGCGTCCTGCTGCGAAACAAGAATCTCGTGATGATCGGTGACAAAGTCCTTTGCGATCGTGCGGGAGTACTCAGATTCGTTGAACTCCGGCTCGCCGAAGCTCACCGAGAAGGTGTTGAGTTTGTAACCATCCCCACTCAGAATTGCGGCCAGGCTACTGGAATCGATCCCTCCAGAAAGAAACAGCCCGACAGGAACATCGCTCACTAGTTGCAGACGGACCGCCTCACGCAATTCTTCGCGAAGCCCGTCTTCCGCATGATTTGTTTCATGTGGAGAGGGCGCCACACTTCCCCTGACTGCGTCTGCCCGATCATCGTCCACCAGGTCCCAATACTTCTCTTCGCGCAGCTCGCCTCGCTTCCAGGTCAAGTAGTGCCCTGGCCGCAGGGCCCGCACATCCTGGATCAGCGCAATTGGATCGTAGACCGACCCAAAAGTCAGGTAGTTCCACAGGCCCGCCTGGTCGAGACACCTCGGCACTAATCCGGTTTGCAGCAATGTCCGCATTTCGGAGGCGAATAGAAAGTGCTTGTCTGAGGCGAAGTAATACAGCGGCTTGACGCCCATGGGATCGCGCGCAAGGAAGAGCGCATGCTCGCTTGCATCCCATATCGCGAATGCGAACATGCCGCGAAGTTCCTGCAAGCAGGTCTTGCCCCAACGTGGGTATGCCTTGAGCAGAACCTCGGTATCGGAGTTCCCCGCGAACGTTAGTCCTTCTTTTTCCAGTCTCGCGCGGACTTCGCGGAAGTTATAGATCTCGCCGTTGAAGACAATCCAATTCCCGGTTGCTGGATCGCACATGGGCTGGTGACCGAGGGGCGAAAGATCCAGAATCGCGAGTCGTCGATTACCCAGCCCAACTTCCAGCTCTTCCGGGACTGCCTCGCGAATGATCGTGGTTCCTGAGTCATCGGGGCCGCGATGAGCAAGAGACGCAGTCGCACGCACCAGCATCTCTGCCGAAACTGAAGAACCACGCGTTGCGATGCCCACGATGCCGCACACTGGAATTTGCCTGTTTCTATAAGAGTTAACTCATCTTATCCCGAACGGCTGTGAACGCCTGTTGCTCTTGTGAATGCGCGCTCGGCAGAATACCCGTGGGCCTGTGCTAGTATCCGTTTTCAAAGCCATCCATTCCAGTGGAGCGAAGGAACTGGCTCGAATGCCGGAAGGTCGCAGCACACCGTCCATCATCGCGAAGTTTTCGCCGAGCGACGCGCCTGAGCCGTCTGCTTGCACTGTATTACTCCTGACAGCTCTCAGTTGCTTCTTGTTCATGGTCGTCATCGTGTCTTTGACGAACTTCCCCGCTCTGGTCGACCGCTTCGGGGACAGCGCCGCCTATATGAATGTTGCCGGCGCCATCCGCAGGTGGAATTTTCAGGGGCTGGTTGTGAAGCAATTCTGGGGTCTTCCCTACTTGATGGCCGCAGCCTCGCTGCTCACGCGGATATCAGACCGTCAGGCGCTGCTCTTGCTGTCGTTCTTTCCGTTTTTGATCGCGGTAATGCTGGCGTATCGTCTGTGGGGCGGATGGATCGCGGCGCTTTTTGCGGTCATCAACTTCGACTGGATACAGCGGTCGTGCCTTGGGGGATCGGAGCCGTTGTTCGTGGCCATGTTGTTTGCTTCGTTCCTGGCGATCAGAAGAGAGCGCTGGGTACTGGCGTCCCTCTTCGCTTCGGTCGCGACCGTTGTTCGTCCGCTCGGATTCTTTGCTCTTTTGGGCATCGGCATCGTGTTGCTGCGGCGCCGCGACTATCGCGGTTTCGTGAGCGCATCATTGATTGCTGTGTTGGTTGGGTGTCTGTACGTACTGCCTCTCACTCTGGAGTTTGGCGATCCTCTGGCAACCGTCCACAGCTACCGGGGCACGGGCTCTAGCGCGCCTGGATTATTCGGAATTCCGTTTTATGCAATCATCAAGGGCACTCTTCTCTACCCTTCGCCACTGACGAATCTGCTGTTGACGTTCGGATGGATTCTGTTCGTGATCGCTGGCACGATCGCAATGGCGTCGACACATAGTTTTCGCGAATACGCCCGTTCGCACCCAGCCGAGATCGTATTTGCGGGCCTGTACCTGCTCTCGCTTTTCTCGTACAACTCTCCTTATTTCGCACGCGGCAACTTCGCGCGCTTTGCTATTCCCATTGTCCCGTTTGTCTTGCTGGCATTGAAGCCATGGTTGCCAAGGGACAGAAGGCTCCTTTGGGCTCTCGCGACAGTCTGCCCCGTTCTCGCCGCCGCATCTGCCATCGGAATAAGAAACGTCGCGGCGCTATTGCACGCCATTCCATGATGGTCCGGTGCATCGTCACGGCAAGTCGGCTCAGGAAAAATCGATGCTGGTGAGGGAATGAGTTCAGAGCGCCGCAAACTTTTCCTGGTCGTCATCGTTTGTGCGGCCGCCACGGCGTTCATGGTTCGAGGCCCTCTCCGACTCGCTCGCCACGCTGACTTCAACGACTTCATCTCGCCGTACGCTCAGTCTCGTGGTTGGCTGCACGGAATGAATCCGTATGCCCCGTACACTCTGCTCCGATTCTGGCCGGTTGTAGGTCCTGAGACTGATTTCCTGCAGGCTGGCATCGCAGACGGATCGCTGGTCGCCAGACACGGGCTCCCATCGCCATATCCACCGACCACGTTCGTGATCCTTGCACCATTTGCAGTTCTGCCTTGGCACGCCGCGCTGTTCAGCTGGTCTGCCGTAACCATCGCCGCATTTGCGCTGGCAGTCTCCTGCCTGGCATCGCTTGGAAGCCTTCATCGATCTGCCGCTTTGCGCCTGTGGTTCATTGCCCTGGCCCTAGCTTCCGCACCCGTCCACAGTGGGCTAGCTACGGCCAACCCTTCCATCCTGACCGTTGCCATCGGCATAATCGCGATTTGGCTGGTGCAGCAGGAACGTCCCACTTGGGGCGGAGTCTTAACCGGTGTTGCGCTCTGCTTGAAACCACCTCTCGGCTTAGGATTCCTGCTATTTCTTGCTGTGTCCCGCAGGTGGCGAGCAGTTCTCGTGAGCCTGGCATGCATTGCGACAATCGCATTAGTCGCCATCGCGAGGATGGAATGGATCCATCCTGACTGGTTTGCCGGCTATGTGGATTTGTCCAGGGGGATGTTCTCCAGCGGAGGAGTGAATGACCCCACTTCAGCCAATGTTCTACGTTTCAGTATGGTCAACCTGCAAGTCCTGCTTTCTGCCTTAGGCGCCAGCCGGCGGATCACGGGTGCGGCGGCTTGGCTGATTGCCGCAGCGATGGGCGTTGTGTGGCTATACTTCGCGTCCAAACGAAACTGTTTGCCGGTCGCGTTGTCTGCGGGCACAATTCTGATTTTGCTGCTTCTGCCGACTTATCACCGCCACTACGACGCAGCAGTCATCTTGCTGACATTCGCTTGGGCTCTGGACGCCTGGGATGGCCCACGCAGGACTCCTGCCCGGATCGCATTGCTGCTCACTTTGCCGTTTCTGCTGCCCGGGCCACTACTCCTGGAGAATTTCGTGGAGGCAGGACTGATCTCTCATTCGATTTCTCAGTGCTGGTGGTGGAATGGGTTCGTCATGACGCACCAGATATGGGTCCTCTCCCTGCTGAGCTTGGTCATGCTCTACGCCATGGCCTCCACAGAGGAGCCGATCGCCAGCGAAAGCCAGGGCAAAGGCGCACTCTCAGTGGACCGGTGCCTGAATACGAGCCGCGCTTCCAGTTAGGTTATTGGCAAGGCTCAACAGATTTTCGACATGATCGCTCCAACTGAAGGTGCGAACCCGTCCCAGCCCTTGTTCCTTCATCGACTCCGCTGCCGTGGGATTTTCGAGGATCCCAGAGACGCGCTCGGCCAACTCCGGCGGTGAGAATCGCGGGAAATAAACTGCCGCTTCGCCGCATATTTCGCGATGAACCGCCAGATCGGACGCCACAATGGGCAACCCGGATGCCATCGCCTCGACTAACGGATGCCCGAAGGATTCGGCGTAGGCAGGCGTAACGTAGATATCGCAGGACCGGTAAACATGGTGTAGCAGGTGGTAAGGGACGGCGCCTAGCTCGATGATGTCAGCTCCCACGCCGAGCTCGCTGACCAGAGACGCAACATGATCCGTCCTGTAGCCATTCGCTTTGCTGTTCGACTGAAGGTGGCAGGTGAGAATCAACTTGACCGTCCGCGGCGAAACTCGACGCTTCACCATGGCCAGCGCACGAAGCAGAGTCTCGAAGTTGCGGTAATAGTTGTAGTGGCTCACAAACAGGAGCTTCACACTACCCGCAGCAAACGCAAGTTTGGATCGCAAATGCTCGGGCAAGGGGCCCGCATCGCCGGCAAACGCCTCACGATCGAATCCGTGATGGATCGACACCACATTTCTCCCCGACCATTCACGCAGACGGGCGGCGAATGATTCCGTAGGAGCAACCGTACATTCCGCGCGTTGAATGGATTGTCGGGCGACCATGGCTTTGAACTGGTTATCCACCCACAGGCGGTAATCTCCGCGCCGCCGAAGATCGCGCGAGAAGTCCTCGGAAGTGTAGAGAGCATTGCGGCTCAGCAGAATCTGCGGGACAGGAGAGTTCCACAGGGCAAAATTTCCGGTTGAGAGCAAGACAGTTGCTCCCGCTTCCCGGATCAGTTGTGGAATGTCTCTCTGCTCTCGCCAGAAGCGCCATGCCACACCGGGCACATGACGCTCGATGAAGCTGACATTGGCTGCGCAACTGAGCTCTTGCCGAAGATCGCGGGAGAGCAGAAAGGTTGCCTCTATGTCGTCCCGGCGAGCCACCTGCTGCACCAGATTCCGGACATAAGTCAGACCACCTCCGGCACTTGCGGCCAAAGCATTAACAAAGATGTGCATCATCGCCGAAGAGCCACCACTGCAGGAGAGGCGGCAAATCCCTCGCTCCAGAATCTCCTAGCCTGAACGGTTCGCGCCGAGCGGCGTGGAGCAACGCACATAAAAATAAATGCAAAGCTCCAGAACAAGACCGTCAGGTAATATCCCACTGCGACGATCCAATCCTCAAAGAAGCCATGGACCAGTCCGGAGGTCAACACCAACGCCAGAGGAATCGCGCAGTGATTCAGGTCCGCCGACTGGTATAGCCACGCAAAGGTCGTGGCAATCCTCTGCAGCAACAGCCCAAACAGCAACGCAAATGGAAGCACGCCCAGAAGGCCGACCCATTCCACCAGAGCCAGGTAACTGCTGCCGTGCTCTCGTCCCGCTTCTTCATTGGTCTCGACCGATGAAGCACTGACACTCCCCCCGTTCGTCCCGATATCGCTCGTCCCGAAGCCACTACCAAACCAGGGGTGCTGATCGATGACCGCCATGGTTCTCTGCCAGGGTGATTTGCGCGACCCAAAGATTCCCTCTCGCTCCCTGCCCTTGTAAAGGACGGAAGACTGGACCGTGGTTACAAATGTTTCCGATCCTTCCGGCAGCAGCACCTGGGCTGAAGCGAAGAGTAGAAGCAATGCGAGTCCGGCGCCCATCAGCAAGTTCCGCCGCTTGGAAACAATGCAGAGAATGGCAGAGGAGAATGCCGCCGCAACGATTCCAGCACGAGAAAGTGAAAAATAGAGCAGGGCCCAGCTGAGGAACAATGCCAGAATTCTCCGTCGACGCAGGAATCCGGGGCCGGCCACCGCACTGGCCCAAATCAGAACCGGGGAAACCAAGACTCCCATGACCGCACCCAGAGAATTATTGTTGCCAAAAAACTGGTAGCCAAACACAAAATACAGAATCGCCGTAAGGTAAACGCTTAACTCGCAACATCCCACCAGGCCATTTACGAAGGTTTGTTCCCGACCCAAGGCAGCCAGTCTGGCACCCGTGGCACCGTACAGGAAGAGAAGGAAAAGACTGAATGCCTTGAGCAGAGCCATCTGCGGGAGCGTGGAGACCACGACTGAAACCAGCGCAGTCGACGCGCAGATCAGCGCCACCAGGTCGAACACTTCGAAGCGATGGCGATAGCTCTTCATCCATCTTACCAATCCGGCAAAGGCAGCAACCGCCAATACCAGCCACCTTGCCGACGTAGCAGCGCTTCCGTATGGAAGGCCGGTGCCGGCCCACACAAACATGAACACAAGCAGAGCAAAGAAAACTTTCTCGTAGTGCCATACACCCACAGCGATGACCTGCAGGAGCAGAAGCCCCGCTATGTAGGTCGCATCGGTGAAGTAACCCGGTCGTGTGTAGGCAAAATGAACAAACGCGACAAGTCCCGCAATCGCCGCGCTCAAGATCAGCACTCGTTGCAAGCGAGAGTTCATGCGTGCGCCGCCCAAAGCGATTTCGCTGCTTCTGCGATCCCAGACGCACACGCTTCGGGAGAATACGATTGAATGCGTTCCCGGCTACGTGAACTCATCTCCATGCGTCTGCGAGCGTCACGCGCCAGTCTGGACATGGCCGAAGTCAATCCGGCCACGTCACCGGGACGAACCACAAATCCATTGACTGAATCCTCTACGAGATCCCTGGCACATCCGGCGGCATTCGTCGCTATTATCGGAAGACCGCAAGCCATGGCTTCGTTTACGACTAGTCCCCATGGGTCACTGTGGGTCGGCAGCACTAGAGCCTCCGCACGCCCATAGACGGAGGCCAAGTCCTCTCGCTGCAGGAAGTCCACGCAGTGGACCTTCGCAAGCGACATGCGAGCAATTCGCCTCATCAGTTCGTGTTTCTGTGCACCATCTCCGACAAACACCAATCCCACCGCTGATTTCAGCGAACGGTCCAGTCTGGCATAGGCATCAAGCAGTTCGAAGATACCTTTCTCGGTTACCAACCGGCCGACGTAGAGAAAGTAGCGCGCGGGCAGTCCGAATTTTTCAGTTGGATCAGACCCGCACTGCCTTGCTTGGGCCACACGGGAGAAGAAGTCAATGTCCACCGCGTTGGGCGCCATAACAATGTCGCCCCGCACACCGAGAGCACGCAAATACTCACTCGCCGACTTTCCTGGAACGACAAAAGCATCGCAGCGCTGTACAAACTTGCGCTTGAGAAACTCGATGACTCCGTATCCATTACGCTGATCCTGCAGGGTACTCTCACACCACAGCAGGAATGGGATCCGTGCACGCCGAGCCCAAGCTGCGGCGCTCCAGGACGAGAGGTAGTTGTACCCACCACAAACGATCGCATCAGGACGGACCCGATCCAGAGCGGAATGCAGGCCGCGGTTGATCAGTAGATTGTGTTTTCCGATCCTGCGCCGCCACGAAGGAAGGACCGCGTAGTCAAACCGGATTTCGTCTTTATAGACCCTCCACTTGCGCAGGCCGGGGTCGGTCTCGGACAGAAAGATGACGAACGGATCGACGTCCGGGTTCTGCACGAGCGCGTTCAACACAGGAATACGGTAGGGAGCGATGATCTCGGTAAGAATCGCCAGGCGACGCTTCATGCCAGACACTCCCGGTAGACCTGGTTGAGCCTTTGCGCCTGATGGCTCAAGGTAAATCCGTTTAGAACCGTTCGTCGGCCGGCACTCGCGATACGCCGGGTCATTGCCGCATCTTCCATCAACTTTGCCATCGTGGTTACGAGTCCATCAAGATTGCCCGGATCAACCAGACATCCGTTCACATTGTGCTGAATAATCTCTGCGATTCCCTGGCCGCGGCATCCAACGGCAGGCTTTCCGGCAGCCATGGCCTCCAGATAAACACATCCCAAACCTTCGTAACGGCTGGGCAGGCAGAAGATCGAACTGCGGCGCAAGAATTCAGCAACGGAGGCCCGGCTTTGCCGCCCGACGAAAGTGCGATCAGAAATCCGAAGTTCTCGCGCGATTTGCTGAAGCCGAGTGCGCTCGGGCCCGTCGCCGATGATGACGCAGGTCAGCCCCGCTATCGTTCGCTTCAGCGCCGCTACGGCACGAAGCAGAAGTTCGTGCCCTTTGGTGGGAATCAGATTCCCGACACTCAGGATTGTGGGCTCACCCGCAGCCGAATCTGAGCCGGGTGAAAACAAGTCGGAATCGACGCCGTTGTATACCACCGAAGCACGGCAGCGAGCCCCCACTCCGGTGAGAATTTCGTCGCAGACGTGCTGACTGACGCAGATTGTCCCCCGCGCCTGCCCGTACACCATCTCTGAGACCCGCCGGTTCCAGCGTGCCGCACAGCCACCCGCATTTGCCGACGAAAATACGTCGAGACCGTGTACCGATACCACGAACGGAATTCCCAATTCCTGACTCAGCAACGCCGCCGCATGCCCGCACGGCAAGGCAGCATGCGCGTGAATCAGGTCAATACCTCTTGACTTATGGAGTCTGCGAACAGCGGAGAGAATCCGGGCATAGACAAAAGCGCCTGCAGCCGCCAGGCCCAGGTTGCCCGGCGGACTCAGGTAGGAAATCCATTCTGCGCGTGGCGCGCCGCCAGTTTCCGCTCTGCGTCCGCGGTAAGCAGGCTGCATCGCGAAGATGGTGTTCTTCACTCCGTTCTTTTCCAGCCAGACCAAGGGTTCAGCGATGAAGCATCCGCTCGCGCCGTCCTGGGCGGAGGGATAGAACGGTGTAAGCGTAAGAACGTGAATCGGTCGTGCGCTGGAAGTGGAATCGGAGGAACTCATGGGCAAGCGCCCCCATTCGCTCGCGGGGCCACTTGCAGAAAAATGCCTTCCCACTGGCGGACTATCGGATTCCAGTCGAACTTCTTCATGTGAGCGCGGCCGGCTAGGCCCATTTTTCTCCTCACATCTGTCGCTGCCGCGAGTTCCGCCAGCCGGGCAAAGACTTCATCCTCGTCCTCAGCGAGGTGCCCGGTTTCGCCATCGATGACGGTTTCGGGGCGATAGTCGGAACGCGCGATGACGGGCAAGCCACAAGCAGCGGCCTCCATAATCACCTTGGGCGACCCTTCCCACCGTGAAGGGAACAGACAGATATCGGCCCTTCGATATTCTTCGCGCACTTCTTCCCTGGAAAGCGCTCCTCGCATTTGAACGTTCGCCAGGCGCTTGGCCTGTTCTCTAAGATCAGCCGCCGAGGCTCCATCACCGACCAAAACGAAGTCGAGATGCGGAAACTTCTCCGCTGCGTCGAGCACTGATTGCGGGCCTTTGAACGGCCGCAAGGAACCAACAAAGATCACCCGAGGGCGCACATTTCCAGCCTTGTTCGGATCAGGAGCGAAGAATTCCGTGTCGACACCCGTGGGAACGACCTCGCTCTGCAGTCCGTATTCGTTCTGCAGACTGCTTCTCACCGAAGCCGAATTACTGAAAAGGTGATCACAGCGAAGGACCGTGTTTTCTATCAGTGCTACATTTTCCGAGGGGATCGATGGCTCGGCTCTCCAGTTGCATTGGGACTCGATTGTGCCCACGGTCACGCGCCTATTTTTCTTTCTCGACCTCAATTTCATGTACCACTTTGAGGCCGGCGAGGCCTTCACGTAGAACAGAATGTCGTGCGAACCGAGCAGGAACTCTGCCAGAATTCTTGCCGTTTGCTTCCGCTTGGGGAGCCGGATGAGCTGCGTATTCGGCCGCTGACTGATTCGCGGGTCCGGCTTACCGGACATGAAGGTCGTAACCTGGAAACGATCCGGGTCGAGGCGGCAGATGATATCCCTCGCATTGACCATTTGTGCGTTGGTCAATTCCGCATCCGCCAAGGTCTCGACAAGAATTCGAATTGGTCTCACCGTCTTCTGCAATTCTTCCAACTTCTCCAGCCGCTTTAATGCTGCTCAGTCCGTCAATCTTCCGCTCGAACCGACTTCCTGTCCGGTTTGAGCGCCGCACTCTTCACCTCGGGAATGTAGTAAAGCCTGATGGTCTTCCCGACTTGTTCCACCGGTTCGTACTGATCCAGCCACGCAAACGCGCCCGGCGGATATGTCTCGTGAAACACATCGCCCAGGAGCTGCGAGCGCGCGCTGATTGCGACCCAGCCCGTGACTGGTCGAAACGGCCGGAGTGTGTCGAAGCCCGGCAACCCCATTTGGAGCAAATCGGCACTGCTCCAGACTGCGACGCTTGGATGATCGATATGACGGCTGCGAAATTCCTGCGCCAGTCTGAGTAAGTCCTGTCCGCAATCGAGGTCACAGCCCATCACCAGAACTTTGCTGGGATCGTGTCCTGCAATTTCGTTGAAGTAGGCGATATAGTCGCCACTGGCACGAAGGCTCGCCGCCCCCAACCACAGCAAGAGAACTGCCAGAGCCACGCGGCCGAACACGCGCGAGTTTCCCTTCAACGTAATGAGATAGGCTGCCCCCGCTCCCGCCATGACTGCAAGCAAGGGAAACAACACGAGCACGTGCCTAACGCCGACGTCGTACTTCACCGTCGTCGTCACTGCGAAGACCGCCAGCATCGCGACTGCTGGAATTAACGCTCTCCACTGGAGGCCGCGAGTAAACGTCAGTAAAGACACCGCCCCTAACAGGAATAGTGCGATCGCCGGCAATGGCGTTTTCACAGCCAGACCAACCACGAAGAAATACCACCAGCCCCCCGATTTCACGCTCCCAAGTAAATAGGACTGTGGTGCACTCTGGTTCAATACCCACGCAGTGGCTACTCCTCGCAGCAGAGCGGGAGCGGGCAACATCGGGTCGTGCAGAACAGCAAATCGCGCCAGGCTGCCCACCGGAGAGGGAAAATGTTGGAACGAAGGCATCGAGTCTGCGGACAGCTGCATACCTTCTCTGATGTGATCCACCGAGAATCTGTATCCACCCCAGACCACCAGGGTAGCCACAACGACGGCCACGGCACACTGGCTAATCCAACGAGTTCTACCGTTTTCCTGAATCTCCCTTGCTCGTGCCCCGAAGAACCACTGGCACAGAAGTATTGCGACAATAGCCGCCGGCAAGAAAATAAGGCTCGTCAGTTTCGAGAGGAGCGCCAACCCGACCGCAATCCCCAGCAGCATGGCTGCCCGAAGTGTCTTCGTCTCCAGCCAGTACGCAAATCCAAACAAGGCGGCAAATTGCGTACATGCTGCCGGCATGTCGGTGTATGCCAGTCCGGAGAAAGCCAGCACGCTGGGCAAAGTTGTGAAGACAGCCACCGCGATCAGGGCCGCAAGATCGCCAAACAAGCGACGCGTCCAGAGAAAGACAAGCGCCGATGCGATGAGGAAAAAGGGCAGGATGCCAACCCGCCCCAGTACCAGATTGCGCGCGTAGTGGCCGCCATCAGAGAGTATCCGGTTGCCGACCTCGTTGTAATTAAGGCTTGCCTGATCTCCGATCGCGAACTCCGGATACCGCTCGCCCGCGAGGTAAAGGGGCACGCCAATCGCAATCCGCGCCAGCGGAGGATGAACTGGATCGAGCGTGTATGTCCCTCTATCGAGGAATTCCAATGCGGCGGAGATGTGGCATGGCTCGTCAAATCCCTGCGCCCGTTCGCGATAACTCAACACGATGCGGCAGACGGCGACCAGGGACAGGAGCGCAGCCGCCGCAGCAAAGTAACCTCTACGTTGCAAACGGTTCTCCTCGCTGGCTGAAAGAGGGTTGTTGCGCCAATTCTAGTGGAAGCTGCCGCATGCGAGCGCCCAATCGCAAAGACGGGTGCCTTACTTGCAACGATCGTTCAAGATGTTGCCTGGCATGCCGGAGCAGACGCTTGCGGTTAGCTGGTTCTGCATCTCCGGGAAGCGGATTTTGCTCTGCCGGGTCCACCTCGAGGTCGAACATCTGCTCACTGGGCAGATCGAAATTCATCACCAACTTGTAGCGCCCGTCCCGCACAGCGAGGGCACGCGCCCCGACGCAGGTTTCCTGACGGAAGGGATTTGTGCAACTCGCGATCGATTCGGTGATGGCCGGGTCGCTCCATTCCCTGCCGGTTTGCAGTTCTTGCCAGAGACTGCGGCCCCGGAATTCGGACGGCGCAGCCACTCCCGTAGCGTCGAGCAAAGTCGGGCCCAGGTGCAGATGACTGAACGGAGCCGCCGACACCGCCCTTTTCGTTGCCCCAGGTACGCGAATCAGCAACGGAACGTGCACGATCTCCTCAGTAAGTTTGCAAGGCGGATGAAAGCACCCACCATGGTCAAGAAACTCCTCGCCATGATCGGCGGTGAGGGCGAACACGCAGTCGTTCCAGACCTGAGAACGCCGCAGTTCCTGCACTAGACGCTCCATCTGTTTGTCCACCCAGCGTACACTCGCGTCGTAAAGGGCAAGCACATCACCACGATGCCGGCTGCGGCGCCGCGTCGTCAGATCCGACCGGTTCCAGTAAGAGTTCAGATAGCGGGATCGGAAGGGAGTTAGCTCCGCGTATCCCATCTCCTCAAGAGCATCCTCTGTCGGATAGTAAGGAGCGTGAGGGTCCATCAGGTGCAGCCAGAGGAAAAAAGGACTTCTTCCGACCGATGCCAACCAGTTGAATGCCTGATCGATCAAAACGTCGGCAGCGGGAAAACGCCGCAATGCACCGAAGGATGTCGGGTCAGGCGTGGCCCATCGCTGACAGTACTGGAAATAGAGTTCGTCGTACACGGCGCCGAAAGGACCGGCCTGGTACGCAGTCTTTTCGATCAGCTGATTGATGGAACTTCGCACCAGCTGAGGCTCGCGGGCCGGTGCTGCATCCCGGTGAACGTCCGATCCCCCGTCGATAAAATTGTAGAAGCTGTCGAAGCCTTGTTCGTAGCCAAACTGCTGGGAAATGTATGGATTTCCCGCAGCAAAGCAAGCTGTCGCATAGCCGGAACTCTGCAACACAGAGGCCAGCGTCGACTCACCAGGCGCCAACCCAATCACATCGCGTCCGTAAGCGAGCGGACGGCGTGACGCCAGGATCGATGGAAGCGAATAGTAGGTTGGCGTCCCGGCCACAATGGCGTTGGGGACAACAAGGCTTTCGGTTGCGAGCCAGTCAAGGAAGGGAGTAGTGGGTTGGCGATACCCCATGAAGCCAACGTGATCCGCTCTCAGGCAATCAACGGTAACCAGGACCAGCGAGCGTCGTGATTCCATCTAGGCACTCCGCCCCGCTTCAATCCAATCCTTGCCCAAGGCGATCTTCGTTGCGCGCACGCTCGTCTTGTTCCCCGCGTGTTCGTACATTCCGTGCTGCAGGATGTCCCACAGATCAGCGTCATGCACGTAGAGAAGATCGGGATATTTCGCTTCGAGGGCCGTAAGAAATTGATCCAACTGATGCAGCGTGTTTGTGCGGAAGTCTCGAAGCGTCGAATGGAAATTGATAGAGTGTACCGAGATGACGACCGGTATGCCGCGCGCGATGCATTCTTCTGCGGAACGCAACGCATGCGTCAACGAAAACGAGGGATTCACGGCGGGCTCAAACTCAACCGTCCGGAATACTTGCAATAAACCTGCATCATCAAAGTAAGGCGGCGAGACTTCGCCCGGACCGTTCTGTGCGACACGAATACCATGCTTCGCCCAAGCGCACACCGTGTCCCGGTTGGCTCGATAGCCAGGCGCGCAAGCAGAGTGCGGCGTAGCCGCGAACAACTTTACAAAAATCCTGACCGCGTCATCGATCATCCGCTGCTGCTTGTCGGCAGGCAGGAAGCGCTCATATGCTTCGCCTTCCAACACCGAGTATTCGTAGCCCACCCACGGCATCCGCCAGTGAATGTACGGCGTTTCCGCTCGCCAGAGGGTCCGCAGGAGTTGACTGTGGCCATCCCGATCTCGCGCGATATAGTGCTCCACGCTCGGGCGGGAAAAATGAGTCAACCCGTGGAGCGCGGGAGAGAAAATGCCATTTGCAATTCCGTCTGCGTAAGCCTCAAAGAGACCGGGCCGCGACCAGTGTCCAGGTAATCCTTCACTCAGAGGCAGGAGATGAACGCTACGCCAGCCATCCTTCGCACATTTCTTGAAATCGATGTTGGCCAGTACGAAATTCATTTCCACACATGCGGATCGGCCAGTCGCATCGCGATGTTGCGTTAACAGCTCGCCCAACACGACAACATCATCAGCCGTCTCCAGCGAGTAGAAATCGTAGGGCCTTTCCCCGAGCGCCACGCCCGCAGACCGGACCTGCTCAAACCCTTCCTGATCGCGGATTCCCACGCGACCCCAGTCGTCGCTCTGCAAAAGAACTAGAGGTCTGTCAAAGACGAATCCTTCTGCCGGAACGGGTGCCCTCCTTCGGTTCCACAATGTCTGAGCGTGCCTGATCATGGGGAAGCTGGATTTGGTTTCTTCTAGAACTGAGCATACAAGAGGGAGCTTACCCAGCACACGCTAGGCGAACCGAAGTGATTATCAGAAGGATGGGCACATCGAGCGGGCAAGAATCGCGCGTATTAGGTTGCCGCCAACTTCGCCGGCAGTCGTCGCGCAGCAGATATCACATTGGCAATTCGGCAAAGGGGAGCGTCGACGATATATCTCGACGCTGGTGGAAAGTGAACTACCCTGCCGCCAAATCCTTTCTTGAACAATGCTGGGCCCGAGTCTGATCCTTCACGATACCCGCCAAAGTCGTATTCCGTGCAACCTTGCGCTTTTGCCCACTGGATGGCTTGCCACTGCAGCAGATGCCCGACGTTTAGAACGGCTACTTCGTCGCGCGCTCCCCACACGTACCAGCAGCGGCCTCCCACTCGCACCACTGCCGTGCCGCCGAGTAATACTCCGTCGTGATAGGCAAGCAGCAGGGCGCCTCTACCGCTATCGTGCAGTAGCCACTTCAGGACGTGCCTCAAATGATTCGGCGGCCCAGGGCTGAAAAGTTTGTTGGCGGCCATCCGATAAAGGATCTTCAAAAAGTCCTCGATTTCACCTTCGTTGGACGCCGGTCTGGAAAGCACGCCTTCGCGCTCCGCGCGCCGGATCTCATAACGAGTCGATTTGCGAAAACCACCGAACAGCTCATCACTCTGCGTTCGCAGATCGAGTCGCAGAGACGTTTGGATCGGGTTGAGGGTCTGCCAGGAATTACGGCTCACGATGTGGCGTAACGCCTCGGCAGCCGGGCCGACACACTCCGCGGCGACATCGAGATAGGCGAGGCTGTGACTTCGGCAATATTCTGCAAGGTAATGAAGACCCTCAGTCATCCAATGCGCTTCATCGCAAACCGGGCCGTGCGATATCGTCAACGCACGAATACCCCGCAGCACTCGGCTTGATGGGTAACTGACCCCGCACATCGCAAACCAACAGATGTGGCCGCGATCTCGCAGGACCGCGCAGTGTCCCTTATCCACCAGCCACCAGCCTGGAAGCTGAAAGGGATGGCTCGAGTCTTGGCTATCGAGAAATGCGCAAATCTCGTTCTCGAGCGCCGGCGACAGAGACCGCTTGTCGATAAACGCAAAACCCATAGATTCACGCGTACGGCCGCGCGCCGAACTCAAACGTAGCCCAGATCTTTCAGCCTCTGTTGCACGATCTCCAGTTCCGCTTGATCCATGCGCTCCACTTCTTCCCTGGTCACGTAGCCAAGCATGAACGTGAGCAGCTCTTCGAGGCTGGCGTACTGGTCGCCATATTGTCTTTCCGCCGCCTCGCATAGTTCGACTGGCAGGCGGACCACTCTCCATTCTTTCGTCATGCAGCCTCCGTGACTCTCCAAAAGGTTTGGCGCAGCCGGGACCGCACCGCTCCCATGACCAGCCGGTCATCGTCATCCAGGCCAAATAGAAACGTGATCGCGAAGAAGACGGTGTACGCGAGTGGAATACTCAACACGATGGCAAGAACCGAAGAATGGAGCAGATGCAGTTGCGACCGCAGCAATAGCACTACCGCGAGCGCGGGGAGCGTAGCTCCAGCCAGGCGCACATGGCTCCGAAGAGATGGCGACAATCTCAATGTGCTCTTCACCTCACGCAGATAAAGCAGATTTATGGCTGCATTGCTGGCGGCTGAGACGATCGCAGCTCCCACAATCCCGTAAGCAGGGATGCACACCAGGCCGAGTATTACGGTCGCCACCGTCACTTTGACCTGAACTCGAATCAATTTGTTTTGGTTTCCGGACATAATCAGCAGCAATCCGACCGATCCCACTGCACAGTTGATAACCTGCCCGAAAGTTCCAATCACAAGAACCGGCCAGCCATTCCGGAACTCGCCGCCGAAGAGATCCATGAACTGCGGAGCGAACGTGCACACGACTATCGCCAACGGAAGAGTGAGGCCCAGCACCCACCTGGCGAGGGTCCTATAGAGACGCCCCAAGAGGTCTATCTCTCCTCGCGCATGTAAATCCGCAATCGTCGGCGAAAAAATCTGATTGATCGACTGCAGCGCCAGTGGCAGGAAGGCCGTCAGAGCCACGGCGACGGTGTAGATTCCAACCTCCCGTGCGTCGGTGTAGAAGCCTAGTAAGATCTTGTCCAGTTGGGCCAGAACGAATTCCAGGCCCTGCACCGCAAACAGGCTTGCCGAGAACCACAAAGCTTCCCTTTCGAACTTGGGAAACGGCGTGTGTGCAGGACGAACCGTCCGAGGTGTCAGCCTCCACACCACGCAAACCATCAGCGCGAGCACAACCATGGAGGAAACGATCTGCGCCACGACATATCCCCGCAAACCAGCGCCCAGAGCCAGAAGGCAGACGGTGAGGATCATCGTCAGAGGGCTGCCCACGAAGTTCGTGATCACCGTACGGACCGTGACGTCTTTGTAACCTGCCAACACCTGTCCAAAAAATGTGGTGAATATTCCTAGAAACATGATGGCTGCAAAGAACACCATGTATTGCGTCAGGCTGGGCGTGTGGTAGAAACGCAATGCTATCCAGTGTCGCGCGGCAATCATGACCGTCGCTACTAGCACGTTTGAGCACAGAAGGATGGCCACGCTGCGCCAGAGGAATCCTCTAAGCTCCTCCGAGCGGCCGGTTCCCCGGTAAACGGCCGCGTAGCGGGCAGCAGCCTGCGGAAGACCCATCGCGGCAATAATGCCAAGCACCCCACCCACCGTCATTCCGAGCGCATAAATACCGAGCGCCTCCGCTCCCAGCACACGGGCCAGATAAATTTTGAAAAAGTAGGCTGCGGCCGTTGTGAATAGAGTCCCGGCGAAGAACACTCCTGACTGGCGGGAGATTTGACCTATCTCCCGGCGAAACGTCCGCGACTCTGCCGCCAGAGAGGTGCCCTCCACCGGAGTTGTGGTAAGTGTGGCCATGACTTTTTCCGCTCGAGCGGGGCACAAAGGCCGCTAATTCGCCTGGCGCTCCCTCTCTTTGTCATACCTCAAGGAAGGGCTCTGGGATAAGTACATTGCGAGCATCCCAGGCTCAATCGGCTTCCACAGATAATCCTTTTGTACGGCCAGGGGATTGCTCTTCGCTAGAACATCGGGAATGTCTTCGATTTGCTGCGGTGACTTCAACATGATGCCGACTCCAAAACGGGCATACTGCTGAATGTAGCCGTAGGAAGAAAGCACCAGCCATTCGCAAACAAAGCACGGGACGTTGCGCAGGGTGCAATTGAGCGCGGCCGTGGACTCCACCGTGATCGCAAACCAGGCATTCCGCAGGAGATCAGGGGTAAGAGGCCCTGCGACAATCTCAATCAGATCTCGATCCTCGAGCGAGAAAACTCTCTCGATCAGCCACTGCCGCTCCTTCGCGCTTTCGAAGGGGTGCAGCTTGATCACGAGTTTTACGCCCGACTTCCTCGCCAGCTTCAGAAGAGGCGTCAAAAGCTCCCGGTATATATCCTCTGGTCTCGCGTTACTGGTCTCGTAGGCTTCGGAGAAGAAGATGATGTGCGTGAACTCGCCTTTCTCCCTGCCGGTAGCATCAACGTAGTCCTGAAGGCGAGGAGCTCCCAGCGCAATTTTCTCCGCCGCAAGTCCGCAAACGTTGACCAGATAGTCTCGCTCCATTTCGCTTTTCGCCAGAAAAAGATCCGAAGGCAGACTCTTAAACAGAAACCGGCCGTCGAAAGCGCCGTGGTGGAAGTCAACGGTAGGTATGCCCAGTTTGCGCGCCAGCATGACTGGTACGCGCGTGTAGCGGTTACTGTCATCGCCACACAGCACGGACGTCACTTGCTCCGTGGCAAAGACTCCGCGCCAGGCGTCTCGCATCGTAAGGCCGTGACGTAAAAGGCCTGGGATAAAGTCGAGTCTACCCGCCGAGATGAGCACAGCAAGCTCAGGAATCTGGCTCAACTTGTCCCGCAGCACCTTCCACTCATCGAGCAACCGCGAACACTCATTATCGTTCACAGATTTGGTGGCATACGCTGCAAGGTTTGCGAGTCGCACGTTCGGAGGACGCTCGAACTGGGCAGCGCTCGTTCGGGTGGTCACGAACAAGAACTCTCGATCGGGAAGCATGCGGGCATAGTCCGCGGCCATGCGTGAAACATTCGTGTACGCGGTTGGAGCCAGCACAACTGGGCCACTGCCCCGCGAAGCATGTGCTCCGAACCGGCTTCGCCACTTGTAGCCGGCGTCGTACTTGTCCAGGAAGATCTCGGTCAGCTGCGGCCACGAAAACTTGCGCACAACATTCCAGTAGTGAGCCAGACGTCCGCTTGTCCGCGCATCTGGGTTGGGTCCGACGGTCTTCACTTCCCGTTTCAGATCCGCGGCCACAGCGGAAACGGGCCAACTTGACCGGCTTGCATAAATCTCGTCCGTGGGCGGCAATGCCGCGCATATGCGCGAGACCAGAAGAGCTGTCTCTAGTTCTTCATGAATCAGTAAGGCCACCAGCTCCCACCAGTCCAGTTCCTGGTCTCCCACCAAATGGCCTCGGCCTGACTGCAATATCCTGTCGGCAATCTTGGGATCTTCTAGTCCGCGGCGAAACGAACCTAATGACAGGATGGAACAATTGAGCTTTCTCTCCCACGACCGGACTTGAAAAGCAGAGGAGGTGCCCAAGTCAACAATCAGGTCCCACGGCATTTTCCGCCATGGCCCGCGGTGCGGAGAGTCCTCCGGGTGAAGCACGAACATTCTCACGGGGCTAGTCCCGTCCGCCTACGAAGCAACCGGAACCTCCACCCGGGAGATTGGCGTCGCTGCGCTTCGAATTTTCACCCGCTTCACGAAGAGCACGTTCCTCTGATGTATCGAGTAACGCCGCTGAAATCCAGATTTCTCTACGCTCTGCACGGAGTCGGCATCTCCTGCCGCAACATATGTCCAGAGAATTCGATTCCTCTTGGCCAGATCGTCGGCAATTAATTGAGCAGTCTTCTCCAGGAAACCTCGGCCGCGATGCATCTTCGGCGTCCACGCGTCGAAGAAGAGCACTGCGCCTGGAGGGAGCGTAACAGTTTCGACACCTTGTGCTCGCACCGGAAGTTCCCCTAACGAAGAGACCCAACCAAAAACGACGGGCATTCCATTGGGCCGAACCAAGGCGTATCCGGTGACATGACTTGATCTCACGCGATCAGCGCAGCGTAGCAGATAATTCAAAGTCTCGGGGTCGTCGAAGTAATCCATAGCTGCAGCAGCAAGATGGTCCAAATCGAGCGGCCGCAGCAAGAACTTATCGCTTGATTTGACGTCGCTGGAGCGCCGGTTCCCCTGCCACTCGTAAAAGACTGTCTCCTGCGAGCCAAAGAGATTCGTCCGCAAGCGCTTGGCTACACTTAGCACGGCGTTGACGAGTCCCGCGTCGTACAGTTGTCTGCTGCAATCCTTGAGCTTGCTCAAGGCCCACTGCGCCGTTCGTTCAATCTCAGGCTTCGTTTTGGCCAGTTCAGCCACGCGATAGCGCACAACTTCCTTTGCGTGCTGGGACCCAGACGCTGTCAGCGTCACATGCAGCGTCTCGCGGGCTCCGTTTGCGAATCGATCCTTGTAGCCTTCCGTTCCCAGCCCCAAGTCGACACGAGTGATGTCAGGATTCTCGCAGGACTCCGCGATCAGCTTGGAGAGCAAACAAATGCCCGGTGAGCACTGCTCAAACTCGCTATCGAACGTTGGTTGGTACCAAAACCAGCTGCCAGCAAATTGAAACCCGTAGTTCCACGCAACCGGCCGGTCACCAGCCATCAGCCGCGTAAGCGTTAGTGACCCCGATTGCGAGAGCAAATCGGCAAGCTCCCGCAGAAATAATCTGCGCTCAGGACGCGCCAGATTGCTGATTCGTCCCGTGGCCAGAAACCGGGCCACATGTGCCCTTGAAAATTGGGGAAGCGCTTCTTCAATTTCACTAAAAAGCTCTAGGTGTTCGATCGCCACTGGCCCTTCGCGCTCGAGCGCAGTCAGGTACCGGCGAACCTTCTTGCCGAACAAGCCAGCCTTCGTGCTTTCGCGCTCGCTCTGCGAACCCAAGGATACTTCCGCACACCTGTATGCAGGCCGCGAGAAGGCGTGGAGCCCGTAGCTCCGGCACACATTTTTCAGAATCTTTGAGCTGGCGGAATCCGCTGGCAGGTTCGCAAGTCGAATCCGGCGAAGCTGCAAACTACGCAGCTCGGAGACAACACCCCCGATCACCGCCTCCCTGTGGCGAGGGGCGCTCAGAAAGTCACAATAGTCCGCGGTGGGCGCGGAAAGGAATGTCGCTTCTTCACAGGCAGGGTCGGTAGCCAGCGCGGTCACACCTACCAGGGCTCCGTCTTCATAGGCAAGAGCCAACAGGGGAACCAGGGTGCCACGGTACGCCCGCTGCATCGCCAGGGCCCACTCATAGGTATAGAAGACTTCGGGCCGTTCCATCTGCTGTACAAGAGCATTCCAGTGCTGTCGCAGTTGGCCATCTTCCGGAATCTCATGCAGCAGGTCCAGATGCAAGTACGTTTCCTCTTGGAGAGTTCTAGAAGTTTACCGCCCACGGCATTCGTGGACGAGTCCATGGGTGGGAACCCCTGCGCTGGCGTCTAGCCTACGGCAACTGTTGCCGCGACCGGCTTCAGGAAGCGGCGGCGCAGGGCCTCGTGGAAACCTGAAACGTGCGCCTCGAATTCCGACAACGTCATATCTGCAGTCACGTGGACCCGCGGAACAGCATAACGATCGTATGAGTAGAGGCCTCCCTCATGGTTTGAAAATGCCCAGGTGTAGCCCGCCCGCTCAGCCATCTCGGTTTCGCGTAGTGTTACCGAATCAGGATCTCCGAAGGGATACGCCAGAGCCCAGACCGATCTTTGTAGAATTTGTTCCAGCGCCCGGCGGCTCTCGGCAATCTCGTGCCAGGCCTGTTCCCGCGCCATTTGCGAGAGCATGGGATGACTCAGCGTGTGTGAACCAATCGCGACTGTCGCCTCGGCAAGCAGCTTCAACTCCGAGCGATTCATTACCAGAAAGCGTCGGCGATGAACGGGTTCATCGGTATAGGCGACATGCCAGTCCTCCCGCAAGCCCAGCGTCTCGCGGGCATGGTCGAGAAATTCGCGCCGACCTTCGGCATCCAGGCGCGATAGCTTTCTTACCAGGCCCCACCAAAAGGAGCGCACGTCGCCTTTTGCTATCGATTCCGATTTCACAAGCTCAGTATCAATCTCTCCGATCGAAGCCAAAGCCGGTGTCCTTAGCATCATCAAATAGAGTTCTTCATACCAGAGCATGCCGGAGGCATCCGCCGTCGAGAGTCCGGTCACGAAGAAGAGACATGGAACTTCTTCCTCTTGCAGGATCGGAAGCATCTCAGTCAGTGTGTTCAGGAGTCCGTCGTCGCAAGTGATAAGAACTGAGCGGGGCGGGACAGACTGCCGCAATTCTCCCGTTGAACATAACTGCTCGGGATGAACGATGTTGTAGTGAGATTTGAGAAGACGAAGCTGGCGCCGAAATGATTCTGCGCTCACCAGGCCGCCATCAAGCATGGGACCGACTTGTTCGTATCCCTGTGGCAGAACGCCGTGATACGTGACGACGCAAAGGTCCTTCGGCTTGACTTGCCGCTGCAGAAAGCCGCTACCCGAAAGGCAGGGATAGACAACCCGCTTTAGAAGAGGACTGACGAATTTCACTTGGTTAGCACCAGTTCCCAACTCAGGGGAGTTCCCCGATGAATGTCGCAAGCGGCGCGCTTTCCCAGAACGTCAGAAAGATGGCGCGTATGCAACCCATTGGCTGGTCTAATCGAACGCACGTTGCTGGGAGTAAATTCCTCGCCAACCTTCACATCTTCCACCACGAAAAGCGACCGTCGGAACGTACGGCTTTGCGCCTCGCGAGCACCGGGGCCAAATTTAACTTCGCCTAGCGCTTTTTCTGCGACGCGTACGGCCTCAACCATAGCTTTGAATTCATCCGGTTCGAGCGAGAAGGCGCTGTCCGGCCCCTTCTGCGACCGCGACAGCGTTAGATGCTTTTCAATCATGCATGCGCTTAGTGCCACAGCGGCCACCGGCGCCGCAATTCCCATGCTGTGATCGGAAAGGCCAGCTGGAACCGAGAACCGATTGGCCAGCTCCGAGATTGTTTTTAAATTCATTTCATCCGCTGGCGCGGGATAGGCGCTCGTACACTTCAGAAGGATGATTTCGGAGGCGCCAGCAGCGCGCGCCGCCTGCACCGCTTCCTGGATCTCTGTCAAGGTCGCCATTCCGGTGGACAAGATCAGAGGCTTGCCGGTTCGCGCCACTTTTTCGATCAGGGGGATATCCACCAGCTCAAACGAGGCCACCTTGTGTGCGGGCACGTTCATGCTTTCGAGAAAATCGACGGAAGTTGAATCGAACGCGCTGGAGAACAAATCGAGCCCGAGTTCGTTGGCGATGTCCTTCAGCTTCGGTTGCCATTCCCAGGGTGTGCATGCCTCGGCATAAAGGTCGTGAAGGTTGCGGCCGTCCCACAACGTATTGCCGTTGATGCGAAAAAGTTCCTGGTCACCGCGAATTGTGATCGTGTCCGGCGTGTAGGTTTGCAACTTGACGGCGTCAGCTCCCGCCTCTCTCGCGGCCCGAATAATGCGGACCGCCTGGTCAAAATCCTGATTGTGATTAGCCGACAGCTCAGCGACCACATAAACCGGGTTTCCCGGCCCGATCCTATGGCTGCCGATCTGGATGCTTTGGATCATTTCTCCCAGTGATTTCCTTCCGAACCGAGTGTCCGCGTTCTCCTACTTTCTCACCTTCGAAAGGCGCACCCATTTACGAATCATGTCCTCACTCCTCTGAGGTTCACGCCCGGCAACCACTGGGCTGCCCCATGGACAACTCGGTTGCCTTGTGGAGAGCCGAGACTACACGTTCACAACCTAAGCCATCTACGAGTTGACGTGCTGCTTGCGAAATCCGTTTCCGATCTTCGAATGAACCAAGAAGTTGACTGATTTCGTTCGCCAAGTCGATTGCACCGCAGCTAAGGATATCCGGGATGACCCGTGCCGCTCCCAGATTTCGCAGGTGATCTGCAGTCGCCTGCTGATTAGCCGCCACACCAAATAAGATCGCCGGCAGTCCCAAAGCGCATATTTCCCAGGAAACGATGCCAGCAGCGGCGATAGCAACATCCGCCCACGCCATGAGTTCGGGCATGTTGTTAGCGTCGGATACAACTCTGGCGAACGGTCCCGCTTGGCGGCTGGCGTGTTCTATCGCGGCCGCATTAGGATTGCTACCGCCAACTACAATTACCGCTTGCAGGTTGTTAGCTTTGACAAGCTGCAGCGCCTCAATGACACGAAGGGTTACGTTATTGGGATCGCTGCCCCCCGCCGTTACCAGCACCTTTGTTCCCAGAGTCGGGATCTCGCGCCGCCACGTCCTCCACTGCCGAAATTCGCGCCGCAACAGCGCGTATCGCGGGCCGAGAACAGGTTCCGTGTAAACCGCGCGGTTGCGATAGAGGCTGTCCGTAGCGTGTAAGTTTTGATTCAGAATGATGTCGGCCGAATAGTCTTCGGCGTGTCCGTTGTCGTCAATGAAACAAAGCTTGGGACCGCTGCTCTTGATGGCTCGCTGATATGCACCGTCGAATTGATAGCCGTCCACCACGATCCACGAAGCATCCCGCTCATGGGCAAGTTCGTTCACCCGATTCGCGTCGGAATCGCTCCCAGGCCGCACTTCGAGGTGGACAACATCAATTCCTTCCGCTCGAAGCCGCTTCTCCAGCGCGGGTGTGGACTCAGCCATGGCGAAGATCACGCGCCCGCCATCGTCCTGCCAAGCTTGGGCCAAGGCCAGGCAGCGCATGACGTGGCCGGTACCGATAGAAATGCTGGCGTCGCTGCGGATCAGTAGCGTCATCGCACACGAAAAACGGGCTGGCTCATCTTGCCCTCGAGGAATCGAGCAGGGTCCTTCTCTTGCAGCCAGCCGGCAAGTGTCTTGATCACCTCCGCGTAAACCTCCAGAGTCTTCTGAATCGCGGGAGAGTCGTGCGCGGCAGTAAGATTATGCGTGGCCAGAATCAGCACTCCCCGCTTGATTGCCTCTTGCTGGAAGAGATTCTTGATAAGCGGACTGTCGCTGCCGTCCGCATTCAGGAATTTCAAAAGTGACCAGACCGGCCTGCCTACGCATTTCACACCCTCGGCCAGCTTCGCTTCTTTCGCTATCGCTTGCATCCCGTCTTGCAACAAGCGGCCATTTGCCTCCATCGTGGCCAGCGCGTCGGTATTCTCCAGGATGTCGAGCACCTTCATAGCGGCGGCCATGGACGCCACTTCTCCGGCAAACGTGAAGCTGTAGAAAATTTCCTCGAAAACACGCATTACTTCTGCCCGGCCTACCACGCAGGAGATCGGGAAGCCATTGCCCATCGCTTTACCGAAGCAGGCAAGGTCGGGAGTCACGCCAAAAATCTTCTGCGCGCCTCCGAGGCCAAAGTGGAACCCGCTGCAGATCTCGTCAAAAATCAAGAGGGCGCCGTGATCGTCTGCCAGGCGCTTCACTCCCACCAGAAATCCCGGAACCGGCTCGGTGAAATTCATCAGTTCCATGATCACTGCTGCGAATTCCTTCGAATGCTCGTTAAGGATTCGCTCCAGCGAGGCGAGGTCGTTGTACACGAACGGATGGGTTAAAGAGCGGACGGCTTCCGGCACGCCCGCGTTGCGAGTGGTGCTGCCGATATACCAATCCTGCCAGCCGTGATATCCGCAGCAGGCAATTCGGTCGCGGCCAGTAAAAGCTCGAGCTGCCCGCACTGCACCGGACGTAGCATCCGATCCGTTTTTCCCGAACCGCACCATCTCCGCGCACGGAATCAGCCTAGTGAGCCGTTCCGCAAGCTGAACCTCGATCGGATGCGGCAACGAGAAACTGTGTCCCTCGGCGAGTTGCTCGCTGACAGCGCGATTCACCTCATCGTTCGCATACCCCAGAATGTTGGGCAGCAGTCCCTGGACATAGTCGATGTATTCGTTGCCATCGACATCCCAAACCCGGCATCCCTTCCCCCGTTGCAGGTAAATGGGAGCTACGCCTTGCACATATTGCGTGTAGGCCTTGCTGAAAGTTTGCGCCCCACCGGGAATCACTTTCTCGGCCCGGGCTAACCAGTCCTCAGACTCTTTGAGCGGCAATTTTGGCGCGGCGCCCGCCGCGGCCTGCCGGTACAAGCTGCGATAGTAGCCTTCGTTGCTGATCGCCGTCGCTTGCGCAGTTGCCACATCAGGCTTCTCTTTCAGGAGCCGGAACACGTCTTGAAATCCGAACCCTCCGTTGCCCGCGAAGGACGAATAGACTCTGCGCACGAACTCCAGGTCCGGTGGCTCATCCACCGTCCATCGGTATTGCCCACCAGAAACGGGCCGGTCGCTCTCCACATTCGCGGTCCGGAATTTCCCCGACCGAAGATAGGGCGTCACGTGTTCCCGCTCCGACAATTTCTGCGCTTCACGCCATGCCCGCTCCAAAGCGGAAATCGAAAACACCTCCGTGTCCAGTCCGTCTGGATAGGTACAGTGCATGACGTTCGATACGTAGTCGAATGCGCCGTGCTCATACCGCTGGATAACCCTGTCGATCACGGAAGGATCGATCAGCGGGCAATCAGCCGTAACGCGGACCAGAACCTCACCTGAGTGTTCCTTAGCAGCCCGGTAGAAGCGGTCAAGGACGTCTTCTTCGCTGCCCCTGAAACAGGGAATGCCCTCGCGCTCGCAGAACTCGGCAATCGGGTTGTCCGCAGCCTGGTCGCTGGTTGCGACTACGACCTTGTGCACAAGTTGCGCGCGACGGACGCGCTCGACCACATGCCAAAGCATGGGGTGTCCTTCGATGTCGGCCAGGCTTTTGCCCGGCAGACGCGAGGATCCCATGCGCGCTTGCACAATCGCCAGCGTCATACCCGGACTTCCCTCATGCTGGACACCAGCCTGCCTTCGGTGGCGGATTGCTTGGCTGCAAAAGCAATCTGCATGACAGCGGCCGCTTCAGGTATCGCAAGCGCCGTTGGCTTTCGCTCGCTTACGCAATCGATGAAATGCTGCATCTCATCCAGATACATCTGGTTCACTTGCCAATCGTCGGGTTGCGCAAAAACGGTCCATTCCGTGGCCGCGTCGTACCACCGCACTTGTTTCTGATTAAAGTCCCAGAAGATCGAACCCCTTTCGCCGACGATCTGACATCCACGCTCGTATGTTCGCTGCACGTAGTCGAGATGAATCTCGGACATTGACCCATCGCAGTGCCGGCACACGAGGATCGCCACGTCCTCAGTGCTGATCTTGAGCGAGCTCAGGTGATCGGAAACACAAAATACTTCCTGCACTTCCCCCAGGTACCAGCGCGCCAGATCGACTTCGTGGATGCAATCGAGCAGGCATCCACCCCCCGTTTCCGTACGGGCCGCGTAGTTCTTCGAATAGTCCATCCCCTGACGCCAACCGGGCAGATACGATCCGCAGTGAATTCTGGCGAACAGCAACTTCCCCAGGAGCTTTCTTTCAATCAATTCCTTGACCTTCGCCGGCCCGGGATGAAAACGCATATTGCAGGCCACCATCGAAATCAGGCCTTTCTTCTTCACCTGGTGACACAAATATTCGAGGCCATCCTCGCGATGACATAGCGGTTTTTCCACAAAGAGGTCAAAACCGTAATGCGCAATTCGAGATGCCTGGTCAACGTGCAGGTGCGGCGGCGTGGCGACGACAAAGAAATCAGGCCCCCACTCAATCGCTTGGTCAAGGCTGGAGAATTTCGTCACGCCCAGTTCCTTGGCCACGACGTGGAGCCGCTGCTCATCAGTTTCAACCAGGGCCAATTCGGCGAGTCCCAGGGTCTTCAGATTACCCAGATGACGCCTGCCGATCGAGCCGCCGCCAATGACGCAGGCTTTCATTTTCCATTTCCTGATTCGCAAGGCTGGTATTCAGAACGCAGAATCCCCATCCACAAACGGTCTTTATATTCGCCGTTGCAGAACAGGTCCTGCCGCAAACGGCCTTCTATCTTGAAGCCGACTTTTTCGTAACAGCGCACCGCAGATTCATGCTCCGCGAAAACTCCCAGATCGATGCGCAGCAGGTTGAGCCGGAAGAATCCGTACTCCACCGCGAGGCGGGTTGCCTCTTGCCCGACTCCCTTTCCCCAGAACTTTTTCTCTCCAATCAAAATTCCGAACGTCGCGCGGCGGTGTATCCAGTGGATGGGCCCCAGCTTTACGTTCCCGATGTGATGGTCTGACTTCTTGTCAACGATCGCCAACACAACCTGGCTCTTGGAACTCGTGGCCCGCTGATAGAAGTCTTCCAGATCCTGCCGCGTGGACGGAAAGGTTCCTGTCTCCATGTAGCGGGTGACGTCCGGATCGTTCAGCCATCCCAGGTAAGTTTCGTTCAAGTCCCTGCGATCGAGGGGGCGAAGATAAACATGTGGACCGACTACGAATGGAGTCTTGTTATGCAATCACCATTCTCCTGGGAAGTCTCATGTGGCATAGACCGAAAACACTTTGTAAACCGCAGTGATAACGTCTTCCACGTCCTGGTCGTCCATGCCGTGGAACAGGGGCAGGCTGATCAGACGCTCATACGCGTCTTCAGCCACCGGCAACGCACCCGCCTCTGTTCCTAACAAACCTCGGTAAAAAGAGTGTCGATAAACCGGCACATAGTGCACATTGACACCGATGTTCTCTGCGCGAAGCGCACGAAATATTTCATTTCTGTCGGCAGACAGATACTTCAGATCGAGCCGGACTGGGTAAAGGTGCCATGCCGGATCGACATCCGGTCGCACGGAAGGGGTAGTCAACCCCGGAATTCCGCGAAACGCACGGTTGTAAGAGGCCGCAATCTCCCGTCGCCGCGCGAGGTTTGCCTCCAGCTTCCGGAGTTGGCTCAGGCCCAGTGCGCACGCAATGTCGGACAGTCGATAGTTGAAGCCGAGCAAAACCATGTCGTACTGCCATTGGCCTGCCGCTTGCCTCTGGCGGACATCGCTGCTGATTCCGTGATTGCGAAAACAGCGCAAGGTTTCCGCAAGACCGGCGGAGCCGGTCGTCACCATTCCACCTTCCCCGGTCGTGAGGTGCTTCACCGGATGAAAGCTGAATACGGTCATGTGCGCCAGGCTGCCCACATCCCGACCGAGATATTTTGCCCCTGGCGCGTGAGATGCATCCTCGATGACCACCAGGCCATGTTTTTCGGCCAGGTCTAACAGTGGTTCGAGATCTGCCGGGTGGCCAGCATAGTCCACCGGAAAAATGGCTCGGGTATTCGCGTTGATCTCTGTCGCGACCTGTTGCGGATCGATATTGAGTGTGTCAGCGCAAATGTCTGCGAACACTGGCCGCGCACCCTGGTAGAGGATGCAGTTCGCGGTAGCACAGAAGGTCATCGGCGTGGTGATCGCCTGATCGCCGGGCCGAAGTTCCGCGGCAAACGCCGCCGCATGCAAGGCTGATGTACCAGAACTGAAGCTGACAGCGTATTTGGCGTGAACCTGGGCTGCGAATGCGTCCTCGAACTCCGCGACTTTCGGACCCGTCGTGAGCCAATCCGAACGCAATACGTCGACAACGGACTGGATGTCGCTCTCATCGATCGCCTGATGTCCGTAAGGCAGGAATTTGCTGCGGACCGGGGATCCCCCGTGCATGGCCAACAACCCGTGTGTAGCCTGCGTCGCACTCATCGGGTCTAAACGGCCGCGGCTTGAACATGAGCGGGCGCGGGAAATACAACGTGCATACCCGGTTCAATCATTTGCTCCAGATCTCCTCTGCTTAAACGATGGGAATTGGTGTCACTCGTATAACGGAATCCCTCGGGCAGCCGTTTGGCATGCTTCCAGTTTTGCGGACCCCACCACGGATGGGATGGCTGGATCACGTACATGTCATCGGCGTCCACCGTATTGCGCGCTTCGTCCTCGGATACGAGAACCTCATGCAGCTTTTCGCCCGGCCGAATGCCGATGTATTCGATCTCGCAACCCGGCGCCACGACGTTTACCATTTCGAGCAGCGTCATGCTGGGAATCTTGGGAACGAAGATTTCCCCGCCGTGCATTCTTTCAATGCAACCGATGACGAACTCCACGCCCTGTTCCAGAGTCATCCAGAAGCGGCTCATACGCGGATCGGTGATCGTAATTTTTCCTCGTTTGCGTTGCTCCAGAAAAACAGGAATCACGCTGCCGCGGCTCCCCAGAACATTGCCGTAGCGGGCACAACTGAAACGCGTCTCCTGCGCCCCAGCGTACGCATTGGCCTGCACAAACATCTTTTCCGCGCACAGTTTCGTAGCCCCATACAGATTCACGGGATTCACGGCTTTGTCGGTGCTGAGCGCGAGTATCCGCTTGACCCCTTGATCGATGGCGGCGTCAATCACGTTCTTCCCGCCGATGATGTTGGTCTGGATGGCTTCAAAGGGATTGTATTCGCAGGCCGGCACTTGTTTGAGCGCTGCGGCGTGTACGACAACGGTCACTCCCGCCAAGGCACGCTGCAGTCGCTGTAGGTCGCGCACATCCCCGATGAAATAGCGAATGCTGGGGTGATTGAATCCGCTGGTGCGCATGTCATGCTGCTTGAGTTCGTCGCGGCTGAACACCACCAACCTCTTTGGGTGATGTTGCGCGAGCATGACTTCGACGAACTTCTTCCCGAAGGAACCCGTTCCTCCGGTGATGAGCACAACTTGTTCCGACCAGTTCATCAATTCACCTTCGCCCCACTGGAACAGACTGAAAGAAACAGATTCTTCTCTCAACTCTTAACGATCGCGGCCCTAACCAGACACACTCCAACCCCGCAACCTATGCCCACTTCAAGGCGCTTGGCGAAGAAACGTGCGTTTCTTTCATCATTAATTTTCTAATGAATTCTTAATGGCCGTAGTATAGCCAAGGTACACAAAAACTCATCTCTTGGAAAACAAACATGGTTAACGCTTTCTATTCCCCCCTCGATTAACAACGGCTGCTAATTTTTCCCGATGCTAGAATTCGGCCAACCGTACGTGTCATTGCATTCGAAGGGGAGTTTTGTCGGGAGAGCTTTGTCCGTCGTTTGAGTCACGACGTTCTTGCTTCCCATGTGAGGGCGTTTGAGGAGTCATAATGGATTCGGGGCCTCTGATTCAGGCCAATAATCAGGTCATTCGTGAGATTCAGCCTGCATTCCCCGCCGAGTTTGGGCGGTCTGGATCTTATGGCAGCTATCCTGGAGTAGCCCCGCAGGAATCCATTCTTCACGAATATCTTCGAGTTCTCATCAAGCGCAAGTGGATAGTCCTTCTTTGTCTCGTCGGAATCTTCACTTCCATTGCAGTTGCCACATTCAAGATGACGCCGATTTACGAGGCCGCTGGCAGCATCGCGGTCAACAAGTCGGACCCGGGATTGGTCAACTTCAAAGACTCCGGCGCGATGAGTGTCGATTATTACGATCCGGCCGACATGGACACGGAAGTCAAGATCCTGGAGAGCGACCTGCTGGCCCTCCAGGTCATCCGCCAATTGAATCTGGATAAGCGGTCAGAGTTTGGCGGCAGACCCGGAACCACTGCATCGATGAATCTCTCTCCCGATCCTTTGCAGGCAGACGCAGCCCGAACCACAGCCCTTCTCTCGATGTTCAGAGGAAGTCTGCGGGTTGTGTTGGTGCCCAACTCGAGGATTATTGAGCTTCATTTCCGCAGTGCTAACAAGGATCTTGCCGCCACGATCGTCAACACCCTGGCAACCACGTACGTCGAGCAAAACTTCAAGACCAAGTTTGAGTCCACGATGCAGGCTGCTGACTGGCTTTCCAAACAACTCGTCGATCTGCAGATCAAGGTGGAAACCTCCCAGGAAAAATTGGTCAAGTACCAGAAGGAACACGAAATCCTGGGTATCGACGAGAAGCAGAACATCACTACCGCGAAGTTGGATGAATTGAACAAAGAGCTTACCACCGCGGAATCTGATCGCATGGAGAAGGAGTCGGTCTATCGTCTCGTGCAGTCGGGCGATCCGGACGTGATCGCTTCTGCGCCCCACACCGGCGGAACCGGTACCGGAGGTGGATCCACGTCCAGCTCAGGCTTGTTGGACAACCTCCGAGGCAAGCAAGCGGATTTAAAGATACAGGTCGCCGAACTAAACACGCAGTTCGGTCCGTCCTATCCCAAAGTTGCCCAGCTTTCGAGCCAGCTCAAGGAAATCGACATCCAGATTCAGGCGGAGATGCGAAAGATCTCTGCCCGGGTTCGCAGCGACTACATGGCCGCTTTGCAGCGCGAAGGCATGCTCCGTGCCGCGATGGATAAACAGAAGCAGGAAGCCAACAAACTGAATGAGAGCGCGATCGAATACAGCCTTCTGAAGCGCGACGTAGAAACTAACCGCCAGCTCTACGAGGGACTGCTGGAAAAGTTGAAGGAGGCGGGAGTCACTGCCGGACTGCGATCGAGTAACGTGAAAATCGTCAACGCGGCACGGGTTCCGACCGCGCCTTCTGAGCCTAATGTTCCGCGCAACCTTGCCTTTGCTCTCATGCTCGGGCTGACTTCTGGCGTCGGTCTGGCGTTCCTGCTGGAGAACCTGGACAACACGGTCCGGACTCCCGAACAGGCACAGATCATTTCCTGCCTTCCGTCGCTGGGAATGATCCCGCAGGGGTCGGGTAGCCGGATCGAATCGAACAATCATAAGCGGCTTTCCGTGGCTTCCTCCAGGGAGGCCGTCGAACTGGTAACCCAGGCGCGGCCGCAATCACAAATGGCGGAATCCTACCGAGCTCTGCGGACCTCTCTCTTGCTGTCCAATATCGGTAGCCCTCCCAAAGTAATCCTGATCACAAGCGCCCTCCCTCAGGAAGGAAAGACGACGACCAGTATCAACACTGCCGTCGTGCTCGCTCAGAAAGGCGTTAAGGTCCTGCTGATTGATGCTGACCTGCGGCGGCCCGGCGTTCACAAGACGCTAGGAATGGGACCACGCACCGGTCTAAGCAACGTTCTGACCGGGAGCGCAAAGCTGCAGCAGGCCATTACCCGATCGCCGCTGCTATCCAGCCTGTACGTATTGCCGGCCGGCACGCCTCCTCCTAATCCGGCCGAGCTACTCGCGTCCTCGAACATGAGCAACCTGCTCACAGAACTCCGGGGCCAGTACGACCACATCATCATTGATACGCCGCCGACTCTTTCCGTAACGGACGCAGTTGTACTCGCGACCAAGTCTGACGCAGTCGTGCTCGTGATTCGATCCGGCCAAACCACCAAGGGAGCGCTGCGCCGCTCCCGGGACATATTGGCGCAGGTCAACGCCAAAGTGATCGGGGTCCTCTTGAATGCCGTGGATCTGAACTCTCCGGACTATTACTACTATTACGAATATCAGGGTAAATATGGCGCTCGTTACTATCGGGAAGATGAGTTCACTCAATCGGAAGAGTCTGCCCAGGCGGCTCCGACGAGCGCGTAGTCGAGTTGCGGATGCGAACCGATTTTGAGTAAGCATGCATATTGGTCTTCCAACCACGGCTCGAAAGATCTGCTTCCTCTGCATTTCGCTCGCAGTTGTTACTTCCTACGTCTTCCTTGCCACTCGCGAATTCGTCGCGGCTTACTTGGCTCGCGTGCCGGAGTTGGCCAGCCTCCAAGAAGCAGTTCGCCTGCAACCGCGAAATGCCGACTACCACCACCGCCTTGGCCGCTATCTCGAAGAGGTCAGCCACAACCCATCGGCCGCTGCGGCTGAATATCAGGCCTCCGCTGGTATCAATCCTCACAAAGCTCGCTACTGGTTCGACCTGGCCAAGATGGACCAACTGCAGGGAGATGCGCAAGGCCAGAGGACAGCAATCGAGCGGGCAATCCAAGCCAACCCCGCGACTCCTTATGTCGCGTGGGAAGCTGCCAACTTCTATCTCATCCATGGAGAAGTCGGAGGCGCATTGCGGGAGTTCCGTCTCGCCATGCAAGGCGACCCATCGCTTGTCCCCAGCGCTCTGGAACTATGCTGGCGTGCGAAACCCGACGCGAGCATGCTCTTACGGGAGGCGATTCCCCCGCAAAGTGACGCCTACGTGTCCTTCTTGAATATGCTGATGGGGAAGAAGCAGACCGATAGCGCAGCGCAGGTTTGGTCTTCACTGGTGCAACTTCATCAGCCCTTCGCAGCCGGCTCAGTGTTCGATTACGTCAAATATCTACTTGCGCAACACGGCGTCGAGGAAGCCAGATCAGCATGGCAACAGGCCGCGCCCCTCACAGGGTTATCCGCCTATTTGCCATCTTCGGCTAACCTGATGGTCAACGGTGACTTCAGCCTCGACGTGCTCAATGGCGGCTTCGACTGGAACTACGAGCAGCAGCCGGCCGTCACGCTGTCTCTCGATCCCACGGAATTTCACTCTGGGCACCGCTCATTGCTGATCTCCTTTGATGGCTCCGGGGTAAGCGACGCCAGCATTTTCCAGGCGATTCCCGTGCAGCCCAATGCCACATACGAATTCACCGCATACTACAAGACCGACACCATAGAAGGAGCCGGAGGACCTCGCTATGCGGTTCTCGACTATTACAACGGCAAGAAATACTTTGAGAGCGAAGAACTCAAGAACACGGAATTCTGGAAGTCGACCACAGGAACCTTCATGACGGCATCAGATACGAAGTTATTGGCCGTACGGATCGAGCGTGACCCTCCCGGCAGCCCAATTCGTGGCAAGCTTTGGGTCGACGACGTTCAGCTTGTTCCTAAACAACCCTAGGGGGAACTTTGGCAGCCGCTCCCATTCTCGAACCGGCCGGGCCCCGTGCTATAGCCAGTCATACTCGCGCCTCGGACAACCTGGACTCGATCCTTCTGTACGGCTTGAACGGTCTGTTGCTTTTTGGACCGCTGGCCTTTGGGGCCGTCGAATATTGGTCCATCTTCGTTTTCGAGATTGGCGTCTCTGCTCTTTTCGCAGCCTGGGCCATTCGTCAAGTCAAGTCTTCTGCTCCTCGTCTCACGCCCAACGCTCTTTTCCTGCCTATGCTCGCGTTCGCTGGCTTGATCGTTGTCCAGCTCGCAACCGGGCGTTCCGCATATTCAGCCGAGACCGCCTCGCAAGGGCTGCTCTATTGCGCCTATGGTGCGGTCAGTTTTCTGGCGGCGCAATGCATTCGTCGCACGTCCCAAATCAAGATGTTGGTCTGGATCTTCTCAATCTATGGCTGTGCAGTCGCGCTCTTCGCTCTGCTACAGGGGCTCGCTCCCAATGGCAAACTCTATTGGCTGCGAACACCCCAGCTTGGGGGATGGATCTACGGCCCGTACGTAAATCACAACCACTACGCCGGCTTGATGGAGATGTTGATCCCCATCCCTCTGGTTTTCTGCCTGACGCACCATGCATATGGATCACGAAAATGGGCCGCCGCTATCGCGGCGGGGCTGATGGCAGCCACAATCTTCTCATCGGGATCGCGAGGCGGCATGCTTGCGATTACGCTCGAAATCATCTTCCTTATTCTGGTCAACAGAGCCCGCAAGCAGAGATGGAAGCAAACCCTCGTTCTCGGAACGTCCCTGATCCTGGTTCTGGGAATCGCGGTCTGGCTGGGTGGGGCAGAAGTCGCGAAAAGAGTTGCGACTATCCATTCAGTGAGCCCCGCGGAACTGTCCGGCGGGATGCGCCTTGCCATTGATCGCGATGCGCTCCACATGTTCAAGTACAAACCTGTCCTTGGCTGGGGATTGGGAAGCTTCTCGGTGGTTTACCCTCAGTTCCGCAGCTTCTATACCAACTTCTTTATCGACCAGGCTCACAACGACTATCTGCAACTGCTCATCGAGATGGGACTACTGGGATTCGCCGTCATGCTGTGGTTTCTCGTTTTGCTCTACCGCAACAGCCTGAAAAAACTTCATGACTGGACCACGAGCATCAACGGTGCCGTGAGTCTGGCTGCTCTGCTCGGATGCACCGGGATACTGGTGCACAGTTTCGTCGACTTCAATCTCCACATTCCCGCCAACGCTGCCCTGTTTTACTTTCTGTGTACGGTCGCCGCCGCTGAGCCCTTCCACGATCTGCACAAGCGTCGGCGCGTGTACACGCCTGAACCTGCCGACCGGTGGGTTTCGCTGGAAGCGCAAGGTCAGAGCAAATAGCCACTCATAGGGTTCCCAAACATCTAGTGCTCGGAGACTAGTGTGGTCCGATTCCGCTTTGAACGAAGTTTCGTCGAGAAGTGATTATTGCGGTACGGATGGACTCGGCGGATCATCGCCCGTGCAGAACAATACGCAGAGCGTGACCCCAGTCACAATGCCCAGTCCGGTGTAGATCATCACCGGCGAGTCCATGACCGACCCGGAGGCGCCAGGGATGGCGCCGCCGACGCGTCGCCTTTTCTTCTTCTGCGGCTCCGATTCATCGCGCGTCGCCTGCTGGCCCTGTGCAAGCGTGGTGGTACCGCTGGCATCCGTGATCACCAGGTCGCCCTTACGGGCCGCGATCACAATGGTGCCGTAGGTATCCTTCACGTCAAATTCCGTCCAGGTGGAAGCGGAAGAGGGCGTAACCGTGATTTCGCCGACGCGAGTGGCCAAACCTTTCGATGTCGAAACCGTTACTGCACCCCGTTCGAGTTTCAGGCTATCCGCCTGAAACTCAAGAAGAGAATCCTGTCCCACATTGATGCTCGACCCGACGGCCGTGATGTTGGCAACCGAGTCTTCACGCGTCTGGATCGTATCGCCCGGGAAAATAGCTGAGGATTTGGGCACCGCACTCCCATTGAGCCAAGTGGTTCCGGTGGTGTAGAGCATCGCCCCGTTTGTGTCGGCGGCCCACAAGGTCCCCGGCACAATGGCCACCAACCCGCAAGACACAATCTTCCTGAAGAAAGTCGCGAACATTCCAATCCACTTTCAGGCCAGTAAAATTTGCCACATCGTAGCCCGTAAGTATTGGCGGGTCAATTAGTTTCCGTGGTTCCGACGTGGCGGAGAGTTACCTCTATCATCTTCTATCTCCAGCGCTCGACCGCTTCCCACCAGAGCAAACGAAGCCATTCGTCCACATACGTCTTAGCCCATTGCCGGTGTCGCCACCATCGTGCGCCGAACTGTTTGGGGTCGTACGCCGCGGCCACGCTGAAGGTAAAGTCGGGGAACCTCGTTCGGTAGATGCTCAATGCGCGGCGTGTGTGATAGTCCGACGTTACCAACAAGATCCTCTGCCCCCCGGTCTGCTGTATGCATCTCAACGCATCCTTGGCCTCATCACGTGTTGATAGTCCCACGATCGGGCAGATTCTGACCGCTGAACCCCGGGGAAGACTGGCAGCATATTTCTCGGCCAGTTCGGTCAAGCTCCACTGGTAGATCTTTTCCGTGGCCGGAACGTCGATGATCACAGTGGGGGCATAGCGCTGTTCCAGAAGTTCAAGGGCGCGCGCCGGACGCCGATCAGTTTCGCCGGCGAGCACGAGGATCGCATCCGACCTCTCCGGCTTGTCGACGATAAGAAACGCCCCCGAAACCGAAGCAAGCGCAGCCCCGAGAAGCAACAGCAGCAAACCAACCTGCAGTTTCCTCATGTTCTCCTGGATTTCCAGCCTCCACGCACGGTACTAGGTGACGCCCGTAACCATTCCTGTAACAGCCGCGGCGAAAGCGGCAAATCTCTGGGTGCTAGAATTGAAAAGATATCAGTCTTAAAACCATATGAGCACTCCTTCCGTATCGAGCACTCCTTTTTCCGAACTAAAGAGCAGAATCGACAGTCGCCAAGCGCGCGTCGCCATCATCGGATTGGGCTACGTTGGCTTGCCGCTCGCGCTCCTGTACGTGGAGCAGAAGTTCCCGGTCACGGGATTCGACATCGATAAGCGCAAGGTCGACACGCTTGCCCAGGGAGGCTCATACATCTTCCGGATCGCTGCCGAGGAGATCCAGAACGCGCGAGCGCACGGCTTCTCCGCCACGGCCGACTACTCCAGGCTGACGGAGATGGACGCTATCATAATCTGCGTTCCCACGCCGCTCGACGAGCATCATGAGCCCGACCTTAGCTACATTACGAACACGGCCCATGCCATTGCTCCTCACCTGAGGGCAGGGCATTTGGTAGTTCTGGAGAGCACCACTTATCCTGGCACGACCGAGGAAGTCCTGATCCCAATTCTTGAAAAAGAGAACACCCATGGACTTAAGGCAGCCCGAAACGCAGCCGCTGTGAATGCTAATGGTGAATTCTTCGTGGCCTTCTCTCCGGAACGAGAAGACCCCGGCAACACAACTGTGGCCCGGCGGGATATCCCAAAAGTGATTGGAGGACTGGAGTCGCAGGCCGCTGAATTGGCGTCCGCGCTCTACGGCGCCATCTTTACTCGAACCGTACGCGTATCTTCCCCCGCCGCCGCGGAGATGACCAAGCTGCTGGAAAATATATACCGCTGCGTGAATATAGCTCTGGTCAATGAACTAAAACTTCTAAGTCTGCGAATGGGTCTGGATATCTGGGAAATAATCGAAGCTGCCTCCACGAAGCCCTTCGGATTCCATCCCTTCTATCCCGGACCGGGCTTGGGGGGCCATTGCATTCCTGTCGATCCGTTCTATCTCTCCTGGAAAGCCAAGGAGTGGGACTTCCGCACGCGCTTCATCGAACTCGCGGGCGAAATCAACACTGCCATGCCATACCATGTCCTGGCATCTGTGGTGGGAGCGCTGAACAAGCACCATAAGGCGATCAACGGTTCGAAAGTGCTGGTGCTGGGTGTGGCGTACAAGAAAGATATCGACGACCTGCGTGAATCGCCCGCGCTCACGATTATCGAGTTGCTTCAGAAGGAAGGCGCTCAAGTCAGCTACAACGATCCCTATTTCCCTATGATCGGGAAGGGCCGCAAGTATGACTTGCAGATGAAATGCGCACCGCTGGACAACCTGAAACAGTATGACTGCGTTCTGATCGTTACCGATCACTCCGACTACGACTATCAAAAGATCGTGAACGAATCGCAGCTGGTGGTGGATTCGCGCAACGCCACCAGGGGCATTCACAGTGACAAAGTCGTCCTCTGCTAGCGAACCCTGGGGATGCTGCAGGTTGCAAGCCCGTGCTGCTACCTCCGCCTAAGGTAACTGGCGTCCTAACCCTCGGTGGAAGAAAGCCTTACGTCCGCAATCCCGCACATCCTAGTGGCAGGCACGGCCGAACGGCCCCCGCGGTTCACTCTGGGACACAAACACGGCTAGTGATTACAGTACGAGACACTCGCGATGGCTGGGGCGTTACAGGGAAGGGCGGGGAGCTAAACAGGCGCTCGGGAAGGCCTGTCCCCGGCTTTTACTGAATCGCGCTGCCGACCGACGAGAACACGGTGTTGGCGTTGGAACCGATCAGACGGACCGTTCCAATCACGATGACCAGAATCACTGCCAGCATAACGGCATACTCGGCAATATCCTGACCTTGTTCATCCGACCAGAGTTGGCTGAATAGTTTCGACACAAATCCTCACTTTCCAAAACACACCACAAAAATGAAGGGATCTAATTTCAGTTTCCGCCGCAAAGGCAAAGCAGAAATCGCCCCTGACCTTGTGCAGATATTATGTTTCGACTGGAGAAGAGCCAATGGCCCGAACGTGTTCCGGCATGGCACGAAAGTGCCATATTGGCGGCGACTGCTTAAGTCTGTAAGTATTCTTAAATCAATTATTTACGCGATACTCTTTAAGGGAAGCGACTGATTGACTGCAAACAGCGCAAGCTCCAGACGAGTCGAGACTCCTAACTTGTCGAAGATATTGCTCAGATGATGTTTGACGGTGTCCTCGCTGATCTTGAAGTGCTCCGCAATTTCCTTATTGGAGTAGCCCGCCACCACCGCGGACACGACTTCCAGCTCGCGCGGCGTCAGTCCGAACTTCTTCTGCCGCGCTTCTTCGCCCGACGACTGAACTAGCGTCCTCAAATATTGGACGAGGTTCGAAACACTCTCGCGCCCGACCCAGTATTCACCCGACATCACGGTGTGAATGCTCTTCAGCAGCAGCTGCGTAGCAGAGTCCTTCAGCACGACTCCGCGCGCGCCCAGCTGCAAGGCTTCGACAATCTGATTCTTTTCCGCAGCCGCCGTCAGGAGAATCACCCGGACCGAGCCTGCTTGTCCCGTACTTAAATCTCGCAGGGCTTCCAAACCTGGCTGGCGTGGCATGGCAAGATCGAGCAACAGAATGTCGGGCTTGAGTTGGCGCGCCAGCTTCACTGCCTCGGTGCCATCGCAGGCTTCGCCGATCACTTTCAGGTTCTGCTCCGCCTCGAGAAGTCTCCGCAGCCCATCCCGGAATATCGGATGGTCGTCCGCGATCACAATCCGGATTGACGCTTTCTTAATGTCCATACGTGGCTTCCCGCTTTTGGGGAATGCTGACCTCCAGCCGTGAACCTTTGCCCGGGCTCGATTCTATCGTGAGTTCCCCCTCAATCAAACGAACCCGTTCCTTAATTACCAACGGCCCTTTGCTTATTTGTTCGAGATCAGAATGAGAAAGGCGTCCCGAGAACGGAAATCCTTGTCCGTCGTCCTCAAGAATGAGCTTCCATCCGCTGTCCCGCTCGGCCAGACGGACTAAAACGTGGGCTGCGCCGCTGTGCTTGCGAACGTTCACCAGCCCTTCCTGGACGATGCGTGCCAGTTCCCTGCACACCCGAGGTGGCATGTCTACTTCCGAAGCTTCGGCAACAAATCGGGCTGCGATTCCGGTCTCCCGCTGGAATCTTTCCACGGTGTCGGTCAGGAAAGGTACGAGCTTCTTGGCATCGACCTCGAGGGATTTCATTTGCTGCATCAGTTCGCGCAGCTTGAGCACCTCCTCGCGGAGCAGTCCCTGGATCCTTCCTAGCTCCTCAGTGACCGGCACCTGCTGCGTGGCCGACTGGCGTCGCAGAACATCTACCTGCATCTCCATCGCGATCAACGACTGCACCGCCCCGTCGTGCAATTCCCTGGCAAATCGTGCTCTTTCGATCGCCCCCGCCTTCAGCCTCAACCTTCGAATCAGGTAGACGTTGTAAACCGCCGGCCCCACTTGCCGCACCAGTTCCTGTAGAAATCTTAGTTCCTCCTCGCGGTCGCCCGTCAGCTGGGCGTCGAAGAGAAATATGCGGCCCGTCCATTCCTGCCCGAAGACGAATGAAACGGTGGCCAGAGATTGGAAATCGTAGTGACCCTTCAACCGAGGGAGAAAGTCCGCCGGAATATTACGCACTCGCATCCCGTGTCGATCGAGGGCCAGGAGGTCGAATGAGTCCCCTTTACTGACTGCATAGCAGGTGTCGGCGGGAGAATCGTACAGGAAAATCTCGTGATCGGTTGTGGCGGATTCAATCCAGGCAATCGGCGTGGTGCTGTCTTCGGCCTCCCTCAACTCGCCCAGGAACACCTTGTAACTGTTCGCCTCCTGCGAAGCGATCAGAGCACGTTTGCCGCGGTACATCGAGAGCACTTCCCCCAGAATCTGCTGGAGAGTCCCGGTCAGCCCCAGCTCGACCCGCGCCCGTCCGAGAATTCTGGCGATCACGGCCTTCTCGGCGCGCAATTGCTTCTGCTGTTCCGCCATGTACCCGAGCAACCAGCTCATCACCAGCAGGTAGACGGTACGCATGAACAGGTGCCTGGGCTCGAGTTGCGTCAGATCGATACTTAGGCGCGGCAAGTGATGCCGAACCAGAAAATCCGTCGTCCAGGGAATCATCCCCCTGCTGACCACAGCGCTCTCGATCCACAGCAGAGTCACGGCTGAGACTCCGGTGGCCAGGGTCTCCATCAGACCCCAGCGATATGCCGCAGCAGCCAGCACGAAAATAAAGAACAGGAAGAACGGGTTGCTCTCCCCAAGAGCAAACACCGAGATCAATCCGGGCCAAACGATATCCGCCGCATGCACCACCATGCGAAAGGCCACGGTCGATTGCTGCCGGAACCGAAGCAGCATCATGACCACAACGCTGTGCACCACGTACACGCCCAGCAGCCAGTAGGCCCAGGGGGAATACCCGATTACAGTCGGATCCATCCAGATCGCGACTAACGCGGAAATGGCCAGGGAGACCCGTGCCGTCGCCAGCCATCGTTCGGTGCGACGAATCTCGCTTGGCTCCATAGGGGCTTGGAGCCGTCGTATAAACCGTGACTGCAGTAGCAGCTTTGACAATGGATTCTTGCCTTGCAATCCAGCGCTTACTGGAGCTTATTGATGGCGGGGGTTCGGAGCAACAACAACTTCGATCCCGCTAGGCCCCATGAAATCAGCGCCCTTCCAAAAACACAACGTGTTACCAAAGTTACCTGCGACCTGCAGGTTTCACGTCTAGAATTCCGGCAGGGCGGATTCGTGTCTGAAAATTCAAAACTCTGGGTTTTGGCCGTCGCGGGTCTCGTCTTTGCTCAAGCCATCGCTTCCCTGCTATTTTCCCAGAATTTTCAGCTTACGGTTCTTAGCGACATCACACAGTGCGTCCTGTTGCTCTCCGGCACCGCGGCCGTGCTCAGGAATGCACTGAACGAGCGCGGTCGCACCCGACTGTTCTGGTTGCTGATGACCCTGGGCATGACGTTCTGGCTCTCCTACCAACTGCTCTGGGTCTATTTCGAGGTTCTGCTGCGCACGGATGTGCCCAACGCATTTGTCGGTGACATTGTAATTTTTATCCACATCGTTCCCATGATGGCTGCCCTCGTTTTGCAGCCGCACAGCAAACATGATGACCCGACCTCCCGGCTCGGCACTCTCGACTTCATTCTCCTGCTGGTATGGTGGATCTACCTGTACCTGTTCACCGTCATCCCCTGGCAATACGCCCATTACGACGAACTCGCCTATTACCGCAACCTCAATGCGCTTTATCTGACCGAAAAACTGGTGCTGCTGGCTGGCCTGGCCTTACTCTGGTCTCGAACCAGAGGCAGCTGGAGCAAAATCTACGCCCACTGGTTCGGCGCGAGCTTGATGTATGCTGCAAGCTCCTACATCGCGAATTGGGCTATCCAAAAGCAGTTCTACTATACCGGGAGTTTGTACGACGTGCCGCTAGCGGTGTCGATGGCGTGGGTCACCTTGATCGGAGTACTCGCGTATGACTCTGCCCCGAAACCAGAGGAAGGCACGAAGCCCCGTGCCCATGGCGTCTGGGTGGCACGGTTCGGAATGATCGCCGTCTTCTCCCTTCCTTTATTCGCTGCCTGGTCGATTGCCAACATCGCGGCGCCTCCTCGAGTGCGCACATTCCGGATCGTTCTAACTCTTGGAGCGATGATCGTGCTCGGCGCCATGGTCTTTCTGCGTCAGCATCTGCTCGACCGTGAACTCCTGCGCCTCATCCGCACCTCCCGGGAATCCTTCGACAATCTGCAGCGCCTCCAAGGACAACTGGTAAAGTCCGAAAAGCTTGCTTCCCTCGGCCAACTGGTCGCGGGGGCAGCGCACGAGTTGAACAATCCGCTCACCGCCATGCTGGGGTATTCCGAGCTCTTGATCGGAACCCCTATGGAGCCCGAACAACGAGCCGTGGCCGAACGAATTGGCCAGCACGTCCGCCGTACCAAGGCACTTGTGTCGAGCCTCCTTAGCTTCGCCCGACAGGGTCCCACGGAAAAGACGGTTATTGACGCCAACACTTTGGCTCAAACCGCTCTAAAGCTCGCAGAGCCTGAACTGCAGGCTCTGAAGATAGAATCAAGGTTCGATCCCGAGCTTCAACTACCTCAGATTCTTGGAGACTCGAACCAACTGCTCCAGGTTTGCCTCCACCTCATTGCCAATGCGAATCACGCGATTGAGGAATCAGGCGGCACACTGACAGTCACCACATGCAAGCTCGACGACTTCGTGTGCCTCGAATTCAACAGCCACCGAATGGAGAGGCGTACACCCAACACGTCGGCAGCGAGTGCCCTTCCTGCGGCTCAGCAGGGAGGTCAGGACAGCGGAACGGGCCTGCGCGCATGCTACGGGATTGTGAACGAACATAATGGCCGAATCCTCTGCCAGAGCCATCCTAACGGCGCGCTCTTTCGAATCGAATTACCCGCAACCAATACTTCCGATCTGACGGCCAAGGAACGCCGCCAGTACCTGGCATCATGGAAAAGTGCTGATGCGAACGATAGGGCGGGCCTCACCCTTCCCCTCCGGCCCACGCCGTAACCACTGCTTCATTTCTCTTTGGCAGGCGGCTTCGAACTCCTGAGCTCACGATCAAAAAAATCCGCCTCCGCCGAATATGCCCTGACCCAATCCTTCCACCGAAGGAAGTCGTGAACCTCATCCGGGAAGATCAGCTCTTCGAACTGAACATGTCTTTCCCGAAGTCGTTGCGCCAGGTCTACCGTCTGGCTGAACGGCACGTTGCGATCATCATCGCCGTGGATCAGCAGCACCGGCGATTTCCAGTGTGCCACCGACGCGTCCGGCGATGACTCAAAAGCCAGTTTTCTGGCTTCCTCCCAGTCCGGAGCGCCGGGCCGGTTTTCCCAACGCGAGAGAAACTGTGACCAGTCGTGCACGCCGTGCATATCAACGCCTGCGGCAAACAGATCCGAATTGCGTGCCAGCCCCAGGGCCGTCATATAGCCACCGTACGAACCGCCCCATAAACCAATCTTGCCTGCATCGACGTTCGGCAGTGTCTGCAGGAATCTTCTGGCCGCCAGAATGTCCTTATACTCAGATGCTCCGCGCCAACTGCCGTCCGCCGGCTCGCGAAAAGCCCTGCCGTACATGATGCCGAGGCGATAATTCACGGAAAGCACTACGTACCCCAGGCTTGCCAGGTACTGATTCATGGCGTAAGCGTTGTGGTAGTAGTACATGTAGTGAAATCCGAGCATCATCTGCCGCACCGGACCGCCGTGCATAAAGATCAGTGCCGGCCCGCTGCCGCGCTTCTCCCTGGGCTCGAATAGTTGGCCGTGGATCTCGAGTCCGTCCTCGCTCTTGAAGATCACCTGCCGCGGCACGACTAGTTGATTGGAAGGAAAATCCGCCGGCAACGCCGTGCCAGGCAGGACCGTTCGGCCTTGAGGCGTGATGCGATACGGCATGGCGGGAGTGGTCGCAGTGGAGCCGAGGCTGAGCAAATCATCACCCTGGCCGGTTTCCACCGGACTCCATTCCATCGTTTCGCCTTTCGTGATGGCTCGCGGCGGCCCTCCCTCTGTCATCACCCGCCAGATGTGGCGACGATCCACATCGTCCTGATTGGACGTGTAAAGCAACGAGCGGCGGTCCCTGCTGAGGACAACCTCTTCGACGTCAAAATTTCCCGGAGTGAGCAGCAGCGGCGCTCCCCCCGCTACCGGGATTGAGTACAAATGGTTACGGCCATCCTGCTCCGAGGCAAAGGCCAGCCTGTCATTGGCTGCAAAATGGAATGACGCGTCAGCCGCCATCTCAGGGAACGAATCGCTCATGTCCGTTCCGCTGTGCCACACCTCTTTTGCGTGACCTGTTCCCACATCGGCAATCCAGATGCTCCAGGGTGTGGCTCTCTGCGGAATTAGAGCGAGTTTCTGCTGGATGCCGGGAAGGCGCACGAACGCCAGCTGCTTCCCGTCGTCAGACCATCGGGGCAAAATGTCGCGATCGACGCTGGGCGACAAGTAGGAAACCACCTCGTTCCCGAAGTCGAAGATAGCAACGAAGCTGTGATCGCCGCGGTGGCTGACAAACGCGATCCGCCTTCCGTCGGGTGACCATTTGGGGTTTAGGTTCTCTCCCCGAATGTCAGTAAGCTGGTGCGCTGGAGTCGCTCCTGACACTGGAGCAATCCAGAGTTGCTTCTTTGCCGCCCATACTGCGAACTGTCCGTCGGGCGAAAGCTGGATATCCTCGCAGCCCTCGTCACCACACCCCATCTCGCCCAAGAGGCGGTATCTACCGCTTTCCACATCTACCGCCCACACCTCTTGCTTGCGGGCCAACACGGCACTCGTCGGGTCCGCCACACGTCCCATTTCATTGGTTTCACTACCCCGTGCGAACAAGAGGGTGCGCCCATCAGGAGTAATGCGCAGGCTGGCAATCGGTTCGCCCTCATCACCCTCGTAGTGTGTAACGGCACGCGCGGCGAAACTTGGACCATCGGCTACCCACACATTTTTGCTGCCCTTCGCGTCGAACACCCAGGCGACTCGGCTGGCCTTAGTGGCTGCGATCAAGCCTGACGGGAACGGTGAACTCAGCACCTGTTCCAGGGTAAAGTTCGCAGCGGCTGCGGTGACCACAAAAATAACCAACGCGACCAGCAAGAGAATTCCGTCTCGCCACATGTGATCTCGCCGAAGCCGCGGCCTCTGCGGCCACAATATCCAATCGTTCATAGGAGCCAAAGCCTACTCCAACCTTTTCAAATTTGCCAACTGCCAGGAATGTCGTGTCAAGACACATTCTCCGGATCGTAAGTTACCGAGATAAACCGTCGTGAGTCATCGGGAGAAAGTTCTCAGGAAAGCGTGACCAACTCTGCCGTCCGCTTCAGCTGACCACACGCCGCAAAGATGTCGCGGCCGCGCGGCTTCCGAATGAATGTCGGAATGTTCGCGCTCAGAAGTTCCTTCTGGAACTCCAAAACCCGCTGTTCAGAGGGGATCGTAAAACCGATCTCCGGCCCGGGATTGAGCGCGATCAAATTGACCTTGGCTCGCAAACCCCTAACTAATTCCACGACCTCGCGCGCATTCTGCCGGCCATCGTTGACTTCGTTCAGCAGCACATATTCGAACGTCAATCGCTCACGCCTGCGCAGGGGAAAATCACGTGCCGCGGCCAGGAGCTTTTCCAGATTCCACTTGCGGTTGATCGGCATGAGCCGTGTTCGCAACTCATCGTTCGAAGCGTTTAAAGAAATCGCGAGCTTCGGCCTCACCGCTTCCTGTCCAAAATCGTAAATACGAGGCACGATGCCAGCCGTCGACACCGTCATTCTTGGCTCGGGAATCCCGACCCCTTCCACCAGAAGCCCGACCGCCTTCACGAAGTTTTCATAGTTAAGAAACGGTTCGCCCATCCCCATGAAAACCAGGTTGACCCTCTCCTGCGGCGGCGACACCTGCTGGTCGTTCAGGACCGCACAGACTTGGCCCACAATCTCACCCGCGCTCAGATTTCGCTTAATCCCGAGCAACGCGGTCATGCAGAACTGGCAATCGACCGCGCATCCGACCTGGCTGGAAACACAAATAGTCGCCCGGCTTCGTCTGAAGCCGGCGGATTGCTCTGCATCATCGCCCGCTTCACTGCCATCCCCAGCCTCGCCGTCGTCACCTTCGGGCATCCAGACAGTCTCTACGCTCTGCCCGTCTGCAAACTGAACCAGGTAGCGGACCGTCCCATCCTGAGACAAGAATTTCTTCTCGATGGCTGGCCCCCCAAGGGATAGCCCCTGATCTTCCAGGTTCCGCCGGAAATCTCTTGGTATGGTTGAGATCTCCGCTGTCGACTGAACCCGTTGCCGGTAAATAGCATCAAACAGTTGACGAGCCCGGTAGGCTGGCTCCTCGGCTCGCTCCACCAGAGCTGTAAGCTCTTGAAGATCAAGGCCTAAGAGAGTTTCCGGTTTCGAGTCGGGCATACAGGTATTGGGGCCAGAAGTTTTCATTGCGATTCTAGTACTTATTGTCGGCGGTTTGGGCGGTCTTGGCTCAATTTCGGCTCTGATCTCAGAAATTCTGCTATGTCATTGATAATAAGTGGTTAACATTGTTCCCACTGTTGGCGACGGTGTGTGAGAATAGAAGCAGCCACCGCGTCCATCGTTTCGCCCCAAGTGGGGCAAGAAAGTTATGGTTGAAGAAGTACGCAATATTCGTCGTGAAGTCTTGCCCAACGGCCTGACGGTCATCACCGAGCAGATGGAACACATCCGCTCGATTTCGATCGGCATTTGGATCAAAACCGGTTCCCGGGATGAAGACCCCCAGTGGAATGGCATCTCCCATTTCATCGAGCACATGGTCTTCAAGGGAACGCGAAATCGCACAGCAGAGGCTATTGCTCGCCAGGTCGACTCCATCGGCGGGAACATGGACGCGTTCACCGCCAAAGAGTGCATCTGCTTCAACGTGAAAGTCCTCGACGAGCACCTTCCCATCGCTCTCGACGTGCTCAGCGACTTGGTTCTGAATCCGGTCTTCGCGGTCGACGACATCACTCGCGAACGCGGCGTCATCCTCGAAGAAATCAAGATGGACGAGGACAATCCCGACTACCTGGTTCACGAAATCTTCACCCAGAGCTTCTGGAAGGATCACCCGTTAGGCAAGCCGATCCTCGGTACGCGCGAGACGGTGAAGAAGTTCGAACAGCCTGTCGTCCTCGATTTCTACGGGCAGCGGTTCTCCCCAGGCAACCTCATTATTTCCGCTGCCGGCCATCTCAACCATGCCCGGTTCGTGGAATTGGTCTCGAAGCATTTCAGCCACATGAAGCCTCTCAAGAACGGCTTCCACTCGCTACCGCCGAAGGTGGTTTCGCGCATCATCTTGCGCAACAAGAAATCCCTGGAGCAGGTCCAGATCTGCATCGGAGTACCCTCGCATCCCATCGCGCACGAGAAGCGTTACGCTTCCTACATTTTGAATACTCTGCTGGGCGGAGGCATGAGCTCCCGGCTTTTCCAGAATATTCGCGAGCGGCAAGGACTCGCCTACGCGATTTACAGTGACCTGAATCCCTACCGCGACACGGGATGCCTGTGCGTTTACGCCGGAACCTCGCGCGAGTCAGCTGGGAAAGTGGTTCAATCCGTGGTGTCGGAATTCCGCAAGCTGAAGAACGAACTGGTCCCCGAGGAAGAGCTGCGCCGCTCCAAGGACCAGCTCAAAGGCAGTCTCATGCTATCGCTTGAGTCTTCGACGGCGCGCATGTCGAATCTGGCGCGTCAGGAAATGTATTTCGACCGATTCTACGGCCTAGACGAGCTGATTGAGAAGATTGAGGGCGTCACAACGGAAGACTTGCAGGAAATGTCGAATGACTTCTTCCGCCCCGAGTCGATCGCCGTGACTGTGCTCGGCAATCTGAACGGACTGAAGATTTCGCGCGATCAGCTGGCCTGCTGAATTTCCCTCTTAGCGAATTACCGTAAGCACCGGTTCGTGCTCTTCTTTGCCGTCTTTCAGCTTCGCCATCTTTGGCTGGTAGACACAGAACGGCTCTTCGTCCAGGAAGTCTCCCGTAGCGGCAAACGCTCTTGCGCGGCAGCCCATGCAGACGTTTCGGAATTCGCAGCAGCCGCATTTTCCTTTCAGGTTGCCGGTATCGCGCAGCTGATTGAATACCACCGAATTTGCCCAGATGTCCGCAAACGGCTGCTTCCTCAAATCGCCCGCCAGCGCCGGCAGGTATCCGCAGGGATAAACTTCGCCCTCATGCGAGAGGAAGCACACGCCCGTTCCTGCCAGGCAGCCCTTGGTCATCGCATTCATATCGGACGGATGTCCGCCAGGATGCACCATGCGCGCCATCTGACCTGGATGGCCAGCGTGGCTCGGCTCCACTCCGCTCAGCTTGAATTCAATTCCCGTCGAACCCGGCATCATCATCTCGGTCGGCCCAATGGCAGGAGAGGCGGGTGTGACAGCGGTAGCCGCCGCTTTGGCCGCCTCTGCAGAATGGCGCTCGGCAACCCGTCGCTGCCGCACCACACGGAAGTAGTGTGGAGCACAGGTAGCTTTCAGTTCGATCCCGCCTTCGAGAGAGCGATCGTAAAACCAGTTCAGCATCGCTTCGTATTCTTCCGGAGGCACCATCTGCTCGGCAGCAATGTCCACACCGCAGCCCACCGGGACCAGCAGGAACGTATGCAGCGCGTCCGCACCCAGGGACTTCGCCAACTCAAGCACCTGCGGCAGTTGCTTCGCATTGTGGCGAGCGATCGTCATGTTGATCTGAACCGACATGCCTAGCGCTTTCAGGTTTCGCAGGCCTGCCACCGCAGCGTCGAATGCACCCGGAATTCCGCGAAATGTATCGTGCGTAAGCGAATCCGCGCCATCCAGGCTGATCGAGACTCGCTTCACGCCAGAATCGACGATCATCCGCGCCACTTCCTTGGTCACCAGGGTTCCGTTCGTCGCCAGGGCCACACGCAATCCCTTGTCCGTTCCGTACTTCGCCAATTGGAAAATGTCGGAACGATAGAGCGGTTCCCCGCCGCTCAGGACCAGGATGGGATTCCCAACCGCGGCGATCTGGTCGATGATGCCGAGCGCGTTGTGAGTGGAGAGGTCCGTGGGAGAGCTCAGTTCCGTGGCCGTCGCCCGGCAGTGGATGCAGCGCAGGTTACAACCTTTGGTGACTTCCCAGAAGATAAGCCTGGGCTTGCTTTCGGTGCCATGCGCCGGATGCTGTCCGTTGCCGTTCGTTGGAGCCATGCTGGTCTCCTCCCTACCTGTCCTTGGACTACTCCCACCCTCGGTCTCAACGATAGAGAACCATGAACATCGCATCCGTGACTGGTGTCACGAGCGATTGTGATGGCAATCACTCTGCTAAGTTATTGATCTGTCTTGATCTACGGACCCACTCCGCCGGTGTGGCAGTCGCTGCAGGTCACCTGGGTGATGTCTCCAAGATCCACGGGATGCTGGAAGGAAACTCCCTCCACCGCGGTCAAACGAACCGCACCCTCCTGTTGTTCGAGCACCGCGTGGCAGATATCGCAGTCCTTGCGCACCACTTTGCCTTCCGGGCTCACGTGCTGCCCGTCGTGGCATCGGAAGCATCCGGCGAAGTAGAAGTGGCCAATATTGTTCGGGTGAGTCCTCCAGTCCAGCTTCATTTCCGGAAAGGTCGTGCTGCGATAGATGCGCTGCAACTCATCCACGGCCGCGCGAATCTCGAGTTGCTTGCTCTTGCTCAGGTCCGGGTACTTCGTTTCGTAGAACTGCGGGATCGCCTTCGCGATGCCTTCCATGGCCGCGTCGGTGGTTGCGTACTTTGCGGTCAATGCTTCGACCGACTGCTGCTTCACAAAAGGCAGAGAGGGATCAAGGCGTCGTGCCAGCAACGACTGGTCGACCGCCACGTCAGGAGGAATATAGATGTGCGTCGGACGATTGTGGCAATCCACGCAATCCATTCGCCGCTTGGTTGCCTTCGCGATTTGATCTTTCGTGAGCGAAGAATCCTTCGCGAAATACTCCGTAATCCGGCCTTGCGGGTCTTTCACTCGAACATACGGGATCACCTGGTGCTGCTCGTCGGCCGCGACGTAGGTAATCTCGTTGGAGATATTCATGTGCCAGTGAATTCCCTCCGGTGCGCCCGTCGCGGGATCTCCGCCGCCCGTCTTGATCAGTAGGCGGATTTGCCGCGGGGTATTTTTTTCGTCGCTGGAGTAATGAGTGAACACTTTGAGCTGCGCGCCGTAAAACTTCTTGGGCCAGTGGCACTGTTCGCAGGTCTCCTGCGCCGGGCGCAGGTTGTGAACCGGTGTCGGGATGGGCCGCGGGTAGGTGTTGAATGCCGTCGCGAACACCTGCCGCGCGCCCGACAACTTCGACTTCACATACCAGGTTGCGCCCGATCCCACATGGCACTCCACACAAGCGACGCGGGCGTGCGGTGACAACTGGTAAGCCGTAAGCTCCGGATTCATCACCGAATGGCACAGCTGCCCGCAGAATTGCACCGAGTCGGTGAACTCATAGGCGCGGTAACTACCGACCACGCTTAGCCCGATGAAAACCACTACGAAACTCAGAAAGAATGCGGCTGCACCTTTCTGGCTGGGATCGCTGAAGTCCAGCCTCAAAGCCGGCGCCTGTCCCGGGGCGCGTCGCTGCCGGTAGTCGTACCAGATCCCGAGCCCGATGAGCACTAGCCCCAGGATCAGGAACCCCGGCGCGACCATATAGGCCAGAATTCCTACGTACGGGCTCGGACGCTTCGATGTCAGATCAATAAAGAACAGGAAGACAATGTTGCCCAAAGCGACCAGCGCTACGGCTAAACCAATAATGGACGTGCGATTCTGCAACAGCTCGCGCCAGCGGGCGATTCCACTCTTGTTGTTAGTCTCGGCTCCCGGTTCGGCCATTCCTGAGTCTCCCTTTCCTGATCGACTCACCGCGTACGATCGGTGCGCTCGCTGTATTTGGGCACAAATTCTGTCCCAGAATACTCCTCAAGCAAGCTCTGATTCTTTTCGGATTAAGGATCCCGAGTGCTCACTACGTCAGCGGCCTCGTCGTTCCCCGCAACTTCGTCTTTGACATCGTGATTGGAATCCAAACTGTGATTCGTCTTCTCGCCGCCGGGCACCGCTTCTGGAGCGACCTCCAGGCTGGCTGCTTGCAGCAGTGTCTCGGTATCCAGCTCGTGCTCCTCGCGGTAGTGCTCGAAAGACATTCTCCCGTCCCACCAGGCCCAGTTCATGGGATAGACATCAGGGTCCAGGAAGACCTGATAGAAGTGCCACACGACGATCGCGAGCGTCGCGAGCACGGCTTCATAGAAATGGATCGCCGTCGCCACATCGAGCCACCAGCGTGGCACCAGATGCCCAACGGACATCTTGGCCCACAGCATGATGCCGGTCGTGGCCATCACAATTACGCCCCACACCAGGGCCCAGTATTCCGCCTTCTCCGCGTAGTTGAATCGTCCAAACTCGGGCCTGCGGTCGCTCCAGTTCAGGTAGTAGCGCATGGTGCCCCAGAAGTCGGTCGCATCTTTGGGAGCAGGCAGGAAATCGAGTATTAGACGGCGGCCATCGCGCGTTAAGCACGCGTACACGGCGTGGTAAACGCCCATGCCAATCAGCACGACGCCCGCCACGCGATGCATGATGCCCCGCACCTTTTCGCTCATCCCGAGCAATGCTGCAAACCACGAGTCCGGGTATTTGAGCGCGAATCCCGTGATGACGAGCACGATGAAGCTGCTGAACAGGATCACGTGCTGCACCCGCTGGTTCGGGTTCATGCGCGTAACCGTGCGATGCTGCTGTTCCCGCCGCAGAATGGCTTTCTTTCTCCAGATCAGCAGGTTGTGCAACACCATGCCGCCGATCACCACAGCAATCAGACTGAGGTAGAGCTTCCGTATCCAGCGGACCGCCACGCTGCCCATGTCGGCAGATAGTGGTGCGTCTACGTGCACCTTTGCCAGAACGAACTTCTCTGTCACTCCGGGATGGCATTGCCCGCAGGTCTTCACCAGATTCGCGCGGTTGATGGTGGAGCGGGAATCGCTCGAGGGCAGAATGTTATGTACTCCATGACAACTGGCGCAGTTCGCCACAATGGCCGAGCCCAGTTCCGACGCCAGCCCGTGGTAGCTGGCCAAGTACGTGGTAGCTCGCCGTCCTTCCACGCCGAATTCCTGCGAAAGCCGCACCCCTTCATGGCAGCGGGCACAAGTCACTCGCGCCAGATTCTGCGCGGAAACCGACGAGTTCGAATCGATGTGCGACTTGATGGAATGGATTCCGTGACAATCTGTGCATACCGGCGCCTGCCCGTTTCCTCGTGACACCGCCTGCCCGTGGATGCTCTGCATGAACTCCTGTTCCACACCTTGGTGACACTTCGCACAGGTCGCCGGAACATTGAACTTGAAGATCGGCGACTTCGAGTCCCCTGCCCCCAGGATTTCATGGGTGCCATGGCAATCCGTGCAAACCGCCGCCTTTTCCGAGCCGGCTGCCACAGCCCGGCCGTGCACGCTTTGTTCATACGAAATGAAGGGCTGGGCGCTGTGCCCGCTGGCCTCCATGACAAATTTCTGCCCATGGCAGGCGCCGCAGGTCGCCGGAATGTTCGCGTGATTCACGCGCGATTTTGGGTCGCTGGCGGGAAGAAGTTCATGCGGACTGCCGTGGCAATCTACGCAAGTCGCGGCTTTCCCGTCTCCAGCCCGGATGGCCTTTGCGTGAAAACTGCGCTCGTAAGCGGCTTGCTCATCAGAGTGGCAGGAGGAACAGGAAATCTTTGCCGGAGTGTTCTCATGCGGTGACGTCTTCACATCGGTATGGCAGTCCACGCATGCGAACATGCCCCCGTGGATGGAATTCTTGAAATTGTCCGCGTTGACGTAAAGGCTGATGGACTTGCCGTTGACCTCGGTCGTCAGGGTCGAATCATTGTGGCAGGCCAGGCAGTCTTCGTTGGTCGGCTTTGGAGTCTTCGCGGACTTGTTCGCCGCAAATGCACCGGACGTCAGCAGGGCTACGAATACCCAGCCGACCCACGACCGCCTCCCTGCCCACCCCACGCCACTCCCCGCCGCTTGAGCCTCGTTCATCCCGTCCTCACCTTTTTGCGGTTCAATCTCTGCCCTCGTTTGTATTCTTCGCGAGCATGTCTCTCCCAGCAGTGAGTCGTCTCACTTCCAGGGGTGATCCGGGTCACACGGCAATGGAACGTGAAAAAACGTCGCGGGTTCAATCAGAGTGATTCGAAGGGAAGCAGTATAGGCAAAAAAGGGGAGCAGACTCCGGCTTACGAGGGGAGCAAGCGCTGCCGCGCGGTGTCATGCCACTGCCCAAGCCAGATCAGTTCACGTGGGCAACCCGAGGATGCCTGGTCCTGCCCAAACCTACCGCGCGCACGCGATCATACGCGACGTGCAGATCCTCGCTCAGCAAATGCACGACCTGCAGGCAGGCTTCGCGGTAGTCATGCAGGAATTGCAGCAAATCCTTGCGCTTGACGAACGCCACCTGCGAGTCTTCCAATGTCTCCGCCGTCACTTCATACGGAGTCCCGGAAAGGGCCGCACTGAGCCCAAGGACTTCTCCAGGTCCTGCGATCCGCAGCGTCAATCGTTTACCTGACTCTGAGCACACGGAGAGTCTTGCCTTACCTTCACAAAGCAGGAAAATGCCGCGTGCCGGGGTAGCCTCGCGAAACAGCACACTGCCGCGCAAATGAGGGTTCACCGTTTTGATCCGATTGAACGCCTCCAGCGCGTCCGCGGGAAGATCGCAAAACAGCCGGTCTGATCGCGAGACGCATTCGACACAACTGGTTTGAATTGCACTCGCCATACTGCTGTGATAAGCCCCGCGTCTCGATAACACAGTGACTGGAGTCACCCTTTTGGGTGACCGTTAGCACATGGCGACTGATTTGAAACCTCAGCCGTTGCTGGCGAGTACTCGCAGAGCTGACTTGTTGCGGATCACCAGGGTCGAGCCCTTCGCCTGCACGATCTGCCGCTTTTTCAGGTCGGCAAAAAGACGGGTTACGGTCTCTCGCGATGTGCCTATCATTTGCGCAATCTCTTCGTGAGTAAGAGCCAGTTTCAGTCGCGGTTCCTGCTTCGCGGCTTCCCCGTTCTTCGAACTCCATTCCAGGAGCAGTTTTGCCAGCTTCTCCCCCGCCGAGTGCGAAAGCCCTAAGGAGCGCACTTCGTGGCACGCATTGTTGTACTTCTCACTCAGTTGCTCCGCCACCTTGAAACAAGCGTCAGAGTGCTCCCGCAGGAAGCGGAGAAAGTCCTCCCGCTTTACGAAATTAACCTGGCAGGGATCGATTGTCTCGGCGGTCAGCTCATAAGGCTTGCCCGAGACGGTCGCGCTCAGGCCCAGCACTTCTCCTGGTTCGGCGATTTTCAGAATCAGGGTCTTCCCATCGCTGGCGCAAATGGAGAGTTTGACCCGTCCTTTACACAGAACAAAAATCCCGCGCGGAGCCTGCCCTTCCACGAACAACACCGCCCCTTTCGGATACGCGGTAGCATATTTTATGGTTTCAAAAGCCTGGAGGGCGGAGGCGGGAAGGTCGCAGAAAATACGGTCCGCCCGCATTTTGCAGGTAAGGCAACTTTCTATAATGTCGAGTCCATACGGTGATAACAAAGACCACCCCCTTGCGGTCCATCCTGGGACCGGCTTCGAAAAACGACGCGCAAACATGAACCCTGCCACACGGCTGTGACGAATATCACAGACCTAGTGTCCGCCCGTCGCTACCCGCAAGCTGTGACTCGACGCACAGGTGACTGTGACGCTACTCACACCCGGGACCGTCACGGATCTTGTTGATTTCCCATGGTCCCCTGCACCATTGGCACTGGCTTTTGCCCGTTTCCTGAGGGCATACTAGGGCCAATCCTTACTTCCAGTTGGAAAGGGTCCCATGATCGAGGAAAAGCCCCTGCCGGGTTTGAGAGGCAGGGCCTCGGAAGAGACAAACTACGAAGTCCGGCAACGCAGCAGGATGCTGGTGGCCTTGGCCCTGCTGCTCGTCGCGCTTGGCATGGTTGTCATCAAAGACTGGGACTTCTGGTTTCCTCCAGAGCAGGCCGCCGATGTGGACGATGTCAGCGATACGACGGCCTCTGTCGAAACCTCCCAGAGCCCCGTCGAGCTCAGACCTTCCCCGCCTACGACAAAAACCAGGAGGCATACACCTCCCAAGGCTGTCGCAGCCGCGGGCCAGATGATGCCCGTGATCACCAACCGGGCAGCTCTTCCGCCGCTGCAAGTCGAAGTGGTTGTCGGAGACGAGCATCGCACGCTTCGCCCCAGAAACAACTCAGTAAAAGTCGATCTTCGCCCGAAGTCCCCCGCAGTGGCTGAAACTGAAGCCGCCGCTGCCGGAGCAAATTCTGAAGTCGCTTCCAACAGCTTCGCGACCGATGCCTCTGAACGTGTACGTCTCTCTGCCGACGCTGCTCAAGTTCTGACTCGGCCGGTAAACCCCGACTACCCGCTCTTGGCGCGTCAAATGAAGGTACAGGGTTCGGTCATGCTGCAAGCTCTAATCGGGCGTGATGGCGTCATCCAGGATCTGCGGACGCTGAGCGGACCGGCTATCCTGGCGGCAGCTGCCCAGGAAGCGGTTAAGCAATGGCGCTTCAAGCCTTTCCTGCAAGCCGGAGAACCGGTTGAAACCCAGGCCCATATCACCGTGAACTTCACCATCTCCACAAACTAAGGTTGGACCATTCTTGAGGAGTCCCGCGTTGCTCGGGATGGAAGGCAAGGTCGCCGGAATGCCATTCTGGATTTCGGCGCGCTTGTTGCTTGCCTTGCTAACGCTCGGCGCCGAGTTAAGTTCCTCGCAGAATTCGGGAGTTGCGGTTCCGTCGCCGACCCAAGGACACACTATGCCATTCATTCTTTCCAGCAAAAGCTTTTCGAAAAACGCAAGCATCCCAAAGAAGTTTACATGTGATGGAGCCGACGTTTCTCCCGAGCTGTCCTGGAGCGACCCGCCCACGGGAACCATTTCGCTGGCATTGATCGCCGACGATCCTGATGCCCCGGTGGGCACGTGGACGCACTGGGTACTCTTCGATCTGCCTCCCGAAACGCGCTGCCTTTCTGAAGCCGTGCCAAAAATCGAACAACTTCCCAACGGCGCGCGTCAGGGCCGCAACGATTTCCCCAAAATCGGATACAACGGACCTTGTCCTCCGCCAGGAAAACCTCATCGCTACTTTTTCAAACTCTATGCGCTGGATACGCGACTGAGCCTGAAAGCAGGCGCAAGCAAACAGGAAGTAGAGCGGGCGATGCACGGCCACGTCTTGGGCTCGGCAGAATGGATGGGTCTATACGGCAGGTAAGTCAAGCGTGGGAAAATCGGGGCTGCTCCTGACGAACAAAAATCCCGCCAAGAATTTAACAGGCGTCCCGACTCTTTCGAGTCCGCGGACGCCCGGGCAGCCCTCCCCCAGAACTGCTCGATTGCTAAGGTAAAGCCCCCAGCGAGAGATGTGAATGGCACGTCGGTGCCACAATACGCACACCAAAGTGCCACCGAGTATCATATCGGGAAAACAATAACTTACGATCTTATCCAGAGGTTGGACTTTATATAGTTTTGTAAAGGGTGGGCTGAGTGTAAGAGATAGGGCTTTCACCTTAGAAAAACGGCCCCAAATCGGCGTCACGCTGGTATCTTCAGGCGACAGCGGACGAATTCCTGCACCTTTGCGATCAAGTGGGGATAAGCATCGGCCACGGTTGGCGAAAGGTCTGTGCCGTAGCCAAGCGACTCCACTCCAATCGAGAAAACATACGCTTCGGGCCGTGTGAAATAGACTTCGTCGGCCAGTTGAAGGAGCCCTTCCGCAGAACAATCGTGGTTCAGGGCTACTTTCCCCTCTTTGGCGAAGATGCGGCCTTCGCGGACCTCCCCGGCATGGCATTCGCGCGACGCATCGATGAACAACACGATGCTGGCACGGCTGATCGGCTCCGCAAGTTCAGGGGTCAACTGGACCCGTGCAATGATCTCGACACTCGGCGATTGACAGATTTTGAGCAGGTCCTGGGCCAGGTACCAGCCGACCCCGTCATCCTGCCGCAGGGGATTGCCATAGCCGATGATAAGGATTTTCTTCATCGCCTAACCGCGCCGCACTTCGTCCAATATCCTGCCATCCGGACTCAACAATTGAATGTGCAGAGGCATTTCCCCGAGCGCATGGGTTGAGCAACTCAGGCAAGGATCGTAGGCCCGAATCACGGCCTCGACGCGGTTGAGCATACCATCGGTCAGCTTTTCATTGTGAACAAAGTGCTTAGCCACCTGCAAGATGCTGCGGTTCATCGCTAAGTTGTTGTGGCCAGTGGCGATGATCAGATTGGCCCAGCGCATCAGCCCCTGTTCGTCGATTTTGTAGTGATGGAATAGTGTCCCCCTGGGTGCCTCCGCAGCCCCTACCCCTTCCAGGCTATTTGCTCGCGCCACCGCTCGCACGTGCTTGGAGAGTATCTCCGGATCGTTGAGCAGTTGCTGCATACGTTCCACGCAATAGAGAATCTCGATCAGCCGCGCATAGTGGTAGTGAAACGAGCTCAGCACGGCTGTGCGCTGCAGTTCCTGAAACTCCGCCAACTCCTGATCGGCGCGCTCGGTGCCGCAACGGTCCGCCACATTCAGCCGCGCCAATGGCCCCACGCGGTAGATCCCGTCCGGATACCCCTTCGGCTTGTAATAGGCAGACTTGAGATAGCTCCAGGATTCAACCTTCTCTTCGATGTATTCCTGGTAATCCGCCGCGGACAGCCCCTGTGCCACAATGCTGCCGGTTGCATCCACGATGCGAATCGTTCCGTCGTAGAAAGTCAGACCGCCGTCTTTCTTCACAATCGCCATAAACAGCGTCGGAAAGTTTCCGAACGTAGAGATCTCTTCGCGAAACTTCTCGATCACCGACTTGAACCACTCGATCGTGAGCTCGGTGAGGGCGAGCATCTCCGGAATGCCGTGAAGAATTGCGTCGCGATTGGCAACCGACAGCGGCTCGCTCACTCCGCCTGGCACGATCCATGCCGGGTGAATCCGCTTCCCTCCAAGGCGTTCGATGACCTGCTGGCCGAACTGCCGGAGCCGAATGCCGTTCTTGGCCAGTTCCGGCTTCTTCTGCAGCACGCCAAAGATGTTTCGCTCCTTTGGGTCCGCATCCATGCCCAGCAGGAAATCCGGCGATGACAGGTGAAAGAAGCTGAGGGCGTGTGACTGCACCACCTGGGCCAGCCCGAATATGCGCCGCAGTTTCTCGGCGGTGGGCGGAATCCGCACAGCCAGCAGCGCATCGCAGGCTTTTGCCGACGCGATCAGGTGGCTCACGGGACAGATGCCGCAGATGCGCGCCATCAGAGACGGCATCTCTGAGAACGGCCGCCCCTCGCAGAACTTTTCAAATCCACGGAACTGCGTGATGTGAAAGTGTGCATCCTCAACTCTGCCGTCTTCGTTCAAGTGCAGAGTGATCTTCGAATGCCCTTCGATGCGCGTGACCGGATCGATGACGATCGTCTTGCGAGCCGTTTCTCCCACTTGTTCTACACTCCAAATCGGGTTCTTGAGCTTAGCTCCGGCTTCCGGCCTTCCAGCAGCTCCGTCACGCAATAGAAAATCGTATCCGCCGAGGGCGGACATCCGGGAATGAAAACATCAACCGGCACTACTTCGTGGATCGGCCGTGACTGAGCGAGCAACGGGGGTACTACCTCGTTCGGCACCATCGGGTTCAGAGCCACGTTCTCCTCATAAGCCCGGGCATACACCGCCTTGGTGCCGAACGGATTGCGCATGCCGGGAACATTGGCGGTCACCGCACAGTCGCCCAGCGAGACCAGTATTTTCGTGCTTCCCGCGGACCATCTGGATCTTGTGCAGATCTTCTTCGCTGCTCACGGCGCCCTCGACCAGCGCGATGTCCACGTCGTCGGGAAATTCCTTGGTGTCCACCAGCGGGCTGTAGACCAGGTCCGCCTTCTCGGCGACCAGAAGCAAGCGCTCATCCATATCCAGAAACGACATGTGGCAGCCCGAGCAGCCATCCAGCCAGACCGTGGCCAACCGCGCCTTGCTCACTCCTCGTTCCTCCCGCATCAGCGTCAGGTACGGCAGGAACTGCCGCCGCTTGAGCATCTCCGCCACCGACCTGCCCTTCTCCGACAGCGCTCCCGTCGGGACAGACGTGGACACACTTGCCGCAACCGGTGCAGGTTTCCGACTCGCCCCAGGGCTGGTCCAGATCGGTGATCACCTGGGCAGTCAATGCCGCGGCCCATCACGTCCCAGGTGTGCGCGCCTTCGATCTCTTCGCACACCCGCACGCAGCGCGTGCACAGGATGCAGCGGTTGTGATCGACCACGAAACGCTCGTGCGAGGCGTCCACCTCCAGCTTGGGATAGCGGTAGCGGAAAATGTACGTGAGTGATGCCCAGCTTCTGCGCCAGCGTCTGCATTTCGCAGTGGCCGTTGGAGACGCACACCGAACAGACATGATTGCGTTCGGTGAAGAGCAGTTCGAGGATCGTCGCGGCGGTACTTCTGCCAGCCGCTCCGAGTGTGGTGGTGACCTCCATGCCCTCTTCCACACGTGTCACGCAGGCCGGCAGCAGCTTGTTCGAATTCCCTTCACTTCGACCAGGCACAGCCGGCAGGCGCCACGTCGAGAGCCCTTCAGAGTCGCACAGCGTGGGAATGTAGATCCATTGTTCTCGCGCGCGACCTCGAGAATGGTCTCGTCCTGCACGAGCGCTGACGTCGTGGTCGTCGATCTTCAGCGTCTTGACTCCGCTGGCTGCGGGTTCATATCGCTTCACTTCGTTCGCCTGGCTTGCCGCACACTCCAGCCGGACATTTACTGTCTTCTGACGTGGGCCTGATATTCGTTCGCGGAAAGTAGCGCAACGTGCTGAGCACCGGATTGGGCGCCGATTGTCCCAGGCCGCACAGGCTGGTGTTCTTGAGCAGGTCGCACAGTTCTTCAGCAGCTGCCACGATTCGTCGCGGTGGCCTCGCGATTGGTGATCGCGGTCGAGCAATCCGGTGCATCTGGTAGGTGCCCACGCGGCAGGGAACGCACTTGCCGCAGGATTCGGTCATGCAGAACTCCATGAAGTACCGCGCCACATCCACCATGCACGAGGTCTCGTCCATCACGATCATGCCGCCCGAGCCCATGATCGAGCCGACCTGCGCCAGCGACTCGTAGTCCACCGGCATGTCGAGGAACTGCTCGGGAATGCAGCCGCCCGAGGGTCCGCCGGTCTGCACCGCCTTGAACTTGCGTGCCTTCGGGAATGCCGCCGCCGATCTCGAAGATGATCTCGCGCAGCGTGATGCCCATCGGCACCTCGACCAGGCCGGTATTGTTGAATCTGCCGGCCAGCGCGAAGACCTTGTGCCTTTGCTCTTCTCGGTGCCGATCTGCGGCGAACCAGTCGCCGCCGTTGCGAATGATCGGAGGGATGTTGGCGAAGGTCTCGACGTTGTTGATCAGCGTCGGCTTGCCCCAACAGGCCTTCCATCGCGGGATAAGGGCGGCCGCGGGCGCGGCATCCCGCGTTGCCTTCGATGGATGCGATCAGCGCCGTCTCTTCGCCGCACACGAAGGCGCCGGCGCCCAGCCGCAGTTCGACGTGGAAGCTGAAGCGGCGTGCCGCAGATGTTAGTGCCCAGCAGTCCCAGTCGCTCGGCCTGCCGGATGGCGATCTTCAGCCGCTTGATCGCCAGCGGATACTCGGCGCGCACGTAGATGTAGCCTTCCGACGCGCCGACCGCGTAGGCCGCGATCAGCATGCCTTCGAGCACGCGGTGCGGATCGCTCTCCAGCACGCTGCGGTCCATGAACGCGCCCGGGTCGCCTTCGTCGGCGTTGCAGATCGACATATTTCTGCGTGCCGCACGGCTTTGGCGACCGTGCTCCACTTCAGGCCCGTGGGATATCCCGCGCCGCCGCGGCCGCGCAGGCCGCTGTGTCGTGACCTCCTCGATCACCTGCTGCGGCGTCATTTCGGTCAGCGCCTGCATCAGAGCGCGCGTAGCCGCCGGCAGCGATGTAGTCTTCAATCCGCTCGGGATCGATGTTCGCCGCAATTCTCGAGCACGATTTTCTTCTGCCGCTGGAAGAACGGAACGTCGGTGGGGCAATACCAGGCGCTCGACCGGCGCCTTGTCCAGGCTGTCGACAATCTCGGCCGCATCTGTCGGCGGTCACGCCTTCTGGTACAGCACTGCTCGATTGCCGGTCGAAACCAGCGGGCCTTCGGCGCACAGGCCCATGCAGCCCACGCCCTTGACCTGGCACTTCGCCTCCATGCCCCGACCGTGTCACTTCCTTGTCCAGCGCGTCCTTCACCGCTGGCTCTGGCAGGACATGCAGCCGGCGGCCACGCACACGTTGACCGGTGCGTGACACCTCGCCTCGCGCTTCGTTCTCGCTCGTCCGCGATTTGTTCCAGTTCTTCAGGAGTCATGGGCATTCCATTTCGCCAGCTGTTCGCGCAATTCGCTGCGGCGTAACTTTGCCCGCGACATCCTGGTCGTAAACGACCGCCGGCGCCAGCCCGCAAGATCCCAGGCAGCGCGCCGTCAGCAGCGACACCTTGCCGTCGGGGTAGTCTCACCCGGCGCGATCCCCAGATTCGTGCTTCACCGCTGCCAGCAACTGCGGAGCGCCCTTGATATAGCAGGCTGTGCCCATGCAAACCACGCAGGTGTGCTCGCCTGCAGGCTTCAGCGTGAAGAAGTGGTAGAAAGTCGCCACGCCATAGGCCCGGCTCAGCGGCACGCGCAGGGCCGTGGCCACGTAACGCAGCGCCTGCTCGTCCAGATAGCCGAAGGCTTCCTGCACGGTGTGCAGCGTCTCGATCAGGCCGCGCGACTGATGTCCCACGCGCCGCATGGTGGCATCAACCAGCCGCCAGCGTTTGTCCTGGTTGGGAGGTTGCGATTTGGTCGGATCCGTCCTCGTGATGGTCGTCCCCATCCCCGAGCCTCCTTTGTTAACGACCCGGAAATTTCTTTCGATCCGAACCGCAACTGGTCAGTCTAGAGAAGTCGGGAGGGCGCGGATGTGATGGCAATCACCTCTGGGTGCCAAGAGTTGCACACCAAAGGTCGCCCGCGAGGGTGAGCTTCATTTAAGCGTAGTGGCTGATTTTGGCTACCGCTCTAGAGGACGGTCATCCCGAAGCCCCGCGTTTTCTCCAGCGAGGGCGAGAGATCTGGCGCGGAATGTTTCAGAATGAGTCACTACCTTTTAACGAGGACTTTGATCTTCTGGGTGATGTACGTATCCACTAGGGATTGATGGACCCTCTACGCCTTCGTACTTCTACTCGCCGCTATCATCGCCTGCCCCAAACTCAGGCCGCCATCTCCGCAGGGCACTTCGCGGTGAGTAAAGACTTCAAACCCCGACTCAGCCAGATCACGCTCGAGATGTTCGAAAAGATAACAGTTTTGCAAAGTACCGCCACTCAGGCAGACCCGATTGAGAGACTCCTGGCCGCGAATAAGGCCGGCAACCTGTACCAGAACTTTCACCAACCCGAGATGGAATTTACCGCTCATCCGCGACACTGACTCCTGGCGCAGCAAGTCTGCGATCAGCCCCTCAAACATCGGCTTCGTATTGATGATCCAGGTATCCTCATTCGCCACGAGCTCAAAGGGGTAAGGTTCCCCCAGTTCAGTGTCCTCGATCGCCATTTCCAGCTCGATCGCCGCCTGGGCTTCGTAGTTGACCTGCTGCCTGATTCCCGTGAGGGCCGCCACCGCATCAAACAACCGCCCACAACTCGAAGTCAGCGGCGAGTTCACACCCCGTCGTACCATCTGCAACAGGAGCTCGACCTTCTGTCCATCCAGTTGTTGGACGAATGGAATTTCGAGCCGCATGAAGCTGGGTCCGAAATGCTGATGAAGATACGCCACCGCCATGCGCCAGGGCTCCCGGATCGCTGCAGCCCCGCCCGGCATCGCGACATACTCCAAGTGCGCGGCGCGATGGAAATTCTCATAGTCGCAAGTCAACACTTCCCCGCCCCATATGTGGCCATCGGTGCCGTATCCGGTGCCATCGAGCGCCAAGCCGATCACTCGCCCTTCCAGGTGATTCTCCGCCATGCAACTCGCGATATGCGCGTGGTGATGCTGCACTCCCACCAGCTTCACCCCTTCTCGCTGTAGGGCCCATTTCGTCGAGAAATAATCCGGATGCAGATCGTGAGCAACAATCTCCGGCTTGATCTCCAGAATCTTGGTCAGATGCTCTACTGCCTCCTCGAAGAACTCATAGCTCTCCGCGTTCTCGAGATCGCCCACGTGCTGGCTGAGAAAGGCATGTTTGCCCCCGGTCACGCAGATCGTATTTTTCAGCTCGCCGCCCACCGCCAAGATCGGAGGCAGATCGTCTTTCAGAAACACCGGCATCGGGACAAATCCGCGCGACCTTCGCACCTGCCGCATCCGTCCTGCCGCCACCCGCACCACCGAATCATCGCAGCGCAACAGGATGTCACGGTTGTGGACCAGGAAATAGTCCGCCAGTCCGCTGAGTCTCTCCACGGCTTCGTCGTTGCGGATGGCGATCGGCTCCTCGCTCAGGTTGCCACTGGTCATGACCAGAGCCGTAAAGCCTCCGTCGGCGAGCAAGAGATACTGCAGCGGTGTATATGGCAGGAACACGCCCAGATAGCGATTGCGCGGGGCCACAGCCTCGGCGATCGAACTCGGCTTCTTCCACGGAAGCAACACTATGGGCCGTTGCGGCGAAAGCAACGCCTCCTTAGCGTGCGCGTCGACGTCGCAGAGTTCCTCCGCCACCTGCAGGCTCGGCACCATGACTGCGAACGGCTTCTCGACTCGTCTTTTCCTCTCCCGCAGGAGCATCACTGCGGCCACGCTCGTCGCGTCCGCCGCCAGGTGAAAGCCTCCCAGGCCCTTCACCGCTACAACCACCCCTGCCTGCAGTCCCGCCGCAGCCTCTGCAACCGGATCGCGTACCCCGATACGCCGCCCCTTCCGATCCCACAATTCCACTCTCGGACCGCAACTCCAGCACGCATTCGGCTGCGCGTGGAACCGGCGATTACGTGGATCGTCATATTCCCTCTGACAGGCCGGACACATCGGAAACGCCGACATGGATGTCCGTGGCCGATCGTAGGGAATGTCATGAACGATGGTGAATCGCGGGCCGCAGTTAGTGCAGTTGATGAAGGGATAGCGGTAACGCCGGTCCTTAGGCTCCAGCATTTCGCGCAAGCAGTCTGGGCAGGTCGCCACGTCCGGCGAGATCAGTGTGTGTACCGCTTCCCCGCCGCGGCTCGCAATAATGCGGAACTCGCTCTCACCGTTGCATGGGAGCTGCTGAATCCTGACGTCGGTGATTCGCGAGAGAGGCGGCGCTTCGACCGGCAGGCGCTCCACAAAATCTTCCACCGACTCGCCTGGGCCTTGCACTTCGATGGTCACGCCGCACGTTGTGTTGCTGATGTTCCCAACCAGGTGCCGCTCGGTGGCAAGGCGATAGACATAGGGCCTGAACCCGACGCCCTGTACAATCCCCGCAACTTCAATCTGCCGCCGTACGTCCATCCTGCACCTAAGAGACGGCTTGCACCTTCGCCGCCTGCACCGCATGTTTCCGACGTTCCAGCCAGGTAAGCCACTCGTGGAGGCCGTTGCCCGTCAGGCACGACACCTTGACGATCTCGACTCCCGGATGCACGGTCCGCGCATTCTCGACTGCCTCTTGGATGTCGAACGGCACATAGGGCAGCAGATCCATCTTGTTGATCACCACCAGATCCGATTTAAAGAAGATCGATGGATACTTGAGCGGCTTGTCCTCGCCCTCGGTCACGCTGAGCAGCACGATTTTCGCCGCCTCGCCCAGGTCGTAGCTCGACGGGCACACCAGGTTTCCCACATTCTCGATGAACAAAATGCTCGAGGCCTTCCAGATTCCAATCGGCCAGATGACGTTCGATCATGCGGGCGTCCAGGTGGCACGTGCCGCCGGTCGTGATCTGCTTCACCGGAAAACCGAACCGCTTCAGGCGATTCGCGTCGTTTTCAGTTTGAATGTCGCCGGTGAGAACCGCGACCCGCTCGTGGCGCGGCAGACTGTCGAGCGTTCGTTCCAGAAGGCTGGTCTTGCCCGATCCCGGAGAGCTGATGATGTTCACACACAAAATCCCCAGTTCGCGGAAGCGTTCCCGCAACTCACTCGCGATGCGGTCGTTTTCGCTAAGAACTTTCTGCTCCAACGGCACTCGGTTCATACTCCTCCACTTCCAGAAATGCCAGATCCAGTTCTTCGCCGCTGATGCATTCGGTGCTCAGCTCCCCGCATTGCGGACACTGGAAGCCATAGTCCTTCACGTTGAATTCCTGATTGCAGCTCGCGCAGCGATGGCGCCGCGAACGAAATTCAATCTCCAGCGCCAACGCCTCCCACTGCGTCTCTTTGGTCAACGCTTCAAAACAGAAACGCAAAGCGTCGGGATCGACCGCTGCCAGTTCCCCGATTCGCACTCCAACCTTCACCGGTCGCGACCCCGGATAGCGCTGCATCTCTTTCCCGACCGCATCCAGGACCGAATTGGCGATTCCCATCTCGTGCATATCGTCGCTCAGCAAATCCGCGGCAGCTGATCGCCCGCCAGCATGTCGACAATGCGCGTCGTACCCAGCCGTGTGCGCATGGTGACCAGGCTTCTCTTGTCTTCGACTACGGTGCCGATAATCTGCGCACCTTTTCCCAGCGGATGACGTCGCATCGCTTCGAGAATGGCTTCAGCCGCGCCGGGGTCGACGATCGCCACCAGCTTGCCTTCGTTCGCCACGTAGAGCGGATCGAGGCCCAGCATCTCGCACGCGCCTTCCACTTCACTCGCGGATCGGAATCGTGCTCTCCTCCAATCGAATCCCGACGCCGGATGTCTGCGCAATTTCATTCAGTGCGCTCGAGACGCCGCCGCGTGTGGGATCGCGCATGCAGCGAATGGCAGGTTGAAGCTATTCAACATCTCGGCCACCAGCGCGTGCAAAGCCGCGCTGTCGCTTTCGACCGCGCTTTCGAACTCCAGCCCCTCACGCTGCGCCAGAATCGCGATGCCGTGTTCGCCGATCGATCCGCTCAGAAGAACCTTGTCTCCGGGACGTGCCTGGTTTGCGGACAACTCCAGACCTTCTGGCACCAGCCCAATTCCGGTTGTGTTGATGAACAGTTCGTCCCCGCTGCCCTTCTCGACGACTTTGGTGTCTCCGGTCACCACCTCAACGCCAGCTTCCGCCGCGGCCCGCTGCAGCGACTCCACCACTCGCCGCAACACGCTCATCGACAATCCCTCTTCAATGATGAAGGCCGCGCTGAGGAAGAGCGGCTTGGCCCCGCCCATGGCCAGATCATTCACCGTGCCGTGCACGGCGAGCGAGCCGATATCTCCTCCAGGGAAGAAGAGCGGCTTGACTACGAACGAGTCGGTCGTAAACGCCAACCGCGTCTTTCCGACTTGCACGATTGCCTGGTCGTCCAGCCGTGCCAGCGCCGGATTCCGAAACGCGGGCAGGAAGATGTCGCGAACCAATTCCGCGCTCAGTGTGCCGCCACTGCCGTGCCCGAGAACGATGGTGTCCTTCACCGGCAGCGGCGTGGGGCAACTCAGCTCAGAAATGGTTTTCGTGGCCATAATCTGTCCTTAAACTGCCGCCATGTGCCGGCGATAGTGGTAGTAGGCCGCGCATGCTCCTTCCGACGACACCATCGGCGCCCCCAGCGGATTCTCCGGAGTGCACCGCATGGCGAACGCCGGACAGTCCGTCGGCTTCTTCAGCCCCTGCAGCACCTGCGCGCTGATGCATTCCGCCGGCTCCTCTACCGTGATCTGCGACACCCCGAAAACCTTTGCGGCATCGTAGGCGGCATACTCGGCCGAAGTTGCAGACCGCTCTTCGGGATACTTCCAATGCCGCGCCACTTCTGGTCAGCGATCTCGAATACTTCTTTCACCACCTGTTGGGCGGGCAGGTTCCCGCGATAGCTCACCGAGCGCACGTACTGATTTTCAACCACCACCGTTCCCGTCTCGAGCTGCTTCACCAGCATCAGCACCGCCTCGAGCAGATCCACGGGCTCAAAGCCGCCCACGACGATGGGCACACGAAAATCCCGCACCAGTGCTTCGTATTCCTCGTAGCCCATCACGGTGCACACGTGTCCCGGCGCGATGAATCCCTGAACACGATTTTCAGGGGAGGCCATCAGTGCCCGAATGGCGGGTGGAACCAGCACATGCGAGACCAGCAGCGAAAAATTGTCGAGCCCCTCGCGTCTCGCCTGCCATACCGCCATAGCATTCGCGGGCGCCGTAGTTTCAAAACCAATGGCGAGAAAAACTACCTTGCGTTCGCGATTCGCGCGCGCAATTTTCAACGCCTCGATCGGCGAGTACACGACTCGCACGTCGCCGCCCTGCGCTTTCACTCGGAACAGGTCCGATTGCGATCCCGGCACGCGCAGCATGTCGCCGTACGACACCAGCGTGACGTCAGGACGCGAAGCCAGTTCGATGGCCTGATCGATGATTTCAAGTGGAGTAACACAGACGGGACACCCTGGGCCGTGAACTAGCTCGATGTTGGAGGGCAGCAGTTCGTCCAGACCGTAGCGCATGATGGTGTGGGTCTGGCCGCCACAAATTTCCATCAGCACCCAATGTTTCGTGGCGCGCTGGGTAATCTCCGCCGCCAGGGCACGGGCAATTCGCTCATCGCGGTACTCCTCGATGTATTTCATTTGTTGCCACCCGCCACTTGCCCCATCCGCCGCAGTCATCAGTCGAGCATACACTCCGGCGCCGACCAATCCCATTTCGGGAACCACTCTATCGGCGCACCTTCCGGAACAGCGGTGATCGACATCACAGGCAACTGTGAGAAACGCACAATTGGGGGAGGGCGGGGGAGGTCGTTTGCCAAGCGCCCCGAGAAGAACGGAGATCACCAGTTCATCTCACGCGTCGGTTTCTATTGGCGGAAGCTCGTCTGTAAGCATGCCCATTTCATCGAGCAGTTCGTACGTGCGCTGGGCTTCTTCGGCGTCGATGCGCGAAATGGCGAATCCGACGTGGACCACGACATAGTCGCCAACGACGGCTTCCGGAACAAAGTCCAGCCGAACCTTGCGTACGATCCCGCCGAACTGCACGCGGCCAATACGCGCCCCGGCGCATTCTTCGCTATCCAGAATCTTGCCCGGAATCGCTAGACACATCCGCCACGTCCTCTGGCACTTACCTTATTCCGGTATGTCCGCCGCCGCTGTGATGCGGATCACACCGCGGACGCCCCAGCCCCGGTGACCTTCAATCACGCGACCGCGGTTTGGCGTCGAAATATGGGGTTTGGGGATCGATTGGCAGAGGTTCAGAACGACAAACCAGAAACGCGAGCGCCCGCGCCGCTGATCGAGGGACCGGTCTACTTCGGCTTCGTTCCTGCGCTGGCATCGACTTTCGTCTGCGGCGGCGTCGGTGCCTTTTTCGTGTCGACGTGAACCGGGGGAGCGCTGCTTTGAACTTTTTTCGTGTCGACCCAGACCACGCCTAAGTCACCATCCGCTCCCAGCGATTGGATAGTTCTGCTTTCATTGCTGGTATTGCTCGCGGAAGCCGGACGCACGATGTCAATCGTCTTTTGCGTCGTGCGCAGACTGTCGCTTGGGGACGCAGCGTTTCGCTGATCCACCTGCTGTTCTGTCGATTCCCCGCCTCCAGCCGTCTTCCGCTGGACGGTCGTCACCCGCTGGTTCAATTGCATGCCGTCCGGAGAGCTTCCCGGCAGATCGGCGGAATATCTCTCGACAGTTTGCCGCTTGTCTCCGGTCGCACTCTGCGCCTCACGGGTCACGGTGCGATTCGTCACTGCCAGATTGCCATCGCTCCCCGGCCGCAGGACGCGCTCATCTTTGGTTTTTCCTCCGGCTCCATCATCGGTAACGACGCCTTCGCGAACCTCGTTGACCTGCCAGCTTCCGTTGCCATCGGGCGCCAGAGTCGAGGTCTTGAACTGCGTTGTGCGATCGCCCGTCTTGGTCTCTCGCGATTGCATGCGGACGCTCGGCGAGAACCCGCCATTGAGATCGGGCGTCAACACCGTAGTGTTCGTTTCCCGCACCGACGGACTGATCTGCTTCGAGTCCTCCATCTGGCGTTGCACCACCTGCAACCCGCCATTCACGTCAGGGCTCGAAGTCGTTCGAACAACCTTCTGCGCACCGCCGGGCAGTGTCCGTGTTTCTTCTTCGGTGACTTGCGTGAGAACCTTCTGTCCGTCGGGTCCCCGGCCATAGGTCCGCCGGATCGTCCGCGTCGTCGTGTCGTTAACCTTTACCGACTCTTGCTCGCTATCGAGGTAGGGCTGGTAGCTGCCATCCATACCAGGCGCTCGACGGACTGCTTGTCAACTAGTCCGACCCCCGCTTTCCTTGTGCGAGTCCTTGGTTCTGGTCGGATTCAAGGTCCCTGTAGGATCGCTCTGCTGGCTCGTCGAACTCGAGGACAGGTCGGTATAGCCCCCGGATCCGGAACCGCTCGCCTGCGCCCACATAAAAGGAGAGACCAGCAACCCAAACGCGATGGTCGGAACAAAGGAATGCCTCATCTGGATACTCCCACTCGACACATTTTATATCCTTCCGCACTTCACGAATGCACAGCACGAAACGCCAATACCGGTCTCCCATGATGCTGTACAAACGGATGTGATTCGTATACAAATTGGCCTCAATACTGCGCCGATCAAGGCATCGCGCCGTCGGGGGACCAACCGTTGTACTTCAGGCCGAGGACACTTAGCGCCGCAATCGAAGCTTTGGCTGCTCGTCCGTCCCAGATTCTGTCCGGCGGAACCGACTTCTTCCCGGCTTTGGGTGACCATCCTCTCATCACACCCGTGGTTGACATATCCGGCCTTACCGAGTTCAAGGGCATTTCCGTCGATTCCGATCAGGTCCGCATCGGTGGACTGACGACTTGGACCGAAGTCATCACCACGCCTCTGCCCCGCTGCTTCGACGCGCTCAAGAGTGCGGCGCGAGAGGTCGGCTCCGTGCAGATCCAGAACCGAGGCACAGTGGCGGGCAATCTGTGCAACGCATCGCCCGCAGCCGATGGAGTCCCGCCTCTGCTCGTGCTCGACGCCGAGGTGGAGCTCGTGTCATCGGCAGGAACGCGCCGCGTGCCTCTGGCCGACTTCATCGTCGGAAACCGAAGCACGCTTCGCCGTCCCGATGAAATTCTCGCTCACGTCTTTGTTCCCCGCCGGTTGGACAATGCCGCGTCCACTTTCATCAAGCTCGGCGCCCGTCGCTACCTGGTGATTTCGATCAGCATGGTGGCAACCGTTGTGGCTGTCGATAAGACTGGCCGCGTATCCGAAGCTCGGATCGCAGTCGGCTCATGTTCGGCGAAAGCCCAACGCCTTCGCGAGCTGGAGAATGCCCTGGTCGGCGTCCCTGCCCACTCTGGACTGGCATCGGCAGTAGTGCGCGAACGCCTCGCCCGGCTTTCCCCAATCGATGACGTGCGTGCCACCGCCGCATATCGCCACGACGCAACCCTGACCCTGGTGAAGCGCTCTCTCGACGCCTGTGTGAGGAGTTGCTGATGGCCACAGCACCAGACCTCGCTGCCCCAGCGCCGGCCGCTGTCAACTTTTCCGTGAACGGCAGGGCGTTCAGTGTCACCACTTCTCCCGCCGCGCGACTGTCAAAAATCTTGCGTGATGATCTTGGCCTCACGGGAACGAAGATCGGATGCGATGCCGGCGACTGCGGCGCCTGCACGGTTCTGTTGGATGGCGATCCGGTCTGTGCGTGTCTCGTCGCGGTCGGGCAGGCTGAAGGATGCGATGTCGCCACCGTGGAAGGTTTGGCCGCGCGGCCGCCCTTGTTTGATCGCATCCAGAAAAGTTTCCTGTCCCACGGCGCCGCGCAATGTGGAGCGTGTACTCCCGGCATGTTGGTTGCGGCGACCGCTCTTCTTGAAAGGAATGCGGCGCCCTCGGAAACCGAAGTCACCGACGCAATCGGCGGTGTGCTCTGCCGTTGCACCGGTTACCGCAAGATCATCACGGCGATCCTTGATGCTGGTTCGGGCGATCTCGCCGCACCTTCTCCCGAGGCAGGTGCTGCGGTCGGCGCGCGCCTGGTTCGTCTCGACGGAAAACGTAAAGTAGACGGTAGCGAAATCTTCGGCGCCGATGAAACGCCGGCTCAAACCTTTGTTCTCCGTGCCATACGGAGTCCTTATCATCGCGCCCGCTTTCACTTCGGTGACCTTGAGGCATTTAAGCTATCCAATCCAGGTATCGCTGGGATCTTCACGGCGAAGGATGTCCCCGGAGAGGACTGCTACGGTGTCATTCCTCCTCTCGCGGATCAACCCGTGTTTGCACACGTCGAAGCGCGCTATCGAGGAGAAGCCATCGCGGCTGTGGTCGGCGAATCCTCGACCATGGAAGCTCTCGATCGCTCGAAGTTTCCGGTCACCTGGGAAGAGTTGCCGCCACTCATGACCATCGATGCCGCTCTTGACCCCGCCGCGCCGCGAATTCACGCTCACCGTCCGGACAATGTGCTGGTTCGGGGGCGCGTCGTTTCTGGCGATGTCGACAAGGCCCTGGCAGGAGCGGATATCGTCGTCGAAGACGAGTACGAAACAGGCTTCGTCGAGCACGCCTACATCGAACCCGAGGCCGGATTCGCTCGACGCGTCGGCGATCAAATCGAAGTCCAGGCCTGCACCCAATCGCCCTATATGGATCGTGCGGACATCGCCAAAATACTCGGTATTCCCCCGGAGGCAGTCCGCATCATTCCCACTGCCGTTGGTGGCGGCTTCGGCTCGAAGCTGGATCTTTCGGTCCAGCCTTTTGTTGCGCTCGCGGCCTGGCACCTTCGCCGCCCTGTGCGCATGGTCTATTCGCGTAACGAGTCCATTGTCTCGACCACCAAGCGTCATCCCGCGCGCATTCATGCTCGCGCCGGCGCTACGCGCGAAGGTAAACTCCTCGCACTGGATTTCACCGCCGATTTCAACACGGGCGCCTACTCGTCGTGGGGACCAACGGTCGCGGCTCGCGTTCCCGTGCATGCTTCGGGTCCCTATCGCGTGCCCCACTATCGCGCTCTCACTCGCGCGGTGCATACGAACATCGTCCCCGCCGGCGCATTTCGCGGCTTTGGCGTGCCGCAGGCCGCCATCGCGCAAGAGCAACTGTACGACGATCTCTCCGATCGCCTGGGCATCGACAAGCTGGAGTTTCGCATTCTTAACTCGCTGACCAACGACTCGCCGACCGTCACCGGACAAGTCCTTGGCGAGGGTGTCGGCATCCGCGCCTGTTTTGAAGCGCTGCGGCCGAGGTGGCAAGCCGCTCACGCCGAAGCAGTGTCGTTCAATGCTGGCAATAGCGGTCCGCTTCGCCGCGGCGTCGGTGTGGCTGGCATGTGGTATGGATGCGGCAACACTTCCCTGCCTAACCCTTCCACGGTGCGGGTGGGATTAAAGCGCGACGGCAGAATCGCACTGCACCAAGGCGCGGTCGACATTGGCCAAGGCTCGAATACGATCGTCGCCCAGATTTGCGCCGACGCCCTCGGTGCTCCAATCGATCGCTTCGACTTACTCTCCGGCGACACTGCCATCACTCCTGACTGCGGCAAGACGTCCGCCTCTCGCCAGACCTTCGTCACCGGCAAGGCCGCTCACATGGCGGGCAGGGAAATTCGCCGCGCCATCCTTCGGCTGGCGAATGCATGTGACTGCGCGGCCATCACCTTTGAAAACGGTCGCGCAATCGTCAAAGATGGCGACAAGGTGCAAGCCTTCAAGCTCGCTGATCTCCCTCTCGACCGGCATGGCTACGTCTTTACAGGCGAAGCCACATTTGATCCTCCAACCAGCCCGCTCGACGAAAACGGTCAAGGCAATCCCTACGCCGTTTTCGGCTTCGGCGCACACATGGCGGAAATCGTCGTGGATGGCGATCTCGGGACTATTCGCGTTCTAAAAGTCACCGCTGCCCACGATGTCGGCCGTGCCATCAATCCCACGCTCATTGAAGGCCAGATCGAGGGCGGCGTCGCTCAGGGTCTCGGCATGGCACTCATGGAAGAGTTCTTCCCAGGCAAAGGCGAAAACCTGCACGACTACCTGATCCCCTCTGCCGGCGACATTCCTCCCGTCGAATCGATCCTGATCGAAGATCCCTCTCCCATCGGTCCATTCGGCGCCAAGGGCATCGGAGAGCAGGCTGTCATCCCGACCGCTCCCGCCATCCTCAATGCCATTTATCATGCCGTAGGGGTGCGCATTTGCAAAATACCAGCGACGCCGGACCGTGTGCGCGCCGCCATTCTCTCCTCCGGAGCCCAACGTGCCTGACGACGATGCCATCCGCTGCGATGCCTGCCCCGTGCTCTGCTACATCAAGCCGGGCCGGGCAGGCGCCTGCGATCGCTACGCGAATCACGACGGCCAACTAGTCCGCCTCGATCCGCACGTCGTTCTCGATCGCGCTCTTTCACGCGGCGAAACCGTCGTCCCCTTTCTCGATCGCGCTCGCGATTGGGATGGCACGCTCGTAAGCGGCCACGAAACTTTCATTACCGCCATCGGCGCCGGTACGACGTATCCCGACTACAAGCCCGCTCCCTTCATCATTTCCTCCGAGGTCGAGGGCGTCGACATGGTCACCGTCGTGACCGAAGGCATTTTCAGCTACTGCGGCGTGAAGCTGAAGATCGATACCGACCGTCACCTCGGCGACGAGCAGAAGGTCGTGCGTGCCCAGGGCGAGCCCGTCGGCCACGTCACCACCAGCGAGTACGGATCGCAGATGCTCTCTCTGGGCGGTGTCCGACATCTCACCGGTGGCAGCCGGAAAGAGGGCACTGTCACTTGCGACGCACTCCTCAACCTCTGCAACGGCAAAGCAGTCGAACTAATGATCGACGATGGCGCCACTGTCCTGGTCCAGGCTAACAAGCCACCCGTCGTCGATGGTGTCCTTGAGGAGCGCATGCGCGTGGGTTGCGGCTCCGCCACCATCGGCATGTTTGCCAAGCAATGGTTCGGCAAAGTCGATGACGTCGTCGTCGTGGACGATCACATCACCGGGGTGTTGTCCGAGCATCAGGCGGGGAAGTTGCTGGGAATTCCGGAGACCGGCATCAAGATGAAGGGCCGCCGTTCCACCCCCGGCCGCTATTTTCAGGTGGCCGAGCCGGGTACGGCTTGGGGCGGCACTAACATCACCGACCCTCTCTCGATCCTCGCCGATTTCAACCCAAAGTTGGCGTGGCCAGGCCTTCGCCTGCTGATGGTAAGCACGACCGGCGAGCATTACGCCTACTTTGAACTCGACGACAACTTGCGGCCCATAGAAAAGAATCTTCCCGGCACGCTCGGCGAATCCGTCACGAGAATCAAAGAGAACTGCGAGCCTGCTCTCTGCACGGTCCTTTTTATGGGCGGCGCGGGAGGATCGCTGCGCGCCGGCGTCACTGAAAATCCCGTCAAGCTCACTCGCTCCGTGAAAGAGGCGCTGACCCGGGTCACTTGCGGCGGCGCTCCGGTTTACATCTGGCCCGGCGGCGGCATCACCTTTATGGTCGACGTGAGCCGCTTGCCGGAGAACGCGTTTGGATACGTGCCAACCCCGGCGCTCGTCGCTCCCATCGAATTCACGCTCAAGCTGAGCGACTATTCCGCCCTCGGCGGCTATGTGGACCATGTCCGTCCCCTGAATTCGATTGTGGGCGACGAAAGCCGGCGCCACCTCTCAGCCCGGCCCGAAAATCCCTGGCCTCTGCAAAGGGGCGGCCCTTCGAGGTCGCAGTCTTGAGAGAAGCACCGCAAGTCCGCCTGCTACCCGACCGCCGCCGCCTTCACCTTCACGACGGCCCGATCGACATCATTCTCGAAGCGTTCGGCGGAATTAGGGAAGTGAAAACAGCATACCGGGCAGCGGCGCAACGATTCGTCACCGTGCTCGATGAGCTTTGTGAGGAACTTACTTTTTTGCGGCAACCTGCCCGACCAGGCAGCCCCTCTCCGCGCGGAATCATCGCACAGCGAATGTTTGCCGCAGTGCTCCCCCACTCGCGTGCCAACTTCATCACTCCGATGGCGGCAGTGGCGGGCGCGGTCGCAGAAGAGATTCTGGACGCGATGACATCCGCCGCGAACCTCTCGAAAGCCTACGTTAACGACGGCGGCGACATCGCGTTGCATCTCTCACCCGGAGAACATTTCGTCATCGGCATGGTTGAACAACCGCAGCGTCCATCGCTCTTCGGCACAATGACCCTCGATTCGGCTCAACCCGTCCGCGGCATCGCCACCAGCGGCTGGCGCGGTCGCAGTTTCTCCCTCGGCATCGCCGACGCCGTCACCGTGCTTGCCGATCACGCCGCCGAGGCCGACGCCGCTGCCACAATCATCGCCAACGCCGTCGATTTGCCGGGCCATCCTAATATTGTTCGCGAGCGTGCCTGCGATATCGCGCCCGACAATGACCTGGGAGCGCGCCTGGTCACTCGCAATGTGGGAGAGCTTACCAATCCCGAAATCAGTTGCGCACTCGAGGCTGGCGCTGAAGTCGCCGACTCCCTCATCGCCGCCGGCCTCATTCGCGCCGCCGCCCTGCACCTGCGCGGCGAGACTCGTATCGTCGGCATGCAGTCGTCTCCGTCGACCATTGCCGTTACCGCTCAAACGAGGAGTCTGGTGAATGCCTGAGGTTCGAGTACGCAAGAAGCTCACGGTAGTCGAAGAAGTTTTCCACGAAGGCGGACCACCCGCCCATGTTCCCTTGCGCCGCGCGGCCGCACTGGCCGTTATTCATAATCCCTTCGCGGGCAGATTTGTCGAAGATATCGCCGGGTTCATGGACGACCTGAACCCCCTTGGCCTCGAAATGGCCCATTCCCTTGTGCAAGCCCTCGGCGGCGATCCCAAAATAATTGAAGGCTACGGTAAAGGCGCGATCGTCGGTTCTGCTGGCGAACTTGAGCACGGCGCGCTCTGGCATGTGCCGGGCGGTTATGCGATGCGCGAGGTTCTTGGTGATGCCAAGGCCATCGTCTCCTCGACGAAAAAAGTTGGCGGACCCGGCACACGCCTCGACGTCCCCATCACCCATATCAACGCCTCCTATGTGCGCAGCCACTTCGACGCCATGGAAGTCGGCATTACAGACGCGCCGCGCGCCGACGAAATCGTGCTCGCCCTCGTTATGACGACCGGCCCGCGTATTCACGCCCGCGTCGGCGGCCTCAAGGCCTCCGAGATCAAAGGAGAAGACGGACTGCGATGAAATCCAAGATTCGCAAGATCGCCACTTTTGTCGAGGAAACTCAAACCGAGGCAGGCCGGGCAATCAGTCCGCCTACGCGTCGCGCCGCTGCCGTCGCCGTAATCGAGAATCCCTGCGCTGGAGCTTACGTAGAAGACTTGTCGGAACTGATGTGGATCGGTGAGGAGCTAGGTGAACTCCTCACCCAGCGTGCAGTCGCGGCGCTTGGAATTCCCGCCAATTCTGTCGAAAGCTACGGCAAGGCCGCGGCCGTCGGCGAGAACGGTGAGATCGAGCACGCCGCTGCCATTCTGCATCCCAAACTCGGGACGCCCGTGCGCCGCGTGTTAGGCAAAGGCGCCGCGCTGATTCCTTCCTCCAAAAAGCGTGGCGGGCCGGGCGTTGTCCTCGACATCCCGCTCGGCCACAAGGACGCTGCCTTCGTGCGTAGCCACTTCGATGGCATGGAAGTTCGGATCAACGACGCTCCCCGCGCCAACGAAATCATCGTCGCCGTCGCCGTGACCGACAGTGGGCGGCCACTGGCTCGTGTGGGTGGACTGACCAAAGATCAGATCAAGGGCGAAGACGGGCTGCGGTGAAGAACGCTATCGGATTTCGCATCGGAGCCTGCCTTCAGAAGTCCCGGAAAAATGCTGGTTCGTATCAGGGTACCGCTTCAGCGGTACCGCAAGTCGTGACATTTCAGAGCCCCTTCAGGGGCTGCATTCTGAATACGGATATTCCGCTGCCTTTTCAGGCATGCCGGAGTCACGTTCTCTTATCGTCACCTTCAGGTGCCCTCGCAGCATGCCCAACTACGCCTTCACCACTTCCGGAACCTTCGTTGCCGGAGGCGTGTTCCGGCTGCGTTGCGCCGCAATGGCCCCATCAATAATCACCATGCCGATCCCCGGAAGATCGCCCAGGCCAATGCTCTCCAGCAGAGTCTTCCCCGCCGATTGCTGCGCCCGATCCATGAGAACAAAGTTTGCCGCATAGCCCGCAGCAATCAGCCCACAGTCCAGCTTCCTCATCCTCGCCGTATTGCCCGTGGCGAAGCAGACCGCAATCTCCGCGGGAATCTCGCCGAGTGACGACAGCATCGAAATCATGCGGACGATACCCAATGGTTGAACTCCCGACCCTGCCGGCGCGTCCGTACCCAGAATCACCTTCTGAAGTTTCCCCAACTCCTTCGCCGTTCGCAGCGTCAGCAATGCGGCACGCTCGTTCCCGTTATGCACAATTTCCAGCGCACGCTCCGAGCGTTCGCACAAACCCACAATCTGATCGTCGGGCAGCGCGGTGTGACCGCCGTTGATGTGCCCGATCACGTCGGCGTCGGTTTCGAGCACCATATCTTTATCTATGAGGCTCGACCCCGGAATCGACGGCCCGCCGGTGTGAATGGTGCTCTGGATGCCGTATTTTCGCGCCCAGGAAACCATTTGTCGGCCGGTCTTTCCGTCTTTCACGCTGCCCAGGCCAATCTCGCCCAGGATCGTTACTCCCGCCGCCGCCAGTTCTTTGAAATCCTCCTCCACCATTCCATGTTCGATCACCGGCGCCCCTGCGTGAACTCTTACGCCACCCGGCCGAAACGCCGTAAACGCACGCTGTGCCGTGATCGCCATCGCTTTGAGCCCGACAATATCCTTGGGCCGGCCCGGAGTATGTACCTCACCAGCTGAGACCATCGTCGTCACGCCGCCGTGCATACAGCTGTCGATCCATCCCAGCTGATTCTGACGAGGCGTCCAATCGCCCGCCACCGGATGCACGTGGCTGTCAATCAGACCGGGCGCCAGCGTCGTCCCCTTGGCGTCGATCATCAGAGTCGCACCACCCGTCTCGATGTCCTTTTCTTTGCCCACCGCCGTGATCCGACCGTCGACCGCCATCACCGTATCGGCATCAAGAATCGGCTTCTCAATGTCGCCGCTCAAAAGCAAACCAATATTTCGGATGACGAGCTTGGTGTGTGAGCCTGCGTTCGCGGATTCTCCGTGAGCCATGCCTTTTGCCTCTTGTGTTTCGCGCCGCCTAGTATACAGACGCTTCCGAACGATGAACGCTTCCAAGGGCCACAATCACCGCCGATGAAGTATCATCGCAAGCGGAGGAACGCTGACAGCCCTCATGGTCTCTGCCGATTTCATCTTCTGGGAAGTGGACGCCCAGGCTGACTTCATGCTCCCCGGCGGGAATCTCTATGTGAAGGGCGCAGAAAAACTGCTGCCCAATATCCGGCGGCTCACCAATGCCGCTCGTCAAGGGGAAGTATTCCTGGTCTCCCACGGGTGCTTTCACGCGCCCGACGATCCTGAGTTCAACACATTTCCGCCCCACTGCGTGAAAGGCACTCCCGGGTCGCGATTCGTGCCTGAAGCCCTGGCCGCGAAATTTACGACTGTCGAGAACGACCCCGCAGCGACCATTCCGACGGATCTTTCCCAGTTCCAGCAGATCATCCTGGAGAAGCAGACCCTCGACATTTTTGAAAGCCGCCACGCTTCCGCGCTGGTTGAGCGCCTCCCCCGCAACGCCGAGTTCGTTGTCTTTGGCGTGGTCACCGAATACTGCGTGAGTTTCGCAGCCAGGGGCTTGCTCAGCCGTGGGCGGCGAGTATCGATTGTTCAGGATGCGATTGAGACTCTCGCGAAACTCGAGGGCGATCGAACCATCGCAGAACTTAAGGGCTTGGGCGCCCAAATCACGACGACGGACGATGTTCTGGCAGGTCTGGCCGCCTCACACCACGCAACCACGAGACACTAGGCGAGATCATCAATGTCTCTGCGGGAGGGCACGACTTCAGTCGTGCCGCCAGCATGCATACACCTGGGGCTTCAGCCCCCCACCGCTGCATTCTTCGTTTGTTTCCTTGATCTACGGAGAAAATGATTTGCGCAGAAAATGATTTCCGGGGAAAATGGCGATCACCCCGGCAGCAGGACGAAAACGCGCGGCTGATCGCATTTCGTGGCGAGCTTTTTACACCTTCTGGCTTACACTGCTCAACATGGTGCTGGTGCCATACCGCGTCAGGGCGTGGTCCACAATCTCGCTGATCATCTGGGTGTACGGGCGACCCGACTCCTTCGCTGCCATGGCAAATTCCTGGCCGCTGGCCAGCCACGGATTCGGATTTGCTTCGATCACGTAAACTTCGCCCTTCTTCGAGAGCCTCATATCAATCCGGCCATAGTCGCGAAGTTTCACGGCTCGGTAAGCGCCGAGCGCCGTTTCCGAAAGATGCGTCGCCGTCTCCTCGTCCAAATCGATAGCGATATGGGACTTCGTCAACCTGTGAGCTTCGGTGTCCTTCTCAAACTTCACGTCGTAGCTGGCGATCTTCGGCGTCCCCTTCGGAAGCTTGGAAAGATCCAACTCCACCAGCGGCAGTGACTGCGCGCTCTCATAGCTACCCAGGATCGCCGCATAAATCTCGCGGCCTTCGATGTACTCTTCGATCAACGCCGGCGAATCAAATTCATCCTGGATGTACTCCACTCTTTCCATCAACTCCTTCACGCTGTCCACCACCGCATCCGCGCTGATGCCGATCGAGCCATCTTCCTGCATCGGCTTCACAATCAGCGGAAAGGCAATGTCGTGCGCGTGGTCGATCCTGCCCCGGTAGGCAGTTGCGAAATAGGGCGTCTTGATGCCGTGGAAGGCAAACAGCTTCTTGGCGACAGCTTTATCTTGCGCCAGAAAAAGCGCATGGGGACCGCCGCCCGTATATTTCAGACCCAGCAGATCCATGTAGGCGGCAATGTTCATCTCCTTGGTATCGTCGCCGGCGTACGACTCGGTCAGGTTAAAGATCAGATCGGCACCACACTTCGCCAGTGCGACCAGGGTCTGCGGGCGCCCGTCCAGCACGTAATAGAAAGGCTCGTGGCCAAGTTTCTCCAGAGCTTCAAAAATCTCTTCCCGGTCTTCTTTCTCGATCTTTTCCTTCTTCTTCGACTTCCGTTTCTTTGGGGCGGGCTTCTCCTCGACCGGTTCTGCCACCTCCACCTCGTCTTCCCACAAGTCGTAAAGCACGGCGATTTTCAATTTGGCGCCGACCATTGCGTCTCCATTTCCCTTACTGATTTACAGCGTACTGTTCCCCTCGTACATTCAATCTCTTTTTACAGCGGCACGAATCATGGCTGCACGAACTTGCCCCGCGTCAGGTAGTTCATTGCAAGCGTCGTCGCATACACCGTGATTTCCGCCAGATGTTCGGACTCCCGCTTCGCATCTGCACGCAAACCAAGTTCTCCCATCCTCTTTTCGATCCCTTCCACCAGCTTCTTGATCAACGGCCGCTGCACTCCTGTCCAATAAGCGACCTTGTCCACCACCGCTTTGCGGTGCGCATGCACGAACCGTTCTGCCGGCTGGCCATCCTTGCGCCGTTTCGAGACGTTGAAGATGTCCACCAGGTCGGTGTCGAGCGCCAGTTCCTCAATCGGAATCTCTTCCGCGATCGACTGCCGGTAGAACTCGCCGACCGTCGACTCCATATCTTCCACCGTGATATCAGGCCGTCCGCGACGGCGAATCGGATCGACCTTGCCCAGTTCCCTCGCGATCCGGTTCATGTACTTCAGCTTCGCCATCGCACCCCAACCGCGATAGCGTTTGCGCCAGCCCGACCGCGGGGTCAGCCACACCGCGAACGTTTCGGCAAAATCTTCGTCCGGATGTTTCTGCGCATACCACCCCGCCAGATGCCGCACATGGTTACGCGAAAATGGAATGGGCCGGTAGTTGTCCCGATACCGTCTGCGAAACGAACCAAACAGCTGCTTCCATTCCGCCGTTTGGTAAAGCTTGTACGCATAGTTGAACGCATGCCCGGCTTCGTGGCGCAGGTACATCATGATTTCGCGCGGGTCCTCGAGATCATTCTTCTCTTTCTCCAGCTGCGCAAGCTCAGGATGTGCCAAATAGAACGGAACTCCCACCACCGGCTCGCCCGAAGGGCATCCCCACTCGTCCGTGAGATAGCAGGCCGGACGAAACTTGCTCAGTCCCTTCCGCTCCAGTTCCCGGTATAACTGCTGCACGAAGCGCTCCAGAGGAGACCCCTCGAGCTTCAGCCCCAGGTCGCGAATAGGCTTGCCGAGGATCTCCTCGATCCCCACCCGAGATGTCTCATCTTCGCGCACGGTGTTCGCCAGACGACGTAACTGTCTATCTTGACACAGGGGGAAACAGAATGCCGCAGGGAAGTTACTGTTTCGACAATAGCAAAGAAGGTAGAAGAATTCGCAGATTACGTTAGCACAGAGACCAATGGGTAGGGGTCCCAAGGGCCCCCACATTCACCGTTAAACTGACTTCGACTACAACCACATCAAACGCTCCCTGCGATTACAATTTCTCTCAGTGACAAAGGAGTAGTTGTGAATACAGATGAAAAACGCCGCACCTTCCTGCGCGATTCGGCTGTGCTTGGAGTCGCCCTTGCCTCTGGCACCATAACCACCCTCGCTCAGGCCTCGAAAGTGTCCGCCTCGCCCACGTCGCCCGAAAAAGAAGAAAAAGACGAGCAGGAGCCGGAGGTTACCGCCACCGAGGACCTGATGCGCGAGCATGGGGTGATCCGCCGCGCCCTCCTCGTGTACGCCGAAATCGTTCCCAAGTTGCGCAAGAATCCTGCCGACGTCGATCCAGCCGCTCTGAAGCAGACGGCCCAGCTTTTCCGTACATTCGCCGAGGACTACCACGAGCGCATGCTCGAAGAGAAACACATTTTCCCGCTCGTGAGGAAGCAGGGCGCAGAACTCGCTCACTATACCGACATCCTCATCGCCCAGCACAATCGCGGACGTGAAATCACCGACTACATCCTCTCCGTCACCAGCAGCGCGAAAATCGGCGTAAGCCATGCCGAGCCACTCGCCAAAGTATTTGAGGGTCTCGTGCTCATGTACGAGAATCACGCCGCGCGTGAAGACACCATCATCTTCCCGGCGTGGAAAAAGAACTTCACTAACAAGCAACTGGACGAGCTTTCGGACCAGTTCGAAGACATCGAGCACAAGATGTTCGGCAAAGATGGCTTTGAAGACGCCGAGAAAAAGATAAGCAGCATTGAGGGCGCCTTAGGCTTCGCGGACCTCTCGCAATTCACTGCACCAGCGCCGCCCAAACCGTGACAGAGCCGTCCTCTTCTCCATCCGCGACCTCCGCGCAACCGTCCCTCGCGGAGCTGGCGCTCGTCTTTCTCAAACTGGGCACCACTGCATTTGGCGGTCCCGCGGCGCACATTGCCATGATGGAGGAGGAGTTTGTACGTCGTCGCCGATGGCTGACCGAGGAAGAATTTCTCGACCGCCTGGGCGCAGCCAACCTGATCCCCGGTCCCAGTTCCACCGAGATGGCCATCTTCATCGGCCACACCAAGCGCGGCTGGCGGGGTCTCATCGTCGCCGGTTGCTGCTTCATCGTTCCCGCCGCAATTCTGGTCTCACTTATAGCCGCCGCCTACGTTCGCTACGGATCGATGCCTCAGCTCGGCAGTATGCTCTACGCCATAAAGCCCGTGGTGATCGCCATCATTCTCCAAGCCTTCTGGAAGCTAATGCGTACCGCAATCAAAACCACACTTCTGGGCGCTGTCGCCGTTGCGGCGGCGATTCTTAGTCTGCGCGGCGTGAATATTCTTCTCGTACTCGTGCTGGCAGGACTCGTTTCCGCAGCCGGTCTGCTTGCAACGCGGGCGAGAGCTACCCGCGTCTCCCTTTTCGCGGCGTCTCCGAGAATGATTGCCGCGCTGTCCGCTGCCGCCGCGGGAGCCGTTGCCTTCCCCTTCAGCTTACTTCGCCTGTTCCTGATCTTCGTGAAGATCGGGTCAGTTCTCTTCGGCGGCGGCTACGTTCTGCTCGCATTCCTGCAATCGGATTTCGTAACCCGCCTCCACTGGCTGACCGAAAGGCAGTTGCTTGACGCCGTTGCCGTCGGACAATTCACCCCAGGACCGCTTTTCACGACCGCCACCTTCATCGGATATCTCCTCGCTGGATTACCTGGAGCCGCCGTCGCGACCGCGGGAATCTTCGTTCCGGGCTTTGTGTTCGTCGCGATAAGCGGGCCGCTGATTCCTGCGATCCGCCGCTCACCCTTAGCAGCTGCCGCCTTGGATGGAGTCGTAGCCGGCTCCCTCGCGCTGATGGGCGTAGTCGCCTGGCAACTCGGGAGGGCCTCGATCACATCCTGGCCGGCAGTCGTGATCGCCGCCGTCAGCGCGGCCATCTTGCTCCGATTCCGCATCAACTCAGCCTGGCTGATTGCGAGCGCGGCAGTCATCGGATTGCTGGTAAAGATGTGATCAAAGCCGATCGGACGAGGTCCGGCAAATCTCGGTTCAGGCTTGGAATTCGCAGTTGCTTTTGTGACGATTGCACCGCAACCTGCGACCATCAATAATCTGTACAGAGAGCCTAGGACATGAAAACGTTCTCGCGCGCACAACTCATGTTATTCAGATTCATAATCAAGCTTCTTTTCCCGTTGGCGATCGCTCTTGTACCACTACAAGCGGAAATTATTTCCCTCCAAGCCTTGGTTACTCCGTCCATGGTTCTCTTGAAAGATGGCCACCCGGTTACCTTCGCAATACACGGTTTCATCGAATTCAAGTCGCTGGCCGAAGCGTTTCCATACATTGACTCGCAAACACAACGCTGGAAGGGCAGCCTCGACGACGCTCAACGACAGCATCTGGCCCACCAACTACTGCTTGAGGCCGTCGAGAGCCGCGTCGTTTCCATGGTTGATGAACGCCCTCTCGAAGCGCTGGTCACGCATACCGCCGACGAACTCCGGCAGGCACTCGCGCAAGTGAAGGAACCCGTTCCGCCCGAATACGCGGATGCATTTCTGGCCGTACAAAATAAGTGGAAACACTCTCTCAACTGCTGGAGCGCCTCGCCGTCGATACCGGGTCGCGTGTTATCCAACTGGTACCCGATCGAGGAAGGCATCCGCTCTTTCGGCGCCACCTACGACTCGACCGAACATTTCTGGCAATCGGTGAAATATCACCCCGACGTTACCGTGGCCGATCTCACCGACTTGCTCGCGTCCTCGAGCAACGAAATTGGGCTCCCTGGCTCGCTCGGTTAGACGGCGATCCCAAGCTATATCTGCCCGATGCCTACGCCATGGAATTTCTGCGCCATAACCTCACGCCAGACCGCCTGAAGTGGTTTCGCGCCGAGCTGGACCGCCAAACACTTCATCCCACCGATCATCCCCGCTTCGCCCAGCAGCGCGGCGACACGCCTTTCCGATTCAGTGCATTCGAAGAAAAGTGCTCTGGGGAGATCTTGCTGACTTATTCCATCTCGTCTACGCGTTCTCTCTGCCCAACGATCCAATTCGCCAGAATCTGGCGCAACATCATTTCGATGCGATTTATCTGGATGGCCGCAGGATGGGCTTCATCAGCGAACAGTTCCGCTCCCTGATGCTCGAAATCTGGCGCGTGAAATATCTCCAGATGCCACGCTTTCGTGAAGTCATCACCTCCATCCCTATGGAGATTCAGCTCTCACATTTTCTCGACGACGGTGACTCGCCCGACATTCCCATCCCCGTCTATGTGGGATACTTGAACCAGATTCGCGACCTGGCGCGGAAACACTGATTAAGCGGGCCGATTTGCGGCCCGAAGCAGGCGCAGTAAGGACGCATGAAACGCGATTCCTTGCGACGTATGTCGCTGCCGATACTCTAATATTTTGGTAGTCTTTTCGGCCTGAGAACAGGGCCGTTGTCGCTTTTTGTCCGGGAGGAGCAAGCTCCATCATGAAGATCGCGAAGGATGTCACCGAACTCATCGGCCAAACGCCGCTCGTGCGGCTCAACAAAGTCACCGAAGGCTGCGTGGCCGAGGTGGTGGCGAAGCTGGAAAGCCGGAATCCTTTGGCCAGCGTCAAAGACCGCATCGGCGTCAGCATGATCACGGAGGCGGAACGCGCCGGCAAGATTCAACCCGGGAAAACCGTGCTCATCGAGCCCACCAGCGGCAACACGGGCATCGGCCTTGGCGTTCGTCGCTGCCGTCCGGGGCTACAAACTTGTTCTTACTATGCCTGAGACCATGAGTCTCGAACGTCGGGTCCTGCTCCTCGCCCTGGGCGCAGAAATCGTGCTTACCCCCGGTCCCAAGGGCATGAAAGGCGCGATCGCGAAAGCAGAAGAAATTCGCGCCGCGAATCCAAACGGGTACATCCTTCAGCAGTTCGACAACCCTGCCAATCCGAAAATCCACTTCGAGACTACCGGCCCTGAGATCTGGAACGACACTGACGGCCGCGTCGACATTCTCGTCGCTGGCGTCGGGACGGGCGGCACCATCACCGGCATTTGCGAATACATCAAGCCCCGGAAGCCGTCGTTCAAGGCCGTCGCCGTCGAGCCGGCTGATAGCCCCGTGCTTTCCGGCGGCAAACCTTCTCCTCACAAAATACAGGGCATCGGCGCCGGCTTTGTCCCGAGCATCCTGCGCCGCGATTACATCGATGAAGTCGTCACCGTGACCAACGACGAGGCAATCACCATGGCCCGCCGCCTCCCTCTTGAGGAAGGCCTGCTGGTGGGCATCTCATCGGGAGCAGCAGTCGTCGCCGCATTGCAGGTCGCACGCCGTCCGGAGAACAAAGGTAAGCTTATGGTGGTGATTTTGCCGTCGTTTGGTGAGCGCTATCTCAGCACCATTCTCTTCGAGGAGTTGCGCAATAAGGCGTTACAGATTCCCACGTCGGCCGTTCCAATTTAAGGCATGCCCCATCTTCTGGCGCTAATTCGCGAGGATGTCGCTACCGTGCTCGATCGCGATCCCGCGGCCAGGTCGCGCCTGGAGGTATTCCTCTGCTATTCCGGCCTGCACGCGGTGTGGTTCTATCGCATCAATCACTGGCTCTGGAATCATCGATTTTTCCTGTTAGGCCGCTGGTTTTCGCAGGTCGCTCGCTTCCTGACGGGAATTGAAATCCACCCTGGCGCAAAAATTGGCAGACGTTTTTTCATCGACCATGGCCTTGGCGTTGTGATCGGCGAGACTGCCATCGTCGGTGACGACGTCACGCTCTATCAGGGCGTGACTCTCGGCGGCACCGGCAAGGAGCACGGCAAACGCCATCCCACCATCGAAGACAGTGTTGTGATCGGCGCTGGCGCCAAGGTGCTGGGCAACATCACCGTCGGCAAGGACTGCCGCATCGGCTCCGGCTCGGTCGTGCTGCGTAGTGTGCCGGACCACTCCACCGTGGTCGGCGTTCCTGGGCACATCATTTTCCGCGATGGCAAACGTGTCGTGATTACCGACCCCAAGCAGATCAACGACCCGCTCTCCGAAGCGCTTGCCGCCGTCGCCACCGAAGTAAGCAAGTTGCGCGAGCGCGTGAAACAGCTGGAAGGATCGGAGGCCGCGCACGAGCCTCTCTCTGCTTCCATCCAGCGCATCATGGAAGACATCGACTATCAGATTTAGCGTCGCAGTGGACTGAAGTCCCCGGACCGCATTCCTGATGATGCCACCAGATTTCCCCGCCGTTCAGCAGCCGCAGCCGTTCATGTCTGTCCTGTACAATTTGCGGGTGGATTCGCGCGTGAAATTGTGCCTGGCTGCGCTGCTTGTTCTGTCGTTGGGCATTTCCGCGCGGTCCGAACCGATTTCACAGCTGCAACCGAGTGGCTACGTCAACGACTTCGCCCACGTCATCGACCCGGCAACAATCGCACAGATGGAAGACATCTGCCGGCAGATCGACCAGAAGGCCCACGCTCAGATTGCAGTAGTCACAATCAATTCTCTGGACGGTTCCGACATCGAGAGCTTCGCTGTCGACCTCTTCAAGAAATGGGGAGTCGGCAGCAAATCCACGGATCACGGTGTCCTGATCCTCTACGCCATCCGCGATCGGCAAGCCCGCATCGAAGTGGGCTATGGCGTCGAACCGATTCTGCCCGACGGCAAAGTTGGCGCCTTTCAGCGCGAAGCCATCCCGCTGATGCGTAGCGGCGACTACAGCAGCGCCCTCCTGCTGGTGACAAGCCGCGTTGCGAATGTCATTGCGGCCGATGCGGGAGTCCAGCTTACCAACTCGCAGCCGCGCGCTCCGACTCGACCGGCCAGCCAGCCCCAAGGCGGGTTGTCCCTCGGCGGGATCGTGGTCATCGGTATCGTTATACTGCTCGTCCTGTTCACCCCGTTACGCAGCGTGCTGTTCTGGCTTCTCTTTTCCCAGGTTTTTGGCGGACGTGGGGGTAGCGGATTTGGAGGCGGCGGCGGTTTTGGCGGGGGTGGAGGTTTCGGTGGCTTCGGCGGTGGCAGCTCCGGTGGTGGTGGGGCTAGCAGCAGCTGGTAGCAAGTGAGGGTGTGATGGTTCCTGAAGCTAAGATCGAGGAGTTTGTCAGACGGGCCCGCGAAGCGGCCGGATCGAACATCGAGAGCATCATCCTCTATGGCTCCGCCGCAACCGGCGATTTCCATCCCGAGTTTTCCAACCTGAATCTGTTCTGCGTCCTGCGCGACAGCTCATTCGCGGCCTTGCAGGCACTGGCGCCCGTCGCCAAGTGGTGGGACCACCAGAAGCAACCTCCACCGCTCTTTATGACTCGTGCCGAACTCGAGCGGTCCACCGACGTATTCACCATCGAGCTATTGGACATGCAGCAGCACCATCGCATTCTTTTTGGCCAGGATGTGTTGCAGGAACTGCAACTGCCCATGCACCTCCACCGTATTCAGTTGGAGTATGAGCTGCGGGAAAAGCTGATTCTGCTGCGTCAGCAGATGCTTCAGGCATCGGACAGCGACTCGCGATTGTGGGACCTGCTGTTGCGATCCGTGCCATCCTTCACCACCCTTTTTCGTCACGCCGTAATCGCACTAGGCGACAACCCGCGGCCAGGCAGACGCGAATGCGTCAAGGCATTGTCAAGCAAACTGGAATTCGATCCGGCCGCCATCAACCAGGTTCTGGATGTTCGGGAACACAAGGCTGACCGCAAGAAAATGGATGTCATGGATCTCTGCGCCCGCTACTTCGCGGCGATTGAGAAAATCACCAATGCTGTCGATAAGGCGTTAGACTCAGATGCATCAGGCCATGCATAGCAGTATCACCTTCAGCTTTTCAGGAGAGCTTTATGGGCAAAGCTGTGATCGTAATTATCGTAATCGTGCTGTTGGCGATTGTATTCTTCGGCCAGTACGTGAGTGTTCGCAACACCCTGGTCACCAAGAATGAATCGGTGAAGGCCGCGTGGTCCCAGGTTGACATCGTGCTGCAACGCCGGGCCGACCTCATCCCCAATCTGGTCGAGACCGTAAAAGGCTACGCGCAGCAGGAACAGACCGTCTTTGGCGATATCGCAAAGGCCCGCTCGGCGCTGCTCTCCGCCGGAAGCCCGCAGGAGAAGATCGCGGCCAACGGCCAACTCGACGGAGCACTGGGCCGCCTGCTCCTGGTGGTAGAGAACTATCCTCAGCTGAAGTCCAACGAAAACTTTCTGCGACTACAGGACGAGCTTGCGGGCACCGAGAACCGCATCGCCGTTGAGCGCAAGCGTTATAACGACACCCTCCAGGACTACAACACCTACGTCCAGCAGTTTCCTAACAACGTTTTTGCGGGTTGGGCAGGATACAAGCCGAATGGGGCTTACTTCACGGCTTCGGAAGGATCCCGGCAAACCCCCAAGGTAAACTTCTCGAGCCCCAGCGCGGCAGCGCCTCAGGCGACTCCCCAACCCGCGCCAGCGCATTAGGATTGAACCGGGGTTCATTTTCGGCCTCTGAGTCGTTGCGTTTATGACTCTCGCGAACTTGCGAGAAAGACCGCGACCGGCCTTGAGCAGGATGCAGAGTCCCAAAGCGATCCAATCACAAATCTTTACGTGCTTTTCACAATTCTTTACCTGGTTTCCGGTTCTGGCACGTCTTTTAATTGAGAGAATAGGGCTTCGGGGCTCGGCAGGCACTAACGAATGTCCGACTATCGAAACTGAATCGCCTGCCGATCTCCAACTCCAAAACGTTAAGCCGGAGGTGACACCGGCAAGGTTCGAGGAGCGATCCATGCAGTTCGGGATCATGCGTTTGCACACAATGGCACTGATTTCTGCGGCCGCTTGGCTCATGTTGCTCGCTGGCGTCCCGGAAACGGCCCAGGCGAGCATGCCCCTGCCGCAACAGGCTGGCGAGCAAGCTCCGGCGGCGAAGCAGCTCGGCACAATCAAGGCCATTGCCGGAAGCGAAATCACCCTCACGTCAGACGCGCAGTCCGAGATCAAGGTTGTGGTTCCCGATACCGCCCGCCTGGTCCGCATCGAACCGGGACAGAAAGACCTCAAGAACGCCGCGCCAATTCAGATGAAAGACTTGCAGGTCGGCGACCGGATACTGGCTCGCGGGAAAGCGTCCGACGACGGAAAGTCCCTCGTGCCTTCCGGGATCATCGTCATGAAGAGCTCCGACCTGGAGGCCACCCGGGAAAAAGAGCGCGCCGAGTGGCAAAAGAGCGGTGTGGGTGGGCTAGTGAGCGCGGTTGACCCGGCCAGTGGAGCCATTACGATTTCGATGACCTCCTTCGGCGGCAAGAAGAGCGTCGTCGTTCACACTTCGAAGAGCACTGTCATCCGCCGGTACGCTCCTGGCTCGGTGAAATTTGACGACGCCAAGGCCGGTGCCCTCGATCAGATCAAGCCTGGCGATCAGCTGCGCGCCCGCGGCACGCGGAGCGCCGATGGCAGTGAATTTACCGCCAAAGAAGTCGTGTCGGGAGCGTTTCGCAATATCGCCGGCACGGTCAGTTCTACTGATCCCGCTGCAAATACCATTCGCGTTATGGATGTGATCGCGAAACAGCAGGTGCTGGTGCGAGTCACCAGCGAATCGCAACTGCGGAAGCTGCCACCAGAAGTCGCGCAGCGTATCGCGATGCGACTGAAAGGTGCGGGCGGCGCTGGTGGTGCCGGAGCAGGCGCTCCTTCCGCCAATGGCAATCCGCAAACTTCTCAGGGCGGCGGAGGAGACAGACCTCCGGGAAGCCCCTCGGGTCGGCCAGACGGCAGTCCCGACCTACAGCAGATGCTAAGCCGCATGCCCGCAGTCACCGTGGCGGACCTCAAAAAAGGCGATGCGGTGATGATGGTTTCCACCGAAGGCACCACTTCAGATGGGGTCACCGCAATTACTCTGGTTGCCGGTGTGGAACCGATTCTGGCTGCGCCGAACGGCGGCCAGATGTTTCTTTCACCCTGGAGTCTTGGATCTCCCGGAGGAGGAGAGGACACCGGCCAGTAGGTGTACGAAAGCATCATGATGTCTCGTCCTATTCTTTCTTGTCTCCGAGTCACACTGACTTGCGCCTTGGCGTTTGCGCTCTCACCGCTGCTCGTGGCCCAAACCGGTTCAGGCTCCATCCGCGGCCAGGTGACCGATCCTTCTGGCGCCGCCGTAACCAACGCCGCTGTCCAAGTGACTTCCGCCTCCGGACAAACGTTGACCACAAAAACCAATGGTACCGGCATGTACGAGGTGAAGGATCTCGCTCCCGCCAAGTACACCGTCAAGGTGGATGCTAAGGGTTTCACTCCCTACCTGACTGAAGAACTGGAGATAGTTGCTGGCACACCACTCCGCCGCGACATTTCTCTGGAAATCCAGACCGAACAACAAAACCTTACCGTCACCGAACACGAAACCACGGTGGACGTGAACCCGGCCAGCAACGCCAGCGCGGTGGTCCTGACAGGAAAAGATCTGGAAGCGCTCTCCGACGATCCCGACGACCTGCAATCGGACCTCGAAGCGCTGGCCGGACCCTCGGCCGGGCCCAATGGCGGACAGATGTACATCGACGGTTTCACCGCAGGTCAACTTCCGCCGAAAGCATCCATCCGTGAAATTCGCATCAACCAGAATCCGTTCTCCTCCGAATACGACAAGTTGGGATACGGCAGGATCGAGATTTTCACTAAACCTGGCACCGACAAATTTCACGGGCAATTTTTCGTCAACGGAAATTCCTCTGCCTTCAACGCGCTGAATCCCTTCCTGAACGCCAATGCCGGCGCCGGGACACCCTTTCTCGCGCCCAGCTACGAATCGACGCAGTTCAACGGTAGCTTCGGTGGCCCGATCAACAAGAAGGCATCGTTCTTCATCGACGCGCAGCGCCGCAACATCAACGACGAGTCGGTGATCAATGCGTTCAATCCCGATCCGACACTCACAACCCCGGTTCCCTTCAGCGCCTCCTTTCCAAACTCGCGCACTCGCACCACTGTCGGTCCGCGCATCGACTATCAAGTCAGCAAGAGCAACACCCTGACAGCGCGCTACCAGTACTGGAGGGATACGGATAACAACCAGGGGGTAGGCCAGTTTGCCTTAGCCTCGCAGGGCTACAACACCAGCGAGACCGAGCACACTTTGCAGATCAGTGATACGCAGACATTCGGTACCAGGATCGTGAACGAGACTCGCCTCCAGTACATCCACGACGGTAGCGATCAGGCACCGCTCAGCACCGCGCCCACGATCAACGTGCAGGGAGCGTTCATCAATGGTGGCAACACCCAGGGTGCCATCACCGATCAAACCAATCGCCTCGAACTGCAGAACTATACTTCGATGGCGCTTGGGGCCCATATCGTGAAGTTTGGGGGTCGCCTACGCACCTATCGGGATGTGACTCAGGCGTCATCCAATTTCAACGGCACCTTCACGTTCTCGTCGCTCGCTCAGTACCAGGCCGCAGAACAAGCCATCGCCAGCGGACAACCCATCCCGGCCGCTGGTCTCCCCAGCCAGTTTTCCATTACCTGCGTTCCTCCTTGCACCAGCGCCACCAATCCATCCAGAGTCGGCGTCACAGTCGTCGATGCCGGCCTTTACGAACAGGATGATTGGCGGCTGCGTCCGAACCTGACTTTGAGCTATGGGCTGCGCTTTGAGACGCAGAATGAAATCCATGATCACTCCGACTTTGCCCCTCGAGCCGCGATCGCATGGGGACTGAGCCGGAACAAGTCGACTCCAAAGACCGTCGTCCGCGCTGGCTTTGGATTGTTCTATGAACGCTTCACCCAGGACCTGATTCTGCGCGCGGATCAACTCAACGGAATCGTCCAGCAGCAGTACGTGGTCCCCTTCCCGACCTTCTACCCGACAGTACCACCGCAGCCCGGCAACCTTCCGGGTGCGAAAGCGTCGTCCACGGTCTACAGTCTTGATCCGAATCTTCACGCACCTTACACGATACAAACAGCCGTAAGTGTTGAGCGTCAGCTTGGAAAGATCGGGAATGTTGCTGTCTCTTACCTGAACTCGCGCGGAGTGCATTCCCTTCTCACGCGCAACATCAACGCGCCTGAACCCGGTACTTATCCGTCCAATCCGGTATATCCGCTTGGGAATATTGGCAACGTGTATCAGTACGAGTCGATAGGCACGTTCAAGCAGAACCAACTGATCGTGAATGCCAATGTTCGCGCGGGGTCGAAGCTGTCTCTTTTCGGGTACTACGTTCTGAACTATGCGAATGGCAATACTTCCGGACCGAACACCTTCCCATCGAACCAATACAACATTGGGACTGATTACGGTCGAACCATCTTTGACGTTCGTAACCGTCTTTTTCTCGGCGGTACGATCGCTCTGCCTTATGCCTTCCGTTTGAACCCGTTTATCGTCGCGACATCAGGCCAACCATTCAACATCACGACCGGCGAGGATTTGAACGGAGACTCTATCTTCAACGACCGCCCAGGTTTTTCTTCCGCCTCATGTCCGCAACCGCCGAACTCCCCGATCAAGTGCACTCCGCTGGGAGTTTTCAACACCGCTCCGACCGGCCAACCCATCCCCATCAACTACGGCACCGGGCCGAATCGATTCACCCTGAATCTGCGGCTCAGCAAGACATTTGGATTGGGAAGGAAGCTGGAAAAGACAGGCGGCAATTTCCCCGGCGGGCCTGGCGGCCCAGGAGGTGGCGGAGGTGGGCACGATCACGGAGGCACGGGCGGGTTCGGACGTGCCATGGGTGGCCCGATGGGACTAGGAAGTGCAACCGACCGTCGCTACAGTCTCACGTTCGGTATCTCCGCCCGAAATCTCCTGAACAACGTCAATCTCGGCACGCCGGTCGGGACACTCACATCTCCCCTGTTCGGCCAGTCCAACTCTCTGGCAGGTGGCCCGTTTCAGTCCGCCTCGGCCAGCGCCGCCAATCGCCGCGTCGACCTGCAAGCCACGTTCACCTTCTGACTCCCCGTCGACGCGGTCCATGTCGGCCGCGATACATCAACAACCTCATCTTCGCTCACGTAGTCCAGATCGTTCTTGCATGCGAGCCCGAACCGAAGCTGACGGGGCAGCAAGGCCCGAAGTTGTCGACGTCGTTGAGTCGTGAAGCGGGCGTCTGCACCCGCTATCAGACGGATTGGGTCGCGAGCGCGCCTTTCCTTTCGCTTACACGGGCGAGGGCGGCTTCGAGGACGTCGAGCGCCTCGTCCATTTGAGCATCGGTGATCACGAGCGGCATGAGCAGGCGGATCACGTTGCTGTAGGAGCCTGCCGTGATGGTAACCACTCCGTGCTCGTAGCAGTATTGCGACACTTGCTTCGTCTCGTCGGGCGCAGGCTCGCGAGTTTCTCGCGAACGGACTAGTTCGAGCGCCTGCATGGCGCCCAGGCCGCGCACTTCGCCGATCAGGTCAAATTGCGATTGCCACTTAGCGGAACGCTTGCGGAAGCGCTCGCCCAGAATGTTGGCGCGGGCGCAGAGATTGTCCTTCTCGATGATGTCGAGCACGGCCAAAGCTGCTTCGCAGGCCAGGGGATTGCCGGCAAACGTTCCGCCCACACCCCCGACGCCGGGTGCGTCCATGATTTCAGCGCGGCCCGTGACCGCGGCGAGCGGCAGACCACCGCTGAGAGACTTCGCGGTGACAACCAAGTCGGGTTCGAATCCAAGCTGCTCGCTGGCAAACATCGTACCGGTGCGAGCGAAGCCGGTCTGGATTTCGTCGGCGATAGTGAGAATGCCGTACTTGCGGCAAATCTCCGTGAGGATCGGGAAAAACTCGCGAGGCGGCGCGATGAAGCCACCTTCGCCCATGATTGGTTCGGCGATTACGGCAGCAACGGATTCGGCGGCGACTACGCGCTTGAAGGTATCTTCGAGATGACGGGCGCAGTGCATCTCGCAGGAGGGATATTTCAGCGAGTAGGAGCAGCGATAACAGTAGCCGAAGGGGACGCGGTAGACGTCGCCGGGAAAAGGCTCGAAGCCGGCCTTGTAAGGATGAGTTTTGCTGGTAAGGGCCATCGCCATGTAGGTGCGGCCGTGGAAGGCGTCTTCAAAGCAAATGATGCCGGGACGCTTGGTATAGCATCGCGCGATCTTGACGGCGTTTTCGACAGCTTCGGCGCCGGAGTTTACGAGCAGGCTCTTCTTGGGAAAATTGCCGGGCGTGATTTCGTTGAGGCGCTCGCAGAGCCGCACGTAGCTTTCGTATGGAAGCACGTTGAAGCTGGTGTGAAGGAAACGATCGAGCTGGCGGCGGACGGCGTCAATGACGCCGGGAGCGCGATGTCCAGTGTTGACGCAGCCGATGCCACCGGCGAGATCAATAAGGCGATTGCCGTCGACATCTTCGACGACGGCGCCTTCGCCTTTGGCGACAAAAACAGGTGTGGCATGAAAGGTGCCCGGAGCGACGGCGACGTTGCGGCGTTGCATGAGCGCCTGCGAGCGCGGACCGGGAATGGGAGTTCGAAGTTGGATCGTTGCCATCTCAGTACCATCCGATGGGAGCTTCGTTGAGATTGATGTGAACCTGCTTGGTCTCTAGATATTCCTCAATGCCCCAGGGGCCAAGCTCCCGGCCAAAGCCGGACTGCTTGTAGCCTCCCCACGGCGCTTCGACGTAGGTGGGCTGCATGTGGTTGACCCAGACGATGCCGGCCCGGAGGGCTTTCACCACGCGGAAGGCTTTGAAGATGTCGCGTGTCCACACGGCAGCGGCAAGGCCGTAGGGCGAGTCGTTGGCGATCTTGAGGGCGTCTTTTTCGTCGTCGAAAGGAATGACGGCAGCGACGGGCCCGAAAATTTCTTCGCGCGCGATGCGGGCGGAGTTATCGACGTCGTAGAAGATGGTGGGCTGGATGTAATAGCCCTTCGCGAATTTGTCGGCGCGGCCGCCGCCGCTCGCGACCTTGGCTTCTTTCTTGCCGATTTCGAGATAGGAGAGAACCCGGTCGTACTGATCCTTGCTGACGACCGGGCCCATTTTTGTGTCGCGATCGAGCGGAGCGCCGAGCTTGATCTTCTTGGCTTTCTCCGTCATGGCATCGACGAATTTCTTGTAGATCGACTTCTGGACGAGAATGCGGCTGCCTGCGGAACAGACTTCGCCCTGATTGATGAAGACGCCAAAGAGCGCGCCGTCGATGGCGGCTTCGAAATCGGCGTCGGCGAAGAAAGATGTTGGGTGACTTGCCGCCAAGTTCGAGCGTGACACGCTTCACGGTGTCGGCGGCCTGCTTGACGATGATCTTGCCGACTGCGGCGCTGCCGGTGAAGGCGATCTTGTTCACGTCGGGATGCTGGACGAGCGGAGCACCGGCGGTCTCTCCAAAGCCAGTGATGACGTTGACCACGCCGGGCGGAAGGCCGACCTCGGAAAACCATTTCGCAGTCTCGAGAGCCGTGAGCGGAGTCTGCTCGGCGGGCTTGAGAATGCAGGTGCAACCGGCGGCGAGCGCGGGAGCGAGCTTCCATGCGCCCATCAGGAGGGGATAGTTCCACGGGATGATTTGTCCGGCGACGCCGATGGGCTCTTTCAGCGTGAGCGACATGGCGTTGTCGGGAACGGGATTTACGTAGCCGAGAATTTTGGTGGCGAGCCCGCCGTAGTATTCGAAGCAGGTGGCGGTGTCGTTGATATCGAATTCGGCCTCGACGATAGGCTTGCCGGTGTTGCGGGCTTCGAGCTCGGCCAGCATCGGCAGGTTCTGACGAATCTTGTCGGCGAGACGGAAAAGAACGCGGCCACGTTCCTGGGCCGTAGTGGTGGCCCATGCGCCGTCTTCAAAGGCGGATTTCGCGGCGGCGACGGCGCGGTTCACGTCGTCGGGATTGGCGTCTGGAACCTGGGCGATGATTTCCTCGCTAGAGGGATCGTAGACGGGGAAGGTTTTCGAGGACTGGCTATCGACCCATTCACCATTGATGTACATCTGATAAGTGCGGACGTCGGTTTTGACTCCACCCGGCATAAGGACCTCCTGTGCGTGCGGGCTAAAGCCCGCAGGAAAAATTAGAATTCGCTACGGCACGGCTACAGCCGTGCCCTCCTTGGCCGTAGCCGAAACTCAAAACCGGCGGACAAGAGTGTCCGCCCCACACATACACTACTTTGACACCTCCGCGGGCGAGGGCGCCCGCGCCACACTTTGAGTCGAGTGCGGCGATTTCAGCCGGCCGTACACAAAAAAGAAGAATGCAGCCAGGCCGAGAAAGAACAGCGTAAATCCAACCATCTTCAGTTCGTACTTCCACACCGAGGTGATCTGCTTCGCAGGGAAAAATGCCAGCGCAATTCCGAGGGCCGTGGTCAGGAAGCCGGCGAGTCCCGCGAAGATCAGCGTGCCGCGGCTGTAGCGGCCGTTGGCAGATCTCCCCTAAATGCAAATTTCAACAGCGCGGCAAACACGTATAGAAAACGGCACCAACTGCAGGACCACGGCGAGCGAGAGCATGGTCTGGAAAGCTTCCTGCACGCCGCCCGAGGCATAGAAATTGATGACGATCAATATGAGCGAGACGATCGCCTGCACGATGAGCGCGGCGTGCGGTGTCGCGTACTTGGGATGAACCTTGCCCAGCCACGAGGGCATGTAGGAATCGAGTCCGGCGACGAAGGGAATGCGCGCGGAGCCGCCCATCCAGGCAGAGCCGATGCCAGCGATAGAGAGGCTGAGCATGACCGCGAAGGGCGTGATGATCCAGGCGACACCGACTTTGCCGGCCATGTGGCTGACGGCTTGCACGATGCCCTGCAGCACGCTGATGTCGTTCTTGCCGATCGCGATAAGCAGCGTGAGAGTGGCGCCGATGTAGAGCAGCGCCGGACGCAACCCCGCCCCAGGCGACGGCACCGGGCAGAGTTTTTTGCGGCTCCTGGATTTCGTCGCCCATGACGGAGGCGAGTTCGAGACCGACGAGACCGAAGCAGATCACGCCGAAGGAATTCAGGACGAAGCGGGGATCTGGCGGGACGCGAAAATCCGCAGCGGTCACCGTGGTGCCAAAGCGCGACCAGACAATGATTCCCAGACCGATGAGAACAGCAGCTGCGACGAAGGTTCCGATGGCGCCGAGGTTGTTGAGCCACTTCCCTACTCCGAGTCCAACGATGTTGAGGATGGTGAGAAAAGCGAGCAGGAGGGCCGAGGTGATCATGGCAAAGTTCTTGCTGTCGGCGAGTCCGGCGTGGCCCGGACCCAGCGCGAAAACGGAGACGCCGACGAAATAGAGCATCACCGTCGGCACGTAGAGCATGTTGTTGGTCCAGTAGCACCAGCCGGAGAGGAAACCGTGGAAGTCGCCGAAAACTTCTTTGGCCCAGAGATAGACGCCACCCTCGCCGGGATAACGGTGGGCCAGTTCGATGACCGCGATGCCCTGAGGCCAGAAGAAGAGGAGCAGAGAAATGATCCAGAGCCAGACAGTGACGCCACCGTTGGCGGCGATCGAGGGCACGACGTTGAGATTGAATACGGCGACGACGAAGAGGAGGACGAGATCAAAGCGGCCGAGGACGCGTTTGAGGTGAGGCTGGTCGGGTTGGTTGGAGTCAGACGTGGGGTGCTCCAGGTTTCAAAGTTTCAGAGTTTCAAGGTTTCAGAGTTTCGAATCCCACGCTTTTCGCAAAGTGCGCGAAATAGTGTGGGGCACCCGCTTCGACGTTGCAAAGTCGCAAAGTGCCCGACAACAGCAGGTCCTTCGACTACGCGGGCCGGGTCACGAGTGACCCGGTCTGCTCCGCTCAGGATGACGAATCAGTGCTGATGACAAATCAATGCTAGCGCCACGGCGCTAGTGCACGGCGACGGCGGGCGCTTCGCGCTCCTGCTGGGCTTTCGCCAGCGCAGGCGCGACGTCTTCGAACGCCGCCAGGTGTCTGTCGATATCAGCCTCGGTGTGCTGGACCGAGATCGTCCATTGCTCGTCCCACCAGTAGGGCTGCGGCATTACGCCGCGGTTCACCATCGCGAACCAGTAATGACGCCAGAGGTCGACGTCGATCTTCTCCCAGTCGCGATAGCTGCGAATCTCCTGCGGATAGAGCATTAGCGCGCCGTTCGCGCCGGCGCTCGCGATATAACCCTGCAGGCCGACCTTCGCGATCGTCTTGCGATAGCCGTCGGTGAGCTTCTTGCTGAGCTTGTCGACATGAGCGTAGTTCTCACGGGTGAGAACTTCACGGAAAGTGGCAAGGCCAGCCGCCATCGAAACAGGATTCGTGTTGTACGTGCCTCCGTGGAAGACTTTGTGCTGCGAGATGAGATCCATCACCGATCGGTGCGTGCCGAAGGCGGCGAGCGGCAGGCCGCCACCGATGGATTTCGCGAGGCAGATCATGTCAGGCGTAACGCCGAAGTATTCTGAGGCGCCACCCCAGCCAAGCTTCGCGCCAGTCTTCACTTCATCGAAGATGAGGAGCGATCCGTTCCTGGTGCAGATGTCGCGCAGGCCCTTGAGGAAGCCGGGCTGCGGGATGCAGAGGCCGACGTTCATCATGATGGGTTCAAGAATGATGGCCGCGATCTGACCGGGATTTTCTGCGAAACGGCGCTCGACGCTGGCGAGGTCGTTGAAGGTCGCGACGGGAACGTTGGCGAGACTTGCCTTCGGCACGCCGAGTCCACCGGGAACGGACGTGGGCGCGCTCACATCACCGTAGTCGGGAGCATGAGGCTTGACGCTGACCAGAGCGGTGTCATGCAGGCCATGGTAGCCGCCTTCGAATTTGAGAATCTTGTCGCGCCCGGTGGCGGCGCGGGCAAGACGGCAGGCGTGCATGGTGGCTTCGGTCCCGCTGTTGCCGAAGCGGACCATCTCCACGGGAAAGCGATTGCAGATTTCCTCGGCGAGTTCCCACTCCATGTCATGTGGCATGCCGAACATGGTGCCGGTGGTGAGGCGGGCGGAAACAGCCTTCATCACCGCGGGATGGCAGTGGCCGGCCATGAGCGCACCGAAACATAGGTTGTGATCGAGGTATTCGTTGCCATCAAGGTCGCGGAATTTGCTGCCCTGCCCCTCTTTCACAAAGATGGGATAAGGATCGTAAGCGCGATAGTTGCTGGCAACACCGAGAGGAATGCGTTTGAGATTTTTCTTGTGCGCTTCGGCGGACTTAGGGGTACGGCGCTCGAAGGTTTCGAGTTCCTTCTGCAGATCGGGGTACATCATGGTCTCCAATAAGACTCAGGCCGGAAGGGCCATTAGATTGGCCCGGGCAACGCACGGCTGCCCGGGCTTTAAGGCTAGAAATAAAATTTTAAAGCAAACTGCACCAGTCGCGGATCGCGGACTTGCAACACCTGACCGAACGTGGAGTTGGAAAAGTTTCCGTCTGGATTCACAAACTGGGTCTTGTTAAACATGTTGAAAATATCGGTTCGGAACTGGAAGTATTTCTGCTCCGTAATGGTAATACGCTTGGAAAACGTGATGTCCCACTGATTTTCCCCCGGTCCGCAGCAGATAGAGCGCGGAGTCGTGGAGAATGTTCCCAACGCCGGGTCGGCGAACTGTGCCGCATTCAGGTAGTAGCGGCCCTGCACTCCGTTGATGGTCTGCACAGATTTTGGGTTCAGGATCTGCAGCTTGCCATTCAGCTGCGGAGCTGCGGTCCCGAAGAAGAAGAGGCTCCCGATCAACTCGTTGTCGTTTTGCGTTTGCAGGCGAATAGGGAAGCCGCTTTGGAACTGGGTGATGCCAGATACCTGCCAGTCATCGAGAAGCTTGCCCGCAATGCCATTGTACTTGGGTACGGGAAGGTCCCACAAGTAGTTGATGACGAAGCGCTGCGCTGAGTTGAACAGCGAGAGCGACCGGCTGGCTTTGAAGTTGAACGGGTTGAGCGTTTCTTCAAAACTGGATGCCCAATCGAGCGACTTGCTCCAGGTGTAAGCGGCCTGGAACTGCACACCGTGCGAGAACCGCTTCTCAAGCATCGTCTGCAGAGAGTTGTAAGCCGACGAAGCGATTGTGTCCTCGGCGAAGATATTGGTGAAGATATCGTTTCCGTTGGTGGGGCAATTGGTGCCCGCATTCGGGCCGTAAGCAACGCAGTTCGGGGCTCCGTAAGGACGAGTGCTGACGAGGTTGATCGGGGTACCTCCGGCGGTACCAGTAATGACCTGGCCGCTCGGAAGGTGGAACGGCGCCCCGGCGGGCAAGGTAAATTGAAGGTATTGTCTTCCAACGTGGGGCCACAGCTGCCCGCCCCCATGTAGGTGTTTATGTCGAGGCAAGTTTGCGGGTTCGCCGGCGTTGATGTCGTGCGAAGCCAGCAACCGATGTCCCTGTGATCCTACATAGTTGATCTGCCAGAGGAGGTCCTTGGCAAGCTCGCGCTGGATGGTGAAGTTGTATTGCGCGGTGTATTGCGTGCGCAGGTGGGGCTGGAAGTCGCCGTAGAGAAGGATGGGACGAGTAATTTGCCCATCCCGGGTCCTTTCCCTTCGGCGGAGTCAGAATCCCGTTGAAACCATTGGGAGCAACGCTTCCGGCCTGACCGACAAAAGGAGTATTGAAGAACGTGTTGAAGAAGCTGGGACTGCTGCCGAAGGGCGGCTCGGCGCCGAACTGCTCGAGCACCAGCTGTTCCATCGGGTTGTAGAAAAGTCCCCAACCGGTGCGAATGCTGGTCTTGCCGTTGCTGCCGAAGACTTTTCCCAAGAAGCCGCTCGTGAAGTTAGGGCTATAGGCGAACCGACACGCGGCGCAAATGGCCTTGTAGTAGGTCGAGGTCATGCCGGGAGGAACACCGGATCGCCGGGACACCAACCGAGAGTCCCGTGTGGGCAATCATGCCGAGAGGAGTGTTGCAGCTACAGGGATACACGGCTGCTGTTCTGGCCGGGACGAAACGTCTGCACGTGACCGAGAGTGTCGGTCAGTGGAGTATCAAGTTCCCAGCGCACCCCGTAATTCAGCGTCAGGTTTGGCTTGATCTTCCAGCTGTCCTGGGCAAACAGATAGAGGCCGGTGTTGCGAACGTTCTCACGCTGTCCTGAACCCTGGGAATAGGTGTCGACAAGCCCCAAGAAGTATCCGGGGTAGTTGTCGGCGTAGGTGATGGCATTGTTACCGCTGCTGTTGAAAGTGAAGTTGCCGCTCACGTTGTAGTAGAGCGTCTGGTCAAAGCGCGAACGGCGAACGTCGGCGCCGAATTTGGCTGTGTGGTTTCCCTTTCACCCAGCTGAGGCCGTCGGCAAACATTGAAACGAGTTTCCGACCTGCGGCAGTTCTCCCTCCCAGCCGTTGCCAATGTTGAACCCGCCGGAGACGGTGACAAACGGCAAGCCGGTACGATTCGAGGGCAAGCCGGTCGTGATTCCGGCTTTACCGGGAGCGATGCCAGCGGCGGTGATCGCAGCGTTGACGGCCGAGGAATCCGAGGTTCCGTTGAAACAAAAGCTTGCTGCACTGCCGGTGCAAAAGCTCTGGACTGCACCCGTGGTCTGGGGATGCTGGAACGTCACTGGCCTTCCCGCAGGTAGGTGAACCGCGGATTCGTTGACCAGCGAATTGTTGATCGTCCAGGTTGGCTCAGATTCCACTGCTGAAATCGCTGCTTCACAATCGTCCCGATAGCCCGGAACGTTGGCGCCCGAGGCCTGGAAGCCATAGAACGGAGCATGGTCGCTCTCGTCGGTGAAGTAGTAATAGACGCTGAGGTTCTGGCGATCGTTGATGCGGTGATCGACGCGGACGGTGAACTGGTCCTGATTGTCCGATTCGGTAGGCACTCCCTGGTATTGACCGCCGGGCAGGTTGGCCGCGGGCAAGTACTGCAGCAGGTTCTGAGCGACGGGATCCATGCACTGGAGAGGGGATGAAGCCGTTGGGAAAGACAGCGGACCAGTTGGCGCCCGCGGCAGCGGGGGCGCCATGGTCGTTGGAATCGCCTGCGCGCAGGTCGTCGTGCCATCGGTGCGGCCGTTAGAGCATCGGCCACGAACTGTATCGTTGATCGTGCCCCCGAACGGTGCGTCGCCGCGCTGAAATCTCCGGAGATCTCCTGCGGCAGTAGGAACTGCACTAATCGGCCCGGCATCGCCTTTGCGGACACGCCGCCCTTCATAGGAACCGAAGAAGAAAGTGCGATCCTTCTTGATCGGGCCGCCGAGAGTCCCTCCGAACTGGTTCTGGTTGAACTGCGGCTTCACCGTGTTGAAGTAGCCCTGCGCGTTGAGGACTTTGTTGCGGAAGTATTCGTAAACATTGCCGTGCAAGGCGTTGGTGCCGGACTTGGTGACCACGTTCACCACCGCGCCTGAGTTGCGGCCATACTCGGCGTCGAAGGTGTTGGTGATGACGCGGAATTCCTCGATCGCGTCGGGAGTCGGCTGGACTGCGGCAGCGTTCACGAACTGGTCGTTGGCATCGCCACCGTTGACGCTGAAATTGTTGGCGCGGCCGCGGCCGCCGTTGACGGAAACCGAACCCGCCTTGTCGCTGCCGTAAAACGTGCTTCCGCTGCTGCCGAGCTGCGACTGCACTCCGGGCTGCAATCTGCAGAAACTGGTAAGTATCGCGCGCGTTCAGAGGCAATTCGTTGACCGAGCGGTTGTTGACGACCGCGCCGAGTTGAGTGCTGGTCGTGTCGACCAGCGGCGCCTCCGATGTGACCTCGACCACTTCCTGCGTGCCGCCCAGTTGCATGGTCATGTTCAGGGTGACGACCTGGTTGATCTCGACGGTGACGCCTCTTGCACAGATTCTTCTTGAAGCCTGCAGCTCGAACTGAAGATCGATAGGTGCCCGGGCATCACTTCGACGAAGACAGTAGTCGCCGCTATCGTTGCGTAGTGCCGCCCGGCTCGCACCGGTAGCTTCATTGACCAAGGTTACCTTGACGCCGGACAAGCACGGCGCCGGTGGGGTCGGCGACGCGACCGAGGATGCGGCCGCCGGTGCTCTGAGCAGAGCACAAGTGTGAGAACCCAGGAGACAGAAAAGGCACGACCAGCGACAGACGATGCCGCGCAGCGGACGGTCGACGACGGCATGGGACCTCCAGAGTCGAGGGAGAAGGTTTTTTGTTGGAAACCGATGCGCTTGCGCCCGACACAAACCTTGCTATAATCGCGCAAGGTTAGAGAAGCCGCAAGCCGACTGTCAAGCGGAAAAAACGTCTTGGCCCAATCAGCAACTCCGCAGCGGACATGGCCCACGTATGGAACCAGCCAGCGACAAAGCCTTACTTGAAAATCGGGGACGTGGCGCGACTGGTGGGAGTTTCCCCGTCGGTTATCCGTTCGTGGGAAAGTCTTGGGCTGACACGCCCGCAGCGAACCCAAAGCAAATACCGTCTTTATACGCGCGGAAGACGTGAAGCTGCTGAAGCGGGCGCGCTTTCTGCGGAAAGTGCGCGGACTGAATGCGCCCGCCATCGTGCAGTTGCTGAAGCGCGAAGGCGCGGTAAAGCGCAAAGCCGAACGGGGGCGCGGGAGCGATCGGTGTGCACCTGCGGCAGTTGCGCACCAAGCGCGGATTGTCGCTAGCCAAGGTAGCGAAAGCGGTGGGAGTTTCGGTGGGATTCCTCAGCGCACTCGAACGTTCCCACATGAGCGCCTCGGTTAGCACCCTGCGGAAGCTGGCGCGATTCTACAAAACGAATATCCTAAATTTCTTCGATCCTACGGAATTTAATAGCCGGGTTGTCCGTCCCAATAACCGCAAGGTGCTTGAGGCGGGGCCGGGCGTGCGGATGGAATTGCTGGCCTGGGGAAACACCGTGATGGAGCCGCACCTGTTTCGTGTGGCTCCGGGTTCGGGCAGCGGAGAGTCTTACGCGCATGAGGGCGAAGAGTTCCTTTATGTGCTGCGGGGCGAGTTGCGGATTGCGTTGGAAGGTGAGGACTATCGGCTGAAATCGGGTGACAGCTTCTACTTTGAGAGCGCGACGCCGCACAGCTGGAAGAACCCGGGGAAGACGGAAACCTGGATTCTGTGGGTGAATACGCCGCCGACATTCTAGCGCGGCGCATGGAGGCGGAACATGTTGGGGGTGGTGACTGAGACACTGAATTTTCGTCGAATTGGCGGGTTGGTGCGAGGAGGCGAGTCGGTGACAAAACGCTCTGCAGTTGTGATGCTGCTGGCAGCGGCGACCCTGCTGCTGGGATCGTGCAGCAAGAAGACTCCGACGCTGAATCTTCTGGTGTGGGAAGGCTATGCCGATCCGTCGTTCGTGCACGCCTTCGAGGAACAGAATCACTGCAAGGTTTCAGCGTCGTACATGGGATCGAGCGACGAACTGGTCGCGAAGCTGCGCGGCGGGAGCGCGGGCACATTACGATGTGATTTCGCCGTCGAGCGACGTGGCGACGATGATCGCGAAGACACGGGCTGGCGACGGCGCTCGATCTTGTCGAAGCTCCCGAGTTACACACAGCTGTCGCGGCAGCTGACTTCCCTTCCCCTGGTGAAAGTAAATGGCAAGTACCTATGGCGTGCCGTTCATGTGGGGGCCCGATCCTCTGATTTATGACACGACGGCGTTTCCGCAAGCGCCGGACAGCTGGAACGTGTTCTGGGATGCGAAGTATCGCGGGAAGATTTCGGTGTGGGACGATCTTTCGACCGTGTACATGGCGGCGCAGGTGCTGGGATATCGACAAGCCAGATCCGGGGCAACTCTACAACCTGAGCGACGAGCAACTGGAGGCGGTGAAGAAGAAGCTGCTGGAACTGAAGCCGAATGTCCGAAAGATGTGGTCGACAGGCGGCGAGCTGACGAATCTGTTTCAGAATCATGAAGTGGTGGCGGCGATGGGCTGGCCGCTGATGACCAACCAGCTGCGCAAGATCAATTTCCCGGTAGGCGAAACGATTCCCAAAGAAAATACGACGGGGTGGATCGATCACCTGATGATCACAGCAGGCAGCGAAAACAAAGAGCTGGCGTACAAGTTTCTGGAGTTCATGATCGAGGCCCAGACCCAGAAGAAGGTGACGGTTGTGACCGGCTACACCCCGGCGAACCCGCAGGCGGCAAAGTTCATGACGCCGGGGAGTCAGAAAAATCTGCATCTCGATGACGTGGACGAACTATCAGAAGCGGATTTATTTCTGGCAGGACGTGCCGCGGCGGCAGAAGTACAACGAGATCTGGAACGAAGTGAAGGCGGCGCAGTAGGGGGCGGACACGGTTCTTGTAAGCCAATGGCGTGACATCCGCGAGAATGGAGATGCCCGCAAGATCCTTCGCTCCGCTCAGGATGACGCCGTCTAGAGTAGAAATATGATGGCCGCAATCACTCAAACTGACGCTGTAAGTGCCGGCAAGGTATCCGCTGCTCCGTCCCTGCTCTCCATTCGCTCGGTCGCGAAGCAGTTTGGCAAGAACACCGTCCTGCGGGATATTTCGCTTGAGATCGCGGAAGGCGAGTTTCTGACCATCCTCGGTGAAAGCGGGTCGGGAAAGACGACGCTGCTGAGGATCATCGCCGGGTTCGAGAACGCGGACGCGGGCGAGATATGGATGGCCGGGGAAAGACTCGACCGGCAGCCTCCGTACCGGCGGCGCGTCAACACGGTGTTTCAGCACTACGCGCTGTTTCCCCATCTCACGGTGGAAGAGAACGTTGGCTACGGGCTGCGGGTGGCGCGTACACCAACCGCGGAGATGACGGCCCGTGTAGAACAGGCGCTGGCGATGGTGAAGATGAGCCGGTTCGCGAAATCGAAACCGGGAAAGATCAGCGGAGGCCAGCAGCAGCGGATCGCGCTGGCGCGGGCTCTGGTGAACCGGCCGAGACTACTGCTGCTGGATGAGCCACTCTCGGCGCTGGATGCCAACCTGCGGAGGCAGATGCAGGTGGAACTGAAGTCGCTGCAGCGCGAGGTTGGGATCACGTTCGTGTTCGTAACGCACGATCAGGAAGAAGCGATGGTCATGTCGGACCGGATCGCGCTGCTGCGGTCGGGCGAACTAGAGCAGGTGGCAACGCCACGGGAGATCTACAGCAAGCCCGCGACTGCGTATACGGCGCAATTCATCGGACATACCAACCTGCTGAAGGCGGAGGTGCGCGACGGAATCGCGCGCTGTTCTTCGCTGGTTTGGCCGGTGCAGCTATCGGACGGGCGCAAACTGTTTTCGTTGCGCCCGGAGAATATCAGAATTGCGAACGGTTCGGGGTCCGGCGGCGGGAGGATTGTGCGCTTTCGCGGGCGAATCAAGCACGCTGCATTCCACGGGGCAACGGAGTTGATATCGCTGGAGTGTGCCGATGGCCTGACACTCGCAGTTAGGACAGCGAGCCGCAGCGGATCGCAGGACGAACTGGAGTGTGAGTTTTGCGCCGACGATGCCGTGCCGGTGCGGGAGTCGGCGGAGAGGGCATGAGAGGGTGGTGGGATCGAAATGCAGATCCCTCGACTACGTGCGAAGTTCGCTTCGCGAAATTCTTATTCCGCTCGGGATGACAAAGGATAAAAATGTTCTCGCGTGCCTACAGAGCTGCCGTTACGGTTCCTCCGCTGCTGTGGGTCACGGTGTTTCTGCTGGTTCCCTACCTGCTGATGTTCTGCTACAGCTTCTGGTCGCTTTCGCCTTCGCAGAACATAGTTCACTCCTGGACGCTGGATAATTACCGCGAACTGTTGCGCGTGAACGTGTACGGGCAGACGCTGTTCCGCTCGATGTGGATCGCGGCGCGGGTCACGCTGTTTTCGCTGCTGTTGGGATATCCGCTGGCGTATTTCTTGTCGTTCTATGCGGGCGCGCGGAAAGACCTTCTTTACCAACTTGTGATCATTCCGCTGTGGGTGAGCTACCTGGTGCGCGCGTATGCGTGGAAGACGATCCTGGGGAGCGACGGCGTTCTGAACACGCTGCTGCAGTATGTGCATTTGACCAAGCATCCGCTGGAGTTCCTGTTGTACAGCCCGTTTGCGGTGGTGTTGACGCTCACCCACATCTACACGCCGTTTACGTTTCTGCCGATTTACGCGTCGCTCGAACACATTCCGCGGAACCTGGTGGAGGCTTCGCACGACTTGGGCGCGTCGCCGTTTCAAACGTTCTGGCGGGTGATTTTTCCGCTGTCGATTCCGGGAGTGCTGGCGGGAGCGACGTTCGCATTCGTGCTGAGCCTGGGAGATTTCCTGGCGCCGTTGTTGCTGGGGGGGCCGAGCGGCATCATGATTTCGAACATCGTGGTGAGCCTGTTCGGCGCGGCTTACAACTGGCCGTTGGGCGCGGCGATTTCTTTGTGCATGCTGGCGCTGGTGGTGGGCCTGCTGTTCGTCTCTGAAAGGCTGGAGAAGAAGTGGAGCTTCTCATGAGCGGAGAAGCGATTGCGACGAAGGGGACGCGGTGGTTGCTGGTGCATGCGCTGCTGGTCTTTGCGTTCCTGTATTTGCCGATTGCGGTCCTTATTATTTACTCGTTCAACGGCACGGGAGTGGGTGGGTTTCCGCCGCGCCATCTGACGCTCGACTGGTATCGCATGCTGTTTGGCGATGGCGCCATCTGGGACTCGGTAGTCAACAGTCTGCTGGTGGCGTTCGTTGCGGTGTTGATCGCGCTGGGATTTGGAATTCCGGCGGCGCTGGCGCTGGATCGCGCGAATTTCCCGGGGAAGGCGTTGTTCCGGCGACTGGTGCTGCTGCCGCTGATTCTGCCGGGAATTATTACGGGACTGTCGCTGCTCATGCTGTTCCGGCAGGGCGAGGTGAAGCTCAGCCTGCTGACGATCATGCTGGGACACGGGACGGCGCTGATCTCGGTGGCAACGACTGAGGTTTTTGCCGGACTGCAGAAGCTGGACCGGGCACAGGAAGAAGCGTCGCTCGACATGGGAGCGAATTACTGGCAGACCTTCTGGCGGGTAACGATGCCGAACTTGAAGTTGCCGATCGTGGGAGCGGCGCTTCTGATCTTCACGTTGTCGATGGATGAGATTGCGGTGAGCTTTTTTCTGATCGGGCGGGACAACACGCTGCCGCTCGAAATCTGGGGCAGGTTGCGGAGAGGGATCACGCCGGAGATCAATGCGATCTCGACCATCATTTTTGTTTTTTCGCTGGCAGCCATCGTGATGTGGTACCGGCTGCGGGTTCGGAGCGAAGTACAGCCGGAGATTGCGGCGGAGTTGATTGAGGCTCCGGCACAAGGGGACTAATCGTGAGTGCAAATCGCAGAGACTTTATTCGCTACGTGGTGGCGGGAGCAGTGGCGGCAGGATGTCCAATAGACCTTTCGCTGATGGCCCAAGCCGGCGGTCAAACGGGCGCTCCGGCTGAGGCCAAGAGACCTGAGGTCGAGGGCGAGGACAACAAGATCTGCCACCAGGTGCGCGATGGCAAAGTGTTCACGCGGCCCGCGGCTTCAACGCGGCATGACATCGTGATCGTCGGCGGGGGGATCAGCGGGTTGACAGCAGCGTACCTGCTGCAGCACCGCGATTTCCTGCTGCTCGAAAAGGAACCGCACTGGGGCGGAAACGCCTACGTGATGGATCATGAAGGCACGCCGTACGCCACGGGAGCCGCCTTCATTTGGAGCGGGGACGGGGCATATCCGCTCGCGAAGGAGATCGGGCTTGAGCCGCTTCCGGTCAACAACTGGGACGGAACGATCGTCAATGGTGAGTTCGTTCCCGATACCTGGGGAGACGGGATCGATAAACTGCCGTATCCCGCAAGCGTGCGCGAGGGGTTCAAGAAATTCAAACACGAGCTGCTGGCGATCGATGTCGAGAAGCGACGCGAGGAGCTTTTCAACTCGCCGTTTGCGGATTTCATGAAGGGATATCCGGACGAGGTCAAGCTATGGTGGGACACCTACGGGCCGTCGAACTGGGGCGCCACCAGTGATGACACTGCAGCTGCAGTAGCAATCGAGGAGTTGCATAACTTCGCAGGGGAGAAGCGGAAGGATATCCGCTACACGTGGCCGGGCGGGAATGGCGCGATCAGCAAGAAGCTGGCGGAGATCCTGCAACAGAAGGCGGCGGACCGGCTGCAGGCGGGAGCGACGATTGTGGCCGTGGTGACGGAGAAGAACGAAGTGCAGGTGACCTACATGCAGGGCGCGGACCTGAAGACGGTGGCGGCGAAGGCGGTGATCATGGCCACACCGAAATTCATCACGCGGCGGCTGGTGGATGGACTGCCGGACAAACAGAGCGAGGCCATGCAGCAGATGCGGTACATTCCGTATCCGGTGGTGAACCTGATTTTCGACAAGCCGGTGTTCAACAAAGGCTATGACACGTGGTGCCCGGGAAACACGTTTACGGATTTTGTGGTGGCGGACTGGGTGGTGCGGAACCAGCCGGGATACAAGCAGAAGCACAACATCCTGACCTGCTACACGCCGCTGCATGAGGAAGAACGCGCGAAGTTGCTGAGCGAGCCGAGCGCGCGGCGCCTGGCGGAGAGCGTGCTGAAAGATTTCCAGAAGCTGATGCCGGCCTTCAATGTGGACCCGGTGGAGGTACACATTTACCGGAGAGGGCATCCTCTTTATATGTCGACGCCGGGGCTGTATACGAAGGTGCAGCCGGTGGTGCGGCAACCGCTCGATCGGATTTTCTTCGCAAATACGGACAGCGAAGGGCCCGAGTCGAGCTCGTCCGCGGCGATCGCGGCAGCACAGCGTGCGGTGCAGGAAGTGGAGAAGCGGCTGGCGGGACGGCCTCGGCCAAAGCGGGTGGAGAGCGCGTCGGTGATGGCGGGGTAATCTAAACCCTTACCGCAGAGAACGCTGGGGATTTAAGAGTAAACCACCAAGGACACGAAGGGGCACAAAGTAAAGTCAAAATCAACACCTTTAACCACTGAGGGCACAGAGGAGCACGGAGGCCTTCACGACAAAGGCCGCGAAGAGCACGAAGAAACATGCCCGACGAACGCGCCCTCTGACTACAACTCCCAACCCACAGGACACCTTGAACGACGGGGGACAGCCACGTCCGGTTGGCTGCAGACTGAATCGGGAACTCCCGAGGCCCTTCCGCATAGTAAAGTGGTAGAGAGATTATGCGGCGTCGCGGCCGTCCGCGCCACGCTCACCGAAAGGAACTGATTTTGAGTACCGGAACACGCAATATCGCCATCATCGCGCACGTCGACCACGGCAAGACCACGCTGGTCGACGCCATGCTGCAGCAGAGCGGCACGTTCCGCTCGAATGAGCACATCATTGAACGGGTGATGGATTCGAACGAACTGGAGCGGGAGCGCGGCATTACCATTCTGGCGAAGAACACCGCCATTTTCTATCACGACGTGAAGATCAATATCGTGGACACGCCCGGCCACAGTGACTTTGGCGGCGAAGTGGAGCGCGCGTTGAAGATGGTCGACGGCGTCATGCTGCTGGTCGACGCGAGCGAGGGCCCTCTGCCCCAAACACGCTATGTACTGGGAAAGGCGCTGGAAGCCAAGCTGCCGCCTATCGTCGTGATCAACAAGATCGACCGGTCGGATGCACGGCCACAGGAAGTGCTGAACGAAATCTACGATCTCTTCATTGATCTGGACGCGCAGGAAGACCAGTTGGAATTTCCCGTGTTGTACACCAACGCGAAGGCCGGGACAGCCTCTACCGATATAAAAGGTGGCGGCGAGAATCTGCAACCTTTGTTCGAGGCGATCGTGAAAACGATTCCGGTGCCGGGTGGCGACGCGGCGGGCCCGCTGCAAATCCTGGTGGCGAATCTCGATTACAGCGATTACCTCGGGCGGCTGGCCATTGCGCGCGTCTTCAACGGCACGATGCGGACCGGCGAAGAGGTCGCGATCGCCAAGCTGGACGGCACTTTCCACAAGACGAAGATCACGAAGCTCTTTTCTTTTTCCGGTTTGAAGCGGACGGATATTACGCAGACCGAGTTGGGTGACATTGTAGCTGTGGCGGGCGTGGAGGGAATCACGATCGGCGAAACGATCACCGACGCCGAGAATCCGTCGCCGCTGCCCCACATTGTGATCGATGAGCCCACGATCGCGATGCTGTTCACGGTGAATACGTCTCCGTTTTCGGGGAGAGATGGGACGTACGTGACGTCGCGGAATCTGCGGGAACGGCTTGATAAAGAGTTGCTCACTAACGTTTCCCTGCGCGTGTCGGAAACGGATACCACCGACTCGTTCAAGGTGATGGGACGCGGCGAGCTGCAGCTCTCGATCCTGATCGAGATGATGCGGCGCGAAGGCTACGAACTGATGGTGGGCAAGCCGGAGATCGTGACCAAGCGCGTGGACGGCAGGCTGATGGAACCGGTGGAGAAGCTGACCATCGACGTGCCGGAAGAGTTCGTCGGCGTAGTCATGGAGCAGTTGGGCACGCGCAAAGGCGAAGTGAGCAACATGCACAATCACGGCTACGGGCGCGTGCGCATCGAGTTCCGCGTTCCGAGCCGGGGCCTGATTGGATTGCGTAGCCAGCTGCTCACAGACACACGGGGCACGATTGTGATGAACTCGTTGTTTGACGGCTACATGGAGTGGCAGGGAGAAATCCCTCACCGTCCGACGGGAGCCTTGATTTCGGACCGGCCGGGCGTGACGACTTCGTATGCGCTGTGGAATTTGCAGGAGCGTGGCGAACTTTTCGTGGGTCCGGGCGTGGATGTGTACGAGGGCATGATCATCGGAGAGAACGCCAAGGACAACGATCTGGACGTAAACGTAGTGCGCGAAAAAAAACTGACCAACATGCGCGCATCGACGGCGGATGAGGCGATTCGCCTGGTGCCCTTCCGGCAGTTGAATCTGGAGCAGGCGATTGAGTTCATCGCGGAAGACGAGTTTGTGGAGGTCACCCCGAAGATGTTGCGCCTGCGGAAGAAAGTCCTGCAGTCGAATCGCAGAAAAAAGGGTGCCCTGGCGATGGTAAATGAAGGTGAGTAATGGCGAAACGGGGGATGCAATCGACAAAAGAGGAGCCGGAGCAGGGGCTCAGGATGTTTCTGGTGCCGTGCAGCTGCGGCACGACGTTCGCGGTGGATGCGGAGTTTGACCATCATGGCGGGCGTTGGAGCCGGTATATCACGTGTCCGGGTTGTGGGAAGAAGCACGACCCGAAGAACCGCCTGTTACAGGTTGGTTATCAACGTGAGGGTTATTGGAAAGTGGAAGGGTGTTAGAACCGTGGTCAAGACGTTGTGTGCCCACGCATCTTCCTGACATCGTTGTTGACAAGCGATTAGGATGAACCTGCTATACTTGGCCCGCGTTTGACTGTTCGCCTGATCCGGCTCGATCGAAGATGGCCTCCCGGCTGTCACGTGCTCGCAGCAAGTCAGCCCACAATCAAATAGCTCAATTGAGGGGCAATCCGCGTGAAGAACATTTTCGTCGGCAACCTTGACTTCAATACCGGAGAAGACGAGTTGCGCCGGCTATTTGAAGCGTACGGTCAAGTGGATCGCGTGAGCATCATGACCGATCGGGACACTGGGCGCTCACGTGGTTTCGGATTTGTGGAGATGGCGAACGCTGAGGAAGGCGAGAAGGCAATCGCCGGACTGAACGGGTCGCAGGTGGGCGGCAGGACTCTGAACGTGAACGAGGCTCGTCCAAAGCCGGAGCGCGCTGGTGGTGGTGGAGGCGGCGGTGGGAGAGGCGGGCGTGGCGGCGATCGCGGAGGTGGCGGGGGACGCAGAGATCGCTGGTAAAGATTGCTGGCAGAGATAGTAGTCACATTGGAAGCTGAAGTTCGAACCGCCTCATGGGGCCGTTTGACGGAGCCGCCACGGCTGAAATCCGGAGCGATTGCTGAGGCCGAAGCGCGGGTTGTAAACTTATGAGGCCGGTGCGCGCCCGTAGCTCAGCTGGATAGAGCGGCAGCCTCCGGAGCTGTAGGTCGGGAGTTCGAATCTCTCCGGGCGCGCCAGAATACCGCTAACTTTTGTTCTGCTGAGACTCCTTCGCTTCGCTCAGGATTTCGCCATCAGGCTCCCGCCACGCTCACGCCTGATAAACGGCTCAAGTTCGAATCTCTCCGGGCGCGCCAAAATATCTCGATGGTGTCGACCATGGAACCGCTGATCGATTGGCTGAAGTACCAATCTTTTCAGAAGTGGCACGCTAAACCCAAGCGCTAGGTCTGGGGAAACCAGCTTGATAGGAGTTGGACGGCCGCCCAAAACAGCAGCAGCGTGGCCGCTAACACCACCACAAAAATAACCTTCGTGGCATCATCGAGAGTCGACATTCGCCTTTTATGAGTCAAGTTAGAACCTCCCACAGAGATCGACGGAGTGGGTGAAGCACGAGAAACGAGCCCTGCCCGCCTGAGCAAGTGAACCATTCTCTCTCTCCCGTCACCGGGAGGGAACCTCCACTGAGACAGACGCAACCCAGAAAAGGTACGACCAGTGGCTCGATACAGGCGCTCGCCGAGGCCAGAGCGACGATGTGGGAGGACAAAATCTATCACACGCCACTACACGGAATCAAAGGATACTCCCGTGGTGGCACAGGCTTGGCCAGGGGGCTTCGCGAGAAAATGCGGCTCAGACGTTCGGAAAACGGAATGCGCGTAATTCTATATGTCACTCGTAATGAAGGGGTTCGATTGTCTGCAAAGCGAGAAGTGAAGGTTCTGGCAAGAATGCCGATTAGGGAATTGTGGAGCAGTTCGAAGAAAATGGACGACACCTCCGACTTGTTGTGGACAACAGGCCTGCGAGTATCCCGCCAGGGCTGGCACCTGCGCAACGTTTATCCAACTACACGATCGACTGCGCGAAGCGGTTGGTCTCCGTCACCTTTGGGCAGAGACTGACCGTCGAGGAAATCGAGGCGTATGTCACGGCGCTGCTCGCTGACCCGGCTTTCGATCGCGGTTTCTCTGAACTCGTGGATCTGACCCGCGTAGAAGAAGTGACTGTCGACGCAGCGCAAGCCATGGAACTGGCGGATCGCATCGATCCGTTCTCGCCTGAGTCGAAGCGGGCCTTCGTAAGCCAAAGACCGGCGCTGTTCCACGCTGTGCGTATGCACCAGATCTTGCGCAGTCCGGCGGAGAACATCGCCATCTTTACATCAGTGCATGAAGCCGAACGATGGCTCGGGCTTCCTTCCGGTAAATCCACCTAAGATCATTTCCAGCGACTCCGGCAACATGGGCACGACGCTTGATGCGAGCGAGCCCGCATTCCTTTTTTCCTCCCTAAGATGCGATCCCGTAATGGCACGAAGGTCAGATCATCGAAGAGCCTAGCGGGTTAAAGCCTGTTCTGCGAGCGTAAGATCACAAGAGACAAACTAATGTCGTATAGCGACGCCGAAGTCCTGGCCCGGGAACTGCTGTCGGCACGCGAGACGGGGCAAATGATCTCTGTTCTTCTCTCTTCCCGTCCCGCATTCGATCTCAATGCTGCTTACGAGGTGGAAGCGATACTGAAGCGGTCCCGTGAGGCGGAAGGGCACAAAGCTGTCGGCCGCAAAGTCGGGTACGCCAACAAGGCCGTGTGGCGGGTGCTCAAACTGGAAACTCTGGTTTGGGCGCACATGTACGACGATACGGTGCAGTACAGCGAGAGCAACTCGGCCACACTGCCGCTCACACATCGCCGCTCGCTTAAGATCGAACCCGAGATTGTCTTCGGCTTGAAGCGGCCGATTTCTTCCGAGGGGCTTGATGCCGCCGCGGCACTTGAATCCACGGAATGGCTGGCGATGGGATTCGAAATCATTGATTGCCCGTTTCCGGACTGGCACTTTCAGCCGAGTGATTTCGTTGCCTCCTTTGGACTTCATGTTGCGCTCGTGGTCGGAGAAAAGCTGCAGGTGCGGCCCGATTTCATTCCCACTCTCTTGGACGAGCTGGCGAAATTCAAGGTGCGGCTGCTGAAGAACGGCGAGTTTGTGGAAGAAGGATCCGGCAGGAACTGCTTGAGGAGTCCGGCCTTGTGCCTGGCCGAACTTGGTGCAGCCATCCTGCGGCGATTCCCAAACCAAGCATTGAGCGCGGGGGAAATCGTCAGCACCGGAACGCTCACAGCCGGACATCTGACCGACAAAGGCGACAACTGGACCGTAGAAGTCGAGGGACTGTCTCTGCCGTCACTGACGCTGAGCCTCACTTGAGCGCTTGAGGATAAAGATGAAACACACCGGCACCTTTTTTAACGAGGGCGCGAACCCCAATAGCACGATCGTGCTATTCCCTTTCCAGCCCTGCCGCAGTACTGTGCGTGGCCTCTAGTAGAAGAACTCCCCTCGTGTACAGAGCTCCCCCTCGGGCTCGGTCGAATTTCCGATCGTTCCTCGCGGCGCGTACGCCCGGCCCCAGTTTCAGGCTCCAGCTTCAGGCCCCTTACGAAGAAAACTTGGAGATCCTATGAAAACGAAATGTACGTTGAGGCGTGCGGCCGCACGCGTCATCCGCTCGTACTGGGCAGATGAAGCGGGCCAGGACATCGCTGAATATGCTGTGCTGCTGGCGGTCATCTTAATCATCACCGTTGGCACGTTGCGCTTGGTCGGTTCCAACACGAACCTGATGTTTTCGAACGTGGCGAGCGAGATCCACTAAGCAAGAGCTTTCCGACTACAGAACATAAAATTGCGTTGGATCACCAGAGTGATTTTGGGCAGCATCGCCTCAAACCGGGTTCTCGCGGTCGAGGGCGCCCGCGCCACACTGGTACGGACTTACTTTAGAGGACGCCGCGCAGTTGCGAGCTTTTTGCGTCCGACAGTGGTTCGAGGAGCTTCATGGTGTTGCGAATCATGGTAAGGACGTTTTCGTCTCCCATGGCAGTATTCACCATGAGGTGGTAGAGAGAGCGGGTGGGCCAGTCGGCGTCAAAGTAGTGTTTGATGTACGCCACGCGCTCGCGGTCCACGGTGTCGACAGATTCTTCCGCTTCCGATCGGGTCGCGCCGCCTTCGCAGAGCCGGCGGATCTTCTCGTCTCGAGGGGCGTAGGTAAACACTCGCAAGGTGTCGACACGATCGCGTAGAAAATATGGAGCACCGCGGCCGACGACAACGGCTTTGCCGTCCGTGGCAATGCGATCCATGATTTGCTGCATCATCTCGACCATGCAATCCGTGTCGAACATCTGGGAGCTGTCGAGCGGAATGCTGCGTTCGTAACTGCCCCGCCAGAAGGCTTTGGTCAAGCGGTAGAAGCGGCTGTCGACTCGTTCTTCGCAGCGGCGGACGGTGGAACAATCCACCTTGGCGATGCGCGCGATCTCTTCCGTCAAAGCGTGATCCCAGAGCTTCCAGCCGAGTTCGTCGGCCAGCTGGGCGGCGATGCCTCCACCCCCACATCCGAATTCTCTTTCGATGGTTACGATGCGAAACATAGGCTTGTTTGATCCTTGAACGTAACGGTCACTCCTGCCGTGTTTCTCTCGCGAAGAGCTTCTGCGGTCACTGCGAGAAGCTGCTTTATCGAATCCAGACCTTGGGCTCTACGGACATACCTGGCCGCAACTTGTGCTCCGGGTCCTGTCCCGGCTCGAAGACGATTTTCACGGGAATCCGCTGCACGACTTTGACGTAGTTGCCCGTCGCGTTCTCCGGCGGCAGCACACTGAAGCGAGCGCCACTGGCGCCGGCGATGCTGTCGAGATGGCCGTCGTAGTCCTTGCCAGTGGCGTCGACATAAATCTTCGCCTTCTGACCGACATGCATATCCTGGAGCTGGGTCTCCTTGAAGTTGGCAGTAACCCAAAGATCGTTGATGGGGATCACAACCATCAATTCCTGGCCGGGTTGAACATTCTGTCCGACTTCGACCGTGCGATTGCTGACGATGCCACTCACGGGAGCAACCACCTTTGTGTATTGCAGATTGAGCTGGGCCTGGTCGAGGTCCGCTTTCTTCTGGGCGGCAACGGCCACGGCGGATTGAGCTTTGGAACGGATGGCGGAAATCTGCTGCGGAAAAGTCTGGGCCGAACGGACGTCGGCTTCCGCCTGAGCAAGTTTTGCTTCGGCCTGAGTGACCGCTTGCTTGGCGGCGTCCGCAGAGGCACGAGCTGCAAGTTCAGACGCGGCGCCCGCCCGGGCATTCGCCAGGGCCTGGTCGTACTGTTGCGCGGAGATTTCCTGCTTGTCGATGAGCTGCTTGTAGCGCAGCAGATCGCTTTGCGCCTTGGCGTTGTTGGCCTGTGCCTCGGAGTACTGAGCTTTCGCGGCTTCATATTGCTGCCTGGCGGCGGCGATACCGGCGTGTGCCGCATCGACGTTGGCCTGTGCCGTGGCGAGCTGACTCGAAGTGCTCACGGTCGTGATGGGGACGTTCACTCCGGCAGCGCTGGCGGAAGCGACGGCGTCCTGATAGTTGGCGCGCGCGCGCGCAAGCGCCACTTCATAATCCGCGGGATCAATTTCGACCAGCACGGTGCCGGCTTCCACGTACTGGTTGTCCTCAACATTCAGCTTGGTGACATGGCCGGAAACGCGGGCGCTGATGGAGTTCACGTGCCCGTCGATCTGGGCATCGTCGGTCGACTCGTAACTGCTGAAGTAGCGCCATAGCAGGAGAGCACCCACCAGAAAGACGACTCCGGCGATGAGAAGTCCAAGACGTACGCGCGGATTTTGCAGTGCCGAGCGGCCGGCGCGGATGTTCCTTTCCGAATCCCGTGGTAGGGGTTCGGGCGTCGGAGCTGACCGGGTTTCGCGGAGATCCACTCTTTCCTCGGGCAGAGTACGTGTTGTCGTCGGCTCCATCTTAATGGCCTTTCAGGTATTGCTTCACACCTTCTTCAGCGTAGCCTATGGCTCGGGCGTAGGAAACCTTGGCGATGTTGTGGGCGTAAAGGCTGGAAATGTAGTTTTCGTTGGCGCTGGCAACGGCCTCCTGCGCCTGGATGACTTCGAGATTGTCACTGACGCCGGCGGCAAACCGGTCCTGGGCCTGGGTGAGCGTCTGCTGCGCCAGATCAACCGAACTGCGCGCGACCTGGACCTGCTCGTCGGCAGAGGCGAGGTCGAGGAGGGCAGTGCGAACTTCGTTGTCGATGCGGCCACGCAGATCGTCGACCTGCGAACGCGTGTGCCGGAGGGTGGCTTCGGCTTCGAGGATGTCGGCGCGCGCACGGCCTCCTGCGAAAATCGGGATATTGAGGTTTCCCGCCACGTGAAAGGTCCCGTTCGAAGTGCCCGGGTTGACTCCAATTACGCCATAGTCGGCTTCCATATCAAGGGTAGGGTAGTGCTCGGCGGTAGCGGCTTTACGGGAAAGTTCGGCGCCGAGGAGCTGTGCCATCGCTGCCTGGTAGTCCTGGCGGGAGGTATACGCCCGGCGCAGGCTCTCATCCAGGCCGGCTGTCGTCAGGGGCTCGTAGGGATTTTTGTCGGAGAGGCGAAACTCCTGACCTAGTGGAAGACCGATCACACGGGCGAGCGCCAGCTTTTGCTTGGCGTAGCTGTTGCGCGCGACGATCAGTTGCTGCTGACGGGTCTGTAGTTGTACCTGCGAACGAAGCGTGTCGATGGCAGGAGTAACGCCGGCTTTCTGCTGATCTGCGGCTTTAGAGAAGAGAGCCTGCGCGGTGTCAACCTGAGCTTCTGCGGTCTCGACACGAGCAGCTCCCGCCAGGGCCTGCAGGTACGCGTTGCTGACGGCCAGAACGACGAGCTCGCGGGCATCATGGTAGTTGTGCTCGGCAGCTTTGAGATTCTGAACCGAGGCACGCTCCTTCTCGATGTACTGGTAGTTGAAGAGGCTCTGGGTCCAGAAAGTACGGGCATCGAAATAGTTGAAGGGGCCAATCACGCGGGGCAGGCCGGGTATCGTGAATCCGAAAGCTGCGAGAGACTGCTGCTGGGCAGTCTCGCTCATTTTGGCGCCGACGTTGGGCAGGAGTTCGCTCAGCTCTTTCCAGCGCTGACCGCGCGCCGAAAGTGTGCTGTCGCTGGCCAGCAGGACTCCCAGGTTCTGCCGCAGACCGCGCTGGATGGCGTCACCGAGCGAAATCGAAATGATCTCGGGGATAGCTTTGCCCTCGGGGACACTGCCGCTGAAGCTCTGCTGGATCGAGAACGTTGGAACGGGAACAGAGCCGGATTCGCTCGAAGTCGCAACTCGGGCATCGGTCACAGGAGCCTGAGCGAGCCCAGGCTGAAGACTGCAGAACGCGAAGATTAAGAATGCGAAGGCCTGGCCTGGCTTCTGGATGCGGAAAGTCTCGGGCACAATCTTCATCATTATTGGTCCCCGGGGATGAGGTCGCCCGGGTCGCCCCGTGAGTGTAACTCGACGATCTTGATTCGTACGCAAAATCGCCGGATGCAAACGATTTAAACCAAGGGACTTGGATGCTAATTCGAGCGCGAAGAGTTTGCAAGAGAGGCATCTTCTGAAGTCGTTTGTCGTTTCTCATCGGTCGTTGGGCCTGCGAGGCCGTGAGACGCCGTCCGATTCTGCGCCGATTCTGAAACACTTTGAACCGGAAGTTGATGAAAGCGGTATCAGGCTCGCAAAGAACTGCAAGATAAGGCTCTTGGCCGATTGAGCTAGTGGCGGTAGCAGGCCCCCCAACGCCTTACCTTCGTAACTTCGGCGATTTTGTTCGAGGCATTATCCTGAATCAATCTTACGAGATACAGCCTCCAGCGCCGGTTTGCGACTGGCCAGGAACGAGGACTCTAAGCAACATGAGCGATCCCAAACCGCCTGCCACCACCAGCACGGATTGGACTCGACTTTTGACCGACCCGGAACTGGTGAGCCATCTGGGCGAACTGCTCAAGGCGTATCGTGAAGCCCCAGCGGAGAACCGCGAGGAAGCCCTGCTCGCTGTGATGCGGCAAATCAAGCTGAAAAGTAAAGAGAAACAGGCAGTTGCAGCCGCGGCCGGAGCTGGGGCGTCGAGCATGCCGACTTCAGAGGCGATGCCGACGGCCTCCATATCCGCTCCTCCGTTCGAGCCGGACATTTTTACGCCTTCATGGGGAGAAGATCGCCGCCGATATCCGAGGATGAAGTGTTTCGTAGCCGTTGAACTGAAGGTTGAAGGTTCGGATGCACCCGTCTGGGGGAATCTCTCAAACACCAGCATGGGCGGATGCTTTGTGGACACCGCGACACCGGTCAAGCCTAAGGTGAATGTCGAGATCGGACTGTGGGTGGCGAACGGAAAGATCTGGGTGAAAGGCATGGTCCTGACCGGTATCGTGACCCAGAGCAAGCCAAGCTTCGGAGTACGCGTCAAGTTCGCCGATCTGGAGGCAACAGAGCGCGAGAGTCTGCGCCAGTTTCTGAAATTCGTTGAGAGCACGACCAAGGGATACCGCGCCGAGCACGGATATTTGTCACAAATGAAAAAGTAGCGGCAAGAGATTACGGCTGGTCGCTGTCGGTTCGCACTTCCATTCTTCCTGTTAATTCTTGATCCATTCATTAAACGGGCTCATCTTTCCGAGTCAGCTTTCGTGGCGGCCTTTCGCCCAGAGACGGGTGCGCAAATCATCCAAGTTCGAACGGGTGATTTCCACAGTACGGTTTAACCCGCTTCTCATCGGTGTGCGCCCCGTGGCAACTCACGCAACCGCACAACCTTATCTCACCACGTATCTAATAGACGTTGTACACTTTCAAAATGAACGTGTAGCGGTGAAACCCGGTAGGTTCTGTGTCATCTAAGGAACGAAGCCTGCAATGAATCACCCAACTGGATGAGATGAGGAGGCCATCGTGGCAGTGAGCGAACAACCGTTAATCACGAAGCAGGATGTCGATACGCTGAGTATCAACACCATTCGCACGCTGTCGATCGATGCCGTACAGAAGGCGAATTCCGGGCATCCGGGCGCGCCGATGGCGCTGGCGCCGGTGGCGTACACGCTGTGGCAGAAGTTCCTCCGCTTTGATCCGCAAGATCCGATTTGGCCCGATCGCGACCGCTTCGTGCTCTCGAATGGTCACGCCTCGATGTTGCTCTACTCGACCCTCTATCTCGCCGGCGTTCGCGCCGTGAATCCGAAATACGAGGTGCTGGGTGAGCCCGCAGTATCGCTCGACGACATCAAGCAGTTCCGTCAGATCGGCAGCAAGACACCGGGACACCCGGAATACCGGCTGACTTCCGGAGTTGAAACCACCACCGGGCCGCTGGGGCAGGGAGTGGGAAACAGTGTAGGAATGGCGATTGCCGGCATGTGGATGGCAGCGCATTTCAACCGGCCGGGCTTTGAGATGTTCCGCTACAACGTCTGGGCCATCTGCGGCGATGGCGACATGATGGAGGGTGTGTGTTGCGAAGCAGCCTCCCTTGCAGGCCACCTCAAGCTGCCCAACCTCTGCTGGATCTATGACAACAATAAAGTAACGCTTGATGGTCCCGCGAGCTGGTCTTTCAGCGAGGACGTGGGCAAGCGCTTCGAGGCCTACGGCTGGAAGACGATGCATGTCAAAGACGCCAACGACCTGACGGCGCTCGCGAACGCGTACCAGACTTTCGTCAACACCAATGACCGGCCCACGCTGATCATTGTCGACAGCCATATCGGCTACGGATCCCCCCACAAACAGGATACGAACGCTGCGCACGGTGAACCGCTGGGAGAAGAAGAAGTAAAGCTGGCAAAGAAATTCTATGGCTGGCCGGAAGATGCGAAGTTTCTGGTTCCCGATGGAGTGCTGGAGAATTTCCGCGACGGCATCGGCAAGCGCGGCCACGAGCTGCGCGAAAAATGGATGGCGCTCTTCGGTGAGTACAAGAAGCAGCACCCGGACCTGGCGGATCAGCTTTATCGCATGCAGCATCGCCAGCTGCCCGAGGGCTGGGACAAGAATCTGACCTCGTTCCCCGCTGACGCGAAAGGCGTGGCCACGCGCGAGAGTTCAGGCAAGGTGTTGAATGCCATAGCACAGAATGTGCCCTGGTTGATTGGCGGTTCCGCGGATCTGGATGCCTCGACGAAGACTCACCTGAAGTTCGACGGTGCGGGAGAGTTCCAGGCGAACCAGTGGGGAGGAAGGAACCTGCACTTCGGCGTGCGCGAACACGCCATGGGATCGATCGTGAATGGACTTGCGGTTTCTAAGATCCGGGCGTTTGGTGCCACCTTCTTCAATTTCAGCGACTACATGAAGCCGCCGATCCGCCTGTCGGCGATCATGGAACTGCCGGTGATCTTCATCTATACCCACGATTCCATCGGCTTGGGTGAGGATGGCCCGACTCACCAACCCGTGGAGCAGCTGGCTGCCTTGCGCGCCATACCGGGATTGACCGTGTTCCGTCCGGCAGACGCGAACGAAGTCGTCGAGGCGTGGAGAGTGGTCATGCAGTTGCGACATGAGCCGGCAGTTTTGGTGCTGTCGCGCCAGGCGTTGCCAACTTTAGACCGAACCAAGTACGCGTCGGCGGAGGGCGTCGCGAAGGGCGCGTATGTTTTGGCTGATGCGCCGGATGGCAAGCCCCAGGTCATTCTGATGGGCACGGGGAGCGAAGTTTCGCTCTGCGTGGATGCTTACGAGAAGCTGAAAGCCGCCGGCGTAAAAGCTCGCGTGGTGAGCATGCCGTCATGGGACATCTTTGAGCATCAGGACAAAGCGTATCGGGACAGTGTGTTCCCCCCGACGTGCGAGCTCGCGTCGCTGTGGAACAGGCTTCCACCTTTGGATGGGCTCAGTACGTGGGGATGGACGGGATTGTCATCGGGATGCACACGTTTGGCGCCTCGGCGCCGCTGAAGGAACTACAGAAGAAGTTCGGGTTCTCTCCGGACAATGTGGTCGAGGCCGCTCAAACCGCAATCGCGCGCACGAAGTAAGGGCGCGCGCACACGAATTGGAAGATGAATTAAAGGGAGATGACTATGCAGCCAACCGGAATTCTCGAAACTGCCAAGGCGACGAACCCCCTGAAAGCGCTCTTGAAGTATGGCCAGTCGGTGTGGCTGGACTACATTCGGCGAGATCTGCTGACCAGCGGCGAACTGAAGCGGCTGATCGACGAAGACGGCGTGATGGGAATGACGTCGAATCCCGCGATCTTTGAGAAAGCGATAGTTGGGAGTACGGATTATGCCGACATCCTGAACGAGCTGAAGTCGAAGACCGACCTCGACGCCAAAGCCCGTTACGAGCAGTTGGCGATTCGCGACATCCAGGATGCTACCGATATTTTCAAGGGCGTTTACAACGAGACGAAGCGGCGCGACGGCTACGTGAGCCTAGAAGTCTCGCCGTTCCTGGCGCGCGACACGAAAGCGACGATTGATGAAGCGCGGCGGCTGTGGAAGTGGGTGGCGCGGCCGAATGTGATGATCAAGGTTCCAGGCACGGCCGAGGGCATTCCCGCGTTTCAGCAGCTGATCAGCGAAGGGATCAACGTCAACGTGACGTTGCTGTTCGCGCAGGAAGTTTACGAGAAGGTTGCAGAGGCCTACATCGCGGGACTGGAACAGCTGGCGGCGCGGGGCGGGGATGTCAGCAAGATCGCCAGCGTGGCCAGTTTCTTTATCAGTCGCATTGATTCGCTGGTCGATTCGATCGCCGAGGAGAAGCTGAAGGCGACCACAGATGCGCAGCAGAAAGCTCTGCTTGAGAGCATTCTGGGCAAAGTCGCCATCGCGAACGGAAAACTGACCTACCAGAAATATCAGCAGATTTTCAGCGGGCCACGCTGGCAGGCACTGGCCGCGAAGGGCGCGCAGACACAGCGAGTGCTGTGGGCCAGCACGAGCACCAAGAACCCGAAGTATCGCGACGTGATCTATGTGGAAGAGCTGATCGGGAAGAACACGGTGAATACGATGCCGCCGGCGACGGTGGACGCGTTCCGCGATCACGGGATTCTGAAAAACGCCCTCGAAGAAGACGTAGCTGCCGCGAAGAAGACGATGGACACGCTGGCAAAGGCGGGCATTTCGATGAAGGAAGTGACCGACAAGCTGACCGACGACGGCGTGCGGTTGTTCGAAGAAGCCTTCGACAAGTTGCTGCAGGCGGTCGAGAAGAGCCGCAAGGGTGAGACGACTCCGAAGATTCACCAGCAGAGCCAGTCGCTGCCCAGCGATCTTAACGACGCGGTAAAAAAAAACATTGAAGACTGGCGGGCCGCAGGAAAAGTCCGCCGGTTATGGCAGCGGGACGCCAGCCTCTGGACCGGCAGCGACGAAGCCCAATGGCTAGCCTGGCTCGGGATCACAGATGAGCAGATCGCTCACCAACCTGATTTGCAGCGCTTGGCTGACGAGGTCAAGAAGGAAGGATTTACCCACATACTTCTGCTCGGCATGGGCGGATCGAGCCTCTGTCCTGAAGTGCTGAGCAAGACCTTCGGCCACATTGCAGGATTCCCCGAGCTTCATGTGCTCGATTCCACGGACCCTGCCCAGGTCAAGAGTTTTGACGGCAAGATCGATTTCGCCAAGACACTATTCATCGTCTCCAGCAAATCGGGCAGCACGCTGGAGCCCAACATCTTCAAACAATATTTCTTAGAGCGCGTAAAGCAGGTGGTGGGCGCGGACAAGGCGGGAAGCCGGTTTATCGCCATCACCGATCCGGGATCGAAGATGCAGCAGGTCGCGACCAGCGATCATTTCCGTCACATTTTCCATGGATTGCCGAGCATCGGCGGGCGCTATTCGGCGCTGTCGAATTTCGGCATGGTGCCGGCGGCGGCGATGGGCGTCGATACCAAGAAGTTTCTCGAGCGCACAGAAGAGATGGTAGAGGCGTGCGCGGCGTGCGTGCCGGTGGAGGAGAACCCGGGGGTATTGTTGGGAATCATCATGGGAACGGCGGCGAGGAATGGCCGCGACAAGATCACGATTGTGACTTCGCCAGGGATTTCGGACCTGGGGGCGTGGCTGGAGCAGCTGATCGCCGAGTCCACGGGCAAGCAAGGAAAAGGGATTATTCCGGTGGATCGGGAAGAACTAGGATCGCCTGAGGTGTACGGCAGCGACCGGATTTTCGCGTATGTGCGGCTGGAAGGTGGAACAGACGCGCAGCAGGATGCGAAGGTAACAGCCCTCGAAAAAGCGGGGCAGCCCGTCGTGCGTATCGCGATGAGCGACGCATACGATCTCGGCCAGGAGTTTTTCCGCTGGGAGATTGCGACGGCAGTGGCGGGTTCGATTCTCGGCATCAACGCATTTAATCAGCCAGACGTGGAAGCCAGCAAGATCGTCACGCGCGACCTGACGTCTGCGTACGAAAAGAGCGGTTCCCTTCCCGCGGAGAAGCCGGTGCTTGAGGATAAGGGGATCAAGCTTTTCACCGATGAGAAGAACGCCGCCGATCTGGCGAAGGCAGCGGGAAGCGACAAATCGCTGGCGGGTTATCTGAAGGCGCATCTGAACCGGTTGCATGCGGGCGACTATTTCGGACTGCTGGGCTACATACAGATGAACGATGCGAACGAGGAGACCCTGCAGGCCATGCGCCACGCTGTGCGCGACAGGAAGAAGGTGGCTACGTGTCTGGGATTTGGGCCGCGCTTCCTGCACTCGACGGGTCAGGACTACAAGGGTGGTCCGAACAGCGGCGTGTTCCTGCAGATCACGTGTGATGACGCGCAGGACGTACCCGTGCCCGGACAGAAGTACACGTTCGGCGTGGTGAAGGCGGCGCAGGCTCGGGGAGACTTCCAGGTGTTAGCGGAACGAAACCGGCGCGCGTTGCGAGTGCATTTGGGAGCCGATCTGAAGGCGGGGTTCGCGACGCTAAGCGCGGCGATCAAGCAGGCGTTGGGATAGGTTTCAGAAGGAAGTTTCTGATCTCCGGGCAAGAAAAGCAGGTCCTTCGACTACGTGCGAGGTTCGCTGCGCGAAATTCGCATTCCGCTCAGGATGACAATTTGAAGGGAAGCGCGGCCCCAGGACTGCGCCTTCTAAGGAGATTAAGGAGAGAAGCATGCAGCTAGGCATGGTAGGGCTGGGCAGGATGGGCGCGAACATGACGCGCCGGCTGGTGCGGGGCGGACATCAGATGGTCGTGTCAGACCTCAGTCCCGACGCGGTCAAAGAACTGGCGGGTGAGGGAGCGACGGGTTCGACGTCGCTGGACGATCTGGTCAGCAAGCTCAAGCCGCCGAGAGCTGCATGGGTGATGGTTCCTGCCGGGGGTCCCACCGAGCAGACCGTGCAGACCCTGTTGCGGCTCATGCAAGCGGGCGACACGATCATTGACGGCGGAAACTCCTATTACAAAGATGATGTGCGGCGCTCGCACATGTGCGCGGAAAAAGGTGTGCACTATGTCGATGTCGGCACCAGTGGCGGAGTCTGGGGTCTGGAGCGCGGCTATTGCATGATGCTCGGCGGGCCGACCGAGGCGGTGCAGCGTCTCGATCCGATTTTCAAAACGCTGGCGCCGGGACGCGGCGACATTCCAAGAACACCCGGCCGGGAGAAACTCGGCGGGACTGCCGAGGACGGTTACATTCACTGCGGACCATCCGGCGCGGGACACTTCGTCAAGATGGTGCACAACGGTATCGAGTACGGCATGATGCAGGCCTACGCCGAGGGATTTGACATCTTCCGCAACGCCACCAGCAAGGACTTGCCGGAAGACATGCGGTACGATTTGAACCTTGCCGACATCGCGGAGGTCTGGCGGCGTGGTAGCGTAGTCAGTTCATGGCTGCTGGACCTGACAGCGATGGCCCTGACCGAGAATCCGACGCTTTCTGAATACAGCGGATTTGTCCAGGATTCGGGCGAAGGGCGCTGGACGATTCAGGCGGCCATCGAAGAGGCAGTGCCGGCGGAAGTTTTGTCGGCGGCGTTGTACACGCGATTCAGGTCCCGGCAGGAGCACACGTTCGCGGAAAAGATACTCTCCGCCATGAGACAAAAATTTGGCGGCCACGTCGAACCGAAGACGGCAAAAACCAAGACTGCCTGAGTCATCCAGTTCGCATAATGTTCGCACTGACAGGGGGAGAATGATGCTCGATACAGCAGCCATACCGCAGGCAACGTTACCGCGAACGGGGCGATCCGCTGACCCTTGCGTGATGGTGATCTTTGGCGCGGCCGGGGACCTGACGCGCCGCAAGCTGATTCCTGCGCTCTACAACCTGGCGAAACTGCAATTGCTGTCGCGCGAGTTTGCCGTGGTGGGGTTGGCGCGCTCCCCCATGTCGACCGATGACTTCCGCAAAAAGGCATCCGAGGACATCAAGCAGTTTGCCAGCGAGCCGGTCGATCCCGATCTGTGGGAATGGTTCGTGCGCCGACTGTACTACGTTTCCGGGAGCCTTTGACGACAAGCAGGTGTATCCGCAACTGAAAGACACGCTGCAAAAAGTGGATAAGGACCACTCCACTCATGGCAATTACTTCTTCTACCTGGCGACGGCGCCCGACTATTTTGGCCCGATTGTGGAGCACCTGTCTGACGCCGGTCTGATGACTGAGGAGGATGGGCACTGGCGGCGCGTGATCGTCGAGAAGCCTTTCGGCCGCGATCTGGATTCCGCGGTGGCCCTGAACGCACAACTGCTGAAAGTGGCTTCCGAAAAGCAGATTTATCGCATCGACCACTACCTGGGCAAGGAAACGGTTCAGAACATTTTGGCGTTTCGCTTTGCCAACGGAATTTTTGAGCCGATCTGGAACCGGCGTTATATCGATCATGTGCAGATCTCCGTGGCAGAGACGGTGGGTGTGGAGAAGCGCGGGGGATACTACGATCAGGCAGGCACTTTGCGCGACATGGTGCCGAACCACATCATGCAGCTGATCACCTTGACCTCGATGGAGCCACCGATTTCATTTCAGGCAGACGCGGTGCGAGACGAGCAAGCAAAAATCCTGCATGCCATTCAGCCGCTGAGCGCCGAGGAAGTGTTGCGGCGCACAGTCCGCGGTCAGTACGGAGAAGGCGTGGTCGACGGCCAACGCGTACCGGGATATCGGACGGAGGACGGTGTGCCTACCGACTCGCGCACCGAAACTTTCGTCGCCATGAAGTTGCTGATCGATAACTGGCGCTGGGCGGACGTTCCTTTCTATCTTCGCACGGGCAAGCGACTGCCCGCCCGGAATACGCATATCGTCATCCAATTCCGGCGCGCGCCGTTTGTTCTTTTCCGGGATACGCCGGTAGAAAATCTGATGCCCAACCAGTTGGTGCTGCACATACAGCCGGAGGAAGGCATATCCTTACGTTTCGCCGCCAAGGTGCCGGGGCCGATCATGAGGCTGGGCGGCGTCGATATGAACTTCGAGTATGAAGATTACTTCGGGCAGCAGCCGAGCACGGGTTACGAGCGCTTGCTGCACGATTGCATGATCGGCGATCCCACGCTGTTCCAGAGGGCCGACATGGTCGAGGCCGGGTGGAGCATCGTGAGCCCGCTGCTCGATGTATGGAAAGCTCTGCCACCACGCAATTTCCCCAACTACGCCGCCGGAACCTGGGGCCCGAAGGAAGCCGACGAGTTGCTGGAGCGCGACGGCCGCCGCTGGAGGAATTTCGAGAAATGATTCTGGCCGGCGATATTGGCGGCACCAATGCGCGACTCGCTTATTTCCAAATGCAGGGCAAGCAACCGAAACTCCTTTCGGAGGCGGTGTACCCCAGCAAGCGAGCACCGGGGCCTGGACGAAATCGTTGCCAAGTTCGTCGCGTCACAGGGCGTCCACCCGGACATCGCCTGTTTCGGGATCGCAGGGCCGGTCCGCAACGGCCGCGTCGAGGCTTCCAACCTGCCGTGGACCGTGGATGCCTCACGCCTGGCAAGCGAACTTAAGCTAGATTCGGTGTACCTGATCAACGATCTCGAAGCGAACGCATGGGGAATCGGTGCGCTGGCTGAGACTGACATGGTGAGCCTGAATCGCGTCAAGAGCGCGATCGTGGGCAATCAGGCGGTGATTGCCGCCGGAACCGGACTCGGCGAAGCGGGGCTCTTCTGGGATGGCCAGCGGCATCACGTGTTTGCCTGCGAAGGCGGGCATTCGGATTTTTCTCCGCGCAACGAACTGGAGATTGATCTCTTTCGATATCTGCACGCGCGCTTCGGACACGTAAGCTATGAACGAATCGTTTCGGGGCCGGGGCTGGTCAATGTGTATCAGTTCCTGCGGGACACGCGCCGGGGCGAAGAACCGCAATGGCTGGCGGACGAGATGATCCACGGAGACAAGGCGGCGGCGATCTCTCGAGCAGCGATGGGAGGCAAGGCCGCGCTGGCAGAGCAGTCACTCGACCTGTGGGTTTCCATTTATGGCGCGGAGGCCGGGAATCTCGCACTCAAGATTCTCACGCTCGGGGGCATTTTCCTGGGTGGTGGGATCGCGCCGAAAATTCTTTCCAAGCTGGCGGGACCGCTTTTCATGCAAGCTTTCGTCAGCAAGGGACGTATGCAGGCCCTGCTCGAATCCATTCCCGTTAAGGTTATCACCAACGATAAGGCCGCGCTCTTGGGTGCAGCCTTGTGGGCCGCGGTCAAGATGACTCCGACGCCGCAGTAGGTCGTGATGAGCTCAGCCCGCGAAATCCGGATATTTGCAACGCCGCAGGACTTGTTCGAGGCGGCGGCTGACCAGTTCGCCGGTCTGGCGACGGAGGCAGTGCGCGAGCATGGGCGGTTTACCGTGGCGCTCTCCGGGGGATCTACCCCGAGAAGTCTGTTCTCGTTACTCGCGGCTCGATATCAGTCTGAGGTGCCGTGGAAAAAGACATTCTTTTTCTGGGGTGATGAGCGGCACGTGCCGCCGGATGATCCTGAGAGCAACTATCGCATGGCTCGCGAGACGCTGCTTTCGAAGATACCGGCGCCTCCCGAGAATGTGTTTCGCATGCACGCCGAGGAAGCTGATGCCGCGCGTGCTGCGGAACAGTATGAACAGGACCTGCGGCGATTCTTTGCGCTGAAGCCGGGCGAGTTCCCACGGTTTGACCTGATCCACCTTGGCATGGGCCCCGACGGACACACCACGTCGCTATTTCCGGGCACGGCGGCGTTGAACGAAAAGGCGCGTCTGGTGGTGGCGAACTGGGTGCCGAAGTTCAACACCTATCGCCTCACCATGACTTTGCCGGTGCTGAACAACGCCGCCAACGTGACGTTTCTCGCTGCCGGCGCTGACAAAGCGGAAGTCTTGTACGAAGTACTCGAGGGCAGCGGCGCCGGAGATCAATTCCCTTCCAAGCTGATCGCGCCGGCGGGTGGGAAATTCGTGTGGATGTTAGATAAGGCAGCGGCGGCGAAATTGTCTCCTCAGACAACGCAGGCATGATTTTGGTTCGGGAAGCTTCTCTCTAGCAATGCCCAACAAATGTCAGAACAAGAACGCCAGACGAAGAGTTATCACCGGGGTTAAAGCCCTCTGACATTTGTAGCCTTACGCGGCCCTGAAAGGCCGCTCTCCCATGGCGATCCGTACATTTCACCAGGATGCGGGTATCTGTAGGTTTGTAGAAGGCCGGTGAGCGGGGCTCAGTCGTAAATCACATTCAACAGGATCTTTCTACCGCCGTCTTCACGAGAAGCAAATTCCACCTTCTTACCGACGGGCAGCGCATTGCGCACATCTCCCTCAAGAACCAGCATACGCGGCGCTCCACCGCCATCGGAAAGGGTGACCAGAGACTTGTTCGGCTGACCGATATGCGATTCGAAGAAGACAACATCCTCAACTCTTCCCTGCTCAATAAGCGCTCCCACGGCGGCCAGGCTCGCCTGCGACGAGCGTAGCGCTTTAGGCCGGGACCGGTAGCGAGCGGGTGTCAGACCGTACTTGCGGTACTCGAACCATGCGTTCGCCGCCAGAATGCCGGAGATCGAGATGCAGATCAGCGACATGAACAAGCCGTCCACCGTGGTGATCGAGGCTTGCGCCAGAATCCACACGATGCCCAGCAGAGGAATTAGCGCAAGCACAGAGTAGATGATCAGCAGCATAGGAGTTCCGAACTTTGCATTGTACGCGAGAGTCGGCCGCGGAGCGCAGGGCGCGATTACGCAACCGCACTAGATTAGCAAATCCGGCGGGCAATGGTTAAGAGAACAGTCAGGTGAGTGAGCGGCAGGAGTCTACTCGGCGACCTCGCGCCAGTTTTCGATCTCTTTGAGACCTTCGCCACGGGTGTGCTCGAACAGCCGCACTCGATGCCGGGAATGCTCGAACTCGTGGATGTCGGCCCACACTTCGGCGCGGAACGCTTCGGAGTGAGTGGCCGACTCGCCGCAGGTAGCGCAGCGGGTGTGCAAGTTGGTGGCGGGCTTAGCGGGAGATTCATTTGCGCTGGGAAGTTCGATGAAGATGCAGCGCACATCCTGAATTTCTTCCTTCTCGCCGATGATGTGCTCGTAGCGAAGCAGGAAGTGGAAGCCCAGTTTCTTGGCCTCGATCTCGGCTTCGTTGCGCGTGTGGAAGGGCCCGTACTCGGCCCTCAGTTGCTCGGTCGAGTCACACGCCATCCAGAAGATTTCCTTGTATGCCATGCCTACCTCGGTAGCTTGGGTGACGAACGCCGCCGGTTACCAAAGGGGATTTGGCAGGACGCCCTGGGACAACACCGGGGATGATGCAATTGGTCTGCCGCACTGCAGAGGCCTGTAAGTGCTTGCTGGAAGCGGGGTTTGGGCAAGTTCAGGGCATCCAAAACAGGTTCAAATGCAACCTTTTGCAGAAATTTGACGGAGCGGGTAACGAGGTAACTCGTTCAGAAAAGAAGACAAGAGATCAAGCGCCCGCAGGTCCCCGGGAGACGGGGAAGTGAAGAATAACCGGCTGCCGAGGCGCGAGTTTGGTTCTTGGACTGGGATAGAAACAGCGGTCAAGAGCGGCACTCAGATAAAGGTGATCGACGGGTTTCGCGAGACATGCCTCAACCTGAAATGGAAAAACCTGTTCCTGCATCCGGAAATCCACCCTGCCAGAACAGATGATTACCTTGAGCTCGGGGCGAAGTTTGCGCAGCCGCTTCAACGTGCTCAGCCCGCTCAAGCGAGGCATCTGCCAGTCGAGAATTACGACATTGGGATCGAGTCCCTCACGGAGAGTGCGAAGCGCGTCGATGCCGTTGTTCGCCGTTTCCACTTGGTAGGCGTCCAATTCCAGCAGCGTCCGGAAATAGCGGAGCATTTCGGCAGAATCGTCGACAACCAGAATCGTCTTTCTGTTTTTCTGAAGGGGCATAGTTGAGACGCTCTGGGTTGGTTTTTGTTGCAGAGCTGTGACAACCAGCGTCCGACAGTCTACTCAACAACCACGCGCAATAGTAGATGGCTAGTTTGCTAACAATGCAAGCTCCTTCACATCATGAGGCCGTGGTACAGATTCGCGCAGGATTCCTGCTGGATCACAAAGAGTGGTGACAGTTAGTTGGTGTCGGCCGAGTGGTGACGCGTGCGAATCATGCGAATGCAGAGTTTGCACAGCTGCGTGCACCGAAATGTGGCACTGTCCGGAGAGGAGCAAGCAGGCCCTTGCAAGAGGCTGCGACCGTTACGGCTACGGACTCCCCCGTGAAAAGCGGTTCAACCGCGGGTGGCAGCGCCATGTGGAAAACACGGCGGGAACCGATTGGAGCCTGATATCTGCACGCATACAGCGGCACCCGCGTCGCCACCCTTAGCGGATCTCATCATGAGTCGGAGTTCCGGCCAATCCGCGCGAGACTCCCACACAAATTCGCGGAGGTTTCACCGACCCCAGACGTGCCCGCGCAACCCACGGCGCAAGCAGCCTGTGCAAAATTCTTGCGCCGTGCTTGCGAGACTCGTCGCTCAAGATCGCAACTTTGTGCGGGCGAGCGCGCCCGCCCAACAGTCAATCAGAATCCACTTCCGCGCGCTTCCTCTCGGAAGCTAGACTACGCACCGATCTCGGTGGTCCAACTCGCTCCGCCGTGGTTAGCGATATACATCGCTAACTCGAGACGGCTCCAGACGCCAAGTTTGTCGAAGGTGGTGCGCAGGTAGTTCTTTATCACCTGCTCGGTGGTGCCTACCTGCCTGGCGATTTCGCGGTTGGTGAGGCCTTCCCACACCAGCGTGGCGACCTGCGTTTCCTTTGCGGTTAGCTGATGGCATGGTTGCATGTGACTTGCTCCTTCACGAAGACGGCCGTGGCCAATTTCACCCGTTTGCGTCCATCGCGGATTCCGGCCCGCAGGAATAACGTGCGCAGATGCTGCTTCACCGTGCGTGGGCTGATGTTGAGTTGATCGGCGATTTCCTTGTTGCTGCAGCCTTGAACCAGGAGTTTGAGAACCTGCTCGTCTCGGGGAGTAACCTTCACTTCTTCGATATTGATCATGAGTGCCTCGGCGATTCGATTTTTTCTGAACTCGCAATCGCGACAAATCCAGATGCAAGCGGTTCGCCAAAGCTTCGCCCTTAAAAACGCACCGAAGAATCTTGCGATTAGCGGAGGGTGGGGACAATCCGTGCGCCGCTACGCGGACACGAACGGGACATCCGGTTCTGAAACGGGCGAGAATGTGAGAAACGTCTAAGAATCTGGGAAAATTCTCTACTTGTTTCTTTGTGTTTAAGGGCGCGTTAAGCTTCTTTTGTATAGGGTGAGGGAGAAAACGAGTGGAGGAATGGAGTCGCTCCACCGACATCTGCCGAAATCCCGGCGAGGTGATGGGTTGCGAGTATTGATCGTCGAAGACGAGCGCCGTCTGGCAGAGAACATCGCACGCAGCCTGCGGGAGAGCGCGAGCTATGCGGTCGATGTGGCGCTCGACGGGGAAGAAGGCCTGTTCATGGCGGAATCGAATCCCTACGATCTATTAATCCTCGACCTCATGCTGCCACGCGTGGATGGACTGCAGCTGCTGAACCGTATCCGGCAGGCCGGGCGCGATACGCCGGTCCTTGTGCTTACCGCCCGCGATGAAAAAGAGTCGGTGGTGAAACTGCTGAATGCCGGGGCGGATGATTACCTGACCAAGCCATTCGATCTGGGTGAACTGCTGGCGCGAAGCAAGGCGCTGGTACGGCGCGGCAAGGGCAAGTCGGCGCCGCGATTCAAGGTTGGGGACCTGGAGATCAACACGCTCGATCACAGCGTCCGGCGCGGGGAGCGGGCAGTCACACTCACGGCGATGGAGTATCGCGTTCTCGAGTATCTGGCGCACCGGCCGGGAGCGATCGTTTCGAAGACGGAACTGCTGGAACATCTCTACGACTACAACTGGGAAAAATTCAGCAACGTGATCGAGGTCTACATTTCAGGGCTGCGCAGGAAGCTGGACAATGGTTCATCGCGCCAATTGATTCACACGGTGCGCGGACAGGGGTACATTTTGCAGGACCAGGATGCCTAGGGATTCCATCAAGAACCGGCTGATCGCCACCGTGGTGATCGCACAGTTGCTGCTTGCGGCGGGCCTGGTGGTGACAGGTGTGTACTACACCCACCGGAGACTGGTGAGCGCGCTCGATACCAGCCTTGAAGGACGGGCGATGAGCACGGCGGCCCTGGTGCGCTACTCGGAAGAGAAGCCTCCAAAGCTTTTCTTTGATGCCGATCTGGCGCGAGCGGGACTGGACAAAGAGCACCCCGACTTGTACGAGGTGACGACGGACGACGGCAAACTCTTGGCGCGGTCGGCGGGATGGAGTGAGGCAATACGGGAGAAAGCGAAGGTCCGGAAGGGGCACTGGAATTTCAAGCTCGGAGGGGTTCCTTACCGTGCGCTGGCGCTGCACAACGTGCCCATTCTCGACCGCGAGGGAGATGCGCTGCCAGCTTCCCTCGAGATCGTATACGCCACACCCATGGTTGCTGTGAACCAGCAGGTGCGAGCGGCGGGCATCTTCATCGCGGTCGCGAGCCTGCTGCTGTTGGCGATCACGGTGGTGCTGGCGCTTTGGGGAATCCGGCGAGGACTTCTGCCCTTGCAGCATCTGGTGGATCATGCCGCACAGGTATCGGCGGAAAACTGGGAGTTTGTTCCTCCGCAGGAAGCGCAGGACGTGGCCGAACTCAGGCCCTTGACCCAGGCGATGACGACGATGGTTGACCGGCTGCACGGATCGTTCATGCAGCAGCGTGAATTTCTGGGGAATGCCGCGCACGAACTGAAAACGCCGGTGGCGATTCTGAAGTCGACGCTGCAATCGCTGATGCAAAGGCCGCGCAGCTCAGAGGAGTACCGGGTCGGCCTGGAAGAGTCTCTGGAAGATTTGGAGCGGCTGGAGCGCCTGCTGCAGTGGATGCTGCGGCTGGCGCGCGCCGAGCAGTGGGCGCATGGCGCATTGCGGCGCGACCTCGAGCTCGTCGACGTGGCCGGCACCTGTGAGGAAGCGATTGAGCGCCTGCGCGGGCTGGCCCTGGCGCGTCATGCGACGATCCATCTGGCGAGCGAGGGTCCGGCCATGCTGCGCGCCGATCCCGAGGACCTGCAACTTGTCTGGGTGAACCTGCTCGAGAATGCGGTGCGCTACAGTCCGGAGGGGGCAGCGGTCGAGGTCAGCGTTAGCCGCAATAACGGCGGCCCGGCGCGTGTCGTATTTGAGGATCATGGCGCGGGTATTCCTCCAGAAGATCTGCCGCATATTTTTGACCGGTTCTATCGCGGTGATCCGTCGCGGACGCGGTCCACGGGAGGCTTCGGGCTGGGTCTCGCGATCGCGAAGGCGCTGGTCGAAGCGTACGGCGGAACGATTTCCGCGGCCAGCACGCCGGGCCAGGGGACGCGGATGACGGTGGAGCTGCCGGTAAGTGGGAGCTAGCAGTCAGACATGCTCGTCACCGCGCTTGCTCAGTACCTCGAAATCTGGTGTTTGACCTCAGCGGCTAAAAGCCTGATCTTTGCCGAGCTTGAACGGCACGGCTGAAGCCGTGCCCTCCCAGATTCAGCTTCCCTTCATCTTTTCTGAATATCCTAGAACTTCATTTTAGAGGAAACGTATGAGGACATCGCTATTTTCGCGCGTATCAGCAAAGTTGCAGTCAGGAATGAGAATCGGGTCGGGGGTTGGCGTGGCGCTAATGGCATGTTCTGTTGCGCTCTCCGCGCTCGCACAATCTGGAGCCAATCAGGTCGCGATCGATTCGGGTAGCGGACAGGCGGGGAGTAACGCGCCCGGCGGCAATCCTCCTGTGACCATAACCATGCAGGATGCGCTGCAACGGGCGCGTTTGAACAGTCCGGAGTTTCAGGCGGCGCTGACCGAACTCGGCCTCGCCAGGGAGGACAAGGTTCAGAGCCGCGCGGCGCTGCTGCCCAGCTTGGACTACAACACGTCGTTTCTCTACACGCAGGGCAATGGCACGGCGTCGGCGCGGTACGTCGCGAACAACGGCGTGCATGAATACATCAGCCAGGCGAATGCGCACGAAGCGATTTCGCTGTCAGGCGTGGCGGACTACCGGCGCACCGTCGCAGCCGAGGCGTTGGCACGGGCACGTAGTGAGATTGCGGCGCGCGGGCTGGTGGTAACGGTCACGCAGTCGTACTACGAGTTGGTCGCGGCAGGCCGCAAGTACGCGACTGCGCAGCGGGCAGCCACGGAGGCGGAGCGCTTTTTCAACATCAGCCGGAAGCTTGAGCATGGTGGCGAAGTGGCGCACTCGGACGTGGTCAAGGCCGAGATTCAGTTTCAACAGCAGGGGCGCGATCTGCGCGAAGCGGAAGTGGCGATGAACCGCGCGCGCCTTGAGCTGGCCGTACTGCTCTTCCCTGACTTCAATCAGAATTATGCGGTCGTCGATGATTTGCAGGCTCCGCAGGCGGTGCCACAGGTCGACGAAGTGCGCGCGATGGCGGGTCGCAAGAACCCGCAGCTGCGAGCAGCTCTGGCCGCGGTGGAAGAGGCTCACCACGAAGTGACTGCCGCCTGGGGAGGATTCCTGCCGTCGCTGAGCGTGGATTATTTCTACGGCATCGACGCCACCCATTTTGCAACCTACACCGATGGAGTGCGCAACCTGGGATATGCCACCGTCGCAACCCTGCAGGTTCCGGTCTGGAGTTGGGGCTCCAGCCGCAGCAAGTTGAAACAGGCAGATCTGCGGCAGCGGCAAGCGAAGCTGGAGCTGACATTTGCGCAGAAGAAGCTGCTGAGCGACCTGCAGAGTTTCTACGAAGAAGTCGAGGCTGCGCGAGCGGAACAGGAGTCGCTGGCACGCGGCGCGGAGCTCGCGACGGAAAGCCTGCGTCTGACTAACCTGCGGTATCAGGCGGGCGAGGCCACGGTGCTCGAAGTAGTGGATGCGCAGAACACGCTGACTCAGGCGCGCAATGCTGCAGATGACGGGCAGGTACGATATCGCGTGTCGATTGCGAACCTGCAAACTCTAACCGGAAACTTCTAAACATGAGATCGACATCGCCAACTCGAATCGTCTCCTGCCTGCTTGCGGCGCTGGCTCTGGCCGCATCGTGGGGATGCTCGCGAGAGCCGAAGGAAAAAGAACCGACCGTCACCGTGCAGGTGGCGACGGCTGAGAAGACCACGCTGGACCACACAGTCGCGGCGGAGGCGATCCTCTATCCGCTGCAACAGGCGGCGATCACGCCAAAGATCAGCGCTCCGGTGAAAGTCTTCTACGTGAAGCGCGGCGCGAAGGTACGCAAGGACCAGCTTCTGGCCGTGCTGGAGAATCGCGATCTGGCCGCGGCTCAGGTCGAGAACAAAGGCAACTACGAGCAGGCGCAGGCGGCATACGAATCCACTACCGCGGCGAGCTTGCCGGAGGAAATTCAGAAAGCGCAGCTCGACCTGAAGGGCGCGAAGCAAACCTTTGAAGCGGAGGAGAAGGTCTACAACAGTCGTGAGGAGCTCTTCAAGGAAGGTGCGCTACCGCGGAAGGACATGGATCAGGCCGGAGTCTCGCTGACCCAGGCACGCAGCCAGTACGAGATCGCGCAGAAGCATCTGGATTCGCTCGAAGCCGTTGGAAAGCGTTCGGAGCTGAAGTCGGCGGCGGGACAGCTGCAATCGGCTCACGGAAAGTACATGGGCGCGACGGCGCAGTTGGGCTATTCAGAGATACGAAGCCCGATAGATGGCGTGGTCACGGACCGGCCCATGTATGCGGGCGAAATGGCAGCGGCGGGAACTCCGCTGATCACGGTCATGGACACGTCGCAGGTCATCGCGCGGGCACATATTCCGGGAGCGGATGCTGCTGTGTTGAAGGCAGGCGACCAGGCGGAAATTAGAGTTCCAGGGCTTGAGAAACCGGTGGAGGGGAAAGTCACAGTGGTGAGCCCGGCGCTCGATCCGAACAGTACGACGGTCGAGATTTGGGTGCAGGCAGCAAATCCGCAGCACAGTCTGAGACCAGGGACGAGCGTCACCCTCTCGATGGTTGCGCAGACGGTGAAGGACGCAGTCGTGGTTCCGGCCGTGGCCCTGTTGACTGCAGCAGACGGAGGAACCACCGTGATGGTCGTCGGCACGGATGGCCGCGCGCACCAGAAGACAGTGAAGGTCGGTATTCGGCAAGCCGACGACGTGCAGATCACGGACGGGCTGCAAGCCGGGGAGCACGTGGTTGCCTCTGGAGCATACGGATTGCCTGACAACACCAAGATCAAGATAGAAGCCGCTCCACAGCCCTCTGAAGAAAAACCCAGCGGCGGCGAGAAACCCGGCGCTGACAAGTCCGGAGCCAAGCCGGATGAAAAATGAGGGGATTGCGGTGAATCAGCGGTCTTACTGGTTTGCGCGCAATTCGAAGCCGGTCATCTTCCTGATCGTGACGCTGGCGCTGCTCGGCGGGTATCTGGCGTTCACGATTCCTGTCTCGGTTTTTCCATCGACAAATTTTCCCCGCATCCTGATCGCCGTCGATAACGGCGTTATGCCGATCGACCAGATGATGGTGACGGTCACGCGCCCGATCGAAGAGACGGTGAACAGCGTCCCCGGCCTGCTGGATGTGCGCTCGATCACGAGCCGGGGCTCGGCGGAGATCGATCTCTTCTTTCGCTGGGACGTGGACATGTTCCAGACGCTGCAATACGTGAATGCGGCGCTGTCGCGCGTGCAGCCGGAGCTGCCGAACACGGCGAAGATCGAAGCGCATCGCATGACGTTTGCCAGCTTCCCGATCATGGGCTACAGCCTCACGTCTAACAACGTGCCCATGACGAAGCTGTGGGAGATGGCGACCTACGAAATTAAGCCACGCCTGAACCGGTTGGATGGAGTTTCCACGGTGCTGGTGCAGGGCGGGCAGGAGCCGGAGTTTCACATCACGCCGAATCCGGCGAAATTGCTCGCGGCCAGCGTCACCGTGACAGACATTCTGGAGGCCGTGCGGCGCACCAATCTGATCGATTCGCCCGGATTGCTCGAGCAGAATCACCAGCTGTTCCTGGGACTGGTGAACGGCCAGGTGCGCACGCCGGAGCAGATCGCCGACACCGTGATCAAGAACACGCCGGCAGGAATTCCGGTGCGCATTCGGCGATGTGGCGACCGTCGCGCCGGCGTCAAGCCCGTTTACACGATCGTGACGCGCGAACGGGAAAGCCGCGGTGCTGCTGAACATCAATCGCCAGCCCGACAGCAACACGATGCAGGTCGCCGACGAAGTTCACGCTGAAGTGGCCCGTTTGCGAACTACTCTGCCCCCGGGTGTCGAACTCACGCCTTTCTACGATCAGTCCATCATCGTGGGCGAGTCGATCAAGAGCGTGCGGGACGCGATCCTGCTGGGGCTGATGCTGGCTTCGATCATCCTGGTCGTGTTTCTGCGCGACTGGGGAACTTCGGTCGTCGCGGGGCTGGTCATTCCGGTCACGGTGGCTGGTCACGTTCATCGCGCTGAAGCTGATCGGGCAAAGCTTCAACCTGATGACGCTGGGCGGGCTGGCAGCGGCAGTGGGGCTGGTCATTGATGATGCGATTGTCGTGGTAGAGAACATCGTGCTGCATCGCGACGCCGGCCAGAAGCGGCTGCAGGCGATTCGCAATGCGTTGAGCGAAATTACCGTTCCGCTGATCGGGTCGACGGTAACGCCGGTCGTGGTTTTTCTCCCGCTGATTTCGATCACGGGAGTGACCGGGACATTCTTTCGCGCGCTGGCGGTGACCATGGCGGTTTCGCTGTTGACCTCGCTGGCGCTGGCGCTTACCTGGACGCCGAACCTGAGCCAGTATTTTGTGCGTGAGGCACAGGATGGCACGGGCGGGTCTGGAGGCGCAGAACCTGACAGAGGAATCGATCTCGCGCCTTCTGGAGGTGGAGGAAGCGCATCTCGGCCGGATCTTCCGCAAGGTCGTGAACTTCCATGAGCGCTGGTTGCGGCGAGCTCTGGCGAATCCGAATCTGGCTGATTGGTTTCAGCCTGGCGCTGATTGCGGTCTCCTATGTTTGCTATCAATTCTCGGGATCGGACTTGCTGCCGGAGATGGATGAGGGTGGATTTGTGCTGGACTACATCATGCCGGCGGGAAGCTCTCTGCACAGAGACGAACCGGGTGATCAGCCACGTCGAGCAAATCCTGCGCGAGACGCCGGAAGTAGAGAGCACGTCGCGGCGCACCGGATTGCAGCTCGGCCTGGCGGCGGTGACGGAAGCCAACACCGGCGATATTTCTGTGAAGCTGAAAGCCGAGCGCGACCGCGGTATCGACGAGATCATTGCCGAGGTGCGCGCGAAGATCGCACAGCAAGAGCCCGCGCTCGACGTGGAATTCATGCAGGTCTGCAGGACATGATTAGCGATCTGACCGGCGCGCCGGAGCCGATCCAGATCAAACTGTTTTCGCCAGGATGCGGCGGTGCTGGCTGCATGGGCACCCAAGGTCGCGGATGCGATCCACAAAATTCCGGGAGTCGTCGATGTCCTGAACGGGATCGACAACACCATCAGCGGCCCGGCGGTGATGTTCCAGGTGGACCCGAGCGTAGCCGCGCGCGCTGGATTTACCGCCGAAGAAGTCGCGACCGACGCAGCGGCGATTCTTGAAGGCGAACCGGCAACCGCGCCGGTCGTCGCCAACGACCGCGCCTACACGCTGCGGGTGCGCTTCCCTGCCGGCAATCGCGCTTCGCTGGATGCCATGCGCGACACGCTTCTGACCAGCAGCACCGGGAGAACGGCAACTCTGGGAGCGCTGGCGCACGGTCACCGAACTGCCGGGGCAAACCGAAATTCGCCGCGAGAACCTGCAGCGCGACGTCGCGGTGACGGCTCGCCTGGAAGGAACCGACCTGGGCAGCGGCATGGATGCCGTGAAGAAAGCCGTGACGGACTTGCACCTGCCGGCGAGCATTCGCGTGGAGTATGGCGGAACGTATCAGGAGCAGCAGAAGTCGTTTCACGATCTGGTTCTGGTGCTGGTGCTCGCCATCCTGCTGGTTTTTATCGTGCTGCTGTTTGAGTTTCGGACCTTCGCGGCGCCGGTGGCGATTCTGGCTTCGGCGCTGCTCTCGACTTCGGGAGTTTTTATCGCGCTGCTGATCACGCGCACGACGTTCAACGTTTCGTCGTTCATGGGAATGATCATGGTGATTGGCATCGTGGCGAAGAACGGAATCCTGCTGCTCGATGCCGATCAGAAATTCCGCGCACTCGGATCTCACGGCCGAAGAAGCGATGCTGCAAGCGAGCCGGCGGCGGCTGCGTCCCATCGTGATGACCGCGCTGGCGACGGTCGCCGGCATGCTGCCGCTGGCGTTCGCGATCGGCGCGGGATCGCAGATGCTGCAGCCCCTGGCCATCGCGGTCATCGGCGGAATCCTGATTTCGATGGTGCTTTCGCTGATCATTACCCCGGCGGTGCACTTCTATCTGAGCCCGGAAAAAGAGCCCGCAAACCAAGTCTGATCAAACCAGGGCTGATACCTCCCCAAATCTGGAACCGGGCAATCCCCTGATATGCAAACATTTACATCGAGACAGGATGTCCTGAGTGGCGCAGCCAACACCCGAAGGTTCAATGCACTCTAAGAGATAGGGTTTGCAGCAATTTAACCCTTTGGATGGCCAATTGCTCTACAATGAAGGCCCGGGGCTTGCGCCGGCAACGGGATCCGCTGTGAAAGAAACCACTCCCAACAAAGGTAAAACTCCTGTCGACGAGGAGTCTTTTCAACAGCTTCTGGCCGCCGCGCACGTGCTGCAAGAGCACAACGACCGGAAGAGAGCCGCCCCGCCGATCGAGACCAAAGATACGAAGCCATCTCAAGCTGAGGGCGCGCCACGTCCCGCGCCAGCGCCGGCGAACGATCCCGTGGTTGCGCCGGATTACACCAACACGCTGGCAGAGATTGTTGCCACGCAACACCAGATTCAGATGTCTCATCTCGACATGGAAGAGGCGATGAACCTGGTAGCGGAGCGCACGCAAAAAATCGCGGACGCCGACGCGGCTGTCATCGGGTTGCTGGAACAAGACGAGTTGGTGTATCGCGCCGCGAGCGGAAGCGCTGCGCATCTGCTGGGAGCGAAGGTTCACGCGAACGCATGCCTGTCGATGGGATGCTTGCTGCATGGCGCAACCGTGCACTGTCCCGATGTCCGGAAAGACGCAAGCCTCGGCCCGGACTTCTGCAGTGAGTTCGGAATCCAGGCGCTGATCGCGGTTCCGATTTTCTCCGAAGGAAACGTCATCGGGTCGCTGGAAGTCCACTACGCCAAAGCGGATTCGTTTCGGGAGCACGACATTCGGACTTGCCAGCTGATGGCCGGCCTGGTCACTGAGGCCAAGGCGCGATCGGCAGAAGCGGAGTGGAAACAGGCATTGGCCGCGGAGCGCGCAACCATGCTCGAGGCCCTGGAAAAACTTAAGCCGCAACTGGCGCGCCTGGCGAGTGAACCGGAGGTTGAGCCGGGGACTGGAGAACACGCAGAACGAAGTGCAGAGGGGCAAACAGCCGAAGAAAAAGAGCCGGCACCTGCGCTGCCGGGCGCAGGTTTATCGGTCAAAGAGACGACCTGCAAAGGCTGCGGCAATCCACTGGCGGCAACCCAAATCTACTGTGGCGTTTGCGGGACCGAGCGCAATCAGCCGCCGGCAGGCAATATCCAGAGCAAATGGGCTTCGATGTGGCAACTGAGCCAGGCACAACAGGAGAAGGAGCGTTCCGAGGCCGTCCTGCCCCAGCACGAGGTCGTGCTGCCCGAGTTGCGGCGACAAACGACATCTCCTGGGAATTCGAACTTCATTCTGCCGGAAAAGACTGAGGACGATGCTTACGCGGAAAATGCGCCTTCAGAGTATGGAGAAGACACGACTGATCTCTCGCCAACCGACAAGCCGCCAGCTCTGCCTTGGCCCGGTGTCGAACACACCCTGGACCAGCACGAGGCGGTGGATCGCCTCGGAACACAGGAACAGGTAGAAGAACAGACGGCGGAAACGTCACCCGAGGCAGCTCCCGAATCTCCATGGAAGCCGGTCAACGAGGAAGAGCAGTGGCTCAAGGAAGCGGAAGAGCTGAAACAGGGGGGACCGCTCCTGCGTTTCCTGAGAGAGCGCCGGGCCGACATTTACCTGGCGGCGGCTCTGGTCATCGTGACAGGCGCAATTTTCTGGATCGTGCGGGAGAACTCTGAGATGGTAGCCGGGGCTGTCGCTCCCGGTTCAGCGGCTGCGGCCACCGCCGCTACAGGTTCCAGGAAGCGGCAACTGCCGCCCGAACAGAAGCTTTCCCTGATGGATCAACTCCTGGTGAGCATGGGCGTGGCGGAAGCGCCACCTCCACCCGCGTACATGGGAAATCCTGACACTAAAGTTTGGGTCGATCTGCGTACTGCCCTTTACTATTGCCCCGGGACCGATGCGTACGGAAAGACGCCCAAGGGCAAGTTCACCAGCCAGCGGGACGCCCAGCTCGATCAGTTCGAACCAGCCTATCGGAAGGTTTGCGACTGAAGATTTTTGACCAGCCTTTTTCCCTGTGATCGAATAAAGTACCCGATAGTGGGCACCAGGTTGTGGAGGGTTGATGCGGGAGAAAAGGGACGTGACGCACCCACCCGAAAAAAAGTCTGATCCCGAAAACGTCGAGTCGAAGGTCGAGCTGCCCAATCCCGATCTGAATCCCATGGTGAATCAGACTCTGGGACGCAATCTGGGGCGGTGGGCACAGGTGTACTTTGAGAACGCGCCGGAGAATCGGGACAAGGCGGTTGGCGATCTGTTGCGCGAGCTGGAGGATGAAGGCGGAGTCGCGCAGCGCAAGGGCCCAAAATCTGAGAGAGTCGTGCGGCAGCCGGAACAGCCTTCAAATGTCGAACTCCCGGAAGCCCAGCAGCTGCACGTCGAGAGAGATGAGACGCCGGCAACCTCGGCCCGCAACGTTATTGCCTGCCCGCAGTGCAAGTATGAAAACTCGTCGAACCAGGCCTTCTGCGGCATGTGTGGCGCAGCCCTGAAGCCGTCGCACACGGCGGAGACTTCAAACCGGCAACAGATTCCTCCGGATAATCTGGACTGGCTGCGCGAGCAGCCACTGGCAAGTTTTCGTGCCAGCGAGGATGACATTGCGGAAGAACGCAGCTCAGGCGGGAGGGCGGTGGCGGTCGTGGTGGCTGTGCTGATCGCGATTTTCGCCGGGTTCACTTGGTGGAGCCGTTCGCATCAGGACGTTCACCCCAATACACCTCAGAGCGTGGCCGTTCCTGCGGCGCCTCCGGTGCAAGCGAATCCAGGGCGCCAAGCGAAGAGGCCGGTCACAGAAAAAGCAGCTGACAAGCAGCTCCGAAACCGCTGCCTGCCGAAGACAAGGGCACCGAAGTCAAGTCGAGACCTGTCGCTTCACCACTAGCAGAGATCGAAGGGACACCTGCAAAAGAAAAAGCCAAGAACCAGATTGCCAGCCCGATGAACACCGCCAATGGCGATGCAGAATTGGCCACGGCGCAAAGCTACCTCTACGGCGTCAACGGTCGGAAAGACACGAAGGAAGCCGCGAAGTGGCTGTGGAAGGCTGTGGGCAAGCAGAATCGCACCGCCCTGCTGTTGCTGGCCGACCTGTACCAGCACGGCGACGGAGTTGCGAAGAGTTGCGATCAGGCCCAGCTTCTGCTGGTGGCAGCGGCAAAAAAAGGTTTGCCCGAAGCGGGCGAAAGACTCAGATACCTGCAGTCCGCAGGTTGCAACTAATCCGTCCCTGAAGAATCACCAGTCCGCAAATTTCTCCCGCAAAATTTAGCGCGAAATCTACGTGCTATCACGCGCGCTTTCCAGGCGAGGATCGGTGGATGGGGATCGCAAAGGCACATCCTGGCAAAGCGCCATTCCTCCGCGCGGCCTCGATTGGGGGAGACCAGACCATGTCTCACCCAATCTGTTTCATGCTTTTGTTTTGCAATTCAGTGACGCTGGAAAAATCTAGACTTTGCCCGCAGAACGCGGCTGAGGGTACATCGCTCCGAGGCCCATGACCCGGTGCTCCCACGGCTCAAGGAACTCAGGCTCGGAAGGCTTGTTCGTTTCTACGGGCTTCATACCAAAGCGCGAGTTCGACTCGATTCCAGAGTCCGAGTTTGTCGTAGATGGTGCGAAGGTAGTTCTTGACGACGTGCTCCGATGTGCCGATGGCGTTGGCGACTTCACGATTCTTGAATCCTTGGGCAACGAGGGCAATGACCTCGTGCTCGCGCTCACTGGGAACCCTTCCGCCGTACCGTTCGTCTCCAAACATATCTGCCTCCGATATAAAAGAGTTGCTAGTTTCACTCGCTTAATTCCGCTGTTAATGCCGAAGCGCATAAAAAGACGATTGAAATGAGCCTTGACCGTTCGCTTGGCCATCTTCAGTTGTTTCGCGATCTCTGTATTGTCGCAGCCTTGCAGCAGCAGGTCGGCGATTTGCTGTTCGCGCCGTCCCAGGCGCATTTCGCCCGTCGTCATGCACATCCCCCTCGGCCGGATCGCACGCAGGTTTGCAGGGTGCTGGCCTTACCCTCGTGCGTTCAAATTACGAATGGCGCTTGATGTGGACCGCCGGGCGGCCCGTCTACCAAAATTCATAGCACTCACGTTGCCATCGAAGCGCTATTCGCGGCTGTGACGGATAAACATCCAGATTTTCGGCGAGATATTTTTCTCGAGCTTGAACCGTCGCGAGCGGTGTTGAAGTGAAAGGCAACGCTTCGAGCACGTGCAAGTGATAGATGACGAGAAAAACACTAGGAGAAATGCATCTGGCAGGGTCATCGAGCGCCGGTGGACGTAGCGAATCCTTCAGCAAAGACAGCGAATCATTGACCAGAGTTGAGTCAGGCGATTCTCTGAAATCCGGCTCCAGTAGCGCCGAATCAGCGTTCCCCGACAGCTTTTACCACAAGAATAGGGTGAACCGCCTAGGACGAAATTTCCAGCAGCCTGGCTTTACTCGGAAGTAATTACACGATTAACAGTAGTTTAACGTTGTACAGAATCTTGGCGAATTGCGACGGAGTGATAGTGTTTTGCACAGGTCACAAAGACCGTTGATTTCGGCTGACGAGGGGTCGGCAGAACCGTCGGCACGTGCGCGTAGATTCTCGTGCACAGCACAACTCGCGTGAACAGGTTGTGAGTTTGCTGCAGACACAAAACGGCCAAAGAGATCGGATGAAGCGCCAGCACTTTTGGCCGGCAACGGCTAGAATCGGATGCGGTCGCGACTGACAGGCGGTCCGCACGAACCCTACATGCCCTCAAATCGGCGCGTTTCCGACGATCACGAAATTCACGTTTGGTACAAGGGACTCGACTCCGCGAGCAGTGAAGCGCCAAGAGTGCTCCCGTATCTTTCGCCTGATGAAAAACAGCGTGCCGATCGGTTCCATTTCGATCAGCATCGCAATGAATTCATACTGAGCCGCGGTACGCTGCGAGTTGTGCTTGCGTCCTACTTGGGCAGTTCCCCTGAGTCGTTGTCTTTCGAATATTCCAAGCATGGCAAGCCCGCGCTATCGGAAGCGTATGCGGCGCAGAAGCTGAATTTCAATCTGTCGCACACCGCCGGCATGATGCTCCTGGGGGTCGTGAGGGAGCGGCGGATTGGGGTGGATATCGAAAAGATCCGCTCCGAGTTCAACGTGCTCGAGATAGCAGAGCGGTTCTTTTCACCGCAAGAGCAGCACGGGTTGCGCGAGCTTGCAACTATATCGCAATACGATGTATTCTTTCGCTGTTGGACGCGCAAGGAAGCGTACATCAAGGCCAAAGGCGAGGGCTTGTCGATTCCCTTGCGCGACTTCGACGTTTCCCTGGACCCGGACCATGCGACGCTGGTAGCCACCCGCCCGGATGAGACCGAGGCGCGGAAGTGGAAAATGTGGAATTTGCCGATTGCTCCCCAGTACGCCGCAGCCGCCGTCGTCGAGGCCGACACTTCTTCCGACTTCGAAATTGCGGTGCAGGAAGTGCAAGATTTCTGAATACGACTGCATCTTCCGATCATCCAAGTATGCAAGATTTGTCATACTTGACTAAGCGAGTAGGGATAGTGGAATATCGGTTGCCGCAAAGGTTTTCTTATGTGGGGTGTGCCCGCTCGAGCGCCGCTTCCGGCAAATACCTAAATCTTTGTGAACAAGGGAGTTAAAACACCGAGAAAAATAGGGCTTGAGGTCAGCAAATTGCTCGGCAATCTAGTCTGACGTTTTGCTTGCCAGGGGCAAAGATGGGGTTTCTCTGGCTTTTCTCACCAACAGATTTTGCGTGAAAGTGGCCGCATTTGTTCGGGTCAGACATGGGCCTCCTTTCATCAGCAGCAGTGGATTTGAAACCGAACCTGGAGGTTCACGGATTTGATCGCGACGACGAGCCATTTGATAGCGCCACACGGCGGTGAACTGATCGACCTGATAGCCGCGCCCGGGCGGGCGGCGGAATTGAAATCACACTCCCGCGAGTGGCCTTCCTGGGACCTGACCGCGCGACAGTTATGTGATGTGGAGCTGCTGATGAGCGGAGGCTTTTCCCCGTTACGCGGATTCATGAACAAGCGCCGACTACGAAGGCGTATGCCACAACATGCGGCTGTCGAACGGAGCGCTTTGGCCGATGCCGATCACGCTGGATGTGAAGGAAGAGTTCGCCAAAGAATTCACGCCGGGCAGCAGCAAAATCGCGCTGCGCGATCCCGAGGGAGTGATGCTGGGCGTTCTGCATGTGGAGGAAGTGTGGCAGCCAGACCGTGACGCCGAGGCCAAATCTGTATTCGGCACCACCAGCAAACGTTCATCCGGGCGTCGACTATCCTCTGAATAAAAGCAACGCCTGGTATGTCGGCGGACGCTTGAAGGACTGCAGTCGCCCTCCCACTACGATTTCAGCCGCTGCGGCTTACTCCGGCCGAATTTCGCAAGCGAATTTGCTCGGCCGCGGCTGGCGCCGGGTTGTTGCGTTCCAGACCCGCAACCCGATGCATCGTGCCCACGTGGAATTGACTTTCCGCGCGGCGAAGAAGGTGGAGGCAAATCTTCTGATTCATCCCTCGGTGGGCATGACCAAGCCGGGCGACGTCGACTACTTCACCCGCGTGCGCTGTTATCAGCTGTTGCTGTCGAAATATCCCGAGGGCACGGCGCAAGCTGGCGATGTTTCCGCTCGCCATGCGCATGGGCGGACCTCGAGAAGCCATCTGGCACGCCATCATCCGCAAGAATCATGGCGTGCACCCATTTCATTGTCGGCCGCGATCATGCTGGACCGGGCAATGACGCAATGGCAAGCCGTTCTACGGTCCATACGACGCGCAGGAACTGTTCAGGAAGCATGAAGCGGAAATCGGCGTCACGATGGTGCCGTTCAACATGATGGTCTACCTCGAAGACCAGGACCAGTATGTCCCGGACAACGAAGTATCCAAAGGAAGCGCGAGTGCTGAATCATCTCGGGCACGGAACTACGCGAGCGTCTCAACGAAGGCCGCGACATTCCCGACGTGGTTTACCTATCCCGAAGTTGTGCACGAGTTGCGGCGCAGTTATCCGCCGCGTCATCGGCAGGGCGTGACCATCTTCTTCACTGGCCTTTCGGGATCGGGAAAGTCGACTATCGCCAACATTCTGCTCACCAAGTTTCTGGAAGTGGGCGGACGTCCTGTCACGCTGCTGGATGGCGACCTCGTTCGCAAGAATCTTTCTTCGGAATTGGGATTCTCCAAGGAGCATCGCGACATCAATATCCGCCGCATCGGCTATGTGGCGTCGGAGATCACGAAGAATGGCGGCATCGCGATCTGCGCTCCTATTGCTCCGTACGACTCCACACGCAAGCACGTGCGAAGACGATCGAGCCTTCGGCGGATTCATTTTGGTGCATGTTGCCACACCGGTGGAAATCTGTGAGCAACGGGATCGCAAGGGCCTGTATGCCAAAGCGCGGGCTGGAATCTTAAAGGAATTCACTGGCATTTCCGATCCTTACGAAGTACCCGAGAACGCGGAAGTCGTTATCAATACCGCCGATCTGTCACCGCCGAAGAAGCCGCCCAGGAAATTTTCCTGCATCTGGAGCAGCAGGGCTTCATCGGTATGACCGCGAGACGCATGGCGCAAGTTCTTTGCGAGTCGGGGTGAAAGTGCACGACATCATGCCATGTGATCGCAACCAAAATACTGATCGGCTTTCTGGTCGGGACCATGATTGGGCTGACCGGGCTAGGGGGCGGCGTGCTGTTGCTGCCGCTTTTGATTTTCGTCTTGCGCGTTCCTGCGATCATTGCGGTCGGGTCTGATGCGCTCTTCAATTTCTTCACGAAAATCCCTGCCGGTCTGGGTGCACTTACGCAAGGGAACGGTCCGCCGCAACGTCGTAGTGGCTCTGGCGGCGGGAAGCATGCCAGGGTCCATCGCTGGAGTCGGTTTTCTCGCCCATCTGCGACCATCTATGGCGGCGGGCGTCAACGACTTTATCAAGACTGCGATCGGCGTTCTGCTGATCGTTATCCCCATCTTGCTGCTGTTCCAGCGCCGCATCGAAGACAGCGTGGCGCAATCGCCCGCCGACCATGAAGTCTTTCATGGGCATGGCGATGATCGGTCTGGTAGCGGGATTTCTCGTTGGCATGACCTCGGTGGGATCGGGCAGCATCATCATGATGTTGTTGCTGCTGTTCTATAGCTTTCCTCCAAAGGTCATGGTTGGCACCGATATCGTGCACGCCATGATCCTGACCGGAGTAACTAGCTTGCTGCATTTTCGCTTCGGAAACGTGAATCCGGGGCTGGTAGGATATTTGCTGATTGGATCAATTCCCGGCGGGTTGATCGGATCGCATCTGAGCACCCGGGTTCCGGTCCTATGGCTTCGTCGCATTCTGTGCGTGATACTTTTGGCCACGGGCGCCAGAATGCTGTGGGCGTGAGTTCCTGATCGCAAAATCTGCTGCCCTCGGCGCTTCACGAAAACACACTGCATCGAGATGTCGTATTCTGGACAATAGAGAATCCATCCACGATCAGGAAACATGAACTCTTCTTCGCAAGCGGAAATCCTGCAACGAATTCAGAACGCGATTGAGGCTGCGCGGGTTGTGTTTCAGCGCTTCACTCCGGGCGAGATCGAAACCGAATACAAGATTGGCCTCGACCCGGTTACGGAGGCAGACCGCGCTCTGGACGCCGTGTTGCGTGAGAACCTGCTGCGCGAGGGCGAAGGCTGGCTTTCCGAAGAGAGCGTGGATGATCCTTCGCGCCTGCAAGCGAGCCGCGTCTGGGTTGTGGATCCGCTCGACGGGACCCGGGAGTTCGTGGCCGGCATTCCGGAATTCTGCGTCTCCATTGCCATGGTGGAAGACGGCAGGCCCGTGGCGGGAGGAATATGCAATCCAGTCACGAATGAGGTTTTTCTAGGATCGGTAGACCTGGGGATGACGTACAACGGCAAACCGGCGCGCCCGAGTCTGCGCACCACGCTCAAGGGTGCGACGGTGCTGGCAAGCCGCAGCGAGGTAAAGCGGGGCGAGTGGAAGGCATTTCAGAACGCTGCGTTCGAGATTCGCTCCATGGGATCGGTGGCGTACAAGCTGGCATTGGTCGCGGCCGGACTGGCGGATCTGACGTTCACGCTGACGCCGAAGAATGAGTGGGACGTGGCCGCAGGAGTCGCTCTGGTGGCGAGTGCGGGCGGGTTTGCCGGCACGCTGGATGGCGCGGCGTTGCGCTGCAACAACCGGTCGCCGCTGTTGTCAGGATTGGTGGCGTGCGGTCCGGGAATGCGTGATGAACTGATGGCGCTGATTCGCGAGGCGCGATCGCTGGCGTAAGGAGGGTTGGAGCGGTCAGGGCTTCTGCGGTGCCCGCGTTACCTTCGTCTTGACCGCGGGGCCACCCACGGCATTCATCACCACGCCCAGCAACGGCTTCTTGCCGAACTCCAACCGTGCACGTTTCGCCGCGTCGACCGGCGTCGCCTTGGATCGGACCACCATCAGGACACCATCACAGAAGGTCAAGAGCTCACGAGCGTCAGGTACGAGAGCTGCGGCGGGTGAATCAAGAATGATCCAGTCAAACAGCGACTCCAGACGCTGCAGAAGAACCTCCAAACGCCCGTTGGCGATAAGCTGGGCAGGACTGGAAATCGGCCGGCCACAGGGGATGAAGAAGAGATTCTCCATCGCGCCGCGCTGCAGGATGGAACATTCGTCGTTTTCTTTCAGGAGATATTCAGAGACACCAGGCGCAGAGGCGGTACCGAGGGACGCGTGCAGGTGTGCGGCCCGCAGGTCTGCGTCTATCAGCAAAGCCTTGCGGCCAGGCTGGCGCACCAGGACTTGAGCCAGATTCGCAGCCACGAACGACTTGCCTTCCTGGGGCAACGCGCTGGTCACCAGGATCTTCTTCAGCGGCATCTTCTCCCGCAGTTGCAGCAGGTGCGAGCGCAAAGTACGAAATTCCTCTGCGCCAAGGGTGCGCTCATTCTGATTGAAGAACAGCATGGTTTCAGGATCGGGATGCCATTCCGATTGGGCGCAACCTTGAAGAATAGACTCGGTTAAGGCGCCAATCGAGGCGAGCGGGCCAACGTCAGCGGCAGGCATGGGATCGGCTGCCGGTGCGGCTTCCACGGCGGGCGCAGGTGCAACAGTCTCAGGCGGGACAGTGTTCTCGAGGCGGGGAAGCTCCATCAACGGCGGGAGCGTAGAGCGGTTTCCCTGTGCAGCTCTTTCTTCCTGGGCCCTTTTCAGAGCCTCATGAATACGACTCAAACTTTCCTCTCCTTGGGCACTTCCTGATCGGACTGACGCAGGCGGTCCGCGAGAGTCGCCAGAGTTTTCAAGGCTTCGACCAGATCAAACTTCTCCAAAGAAGTCGGGTTCTGGGGAGCCAACGCCATGGAGGCCGATGACGTATTGTCGCTCAGATCGAAGTCCCTCGCTACAGCATCGACGATGTCACACGTGATTACCTTCTGCTGGTCGACGAAGGCACTCACCAGGCAGTGCTCACAGAGCAGGTTGATGACGCGAGGAATGCCGCTGGCGAAACGATGGATCGACACCAGCGCGTTCGGCTCAAAGATCTGTTGTCCGTTGGAGCCCGCAATGCGGAGGCGCTGCGCCACGTAGGCTTTGGTCTCCTCCAGGGTCAAAGGATGAGTCTTGGCGCGCAAGGTGAGGCGCTGGCGCAACTGGCGCAGTTGCGGAAGCTTCAGCTTCTGTTCCAACTCCGGCTGTCCGACCAGGACGATCTGCAGCAGCTTCTCGGTGAAAGTTTCCAGGTTGGTAAGCAGGCGAATTTCTTCCAGCACTTCCTCGGAGAGATTCTGCGCCTCGTCGACGATGACGACCGCGGTCTCTCCGGCGCGGTAACGATCGAGCAGCCAGTTGTACAAGCGAAGCAGAATCTGGCTCTTGGAACGGGAGTCACAGTTGATGCCGAAATCGGCCATCATGAAGTCAAGAAACTGCGGCACGTTCATCCGGGAATTGAAGATGAAGGCGGTGGCCACCTGCTGCAGACGAAGCCATTCGAGCAGCTTGTTGACGAGTGTGGTTTTCCCGGTGCCGACTTCTCCGGTGAGCAGAACGAATCCCTTGCGGCTCTGAATGCCGTAAGTGAGACAGGCCAACGCCTCCTCGGTGTGCCGCGTGAGAAAAAGATAACGCGGGTCCGGGTTCACGTTGAAAGGGTTCGCTTTTAGTCCGTAAAAATCCTTATACATACAGGTGTATTAGACCTCAATTGTATCTTGCTCTGGCTTGGCCGTGGCGCTCTTTGACGGTTGCGCGGGACTTTTGCTGTTCGTTACCGGTTCGCGCCGGCCAACCCACGGAACGGAGACCAGTAGCGGCGCCTGCAAAACGGTCTGCACATCATGAGCGGTGCGAATCGTCTTTTTCCACACTCCCAGCCAGAACGCCAGTCCGATGCCGACAGCTAAGCCAGCCGTCAATCCGGCACCCGCAAACCACGACCGGCGATTCGAAACCTCCGGGTCCTGCTCTGCAGCTGCGGTGGGGCCGGGATCCGCGGCTGCTGCGGCTTGGTCGCCTTCCGGATCCGCTGCCGTACTCCTGGCAAGCAAAATGGCGTACGTTTTCTGGGCTGAATCGTAGTCTTGCGTCAGCTGCGCGTACTGCTGCCGCGCTCCGGCATCAAGCTGCCCCTGTCCCTGCCCTGTTTGGAGCTGTTTCTGAAGGCGGTTCTGCTCCCGCGTGGCCGCGGCAATCTGATCGTCGTACTGGCTGATCTGAAACCGCAATTGCCGAACTTCCAGAGACTCGCCCGATTTGGTATCAGACGCCACGCTGAGTTTGGCCCCGGATCGTCCAGATAGCTGCTGGGACAAAAGGGACTGAGTATAGGCCCTGTCGTCGCGCGCTCGCTCAGCGGCTCTCCGGCTGGCTTCGAGCTTGGACTTTAACGTCGCCTGCGCCTTCAAGTCCTTCGCCGCACCGGGAACCTGGCCGTGGCTCTGCTTGAAGGCCTCGAGTTTCGCCGCACGATCGTCGAGATTGTGCTTGGCTTCTGAGAGTTCGGGACTGCTGACAGCGGCCTTTGGGGAATTTGCAAGGTTGGCCTGGCCAGCGGTGTCGCGTCCTGCAGGCTTGGCCAACTGGGAGCCCTTCTCGACCGGGAATCCGAAGGAAATCAGATATCCCGTGAGTGTGCACACCACGGCTGCGAGGATGACCGCGGCCCAAGGCCGCCGAAGTATTGCGGCGTACTCGCTCACGTCGAGTTTGTTGATACCCACCATCGCGTGACCTAGGCAGACTCACGTCTGCGTGAATCGGGGACTTGCTATCTATAGGTTCGGAAATTTCAGTGTAAACCTAGTGTAGCAACAGGTCCGATAAATCTGATGTTCTGAACTCTCTATGACACTTCTATGAACCCTAAAGGACACGAAGTGTCGCGCAGGTCTCTTGTTGCCCTTCGGAGCGGAGCCAGATGTGCCGTAGGGGAAGCTAGCGCGGCTTAATCTGCAGCCACTCCGGTACTGGGCACGCTTTCCGCTTCACGGCGTCGGGAAGCACGGTTAGACGGCAGACCGGCGTCCCGGATCTTGTACAGCAGAGCGCGATAGCTGATGCACAGCGCCTTTGCCGCCTGCTTGCGGTTCCAGTGATTTGCCTGCAGAACTTTGAGAATGACTTTACGTTCGAGTTCCCGCACGGCCTGCCGCGTAAGTTTCTTCAGCGAGATCGGACCGTCGAAATTGAGATCGGGATTAAAGTACTCCTGGTCGCGCGAAACCAGATCGCTCGAGATGACGTCCTCGGTGCCGAGGATCACGTAACGCTTCACCAGGTTCTCGAGTTCGCGGATATTGCCCGGCCAATGGTACTTCGTCAGGATCACCATCAGCTCTCCTGAGATGGGCTTGGCGCGACAGTTGTACTTGCGGTTGTAATACTCGAGGAAATAGTTAACCAGATCCGGGACGTCCGACCGCCGCTCCCGCAAGGCGGGCAATCGCAGATTCACAACGTTGATGCGGTAATACAGATCCTGGCGGAAGCTGCCATTCTCGATTTCCTGCTCCAGGCGGCGATTGGTGGCGCAGACGACACGGACTTCGACCTTCTTGTCCTCCTGCGCGCCAATTCGGCAGAATTGCCCATCCTGCAGCAACTGGAGCAACTTCGACTGAAGCGCGAGGTCCAGTTCGGAAATCTCATCGAGGAACAAGGTGCCGCGATGAGCCAACTCCACGCGGCCGGGCTTCATGCCATAGGCTCCCGTGAAGGCGCCTTTCTCGTAACCGAAAAGTTCGCTCTCCAGCAGAGTGCCCGGAATCGCTGGACAGTTGACCTTGACGTAAGGGCCCGTCCTCCAGGGCGACAGGCCGTGGATCATGCGCGCGATGATGTCCTTGCCCGTGCCGCTCTCGCCCTGAATCAGGATGGGCACATTGGCGACGGCAATCTTGGAGAGGCGCTCCCGGACGGCTAGCATAGCCTCCGAACGCCCGAATAAGACGGCGTCAGGGGGAATCTCGCCGATTGACTGTGCAAGGGAACTGACTGAGTTTGTGCTTGTCATGAGCCTCTTTGCGCCGGAACCTCCCGCGCACACCTGCTGGTGCACCCCGAGAGCCAAATGACTAAGACTTCATCCGCAGGACTATCTTACTGGATTAAGTGCATGAAGGATTAAGCGGTTAGAGGAGAGCAGGCAAACCAAAGAGTCACGCTTTGAAACCACAGTAACGGTCTAATAGCAGCGGTTTGGCATAGGAAAACTTTTTCACACCGCGGAAGTGACTTTCCTTCGATGTTTGATCTTGACCGGCGAATTGTTCACCAGGGGTCGGGCGAATTTCAAGCCGAGCAGGTGATAGCCCTCCGCATGAGCTACCCATAGAGCCTTGGCGCGCAATACCCTGGAGGCCTTCGGCAGGACGGCAGCGGCCGCCAGCGGGGCGCTGGGGACCTCGAGCAAAACCTGTGCTGATGGCGGCACAGAGCGGCGGACGGCGATGAGCACCCCCCCGGCGCTGATGTTCAAAGCGGTAGCAAACTCCAGGAACTCCTTGTCACGGTCATCCCGGCCCCGGACAAAGACTGGAATAGCGAGAGGCAGGCGGGCCCATCGACGTCGTTCTCTGGGGGGGGTTCTGGGGCTCACAATCCTCACCTAAGACTTGAACTACTCTGGAGTTCTTCGCATCTCAGGGGCCAAACTTCGAGTCCCTTCCAGGCGGAAGAGTAGGACAGCACCGGTTATCGCTGGTCTTTAGCCTGAATTCTCCCGAGTAAAGCGGGGTTTGACCGGATTCTGGTACCCGAAATCCTGCTACAACGCCAGTGGAAATCAGGTCCTGGCGCCATCTCGCGGTTGCAAGCTTTTTCCGCTCAATGACACTTAAGTTGCCCTTTGTGATTGACAAGAGAAGGGACGTTCCCTAGGATTAACACATCCCCTGCACTCTTTGTAACCAGTAGAGTGGCCTCTCCCCTCTAGCCAAACCACGGCAAAGCTATGGCTATGACACCGGAGAACCCTTCTGTCGCGCCCACTGCCGAAATGAAGGCAGCAACCGAGTTATGTCCAGTTGCGTCCCCTGGCCGGGAATGTCCAGCCCCGTCTTGTCATCAGGATCTGCTGCAAGAATATTCACAGCTGCGCGAGCGCTTTCAGCGCACTACGAATGCGCTTGCCTCCGCGGCCCACGATCTGAAAACTCCGCTGGCGATTCTGAACGGATACGTAGAACTGCTCCAGAGCGAAAAGCTGGGATCGCTGAATGAGCGCCAGCGTGAAGTGTTGCGTGACATGTACAGCAGCGGACAGCGGCTGCAACATTTCATCCAGGACTTTCTGACCTTCAGCGTGCTGGAGACCGGCGAACTCAGGATGCAGTACGAGCAGGGCGACATCAACGCCTACCTGTCGGAAGTGTGCCGCCTGTGGTCGCACCGGTTTCAGGAAAAGGGGCTGGCGCTGTATTTCCTGGCCAACGACAAGGTGCCCGCGTTTGTCTTCGATGCCGCGAAGATCCAGAGAGTGATCTCCAACCTCCTGGAGAACGCATCGAAGTACACAACGTCCGGGGGCACGGTGTGGTTGCACGCGGAGCCGCACACATGGGAACGCCGGAGTGTGGCGAAGTCGATTGGATCGAGTGAGCGGCGGCGGCAATCCGTGGCGGTCCCCAACTCCGTGAAGATCAGCGTTTCCGACACTGGCCCGGGAATCCCTCCCGAGTATCACCAGGAAGTGTTCGACGATTTTTTCCGGTTGCCGTCGAACGAAACTCAGGATGGCATGGGACTCGGTCTCGCCATCGCGCGGCGGCTGGTCAATGGCATGGGCGGAAAGATCTGGGTAGAGAACGAGCCCGGCGCTGGATGCAAGTTTTCGTTTCTGCTTCCCCTCAAACCGCCTTCTAACTTATCCCCTAAAGGAAAAGAAAAATGAGCGACGCGGCCAAGATTCTGCTGGTCGATGACGAACCAGGAATGCTCCGCTACATCCGCACTCTGCTCGAAGTGGATGACCACAAGGTGGAAACCGCTTCGACTGGCGAAGAGGCTCTGCAGCGCGTGGAAAAAGGCATGGAGCCCGATCTCGTTCTGCTGGACGTGCTGATGCCGGGCATCGATGGCCTGCAGACGCTCGAGCAGTTGCGGCAGATGAAGCCCGGCGTCAAAGTCATCATGCTGTCGTGCGTGAGCGATACGCGGAAGGTGGTCCAGGCGATGCGGCTGGGCGCCACCGACTATCTGACCAAGCCGTTCCAGAAAACCGAACTGGACGCGGTGATCGCGCAGTGCCTGGGCAAGAATCAGCAGGCATACCCTGGCGAGATTGAGGAACTTTGCGATGACGTTTTCTTCGTAGCGGCGAGTCCGGCGATGCGCAAGATTCGGTCGCAAGCCGCGCTGGTCGCGAACGTGGATATTCCCGTTCTTCTGCTCGGCGAGAGCGGCACCGGCAAAGAAGTGCTGGCGCGGTTGGTGCACAAACTGTCTCCGCGCGCCCACCGGACTTTTCTGAAGGTGAACTGCGCCGCAGTTCCGGCCGACCTGCTGGAGAGCGAATTGTTCGGCTATGAAGCCGGAGCTTTTACCGGCGCGACGCATCCCAAGCCCGGAAAATTCGAACTGTGCAACAAGGGCACCATCCTCCTCGACGAAATCGGCGAGATGCCTCCCATTCTGCAAGCCAAGCTGCTGCACGTCCTGCAGGACCAGCAGTTCTCGCGGCTGGGCAGCCGGTCCGTCATCAAGGTCGACGTGCGGATTCTGGCGGCGACCAACATCAACATTCCGGAAGCGCTGGCCACGAAGCGGCTACGCGAAGACCTGTACTACCGGTTGAATGCCTTCACGCTCTCCTTGCCGCCGCTGCGCGAGCGCAAGGAAGAAGTCCCGATTCTGCTGAAGCACTTCATGTCACGCATGTCAGAGCGCTACGCGCGGGCTGCGCTGCCGCTATCTCCGGCGCTGATGCAGGCATGCCTGGAACATTCCTGGCCGGGAAACCTGCGAGAGTTGAGCAACTTCGTCAAGCGCTATCTGATCCTCGGCGACGAAAAGCTGGCGGTTGCGGAGCTGAACCCCCGCAACGACGGCAATGGCGGGGCCAACGGCGAGTACGGCGCAAAGGTGGGATCAGAGTCGGCGGGAGGGCTGAAGTCGCTGGCGCGCAGCGCGAAGGACGAGGCGGAAGCGGAAGCCATAAAGCAGGCGCTGGAACAGACCAACTGGAACCGCAAACAAGCGGCGGCACTGCTCAAGATCAGTTACAAGGCGCTTCTATACAAGATTCGCCAGTACGGCATCGCCGAAACCAAGAGTCATCACAAGTTGTCCGCGGGCGCCTAGCCTCCCGTCCAACCCTTACTGCACCACCAGAGTCAGAGTCGAGGTGTGCGACGCAGATCCCGAAGTCCCGGAGATCGTGATCGTATAGGTCCCAGCCGGCGTTCCCGTGGTCGTGGTCGTACTCTTGGTGCTGCTGCATGAAGGCAGGACCAAGAGCAGCGCCAGCAGCGCAGAGAACATCAGCCCGCCAAGTGCGCGCCGCTTGCGTGAACCTTTGCCTCCCGCTCCGATACCGAACAAAGCGATTCCGGCAATTGGCAACCAGGCAGCGTAACCCTTCTTGTTGGTTCGATCCCACAACTCAGTCGTCGTCGTGATGCGAGCGGTGGTGTTGACCACCAGAGCCGTAGATATCGCGCTTGAATTTGTCGGGACCAAGGGATTCGTGGTGAAGGCACAGGTAGCGCCGACCGGTAGACCCGCGGAACAACCCACCGAAATGTTGGCATTGTAGGTCGGCTCAGGCGTTGCCGTAACCGTGAAGCTGGCCGGTTGCCCTGCCGTCACCGTGGCTGAAGCCGGACCAACCGAGACGGCAAAGTCGGTGACTGGAACGGTCACGGAGGCGCCCTGGCTCACGCTGCCGTTTGCCGACACGGTAGCGCTGTTGCCCAACGGAACAGCGGTGGTCGGCGTAAGCACAACGGTCACGGTGGCGGTAGCATTGACGTTCAATGCTCCGACCGCACAGGTGACCGCACCGGCTGCAGCGCTGGTACAAGAACCGGGACTCGCCGTAGCTGAGGTGAACGTAGCTCCCGTAACGGGCAGCACGTCGGCCACGGTGACGCCGGAAGCGGTATCAGGCCCGGTGTTAGTGATGGTATAGCTGAAGCTCGCCTGGTTACCCAGTCCGACCGGATTCGGTGATACCGATGCCGTGATCTTCAGAGCGCTTACCGCGCCGATCTTGGTTGCGAAGACGTCGCTTGTTCCTTTCAGCGTTCCCTGGAATGCATTCGCCAACGGGAAATTTGGGGAGGTCGTGTCGCCGGTCAGGTAGGTGATCCCGTTGGCATCCACTGCGATCCCTGTGCCCCGATCTTCACCCGTGCCGCCCAGATAGGTCAGGTACTGGCCCTGCGTGCCAATGCCGGTGCTGGTCGTGGTTGAAAGAAGCGCCACGAAACCATCGGTGCCGCCCCCATTGGCGTTCTGGATGGCGTTCGCCACGTGCAAATCGGTGGAGGTGGTGGAACCGGTCACGTGCACAGACTGGACGCTGTCGGCAGCGATGCTGAAACCGACATCGGTTCCGCTGCCGCCCAGGTAGCTGAAGTAGTTCAATGGGAATACCGTACTGCCGGAGACGGGATTTCCCACCTTCGCCACGAACGCGTCGGTTCCCCCGTTGTTCTGAGACTGGAAGGCAACAATGTTGGTGGGCAGCAGAACATTGGTCGCTGTCGTCGAACCCGTGACGTAGGTGTTGAAGGCAGCATCTATTGCAACGCCGGTGCCGACAGTAACGGCCGGATTATTGGCTCCGTCGACCGTGCCGCCGAGATAGGTGCAATACAGCAACTGTGCCCCGGGGGCAGCCGTGGGATTGATCTTGGCGATGAAGGCGTCGGTTGCCCCTAGCAACGTCGACTGGAACGCATTCAAGATCGGGAAATCTGTCGCCGGATTGCCCGTGTGCACGAAGTTCGTGCCCCCGGTGATGTAGAAGTTCCCAGCCGCATCCACTGCGACACCGCCGCCTATCGCAACACCATTGGCAGGGGAGCCTCCACCAAAATACGTGGAATACACCAGGCTTTGCAGCCCCGTCAGCGTGGTGCTTGTGCTGATGACGGTAGCGAAAAACTGATTCTGGGCGAGAGGCTTGGATTGAAATGAGCCGGGCGTGGGTGCCGTCGGAAAATCCGTGGATGTGGTCGAGCCCGTGACGTAAGCATTCAGCTTAGTGTCGACCGCCACGCCGGTCGCGACATCGACTCCGCTGCCGGAAAGATACGTAGAGTAGAGCAGGGCTGAGCCGTCAGATTTCAGCTGGGTAAGGAAAACGTGATTCCCGGCCGACTTTGGCGCAGTCTGATAGGCGCTGCCGGGTGTGATCGGGAAATCCGCCGAGTCTGTGGTTCCCGCAACGTAGACGTTGAATCCGCTGTCGACAGCAATTCCTGCGGCGGTGTCGACACCGGTTCCGCCCAGATAGGTGGAGAAGATGATGGTCGAGCCGCTGGTGTTGAACTTGGTCACGAAGGCGTCGGTTGTACCTTTGAGTGCACCCTGGAACGGCAGCGGAGTGCCAGGCGTGAGCGGGAAGTCAATGGAAGTGGTCGACCCGGCAATGTAAAACTGGAATCCGTTGTCGACCGCAATCGTGGGACAGTTCAGTACCGTGGTTCCGGAAACCGTGACGCAACCCTGGCTGCCCGTGCCACCCAGGTAGGTCGAATAGCTCAGCGTGGGGTCGATGATGAGCTCTCGGCTGCGATCGTAGTCGCCGATTCTGAAGCCCACTTCGTTTTGCGCCAACAGCACGAATGCACCGCTGACCGAACGCTCTTCCTGGCCGACCTTCTGATACACACGGGGAGCGTGCAAGGAAACGGCGCCCGCGGGCACGGAGAGCACGAGATCTCCAGCGGCGTTCAGCTGAATCTGGTCGGCACCCGCGAAGTTGAGGGCGACCTTACCGGGATCAGCGCCGGGAGCGACCACAAAGTCATATTCGAGACTTCCCTGATGACCGTAGTAGACGAGGTCAATACCCGGATAAATCTCGCGATAACGCACACGCCCGAACTGTGAAACGCCGGTGTGCCAGCGCGAGGGATCTTTGCCGATAAGATAATTGCTTATGCCCGGAAGCTGGTCCTCTCCGCTGACTTCAGCACGCGTGTTCGCGTGGCCGAGTTTCATCTGGAGGACCGAATCGCCGCCTGAGGCGCTGGAATTCTGCAGCTTCAGAACCGCTTCGTTCGCTGTGAGGAAGAGACCATAACCGCTTCCGCGAGCCAGGAACTTGACGCGCGAGTCGGTTTGACCTTGATTGGACTCGAAGACAAGGGGCGCCTGAGCAAAACGAGCACGGACATCGGGGGTCGAAGCGGCTGGCAAGGTCGAAGACTGTCCTGAGGGCGGAGCGACTGCGTTCGCACGGGATTGGTCGAGACTTCCCGCGAAACATGGAGCGGTCACGCTCACACTCATAGCGAGTAAGCCCGCCAGCAAAATACCACCCCGAGACAGTCCCGTTCCCAACCCACAGCGATTCAATTTCACGAACTCCTCCGGTCTATGTGCTTTCCTGGAGAGAAAGAGGAAAATGGCGCATACACAGCAATGCGGCCTCCGCGCCGGCGAAGCGGCATACCTGCTTCCTGTCTGATCTGCGTGAAAATAAACAACTACTTAAACATCTGACCGATAGACTGTCAAGCGCACGAAGCCCTAGCCAGCTCCCAAGCATGGTGTGATGCGCAGGCACAGGGTGCAAGATGTAAACCATGGCACGAAAGTGGCTGAAGAACTGTTCACTGCGAACTCTCGGGCCGATCTTCTGCATTCTGTTTCAGTCGCAGGTTGGCGTCCTGGCTTGGCCCTCCGCGAAGTCACTGATTCCGCGTGTTGAATCGGGATTGCCTTGCAGGTCCCCACTGGCAGACCGATTGCACATGTAACGGGTTAAGATCCCCTGCCCCCCGTGTGTTTGTCCCCTACATGCTTCTTAAAGACTCCCCGTTTTGACATTAGAACTGGATGAAAGAACGTTTACCTAATCAATTCCTGGCCGGTTTTCGTTCTTGCAAACCACTAATGACTAAGTAACCCTTGAACGAGCAGCGGTAATTCGCTCGTCAATAGAGGTTTCGAACTTTTCACCGTTTGAGTTCGGGTGCGAGGACAAAGATCTAATGGGAATGCTTTTTGGAAGAGAACGCCACGAAGTTGAGCCGATACCAGAACGCCGAACCATGAGGCGTTTCGATATGCGTCTGCCGGCTGCGGTGAGCATCGTCGACCCGGAGCGCAACGAGTTCGTGACGGAGACACAGAACGTCAGCGCGCGCGGAGTTTACTTTTATCTGGAGAAACCGCTGGCCGAGGGGTCGAGGATCGAGGTCACCATGACCTTTCCTCCGCATATCACGCTGACCGATCCAGTTCGAGTGCGGTTTACGGCGCGCGTGGTTCGTGTGGAGTCTCCGCTGCCCTCAGCGCGGGTGGGCGTGGCCGCGATGATCGAAGAATACGAGTTTCTGCGCCCGGGCAACCCTCCCGACCTGAGCCGCTACCGGAAGACGCAGTAGTTCAGGCTCAAGGTGTGAGCCCCAAGTCCCATGGGGCGCACTACTTCCTTTTGAGGTCGTCCAGTTCCTTCTTCAACCGGCTATAGCGATTCACCACGGACGCGAGATAGGCGATGTGGATGATCCACGTGGCGGTGTAAGCAGCATAGAGGAAGTTCATCGGGCGCTCCGCGGTTCCAGCAAAGCCTCTAGGGATTGCATCTCTTCGACGTCCCGCTTCAATCTCTCCAGCCGGTAGCGCGACCAGCAGATCAGGAAGGCGAAGCAGGAAAAGGCGAGCCAATTGATCAGCAGCACGTGCATCATTCGGGGGTCGATCGATCCGCCGCCGCCGATGACCGGTTGCGGATGCTGGGTGCGGAAATACCAGATCGAGAAGTAGACGAGAGGTACGTCCAAAGCTCCGAAGACGGCCAGCGCCGCCGCGAGAACAGGAGTTTGTCCGCTGGTGGAGAAACGCCGCAGCATGATGTAGCTGACGTAGATCAGCCAGAGCACCAGCGTGGAAGTCAGACGCACATCCCAGGTCCACCAGATGCCCCACACGGGGCGCGCCCACAGCGGGCCAGTGACCAGCACGACGGTGCAGAACACCACGCCTACTTCCGCCGTCACAAAAGCGACGGCGTCGGCCTTGGGACTGCGGCGAATCAGATAAATGACGGACGCCACGAAATTGATGGTAAAGAGCAGGAAAGCGGTCCAGGCCGAGGGCACGTGATAGTAGAAGATGCGCTGCACGTCCCCCATGGTCTGCTCGGTCGGCGCAACCACGAGCGCTTCGTAGAGTGCGTAGCTCAACAGAACGGCGGTGAAAATGGCGAGGATGGGGAAGGCTTTTTTCATTCCGCCTCTAACACGGTTTCAAATAGCAAGAGACATCCCGTAGTAAACACCACATCGTAGGCGACAAGCAAGACGATCCAGAACTTGGCGGACTCTTCTCCCGTGAGGATGGCGGTGGTGGCTCGCACCATGGCGAGCAGCGCCGGGATCGAGATCGGGAACAAAAGAAGCGGCAGCATGATTTCACGCGCTCGGGTGCGCAAGGACATCGCTGCGAAAAATGTGCCGTTGACCACCAGCGCCCAGGTGCCGAGCGCGGCGATAGGAATCAGCTGCCAGGCCGGGCCGAGAGCGCGCAGCTTGTAAAACATGATGAACAGCGGCGTCATCAGCGCTTCCAGGACGACGACGAAAATGAAGTTGCCGACAGCTTTGGCGAGGAAGAGCGAGTTCGCGGGAGCGGGCGAGACACGATAGGCGTCGAGCACTTGATTGCGAATTTCACGAGCCCAGGTCTGGTTCAGCGCGACCACGGCGGCGAACAGAAACGAAACCCAGACCAGGCCGCCGGCAATCTGGCGCGACTCTTCCGCGAGCGGATCAAAAGAAAAGCTAAACACGACCACGACCAGAAGCGCAAAGAACAGCATGGAGTTGATGGCGTCCTTGGAGCGCCACTCCAGGCGAATGTCTTTGGCAAGAGTTGCCGCCGTAATGTTTGTGAGCAGGCTCATGGTGTGTTCAGCGGCTCCAGCGAGGAGGTGCGGCTCACGATTTTGCCCGCCTGCATCCAGACAAATTCATCAGCGGTGCCGTCGAGCAACTGCGCTTGGTGAGTGACGACGAAAATTGTCTTGCCGGAGTCCCGCATCTTGCCCAGCAGTTTGACCATCTCGCGGGCGGAGTGAAGATCGACGTTGGAGAAGGGCTCGTCGAGCAGAAGAATTTTGGGATCGTGCAAAAGCGCTCGGGCCAGTGACATTCTCTGACGCATGCCTTGTGAGTATTGGCCCACGGGGCGGTCCAGGCCGGGATCAAGGCCCACCAGCGTGATGACTTCTTTGCAGCGCGCGCCGTCGCGAATCTCGTACAGCCGGGAAAAGTACTGGAGATTCTCCATGCCGCTCATCTCGTCGTAGAGCAGCGACGGGTGCGCCATATAGCCGACTTGAGAGCAGACGGCGCGCAGGTTGGTCGAGCCCAATATCGCAATCGTGCCGCGAGTCGCTAGAGAGAGTCCCGCCAGGGTGCGCAGCAGTGTGGTCTTCCCTGCTCCGTTGTCGCCGAGGATGGAGTAGAGGCGCCCGCCTGCGAACTCGGCGGTCACTCCGCGAAGCGCGGCGAATCGTCCGAACTGCTTGATCAGATCTGTGACCACAATGACAGGAGCTTGTGCCGGGGGTCCTCCGGACTCGTGAGTGGCTTGGAGCAATGGAGTCAAGGCTGCTTTCTGATCAAGAGTCTACCAAGGCTCAGAATTTATGCACGCTGCCGGCTGTTTGCAAACTGGGGCCTCACCGGATTTGGGATGGCTGCATTTAGGATGGAACGATGACTTCGGCTCATAGCCAAACATGGAATGCTGAGCGTTACGCGACACACGCGCACTTTGTTCCGGCCCTGGGACAGGCAGTGCTAGACCTGCTGAACACCCAGCCCGGTGAGCGGATTCTCGACCTGGGGTGCGGCGACGGAGTGCTATCCGAAAAGATTGCCGCCCGTGGCGCAACCGTGGTTGGTGTCGATTCCTCCGCCGATATGGTCTCCGCTGCAAAAAGCCGGGGTATTGACGCACACGTGATGAGCGGGTACGAGCTCATGTTTGACCACGAATTCGACGCCGTCTTCAGCAATGCTGCACTGCACTGGATGAGCAAAGATCCGGATGCCGTGGTGGCCGGCGTCCAGCGTGCTCTCAAGCCCGGCGGCAGGTTCGCAGGCGAGATGGGAGGCCACGGCAACGTCGCCGCGATCCACGTAGCTTTGATCGCCGTTCTCGAGCGGCATGGCGTAAAGAACGCCGCGTCGACAAGTCCGTGGTATTACCCGGCCCCGCAGGCCTATGCGACAAAACTGGAGCGCGCCGGGTTCCGAATCGAGAGCATGCAACTGATTCCACGGCCCACCCCGCTGCCCACCGGCATGGAGGAGTGGCTCAAGACTTTCGGGCTGCCCTTCCTCAAGCATCTGCCCGAATCGCAACACGCGGCGGCGCTCGAAGAGACCGTCGCTCTGCTCCGGCCTGCCCTTTGCGATGAAAGCGGGAACTGGACCGCGGACTACGTGCGGTTGCGATTCGATGCGCGGGTGAAATGACGAAAAGCAGGTCCCTCGACTACGCACGAAGTTCGCTAAGCGAACTTCGCGCTCCCCGCGGGATGACAAACCGGTAGGAGGAACTACATGCTGGAGCTGGCGCCCTGAACCTGGGTCATGCTTTTCTGCGGCTCGGCCGTTCCGGGCGCGCCTTGGGTCTTCGGGGCGTATTTCGACGCGCACTTGGCCTGCAGTCCCTTGGCGTGGAAAACGCCATCGCGCCCAAAGCTGCCTTCGGCGAGAGCCTGGGAATCATCCTTGAAAGTGTCGGGTGGGGCTTCGGTGCCGGTGTAAACGACGTTAAGTTTCTGGTCCTGCTCGATCAGCACGAACTCAACCTGGGTGCCAGTGCGCTTGATGGAACCGGGTTCGACGTTGCCGGCAACGCGCAGGCGCTTGGTGTAAGCGCCGTCGCCCATGCCGTGCAGTTCCTTGATGGTGACGTAGTAGCTCTTGCTTTCCTGCACACCCGTGTACGCAAGGTAGGCCATGGCGACAAGGATGACTGCCGTGGCTGCGCCGAACTTCAAGTATTTGCTGCTCTCGCTGGACATAGATGGAAACCCCAAGGGATAAGCAAACATTACGCGGATCGAGGCCCCGGGTCAAGAAAGCAGAAGGACAATGCAGCCGCGTAACCCGGTGCCGTCAAGGGATTTGGACGTGTTCTAAAACCTTAACCACTAGGGCGCAAATCCCAAAGCCCTTAACCACAGAGCGCACAGCGATCACCGGGTGATTCAAAACTAACCGCCGTTTCAAAATTAACCACCAAGGACACGAAGGCGCACGAAGGAAAAAATCTGGGTCACAATCCCAACAGTTCTAAAACCTTAACCACAACAGAGGACACAGCGAGCACAGGGGATTCAAAGCGAACCCCGGGGCACGAAGAGTCACACCGCATTCTTGATCGGCGTGGCTCTGCGAACAGGTTTCAGACCGCACTCCCGCGTATAATGAATTTCATTCCAAAGACGAACGAGAGTGGAGTTCTTCATGTCCCCGACCAATGGCAATCACCCAGTTCCTGTGAACGGTAATACTCCACATGCGGCGAACGGCAACGGTTCTGTCCCCAAGCCTCGCGCGGAATGGCTGGCCAAGCGCCGCGCCGAGAATACCGACGGCAACTTCTCGCAGATGCACTATGCGCGACAAGGGTTCGTGACCGAGGAGATGCTGTACATCGCCGAACGCGAGAAGATTTCGCCGGAACTTGTGCGCGACGAAGTGGCCCGCGGGCGGATGATCATTCCCGCCAACATCAACCATCCCGAACTCGAACCGATGTGTATCGGCGTCGCCTCGCTGTGCAAGATCAACGCCAACATTGGCAATTCCGCGGTCACCTCCAACGTCGACGAAGAACTGAAGAAGCTCCACACCTCGGTGCATTACGGCGCGGACACTGTGATGGACCTTTCCACCGGCGGCAATATCCACGAGATTCGCGAAGCGATCCTGCGCCATTCGCCGGTGCCGATCGGCACGGTGCCGATTTATGAGGCGATATCGCGGGTAAAGCGCGTCGAGGATTTGAGTGCTGTGGTGATGCTGGAGGTGATCGAAGAGCAGGCAGCGCAGGGTGTCGACTACATGACGATTCATGCCGGCGTGCTGATTCAATATCTGCCGCTGGTCTCGAAGCGCATTACCGGCATCGTGAGCCGGGGCGGAGCGATTCTGGCGCAGTGGATGGCCCATCACCACAAGCAGAATTTTCTCTACGAGTGCTTCGACGACATCTGCAAGATCATGAAGAAGTACGACGTGAGCTTTTCCCTGGGCGACGGCTTGAGACCGGGGTGTCTCGCGGACGCAAGTGATACGGCGCAATTTGAAGAACTGAAGACGCTGGGCGAGTTGACGCAGATCGCGTGGAAGCACGACGTGCAGGTGATGATCGAAGGCCCGGGGCATGTGCCGCTCGACAAGATCAAGGAACAGGTCGACAAGGAAATCGAGTACTGCTACGAAGCGCCTTTCTACACGCTCGGGCCGCTGGTGACGGACATTGCGCCGGGATATGACCACATCACGTCGGCGATTGGGGCCGCGATGATCGGTTGGCACGGGGCGGCGATGCTGTGCTACGTCACGCCCAAGGAGCACCTTGGGCTGCCGAACGAGAAGGATGTGAAGGACGGCATCATCGCCTACAAGATTGCGGCGCACGCCGCCGATGTGGCGCGGCACCGGCCCGGAGCGCGCGACCGCGACGACGCGCTCAGCTACGCGCGATATACGTTCGACTGGGAGAAGCAGTTTGCGCTGTCGCTCGATCCCGAGACGGCGCGGTCGATGCACGACGAAACTCTGCCCGACGACTTCTACAAAGAAGCGGCGTTCTGCTCCATGTGCGGTCCGAAATTCTGCTCGATGAATTACTCGAGCAAAGTCGACGAGTACAACAAGCAGGTCCACGGGCTCGAGAAGAAGGACTACTCGGCGCTGGTGGAGAAGCTGGTGGGGATCAAGAGCGCGTAGCCAAAGACTTTCAACCAGAGAGGGCACGGGGGAAGTCTTAGCCACAGAGGCCACGAAGGCCTCGCGGGCGAGGACGCCCGCGCCACACATTCATCTCTCCCTTGAGATCCTCTAGCTTTTGAAGTCGGCTACCCCATCCCACACCAGTTGCACGGCAATCGCGAGGATGAGGAATCCGAAGATGCGGTTGATGGCGCCGATCGCGCCGGGGCCCAGTTTTCCTACCAGCGGCCCGCCGAGGCGCAGGAACAGGTAAACCGAGACGGCGAGCGCTGCGATTCCGATAATCATCCCCAGATAGGCGGCCATGCTGTCGGCATGGGCGGCTACGCCCATTACGACGCCGATGGAGCCAGGTCCGGAGAGCATGGGCATCGCCATGGGGGTCAGCGAGAAATCTTCTTTGGTGGTGGCCTCGTCATGCTCTGCCGAGGTGATGCGGCTGCTGCCGGTCACCATGCCCCACGCCGTGTTGGCGACGATCAGACCACCGGCAATTTTCAGAACGGGCAGAGAGATGCCGAAGAAATTCAGAACGAAGCGGCCAAAGAGCATGAAGACGGCGAGGATCGCGAACACGTAGCCGGCCGTCTTCATGGCTTCGCGATTGCGTTCCTCTGACGTGAAACTGGTAGTGAGAGCGAAGAACAGCGGGATTCCGCCGAACGGATTCACGATGGGAAAGAGCGCAAGAAACGTGGCCAGAGCTGCCGCGGGCAGAGTTCTCAGAATGTGTCCTACGGCTGCCGCGGCGTTCATGGGAGGATTTGTCCAGTCGAGGTCAGGAGTTCGGTGTCACGTAGCCATCTCGCGAAACGCAAGACCCATACTGGAGCGGTGATCATAAGATGCAGTGGCCGGGTCGTCAAATGAACGACAATGAGTAATGAATGAAGGTCTTAGTTGCAGTTCTCGGATTCCTAATCGCGGAGCGCGCAAAAAGCAGGGCACGCCAGCAATGATCCGCTAGCGGAGATCCGAATAGTGTTTGATGCCGTCGTGAACGACGGGCGGAAGTGGTGGCGGGACAGGCTTCTTGGCGTAGTAGACGACGACGTCGTCAGCCACGACGTTGCTCTCGTGTCTGGCCAGGGAAGAACGGCGGCGGGCGGACCGGGCTGAGGTTCGCGGATTAGAGTTCGATGCGGACGGCGCCGGTTCGGACAAGATCTCATCCATAATTTCGGTCGCTTTGGAAGATCGCAACCGGTCGGTCTGCGGTTCGCCACCGATCTGGCCTGACGCCGAAGGAGCGGTAGAAATGGAACGAACGCGTGCCCCCGCGAACGGAGCTTTCCGGTTCGTGTGCTGCGTCAGGTTCGCCAGCAGAGGCGCACGGCGCGCAGTCGCTCCCACCAGCAAGGCAAAAATCGCCATGGCTGCGATGACGGTGGCGGCCTTCCAGAAGGACGCGTCACTCATGGTGCGGGCGCGATACCGCTGGGACGGCAGCGAGGAAAATGCTGAACGCATCACAGCAAGATCAAGCCATGAGTTCGCCTTCCCGCGGAGTGAAGCGAACGCGAGACGAGCCGATGAGAACCAGGACGGTACTTCGCGCCGAGTCGTTACCACGTCCGGCGGTGCGAGCGCCTCGGCACGCTTCAGCGCTGACGAACTCTGCACTGACTCTGCCATCGGCATCGCGATCGCCGCGGGCGTCGTGACCGCCGCGGGAATATCTGCGGACAGTTCTTCTGGCGTCACGTCAGCTTCGCGTTCAAAGCTTGGTCCAAACTCGAAACCATTCTCCGCGCTGGCGTGCGCGAGAGCTGCATTGAAGGTGGAATGATGTGGCTCGTCCGCGTTCGTCGTGAACTGCTGTTTTTCAAAAACAAATCCAACGTCCTCCTCCGCATCGGGAAGGAGCGGGATAGCGATAACGCGATCTCCAGAAAGCGTGCCGGGCGCGACGAAGGCACAGAGATCGGCCGCGTGGGGCATCTGTTCCGCGCGGTCGAGTGCTTCCTCCACGCTGTATTCTTCGACCTTGATCTCCAGGTCGGCGGGCTGAGCAGACTGCTCGTCCGGCGAGACAATTTCGACTTCAAAGCCGCGCCCGCGCAGCAGTTGCAAAACTTCCTGCGAGGCTTCAGTGGAACGCGTGATCAGACGGGCCCGAGGCATACGCTCGCAACGGTCGCAATGAAACTGAGGACAGAGATCGGCGGAACAGAAAGTCACTGCGTGGAAATCTTCCCGGCGCCACCCTCACAACGGCCAAACCCGTTGCAGGAAGCCTAGTTTACCGCAACTCAGCAGCGGTAGTACCCCCGAAAAAAAGCGGCCACGAAGTGCAAAGTTTTGCACTTTCTCAGAGGCCCGAAGCCAGGGATCAGTGGGCCGAAGCCAAGGTCTTGGCGGCCCTATTGAGGGCTGTGGCCAGCTCAGCAAGCTGCTGCGTGGTTAGTTCCAGGTCGCCCCTGGTAATGGCCTCGTTAACACCAGGAATCACGACCGCCGCGTATCCCGTGTATTCGCCAGGGGCATAGATGGCGTGGTGGTACCAGGGGCGCTTCGGCAGGCCCGCAGGGATGAGCAAATCGCGCTCGACAGCCCGCAGGCTCTGGTTCAGCCTGGTAGGGTCTGCGGGGGTCTTGCGCTCCTTTTCGAGCACCTTGGCTCCAGCCTCCTCGAATCGCTTCGCCGCTTCAGTCAACGCCGTAAAGCTGGGCACACGATCGCCGAACTTGGCCTCAGCCCGCTTTTTCGCCGCGTCGACATAAACCGACACTTCCTTGCCATACTCTTCAAAGTCATAAGGCAGTACGTCCGAGTCGGCCATGCGCACTACTTCCAGGCCGTAGATCCGCGCCATTTCCTGCTCGTAGGTGAAGTCCGGATCCCCGAATTTCTTGAACCAGTTGAAATTGTCGAAGACCGAGTGATACACGCCATACGGCCCGGAAGAGCTGACATCGGAGGAAGGCACCCCGAGGTGCTGAAGGAATACGGTGTAATCGGAGCCGCTGCCCAAGTCGCCGACGGGAGCATCGTCGCGCCCCTGCGCCTGGGGCAACCGACGATTGTCGCCGGTCACGTCGGAGGAAGCCTGGGTCGAATCGGTTGCTGGTTGCGTCGCCTTCCGCCAGACCTCGTAAACCGTACCCCCGCGAGGGCTGGGAACCATTTTTGCGATATCGCGAATGAACTGCTTGAGGCTCGGCACCGAGGAAGCGCCGAACTTAGGCCCCGAAACTGCGACGTCCATGTTGAAGTAGGCGGCCGCGTTGGCTAACTCGGCCGCGTGTTGCTCGCCCCACTCGGTCGAGCCCATCAGGCCGAGTTCTTCCGCGTCCCAGCTGCAAACGACGATGCTGCGCTTCGGCTTCCAGCCTGACTTCGATAGATCTCCAATGCCATGAACAGCCTCCAGCATCGCCGCGGTGCCGCTGTTGGGATCGACCGCTCCGTAGACCCAGGCATCGCGATGGTTGCCGGCAACGACCCACTCGTCAGGCGATTCTGAGCCGCGGACTTTTCCGATGACATCCCAGACGGTGCGGAACTGGTAGTCCTGCTTCAGGTGCAGTTTCACTCGCACCGGGCCGGGGCCGACGTGGTAGGTGAAAGGCAAAGCTCCCTGCCAGTCGCGTGGGGAGTCCGGGCCGCCGAGGTGTTCGAGAATCGGCCAGGCATCGGCATAGGAGACGGGAGTGGTGGGAATCTTCGGCATTTGTGCCGACTCTTGCGGCCGGATGCGCTTGGAGTCCGGCAAGTTGGGGGCCGACGCAATGCCAGGTGTTGTCGGGTCGCCTGCGAACTCGAACATGTAGCCGATCGACCCACGTTGCACACCGCTGTCGGGACGCCAGGGTCCCTTGGGATATTTGTCGCCGCGCTTCCAGCCGTCGTCGGCGGGATCGGAGTAGATGATCAGGCCGGCGGCGCCGTGTTCCTGCGCCACGAATGCCTTTACGCCGCGAAAGTTCTGGCCGTAGCGCACGAGCACAAGTTTGCCGCGCACGTCGATCTTCATCTGCTCGAGTTTTTGAAAATCTTCCGGCGAGCCGTAATTGGCGTAAACGATGTCGGCCTCGACGTCGCCAGAGGGCGACATGCCGTTGTAGGGCATGACCACGCGAGGATCGTCCTGGAAAGGATCACCGTCGACGTGCTCACGGGTGGGGCCGTGCATCTTGACGTCAGCGGGCGCGGTAACGTCGACGCTGACTTCGACGGGATAGTTGAACCAGATCTTGTATTCGACAATCTCGGTGTCGAGCCCGGCTGCGCGGAACTTGGCGGCAACGTAGTCAGCTGTGGCCTTGTCTTCAGGTGAACCCGCAATATGCGGAGCCTGTGTCAGGATGCGCAGATGCTCTTCGGCAAGTTTGGGATCAGGGGCGGCGAGAAAACGCTTCTCGATCGCGAGTTCAGCGGCGGAATCGCGGAAACCGAAAATCGCCGTCGGGACGTTCTGCTCAGCTGCAGGCTGTTGCGCGCCCACGTGCGTTCCGAAAGGGATGGAAAACAGGATGGCTGACACGAGAACAGAAAGACGAAGAAATCTCATTTGACTCCGGGAAGTATGCGTTCTTTCGGCGGTTGAAAAACGTTGATTGTACTCCTTCGGGGCGCAGTGCAAGGGGCACAGGGGAGATCAACGACGATGGCAAAAGTTTAGATCTCAACCACGAAGGGCACGAAGGTGCACGAAGGATTTGCGGAAAACTACCTTCCAGAAGATACAGCCCTACTTCCGAACCTGCCCCGTGCCGAAGATTTCGTACTTGGTGGAAGTCAACTCGGCCAGCGCGAACGGGCCGCGGCAGTGGAGTTTCTGCGTGCTGATGCCCATCTCGGCGCCAAAGCCGAACTCTGCGCCGTCGGAAAATCGCGTCGACGCATTCCAATAGACCGCCGCGGAATCCACGTAGCGCATGAATTTCTTCGCGTGCGCTTCCCTGGCGGTCACGATCGCGTCGGAATGTTTCGTCGAATAGCGGTTGATGTGCGCAATCGCCTCGTTGACATCGGCCACGACTCGAATCGCGATGCACAGCCGCAGATATTCTTCGACCCCAGTCCTGTCGGCCCGGCTTCCTGCACGTCGAGTCCGCCGGCGCACTGGCGAGTAGCCTCGTCCCCTCGAACCTCCACGGCGCGCTCAAGCAACTGCTTCACGATGCGCGGGATGTAGCTTTCCGCGATGCTCTCATGCACCAGCAACTTCTCCGCGGCATTGCAGACTGACGGGCGTTGGGTTTTCGCGTTGATCACGATGCGGTCGGCCATCTCGATATCGGCCGATTCGTCGACGAAGATGTGGCAGTTCCCTGCCCCGGTCTCGATGACCGGGACCGCCGAGTTCTGGGCGACGAAAGAAATCAGTTCGGCGCCGCCACGGGGAATGATGACGTCGACGAGGCCGCGTGCCTTGATCAGTTCCTGCACCGAATCACGCGTGGAGGAATCGAGCAATTCGATCGCGCCCTTGGGCACGCCCGGCACGGCGCTCAAGATTTCGGCCAGGCAGTGATTGCTGCGCGCAGCTTCTTTGCCGCCGCGAAGCACGATAGCGTTGCTGGTCTTAAGAGCGAGCGCGACGGTATCCACGGTCACGTTGGGACGCGATTCGTAAATGATCCCGATCACGCCGAGGGGCACACGAACCTTTCGGATGAGCAGACCGTTGGGGCGAGTCCACTCCGCCAGAGTCTCGTAGACAGGATCGGGCAGAGCAGCCACGTCGCGCACTCCACGGGCAATGCCGGCGATGCGGTCGGTGGTGAGCACCAGGCGATCGCGCATGGCGCCGGCGAGGGTGCTGGAGTCGACGTCGGCACGATTCGCGGCCAGAATCTGATCGGTATTGGCCTCGACCGCATCCGCCATCGCGAGGAGGATTTCGTTCTTCCGCGCAGAAGAAATGTGCGCCATGTGGGCCGAGGCCTCGCGGGCGCGCAGAAGCTTTTCCTGCGTGGAGGGCGCGGCTTTTGCCGAGGTGACCATCTCAGTAGCCCCGCCGGTGGGGCGGGAAGTAGGTTCCGATCTTGCGCTGCAGAGCGTAGGAAATGCAATGGGGGTGATGTCCGTTGACGATCGCGACGTGGACACCAGCCTCGCTCGCCAACTTTGCAGCGCGCAGCTTGGAGCGCATTCCACCTGTTCCCAACTTGCCTCTGCCGTTGCAAAATTCTTCCATGGCTGGCGTCAGCTTCTTGATGGTGCGAACCAGACGCGGGCGCTTGGCGCCGTTGCGCATGTAGAAGCCGTCAACGTCGGTGAGCAGGAGCAGCCAGTCGGCTTCCACGGCGGTGGCGACGAGCGCGCTGAGCTCATCGTTGTCGCCGAAGGCGCCAACCAGCTCGCGGACCGACACGCTGTCATTTTCGTTGATGATGGGAATGACACCAAGCTTCAGCAACTGCGCGAGCGCGTTCTGCAGATTCTTGTAGCGTACGGGTGAAGTGAAGTCGTCGCTCGATAGCAGCAGCTGGGCGACTACTTTCTTCCCGAAAAAAAGCTGCTCATAGGTGTGCATGAGCAGGCTCTGGCCGACGGCGGCGCACGCCTGCATGAGGGGCACACTCGTGGGACGCTTGCTGAGAGCCAGGTTTGACATGCCCGACCCGATCGCGCCCGAACTGACGATCAGGAACTCCTGGCGCGAGAGGTCGAGTTGGTCGACCAAGGCACGCAGCCGGGGGATGCGATGGTTCCACCGGGAGCCACCAGGCTGGTGCCGAGTTTGACGACGATACGCATGGCATATCAGTGTAGCAATGATGGGGCGGTGTAGCAGGCGAATCGAAATTCATGACAGAATGATTACAGGTGTGACGGATGACAGATCCAACTCTGCGATTCTCTGATCGTGTAGATAACTATGTTCGCTACCGGCCTGGTTATCCGCCCGAGGTCATCGATCTCCTCAGACACGAATGCGGCTTGACGCCTGAGTCCGTCGTGGCGGATATAGCGTCCGGCACCGGCCTTCTGACACGCATGTTGCTCGAAAATGGCAACCGGGTGTATGCGCGTCGAGCCGAATGCCGAGATGCGCCAGGCTGGGGAACGAATTTTGTCTGGCTATTCGCGGTTGACCAGCGTGGCAGGGACGGCAGAGACCACTACGCTCGCGGATCACAGCGTGGATCTGGTGACCGCCGCGCAGGCGGCGCACTGGTTCGATCGTCCAAAAGCGCGGCGCGAGTTTGTGCGGATTCTGAAGCCGGGCGGATGGTGCGTATTGATCTGGAATGAGCGGCGAACTGATTCGACGCCATTCCTTCGCGATTATGAAAAATTGCTGCTCGCCTACGGCACCGACTATCAGGATGTGCGGCACGAAAGCACCACCGCCGGGATCGACGGTTTCTTTACGCCGTCGCCGTGCAAGAAGCGAACGTTTGAGATGAGGCAGCATTTTGATTATGCAGCGGTTGAAGGGCGCCTGCTGTCGTCGTCGTATACGCCGGGACCGGAGAATTCGAACTACCAGCTAATGCTGAAAGAGCTTCGGCGCATTTTCGATGAGCATCAGAGCAACGGGCGGGTATCGCTGGAATACGATACGCGGGTGTTTTTCGGGCAGCTCATATCGAATTGAACCACAGGGGACACAGAGGGACACGGGAAACGCCTCAGGGGCTGAAGCCCTGTTCTTTTCGAAGTCAGTCAGCACAACTGCAGTTGTGTCCTCCCACACTTTGCTCCATTACTTTGCTCCACTAACGAGGTTTCCCGTGCCTGAAGAAAAAAGCTTTCACATGTCGCCAGAGGAATTCCGGCGCCACGGGCACGCGGTGGTCGACTGGATCGCGGACTACTACACGCGGATCGAGTCGTTCCCGGTGCTGTCGCAGGCGAAGCCGGGCGAGATTCGGGCCTTGCTGCCGCCAATCCGCCCCGGCAAGGCGAGTCGTTCGAAGCATCTTCACAGACGTCGAGAAGCTCATCCTGCCAGGCATCACGCACTGGCAGTCGCCGAACTTCTTCGCCTTCTTCCCCTGCAACGCCTCCGGCCCGGCGATTCTTGGCGACCTGCTCTCCTCCGGCCTCGGTGTGCAAGGCATGCTGTGGGCCACCAGTCCCGCCTGCACGGAACTGGAGACCCACGTTCTGGACTGGCTGGTCGGGATGCTGGGCTTGCCGCGAGAAGTTTCTCTCGTCCAGCACCGGCGGCGGCGTGATTCAGGACACCGCCTCAAGCTCCTCGCTGTGCGCGCTGCTGGCGGCACGCGAGCGGGCGACGCAGTTTCGCCAGCAACCAGCACGGCTGCGACGGCAAGCTGGTGGCTTATACCTCGACGCCAGGCGCATTCCTCGATGGAGAAGGCCGTGAAGATCGCCGGCATGGGCGGAGACAATCTGCGCCTGATCGACGTCGACGAAAATTTCGCGATGCGGCCAGAAGCGCTGTCCCGGCAGATTCAGCAGGACCAGCAGCGCGGGCCTGGTTCCCTGCTTCGTGTGCGCCACGGTGGGAACCACGTCGTCGAACGCCATCGATCCCGTGCCCGAGATCGGCCGCATCTGCCGCGAGCACGGAATCTCTGGCTGCACGTGGACGCCGCGATGTGCAGGCACGGCGGCGCTGTGCCCTGAGTTCCGCCACATTCATCGCGGCCTGGAGCTGGCCGACAGCTACTGCTTCAACCCGCACAAGTGGATGTTCACCAACTTCGATTGCGATTGCTTTTACGTGGCCGACCGGAAGGCGCTGATCCAGACGCTCAGCGTGCTGCCGGAATACCTGCGCAACCAGGCCACACGAATCCGGCGCGGTGATCGACTATCGCGACTGGCAGATTCCGCTGGGCCGCCGCTTCCGCTCGCTCAAGCTATGGTTCGTGCATCCGGCACTACGGCATCGAAGGTCTGCAGCATCATGTCCGGCGGCACGTGGCGCTGGCGCAGAATTTTGCGACCTGGGTCAGGAAGGACGAGCGTTTCGAGCTGGCCGCGCCTGTGCCGCTGAACCTGGTCTGCTTCCGTCATGTAGGCGGAGACGAGGCGAACCAGGCGCTGATGGACCGGCTGAATCGCAGTGGCGATCTTTATCTCACGCACACAAGATTGAACGACCGGCTCACGCTGCGGCTGTGTGTCGGACAGAGCAACACCGAGGCCGGCATGTGGAGCGGGCATGGAAGCGCATTCAGGAAGAAGCCGAAAGAATCAACACCCTTTAACCACAGAGGGCACAGAGGGAGCACTGAGCTGAGAGGCAGCCCTAGTCGGCGGGCAACGCGGCGGGCTGGGTTACGCTGGGGCGTTTTCGTGGGCGCTGGACCGGAGTGACTTCCGGCGCGGTTGCCAGCCATTTCTTCACTATAGGCAGCGCTTCGCGCATGGCGGTCTCACCCGCACGCATGAGATCCTCGCAGTGCTCGAAGTCGTCGTACTCGAAGCCATTCACGTTGGGCTCAATGACGAGATCGGCGGCCTTTTGCCAGGAGGCACAATTCATGTCCTGGGCGATGGCAAAGCACTGTCCGATCACATCGAAGACGTGACGCGGGCCCTCGGCACGGGACCACATGGCCTTGAGATGAACCGCCAGGACGCGTTCCGCGCCCATCTCGCGCAGGGGGCGAGTCGGGACGGCGTGAGCGAGCATCCCGTCGACCAGCAGGCGTCCCCCAATATCAACCGGGAGAAACATGCCCGGATACGCGCAGCTGGCGCGGACCGGGTCGACGAGCGCGCCCGAGCGAAAAACCACGCCGTCTCCAGTTGCGAAGTCCGTGGCAGCGACGGCCAGCGGAATCTGGAGCTCCTCGAAGGTTTTTGCCTTAAGTACGCTGCTCAGGAAGCGCACCATGCGGTGATTAGTGGCAAAGCCGAACCGGGAGAGTGTCCAGCGGGCGAAGTCGCGAAAACGCACGCGGTGGGCAACGCGCTCAAGATCCGCGGCGGACAGGCCGCTGCAATAGAGGGCTCCAATCAGCGATCCCACGCTGGTGCCAGCCACATAACTGACGGGAATTCTTTCTTCTTCGAGAACTTTCAGAACACCGATGTGGGCAATGCCACGGGCGAACCCCCCGCCCAATGCGACACCAATCCGCGGTTGCGGCCCGGCGGGCGGAGGACTGGAAGCGTTTGAGAGCGTTTGCCCAAACGCCCTAACCGACCGCAGAATCTTGTCCAGACTCTTCACGGGAACCCCACTTTCCCCAATCGGCCTGGCGAACCTACTGCTCTTAGGATGCCATTTGCGGCCGGAGTGATGCAGTCCACCAAAGTGCCATCTTCCCTAAACGCCAGTAATTCCCGATACGGTTACCAGACGGGCAACCGTTCTTTCCTCCTGCCATGACTAACTGCCGTAATCCTGCTAAGTTGTGGGCGATGGTGCGGGAGATTTCAGCCGGCGGAGTGGTCGTCAGACAGGCCGAGGAAGGCTGGGCCATCGCCGTCATCGAGCCCCAGAAAGAGCTCTCTGCTGCTTCCTCCGGGGCAAAATCCAAGGTCCCAAAAACCCTCTATGCGCTTCCCAAGGGGATCGTGGACGCGGGGGAGAAGCCGGAACAGACGGCCCTGCGCGAGGTTCGCGAAGAAACCGGAGTTGAGGGCGCCGTGGTCGTAAAGCTCGCGGACATCAAGTACGTCTACGTGCGCACCTGGAGCGATAAAGAACGCGTATTCAAGATGGTGTCTTTTTATCTGCTGCGATACCAGAGCGGAAAGATCGACGATGTGACCGAGGAAATGCGCATTGAAGTGAAGCGTGCGCTATGGCTGCCCCTGGCGGTGGCGGAAAAGAAATTGAGTTACAGCAACGAGCGCAAGATGATCCGGCTGGCGCGGCAGTATTTGGAGACGCATCCGGAGTTCTGATTTCCCAAAATGGAACGGAGAGTGGTTGTCACAGCGATCTGTGATCCATAACCTTGCGCGATGGCTGCAATCGTGAGCGCGGTGATCGCTGTAAAGTGCTCTACCTAAACGATTTTTCTTGACATCTTCGAGAGAAGGAGTAGGCTGTAGATAACTTAATAGGGCGCATGCCGTTGCCATCCTCACCCCACATCTAATACGGTATGCGCCCGCTTCCTTTTGCGGCCGCAAACTGCCGCGAACGGTTCCCACGAATCCCTTTCGATTCTCTGGAGCCACCCCTTCTCCCCAGTACACGACTGGTAATCGTGATTTCCCGCTGACAACGGCACAATGGACATGCCACTTCCTAACGGAGTCCTTGTTGAGAGCATTTTTCTGTGGTGTGTTTTCTTTCCTCTTGCTGGGATCGGTGTCCGCGATTTCGCCCTCGCCGGTGGAAGCCAGATCAAGGTTCGTTGCCTCCTCGCCTCTCGTCGATGAGGACTATGTGGTCGCGCTCGCGACCGCCAACCGCTTTCTGCACGCCTGGCAGACACAGGATCAGGAAACGGGAGTTCTTCTGCTCGCCGATACACTCAAGCAGCGTACCTCGGAGGATCGTCTACAAGCCCTTTTTTCGCCGTCAGGTTCGGTGCAGGGCTATGAGATCAGCCATGGCAAGAAGGTAAGCGACGGGCGGTACAGCTTCCCGGTCGCCGTCTTCGAAGCGACCGGGGGGAGTGGGAAACGAAGCCACCCGCGCTGTTCGAGCATCGTGGTCGCCCGCAGTGGCAAGAATGACTGGACAATCGATAAACTTCCCTGAGCGCCGCGACTCGAATCACATTGCTTTCGAATTCCCGTTTTGATCGCGAATTGTTCCACGACCTTGCCGTTTTGCGTGGGCAGGGTTCAGAATTAAGCGACGCAATCCGCAATCAAGAATGTTTCCTTTTCTTTTGGGTTAGAAACGGAGTTCCGCCCTCATGAAGCGAATTCATAAAGTTGCGGTTCTCGGCGCGGGAACCATGGGCGCCCGCATCGCCGCGCATTTCGCCAATGCCGGCGTTCCCAGCTATCTGTTCGATATCGTCCCGCCCGACGCGGACGGCCCGGCGCGCAACAAGATTGCGGCGGCCGGGCTGGATGCCGCCAAGAAATCCAAGCCGGCGGCGTTTTTCGAACCGTCGCTGGCGCAGTCTGGTCACCGTCGGCAACTTTGAAGACGATCTGAAGAAGCTCGCCGAAGTGGACTGGATCATCGAGGCGGTGGTCGAGAATCTCGAGATCAAGCGCTCCCTGCTGAAGAAAGTGGAGGCCGTGCGCAAGCCCGGGCACCATCATCACGACCAACACCAGCGGCCTGCCGGTCGCGAAGATCGCCGAAGGCTTCTCCGACGACTTCCGGCGCTGCGTGGTTCGGCACGCATTTCTTCAATCCGCCGCGCTACATGCGGCTGCTGGAGATTATTCCGACGCCGGAAGCCGATCGCGCGGCGATCGACGCCGTGGCGCATTTCTGCGATGTGCAGCTGGGCAAAGGGTGGTGTTCGCGAAAGACACGCCGAACTTCATCGGCAATCGCATCGGAACGTTTTCCGTGCTCAACGTCATGCGGCTGATGCAGGAAATGGACCTCACGATCGAAGACGTTGACGCGCTCACGGGCAGGCCGTCGGCTGGCCGCGTTCGGCGACCTTCCGCACCATCGATCTGGTGGGGCTCGACATTCTGGGGCATGTCGTCGGCAACATGACGCAGAACGTGCAGCGACGAGCGCAGCGAATCTGAAGCTGCCCGATTTCTTCCAGCAGATGCTCGAGCGCAAATGGCTGGGCGACAAAACCAAGGGCGGCTTCTACAAGAAGATCAAAGGCTGCGACGGCGGCGAAGAAGAGCGGCTGGCGCTTGATTGGAAAACGCTGGAATACCGTCCGCGGCAGAAGCCGAAGTTCCCCGCCCTCGACATGGCGAAGAACGTCGAGGACACCGGCGCGCGGGTGCGCATGCTGCTGGGCATGGATGGAAGCGCGCCGCAAAAGGGCGACAAGGCAGGACAATTTCTGTGGGCGGCGCTTGCCGATCTGTGGACGTACTCCGCCAATCGGATTCCGGAGATTTCTGACTCCGTCGTCGAGATCGATCGCGCCATGCAGCTGGGCTTCAACTGGGAGCTGGGGCCGTTTGAGTTGTGGGACGCAGCCGGGGTCGAAGTCCACGGTCGCGCGCATGAAGAAAGAAGGCCAGCCGGTCGCGGCGAATGTGGAGAAGCTGCTGGCCGCGGGCAAGAAGTCGTGGTACGTGGACGATCCGCAAGCGCCGCTTCGGGCCGCATGTACTGCGATCTGGAGCATCGAGAACTGGAAGCCGGTGCAAGTTCCGGAAGGCGTCTGGTCGGTCGCAGGTGGCGAAGAAATCGAACGGCGTGGTGAAGAAAAATTCCGGCGCTTCGCTGGTCGATCTGGGCGACGGCGTCGGCTGCATCGAGTTCCACTCCAAGATGAACTCGCTCGGCGCCGACATCATTCAGCTGATCACGCAGACGCTGAAGCCGGGCGGGCCGGGCGATGCATTCGACGCGTTTGTCATCACCAATGACGCGACGAATTTCTCCGTCGGCGCGAACCTGATGCTGCTGCTGATGTCCGTGCAGGAAGAAGAGTGGGACGACGTCGACCTGGCGATCCGGCAGTTCCAGGGCATGACGCAGGCCATCAAGTTTTCGCCGAAGCCGGTGGTGGTTGCGCCGTTTGGACTGACGCTGGGCGGCGGGACGGAAATTTCGCTGCACGCTGCCGGCGCGCCAGCCGCATGCCGAACTTTACATGGGCCTGGTCGAAGTCGGCGTGGGCCTGCTTCCCGGCGGCGGCGGCTGCAAGGAAATGCTGCTGCGCGCGGTGGATAGCGCGGCGTCCATTCGGCAGGACGGGCGCGGCGAGTCGGTCGAACTGATGGAGGCGATGAAGAAGGCATTCGAAACGATCGCCACGGCGAAGGTTGCGACTTCCGCGCACGAGGCGCGCGGCCTGGGATTTCTCGGCGAGTCCGACCGCATCACCATGAATCGCGAGCGCGTGCTGAGCCGACGCCAAAGCCCGAGCGCTGGAACTGGTGCGTGCTGGCTACGAACCGCCGCTCATGCGCACCGACATTCCGGCGCCGGGCGAGAATATTCTTGCGCTGCTGAAGATGGGCGTGCACATGATGCGGCAGGGCGAGTACATCACCGAATACGAAGTGAAGCTCGGCAACAAGATCGCGGAAGTGCTGTGCGGCGGAGACGGTATCGCCGGGCACGCCGGTGAGCGAACAGTACTTGCTCGATCTGGAGCGCGAGGCGTTCAAGTCGCTGTGCGGCGAGAAGAAGACGCAGGAGCGGATCCAGTACACGCTGAAGACGGGAAAGACGCTGAGGAATTGAGCGAGATCCGATGTTGCGACCCGATGGAGATCGATCCCTGGTGATACTGGCTGCCGGAATCGGCGCCATCCTAACGCTTGCAGGATGGGTCTTATGGGTGTCTTTTCCTCAGCACGATTCGTATCTAGCGGCCCCCGATGTCATCGTCACCTATTTGCTTAGTGGCGGCGTACATGGTGGTCAGAAATGGCAGCACGATGTTTTTGGCAATCCGGTGATCTTTTACGCGATCTGTAGCACGGTGAATTTATTTTGTTACGGTATCGTCGCATACGCAGTCATAAAGACATTGAGACGATTCAAAGGTGCGTGATCCGGAGATTCAATCTAACAGCAACTTAACCGGGAACTGAGAATCGAGAACTGAGAATCCTATGAGAGAAGTCGTCATTGCATCTTCGGTTCGCACTCCTGTGGGCACGGGCGTTCAAAGGCACGCTGCGGGCGACTCGTCCTGATGAACTGGCCGCGATTGCCATCAAGGGCGCGCTGGAGCGCGTGCCGCAACTCGATCCGAAAGAGATCGAAGACGTGATTCTGGGCTGCGCCATGCCCGAGGCGAGCAGGGGATGAACGTGGCGCGCATCGCCTCGCTGCGGGCTGGACTGCCGGTCGAAGTTTCGGCGCTGACCATCAATCGCTTTTGCTCGTCCGGGCTGCAGGCGATCGCCATGGCGGCGGAGCGCATCATGGCGGGCGGCGCCGAGACGATTGTCGCCGGCGGGACCGAATCCATGTCGATGATCCCGATGGGCGGCAACAAGATTTCGCCCAATCCCTGGCTGGTGGACCATTATCCCGACGCTTATCTTGTCGATGGGGCTGACGGCGGAGCGGGTGGCGCAGCGCTTCGGCATCACGCGCGAAGCGGCGGACAAATTCTCGCTGCGCAGCCATCAGAAGGCGCTGGCCGCGATCCAGGCGGGAAAGTTTGATGACGAAACCGTGCCAGTGCCGGTGAGCTTTACCACGCCGAATGGGTCGAAGCCCAAGCGGCAGGAGATCACGTTCAAAGTGGACGAAGGGCCCGCGGGCCGATACATCGCTCGAGGCTCTGCTCGCGCTGAAGCCGGCGTTCCACGTGAAGGGCATCGGTCACGGCGGGCAATTCCTCGCAGATGTCGGATGGAGCGGCGGCGGCGGTCGTGATGTCGGCGGAGCGCGCGAAGACGCTCGGGATCAAGCCGCTGGCACGCTATGTTTCGTTTGCGACTGCGGGATACAAGCCGGAAGAGATGGGCCTGGGGCCGGTGTTCGCGATTCCGAAGGCGCTGAAGATGGCAGGGCTGAAGCTGTGCAGATATTGACGTGATCGAACTGAACGAAGCTTTCGCGGCGCAGTCGCTGGCGGTGATCAAAGAAGCCGGGCTCGATCCGGAGCGGGTGAATCCGAATGGCGGCGCGATTGCGCTGGGGCATCCGCTGGGATGCACCGGCGCGAAGCTGACGGCGACGATCATTCGCGAGATGAAGCGGCGCAATGCGCGCTACGGGATGGTGACGATGTGCGTCGGCGGGGGCATGGGCGCGGCGGGGATTTTCGAGAATCTCAGTTAACCATCAAGCAGAGGACGCGAAGTCACTGAGGAAATGGGGATTCGTGTTTCAACCTTCATGTTGCTCGCCTGCGGATCGTCAAGCGTTTCGTGAATGGCATGAAGTACAATAGTCCATGCGATAATTCCCCTCGGGCCTCTGTGCCTCTGTGGTGAGAAAGGCTTTTGATACATGGCGACGATCCGCAATTCCTAAGTACCAAGATTTCCGGCGGCAGTTTTCTGCTGGAAGAGCGCCAGCCCGACGAAGTTTTCACGCCGGAAGATTTCACCGAGCAGCACCAGCTGATCGGGCAGACGGCGGAAGAGTTTGCGGTCAACGAAATTCTGCCCAACGCCGAGAAGATGGAGCACAAGGATTTCTCCGATCTCCGCGCGATCTGCTGAAAAAAGCCGGCGACCTGGGACTGAGCGCGGTCGAAATTCCCGAAGCTTACGGCGGCCTGGAGATGGACAAAGTCACGGCCGCGGTCATCGCCGACCACATCGCCAAGTACGCCGGCTTTCGCCACGACCTGGGGCGCGCACAGCGGCATCGGCACTGTTGCCCATCGTTTATTTCGGCACCGAAGAGCAGAAGAAGAAATATCTGCCGCGGCTGGCGGCGGGAGAGATCGTCGGCGCCTATGCGCTTGTCGGAAGCGTCTTCCGGCTCGGACGCGCTGAATTGCCGCGCGCGCGCCGAGCTTTCGGCCGACGGCAAACACTACATTCTGAACGGCGAGAAGATGTGGATCACCAACGCCGGCTTCGCCGACCTGTTCACCGTGTTCGCGAAAATCGACGGCGAGAAATTCACCGCGTTTCTCGTGGAAAGAACTTTCCCGGGATTTTCCGTCGGCGCGGAAGAGCACAAGATGGGCATTCGCGGATCGTCGACCTGTCCCGATCATTCTGAACGACTGCAAGGTGCCGGTCGGAAAATCTGCTGGGCGAAATCGGCAAGGGCGCACGTGATCGCGTTCAACATTCTGAACGTCGGCCGCTTCAAGCTGGGCGCGATGTGCGTGGGTGGAGCGCGGGTGTCGCTGGAAAATGCCGATCGCCTATGCCAAGCAGCGCAAGGCGTTCGGCAAGGTGATCGCCGACTTCGGCCTGGTGCGCGAAAAAACTCGCCAACATGGCGACGCTGATTTATGTCGGCGAGTCGCTGGTCTACCGCACGGTGGGCATGATGGACGTGGCGCTGGCGGAGGTCGACAAGATCGAGCGCGGACGCGGCGAAGGAGACCCGCAAAGCGATCGAGGAATACGCGGTCGAGTGCTCGATCATCAAAGTCTGGGGCTCGGAGATGATCGACTACGTGGTCGACGAGACCGTGCAGATCTACGGCGGCTACGGATTTGTCGAAGAGTATCCGGCGGAGCGCGCCTATCGCGATGCGCGCATCAACCGCATCTTCGAAGGCACGAACGAAATCAACCGGCTGATCATCACCGGCTTCCTGCTGAAGCGCGCGATGAGCGGGCAGTTGCCGCTGATGCCGGCGATCAAGAAGTTGATGGATGAAGTGCTGTGCCGGGCCGTCGATGGGCGAGGAGATCGAAGGCCCGCTGGCCGACGAACGCAAACTGGTGGCGCAGGCCAAGAAGCTTGGCCTGTTTGCCGCCGGCGCGGCCACGCAGAAATATATGCAGGCGATTCAGGACCAGCAGGAAATCATGGGCGCGATCGCCGACATGACGATTGAGATCTACGCCATGGAATCGGCCGTGCTGCGGGCGCAGAAGACTGGTCGAGCAGCAGGGCGAAGCGCGCGGCCGCGTTGCCGATTGCCATGACGCGCGTCTATCTGACGCAGGCGCATGGAAAAGATCGAATCCGCGGCGAAGAAAGTGATCGCCGCTGTCGCCGAAGGCGACATGCTGCGCACGCAACTGGCGATCCTGCGGCGGCTGGCGAAGCACGAGCCGTTCAACACCATTGAGCTGCGGCAGCAGATCGCGCCGAAGGTGATTGAGCGGGGAAAGTATAGTCTGGCGTAGGGCAAAACCTTAACCACAGAGGACACCGGGGAACGGTTCTGCGGCTTCCCGTAGCCGCACCAACTTCCAACATGCGCTCACTTCCTCGTCGCTGCGCCCACGAAAACAACCCCATCTGTTGGGCGGACTCGGATCGAGTATGCTCATAGAAATCGGACAGGTGGAGGCGATCTTCCGGTATCCCGTGAAGTCCATGCGCGGCGAACGACTCGAGGTCGCCAACCTGGGCTGGCACGGCCTCGACGGTGACCGACGCCTGGCATTCCGGCGGATGGATGACCGCAGCGACTTCCCGTGGCTAAGCGCAAGCAACCTTCCCGACCTGCTCCTGTTTACTCCGCAGCGCCGTGAAGACGGTGCTAAGGGAGACCTTCCTACGCACATTCGCACGCCGGATGGCGATGAGATGCCCGTCTTCGGGGAGGACTTGGCCAAAGAGGTGGGACGCCGCTACGGAGCTCCGGTGCAGATGATGCAGATGAAGCACGGCATCTTCGATGACGCGAGCATCTCCGTGATCGCCTCCGATACGGTGCGCGAGATCGGACGACTCGCCGGGCTGAGCCCGGACGTGCGACGATTTCGCCCGAATGTTGTGGTTCGTTTACTGCGACCGGTTCCTTTCCAGGAAGACGAGTGGTTGGGCGGCGTGCTCTCATTCGGCAGAGGGGGACGACGCCCCCGCAATCGCCGTCACCACGCACGACGTCCGCTGCTCGATGGTGAACCTTGATCCCGACACCGCCAGCCCGGCGCCAGAAATGCTGAAGGCGGTCGTTCGTGCGAATCAGAACAACGCGGGCATCTACGGCACAGTCACTCGCATCGGTCGACTGGCGGTCGGACAGACCATATTCCTCCGTGCGGCGCCGGAGAAAAGGACCGTGGGTGATTGAAACACAATGTCCCGGATCGCCGACCGACCCAGCGTTGAACCTGACGCCCGCTTCACCTGGTAGAGAGCGCGATCGGCCGCTTCCAATACACATTCGATCACCTCGTTTTGAAGACGAGGCCAGGGAGCGGCATCGCAGCGTCAGGCGAAGCCTGACGAAAATCCTTGCCGAGAAGCTGAGCTACGGTGGCTGCTATCTCAGACTGCGTGACCGTGGGAGCGTTCGAACGCTCCCCTAAAGCGTCCGTGTCCGGGCCCATCACAGCGATCCAAATGTTCTCCGCTCCTTTCTGCTCCACGCCGTGTTCCTTCCAGTCTTCCAGACCGCTGCCTCGACCATGATCAGTCGTGATGATAAAAGTCGTTTGGCCACGGTATTCCGGCATCGCCTGCATAGTCTCCCAGAGTTGCCTTAGAAAGTCGTCGAACTGATGCGCGCTCTCAAGCACCAGGTCATAACGACCGGAATGAGCCCAATTGTCGGTCTCTCCGTAACCCACAAAGAGCAGACGCGGATGGGCGGACTTCACGTAGTCGAGCAGCGGCACCTGCAGGAAGGAATCCCACACGTCTTCGTCGTCGAGACGCGTAGTCGTTCGATACAGTTCGTTCAGCAGTTCTTGCCTGGGCGTGAGATTGCCCTTTTCGGGCAGATCCCATCCCGCCTGCATCACAAGCTCGCTGCGGGATTCGTTGAAGATGTTCTTGAAGACCTCCCAGGTAGCGTACACAGCAACTTGCGCGTGAAACTCGGGGAAGTGGTTTACCCACTCAAAGACGGTCGTGTTCGGATTGGGCCCGAACTCGTTGCTGTTGATGCGCGGATCCGCCCGCCCAGTCAGCATCTCGTTGTATCCCGGATAGGAGAAGGCGAGACCGTTCGTGACGCGTGCGATGCTGCCCTTGTTCTGGTTGCCGAGAATCTGGCCTTGCTTGGCCACGACACCCCAGAGAAACGGAAATAGCATTTCCCGGCGCTTTGCCGGGTCGTCATTCCAAAACTCGCGCCGCAATCGTTCCGGGGTTGCCCAGATTCCGCCGTGCTTCTGGGTCAGCAGACTCGGATCGGCGCCGGTGAATACCTCCTGCCAACGCAGACCATCGCTCACGATGAGAACGACATTTCGAGTCTTGAGCTGCGCCCTTGACGACTGGGCCCCAAAACCAAGAGATAAAGCCAGGACGACAAGAAACCGTAACTTGTCTTTCAATCTCCCTCCGCCTCAGGACCAGTGGCGCAATCCAAATTGCCCCAGGAGGTTGCCCGTGGGCGGATTATACCGTCTGGCCACTTAGGCCAGGCAAAAGCTGATTGACTTTAGTTGAAGTTCTTCCAGAGCTGTGAGGAATGGTTCGCCGCGACCACGTGAAGGTGGTTCAGGAACTATCGCGTCATGGCTCGTCGCGGATCACGATGGACGTGTACGTCCCTGCGGGTGACACCGGCGAAGCGCAAGACGCAGGGGAAGCTAGTGGCGATGCGGTGGGAGAGAATAAGGGAAAGAAGACAAGCTGAAGTTTGTTTGTCCCGCTGTGTGTCCCGGCGAAAAAACGGCGTTTCCCGCAACTCTTTTATTTTGTTGGCGTCCCCGAGGGGATTCGAACCCCTGTTACCGCCGTGAAAGGGCGCTCGTACGGACTGTATCACGTTGTAATTACAAGGCACCGGTTTTACCGTAATGCCCTTGAAATCGCACGTAGGAATACAAAGGAACCGACACTCTGTGTATCGTCTGTGTATCGCGGGTTCTGAACCAAAACCCGGAAAAAGGGATCTGCGATCTTGGGAACGAAACAAAGACGATTTCGAGCCGTACTGGCAAGATGAGAAGGACTGGCTCTGCATCGTCGAATTCTTGCCCCCCGATAATCCAGAGGCTCCGATCTTTGCCGCCGACATCATCGGGCACCTGGTCGGCTATGCAAATCTCACGAACACGCGCTCGCTGGTACTCCTCGGCGATCCTGACGCCAGCGCTTACGAGCTTCTGTTTTCCTTTTCGTCTCCCGAGGAGAAGGGCGAGTTCCTGAATTTGGTACGTTCAAATGAGGACATGGGGAAGGACTACATCATTGAACTTACGCCGCCCACCACTGAAGAAATTAGGAATGCTCGTCCACTCGCAACCGTCCTACCCCAAGATGCCCTCAGCCATGCCATGCTGATTGCAGCTACCGTGTGCGCGGGGAGAAGCAATGATCGCGCCGCGTCGTAAGGCGGCGCACAATCATTTCCGAATGCTCTCGAACTGGGCGGGACTCGCCTGAGCGCTCATTACACCGGCGGTTAATACTTGTGCGCTCGCACGACAAACCGCTTCGGTGCCGACCCGACGAAATAAAAGGGGTAGCAAGTCACGAGCGTGAGCGCGGATTCTTGTGTCGAAGGCTCCAGAACTGTGATGTCATCGGGATCGACGACCTTGACCCAATCGACCCGGTAGTGGAAAAGGTCCGTTGCCGTCTGCAATTGAATCTCATCATTCTCGCGAATGTCTTTCAGTTCACGAAAAAAGGTGTCGCGGTGTCCGGCGATTCCGCTGTTCCCGGTGTCCCCTGGAAGCGGCGTCCCTTCGATATGTCCTGCACCCAGCCGCAACGTTCGCGAACTGGTCCCTTGCAGGACTGCGACGGAAATTCCTAGTCGCGGGATATCTACTCGACCCAGAACGTCGCCCGTTTTGACCGCTGGTTTAAGCTGTGATTCGTGGTGCTCTTTTTCTTGGTGGATCTCGCCTTCCAGGGATCGTTTTGCAGAAACTTGATAAAGCCTTGCGTCGAGCAAGGTGAAGCCGACGTAGCCGAGGGCGAGAGCGCCAGTGATGAAAAGCAGGCGTTGAGTCCAGCGAAGAATACGTCGGATTCGCGTGGGGCGCATCTCGCGTTCAGTTCTGAGCGTCATGATCAGTCGCCTTTGGCGATGGTGATGGAAGCACGGACGGTGCGAGGTAACCGGCCCGGGTGCGGATGACCAAATGCTCGTGTCCCGGCGTGTTGGCCCTCACCTGAATGTGACGATAGGTTCCGTCCGGCTTTCTGTTGGAAGGAATATAGGCGATCGTGTACTGATTGCGAACATCACGAGCGATGCGTTCACAAATAGGAAGAACTTCCTTCAATGACTCCGGCAAGAATGCTTCGCCGCCCGTATCCTTGGCGAGTTGCCTGAGCACGTGGGTTTTGGTCGGCATCCTGCTCATCAAAGATACCGATGGTATAGATAATTGCGTCAGGGTGGCCGCCATGGCCCTGATCTGAGACAGATTGTGCTTGCTGGCATTGTCGCCCCCGTCGCTGATCACGATCAGTACTTTTTGTCGCGATTCCCCTTTTTCGATGTTCAAGCGCAACAGCAACCGCGTCGTACATCGCTGTGTCACCATTTGCGGAGATTCGGGATAGCGCGGCCCCCAACTGAACGACGTCGTCTGTAAACGGCATGTTGTTCGGAAGGCCGAACGACACCTTCTCGTTGAAAGTGACCACGAACATTTGATCCATCGGGTTGCTGGACCGCACAAATGCCAAGGCTGCGGCAATCACGTCAGCGCGTTTGGCCTCATGCTTCCACTGTTGTCGACGACCAACCCCACAGTTACCGGAATATCCTCGTGACTGAAATGCCTAATTTCTTGAGGCACTCCGTCCTCGTAGACTTGAAACTCTTCTTTGCCGAGTCCGGAAACAAGAGCGCCTTTGCGGTTTTGAGCGGTCGCGTGAAGCACCACCTCTTCAACGGTCACGCGAATGGTGTAGTCGTCAATCCGTGACTGCTGTAACGGAGATGATTCTTGAGGTCGGACGAGGCTGGGTAGAACGACCAAGGCAACAAGTACGATCAGGCGTGTGTAGGCGCGTCCCAGCCGAGTTCGTATTCAGTGCCGGAGAATTCGTCAGTTCGCCCTCCCGGCCTGCCGTGCGGCCGTGGTCGAGATGAGGACAGTTCTGACATTCGGATGGTGCTTTCCGGAAGTGTGGGAGGTGGCACTCGCCACCACCTCCTTCGCAGCTTGACGTCGAATCGCCCCGTGGCATTCCGACACTCGCTTAGTTTAATAGAGCTCGCCTGGAAATGAGCATCAGAGCGAAGCCCCCTCCCAGCGCTACCAGCCCCATCAGCCCAATAAATGGCAATGAACTGGCCGTTTTCGGCAGAGTGGTTCGGCCACGGTCGAAGGCTCTGCGTCGCCGGCGGTGCTTCAACAACCTGCGCTAGTTCAATTGGTTCGCCTTTCGGATCAACGGCCTCTATTGGTGCCGTCTTCAAAGCCTCGATAGGAGCTGCTGCCAACTCGATCGGCGTCGCGAGAACTGGTTCATTTGTTTCCTTGGCCAGTTCCACGGCCCTCGACTTTGCATAAACAAACTCTTCACCCCATTGGCGCCCGGGATAGAACCATTCTTTAAGGGCTTCCGGTTGTCCCGCGGGCCGCTCTTGGAAACTGATCACGGTCTTGTCTGTTGTTTTCAACCGATAGTTCGGGATTGCAAGGATGGTGGTAAATACATGGGTTTCGTCTTGA